>DATNQM010000038.1:0-43254 GCA_036704045.1 Halomicronema sp. | reverse complement strand
AAATTTACCTGCTTGATCGCAATTTGCAACCGGTTCCGATAGGGGTTGCCGGTGAAATTTATGTCGGCGGTGATGGATTAGCAAAAGGCTATTTAAACCGGCCCGAATTAACTGCTGAAAAATTCATTCCTAACCCCTTTTGGCAGGAAAAATTAAATTCCTCAGAAAAACTTAATCAAAAAGTTTTATACAAAACAGGTGATTTAGGTTGTTATCTACCAGATGGGAATATAGAATTTTTGGGACGTGCTGATCGTCAGGTAAAAATTCGCGGTTTCCGCATTGAATTAGGAGAAATAGAAGCCGCACTTTCTCAGCATTCTTCCGTCTCTCAAGCTGTTGTTTTGCTGCAAGAAAATACGCCGAATAAACAGCGTTTAGTAGCTTATATTGTTCCTAATTTTTCAATTTTGGAGGCGGCGAAAAAGTCAGAATTGATTAACGAAGTGCGTTATTTTCTCAAAGAAAATTTGCCGGAATACATGATACCTTCCGCTTTTGTGGTACTAGAAAAAATGCCACTATCGCCCAATGGAAAAATAGACTACTTGGCTTTGCCTAAAAAATACGATAGCCTGTCTGAGGAGAAATCGTTAATTGAGCCACAAACACCTACAGAGAAAGAACTATCCGAGATTTGGAAAGCTGTTTTAGGAGTAGAAAAAGTGGGAATTCAAGAGAGCTTTTTTGATTTGGGTGGTCACTCTTTGATGGCAACTCAATTGATATCAAGAGTGCGCTCAAGCTTTGGGGTAGAGTTGGCGCTGTGCGATTTTTTTGCTGTTCCAACTCTTCAGAATTTGGCTGAACTGATAGAGGATCAAATTCTAGCAAACGCTGATTCTGATCAGATAGATGAATTGCTCGATCAGTTAGAAAAAGAGGAGGTGCAAGCTGTGGGAAGTGCTGAGTAGAAAAGCCATATAGGGAAATAAGCGCAAGAATTCAAGAATATACCCATTTAAAAGGAAATGACTGTAATGAGTGAAACAATAAAAGTGGTGGATTTGCAGGACAAATTACTGCCCTTAGAAGCTTCAGCAAACCGGCTTGAAGAAAACTTGATGGAGCTATTTAAAGCGGGTGAAAAATCGCTTTTTGCAGAGCGAGAAATGGAAAGACAAATTTCTGCAATTGCACAAGATTTTCTGAGAGCAAAAACTGCCAGTACAGATGCAGATATAGAATTAATTTTTGAGAAATTTAAAAAAAGCCAAATCCCCGATTTTCCTGCGGAGGTTGGTAATTATATAGATGATTTAACTGAAACACTTGTTGCCCATTCCATTCACACTTCTTCGCCCCGATATATTGGTCACATGACAAGCGCACTTCCCTATTTTGTGCGCCCAATTGGCAAACTTTTGACCGCCATGAATCAAAACTCGGTCAAAATGGAAACTGCCAAAACATTAAGCCCCTGTGAGCGCCAAACTTTGGCGATGATACACAGATTAATTTATGATTTTTCTGAGGAATTTTATAACCAACACATTCAAAAAAGTGAGAGTACACTTGGTATTATGACAACTGGTGGCACACTTGCTAATGTCTCCGCATTATGGTGTGCTCGCAACGCTTCTTTAGGGCCAAAAGATGGCTTTAAAGGCATCGAAAAAGAAGGCTTGCACGCAGCTTTAGAGTTTTATGGCTATAAGGGAGCGGTAATTATTGGCTCTAATTTAATGCACTATTCTTTTGAAAAGGCTGCGGGTTTATTAGGCATAGGAGATAGCAGTTTAATCAAAGTTTCAACTGATAGTAATCACCGGATGGATTTGGTAGCACTTCAAGAAACTGTGGCACAGTGTCGCGCGCGTAATTTGCATATATTGGCAATTATAGGAATTGCTGGCAGTACGGATTCTGGCAGTATTGATTCGCTTTCTGAAATAGCAGAAATTGCCCAAGAAGCAAACGCTCATTTTCATGTTGATGCTGCTTGGGGGGGGCCGGTGCTTTTTTCTGAACAAAATCGGCACAAACTAGCAGGCATTGAGTTGGCAGATTCCGTCACCGTAGATGGACACAAACAAATGTATTTGCCAATGGGAATAGGGATGGTTTTATTCCGCAATCCCCAACTCGCAAAAGCCATTGAAAAACACGCGCCCTACACAGTGCGAAAAGACTCTATTGATTTAGGCAAACGCTCTCTGGAAGGCTCAAGACCGGCGGTGAGTTTATTTTTGCAAGCCGCGTTAAATATCATCGGTCATAAAGGCTATGAATTTTTGATAAATGCGGGGATACAAAAAACACACTACCTTGCTGATTTGATTCGCAAAAGTTCAGAGTTTGAGTTATTGATTGAACCGGCAATTAATATTCTTTTATATCGCTATCTTCCCGAACCATTTAGGCAAAAAGCAGCCCAAAATCAACTGACGGAAGCTGATAATTTTGTCATCAATCAATTTAATGAACGCCTTCAAGATGCCCAGCGCCGGGCCGGCCAAACCTTTGTCTCGCGGACAACTGTGCAAAATACCTCCTATGGCAAAACCATTCCCATTGTTGCGTTGCGAGCCGTCCTTGCTAACCCTCTCACCACTGAAACAGATATCAACGTTGTTTTAAATGACCAGCTAAAAATAGCGGCAAAACTTTCTTTAAATATCGCAAACAAACAACCCTGGGAGGAGGTCAATAATGAAACCAGATAATGTTTCAGAACGACTAAAAAACCTCACACCAGAGAAGCGAGCAATCCTCATCAAAGCATTACGAAAAGATACCATGCAAACGGAAGAAACGAAACGCATTAAAAGGCGATTGCAGCCAGATTCGTCACCACTTTCTTTCGCCCAACAAAGGCTGTGGTTTTTGGATAAATTGTCTCCCCAAAATTCTGCTTACAACCTTCCTGTGGCTGTGCGCTTGAAAGGGCAACTCAATCTGCCGGTATTGCAACAAACGTTTAATGAAATTGTCAGACGTCACGAAGTTTTGCGAACCGCTTTTGCAGAGGTAAACGGGCAACCGGCTCAGGTTATTTCTCCTGATATAAAATTCAATTTAGCAGTGATAAACTTACAAAATTTACTAGAATTACAGCAAAAAATTGAAGTTGAGAAACTAGCACTAGAAGAAGCTAAGCGCCCTTTTAACTTAACCAAACCTCCCTTGTGGCGGGCTACTATTTTGCAACTTAATGATGCAGAATATGTGTTGCTGCTGACGATGCACCACATTATTTCTGATGGGTGGTCGATGGGAGTATTAGTGCAAGAAGTGGGGGCGCTTTACGAAGCTTTTTCTACTAGCAAATCTTCCCCACTCGCTGAACTTCCTGTGCAGTATGGCGACTTTTCAAGTTGGCAGAGACAGAATTTGCAGGGAGAGAAATTAGAAAAACAGTTAGCTTATTGGAAACAACAATTAAACGGTTTTTTAGGCGTGCTTCCAACAGACCGGCAGAGATCATCAGCACAAAATTTTAGAGGTGCACAGCAATCTTTTGTTATTTCTGCGTCTTTAACGCAATCCCTAAAAAACCTAATTCAGCAACAAGAAGTTACACTTTTTATGACTTTATTGGCAGTATTTAAAGCTTTGTTATACTGCCAGACAAAGCAAGATAACCTTGCTATTGGTTCCCCAATTGCTAACCGCAGCCGAGATGAATTAGAAGGATTAATTGGATTTTTTGTTAATACTTTAGTCCTGAAAATTGACATAGCCGGCAATCCAACTTTCTGCGAACTTTTAAACCGAGTACGCCAGACAACTTTAGAAGCTTATGCTAACCCCGATGTACCATTTGAAAAGCTAGTAGAGGAACTGCAACCAGAGAGAAACCTCAGCTATAACCCGCTGTTTCAAGTTTGGTTTGTCCTTCAAAATGCGCCTATGCCACCTTTGAATTTGGCCGGTTTAACCCTAAGTATTTTGGAATTTGACGCCGGTACCTCAAGACACGATTTAAGCCTTACTTGCTGGGAAATTCCCGAAGGAATTCAATGCTTATTTGAGTATAAAACAGACTTATTTGAGGCAGTGAGTATTGAGCGAATGGTGCGAAATTTTGAAACAATTATCCATCACATTGTTGGCCAACCCAATATTAGAATCAACAACTTGGCAGAAATTATTGATGAAGCAGAAAGGCAACATCAAAAAAATCAACAAAAACAACTTCAAGCCTCAAATATTCAAAAATTAAAAATAACTAAACGCAAAGCTATGGAAGTATAAAGTAGGAATTAACTAGTCCATATTCCATCAAAAAACAAAGCAAAACTCCTCACAATTATGACTAATACAGAACTAAAAAACCCCAATTCTCCCAAATTAGGCAAAGTTAGACGCAAAGCAGTTAGCCTATCTTCAGAGGAATTAGTAAAAACCTCCTATTTCCCGTCCCAAAATTGTTTACCGGCAATCATTCAACCGGCAGAAAATCAATTAAATCTAGCAGCTTGGGCTACCAACAATCGAGAGTCAATTACAACCCAATTATTGAAGCATGGCGGAATACTTTTTCGAGGCTTTGAAGTCGGCGGAGTGGCCGGTTTTGAGCAGTTTATACAAGCAGTTGGAGGCGAGTTGTTAGAATATTCTTTTCGCTCAACTCCGCGAAGTCAGGTAAGCGGAAATATCTACACTTCCACCGAATATCCTGCCGAGCAATTTATCCCCCTTCATAATGAAATGGCCTATTCTACAAATTGGCCTCTAAAAATTGCTTTTTTCTGCGTTAAAAAAGCTGAAAAAGGAGGAGAAACCCCCATAGCTGACAGCCGCAAAATTTTTGAATGTATCGATCCAAAAATTAAAGAACGCTTCGCAGAAAAAAAAGTTATGTATGTGCGAAATTATGGAGCAGGTGTAGATTTGCCCTGGCAAAATGTCTTCAATACTGATAGCAAAACTGAGGTAGAAAGCTATTGCAATAAAACCGGAATTCAATTAGAATGGGGAAACAATAATCGGTTAAAAACTCGCCAAATTTGTCAAGCCGTCGCCCAGCATCCACAAACAAAACAAATGGTGTGGTTTAATCAAGCCCACCTCTTCCACATTTCCAGTATTGATCCTGCCGTTCGGAGAGAGCTTTTAACCTCTTTTAAAGAAGAAGATTTACCCCGCAATGCTTATTACGGCGATGGCTCGCCAATTGAAGATTCTATTTTAAATGAAATTCGCTATTGCTATCAGCAAGAAACGATAATTTTTCCTTGGGAAGAAGGAGATGTTTTACTCCTAGATAATATGTTAGCCGCACATGGACGGACACCCTTTGTGGGTTCGCGTCGAGTTGTTGTAGGCATGGCAGAAGCATTTAGCTGTCAATAAATTTAGGCACATAAGAGGAAGTTTAGATATGCAAAAAGAAACAATCGAAGGGTTTAGACTATCTCCCCAGCAAAAACATTTGTGGGAGTTACAACAAAATAATTGCCACTATTCTTATCGCGTTGGTGGTGCAATTCTTATTACCGGAAATCTCGACAAAGAGCTTTTGAAAACTGCCATGCAAAAGGTGGTAAACCGGCACGAAATTCTACACACAAACTTTCGTTGCTTGCCCGGAATGACATTACCTCTGCAAGCCATCACTTCCGCTGATGAAATTTCGCTTGCCGAACAAAATTTGAGCAGTTTGTCTACAGAAGAACAAGAAACTAAAATCGAAGGTTTTTTTCAAGAATTAAACCGGCTTGCTTTTGATTTTGAACGCGGCACACTTTGGCATATTTGTTTACTTACTTTAGCGCCAGAAAAACACCTATTGCTGACAAACTTTTCCGCATTAATTGCAGATAGTTATACCCTCCAAAACTTTACCCGCGAACTCAGTCTTTTTTACTCAAAGGGGCAGAAAAAAAACCTCTTAGATGAGCCAATGCAATATGCAGATATTGCTGAGTGGCAAAATGAGTTACTCGAATCAGAAGAATCAACAATCGGTAAAGAATACTGGCGAAAACTGAACATTGAATCTTTGGATTTATTAACACTTCCTTGGCAAAAGAAGAATATCAAAGGAGAATTTAAGCCGCAACTAGAAAGGGTAGAAATTAGCGCTGATTTATTTAACACCTTAGAAGCAATCACACAAAAGCATGAAAGCAATATTTCTATATTATTGCTGACTTGCTGGCAAATTCTGATGGCACGGCTTGCCAAACAGCCAAACCTAATTATCGGTGTCGCTATCGACGGCAGAAAATATCAAGAATTAGAGCTATCGATGGGGCTGCTGTATAAATATTTACCCCTACAGCTTGACTTAAAAAATGAGTTAAGTTTCGCGGAAATGTGGCGGCTAGTTGATACGAATATCAACGAAATGCAGAACTGGCAAGAATACTTTAGCTGGGAAGAAATACTGCAAAATGATAAAAATAGTAGCTTTTTCCCCGTCTGCTTTGAGTTTCAAAAACAGCCAGAAAACTATAGCAACTCTGGCGTTTCATTTTCCCTCATTCAGCAAAATTATTGCGTAGAGCCATTCAAAATCAAACTTTCCTGCCTTTTTCGGGGTAACTCTTTAATCGCTGAATTTCACTATGATTCAGCATTATTTGACGCAGAAAATATAAAGCGTTTGTCAGAGCATTTTCAGGCGTTATTAGAAAGTGCGGTGAAAAATATCGAATGTGCCATTAGTCATTTAGAAATTTTCAGTGATAGCGCCCGCCGGCAAATTATCGTTGAGTTTAACCAAACTCACAAAAATTACCCTAAAAATAAATGCGTTCATCAACTTTTTGAAGAACAAGCAGAACGCAATCCAGACAGCATTGCCGCTGTTTTTGAAAATAAAAAAATCACCTATCGGCAACTCAATGAACGTGCCAATAAACTCGCCCATTACCTCCAAAAATTGGGAGTTGAACCAGAGATAATTGTGGGAATTTGCCTCGAACGATCTTTAGAAATGATTGTGGCAATACTGGGTATTTTCAAGGCCGGTGGTGCTTATTTACCCATCGAGCCAACAACACCAAAAGATCGCAAAATGCTGATGCTAGAAGATGCTCAGCCGAAGGTGTTGCTCACACAAAAACGGCTGGTTGAAAGCTTGCCAAAAACTCAAGCAAATGTTGTTTGCATAGATTCAGATATTCCAACTTTTTCTGACAGATATACTGCTTGTGTTTCTGCGGAAAATTTAGCTTACATTATCTATACTTCAGGCTCCACCGGCACCCCCAAAGCAGTCGCCATTGAACACCGGCAACTCCTTAATTATCTGTACAGCATTCAAGAAAGAATAAACCTGCCAGCCGGTGCAAATTATGCCACCGTTTCCACCTTCGCCGCCGACTTAGGAAATACAGCAATTTTTCCTGCACTTTGTTTCGGCGGTTGCTTGCACATAATATCTCAAGAACGCGCCACAAATGCAGAGGCACTAGCTAAATATTTCCGCTGCAATTCTATCGACATCCTCAAAATAGTTCCCTCTCACCTTAGCGCTCTTTTAAACTCCCCTCAAGCCCAGTTTATTTTGCCTCAAAAGCGGCTAATTTTAGGAGGAGAACCCCTCAAATGGAATTTGATTAAAAAGCTTCGTGATTTGTCTACTAATTGCTTAGTTTTCAACCACTACGGGCCAACAGAAACCACAGTCGGAGTGTTAACTTATGCAATCAATTTCGATAAAATAAAAAGCGATTTTGACACAGTTCCACTCGGTCTTCCCATTGCAAACACTCAAATTTATATCTTAGATTCAAATTTGCAGCCGGTGCCGATAGGAGTGGCCGGTGAACTGCACATTAGCGGCGATAATTTAGCGCGCGGATATCTCAACCGGCCAGAAGCTACAGCAGAAAAATTTATTCCCAATGTTTTTGACACCCAACCTGAAAAAAGACTGTATAAAACCGGCGATTTAGCGCGCTATTTACCAGATGGAAACATTGAATTTATCGGGCGAATTGACAACCAAGTAAAAATTCGTGGATTCCGCATAGAATTAGGAGAAATTGAGCAAGCAATCAGGCAACATTCAGACATTGCCGAGGCTGTAGTTGTTGTACGGGAAGAAGAAAATGCTGATCAAAAGCGACTCGTTGCTTATTTAGTTCCCCATCAAAAACAAACACCTACCCACAGCGAAATTCGCAACTTTTTAATAGCAAAATTGCCTGATTACATGGTGCCTTCCGTTTTTGTAAACCTCAAAACATTGCCTTTAACTTCTAACGGAAAAATAGACCGGCAATTACTACCCGCACCTGAAGAAACGCGACCAGAATTGACAGGAAACTTTGTAGCACCTCGCACCAAAGCAGAAGAAACTTTAGCTACTATCTGGGCTGAAGTTCTCAAAATAGAAAAAGTCGGCATTTACGATAACTTTTTTGAATTGGGAGGACACTCCTTATTAGCCACACAAGTAATTTCCAGAGTCCGCCAAACATTTGAAGTAGAGTTATCTTTGCAGCGCTTATTTGAGTCTCCCACTGTCGCCGATTTAGCCGTAGCAATTACACAAAAACAAGCCGAAAAATTGGATAGTGAAATTCTGGCTCAGATGTTAGCAGAGATGGAGCAAATGTCAGAAGAAGAAATTAAACAAATTATTACCCAACAAGGAGTTAACTAATGAGTGATTTAATCGAACGCATCGCCGCTCTTTCGCCCCAACAGCGGGAGTTAATGCTACAACGACTCAAGCAGAAAAAACAAAGCATTTCTCCGGCAGAAATTCAGCCTCAAAATCGACAATCTAATTCTTTTCCTTTGTCCTTTGCTCAACAACGGTTGTGGTTTTTTGAGCAATTAAATCCGGGCAACTTTACCTATCACATCCCCGCCGCTGTGCGTCTTAGCGGCACACTTAGTGTTACCGCCCTTGAGCAAAGTTTAAATGAACTCATCAAGCGTCACGAAGTTTTTAGGACTGCCTTTAGCGCAACTGATGGACAACCTACCCTAGTTATTACTGAAAATCAAAACATTAAACTATCAGAAATAGATTTGCGTTCGCTTCCTACAACAGAACACAAAAGCGAAATTGATCGTTTAATTGTTGCAGAATCTCAACAACCTTTGGACTTATCAAAAGCACCCTTATTGCGTGCTAAATTGCTGCAAATAAACGAGTCAAATTGGTTGTTACTATTCAGCACCCATCACATCATTTCTGATGGTTGGTCAATGGGGATATTTATTCAGGAACTCGCCACCATTTATAAAGCTTTTTGCACCGGCCAACCCTACACCCTCCCCGATTTGCCGGTTCAATATGCAGACTTTGCAAAGTGGCAGCGGGAATGGTTGCAAGGAGAAGTTTTAGAAACACAACTTGCCTACTGGGAAAAACAGCTAGGAGGCAATCTTCCTGTGCTAAATTTGCCAATTGATCGACCTAGAACGGCAGTGCAAACTTTCCGAGGAGCGGTGCATAAATTCACCATTTCCAAAGCAATTACTGAAAAACTTAACGCATTAAGCCAGCGGGAAAAAGCAACTTTATTTATGACTTTGCTGGCGGCATTCAAAACACTTCTTTATCGCTATACAGAGCAAGAAGATATATTAGTCGGCTCCCCCATTGCTAACCGCAACCGCCGCGAAATTGAGGGATTAATTGGCTTATTTGCCAACACCTTAGTTTTCCGCACCGATCTATCGAATAACCCAACTTTTAAAGAATTAATCGGGCGTGTCCGAGAAGTAGCCCTCAACGCTTACAATCACCAGGATCTTCCCTTCGAGAAACTCGTAGAAATCCTGCAACCCGAAAGAGATTTAAGCCATAATCCGCTGTTTCAAGTATTATTTTCTCTGCGAAATGTTGAAACACCGCAAATAGAATTACCTGGACTGACATTAAGCAGTTTAGAAATAGAACGCAAAACCGCCAGATTTGATTTAGCACTTGATTTAGAAGAAGGCTCAGAAGGTATTAATGCAGCCCTTGAATACAGCCTAGATTTGTTTGATAGCAGCACTGCACAGCGGATAAGCGGACATTTTTTAACCTTACTAGAAAGCATTACTGAAAATCCAGATAAGCGCATTTCAAACTTGCCTATTTTAACGAAAGATGAACGGCATCAACTCTTTTTTGATTGGAACAATACTCAATCAGAATTTCCGCGAAATAAATGCCTACATCAACTGTTTGAAACCCAGGTAGCAAATACACCTGATGCGATTGCTGTGGTTTTTGAAAATGAATCTTTAACTTACCGAGAACTGAACGATAAAGCAAATAATCTCGCAAATTACTTGCAAAAAATTGGTATCAATCCTGAAAGTTTAGTAGGCATTTATGTTGAGCGTTCCCTAGAAATGGTAGTCGGATTGCTCGGAATTCTTAAAGCCGGTGGCGCTTACGTTCCCCTCGATCCAGCCTATCCGTCAGAGCGCATAGCATTAATGCTCGAAGACGCACAAATTCCCGTCTTATTAACTCAGAAAAAACTCTTAAAAACTCTGCCTAAAAACAGTGCATATACAGTCTTTTTGGATGCAGAATGGGAGGCCATATCAAGCTGTAATAATCGCTCCACCTTCATCGAAAATCCCGCCAATTTAGCCTATGTAATTTATACTTCAGGCTCAACCGGCAAACCCAAAGGAGTGCAAATTACTCACACCTCAGTAGTCAATTTTTTAACTTCTATGCGCCAGCAACTCGCCATCACAGAACGAGATATTTGGCTGGCAGTAACATCCTTATCTTTTGACATTGCAGCCCTAGAAATTTTCCTGCCTATTACAACAGGCTCTCGCCTCATTATAGCCAGCAAAAGCGTAACATCTGACGGACAAAAGCTGTTAGAAACCTTGGTAAATTCTGGCGCAACAGTAATGCAAGCGACTCCTGCTAGTTGGAAAATGCTTTTAGCAGCAGGATGGCAAAAAAGCAATCAATTAAAAATACTCTGCGGAGGAGAAGCTTTACCGCAAAAACTAGCGAATCAATTGCTTTTACGGAGCGCTTCTGTGTGGAATTTATACGGCCCTACAGAAACCACAATTTGGTCTACTATTTATCAGCTTGATGGCAAAGAATTGGTTTCCATCGGTCGCCCCATTGCCAACACTGAAATTTACATATTAGACCGTTATTTAATGCCGGTTCCTGTAGGAGTATTTGGCGAACTACACATAGGAGGTAGCGGTTTATCCAAAGGCTATTTAAACCGGCCAGAATTAACCGCAGAAAAATTTATTTCTAACCCCTTTGCAGAGGGCGGAATTTATGCTTCATTTATCGAGCATAATTCATCATTTATTTGTTCAAAATACCTCTATAAAACAGGGGATTTAGCGCGCTATTTGCCCGATGGAAATATTGAATTTATCGGGCGAATTGACAACCAAGTAAAAGTTCGCGGATTTCGCATTGAATTAGGCGAAATTGAAGCTGTAATCAGTCAATACCCAACTGTGCGAGAAGTAATCGCCTTAGTTCGAGAAGACAATCCCGGTGATAAGCGTTTAGTTGCTTATATTGTTGCTAATTCAAAACTCTTGGATGCGGAGAAAAACCCTACTGAAGTTATTAATAGATTGCGGGTTTTTATCAAACAAAAATTACCTCAATACATGATGCCTTCAGCATTTGTACTGCTGGAAGCAATGCCTTTAACGCCTAACGGAAAAATCGACCGGCGAGCACTTCCTGCACCAAACACAAACACAACCAAATTTGATAGCAACTTTGCCGAATCTCGAACTTCAGAAGAGCAAGTAATAGCACAAATTTGGGCGGAAGTTCTGCGTTTAGAATCAGTAGGAATTCACGATAACTTTTTTGAATTGGGCGGCCATTCATTGCTGGCTACTCAGGCGATTTCTCGCTTACGAAAAGTTTTTGAAATAGACTTACCTCTGCGCTTGATTTTTGAATCGCCTACCGTCGCAACACTCAGCGAAAGTATCTCGCAATATCGGGCCGGTGAAAAACTGAAAGCTACCCCTATTAAGCCGGCATTACGCTCTGAAAAAATACCCCTTTCTTTTGCTCAACAAAGACTCTGGTTTCTCGACCAATTACAACCAGGAAATCCTGCCTATAACATCCCCGCAGCAGTGCGATTAAAAGGTGTCCTAAATGTGCCCGCATTCAAGCAAAGTTTTCAGGAAATTATCAAGCGTCACGAAGCTTTGAGGACAACTTTTAAATCAGTCGAAGGTAAACCGGTTCAAGTTATTACTTCATCGTTTAATTTCACACTTCCCATACTAGATTTAAGGCACTTATCAAAAGCGGAAAAAGAAGCCGAAGCAATGCGACTTGCCGATGAAGAAGTGCGACAAGGTTTTGACCTCACAAAATTACCGTTATTGCGCCTTAATTTACTGCAATTAGACGACACAGAATACCTGCTGTTACTGACAATACACCACATCGTTGCTGATGGTTGGTCGCTAGGAATATTAGTTCGGGAATTAGCAGCGCTTTACGAAGCTTTTTGTGCCGGCCAACCTTCTCCCCTCCCCGAAATTTCCCTACAGTATGCAGACTATGCTGTGTGGCAAAGAAACTGGCTACAAGGAGAAGTTTTATCAGCAAAAATTGCGGACTGGAAACAGCAATTAGGTCAAAATTTACCACCGCTGAATTTGCCAACAAAACAACCGCGTCCTGCTGTTTCTACCAATCTAGCTAAAATTGAAAAAATACAGCTTTCTAAGCAACTTTCAGAAGCGCTAAATAACCTTAGTCGGCAAGAAAATGTAACCTTGTTTATGACGCTATTAGCAGCACTGCAAACGCTGCTTTATCGCTACACAAATCAAGAGGATATTGTAGTCGGAACAGACCTTGCAAACCGCACCCAAGTTGAGACAGAAGCCTTAATTGGTTTCTTTGTTAATATCCTGGTTTTACGAACCAATATGCGAGGTAATCCTACATTTCGTCAATTGCTGAATCAAGTTCGTGAAGTCACATTAAAAGCCTATGCTCACCAAGATTTACCCTTCGACAAATTGGTAGAAGAATTGCGTCCAGATCGCAGTTTAAATCAGACACCACTTTTTCAAGTTTTGTTTGTCATGCAAAATGCACCTATGCCGACTTTAGAACTAGCCGGTTTAACTTTAATGCCGATGGAAATTGATAGCGGAACGGCTAAATTTGACTTAGCGTTCTTTGTAACGGAAACCGAGGGAATAATTACCGGCACTTGGAAATATAATTCCGACCTATTTGATGCAGAAACCATCGCTCAAATTTCCAATCGTTTTGAAACCCTCCTCAACAGCATTGTGACGCAGCCAGACAGTCGTTTAAACAGTTTAGAAATTCTCACAGAAACCGAAAAGCAGAAACAAACCATGCAAGAAATTAAACGCAAAAAAAGCAATTTAAGCAAATTTAAAACCGTCAAGCCGAAAGTAATAGCTTTGCCCCAAGACGAGTTAATAAACACCGAGTATCTCCACCCCGAACAACACTTCCCCTTAGTAATAAAACCCGCTGTAGCTGATGTTGATCTCCTCGAATGGGCAAAAAATAACCGCGAATTTATAGAAGAAAAATTGCTGAAACATGGAGCAATTCTTTTTCGAGGATTCACCGGTCCTGTCGTTTCCGTATTCGAGAAATTTGCCCTCTCCATTTGTTCAGAATTATTTGGCGAATACGGAGATTTACCACGCGAAGGAGTAAGCGCAAAAGTCTACGGATCAACTCCTTACCCAGCCGATCAAACTATCTTATTTCACAGCGAAAGTTCGCATTTGCACCGCTGGCCGATGAAAATTTGGTTTTTCTGCGTTCAACCGGCCCAACAAGGCGGAGAAACCCCCATAGTTGATTGCCGAAAAATTTACCAAATGCTAGACCCAAAACTGCGAGAAAAATTTGCAGAAAAGCAAATAATGTACGTCCGCAACTACACAAAAGGACTCGATGTAAGCTGGCAAAATTTCTTCAAAACC
This sequence comes from Halomicronema sp., assembly GCA_036704045.1. Taxonomy (GTDB): domain Bacteria; phylum Cyanobacteriota; class Cyanobacteriia; order Cyanobacteriales; family Oscillatoriaceae; genus Ancylothrix. Next base: position 29,391 of record DATNQM010000038.1, on the reverse strand, counting down.
GAAGACAAATCTGTAGTTGAAGAATACTGTCGCGGCGCAGGAATAGAATTTGAATGGAAAGCAGAAAATAACCTGATAACTCGCAAAATTCGCCCCGCCATTGCCAAACACCCAAAAACAAAAGAAATGGTATTTTTCAACCAACTTTTTTTACACCACATTTCCTGCGTAGATTCAGAAACCCGCGCCTCTTTACTATCCGTATTTGGAGAAAAAAACCTCCCCCGCAATGTTTATTACGGTGATGGCACCCCTATTGAAGACTCAGTAATCGAAGAAATTCAAGCAATCTACGACGAAGCTGCTATTAGTTTCCCCTGGCAAGGAGGAGACATCATAATGTTAGATAATATGCTCGCTGCTCACAGTCGCAATCCTTTTACCGGCCCCCGAAAAATCGTCGTAGCAATGGGCGAAATGATTGCAGAATCAGAACTTTAATTTTTAATCATCTCTCTTTCCTTGGTTTTGCCTGGAAGAATAAAGTAGTATTTGGAGAAATAAAAACAATGCAAACAATTAACGGTTTTCGACTTTCCCCCCAACAAAAATATCTCTGGCTTTTGCAGCAAAACAGCCCAGCTTATCGCGTTCAATCCGCCATTTTGATTGAGGGAAATCTTCAAACAGATAACCTCAAAAAAACCTTAGAAAAAGTTAGCGAACGCCACGAAATTCTTCGCACCAGCTTTCATAAAAAAGCCGGCCTAAAAACTCCTATCCAAGTTATCTCAGAATCTAGCTCTGTTTCATGGATATTGGTTAACTTAAGTGACTTCACTTCCCAGCAACAACAAACCAAACTTACAGAGATTTTTGAGCAAGAAAAGAGCGCTTTATTCAACTTCGAGCAAAATCCTATTTGGCGTTTATCTTTAATTAAACTTTCATCTGACAAACATATTTTGGTAGTCAGTTTGCCGGCACTGTGCGCTGATAATCGTACACTAAAAAATCTAATTCAACAAATCAGCGAATGCTATAGTGCTTGCCTTCACGAGGAAGAAATTGCCGAAGAAGTCGTGCAATACATTCAATTTTCCGAATGGCAAAACGAACTACTCGAAGATGAAGAAGCAGCGGAAGGTAAAGAATACTGGAATCAGCAAAATTTAGCCGCGAAAGCGAGTTTAAAATTGCCCTTTGAAAATAAACTCATTGAAGAGAAATCTCAATTTTGTCCGCAAGTTTTTGAGGTTAAATTAGGCTTAACTTTGCTGGAAAAAATCGAACTTATCGCCAGCCAAAACAACACCTCACTATCTACATTTTTGCTTACTTGCTGGAAAATTTTACTCTGGCGTTTAACAGAAAAATCAGATATCATCGTCAGCGTATCATGCGACGGTCGAAAATACGAAGAGCTAGAACCAGCCCTAGGTTTGTTTGCCAAATCTTTACCGTTGTGCAGCCATTTGGGAGAAGAGTTTTCCTTTGCAGAAGTCTTAAATCAAGTTCAACAAAACGCTCACGAAGCATATAAATGGGAGGAATATTTTTGCCAAGAATCTGTGTTTCCATTTGGTTTTGAGTTTGAAAAATATCTCGAAAATTATTCGGCTACAGGCACATCTTTTTCTCTCTACAAACAATATGTTTGCTGCGATTACTTCAAAGTAAAACTATCTTGCCAACATCAAAAAAACTTGCTCAGTTTTGAATTCCACTATGATCCTGTCTTTTTCACAGAAAACAGCATCCAGTGTTTAGCAGACCAATTTTTCACCCTCGTAGCAAGTGCCGCCAACAACCCCGAAACTGTCATTAGCAAACTTGAAATTCTCAGCGAAAAAGCCCGACATCAATTATTAGTAGAATTCAACAACACAAAAACTGATTACCCGTTAAATAAGTGCGTTCATCAATTATTTGAACAACAAGCCGAGCGCTCACCAGATAACATAGCTGCTGTTTTTGAAAATCAGCAAATTACCTACGCAGAACTGAATAACCGCGCTAATCAAATCGCTTATCATTTGCAAAAATTAGGCGTAAAACCAGAGGTTATTGTCGGCATTTGTGTCGAGCGTTCTTTGGATGCGCTAGCTGGAATTTTAGGCATCCTTAAAGCCGGTGGTGCTTACCTGCCAATTGACTGTGCAATGCCAAAAGAACGCCTAGCATTGATGTTACAAAATGCTGAGGCGACCGTCCTGCTAACCCAACAACATCTCATCGAAAAATTACCCGAATCTCAGGCAAATATAGTTTGTTTAGATGGCGATATTACCGCTTTTTCAGACAGCTATATCGCTCCTATTTCTGCGGAAAATTTAGCTTACGTTATCTATACCTCTGGCTCCACCGGCACCCCCAAAGCAGTCGCCATTGAACACCGGCAACTACTCAATTACCTATACGGAATTCAAGAAAAATTAAACCTCCCCGCCGGTGCAAATTATGCCACCGTTTCCACCTTCGCCGCCGACTTAGGACACACCGTTATTTTCCCCGCTTTGTGTTTTGGTGGATGCCTGCACATCATCTCTCAAGAACGCTCAACAGATCCTCAAGCAATGGCGGCTTATTTTCAGCAACATTCTATCGATTGTCTTAAAATTGTTCCCTCTCACCTAAAAGCTTTATTGACTGCTTCTAACGCCTCGCAAATTATACCTAAAAAACGATTAATTCTCGGTGGAGAAACTTTAAATTGGAATTTAATTGAGACAATTCAAAAATACAATTCAGACTGTTTGATATTCAACCACTACGGGCCTACAGAAACAACAGTAGGCGTATTAACTTATCAGATAAAAGCGGAAAATGCCGGCCTTTATGACACAGTTCCTCTCGGCGTTCCTCTACCAAATACGCAGATTTATTTGTTAGATTCACAGTTGCAGCCTGTCCCTCTAGGAGTAGCCGGTGAAATATATATTGGCGGTGCAGGAGTAGCTCGCAGCTATCTAAATCTACCTCAACAAACAGCCGAAAAATTCATTCCCAACCCCTTCAATCACAAAGTAGAAAATCGCCTTTACAAAACTCGTGATTTGGCTCGCTATTTGCCAGACGGAAACATCGAATTTATCGGACGCATTGACCATCAAATAAAACTGCGGGGATTTCGTATTGAATTAGGAGAAATTGAGGCCGCGCTTTCTGCTCATCCCTCTGTAGGCGAAGCGGTTGTTTTGCTTCAAAACTCCGAACTCAGTAATCAGCGTTTAGTAGCCTATATTGTTGCTCCCTCAAAACTCGGATCTCAGGCTTCAGAATTAATTGATGATCTGCGTTCATTCCTCAAAGAAAAGCTCCCTGAATATATGATTCCCTCGGCTTTTGTAGTTCTAAAAGCACTACCGCTGACTGCCAATGGCAAGATAGACCGGCAAGCACTACCAGCACCAGAAACGGCAGCCAATTTAACAGATACTTTTGTAGCGCCTCGCACTTCACTTGAGGCAATTCTTGCCGGCATTTGGAGTCAACTACTCGGTCTTAAAAAAGTAGGAATTTACGATAACTTCTTTGATTTAGGCGGACACTCATTACTCATCACTCAGCTGTTAGCAAAGGTACGGGAATCTTTTCAAATAGAATTGCCTTTGCGTGTGTTATTTGAGGCTCCTACTGTGGCCGGTTTAGCTGAAAAAATCGAGATTAATAAAACCAGAAAATCTCCGCCTATTCCCTCCTTAAATTTCGATATTAACGCTGAAGTTACTCTCGACCCCTCAATTCGTCCTGAAACTGCATTTTGGGAGCCTCTGACTCAACCTACTCGCATTCTCTTAACAGGAGCAACCGGCTTTTTAGGAGCATTTTTACTCCACGAACTCCTACAACAAACTCAAGCAAAAATTTATTGTTTGGTGCGATCTTCTGATACTGAATCAGCAAAGAAACGTATCCAAAGTAGCCTCGAATCTTATTTAATTTGGGACGAAAAATTAAGTAATCGAATAATACCAGTTGTTGGAGATTTAGCTCAGCCGCTTTTGGGGCTTTCCCAAGAAAAATTTAAAGAAATGGCAAGCCAAATTGATGCAATATATCACAACGGAGCATTTGTCAAGTTTACCTATCCCTATTCATATCTCAAACCAGCTAACGTTTTAGGAACTCAAGAAATTTTGCGGTTAGCCTGTCAAAATAAGCTTAAACCCGTGCATTTTATTTCTACTGTATCCGTCTTTTCTTCAACACAAAAAAGCAGCCTAAAAACCATCACAGAAGAAGACGAACTAACCCCAGGAGAAAACCTCAAGGGCGCTTATCCTCAGAGTAAATGGGTGGCAGAAAAGTTAATTGAAATCGCGCGTTATCGCGGAATACCTATCACAATTTACCGCCCCGGACGCATTTCTGGACACAGCGAAACAGGTGCCTGCAATACCAGTGATTCTTTTTCTATATTACTTGCCGGCTGTGTGCAATTAGGATGCGTACCAGATGGAAATTGGATGCTAAATGTAGCACCCGTAGATTATGTCAGCCGTGCAATTATTCACCTATCAAAGCAACAAGAATCGAGCGGCAAAAATTTTCACTTAGTCAACCCAGATTCTTTTTTATTAAGTGAATTAGTCGCCTGGATACAAACTTTTGGCTATCCATTGGATCGAGTTCCTTATCAAACTTGGCAAGCAGAAATTGTCAATCGCGCCGGCAATTCTCCCGATCATGCTTTATACCCCCTTGCCAGTCTTTTTTCAGAAAAAGCAGAATCGAAAATAGCTAACTCAGAAGAGCTAAAGTTTGATTGCAAAAATACCCTAAATGCCCTTGCTAACACTGAAATTACTTGTTCCCCAGCCAACGCAAATTTGTTTCATAGTTACTTTTCTTATTTGAGTAAGTGCGGCTTAATTAAAGTCCCTTATTACCAAATATAAACGCGCCCCGCCCTAGTTAACACCTATTCCCTTAAATTTCTGGAGCTTTGAAAATGAATGAATCCTTGCAGCAAAAACATCTATTAACGCTGATTGATCGCTACACCCAACGCACAAAAAATTCTAAAAATTTTGCCCAAAAATATCGGCCGGTTCTTGCTGATAATCGGGCTTCTGATGGGTTTCGCCTTCCCGTTAAAGAGATGTTTTATCCGATTGTCGCAAAGCAAACCCTCGGCTCTAAAATGTGGGATATCGACGGCAATGAATACATCGACATCACGATGGGATTTGGTATTAATCTTTTTGGCCACAATCCATATTTTATTAAACAAGCTTTACTAGAACAACTTGATAGCGGTTTGCAAATTGGCACTCAAGCAGAATTGGCTGGAGAAGTTGCAGAATTAATTTGCGAACTAACAAAAATGGAGCGAGTGGCTTTTTCTAACACCGGCACCGAAGCAGTAATGGCAGCCCTACGTTTAGCGAGAGCAGCAACTAAACGCAATAAAATTGCTTTATTTTCTGGTTCCTATCACGGTCATTTTGACGGAATTCTGGCAATTAAAAAGAAGATAAATGGCGATTTACAAACAATCCCAAAAGCCCCAGGAATTAACCCTAATTTTGTTCAAGATGTTTTAGTTTTAGATTACGGAAACCCTCAATCTCTCGAAATCATCGAAGCTCACCGGCACGAATTAGCAGCAATTCTTGTTGAGCCGGTGCAAAGTCGCCGCCTCGATTTGCAGCCTAAAGAATTTCTCCACCAACTCAGAAAACTAACAAAAGAATCAGAAATTGCCCTCATTTTTGATGAAATGGTTTCCGGTTTCCGAATTCATCAAGGCGGCGCCCAAGGGTGGTTTGGCATTGAGGCAGATATCGCCACCTACGGCAAAATTGTCGGGGGTGGTATGCCAATAGGAATTATCGCCGGAAAAGCCGCTTATATGGATAAAATTGACGGCGGTTTGTGGAACTATGGCGATGATTCTTACCCCCAAGTAGAAAAAACAATTTTTGCCGGCACTTTTTGCAAGCATCCTATGGCTTTGGCTGCTGCACGTTCTGTGCTTTATTATCTTAAAAATCAAGGCCCAACGCTTCAGCAACAGTTAAATTATAGAACTTCGCAGTTAGTTGAAACTCTCAATGCTTATTTTAAAGAAAATGAACTTTCTATATGGCTTGTTAATTTCGGTTCACAATTTCGCGCTGCGGCTTCTATTGATATAGATCCTTTTCTTTTTCATTTACTGGAAAAGGGTATTTTTATTTGTGAAGGGCGTAGCTGCTTTCTTTCGACAGCCCACACTGATGAAGATATCAATCGCATCATTGAGGCGGTTAAAGAGAGCGTTCAAGAAATGCAGGAAGGAGGTTTTTTTGATAAGGCAATAACTTAATTTTTCTGGAGAAAAAGGAAGTAATAAATTAGCTTATTTCCAGATTTATGTAGTTAAATAATACACAAAAAATACCCAAGCTAAGCAGAATAATTTACACAAAAAACAACTAAAAAAAGCTTATTTAATAGGCGTTTTATCTACTTTTGCAAGAATATTAGCCTAGACCAATTTGGTTTTACCTTCTCGGCAAAATCGGCTCCAATAAAATTAAAATTTCCAAAGTATTTTGACGGCTTTCAATCCTAAAATAAGCACCTTGAACTTAGTTTTTTCAAAAAAAGATGTGGCGGTTTTTTTGAATTCAAACAACCGGTTAAAGCGAAGAAATAAAATCAACAAAAAAATCAGGACTAAACGGCACAAAATTATTTTTTTACTCAGCCCTTAAAACGTCCCAACGCTCTCTCCATAACCACTACCTCCTCGCCTACCAACACAACCGAGGGGGAGTTTTACCCTTTGGCAATTAAAATATAAGCTATAATAACTAACAAAAGAAAACACAACGAAAAACGCATGACCGAACAAAATCAAGCACGGGATTTATTTAAAGCCGCTTACGAAAACCGCTACACCTGGGATAGCAACTTTCCCGGTTATAGCGCCGACATCGAATTAAAACAAGGCGACGAAGTATATCGCGGTCAAATTCGCATTAACGGCGATATGAGTGTGGAAGTTACCGGCATTGAAGGCGAAGAAATTAGCCAAAGCGTATATACCCAACTGCGCGATATTGTCACCCACCGCAAACGCAATAGTTTTGAAGAGTCCCACAGCAAAAACAGTTTTACCCTTGGTGAAACCGACAACACCGGCGCCAGCGAAATTTTAGTCAAAGGCGACTCCATGGGGTCTAACTATAAAATACGCGGCACAGAAATTTGCCAAGTTAGCCGCGTCATGGGAAGAGTCGCTTTTGTAATAGACACCTACGAAACTTTAGACACCGGCAACGGCTATGTAGCCACCGGCTATAATGTCGTTTTTCGTAATCCCCAAACTAACGAAATTATCGCCGAACGCCAACACAAAGATAGCTTCGAGAAATTCGGCAATTATTATCTAATGACCCAACAAGTCATCAATGCCAAAGAAAAAGGCCAAGAAATTACCACCGAGTTTAATTTCAACAATATTAAACTCCTCGTACCGGCCACCGTTTAAACTCGATGCTGGGCAATAAAATGCCCCATCAAAAACCCGGTTTCTGCCTTAATATTTCAAGGCACCACTCTAAAATTTTTAGATTTCTCCTCTCGATGCTGGCCCATAAAAACAGCAAAACTTTGCCCAGGATACTTAAGAAACGATAAGATTGTTAAAGTAGCCCGCAAAACACAGGAAAAAACAATGTCCCTAACACTAAACCCTGAAAACGTCGAAACAGTCTTAGATGAAATGCGGCCTTACTTAATGGCCGATGGTGGAAACGTAGAATTGGTAGAACTCGATGGGCCGATAGTTAAGTTGCGCTTACAAGGTGCTTGCGGTTCTTGTCCGAGTTCCACAATGACGCTGAGAATGGGAATTGAGCGCCGGTTGCGGGAAATGATTCCCGAAATTGCTGAAGTAGAACAAGTGTTTTAAAACCTAGCCATTTCAGAGACAGAGGTCTAAATACAGACCTCTTTTTTTTTCAAAGCGAACACACCAAGTGAAGCACAAATGTGGCCCTCAGCTAAAAAAACCCTATTTTTGTTAGTAGCCGTAATCAGTTACAGTTAACTAAACTCTCTTCACTTACGTTAAAAATATGCCCCATCCCCTCTACGTTGCCTTTGTTTGGCACCAACATCAACCCCTCTACAAAAACCGTAGCACCGGCCACTACCGACTGCCTTGGGTACGTTTGCATGGTACCAAAGATTACCTAGATTTGATATTAATCCTCGAACGGTATCCAAAATTACATCAAACCGTTAATTTAGTTCCTTCGCTAATTTTGCAGCTAGAAGACTATATCGAAGGCAATGCCTTTGATCCCTATCTAACCGCCGCTTTAACACCCGAAGAAAACCTCACAAACGAACAAAAATATTTTATCATTGAGCATTTTTTTGATGCCAATCACCATACCTTAATAGACCCCCATCCCCGTTATTCCCAACTGTATCACCAACGTCAAGAAAAAGGCTATGGGTGGTGTTATCAAAATTGGGATAAACAAGATTATAGCGATTTATTAGCATGGCATAACTTAGCATGGATTGACCCGATTTTTTGGGACGATCCAGAAATTGAAACTTGGTTAAAACAAGGAAAAAATTTCACCCTAGCCGACCGGCAACGCATTTATTCAAAACAAAGAGAAATTCTCAGTCGCATTGTGCCCCAGCACAAAAAAATGCAAGACAGCGGCCAATTAGAAGTAACCACAACGCCTTACACTCACCCAATTTTACCCTTACTTGCTGATACCAATTGTGGACGAGTAGCAATTCCTGATATGACCTTGCCAAAAAATCGCTTTCAATGGCAAGAAGATATCCCCAGACACTTGCAAAAATCGTGGGATATGTACAAAGAACGTTTTGGCAGAAATGCCAGAGGTTTATGGCCTTCAGAGCAAGCAGTTAGTCCCGCTATCCTCCCCTATATTGCACAACAAGGCTTTAAATGGATATGTTCAGATGAGGCAATTTTAGGCTGGACAAAGAAAACATTTTTTCACAGAGATGGCATGGGAAATGTTTGTGAACCAGAAATGCTTTACCAACCCTATCGTCTCGAAACTCCTCATGGAGATTTAGCAATTGTTTTCCGAGATCACCGGCTTTCCGACTTAATTGGTTTTACTTATGGGGCAATGGAACCGAAAAAAGCAGCCGATGATTTGGTAGGGCATTTAGAAGCCATTGGACGTACTTTAAAATACCGGAATGGTGGTGGCGCTTTAGAAAAACCCTGGTTAGTAACAATTGCTTTAGATGGCGAAAATTGCTGGGAATTTTATCAAAAAGATGGCTTACCATTTTTAGAAAATCTTTATCAAAAATTGAGCAATTCCCAAGATATTCAGTTAGTAACGGTTTCTGAATTTTTGGATAAATTTCCACCCACAGAAACTCTACCGGCAGATCAATTGCATAGTGGTTCTTGGGTAGATGGCAGTTTGACAACCTGGATAGGTGATCCTGCTAAAAATAAAGCTTGGGATTTGCTCACAAAAGCACGGCAAGTGCTGGCAAAGCACCCGGAAGCTACCCCAGAAAATAACCCCGAAGCGTGGGAAGCGCTTTATGCGGCAGAGGGTTCTGATTGGTTCTGGTGGTTTGGAGAAGGTCATTCTTCTAATCAAGATGCCATGTTTGACCAGTTATTTAGAGAACACTTAGCAGGAATTTATCAAGCATTAAATGAACCAATTCCTGATGATGTCCGCAAGCCGGTAGAAGTGCATGAAAAACACAAAGAACACCGGCCTCAAAGTTTTATTCATCCAACAATTGATGGTGTGGGAGATGAGCAAGATTGGGATAAAGCCGGCCGGTTAGAAGTAGGTGGGGCAAGGGGTACAATGCACCGTAGTTCTGCTGTTCAGCGCGTTTGGTATGGGGTAGATCACATTAATTTCTATTTGCGAATAGATTTTAAAAGTGGTATTCAATTCGGAAAAGATTGCCCACCAGAAATTAATTTGCTGTGGTATTATCCCGAAAAACCATTGTGTAATAGCCCGGCACCTTTGGCAAATTTACCCCATGAAGCACCGATGAATTATTATTTCCATCATCATTTAGGAATTAATTTGTTGACACATTCGGTGTGGTTTCAAGAAGCCTGCGAAAATCAACGCTGGAATTCTCGCCCGTCGAGGTCTCAAGTAGCAGTGAATAAATGTTTGGAATTGGCTTTACCTTGGGCTGATTTACCAACACATCCTGACTGGGGTTTGCGAATGGTGGTGATGCTTTCCGATGGAGGCCGGTTTAAGGATTATTTACCGGAAAATACTTTAATTGCATTTGAAATGCCCTAGATTTTTAATTTAACAGCAGATCAACGCAGATAATGGTGGATCAATCATTTATTTTTTGACCTCAAATATCCACCCTTATCTGCGTTTCTCTGTCTTTATCTGCGGTTTTTAAAAACTTACCGGCCTCATTGTTGGGAACATAATAATATCCCGAATGCTTTGGGTATTTGTTAGCAGCATCACCACCCGGTCAATTCCTATACCCATACCGGCACAGTTTGGCATACCAAGTGATAAGGCTTCAATAAATTCTTCATCCATTGGATGGGCTTCGTCGTCACCGGCATATTTTTGCGCTAGTTGTTCTTCAAAGCGTTTTTTCTGTTCTTTCGGGTCGTTTAATTCCGAGAACCCATTAGAATATTCAGTGCCCGCTATAAACAATTCAAAACGTTCGACAAAACCGGCTTTGTTGCGGTGTCTTTTGGCAAGGGGGCTGACTTCTACGGGAAAGTCAATAATAAAAGTTGGTTGAATTAATTTCGGTTGTACGAGTTTATCAAAAACTGTATATAAAACATAGCCAAAGCTTTGTTTTTCTAAGTTAGAAAGAGTTAGTCCTTTGGCTTCGGCGGCACCAATTGCTTCTGATAATTCTATATTGTCAAAATCAATAGCAGTTTCGTCTTTGATGGCTTCTACCATTGTTTTCACTTGCCAATGATTGCCGGTGAAACCTGGATATTTTTCGCTGTAATTGTATTTACGTTCTAGGCTAATTTTTTCGCCTTGATACTCAATTTCTTTTTGGTCGCCAAATATGGCTTCGGCCGCATAACATATTACATCTTCAACAACGGTTAAAATATCAAAATAATCGGCATAGGCTTGATAAGCTTCAATGGTTGTAAATTCGGGATTGTGCGTGCTATCTATGCCTTCGTTGCGGAATACTCTACCAAGCTCAAATACCCGTTCAAAACCTCCACAAACTGCTCTTTTTAAAAACAATTCTGGAGCAATTCTGAGGTATAAATCTACATCTAAAGCGTTGTGGTGAGTAACAAAAGGTCGGGCTGCGGCACCACCATAAATTGCTTGTAATGTGGGAGTTTCTATTTCATAAAAATTGTTTTGGACAAGGTAACTGCGGATGCTTTGAACAATGCGGGAACGAGTTTGAAATCTTTGGAAAGATTCCCGGTTGCCGGCCAGATCCATCTCCCGATGTCGGCGACAAGTTTCAGGGTCATTTACGCCATAATAAGCATCAGGAAATTGAATAGTTGATTTTGATAAAACAACTACTTCTGTTGCTTGTAGCGAAAGTTCGCCGCGTTGGGTGCGACATCCAATACCAACTACTCCAATAAAATCGCCAACATCAAGAAGTTTTTTGATTTGGTCGAAAGATAAACCACGTTCGCCGGTGACAAGATTTTTTTCGATTTTAAGTTGTATTTTGCCGGTGCTATCGGTGAGGTCAATAAAGCATATTTTGCCGCTGTCTCGCTTCGATGTAATGCGTCCGCAAGCGCTTAGGGGTTTTTCTTCAGGATCGCCTTCTCCGTTTAAGAGTTCTTTGCCTGGTTGGTTAAATAGTTCGTGTATTTGTTGGGTGGTATGAGTGCGCCGATAGGCTTGGCTGGGGTAAGGTTCGATGCCAAGTGTGCGTAGTTCTTCTATTTTTTGGGCTCTAACTTCGGCTTCGCTTCGGGTTGGGTTGGTCATCCGTTTTTGTTTTAGTTAAGGTAAGACTTTGTATCTTACCATAACAGGTTAGTTTGGAGATTCAGCCCCACAACCCGCTTCTGAGTAAATTGTTTTTGCCAGCTTAGGAAAAAGATATTCCCCCTTTTTTTGACAAAATTTATGCTTTTTATTTTTCTTGATTCTCGTGATAATTTTGATTGTTTTTTTGATGACTACTAATTCTCAAAAAAAAATAAGCTAATTGATTATTTTGTGCTTTTAACTTAATTTAATACCAACCAACACGATATAAATTCAACTAATCAATATCGAAGTAAAACTTTTCAGAAAAAATTAATAGGCTTTTTGTTTGTTTAAACTCACCAAGGACTATTTATAATAAAAGATAGGTTGAAAAACTATTAAAATATGAACAAGTCCCCAACATTTTTACTATGGAGTGAGATGAACAGTCACAACTTAACTACCTCCTTGTCTCTGCGTATTTTGGTTGTTGAAGATGATCCAGCTATGCAAGAATATATCAAGACTTTATTAGAAAATCACTATAAAGTCGAGACCGTTTCTGATGCCCTTGCAGCTAAAGCAGCAATTGAAAAACAACCTCCTGATTTAGTGCTAAGTAATGTCATACTCTTGTCAGAGCATAAAAAGGCTCCGCAAACTATTCAAGTACCGATGATTTTGCTTTGTTCGGCCCTAGAATCGCCCATAGAGATATCAGAAGCAGCAGTGGATGATTATTTGAGAAAGCCCTTTTCTGAAAGAGAATTGTTAGCAAGGGTAGAGACTCACCTGAAATTAGCACAGATCAAGCAAAAAGCTGCCGACTATGAAGCTATAGCAAGTGAGGCAATTAATGAGCGAACAAAGTTGGAAACTCGTCTTCTAGCTTGCACTGAACAACTAAAAACAAGCAACAAAGAAATTGAACAGTTTTCTAACTCAATTTCTCACGATATACATACACCTTTGCGCTATATTAGTACCTTTATCAATTTGCTGGAACAACAAATCAACCCTGCTAACCTTGATGAAACCAGCCGCGAGTATTTACAAATTATTGCAGATTCTGCAAAACAAGCCGATTCTTTAGTCCAAGATTTGTTGAAATTTTCACGCCTTAGCCGTGCTGAATTGCTATTAACAACAATCAATATGGAACAATTAGTTGAGGAGGTGTTAAGTTTTTTTGAATCGGAAACTCAGAATAGAACTATTAATTGGCATATCGAATCTTTACCACAGTTAGAAGGTGATCCAACAATGTTACGAATTGTTATGCACAATCTAATTTCTAATGCACTTAAATATACTCGAACTCGCCAGGAGGCAGAAATTACCATTGGTAACATTAAGCAAGCTGAACAAATTATATTTTTTATTAGGGACAATGGAATAGGATTTGATATGCAGTACATTGATAAATTATTTGGCATTTTTAAACGCCTACACCTTCAAGAACAATTTGAAGGTGCCGGAATGGGGCTGGCTAATGTCCGTCGCATTATTAATCGGCATGGTGGAAAAACTTGGGCTGAGGGAAAGATAGATGAGGGTGCAACTTTTTACTTTTCTCTGCCCCTAAACCAAGCGATAGGAGAGCAATAACCGATGAAGGCTGTACGGCTTCTTGTGCTAGAAGATAGTGAACTGGATGCTGCGGTTATCCAAGCCACCCTCCGCGCTGGAGGGCTAATATTTGAAATGCTAATAGTTCAAACCCGCGATGATTTTTTGGAAGCATTAGAAACACGGAAATTTGATTTGGTTTTGTCTGATTTTTCGTTACCGGGTTTTGATGGCATTTCCGCATTAAAAATTGCCCATAATATTTGTCCTGAAGTGCCCTTTATTTTTGTTTCGGGGACTTTGGGTGAAGAATTAGCCATTGAAACTTTAAAAAGTGGGGCAACAGATTACGTTTTAAAACACCGCTTAGAAAGATTAGTACCCTCCGTCCAAAGAGCATTACAGGAAGTTAAGGAACGCCGGTTTCGCGCTGCTGCTGAAGCAGCATTAAAAGAAACAGAAGAACAATTTCGTCAACTTGCTAATGCTATGCCCCAAATTGTTTGGGTGAGTTTGCCCAATGGAGACACAGAGTATGTTAATCAGCAATGGGTAGAATATACAGGCTTTTCTTTAGAAAAAGCCTATGAAAGAGAAGTTCTTATCAAGGCCATCCATGCGGAGGATTTTGAACAAACTTATGCCCTGTGGAAACATTGTTTAAACAGTGGAGAATTTTATCAAAAAGAGTTTCGTTTAAAAAGAGGAAGCAATGGAGAATATCGCTGGTTTTTAAGTAGGGCAGTGCCAATAAAAAATAATCAAGGTGAAATTATTCATTGGTATGGAACTTTAACAGATATTGATGAGCAAAAGCAAGTTGAAGAAACCCTACGCCGGCGCACAGAAGAGTTAGATAGGGCCAATCGAATTAAAGATGAATTTTTGGCTGTCCTTTCTCACGAATTGCGGACTCCTCTGGGCCCTATTTTGGGATGGGCACAGCTATTAAGAATAAAACGACCTGATGAACAAACTTTGATTAGGGGTTTAGCAACTATTGAACGCAATGCAAATATCCAAACTCAATTAATAGAAGATTTACTTGATGTTTCGCGGATTTTACGAGGAAAAATTAGTTTAAATGTAGATTTAACAGATTTGAGATTAATTATAATGGCGGCTCTGGAAACTGTGCAATTAGCAGCCCAGGCGAAGTCAATAGAAATTAAAATTCAAATGGCTGGAAATGTTTCTCAGGTTCGGGGAGATGCCGGCCGGTTGCAACAAGTAATGTGGAATTTACTTTCAAATGCGGTTAAGTTTACACCTTCTGGCGGTTGTGTTGAGGTGTTTTTGCAAGAAGTTGACGGTTGGGTGGAAGTTAAAATTAAAGATACCGGCAAAGGAATTGAACCAGCTTTTTTTCCCTATATGTTTGATTATTTTTGTCAAGCTGATAGTTCTACTACTCGAAAGTTTGGCGGGCTTGGGGTGGGCTTGGGAATTGTTCGTCATTTGGTAGAGTTACATGGCGGTATTGTTGAAGCAGAAAGTGCTGGAGAAGATCAGGGAGCAACCTTTACCGTTAAATTGCCAATTTTTAAAGAAAGTACAATTGTACAAGAAGCGCCTATTATTGAAAAAAAAGAGTTGGAAAATACAGAAGTTTTGTCAAGAGAAAATTTGGGATTTTTACCGCTTTCAGGCATCCGAATTTTGGTGGTAGATGATGAAAAAGATACGCTAGATTTAATTACCTGGATGCTAAAAGATGCGGGGGCTATTGCAATGGGGGTGACTTCTGCTCAGTCTGCAATGGAGGTTTGGGATAATTTTCAACCAGATGTTTTAATTAGTGATATTGGAATGCCCGAAGAAGATGGTTATAGTTTAATTAAAAGGGTAAGAACAAAAATGTCTGAAGAAAAATTTATTCCAGCCATTGCTTTAACAGCTTATGCGCGGGAGGAAGATAAACAACGTGCTTTTTCTGCGGGGTTTCAAGAGCATATTAGTAAGCCGGTTGAGTCGTTGAGTTTAATTGCAGCAGTGGCAGTTTTAACAGAGGCGAATGTGGTTGATTAATTTATTTATTGATTATTATATTTGCTTTTATTCAGTAAATTTAAAGAAATTTATCAATATTTAAAATCCATCCACACAAAGCACCGGCCATGATAATAAATGCAGCATTAGTTTTATAGCGAATAACTGCGAAACCGGCCCCTAGGGCAATCAAAACCGCCGGCCATTCAATGCTCAAGGTTTTATTAAAATCAAACAGTGTTACCCATGCCAATTTTAATAAAACTATCGCCATTAAACCTACACTCGCTGCATTTACTGCATCTAAAAACGCTGACATCCATTTAGAAGAACGCCAACTCTCAATAAAGGGATGAGATAGTGCTACAAATACAAACGAAGGTAAAAATATCCCCAAAGTCGCCACGACAGCACCGGCCCATCCTGAAATCATATAACCAATAAATGTAGCCGTAGATAAAACCGGCCCTGGTGTAAATTGTCCTATAGCTATCGCATCTAATAATTGCTGTTGTGTTAACCAACCTCTTGCAACTAATTCACCCTCTAAAAACGCCACCAACACATAGCCACTTCCAAACAATACACTCCCAACTTTAAGAAAAACTAACCCCAACTGCCATAACGAGGGGGAGGTTGTGGTACTAAGAGCAATTTTCTCTCCCATTAGATAGATTTTTGAGGCATTCATAAAAAATTGAGGCAAAATTTCTGTCTTTAAGCATATTTTTGGAAAATCAAATAAATTCAACACCGGCCAAGTAACAAAACCATTTAAAGTTTTACCACCACCCCCCTTTTCTCTTAACCAAAACATCCCCAAAACACCACCCAACAACAACCCCAAAACTTCATTAATTCCCGCCCCTACTATCGCCGCCACCGCCACCGCCACCCACAACAATTTACGATTTTTTACCGCAGTTTTTCCTAACTTCCAAACCGCTGCTAAAATAATTGCCAAAACTGCCGGTTTAATTCCATAAAATAGGGGCGCTACCTGCGGTAACTCGCCATATTGGGTATAAAACCAAGCAAAAATTCCTGTGATGACAATGGCCGGCAAAATAAAGCTGATACCGGCCACAATTAACCCTAAAGCCCCGGCATAACTATATCCTATATGAATTGCCATTTCTGTTGAATTCGGGCCAGGAATAAGGTTAGTTGCCCCCAATAAATCTAAAAATTTTTGTTGTGTTAACCACTGGCGGCGGGTAACTATTTCTTCTTGCATCATTGCTATATGGGCCGCTGGGCCGCCAAACCCGATAACCCCAAGTTTAAAAAAAACTTTGGCTAGTTCTTTGTATTTTGTATTTGAGGGGGTTTCCATTGATTTTTTGAACTGCAAATAAATGGGTTTAGGGTTTTTGTGTAGCTATGGCAATTTTTACTGTGGGAATGCCTCTTAAATTATCCATGACAGCAATTACTCGTCCGTGATAGACTTTTTCATCGGCATTAATTATTACTAAAGTTGTGGTTTGGTTAGGGGTAATTTTGCTTTTAATTTGTTGTTGTAGGTTTTCTATTTGGAGAGGTTGCCGGTTGAGGGAAAGTTGGCCGTTTGCATCAATGGAAACCGTTAAAGATGTGGGTTCTTTTTGACTAATGCCGGTGACAGCAGTGGGTAAGTTTACGGGTAAGCCTTCGTTTCGAGTTAAAAATAATGTTGAAACAATAAAAAATGTCAAAATTGCAAAAATTACATCTATCATAGGGACGATGTTTATCTGCGATGTAGTAAGTTCTGGTTCTTCGGGTAAACGCATATAAAAATTTTTGGTGGATCTAATTTACTTTATTGGCTTGTCTCCTTGTCCTCCAAACCGGCGCCGGTAGAGTAATTCCAATTGTCCACCATATTCCAAAATTAGGGCTCGCTGACGTTGGTATAAGCCCCGAAAAGTGTTGGCAAATAAAAGAGTAAAAATTGCGACAACTAAACCGCTGGCTGTTGAGACTAAGGCTTCACTAATACCCGCCGTAACATTGCCGGTGCTAGTTCCGCCAATGTCCCCTAGTCGCAAAGAAGCAAAGGTTTGTATTAGCCCTAAAACAGTACCTAACAAGCCCAGTAAAGGGGAAATGCCTATGATGGTGTCAAAAACCGTATTAAACCTTCGTAGAAGCGGTAATTCTGCTTGGGCGGCGCTTTCTAAGGCGAGGCGAAACTCATCTAAATTGGGCCGGTCTAAACTCAGGGCTGCCAGAAAGATCCGCGACACCGGTAAATCCAGATTTTGTTCTAACTGTTTGCGGACAGCATCAGGGTTGCGGCGATAAACAACCAAAACATCTCGTACCAGCTTATCTTGCCTGGTGAGTACCCGAAACCAAAAGCTGATGCGTTCCAAAATTAGAGTCAATGACAGCACTGAAAAACCCAGCAACGGCCACATGACAACGCCGCCGGCAGCGAACAAATTGTTAACAGCCATTGAAATTACCCTGATTCACTCCAGACTTTAGATTTTAAATCGTTATGGCTTTTAGTTGAAGGCCGATTCACCCAAACTAAAAACCCGGTTGTTCTTAAAAATATGGCCTTTGACAGTAGTTTTTTCCTGTCAAAAAACCGGGTTTTTGGTCATTTCTCGCCATCTAAATTTACTTTAGGGTGTCTGAGGAAAGCGTTCTATTTGGGCGTAGCCGCTGAAGTATAGCTTGTCGCCTTGGGTTTCGAGCCGGTTCAGTCTCAAAATTACTCCATCAAGATCAAAGCGGTCGAGATCCACCATATTATCTAAAATTTCGCAAAGAGCTTTTGCTAAGGCTTGCGAAACTTCTTTCATGGTGTCGGGTATCTCTTGGAGATGAATTTGAGGGTCTTTAAATAAAATTTTCCTGCGGCGTTCGATAGCTAGGGTAACGGTTAAACTAAGCGGTACGATGCCATGATTGGCTAATTCCGCTTTGGCGTATATTTGCACCTGGTTTTGTGGTAATAACCGTACCTGTACTTCAGTAAAGGAAACCGGTTGCCCGTCGCTAATAGCTTCAAGGGCCGGAGATTCTAGGTTAAGCAGGCGTTTGGTTACTAGATCGGCTTCAAAGGCTTGGTTAATTCCCGCTTCGGTGAGGGTTACTTCGGCGACTGCTTGGGTTGGTTGTTTGAGGCGTATTTGCCCGCTTAAAATTGAGCCAAAGTCAAGGGCCACTGCATCGGTTTCAAAAGACATTTCCTCAACGGGAAACTGCCGACGAATAACTAGACGCCGGCCGGTCATTTTAAAGCTGTCGATACTGCCTTGCAGCAGTTTGCTGGAAGGTTGGCAACGTACAAAAACCTCCACCGCTTCGCTTTGCGAAAATAGGTGGCGTATTGATTGGCTGGCGACGGTGTTGAGCATTTGCTCTCCCCAGTCGGTGCCTGTAGGGGTTGTTTTGCCGATGAGATTCCCAAACATTCGGTTTCTCGTTTCCAGAAGGTCTTGATCATTTGTAACAAAATATGAAGTTTCCAGCAAATGTTTTTTGCTGAAAAAGTTAGCCCTTAAGGCTGATTAGTTTAACTTCATTAATTAATCATTAATTACAATTGCTTTTTCCTTGACAAAACAAGAAAAATATAGTAAGCCCTTTGGAAAGGAGAATCTATTACTCATAATTAATCTTCTTGATTATTTAAGCGTTTTTTCCAATAGATAAAACCGGGGTGTTCTGGGTAAGTGTTTTCCCACATTTGTAGCCAGCTTTTGGCGATTTGAGGTTTCTTTTTGGCGATAGATAGTTCTATTTGGGTATTGCATAAAGCGGCGAATTCGCTTATGTGAAATTTTTGCCGGCTAAGTATTGGGTTAATTAAATTTTCGGCTTTTTCTATTTCTCCTGCATCGATATAATTTCCAGCAATTCTTAGGGCAGCAAAAATATAATCAGGATGTTTTTCATGGATTTCTGTTATTAATTTTTTAGCTTCTTCTGTTCTTCCTTGTTGCTGCCAAGCACCGGCCAAATTGTTTAGTATAGAAGGGTCTTCTGGTTCAATTGCTAGGCATTGTTTCAGTAATTTTTCTGCTTTTTGGGGCTGTTGTTGTTTTAAGGCTTGGTTTGCTTCCCTTAACATTTTAGATATTTTTGGAGGGTATGGAATTGTTGGCTCATGTGTGATTTCAAACCCAAATAAAATTACTTCAGTCCATTCTCCTTTTATCCACATTTTAACTGTATTACTCGTCAATAAGCCTTGTTGTTTAAGGATATTGGCTGCTTCATGTCTTTCTTTATCGGGCCCGCGCTGTCCAAAAGCAAAAGTTTTTAAGGCTTCTAACATTTCTGGAGTTTTTGCCATTTTTGCCAACTCTAAGGCAAATTTTCTGCCTGATGGATCGCCGCGATCTAATAAAATTGAAATCAGTTTTTCTATTTCTGGATGTTGTTTTAAATATTTTTGAATTGTCTTTTGGGCTGCTTCTTCATTGTCACTTTCAAATCCTTCTTCCATTGCTTGTAGTAAGTCGTCAATTATTGGTTGGGAAATCCAATTTGCCAAAGGAAAAGGCCAAGGTGAATGACGCTGACTAATGGGCTGGTTTAAGTCGTTGAGGTTATCTTCGGTAAGGGAAAAGTTGGGATCAATTTCTAGGGCTTTTTGCCACAGTTTTCGTGTGTGAGTTTGATTGCCTTTTCGCAGTTCGGCACAACCGGCTAAGTGATATAATAAAGGAGCGGTAGTCCGTCCTTCTAATGCACCGGCTTTTTCTGCATCTCTATAGGTTTGGATTACACTTTCGTCATCTCCTATAAAGCTAAAAGCTTCAGCTTTTTTTACCCAAATATCTATTGCTTCGGATTCTATTGTTTTTAGTTTGTCCGCTTGTTCTTGGGCTGCTTCAATGTTGCCTGCTAAAACGAAATAACGGGTAATATTAGATAAAGCATGATAGTTTTGAGGATTGATTTCTAAAACTTGTTGGCAGGTTTCAATGGCTTTTTTGATATTACCTTCCATCCAATAAGTTTGGCTGATATTATTGAGGGCTGGTACAAAGTCGGGTCGTTTTGCTAAGATTTGTTGTTCTATTTCTCGTGCTTCTAAATGTTGGTTTTTTTCTAACAAACTGTAGGCTTTTTCGTGGCTAGTTGCTATTTCTATTGCATCGGGGCTGGTTAAACCTAAGTCGGTAATAATTTCTGTAGTTTTGGTTTCCAGTTGTGTAATAGTTTCTCGTACATTTTCGGCTTTTTTATGTTCCGGCCAAGTTTGTATAAATTCACGAAATGTTTGCAAAGCTAACATCGGTCGGACATTGCTAAGATAAGCGCCTGCTAAGCCTAATTTTGCATCAGGATTATTGGGGTGGATTTTTATTAGGCGTTCGCAGGTATATTCATAATTTAGTATATCGTTTGTTTCAAAATAAAGATTAATTAGGGTGAAATAAACATCAGGTTCTTGGGGATATTTTATTTCTAGTTCTTTTAGTATTTCAATAGCTTGATTCCAGTTTTTTCGGCGTATTTGAGCATGAGCTTTTGTTAACTCTGCAATAAATTGTCCTTTACTGCTACCAAATCCTTTTGCTGAGTTTGTTTGCTTATATTTACGCATGATTTTTAGTGGTTTTGAGAGTTTCTTGAAAAAGGTTAGCGTGTGGAAATTTGCTATAAACAAATTTTAATGGTAAGCGGATTTATTTTATAAAAAGAAATTATTAAGAATTATTCAAAAAGGTGTAGTTGTTTGTAAGTTAATCATTTTTTTAAAGAGTGGATGTTCAAAACGTAGTTCTTTGGCGTGTAAATGTAGTCGGGTCAATTCTCCAGAATATCCATAAAGAAAGTCTCCTAAAATTGGCATTCCAAGTCCTCTAAAATCAGCAGAATGAACTCTTAATTGATGGGTGCGTCCTGTGAGAGGGTAAAATTCGATACGAGTGTTATTTTGTTGTTTTTCCAGAACTTGAAATTTAGTTAAACTGGGTTTACCGCGTTCTATATTTACTGTTTGATAGGGTCGATTTTGGGGGTCTCCCCATAGGGGTAAATCAATTAATCCTTGGGAGTTTTGAGGTGTGCCGGCAAGGATGGCTTCATAAATTTTTTCTACTTGCCGGTTTTGAAATTGCCTGCTAATTTGACGATAAATTTCTAGGCTGCGCGCAAATAATATAATTCCTGATGTTTCTTGATCTAATCGATGGATAGCAAATATAGAATTACCATCGGGTAAAAGATGACGCAAACGACTTAAAACACTATCTTGCCGGTGGCTATAACGACCAGGTACAGAAAGTAAACCGTTGGGTTTGTTAATGGCAATTATATATTCATCTTCATAAATTATAGGAAGATTTTTCTGGGATAAAATAAGTGGGTTAGGAGATTTTTGAGAAGACAATCCTGATAGTAAAAATCCCATTAATGGTTGACAACGTTCTGCACAAGCCCCATAAAATTGCCCTTGAAATTTATCTTGATTTGCTGATACCGGCCCCCACCAAAATTCTGCCATTGCCAAAGGTTTTAAGTTATGGGTGGCGGCATAATGTAGCAGTTTTGGTGCACAACAATCTCCTGTGCCGGTGGGGATAGAATTGGGTGGCATTAATTGTTGTATTGACAGAGTTTGGCCTGCAAAATTAGTTAGGCTGTAGGCTAAGTGCATTTGGTCTTGCAATTGCCGAGAGAGAATTTTTCGTTGCTTTTTTAATGCCGAAATTTCTTGATCTGCTGCCTCAATTTTTTGTTTGAGGGGTTGAAGAGATAAGTTTTGATTTTGTTTAAATTTACGCCTTTCAATGCCGTGTAATTGACTTTCTTTGTTTAGTTCTTCTAGGGCAGTATTAAGGGCTTCGCCTTTCAGGGTTTGGCAGAAGATGGCGCGTTTTTCCTGTCTTTGTTTCTTACAAATTTGATGGTGTTGATTTATTTGGTCTAGTTGTTGATTAAATTGAGTAGAAAGCTTTTTATATTCTTCTCTTTCCGAAAGGTTTTTTAGCTTAATTATTTGTTGTTTAATTGTATCTAGTTCGACTAAAGTTCTGGTTTCTTCTAGGGCAATTTTTTCACGGCCTGAAATAGGGCTTACCCAGCCTTCAATTTGGCTTTGAGAGTTTAAAGTACCAGAAAAAGCTTTGAGAACTCGTTTTTCACCATTAGGTAATTCAACTAATAAAATGCCATACATTTTACCTTCAGATAAATAACGCTCATCGCTTGCCAGTTGGCGCATTAAACCTTGGGCAATAACTTCAGATAGGTGAGTGCGTGGTAGTCTTAATAGTTCTCCTGTTTCAGGGCAATTACCTTGATAGTAATAATTAGTAAAATCTTGGCTGGGAACAGAAGTTTTATCAAGAAAATCGGAGAGTTTATGCAGCATCACCCTAGAAGAAAAAGTGTAAGTTTGGCACGGGTGAATTTTAACAGTTTATTGTTCCATTTCCCAGTGGCAAGAAAGTTGAGATTTTTCATCTAACTCCCAGTGTGCTGTGAGGTGAGGTCGTCTGGCTTTGGCTTTGGCGATTAAAGATAATAATATATCTTTTTCTGGCTCATTGGTTGACTGAGTTTTTAGGGAAATTGGAGGTTTTAATAAAGTAGTCATCTCTTTTCTCCTGCGGAGTTTTCCGCTGGTTAAGACAGTCTTTTCTGCCTTGTTATTTCTAATATCTTTGGTTTTCTTGCCGGTGTCGGTGATTTCAGGATACTCTCACCTGCGATCTCAAGCTTATTTTTGAGCGATCTGTATCACTTTGTAAAAGTTTACAAACTTTTGTCAAGTATAGACTCCAATTTCTAACTTTATGTAGAGGCAAGAAGGTAGTGCTATTTGGCAAAGTTTAAATATTATGAATACATTAATAAGCCTTGCGATTGGTATTACGTTAAGTGCGGCTTGTGGCTTCCGAATTTTTGTCCCACCTTTGATTATAAGTGCGGCTGCACTGTTCGGACATTTACCGCTTTCTCCTGATTGGCAATGGGCCGGTACAACGCCTGCTTTAATTGCTTTTGCAACGGCAACTTTTTTTGAGGTTGCTGCTTATTATATTCCTTGGATTGATCACATTTTAGATATATTTTCTACGCCTGGGGCAATGGCTGTAGGAACAATGATGGCGGCGGCTTTTTTTCCTGATAGTGACCCCTTGTGGCAATGGGCTGGGGCAGCAATTGCTGGGGGTGGTTCGGCAGGTATTATTCAAGCTTTAATGAATATGACTCGCTTATCTTCTACGGCATTAACTGGAGGAATTGGTAATAACGTTGTTTCGACATTGGAATTAATTGGGGCTGTGGTTTTATCGATAATGGCTATTTTTGTACCTCTTTTGGCTTTATTTTTGCTGGGAATAGGATTAATTTTTGTGGGTTATAAAGGGTTGCAGAAGTGGTCAGAAAGAAGGCCGGTGGAAAAAATTAATTAATTGCCAAAAAGCGTCGGCTAAAAAATTATTAACTGATCTGCTCCTCCTTAAAGTTAAAATAGTTAGGGTGTTTTAAACTTTAAGGAGGAGGTTCTATGAGTGGGTGTTTTAATTATTTTATGTTTCTGCTGTCGCGGCGTGAATATAGCGTTTGGGAACTAAATAAGAAGGGGCAAAAGAAGGGTTTTGATGCTGAGGAAATTTCCGCAGCTATTGAACAGGTACAAAATCAAGGATATCAATCTGATTTGCGTTTAGTGGAAAATTTGATTGTTTCTTATCAAAAAAAGTATGGAAAGCCGGTTTTGAAAAGGAAGTGTTTACAGAAAGGTATTGCCCCAGAACTTTTTGATCAAGTTTGGAATGACTCAACTGCTGAGTTAGAAAATGAAGAAGAACCGGCCTTGATGGATTTAAAAGATAAAATTATGCGTAAATACAAGATTACGGATTTTCAAAGCATTGACCCCAAAACCAAAGCGAAGATAATTAGCTATCTTCAATATAGGGGTTTTAATGCTTTTAAAACTTTAAGAAAATGGCAAGATGATGATACTTAGAAGTTTTTTTATATTTTTCTTTCATGAGAGAATATTTTTTTAAGGGCAGATGAAGTCTGAACAAGTAGGATTGGGTTATCTATTTGTTTATTTAGTTTGGGTAATTTTATTTTTTGGGTTAGGTTCTGGTAGGTGGTTTTTGGTGGACTATTAGAAAATTCGGCAAGTTTTTAAGCGATTAGACATTTCTTGAATCCACCAACCTCCCCAAGCATCCATGATGCCTTCGGAAAGGGCCGGTCGTAGGGGTAAATGACCTTTGGGTGCGGTTTTGATGTCAAAGTTTGGTTGTGTTTTATTCCAGCCAACTATTTCTTGAAAACGCAAGGAATCTTGATAGTTTTTGCCTTTTATGTTTTGCCATATTTTTGCTTGGACGCTTAAACCAAATTGTCCGTTACTGTGTTTAACCCAGAGTTGATCAATGGTTTGGAGTTCGGTACAGGGAAGTTTTTTGATGTCGGTTGCTGTTAGATACCGCTGCTGTTGTTGACCGGCCAGTTCTAAAAGTTTGTTAGAAGTGAGCCGGTTGGCTTCTCGCCAGTTTTTTGAGATTAAGGCTTTTTCGATGGGGTTAGAAGGGCTTGGAGAGGCAGCTAAACAAGTTTTTACTCGTTCATAAAAGCCTGGTAAATATTTATAATTTCGTTCTTCTTGCAGGTACATGGCATCAATACTACAACTGCCACAACCGCTGCCAATTTGACTTGTTAAGGAGTTAATAGTTTCGGCAGATATGCCGTTCCAGGGTAAGTGTCCTTTGGGTGCTTTTGTGGTGTAATTTAGTTCGGTTTCCATCAGCCAAGTTGAGGCATACCATTTATCTTGAAATTCGGCTTCGGTGAGGGGTTTTGTTCGCATCCAACCGGCGGCTTTTCCGAGGGCTTCTACTTTTTGGCGAGGGTTGGTGTATTGTTGTTTTTGCCAGAGTTGTTGTTGAATGCTAAAGCCAAATTGTCCCTTACTAGCTTGCATCCAAAGGCTATCTAGGTTGCGTAATTTTTCGCAGGGTATGTTGTTGAATTGAGGTTCGCTATATAAGTCACCGTTGGGGTAAGTCCATTGTTGAATTATTCGTCTGGTTTCGATGTCGGCGGCTTTCCAGTTTTGTTGGTTTAAAAGTTGGTTTAGTTGAGGAGAGGAGTTGTTAGAAATGGCTGGGTTTATGGGAGTAAGGGCTAGTAGTGTGCCGGTGATGGTTGTGAGGAGGCGGTGGTTTTTCATAGTAGGGTGTAATTTAAGGTTTAGTTGTGTTTTCGATGGGTCGGTTTCGTTTTCGGGAATTTAGCGGATGTGGTTAGATAATATTATAGGTTTTGGGTGTATGTGCATAATTTAAATTTTCAATTTGTTAGAAAAATAAGATTTTTTATCACTATTAATAAATACAAAATATCGTAGGGTGTTTTTATTTTATCTCTTATGTTTGTAAAATAACTCCACCCCAATCGTCCCGGCTGGAAGGGAGGTAGTTTTGAAAAATATAGGTTGGGTTGAGGTATGCAAAAAAAAAGCCGGCTTCTTTAAGAAACCAGCTTTTTAACCCGCCTTAGTAAGTTCTGTTTGAGTTATGCTACTTAATCAATTTTTTATCAAAATCTATAATCTCAGCAATGGCTTCTAAGTTTTCAACTCTACTTTGCAAAGCTTGCAAGTTTTTATCATTTTCTGTCGGTTTTGGTTTGCCGAAACACCAGAAAGTTTACGGTTCTAACCATTCAGTATCAGGTTTTGCCAAAAGTCGAGCATTATTGTAAGCGTCATCAATGGTTAAAACAGTTTCTCCTGTATAAACATTTCCTTCCCTATTGATAACAAGAGCTAAATCTGCCCTTGATTGGGGTGTCAAACAAAGAGGTAGAAGAAGTTGGAGTAATCCTGAGCTTGCATTTCTATCCCAAAAATATTGAGGCACGGCTACTTTATAATTTTGCTTAACTCGTTTTATAGCACGTCTTACAGCCAATTCTAAGTAACCGTAAAGTTCATCATTGTCTTTAGATTTGTAGGGTTCTGGAATACGATCTCTATTCTTATTTATGATGTGATCATAATCGATTCGTGGTTCTCCTAGACGGATATCATATATTAGATTAGTAGGGTCGTTAAAATAACTAGCTCTTTCTGGCAAAGGGTGACATAATCTTAATAGACGATGACTTTCTTTATAAAATTTTTTAAAACAAAATTCTTGCTTTTCTGGAATCCTGTTTTTTTCAAAAACTGCAAAAATTTCTTCGTGATTTTCTGTCACCAACCCAGTATTAAAGAAAGCTCGTTCTTCAATAAAAATTATTTTATCTTGTTCGTGAAGCCTTCTAAATGTGTAATTAAGATAACTTCTTAATATCGGTTTTTTTTGTGATGTAGGAGTATGCTGATAATCCCACTTTTCTTTCTGCGCAAGGTTTTCAGCTAAATAGTCAATAGCAGCGTCATAGCCGGGAAAATAGGCAAAGTCAAACAAGTCCTTAAACATTAGTCCAATCACTCCTGATATAGTACATTGATAACTATATCAATGTTTATCTTAAAAAATGAATGGTATTAGTAGTTTTTGGTAGGATGTTAAATTGATTTATTATAAGTCAATCCACTCAAATAAAGTAGGATAAAGTTGCTAAAGTAGGAATCAGTAGGATAAAGTGGGATAGGACTAGCTATAACCACTACCATAATTGTGATTTTATGGAAATTCAAGATATTTTAAAATGGACTGATGAACAGCTACTTATTAAAACTGGAAAACATCTTGATTCCCTTCAAAAAGCTATATTAGAAGGGGTTTGGTCCCATCAGGATTATAAAGAAATTGCTTTTAATCATCAACGCAGTTATGCTCATGTCAAAAAAGAAGCATGGAAATTATGGAAACTTCTATCTGATACGATAGGAGAAGATATTCAAAAATCTAATGTTTGCTCTGTGCTTGAAAAAGCCAAACTTTCTAATGTTTCTAATGGGGCGACTAATTTTCTCCAAATTGGTATCAGCAACAGTCAATTCAATATCTGTAGTGAGGATAAGCGAACACAATCTGCCCCAGACACTCCCCAAAACAAAAATAAAACCCCAATAATAGACTTAACAAACGCACCGGCCCTAACAGAATATTACCCCCGCACCACCCTACAAACCAACCTCAAAAACTGGATATCAAACACCACTACCAGCCTAATTACAATTTACGGCTTAAGTGGAATAGGAAAAAGCACCCTCACCCTCCAACTCATCCAAGAAATCCAAACAGAATTTGATTATATTATCTGGCAAAACCTCAACGAAAAACCCACCCTTACCACCCTACAAACCAACCTCAAAAAAACACTTTCCCAAACCCAAAAAACCCCATTACCAACAATCCTAGATTATTTCCGCACCTATCGCTGTTTAATTATCCTTGATGACCTCCAAAACATCTTTAAACCTCGTGAAGGACGCGGCCAATACTTACCCGAATATGAAGATTACCACAATTTTTTTAAACAAATAGCCACCACAACTCATCAAAGCTGCTTAATACTACTCACAACAGAAAAACCCAGAGAAATCATAGCATTAGAAAGCGAAAAACAGCCCGCCAAAAAATTACACCTCAAAGGGTTAGGAGAACAAGCTAAAGAAATATTAAAACAACAACAATTAAAAGACCAAGAAAAATGGCCAGAACTAATTACCCTATATCAAACTCATCCCACCTGGTTAAACATCATCGCCGCAACAATTAACGAATTATTTAACGGTAGCGTCTCCCAGTTTTTGGCTGAATTCAATGATATATATTTAGGAGACTTAGAGCCGATTTTAGAAACTCAATTACAGCGCTTATCCCCATCTGAAAATACCGTCATAGGCTGGTTAGCAAACCAAACCAAACCCGTACACATATCCCAAACTCTTACAGAAACTACATTATCAAAATCTCAATATTGGCAAACCATACAATCCTTAATTAGACGTAGCATAGTAGAAAAAGAGCAACTCTCAGCAAAAGCAATGTTTCAAATTAATCCTATTTTTAAACAATACATTCAGACTAAATCTTATTTTCAGGAGTGATGAGTAACTACAAAGCTATAAACATCAACGGAAGCTAAAAATTGACAGATATCAACTAAGTGTGCTGGAATGCAGACGACGAACCATGAGCCTATTAATTGTCCAACGCTTGAGCCGGTGTCACTCTTCCCAGTGGAGTCCTGTCAAAATCAGCATCAAAACTAACCAAACGCAAACCACGACGTTGAGCTAACACATACTGATAAGCATCATCAAAATCCAAGTTAAAATTGCGTGCAGTTTCACCCAAACTCGCCAACTCTTCCAAATTTAGCCTCACTAAACGCATAGCAGCCATATCTTGCAAAAACAATTCAAAAACCTCTCCTAAATTCCGTCTCACAAGCAAAATGCCAATAGAATAAACACTAAAATCTGTGATATGAATACTTCCTGCCGGTGCATTTAATAAAAATCTCTAAGCTTCTTCCGCACGTCGTTGTTGCAACAGCACCTCTAAAAAAACATTTGTATCCACTAAAAACACTTAATCGCTCCATTTATCTAAAACTTCCCTTTGCAAATCCGCAGCAGTAACACCTTTTTCCTCACGCAATGCTCCTGCCCATTTTAATTGTAAAGATTGGCTTGATTTAGCGTGCTTTTCTAATAAAAACTCAGCAAAATCTCTAACTTCTTGTTGTAAGTTTAGCGGCAATTCTTGCCACAGTTCCAGCATTGGTTTTATTTCATTCATAGCTTTACCTCCCTATTAAAAGCATAGCAAATCTAAAACAAAAAAAGCCCCCCAAATCCGACAATCACCCTTTGTAACCACTCACTCCAACAAACCCCAGCCCTCCCTCAACACCTCCGTGACCTCTGCGCCTCCCTCCCTAACCTCTGCGTGAAAAAAAAACCCAAAACACAAACAAAAAGCGCCCCCCATCTCTGGAGAGCGCCCTTTGTAATCATTATTCAGTTTTCGAGGATTAAGCCCTC
>DATNQM010000037.1:0-460089 GCA_036704045.1 Halomicronema sp. | reverse complement strand
CCAAACGCCACGCCAAACGCCAAACCCCCCGCCACGCCTAACCCCCCGCCAAACCCCACGCCAAACCCCACGCCAAACGCCACGCCAAACGCCACGCCACTCAACACGCCTAACCAATCAACGGAAATGCCTGTTCCCGCTAAAATTGCTGAGATAATAACAGGAGCAATAATTGTTAATAATAATCCTTGGAAAAATAACTGACGCTCAAGATAATTTTGCCTCAGCGATTGCCAAAATTTTCGCCAAGTCCTGTTTTCTTCAGCAACCAAGTTATTGCCAAAGGTTTTTACATACCAGCGCAAAGCTTGGGGGAAGAAAAACACCCAGTACAATAACCGCAGATAATCTAGGGGATTCCACAAGGAAAGGGGGCGGTTTAATTTAGGAGCTAAGTCTAAACGGGGAATGGGGCTTTTATCTTGGCTCATGTGGGGAATGGGGCTTTTATCTTGGCTCATGTATCGGCTCCATATATCGAGAAAAGGTTTCATAACAAAGCTGCATCAGGCGGCGGGGATGGCCGACACTTTCTATGACTATGTTTGCGATTTCTTCATCGCTAAAACATACTGCTGTTTTATCAAGACGGCTTTTTATAAAAGTGCCAATGGTGTTTTCATCCCAATAATTTATATCTACTTGTATGAAAATTCCAGAAAAAGGGGATGCTTTTTGGTCGTTAAAAAGTTTGTCTAGCGGTTCACTGGCAGCTACAACCACTTTTAAAGATGCTTGACTTCCCTCAGATAAACTGCGTAACTGTTCGCGTGTTTCCAAACTAAATCTTTGCATTTTATCCACATTGTCCATAACTAGCAACAACTTATGAGGTTTCAAAGCACGACGGAGGGTAGATCCGCTGCTTTGAGGAATACCTATTTCTTTACATAAATCCCTGTAAAAATCATCTTCATCATCTATTCCGTATAAATCGAGATAAACCGGCTGGCGAGGCGATAACAGGTTAGCTTTTGAAAGCCGACAAGTTGCTGATAGTAGAGTAGATTTGCCGGTGCCTTCTTCTCCTATTAAAGCTACATTTACACCGCTGTTAATAATTTCAAATATTTGGTTAAGTAGTTGGGGGTGGTTAAAAAATAGTTCGGGATTGTCTACCATGCCAGTTGGAGGAATAAAGGGGTTAGAATTACTATTCTTAAATGCCCAATTATTGCCGAAATTTAATTGAGAAGAGTGAGAAGGCGTTTCTAGGCTTGAGGAATTGCTAATTTTGTCATCTAATTCTGGAGGACTAGAATTTTTTTGTGAGTGCTTTTGCCATAAAGACTCGATTGCCGGCTTGAAGCTGTTTTTCTTAACTTGTATGCCTAATACTTGATGAATTTTCTTAAATAATTTGCTACCAGTCTCTTTCACAGTTTGAAAATCTCGGTGTGTGAACTCGCTAATTTCTTGATAAGTCTCATTGTTCCAAATTCCCAAAAATACATCTTTTTCGTACTCATTCAAGCTCCTTTGATTTTTTTGCATCAATAGGTCGTTAATAAAATAAAAGGCAACTTCAGCTTCCATTATTTACTTTACCTCCTCAATTTTATGCGTCTCAACTAAGCGAAAGAGACTACGTTTACCTACATTAACCTACTTTTACCTACAAACGAATTTTCTTAAAATGCCTACTTTTCCCGTACTGACAATTATAGAGAGCCAAGTCATCATAATTTTGTCACCCAAAAATGGATTTAAAAGAATTATGAGCCAAACATCTACTAACGGAAACTTTTGGTCAAATCAACCCCTACACCGGCACGATGCTAAATCTATGCGCGAAAATGGCATTAGCTATCTCGTTGATTGTCGAGGGAATCGCCTACCCAGTTTCACCTCAATTATTGAAGCCACAAAAACCGCAGAGGAAAAAGCGAAGAAAAAAGCGAAACTGGCAAACTGGCGCTGTGATGTCGGATCAACCGAAGCTACCCGAATTAGTTGCACAGCCAAACAACGAGGAAAAATCGGACACCGGCATTTAGAAAAGTATTTTAATGGTGAGAAAGTTCTTTGCCCTGAATTGATTAAACCCCATTGGGAACATCTGATGCCGGTGTTAGAAGATATCCACGACATCAAATTAGTTGAAAGCTATGTTTTTCACTATTACGAAGGTTTCGCCGGCAGACTTGACTGTGTTGCCAGTTACCGAGGAACTCCTTGCATAATTGAGTTTAAATTTCCAGATCGGTTCAAACCAATTTACGAGGAAACACCTTTACAATTATCTGCTTATTGTGGCGCAGTAAACCGGCAATACGGGTTAAGAATCCAACATACTTTGGTGATTCAAGCAACTCCTAACCAAGCAGTAGTGAGATTATTTGCTCCTGATGAAGTGATAAAATATTGGGGCCGGTGGCAACAACGAGTAGCGCAATTTTGGAATTACCAAAAAGCTGCTTAGATAATTTTATCCTGAAAAGTAGGGACA
Source organism: Halomicronema sp. (assembly GCA_036704045.1). GTDB lineage: Bacteria > Cyanobacteriota > Cyanobacteriia > Cyanobacteriales > Oscillatoriaceae > Ancylothrix. The sequence goes on along the minus strand of DATNQM010000037.1, from coordinate 457,640 downwards.
CACCACCGCCATGTCTCTACTTCTAAAAAATATCTTTGCGTTTTTGCACCCACCAAGTCACGGCTAAATAAAGGGCGCTATGCAAACACAAAATACCCCAATTTAAAGTTAAATTTCCCCAAGTTGGCTCATAAACCGCTGTGGCTTCAAAAGGCAGGGGAATTGTGCTACCATCGGGTAATTTAGTAGGCTCCGGCACCATAGCATTCACATTAACTAAAGCACCATAGGCACCAACAGACCACCGGCTCAACATTAACCAAGAAATATAACTCGCTGCGCCTTCCATTTTAAATAAAACCCCCGAAAAAATAATCTGGGGAAGTAATAATAAAGGAAGCGCACTATTTGCTTGAGAAGCATTTTTTACCAACGCCGAAACCATCAACCCTAAACTCATACAAGTAAACAAGGTTAAAAAGGTGGTTATTGTTACACCCACCGGCCAAGAAATTAACTCTAATGTGGGAGATTTAAAGCCGATTAAAATTACCAATGACATCAGCAACGCTTGAAGAATTGCCAACCCTGCCAAAATTAAAACTTTGGAACCTAAATAAGCAAATAACCCCAAATTAACTAAGCGTTCTCTAACATAAATTGCGGCTTCTTTAACAATTTCTTGCAAAGAAGTTGATAACCCTACCCAAATTGCTGCACAGGTAAAGACAAATAAGACTCGCAATGCTAAAGGTGCAAGGGTAGGATCGGGTTCTTCTCCTAAAATTAGGGGATTTTTATCTTTAATTGCCAAGGTGATTAAACTAATGCCTATTGGGGCGGTAAATAAAGCTAAACCGATATTAACTTTATCTCTTGAAATTAGCTGAAAATATCGCTGCGAAAGTAATGTTAATTGTTGAAAAAATAACGGTTGTACTTGTTTAGGAATTGAGGCAGTATGGGGGGAGTTGCTACCAGGCCGGCTGAGGTGGTTTTCTATATATTTTTGGTATAAAGGCGATTGATGAAATTTAGCTGCATAAGATAATGGTGCTTTTTCGCTTTCTTCAAGCTTATTATAAATATCAGCAAAATCGTCATTTTTGATTTCAAAAAAATCAAAGGCTTCTTGCGGCGGGCCAAAGTAACATAAGTGTCCGCCACGTCCTAAAAATACAACTCTGTCACATAGTTTAATATTGGCAGTTGCGTGGGTAACTAAGACAATTGTCCGGCCTTGGTTTGCTAGTTTTCTTAATAGCAACATCATCTTTTTATCCAAACCTGGATCGAGTCCTGATGTGGGTTCATCTAAAAAGAATAGTTTGGGATCTGCGAGTAATTCTACGCCAATACTAACTCGTTTTCTTTGACCGCCACTGAGTTCTTTTACTAAGGCTTTTTGGCGGTGGGTCATTTCAATATCTTCTAGGGTTTTTTGGACAATTTGCCGCACGTCTGTATCGGGTGGTAAGCGCAATTTTGCAGCATAAGTTAATACCTCGCTTACTGTTAAGTCTTGGTGAATAATATCGTCTTGGGGTACATAGCCAATTTGGGTACGGTAAATGTTAAAGTTTTTACGCAAATCATCACCATTTAAATATACTTTTCCTCCCACTGTTTGTTCTATGCCTAATAGAGTTCGCATCAGGGTTGATTTACCTGCACCACTCCCCCCCACCAAGGCAACAAATTGACCTGGTTCTATGGCTAATGTGATGTTTTCTAAGCGTTTTTGGATGATTAAACTTTCAGCATCTAAACGTATTTGATTGCCTTGATCTAAAACTTCTAATAAATCGCCGCGCAAAAATAATGTAAATGGGCCAATACGAAGCGTGGAATTATCAGGTAAAATAATTGAATTATTGACTTTTTTATCGTTAACAAAAACACCGTTTGCGCTGGTATCTTGTAAGAGGTATTTGCCTTGATTTGTCGGTTGAATTGTGGCGTGTCGGCGTGAGACAATGGGAGAATCTAATTGCAAGGAAGCATGAGGATCACGACCTAGTAAAACGGTGATATTTTTTAAAGAAATTGAGCGTTTTTGGGGTTGGTTTATAATTTGGGGACGTTGAGGATTATAATAGGTTAAAATAACCTGGTTTTGCGGGTCTTGACCAATACGAATTTGTATTCCATCTTTAAGAAATTGACCTTCAACAGGGGTAATTCGAGTGCGGTCTAGTAATAAACCATTGGTGCTAGGTTGTTGTCCGTCTCCATCATAAATACAATATTCATCACCAATTTTTTTGAGGATAGCATGACAACTAGAAATAACTCTCCATTCTGGCGGAAGAATTAAGTCTGATTTCTGTGGATCTCTTCCTAGAATATGCTGGTTTTTTGTAAGGTGTAGCTTGATTATTTGTCCTTGATAGGTTGCTTCTAAATAAGGATTTTGACTAATGATTGTTGATTGGTTAATTGACATATATATTTTGGGTTTTGTATGATTGAAAAGTGGGTATTGTTAGGCAATTTATACTTACGATGTTGTTTATTGTAGCCGAATCTGGGTAAGGGATAGTCATTATTTTTACTTATTTTGTGTCAATTTTATTAAAATAAGAGATACTGTTGATGGCTGTTAAGTTTTTTCCTCTACTTACTTATGCTAAAAACTGATCGTTTCATTTTTGTTTTGTCTCTTGCTTTATTTGGGTTAGTAAATGGGTGTTCACCTACACCAAAAACCACTCTGTCTCCAAATTCGGAGGGGCCTAAAATTTCTGAAAATAAGGCAGAAAGTCTAATAAATGATGAAAATTATGCCCCAAAAAATCAGATTAAACCAGTAGTAGCATTATCGCCAGAAAATCCGCAATCTGAAACTAATAAAAAAGTCGAAAATTATGTTAATAAACTAAGTGAACAAGGTTTTTTAAAAACTGGACAAGGTGTGTGGATAGAAGCCAATGATGTATTACTAGCTAACCATCAAGGAACCCTAGCTTTACCGGCTGCTTCTGTTACAAAAGCTGCAACTTCTCTGGCTGTTTTGCAAACCTATGGGCCCGATAAACAATTTATCACAGAAATTGGAACTACCGGCCCTATTGAGAATGGAGTTTTACAAGGAGATTTAGTTATTCAAGGTGGCGAAGATCCCTTTTTTGTTTGGGAAGAAGCTATGGCTATTGGAAATATTTTAAACGAAAAAGGTATTAAGCAGGTAAAAGGAAATTTGGTAATTGTCGGTAAGTTTTATATGAATTTTGAAACGAAACCTGAGACATCTGGTAATTTTTTGAAAGAAGCTTTAAATAACAAAAATTGGCCGGCGGAAGCTGAAGATCAATATCAAACTTTACCCCCAGGAACTCCTAAACCAGAAGTTGTTATAAATGGAACTGTTCAGGTTGTTGCAACACCACCGTCATCGGTAAAACCGCTGATTCGTCATTATTCTTTCCCTGTTGCAGAATTGCTCAAAAAAATGAATATGTATAGTAATAATTTGATGGCAGAAATGTTAGCTGATGCGGTGGGAGGGGCAAAAGCTGTGTCACAAAAAACTGCTGAAGCTGCGGGTGTTCCTACGGCAGAAATTCAGCTTATAAATGGGTCAGGTTTAGGCGAAGAAAACCGTATTTCTCCTCGCGCTGCTGTTGGTATTTTTAAGGCAATTGAGCAATATCTTAAGCCTTATAATATGACTATTGCTGATATTTTTTCTATCACCGGCAAAGATGTAGGTGTCTTAGAAAGTCGGCCTTTACCTGCACAAATGGTAATTAAAACTGGTACTTTAAATCGTGTTAGTTCGTTGGCCGGTGCCATGCCTACTAAAGAATTAGAAACAGTATGGGTTGCTATTATGAATACCGGAGAAAATCAAGAGGGTTTCCGCAATGAACAAGAGATATTTTTAAAAAGTTTGTTAACAAATTGGGGGGCTGTTTCTACCTCGCCGGCAGAATTAACACCCAATGCTGAACGGAAAAATAAAACTTCAAGTAATGAGGTTTTAAATTAAAATAAATAGGGTGCGATGTTAACGCACCCAACTACAACTAAGCGCATCCCTCAACAAACTCAACTTCGGGAATTTTTCCTGATCTAAACATTGTCACTCGCTTATCATCTGTCTCAAAAATCAGTCTAAGATTGCGATCTACCGCATCTTGAGGTATAAAAGTTAAATAATGCCCACCCTGGACATATTTATGCGGCGTAACTTTAATTTTAGCCCCATAAATTGATTTAACTTTTCCTTCAGTATCGCCGACTTTTACACTGCTAGCAGTCGTAATTAAGCTTTCTTTCCAAATATCAATTCTGGAAATACGACCTCCTGTAATCATAAACCCTACATCTTGTGGCCCTTTTTCTGGTGTGACATAATAGCAACTCATTCCATCCCCACTAGAAACTAAGCGATATCCTGATGCTTTTGATGCCTGATCTATTGTCATCCCAATAGCAACCGGACCGAGGTTCTTGAGATATAGTTTTGATTGATTTGTAAGCTTTGCCTGTCCACCTGCTGGCCACATTCCACTCCCAAAAATTGTTATTAATGTCAGCATAAATACAGCTAGCCAAGAGATTTTTTTTGGTTTTTGAGACATAAAAAAATTCTCACTGACAACCACTTACACTATCGTAGATTTCTGTCCATTCTTCAGCTAAATATGTTTCATTGCGCTGAATTCTTCGGCCGGCTAATTCAGGATGGCGTTCATAAAAAATGTAATCGACCACCGCTTCACACTGTCTTATTTCTTGCCATTCTCGTGCTAAACTTCTTTCACCAGGTCGAATTTTACTACCGGCAAGTTCGGGATGTCTTTCAAAAAAAATTCGGTCTGCGTAGGCATCTATTTTAGTTTCTATATTAATTGTTCTCTGCGCGACTATAACACCCGATACTAAGTCTTCTTTCGCTGACACCGGCCCAATTTGTGACGCGATTAAAACTGCACTAATTGCTATCATTAAGCCTGTGATATTAACAAATTTGGTCATAACCTTATTCCTTTGATTCTTATGCCTCATGGTAAGCAAATTTTACTTCCTACATTGTCAACTACATTTCTGTATCAAGCAATTTCCGAAACAAACCAATTTTTTTTATAGCAGACTTCCCATGTTCGCAGTTTCAGAGTTTTATTGTCCATAAATTCCATAACGAGGGTCTTTTGGACGCGCTACAACAATTCCTATAGAGTCTTCAACTTGGCTAACAAATGTTTCTAAATCACGCGAAACTTTTACAGATCCACTAGGGGAAGCATGAATTAAGCCAACATCGTTAGCTGTGCGATAAACTAGGCCGGTGTGTGTTACATCCAATCCCTCAATATTTGTAGCAATGGCAATAATATCTCCAGGTTGTAATTGATTATAAACTTTATGAATTTCATTGGTAGGAATATAATTAAAACTTAAATTTTTTAAAGTATTTTCCATATTTACCACACACTGATACTCGGCCTCATTGTTTGCAAATTTAGGATAACTTTGCCGATTCTTACTCATAAAATTTAAGGTTTTGTTCATATAAACACCACCTAAATTTGCTGTGATGTTTGTGACGTTTCCGCGTTTTTCGTTATCCGATATCCATTCTGAAAAATAATGTAGCCGGCTGCAATAACCATTTAATTCTCCATTTCTATACCTTTGTTCTTTTACATTAATAGTAAACGTTTGAGAAGAATAATCTTGTACAGCCACCCCCCGCGCGATAGCTAAGACAGTTTCCACAAATAACACACAATCAAACTGCGTTAAATTTACCACTAAATTTTCTTTTGTAGATTCATCTAAGAGGCCGGCTTTATATTCAGCCCCCACAAATTTATCAGCCACAACTTGCATAATTTCTGACAAATAACGTTGCGATAAGTTTTGTTTTTGGGCAAAATTCATAATTCCTGCAAATTTCGCCTGATCTTGGGCATGAGAAAGAGAGTTTTTTTCAGCAACCGGCCCCTCAGAGGCTAAATTTAGCATGATATTTGCGCTAAATTTATATTGAAATGTTGGGTTATGTTCAAAAATGTTTTGCTTTTGTTCTACCCTCGCAGGAGATGCAAAATTCAGCATCATTCCATAAGAAATTGGCAAAGCAAAGATAGTCAAGCTTAGATGTTTTTTCATAGAAATCTGGTTAGCCTTGATCAAGCAGACTGCTTATAGTATAGGAGAGGATGATTTTAGAGTCGCCTTTACTTTTATACAGGCTTTCTTTACCAAATTCCAATCATTTTCTAAAAACAGAAAAATTTCACTTTTTCAAAGTGATTGACAAAAAAAGAAAAATTTGCTAAATAATAAACGGGAAAAACTTAATTTAAAATTATTTGCCTAACCAACACAGCAACAACTCAACTTTCACCCAAAAATGTTCCCAGAGTAAAAATAAGCCCCAAGCTTTTATTAAAGTCTGTGGTTTTATTTTTAACCAAATTGCTTACCACTGCATAGAAAATCGCTACAATTGGGTTCTCATCCCTTAGCTAATTCTCACAAATTCATTAATAAATGCTCAAATAAAATAAATATAAAAAAGCTTCTTATCGCCAGCCAGATAAACCCTTTTACACTTTAAATTGTTAACAAAAAGGCAGCCAGTTACAGCCTAAAATCATCACAAAACTCGTCAGAGACAGTAAATATTTTTTCAAACAAGTTAACAACCCCCTCAAACCTACTTCTTTTTACCTAATATACAAAAAAACCTGCCATAGCCCTCAGCATGACAGGTCAACATACCAGTAACAGATACAAACCAAATCGACTTAAAACTAACTTCTAGGCTCACCAATACCAGGCGTAGACTCTTTATCAACTTTAGGAACAATACCCGGACGCTCCTTATCTTCCCAACCGGCAGGACGCTTTGAATTATACCAAGCAACCGAGCCAAGCGTCACAGCCGCAATAAACCCAACAACATAAACCAATGTAAAAGAAACCGGAAAATTAGAAGTTTCTACAGCCACATCCATTAATAAATTCATCAAAATTTTCTCCTTTTTATGACAACCGTAATACCCTTAGTATAAAAACTACTCCAACTAAAAAAACTCACCCATCAGACAGATAGTTACCTTATAAAAAGGCATAACCATTAGCCCTAAACCCATAAAAAACATAGAACAAAAGAAAGACACCCCAAAAGCTGCCTTAAACATTTCAAACTAAATTACTTCGTGCTTTTATTCTTATTTATTGATATTCCTCCTCCCCTTAGTCAATCAAAGAGAGGAGGAAAAACATTTACTGCTGACCAGAATAACCCCCACCCTGATCTTGCGAGTAGCCCTGATCTTGTGAGTAACCCTGATCCGAGTAACCCTGATTCGAGTAACCCTGATTCGAGTAACCCTGATCCGAATAACCGGCCCCAGCATCCGGTGCCTGAGTAGGCGACGGCGGCGGCGCACCATAACTAATACTCGCATTCACCGGCTTAGCCTTAATACTCCCCTTGCGACCCTCCAAAGTCGGCAACTCAGCAAACTTCTCCACCGGCATATCCTTCGTCACCTTACTCATAAACTCATGCCAAGTTAAAGCCGCCGTCCCAGAAGTGCCCCAAGTCGGATAACTATCATCATTCCCCAACCAAACCCCCGTCACCAACTGCGGAATAAACCCAATAAACCACAAATCCCTCGCCTGCTCAGACGTCCCCGTCTTCCCTGCAACCTGTCGGTCAAGCGCAGCCGGCCTTCCCGTACCGCTATTAACCACCTGCTGCATCATCCAAGTTGTAATCGCAGCCGAAGTCTTATCCAACACCTGCTTACGCTCAAAACTACCATCAAACAAAACCTTACCCTTACCATCCGTCACCTTCCGAATTCCGTGCGTTTCCACATGAACTCCCTGAGCCGCCAGAGTACCATAACCACTCGTCAACTCAAGCAAATTCACCTCAATCGCACCCAAAGCCAGCGCATAATAAGGCTTAAGCTCCGTCTTAATCCCCATATCCTTCGCCAGCTTAATCGTCGGCTCAAACCCCACATCCGCCAACACCCGCACAGCCACCACATTAATCGAACTCGTCAGCGCATCCGTCAGAGCAACCCAACCATGCCGATATGTTTTCCCATAATTTTGCGGCTGATAACCATCAATAGTCATCGGCGCATCTTGGAAACCATCATAAGGCGAAAAACCCGCCGCAATAGCTGCCGTATAAACAAACCCCTTAAATGTCGAGCCTGGCTGACGCATCGCTTGAGTAGCCCGATTAAACTGACTATCCCCAAACTCTGTACCCCCCACCAACGCCTTCACCTCACCATTGCGCGGATCAATCGCCACCAAAGCAGCCTGTTCAAATCCTTCAGCTGCTCCTTCATTTTCCACAATATCCTTAACTACCTTTTCAGCAGTTTGTTGCCATTGCAAATTCAGCGTCGTTTCTACCGTCAAACCACCCCTTTCTAAAGCATCTGCCGAAATATACTTTGGCAACTCCTTCTGAATATAAGACGTAAAATAAGGAGCAACAATTTGCAAACGCTTAGGCAATTTAGGATCAAGCTTTAAAGCAGAAGCCTTAGCCGCCGAAGCTTCTTCCGCAGTAATAAAACCAGTATCTTGCATTTCCTGCAAAACAATATTGCGGCGTTCTTGTGCAACTTTTGGATTTACCAACGGCGAATAATCTGTAGGTGCCGGTGGCAGGCCAGCAATCGTAGCCATCTCTGGTAAAGTAAGCTCATTCAACTTTTTGCCAAAATATACCCAAGCCGCATCAGCCACCCCATAAGCACCCGAACCCAAATAAACCAAATTTAAATAACGTTCAAGAATCTGCTCCTTTTTCATCTCCCGCTCAATCTTTTGAGCCAGCAAAGCCTCTCGAATTTTCCGCTTAGCCGTCGGATCTTGGTCAAGAAACACAATCCGAGCAAGCTGTTGAGTAATCGTACTACCCCCTTGTACAACATCCCTTGCCAGCAGGTTAGAAACCCCCGCTCGGATCACCCCTTGAAAATCCACCCCTTTATGTTCATAAAAACGCCGGTCTTCAATGGCAATAAAAGCTTGACGCAACTGTTTAGGAATTTCCTCAATCGTATATTTTTCCCGCGTTGCATTTCCCAACTGCTGCAAAATAGTTCCATCTTCTGCCTTAATCGTTAGCGTTCCATCTCTGACAAACGTAAAAACTTCATCTGTGGGAGGCAAAGTCTTCTCAATCGATTGTAAATACACAACCCCGGCTGTTGCACCACTTCCAGCAACCAGTCCCACTAAACCCAACCAAAATAACGGGCGCTGTTTTAAAGGCTTCTCTCGTAACTTTTCCCTAACCACCAGCAAAACCGGCTCAAGCTTTTTCAGTTTCTCTGGCAACTTCCAAGACGGCTTTTCCTTTAAAGGTTCAGTTGTTTCGGCCGATTGCTCAGCCCTACCCACTTTTTCTTCAGTTTCAGTTGTTTCGGCCGGTTGCTCAGCCCCACCCACTTTTTCTTCAGTTTCAACCTCAGCAACAGAACTTTTTGGCGGCTCTATACCTTTGGCCACAATCTCCTCAGCGTTAGGTACATCCCCAACCGAGTCTTGCTGTTGCACATAAACTTCACCCTGTGGTTGGCCCAGATCAGGAGCCGTAGACCTTACCAGACCTTTCTCCGCCAAGCCATTAGCCTTAGTGGAAATTTCTTTTAATTTATCGAGAAACTTTGACACGACAGAACCTCAATCACACCACGCCTATGAGTCAGAGCTTTTAATCCCAGCACTAGAGACATTGGCATAATACATTCACCATTTCCTAACCGCAACCGTAGAACACACAAAGCGTCACCTTTGCATCCACCACAGCCACAGGGCTTGGGACTATTCGCTTTATTTTATGTCCTTCGATTCCCATCTGGGATCTTTAGCTCAACATCTCTATAGTTATCTTGATTTTTATTTTTTATTTTGTAACACAAATAATTTCCTAATTATTCACCCGCAAAGTGTTTTAAAAACATAATGTAGCGTTAATTAACCGAAAATTTAAAAAAATTCTCTGAATTTATTTGCCAAGACTCTTGGGTTTATCCTAAAAATTGCTCAAAATATATCCCAAGAGTCTTGACAAATTTTTTTGCCACCCGCTCAAAACGCCTAGACGACCGAGTGACCTAAAGCAATACCGGCCACAAGCATCCCCAAAACCAAAAACGGCTGAGCGCTCGCTTGGTACTTCACATCATTTTTCAGAGGATCACGCAAAAAATACATATCTTGAAAAACAATTTGCGGAATCACCAACAACAACAAAATCACTGCATAAAGATTTTGATGAATACTCACCAAATAAGCCGCAATTCCCGCCTGAAAAATATCAATCATCAAAACACAAATCCAAGCCGCCGACTTAATCCCAAACATCACCGGCAAAGACTTCAAACCCAACTGTCCATCACCTTCAACACTTTTAAAATCATTAACCACCGCAATACCTAAACCGGCCAAACTATAAAACAAAGTCAACACCATAATAGTTGGTGTTAACTCCCCAAACAAACACTGACCGGCCCACCAAGGCAAAGCAATATAACTCGCACCCAGCGCATAATTACCCAACCAACCATTCTTTTTCAACTTCAAAGGTTCAGCCGAATAAATATAAGCCACAAACACCCCAAAAACCGCCACCACCGTCAAAGTCGGGAAATCGTGACCGGCCCACTTATCCAAAACAAACGCCAAACCCAAACCCGAAAACAACAAAACCAAAATTTGCGTCACCACCTGCGGCACAGAAATTACCCCCGAAGGAATAGGCCGGTAGGGTTCATTAATCGCATCAATTTCTCGGTCATAAAAATCATTTAGCGTTTGCGTATAACCGGCCAACAAAGGCCCCGAAAGCAACATACAAGCGGCTGCCTTTAAAACATTTTCTAATGTCCAAGTATAGTTTCCCGAAGAAGCCGCACCGCAGACAACACCCCAAATTAAAGGAATCCAGGTTATCGGTTTCATTAATTGCAGGCGAATTTTCCAGATGTTTGTTTCTCCGCCGGCCGCACCTTTCATTCCTAATAATTGTCTAGTTTTTGCGCTGCGGTCTTGATCTGTTTCAGTTATGCCTTGTAAGTTTGGATTTTCTGATGGTTTGGTCATAGATTTGGTAATGGTTAATTAGACTCTTTTCGGTTTTTTATTTAACCGTAGAAAGGCACACAGGGTTTTTTGTTTTGTATAAAATGGGTATTTTTTACCCACCTACTTATTAGTTTTTACCCAAAAGAAATTATTAGGTATTGGTTTTGAAATTTTGCACCTTTGACCGGCCGACCCCTTAACTCCGTAGGCAAAAAGATATTCCGACGTTGATCACCAGCCTCTATAGTCACCTCTGGGCCGTATTGAGTCAGCTTGACTTGTTTTTTGTCAAAACCAGGCAAAAACAAACTCACAGACCGCTCTGACACATTAATAGTGATAGGTTTAGGAACCGATACCGGCTTACTAAAATCGGGCAAAGCTTTAATTAAAGGTTCCCAATCATTCCCAGTCCGCCAAGGCAGAGTCGTCACAGGCAAAGGAGCAAACTCAGTGCTAACTTTTTCATTGATATTAGCTTCGCGTTGGTAAGTAGCATAGAGTTCTTGTAAATTTGGAGCTAATTCAGCAGCAAAAGTATCTACCACTAAAGCTTCATTAAGAATCAATCCACCCACAAGTAAACCAACCTGTTGAGCACTTCCCCACAAATAGCGAGCAGTAGCTATAGCAGCGGGGTTGCCGGTAGTGACAAGATAAGCAACAACACGGTTAGGATCCGCCATTGTTTCACGCCACTTATCCATAATTTCTGTTATTTCTTGGGGTGGTTGGCCAAAATTATCCCCCGACCAATCCACATTTAACACCGCACTAGTGACAGGTTGGACAAACGGGCTCAAAGTTTTGCCCACATCAGAATCAGCTAAAACTTGACGAAACCGACGTAAATACCAACCGCCAATTTCCGGTGCCCCAATCATCCGTAGGGTATTTTGATCGCCGGTGCCATCGTAAATAATCACATCATAATCGCCACTTTTGTCGTAATTACGCAGAGCATTAAGGGTCAAAGCACCTTCCATCCCCGGCACCACACCCAACTCTTGACCATACACAGCTTTTAAAAAAGGAGTGCGGATATATTTAGCTTCTAGCTTTTTGATTTCTTCCCAACCTTGCTCTAGCAAAGTAGAAATAACCAACTGGACGGCGTGGAGATTAGAAGCAATAAGTTCAGGTTCCGGGCCTACAGGTGAGCCCAATTCGATGCTAAGGGCTGGACTACAGTCAGAACTAGCAAATAGCACCCGTGAGCCTTTTGCTGCAAATTGCTTAGCTGCTGCAATAGCAATAGTGCTACGACCGGTGCCACCTTTGCCCAAAAATGTTAGTATCCGCGCCATTGTTGTTTTCCGTTTAATTGTAAAGAGATTTTTATAAACAAGCGCCTTTTTCGCCTTTTACCCGAAGGCGAAGGAAGCCAATACAAAATATCATTTTTGCAAGCTGGCTTGCTTGCAGTCTGACGTAGTGGGTCGATTGGTTAAATTGTTGTATTTGGGGAAATAGAGACGCGAAAAATCACGTCTCCACCTTGTTATTCAGCCTGCTCAAGTTCGTCTTCAAAGAACCAGGTCGTAAAGCTTTCATCAAAGCGAACAAACACTCCGATACCTTGGCCATCGACCATTTTAAAATCTTGGATGGTACCGACAGGATTTTGTTTGATCTTATTGACCGTTTTTGCCGGCACCCGGTCTCTGAGGCGCACCACTTTTACTTTTTGACCGATTTCCATTCCAACTCCACAACATCAAATTCTCCATTCCAAAGTTTATCAGCGTTCTTGGTTTTTTATCCTTTGACATTTATCTTTGTCTTTTGCAATTAGGCCGGCCCTATTTCTTTGATAGCTGCTTCTAAGGCAAGGGCTACATGAGTCCAATGGGTTCCGCCTTGACAAAAAACTATATAGGGCTCTCGCAATGGCCCATCAGCAGAAAATTCTGAGGTGCTTCCATCAATAAAGGTACCACCGGCCATGACTAATTCACTTTCATATCCAGGCATTGGGGCCGGTATGGGGTCAAGATAGGAACCAATGGGAGAATATTTCTGAATTGCTCGACAAAAGGCAATTAGTTTTTCTGGGGAACCAAGTTTCACAGCTTGGATGACATCTCGACGCTTAGCCATTGGCGCGGGATTTACCGGATATCCGAGTTTATCAAACACATAGGCCACCAGATGATTACCTTTGATGGCTTCTCCTACCATTTGGGGGGCTAAAAATAAACCTTGGAATAAAAGCCGGTTTTGGTCAAAGCTTGCTCCACCACTACTACCAATCCCAGGCGCAGTCAACCGGCAAGTAGCTGCTTCTACAAGGTCTTCTCTACCTGCAATATACCCGCCACCGGCCACAATAGTACCACCAGGGTTTTTGATCAGCGAACCAGCAATTAAATCAGCCCCCACCGCTGGCGGTTCCCGGTCTTCAATGAATTCTCCATAGCAATTATCCACAAAACAAACAGTCTCAGGATTTTGTTTTTTGACGCTTAAAACAATTTTTTCGATATCCGCTATACTGAGAGAATCTCGCCAAGAGTATCCGCAAGAACGCTGAATTAGGACTAAGCGGGTGCGTGAAGTGATGGCTGAGGAAAGTTTTTGCCAATCGATTGTGCCAAAGGGCGTGAGTTCGAGTTGCCGGTAATCTATGCCAAAGTCTTTTAGTGACCCTTGGCCAGTTCCCCGCAGGCCAATTACTTCTTCGAGGGTGTCGTAAGGGGCACCCGCTACAGCTAACATTTCATCGCCCGGACGCAGAACCCCAAATAAGGCACAAGTAATCGCATGGGTACCGGATACAAATTGTATTCGCACGGCGGCTGATGGCGCACCCATTATCTCTGCAAACACTTGATCAAGGGTTTGACGCCCCAAGTCGTCGTGCCCATAGCCGCTAACACCGGCAAAGTGATGAACTCCTACGCGATGGTTCTGAAATGCTTCTAAAACTCTATGGAGATTTTTCTTGACCAGAGCATCAATTCCAGCAAAGATAGGGGATAGTGCCTGTTCTGCTTCAAGCAGCGATTGTTCGCTGTTCATTGCTTTTACTGCCGTGTCGTGTGTGCGGAGTTTATTATGGCGCAGATTGGGTCAGGTCGTTTCAACAAAAAAGCTCGATGACAATAGCATCTTCAAATCAACCAGAAACTTTAGATCAAACGCCTCGCCGCTTCAAGTGGGACGTTATCATTTTTATGGTGGTGGTTCACGCTGCTGCTTGTTTGGCGTTTCTTCCCAGCAATTTTAGCTGGGCAGCAGTTGGCCTTGCTGTTTTCCTTCACTGGGTTACGGGGGGTCTAGGAATTACTCTGGGATACCACCGCCTTGTCACTCACCGCAGTTTTCAAACTCCAAAATGGTTGGAATATTTTCTAATTTTTTGCGGGGCTTTGACTTGTCAAGGTGGTGTGATTGATTGGGTAGGTTTGCACCGTATTCATCATTTACATTCTGATAAACCTCAAGATCCCCATGATTCTAATCAAGGTTTTTGGTGGAGTCATGTTGGTTGCTGGTTCTATCATTTACCGGCAGATTTAGATGTGCCTCGTTTCACAAAAGATATTGCTGATGATCCGGTTTATAAGTTTTTAGATAAATACTTTTTCCCGCTTCAGGTTCTTTTAGGGGTTGGTATTTACTTCTTAGGTGAAGCTTACCAGCCTGGTTTGGGTTGGTCTTTTGTTGTTTGGGGTGTTTTTGTCCGTTTAGTTGCTGTGTTCCACTGCACTTGGTTTGTCAATAGCGCTACTCATAAGTTTGGTTATCGTACTTACGAGTCTGATGATAAGTCTACTAATTGCTGGTGGGTTGCTTTGGTGACTTACGGTGAAGGTTGGCACAATAATCACCATGCTTTTCAATATTCTGCCCGTCACGGTATGCAGTGGTGGGAAATTGATATGACTTGGATGACAATTCAATTTTTACAATTCTTGGGTTTGGCTACTAAGGTCAAATTAGTTGAAAAGTAGCTTTTTAACTCATGTTTAATATTTTGGGCCGGCTTCTTTTGTGAAGACCGGCCTTAATTTTTTTATCACACAGAGGTCACGGAGGTAGGCACAGAGGACACAGAGGGTTTTTATCATTTTTTGGTTTTGGTGCAGGGTATGATTTTAGGATTTTGTTCGCTTGAATATCGTAGGTTTTAACTGAAAATTCGCTTAAGTATTGGAATTCGAGACAATACGAAATAATCGAGCAATAGTACAGTTACCAGTGAAAGTCCAACCAGAGGAAAAGCAATGCCTAAAATTGCTACAATTGCAAGGGGAATTTTCCACTGTTGAACGTGGGGAGGTAAAGCGGGCGCACCAATAAAACTGCCTTCTTTTGGCCGGCGTAACCACCACATTACGACTCCACTGATACACAAAACAATCACCACCAAACAGGCAAATAGCATTAGTAGTTGATTGGCTAACCCAAACAATTTACCTTGATGAATTGCTATCCCCATTTCTACGGCTTTGGGCACTAAACCGTAATCTTTCCAGCGCACATCAGCGAGGACTTTGCCGGTGTATTGATCGATATGTAGGGTTGTTTCTTGTGTTGGATTATCAGGAAATGATGAGATGGTATATACGCCGGTTTCTCCCTGGGGAAAGCTAACACTAAATCCAGCCGGCGCACCTTTAAGAATTGCCAACTCAACAACAGAGTTTAAATTAACCGGCATCTCTAAAGATTTAACGTTTTGAGAATTTGTAGAATTGCTATCGTTATGTCCTCTATGATTTTGGTTGGTAGCTACAGATTGCGGTATGGGTAATTTTTCTACTGCCCAAGGTACGGTATGATCTGTGTTTTTATTGAGGGAACCTGTCAGCACGGTTGATTTAGGAACTTCGGCTGACATTTGAGCAGGGAATTGACTCCACACACGAGCAAATGTTTCTCCCCAAAAACCAGACCAAGGTAGTCCGGTAAGGATGAGAAAAGCTATTAATAATAGCCCATAAAAACCGGGAACTGCGTGCAAATCTCGCCAAAAAATTCGCGGATTTTTGCTTGATAAACGCGGAATTAGTGTTCCCCAAATTGTAAATTTATGGCGCGGCATCCATAAATATAAGCCGGTAATTAGTAATACTAATCCCCAACAAGCTGCCATTTCTACTAAGTAATCACCAATTTTGCCAAGCATTAGTTCGCCGTGAATTTTGCGGACAATACTTTGAAGGTTGTTGTCTTCATCCCGTTCTCCCAAAACTTGGCCGGTGTAGGGATTTACAAAGGCTGTTAAGTTGCGTGCTTCAGCGGTTGTAAAGGTTACTTCTGCACTGCGATTTGGTGCCGGATTCGGTGTAAATTTTGATATGGTTGCATCAGGATAAGTTTTTTGAACGGCTGAGAGTTGTTCGCTGTAAGGCATCATCACAGATGTCGGTTGAACGAACATCTGATGAGGGTACATTAGATAATCAAGCTGGGGTTTGAAAAGATATATGATGCCGGTTGTGGCTAATACCAACATGAAAGGTATCACATATAAACCGGCCCAGAAATGCCATCTCCAAACAGTGCGGTAAAACCGATTTTTTTGATCTTCGGCAGTTAAGGATTTATTTAAAGCATTGGGAAGTTCTTTCATAGCAATGCTTTTTGTTATGAGTTTTAGCCCTCAAAATCTAACTCACTGTTAAGAAAAATGTCAAAAGACAGCCTGTCAAACTTTTTAAAAAGCCGAATAAAAACCCATTCTCGACAAGAGAATAGGTTTTTCAAATATGGGAGGATTAATTATAAAACCGGCACTTTCTCCCCAGCTTTAACCCGCGCCAACAACCCCTTAAACAAACCCATCCCATCAGTATTTCCCAATGCCGGATCTGATGCTCTCTCCGGGTGAGGCATCATCCCTAGCACATTTCCTTGTTTATTGCAAATACCCGCAATATTATTTAACGAACCATTGCAATTATTTGCCTCATTCACCTCACCGGCCGGCCCGCAATAACGAAACAAAACCTGACCATTATTTTCCAACTCAGCCAGAGTTTCCGCATCCGCATAATAACGACCCTCACCATGCGCCACCGGCAACGTAATAACCCCACCGGCCTCATATTCACAAGTCCAAGGTAAATCAGATCGCTCTACCTTCAAAGGCACTCGATCACAAATAAAATGTAAATCTCGATTTCTTGTTAGGGCACCAGGAAGCAAACCGGCCTCCGTTAACACTTGAAACCCATTACAAATTCCTAAAACAAACTTACCCTGCTCAGCGTGTTTTACCACCTCCCGCATCACCGGCGAAAAGCGAGCAATCGCGCCGCAGCGTAAATAATCCCCATAACTAAACCCCCCCGGAATTACCACCACATCAATATCAGAAATATCCGTTTCCTCATGCCAAACCATCCGCGTTTGACAACCAAGCAAACCAGAACTCACCCAAACCACATCCCGGTCACAATTTGAACCAGGAAAAACCACAACCCCTACTTTCATAATTCAACGCCTATAGCAACACGACATTTAGATTAAAATTCTGGCAGTTTGGCAATACTCCACAAAGGAGTAGAGCTTTTCACCAGCCCCTACATTTCAAACCCCCGCCCCCGAAACCGTCTTTAACTCAAAACGATAATTTTCAATCACTGGGTTAGCCAAAAGTTGATCACAGATGCGATCTAAAGAAACTTTTGCCTCATCCTCACTAGCAGCGGTGATAGTCAACTCGACATACTTACCAATTCTCACCTGGTCTACATTTTCATAACCTAAATGAGACAAACCAGACTGCACAGCCACCCCAGCCGGATCTAATACCGAAGGGCGCAAAGTAACATAGATTTGAGCGTGAAATTTTTGCGACACAACAAAACCCTAAGTTCAATCAAAAATTCTGAGGCAACCTTTTTATTTTAAAACTCTAGGTTACATTGGTTTTACCAAAATTCTCGAAACGGCCTTAAATTTACAGCCATACAGCCAAGCTTGGCAAAAACGGCGCTAAAATCACAAAAACTCGTCCCAAACCGATTAAACACCTAGCAACCATGAAAGCTTCACGCACCCGCAGTCAAGAGCGAATTATTGATCTTCTTAAAAGCCAAACTGATGCTATTTCTGCCCAAGATATCTATTTAGAACTGCGGAAGCGCAACCAAACTATCGGACTTGCTACAGTCTACCGGGCTTTAGATTCTTTAAAGCTTGAGGGTGTTGTGCAGGTGCGAACCCTTGCCAATGGTGAATCGCTTTACAGCACTCTACATCAAGATCAACACCACTTGACTTGTCTTGTTTGTCGGGTGTCTATTCCTATTGCCGAGTGTCCTGTTCACCAACTGGAAATTCAATTACAAGAGTCACATCAGTTTAAAGTTTTTTATCACACTCTGGAATTTTTTGGACTTTGCCCAGATTGTCAGGCTGCTCAATTAGCTGGCTCGGAATGTTAAGCAGATAAAGGGCCGGTTGGTGGTTTTGGGGGCCGGTATCAAGTCAGCGGCCCCTACATTGGTTAATTCCTAAAAGACGTTGTTGCTATTAGGTTTTGGTTCTTCTACTATGGAGCGTATGCCTTCAAAGGTTGCAGGAATACTACGGGGATCCATAAACATTACTTTGCTACTATCGCTGCTGCCAATTTTTACACCCATTTCTAAATAACTTTGTGCCAATAAAAACTGCAAAGCTTCTCGTGCTGAGGGGTCAGTTTTAAGAGTTTTAGCAATAATTTGTAGGGCTTCGGAAGTGGCTTGAGCTTTTAATACTTGTTGTTGACGTTCGGCTTGGGCTTTTAATACAATAGCTTGCTGTTGGGCTTCTGCTTGTAAAATTGCGGTTTTTTTCATAGCTTCTGCGTCTAAAAGTTGAGCTTCTGCTTTGCCTTTTGCTGTATTTATTGCTGCATCTCTTTCGCCTTCAGAAGCTAAAATTGCTGCTCGTTTTTTCCGTTCCGAAGCCATTTGTAATTCCATTGAATCTTGGACGGCTTTGGAGGGGATAATGTCTCGTAATTCTACTCTGGTAACTTTGACTCCCCAAGGATCTGTGGCGATATCTAAATCTCTTAATAAGATTTCATTAATTTGTGAGCGAGCGGTAAATGTTTCGTCTAGTTCCATTTGACCTATTTCGGCCCGAATTTGGGTTCGCACCATACTTTCCATTGCCAGTTGGAGATTTTGAACTTTGTAGTAGGCTTTTTCGAGGTCAATTATCCGC
This sequence comes from Halomicronema sp., assembly GCA_036704045.1. Classification (GTDB taxonomy): domain Bacteria; phylum Cyanobacteriota; class Cyanobacteriia; order Cyanobacteriales; family Oscillatoriaceae; genus Ancylothrix. The sequence goes on along the minus strand of DATNQM010000037.1, from coordinate 438,443 downwards.
CAATAAAAGACGGCATCAACGGTAATGGAAACGTTGTCGCGGGTGATACATTGTTGAGGGGGGATGTCTAATACTTGCTCGCGGACGGTGGCTTGATAAACGAGCCGGTCTAAAAATGGTGTGACAATATTTAGCCCTGGTTCTAATTTTTTGCCATTGTATCTTCCTAATGTTTCGACGAGGGCTTCGTTACCTTGATTGATGATTTTTACTGAGCCGGCAAGGGCTGAACCACCCAAGGCTAAAAAAACTAATAAAAAAAATCCTTCCATTTTGAAAAGTCTCCTAAAAGTTGTTTTTTTCCAATTTTAGCAATTTTATTGATGCTAATTTTGATTGAAAATTCTCTCGGAAATATAGCCCTATTCTCCAATGATAAAGTATTCAGGAACAACGATTAAAGTTGTGCCTTCTCTGCGGACAACGTAAACTTTTTGATGGGCTGCAATAGTAATTGTTTCATCTTCACAAAGGGCTCTCCAAGAGTTGCTTTCATAGATGACCCGACCGGCTTTGCCTGGTAAAATTTCTGTGAGTGTTTCTGCTTGTTTTGGGGCCGAAAGTATGGAAGTTTTGGTTTTTGGTAGTAACCTTCTTGTGGCTACAATGCCGCCGGTAGCTAATACCATCCACAAAAATATTTGTAACCCAACCTGAGCAGGAAAATACCAAGCAAACACAGCAACAATTATAGCTGCTAGACCCATTGTAAAAGCGGTAAAAGCTGTGGGTAGAGAGAGTTCTAATAAACACAGCACCGAACCGGCAATCAACCAGATTAAACTGGGAGTTATGTTAAGCTGGCCACCGGCGACAGCAAGGGTTGGGGAATAGGTTTTTGTTAGCCACGAAATTGTCCTTAGACTTAGTAGCATTTTGATAGAATCGACCTTTAATTTAGTTTATTGTTATCAAACGGCTGCAATTGGCTCTAGTAGGATTGGTTGTGTATCTGTAGTTAACCTCACGGGCGATAGTTCAAAATCCGCTGAGAATGAGATAATTTTCTCTGGTGAAGGAAAAAGTTATCTATTTTTGGTTTATTTGTCCTATTTTTGGGATTTTTGTTTGTCCCACAACTCCGTCAAGAGAAGTTGATGCACATTTTTTTTCTTTCACAACAGCCAGGGGTGCTGCTATCGAAGGCTGAGAGTTGTTGTTTTAAATTTTAGATTGTAAATATTCCCCTTGGGGTTATACTAACTAAAGCTTAATGATTAGATACTTTAATTAAGTATTTTTAGGAGAAATTAAATGCAAGGTTAACGCAAAAATCTACTAAAAAATAAACTAAATCGAACGAACCGAGCATCTATGTACGTTAGGTTGCAGTTAAGCCATATTTTTCTGAACTGACATTTATAAATTGTTCCTTAAGAAACTTATTTCCTCGCATGAGCAGCTTTGAGCCATCCATTTACTGCGTCAACTCGGCCTGTAGTAACCCCCGCAACGTTTTGGGCGGTCAAGTTTGTGCTTGTTGTAATACTCCTTTGGTATATCGACATTTGTGGGCTGTGGGCCAGGGGGGGCTGAGTTTTGAACCAGATAAGGTAATAGCAGAACGTTATACAGTTGTGGCACCGCAAATTTGGCTGGATACCCAACCGTCCCATCAGCCGTATTTTCCCCAAGAGTTGCCAGAAGGTATTAATCCTTATTTATTTTTGTATCCTTACCGGCTGCATATTCCAGAAATTTATGGGTTTGTGTCGCTTTTAGAGGAAGGGCAAGAGGGGGAGGTTATGCTGTTAGAAAATGTGCCGGTTGATCCGGTTGGTAATCTCTATCCTTCTTTAAGTGAGGCGTGGCCTATTTCATCGGCGGTACGTCAGGTTTATTGGTTGTGGCAAATGTTGCAACTTTGGGAACCTTTCTCGGAACAAGGGGTGGCTGGTAGTTTGATTGTTCCAGAGAATATCCGGGTGGAAGGATGGCGAATTTGGTTGTTGGAATTGTATAGTGATGAAGCGACAGATGAGAAAAAAAGTGATCCTCAAAGAAGTCTGAAAGATTTGGGTGAGTGCTGGATGAATTGGTTATCGGAAGCACACCCGACAATTGCTGAACCACTTAAAGAAATTTGTGTGCAATTAAGCGCAAATAAAGCAAGTTTAGAAGAGATTTCTGGGCAACTTAATAGGTTATTGTTGCAGTGTTCGGCTCAGTTGCCTTTGCGGTTGCGGGTGGCCGGTGCAACGGATACGGGTACGGTGCGGGATCATAATGAGGATACTTGTTATCCGACTGAGGCTGATTTGAAACAACGGACGAAAGAACCCCACAATCGTTTGATTCCTTATTTTTCTGTGGTTTGTGATGGTGTGGGGGGACACGATGGGGGGGAAGTTGCGAGTCAGTCTGCGGTTCAGTCTCTTAAGCCTTTGATTCAAAGTTTGCTTAGCGAAGCGGCGGAGGCAACGGAAATTACTTCGCCGGAACTTTGGTCTCAACAACTTGAAGAAAGTATTAGGGTTATTAATAATACGATTGCGGCACAAAATGATAATCAGGGTCGTTCTTCGCGGCAGCGGATGGGGACTACTTTGGTGATGGCTTTGCAGTTGCCGCAACGGGTGAGGAGTGATGGGGGGACAGAGTATGGTAATGGCCATGAGTTGTATTTGGCTCATGTTGGTGATAGTCGTGCTTATTGGATCACGAGTGAGTATTGTCAGCGGTTAACGGTTGATGATGATGTGGCGGCGCGAGAGGTGCGTTTTGGCCGGTGTTTGTATCGAGAAGCGCTAGAACGGGGTGATGCTGGGGCGTTGACTCAAGCTTTGGGAACGCGAGATGGGGAGTTTTTGCGACCGAATGTGCAGAGGTTTATTTTAGAAGAGGATGGTTTGCTGCTTTTGTGTTCGGATGGGCTAAGTGATAATGATTTGGTGGAGTTGTTTTGGGCTGATTATGCGCCGGCGACTTTAAAGGGGGAGATGTCTCTTGAGGCTGCGGTACAGTGGCTTATTGATTTGGCCAATGAAAGAAATGGTCATGATAATACTTCTGTGGTGATGGTTCAGTGTCGGCTTTCTCCTGAACCTTTGACGCTTTTTGAGCCGGTTTCTTCGGTTGCTTCTCAGGAGAGTGAGTTGGAGTCGGAGTTTTCTGAGGCTTCTCGTGCTTTGCTGGATGCGGAGGCGACGAATACTGAGCCGGTGCCGGTGGTTGTTCCAACTGCAAGTAAGCAAAAAGTTGGATTTTTGGGGGTTTTGGCTATTTTGGTGGTGGGTAGTTTGGTTGGTTTGTTTACATGGTCTAAGTTGAACCCTGAAGGGTTTGAAAGGTTTAGGGATAGCGTTTTTCCTTCTCAAAGTCAATAGTCTTAGGGGGCGATAAAGGCTGAGGAAAACTTAATTGCTCTTGGCTTGTAGGGGATGGTTGGGTTTTTTAAGGCTTGCAATGTGAGATGATAGAAAAACTGTCGTGTTTTGCTTTAAGGCTTTACATTGATGGTTTTTATGGTTTTTAGAGAGGGGAAATTTAGGTCTTTAGTTATGAACATTGGTTCTCGCGTTCGGGTTAAAGAGTCTGTTATTGTTTACCACCATCCTGAACATCGTAATCAACCTTTTGATATGAAGGGTCAAGAAGGTGATGTTGCGAAGATTGTTAAAGAATGGGAAGGCCGGCCTGTTAGTGCTAATTTGCCGGTTCTTGTTCAATTTAACAAGAAGTTTAAAGCTCATTTGAAAGAATCAGAGCTAGAGCTAATTTAATGGGTGGTTTTTGATTTATTTTTAGGTTGGTTATTGGTTATTGGAAATTATTAATTTATTGCCAATTACCAATCACCAGTTCCCTATTTTCGTCTGCGTATAAACCAGCCAAAAATGTTGATGTCGTTTCGCATTTTTTGCAGTTCTTGTTGATGAAGTTGAGCGGTTTCATAATACCATTGACAGTATTTTTGAAAGTCTTGCCGATGTTCTACTTCTCTATAAAAATTTCTGGCAATTTGATGGGCTTCTAGGGTTTCTATTTCTGGTTGTGGGGCAGGAAGAATTGAGCGAAATTCTTTAAATGACATGAGTTTATATGGTTGGTTTGGGCCGGTGGGGTTGGCTTTTCTCTTTAATTTTAACTAGGTTTTTCAAAAGCCTCCACTGTGGGCCGGTCAATTTGACAAAAGTACATAAGTAGATATTGATTACTTCAAATCTCTGTCTAGGTTGGAGAGGAAGTTTTTTAATGAAAACTAGATTACAAGTTTTTTAAAACGTCATTTTTAAGCTATTTGCTAGAGATTTGTTTATTATAAATGCTGGATTTATTCAAATCTAAATCCATCCTTTTAAACGATAAATTAGCATTCCTAAGTATTCTTTTAAAGCTTTGGTTGTGTAGTTGAGATTTTCCGGATCTGGAAGAAGATTGAGTATGGTTGATTCGACTGTATTTTGTAATTCTTGGATGTCTTGTTGGCTGACAATAAAATCTGTAGGGGCTGCTATGGCTTCTATGCCTTGACGTTTAAATATTAATAAAGAACGGGGGGTATGAATTGCAGAAGTTACGAGTAAAACGCGTCGTCGAATGCCATTTGAGTCAAGAATTTTGCGGACATTGACTGCATTTTCGTAGGTGTTGAGAGAGGTTTTATCTTGTAAGATTACTGAGGAAGGAACGCCCATTGCTTTTGCAATTTCTGCCATGTCTTGTGATTCGGGTGGCCCGCCGCCTTTCCAATCAATTCTACCACCGCTGAGAATTAAAAATGGTGCTTTGCCTTGTTTATAAAGTTGGGCACCCCAAAGTATGCGATCACCGGCTTCGGAAACATCTACCCAAGGGCGGGGATAGATGGCAGGCTTAACAGCACCACCTAAAACAACGATAGCATCTGCTTGGGGAAGTTCTGTTTTGGGGAGGTTTTGCCATTCCAAAGAACGTACTAAACCCAAAGAAACCCATCTGTTACTCGTCAGGAGTAATATAGTGAGGGATAAGGCAATGGAGATGGCGGCAAGACGGGGTTTTTTCCAAAAGGTGATGAATGCAAATAACAGTAGTAAACAAGCAAACCCCAGGGGGTAAATAAAGATTGGCAGGAGTTTCGACAGAAACAGAAACATTTGTTAGTTTGGCACTCTAAGGGGGAACTATTTGCAAATAGGTTAGCACAATGGAATTTTGCACTAAGTTGGCTGAAGGCCCTTTAAAATTCCTTGATTTTATCAATGCTATTATAGTGGTAATGCAGCTAAACGTTCAATTTTGATTGTAGAGAATGGCATTTTGTCACACAGTTAAGCGGTTTTATGTAACTAATTTTTTGTGGATGTTTTCTACAAATTAGGGTGTTTTTTATTTCTTTATTCTTGATATCTTTTTATTTATTTAAAACATATGAAACTTCAAAATAAATTGTTTTTAACTTTTGGTAGTTTGGGTTTTTTTGGGGTAATTATTAGTGCTGCCAATATAAGTAATAACTTTAGTGATACGCAAAAGTTAACTGATATATCTAGGCGCAATATACCTAAAATTGTAGCTTTAGAGAATATTAAAGCCACTTCTGTTCAACTTTCTACAGAGGCTTACCGGTATAGTTTATTTAAGTTTGGGTTAGCAACGACTTCTTTAAATAATCAAGATTTTTTTTATCGAGATATTGAAAATTTGAAAAAGTATAATAAAAGCTTAGAATTTTCTATAAAAAACCTAGAAAAATTGGCGGTAAGTACCGAGGAAATAGAAAACATTGAAGAATTAGAATTAGCAAGAAAAAACTTTTATAATTTAGTTGAAAAATTAATTACCTCCAAAAATATCCAAACAAAAAATAAAAAGTTTGTTGTAACTAAAGAAGAATTACAACTAGCAGAATCACAATTATTAGAAATAATAGAAAAAGAAATTATAGAAGAACTAAGGGCTTTAGATCAACAAGAAAAAGCCTTTAAAGATAAAGTATATCAAACTATTTTAATCAATTCTATTTGTCTTATTATTTTGCCAGCGATGTGTGGGGCTGCTATTCTGTTTTTCTCGATAAAAATGGTTAATCCCCTACGCAAAATAAAACAATCAATAGTCAATTTTAAAGAAAAAAATTTAGAGGTAAAACTAAACTTAGAAGAAGGAAAAAATGAAATACAAATTATAGCTGATGCTTTTAATCAAATGGGAGATGTTTTATCAAAAAAAATAGTTTCTCAATTTTATCTTGATAATATTTTGCGCTCAATGATTGATGCTTTAATAATTCTCAATCCTGATAAAACAATTAAAACTTTTAATTTAGCAACTTTTTTAATGCTTGGTTATGATAGAGAAGATGAGTTATTAGGAAAATCTGTAAATACTTTATTTGGAGATGACCAATTTCTCAAAGATTTAGAGAATGATGAATTTACCCAAAATAACAGTTTTTTGGGGAGAAAAGAAACAATTTTGCTTGCAAAAAATAACCGAGAAATTCCTGTTTATTTTTCAGCTTCAGTTATTCGAGATCAGCAAGGAAACGTCGAAGGATTTGTTTGCTTAGCGCAAGATATAAGCGACCGTAAAAAAGCTGAAACAGCGATGCAAGAATCGGAGGCAAAATGGCGTTCTTTGGTGGAAAATGCTCCAGACATTATATTAACATCTGACAAAAATGGTCTGATTCAATTTATTAATCGAGAGGTGCCAGAGTTAGGCAATAAACAACTTATTGGTACCAGTATTTACGATTGGGTAAAATTGGAAGATCGGCAACAGTTACAAGAATCTATCCAGCTTGTGTTTGCTACCGGCGAACCCCAATACAACGAAGTTAGCGGTTTTAAATTAGATGGTACTGCTACTTGGTACGCTAACCGTATTGGCCCTATTTTCAAAAACGGAGAAGTTAGCGCTATCACTATTATTACTACTGATATTACCGAAAGAAAACGGATTGAACAAGCCTTGCGAGAATCTGAAGAAAAACTTGAAAGCATTTTAAAATCTCTGACGGATGTTGTTTGGTCAGTGGAACCTAAAACTCGCAAAGTATTGTACTTAAATTCAGCCACAGAAAAAGTTTATGGTAGGCCAGTTTCTGACTTTTTTAATAATGCCAAATTGTGGTTAGAAATTATTCATCCAGAAGATATAGAAAAATTTCAGCAAACCTGCAAAACAGTGTTAGAAACTGGTAGCCTAGAAATGGAATATCGAATTATTCGACCAAACGGAGAAATTAGGTGGCTTCAAGACCGAGGTAAATTAATTTATGCTTTGGATGGTACACCTGTAAGGATTGATGGTATAGCTACTGATATTACTGAACGAAAAAATGCAGAACAAGCCTTACAAAAAATTAATGAAGATTTAGAATTACGAGTTCAAGACCGAACAAAAGCTATTAAACAAACCAACAAACGATTAAAAAAAGAAATCGCGGAACGTCAAGTTGTAACAGAAGCCTTGCGCCAAAGTGAAGAAAGACTTAACAGCATTCTTAACTCCATTGATGATGTTGTTTGGTCTATTGATGCAGTAACTTTTGAGGTGCTTTACCTAAGTCCTGCTGTTGAAAAAATTTATGGTTGTGCGATTTCAGATTTTTTTAATGACCCTAAACTTTGGTCAAATTTCATTCATCCCGAAGATCGCGCCTATGTCGAAAAAGCTACTCAAAAACTGTTAAAAAATGGCTTTGTTGAGTTTGAATATCGGATTATGCGTGGAGATTCAGAGATACGTTGGTTGGGGTCTCAATCGCGTCTTGTGTGCGATAAAGATGGTAAACCAATTCGCATGGATGGTATTGCTTCCGACATTACCAGTCGCAAAGCTGCTGAAGCACTTGTAAAATCTTCAGAAGCAAGATTTAGAAATTTGGCTAAACGGGAAGCTGTTATTAATAAACTGGCCGGTCAAATTCGTAACTCTCTTGAATTAAACACAATTCTTGATACTGCTGTGCGATCAATTCGTAATTTATTACAAATTGATCGTTGCTTATTTTGTTGGTATCGTCCCTACAGCATAGGTGTTCAATCTACTAACTCAATAAATGGTATTTCTGTTATTTCTGAACCATCTACATCTATTGTCGCTGCTTCTCCTTATTGGGAAGTTGCTCACGAAGCACGCAATCCTATTTTACCGAGTTATCTTGGTCATTATTTAGTTGAAAAGGAAAGCTTTTTGAGTGATAAATTATTAAAGCTTGAGATGATTCGTATTGATGATTTAAGTAAAATTTCAGACTCAAATTTAGAAATTATTGGGTCGGTTTGGGGCTACCATTCTATCCTTATATTACCACTTCAAACTAAGAGTGGTGAAATTGGTTTACTCAGTTGTGGTAGCCACAGTTCTGCAAGACCTTGGCGCGAGACAGAAATAGCTTTATTGCGTTCTATTAGTGACCAACTTTCTATCGCAATTAGTCAAGCCGAACTCTATAATCATGCCACAGAAGCTGCCCGCGCGGCCAAGGAACAAGCAAAACAATTACAAGAAGCTATGAAGGCTTTGCAACAAACTCAGGCGCAGTTAATTCAAACAGAAAAAATGTCTAGTTTGGGGCAAATGGTGGCAGGAATTGCTCACGAAATTAATAACCCAGTGAGTTTTATTTATGGTAATGTTGATCCGGCTATGCAATATATTCAAGATTTATTAAATTTAGTAGAACTTTATCAAGAAGAATATTCTCCAACTCCATCTATAGTTGAAGAAATAGAAGCTATTGATTTAGAATTTTTGAAACAAGATTTACCCAAACTTTTAGGTTCTTTGAAATTGGGGGCTGATCGAATTCGCCAAATTGTTCTTTCTTTGCGTAATTTTTCTCGGTTAGATGAGGCCCAAATGAAAGCTGTTAATCTTCACGAAGGAATTGATAGCACTTTGTTGATTTTACAAAATCGCTTGAAACCTAAAGGCAATAATCCAGAAATTCAAGTTATAAAAAACTATCGAGATTTACCAAGTGTTGAATGTTTTGCCGGCCAGCTTAATCAAGTTTTTATGAATATTCTTGCTAATGCAATTGATGCTTTAGAAATACACAGTAGTGAAAAATTTACAGACAAAAATAGTTCAATGGCGAAAGCTATTCCTGTTATTAACATTACCACTAATATGATTGATTCCAATCAGGTAAAAATTTGTATCTCTGATAACGGCTGTGGTATGAGTGATGAGGTAGTATCTCGGATTTTCGATCCATTTTTTACTACAAAGCCTGTGGGTTCAGGTACCGGCTTAGGTTTATCAATTAGCTATCAAATTGTAGTAGATAAACATAAAGGTGTCCTGAAATGTATTTCCAAATTAGGAGAGGGGACACAGTTTATTATAGAGTTACCAGTATGCCAAAATTATGCAGAACCGGCTCTTTTTAAATAGTCAGTAATTGTTTTTTGTTTATTAACATGGTTTTTAATTTGGTTTATTGAAACTCCGCCGACTTTTTCTTGCTGTATTATATCGTTGACGTTTTTTTTGCTGTTCTTCGCTTCTTAACTGTGCGGTTTCTATGAGTTTTTTTTGCGGTGTAACTTCGATATCTTCATCAGCTTCGGGATCTTCTGTTTGCCACCATTCATTTATTAATCCACCGGCTATCCCCGCAAATAAACTCATTACAATGCTTAAACGAATTGAATACCTTACCAACAAAAAACCAATTAAAAAATAAAGCCAAAGTTTTAATCCTGTTGCAATTCCTTTAGACAAACCGGCCGGTTTTTGGTCAGAGTTTTTATTCATAATAGTTTTCACTGAAACAACTAATTATTAAAGGACTTCTCCCACATTCTAAACAGGACTATTAGAAATTGAACCTTGATAGTACAAACTTGAAACTTCAAAAAAATAAGTAAAAATCACACCTACTACTTACATTTTTTCCATCTTCTCTTCACAAGCTGCAACTGTCAAGTTAAAATTATTTAATAAATCACTCTATATAGATGGCAGTAAAAAATGAAAACATCCAAACCTTACCAACCACTGTTATTTAGAATTCTTCACAATGCCACTGCATTAATAGCGTTGCTGGCAATTGTTACCTCATTTATAGTGTACAACACCTATGACGGCCGACTCCTCCAAATTCCCCTACCAAAAATTTCTAATATTATTGGCATTCATGGGACTTTTGGGCTATTTTTTCTCTTAATTTTGCCGGTTTTTGCAATTTATAGTTTCCATGCCGGTCAAAAACGCCTCATTCAACCAGACTCTTTTAAAAACCTTTCCCAAATAGGCAAACCTTCTTGGTGGTATAGTTTGCAACGTATCACTAACACTTTGATGCTATTTGCGGCCACTTTTGCTGTCATTACCGGCCGAATGATGCAAGAAAAATGGCTACCTAACGGTGATTTAAATGAAACTTGGTATCTTTTACACTTAACATCTTGGATCGTTTTAGTAACCAGTTTTGCCCTCCACTTACTAATGAGTAGCAAAGTTGGAGGAATTCCCCTATTACTCTCTATTTTTCAAACAAAAATCCACGACAAAGACTCTCCTCGCCACTGGACAAAAAAAATTAAAGCTTGGCTACATCGTCCTCATCTATAACCTTTTATTATTATCCACAAAAACTCTACATAAATCAAAAACAACCGCTAAATGAAGTAAAACAATGAAAAACAATCCCTTTCTTTTAATTTCAGAAATTCTTGTTTTATCAGGAATTTTTATTGCTTTTATTTTGCCCCTTTTCCTTTCATCTTAAATCTTCTTAGACTATTGACAATCAGGGAAAGTTTGCTAGATTTAAAGCACAAGTAAAGAATGCACTTTCCCCAAAAACTACAACAAAATCCCCTGAAAAAATATGTCATTTTTCCGCTACGAACCCAAAGTCTCTTTCTTTAAATACGGAAACAAAAAAGTTAAAGTAGGAGGCTACATTCCTGACAAAGAAAATGCCAATGATAAACAATATTCAGCTAGTCGATATACTAACCAACAACTACCCCCTCGTGTAGACTTACGCGAATATATGAGTCCCGTTGAAAATCAAGGCGCTATTGGTAGTTGTACTGCAAACTCAATGGCCGGTGCCTATGAATATCTTGCCATGCGTGCATTAGGAACAACAGGAGATGTTAGCCGACTTTTTATATATTACAATGCTCGATATCTCGACGGACAACACGCAGAAGACAGCGGAACAAGTTTACGAAATTGTATCAAAATTCTTCAAGAAATGGGAGCTTGTTTAGAACCAACCTGGCCCTATACTCCAGAAATGGTACACGAAGAACCCCACACTGAAGCCTACGACGAAGCCGCAAGATTTTTAATAAAAGAAGCCGAAAGAGTAGAGATTAATTTAAACGCCATGAAACACTGTTTAGCTGAAGGATACCCCTTTGCTTTTGGCTTACAGCTTTTCAGTTCTTTTGAAACAGCCGGTACTAATAAAGGCATTGTACCCATACCCCACCCCGGAGAAACCCATGATGGCGGACACGCTATGTTATGTGTTGGTTATTCCGACAAAGATAAAATGTTTGTAGTACGCAATTCTTGGGGAACAGACTGGGGAGATGAAGGCTATTGTTACATCCCCTACGACTATATGACAAACCCTCAATTATGCGGTGATTGTTGGACAATTAAAGCCCTTAGTGATGTCGATTTTAGCGAAGGAGTTTGGCAAGAAGAAGGCTCATTTTTAGATGAAATTATTCCTCTTATTTCTAACTATCTCGACATAGAAAATGAAGACGAAGACGAGGAGGAAGACGAAGACGAAGACGAAGACGAGGAAGAAGAAGACGAAGACGAGGAGGAAGAAGACGAAGACGAAGATGAGGAGGAAGAAGAAGAGGAAGACGAAGACGAGGAAGAAGAAGACGAAGACGAAGATGAGGAGGAAGAAGAAGAGGAAGAAGGCGGATACTTTAAGTATAAAAACCGAAGTTAATTACCTATCTTAAATAAATAGCAGAAGCCCAAAGTTAAAAAAACTCTTGGGCTTTTAATAAACCAATTTTTATGAAAAACCAACAAAAAACAATTAACTCCTTAGAAATTTGGGTAGGGATAGGATGTAATCGTGGAGTTTCGGAGTACCTCTTAGAAACCGCAATAAAAGAAGTTTTTAAAAACCATAAATTAGAAATAAAAAATATAACTGGTATTGCAACAATTGACACCAAAGCAAACGAAAGTAGCATCCTTCAATTGTGTCAAAAAAATAAATGGCAACTAAAAACCTTCAGCAGCGAACAACTAAAAAATATCCCTGTACCTAACCCCTCCACCATACCAGAAACCACAGTGGGAACAAAAAGCATTTGTGAAGCAGCCGCCATACTCGCAACCTTAAAACCTAATCAAATTTTACCTTCCCAAAATCAAAACTTTGCAGCCACAACCCTAAAAATTCAAAAACAAAAATACCGGCATCCTACAGAAACCGGCACTGTTACCATAGCCATAGCAGAAACTTATTAAAAAGCTACAATTTCCCGATAAATGTACGATGAACACAACTTAACGAGAATTAGAACCAGACTCTGGCAAAGAATCAAAATCACGACTATCTAAACTAGAATTCGGTACCGGCTGTACAAACTTATTCACAGCCCCAGAAACCAAAGAAAGCACCACCGAACCCAACAAAGCGGAAAAAATATTACCCACAACAAAACCCGGAGTCAAAGCCCCAACAATTTGAAGAGAAATTGCATTCACAACAAACAAAAACAAACCCAAAGTAACCAAAGTTACCGGCAACGTCAACACCACTAAAAGCGGCCTAACAAAAGCATTAACCAAGCCTAAAACAACCGCCGCAATAGCAGCAGATCCAAAACTACTAACGTGCATTCCCGGCACAACATAAGCCGTAAAAATCAAAGAACACGCAGACAGCAACCAAGTAATTAAAAAATTCGGCATAACAACACCTTTTCTTTTCTTATTTTTCTTTTATCCTCATAATAACGCTGTATTTTTTATATTTCTTCTACCAAATGAAATAATCAAAAAGACAGATTTCTTCTATTTTCCAGACAAAATAGCCTTCGGGTATGCAATTCTCTTATGATTAACCTGCAACCAAACCTCCACAAAAATCTCCCCAATCTTCAACAAATCCTCCTTCATCAAACCCGAATCAACCAACTGATTATCTTGCCAACGAGCCCTTAAAATCTTATTAACCATATTCAAAGCCTCCTCCGGTGAAGCATCCTTCAAACTTCGCAACGCCGCCTCACAAGAATCCGCCAACATCAAAATCCCAGTTTCCCGTGACTGAGGAACCGGCCCATCATAACGAAAATCCTCCTCTCTAACAATTAAACTTGGATTTTCTTTAGCCAACTGTTGGGCATGATGATAAAAATAAGCAATCAACATAGTCCCTTGATGTTCAGGAATAAAAGCCTTAATCGCCGCCGGCAACCTGCCCTTTTTCGCCATCACCAACCCCTCAGAAACGTGCTTTTTAATAATCGCCGCACTCTTCCAAGGATCATTAATCAAATCATGCTTATTAGGGCCCCCCATTTGATTCTCAATAAACCCCAAAGGATCGTGCATCTTCCCAATATCATGATAAAGAGTCCCAGTTCGCACCAACTCCACATTACATCCCAACTCCTTCGCAGCAGCCTCCGCCAAAGTAGCCACAAATAAAGTATGTTGAAACGTCCCCGGCGCCTCCGAAGCCAAACGCTTTAAAAGATGACGATTAGGATTAGCCAACTCAGCCAAACGAACCGGCGTCACCAAATCAAACAAATGCTCCAAATAAGCACTCAAACCAAGGGCTATCACACTCCAAACCAACCCCGCCACACCCTGCAAAGCAGCCGTATTAAGCCAAACATACCAAACCGTCCCCACCGTCGGAGTTAAAATCAACATCGCAACCAAATAAACAACCCCCTGAGTTAACGCCACCCCACAGCCCAAAAACGCCAACTCCTCACGCGAACGCAACCTCCCCGCCATCAAACCACCAACCATCCCCCCCGCCGCCGAAGCAATCAAATAAACAGCGTCAATTTCCAAACCCACCGGCAACAAACCAGCCAACAACCCCACCACCGTCACACCCACCGCCGACCCATAAAAACTCCCCACCAACAACCCAATCGCCGGTAAACTCGTATAAGGAATCTGCAAAGCCACCAAAACCGGCAAAGAAAGCGTCAACAACAAAACCAAAATATGATCCCGTCGCCGCAAACCCGGACTATAACGACGCTCCACCAACCACAAAACCCCCACCGCACCAGCCACAAGCATCCCAAAACCAACCAACCCTAACCAATTCGGTTGACGCTGACTTTTATCAAAATAATCCAACAAAACAAAATCTCGCTGAGAAATAGTTTCCCCAGCATTCACAATCACTTCACCCCGCTCCACCCTTACCATAGCCGTTTTAACTTCCTGTGCAGCCCGCTCCGCAAAAGCCCTTGTTCGCTCTGGATCCCGCACCAAATTGGGCCTTAACACAGCCCCCAACAAATCAGCCGCCATTCCCACAGCCGCATCCGGCACCTCAGAACGTAAATTCATAACTACCCCGGCTCTCAAAATGTCCTGCGGTAGTCCCGGCGCCACCCCAGAAGCCAGAATTCGCTCAGCCGCCTTATAAATCCCCCTTCTGGTTTGTTCCCACTCCGAATCAGACAAAGCCAGCAAATTAATATCATAAGGATTTTTCAACCCATCCACAGCCTGCTCTTCAAGCTCCGCCAACGCCAAAAAATATCTCCGGCGCACCTCCCTCACTTTTTCTAGCAAAGCCAAAAACTCTTGCCCAGAAACCTTTTTACGAACCTGCTGCAACTCAAAAATGGCCTGAGATCCAGCAGCACTTAACGTTGGAGTAATTTGCTTGATCGCTTTTTTTTGGCTACCTTCCCCAAACCGGCGCAGCGCTGCCAAAGTCTCCAATAAAGGATCTCTCTCCACCGGCATCCCCTGGTTTGCTGGGCTTTTTCGAGTAGAATTCACCCTTTTTTGCACCGGCCCCACTGGCTCATTACTATTCACTACCATAAGCACAGCTTGCCAGTCCATAGACCGTGCTGAACGCAAATAAAGTTGAGTGGAACTAGATAAAACCGAAGTCTCAACAAATGGAAACTCACTCAACAGATCCCTAATATTTTTCCCAGCATTCAGTAGCCGCAGCAAGTCTTCATAAATTTGCTCATCAACAGCAGTATCAATTTTTAACACCGGCACCGAACCCAACCTAGCAGCCTTACGATTTTCCTCAGTCGTCTTACTATCCGGCACCAAAGCATTCATCGGCGCAATAATCGTATAAGGCGCTTTTGTCCCCACATCTAGTGTCGGCTTATTGTAAAACCGGTGTCCAATGGTTCCCGTCAAGCAAACAACCGCAAACACCAAAGAAAAAGGCCGGTGTGCTCTATAACGAGGAGGCGAACACTGGCTTTTTAAAGGCTCAACCTTTACTACCTTCCTTTCAGAAACCTTACGCCCTTCAGCTTTTTGAACACCCCCATCTGTCTTACCCGTCTTAACTTTTTGAAGGTAAGCCAAGCGCTGGGAATGCCTTTGCTGCCGACGTAACTTATAAATAAAAAGAGTAACCTGCTCAAGCGCGTTCATCTAACCGCGCTCCTATGAACTACTAAAAGTTTACTTTTGGAAACACAACGTCCTTGCACCCAGTATAACGCACCCCTTTTTACTAGGCCAAAAAACCTCTTGCTGCTTTGTTTCTGGGGGCCGGTAGGCTGCCAAAAACTACACCTACAAAGCCTCAGTGTCATAGCACAATCAACCCCTGGATGTTCCCTAAGCAATAATTTAGAGTCCATAGTCATTTGTCATTATTTTTTTACTTATTAGTTCTAGTTTTCAAAATCTAGGTATAGTTTCCTCTCTCCTCATCCAAAAATCCTTATCCTTCAGAAATAATCAACGTCGGCGCAACAATTCAGAAGCAGCCACCGCACCAAATCGATTCGTCTCAATCATACTCCCTTGATTTTGATAAACACCTGACCAAGCCGCAAAAAGTCTCCTAGCCATTTCTGAAACCGGCATCCCCTCCCACCCTAACTCTAACCCACAAAAACCCTCACTCCAAGCCACCGGAATACTACCAACACCCCCATAAGCCCCAGCCAAAGCACCAGCAAATAAAGCCGAAAGTCGCGGTGATTTCCCCGTTCGTAACGCTCTCATCACGCATAATCTAAAATCTTCAGAATAGGCCACAAAACTATCCAAAGCTCTAGCCACCGACAACATTTGTCCTAAAATTTCTCCTCCCACCATCGTTTGACTTTTAACAGCATCCTGTTTAACCACCCGTTCAAGCTGTTCTAAGCCACCATTACTTTCTAAAACCGGCTGAATTTTACTAAGCTGTTGTCCCAAAACGGACTCTCCACCAAATTCTTGTTCCAATCTCGCTACCATTTGGCCAATCAACCGACTTGCTCTAAGCTTTTCTTGTAATGCCAAAGAAATGCTATATCCTAGCACCACCACCATTTGCTCTGTAAACTCACCCTTAGATAAATTCACACAAGCTTCATGCAAACTTAACTTTTTTTTCAATTCTTGATCATGCAAATATAGTATCAAAGGAAGAATCCCTAAAACCACATCAACCGCATCTAAATTATTTTTTTCTCCCAAACTTTGCCAAAAAGACTTTTGCAAAAATCCGTCTTTAATTAAAATTTCTGCTGTGTTTTTTTGAAGACTTATTCCCTCAGACTTTATCCTAAAACCACTTATTAAACTCTTATTTCCTACGCCAAACCACACAGAGTTTTGCATATCAATTGCATTTGCTTCATAAGCAGCCCCTAACCTTTCTGCTACTAAAGCCCCCAACAAACAACCTTCAAATCTACTCAACAACGAGTAACGCATTCCTCTCTTAACCTTTTCTTTCTGTCCCTAGCAGTTTAACTTTTTTTGACGGAACAACACCATAAATTGTTAATTTTGTCAATACAAAAATTAGTTTTATAGTTTACCTAAATCCTTAAAAAATTTATATTTAGGAAATTTACTGAGCCCCAGATAATGAACTAAGCAAAAACCCTAGTAAGCAAAAACCCTAGAGAGTTTTTTTCAAATGTTCTACCAAAGCAAGAAGGCCCAAACGGTAACTATCGGAACCAAAACCACTAATTTGACCAATGGCTATCGGCGCAATATAAGAGTGATGGCGAAAAGCTTCTCGGCGGTAGATATTACTCAAATGAACTTCAACCGTAGGAATAGCCACACCTGCGAGAGCATCTCTAATAGCTACACTGGTATGAGTGTAAGCCCCTGGATTAATCAAAATCCCTTGATGCTGAGAATAAGCGCCTTGAATTGCATCTACAAGCACACCTTCGTGGTTTGATTGCAAAAAAGAAATTTTAACTCCCAACTTTTCCGCTTCTTGCGTTAATTGGTGATTAATTTCATCCAAAGTCACAATCCCATAAACCCCTGGTTCACGCAGACCCAGGAGATTGAGATTTGGCCCATGTAAAACCAAAATACTTAACAAAATAACCCGTCGCTTATTTTTATGTTTAACAGACTAACGGCGGCGTTTAGAGTCATTCACCGGGACTGGAATCATTTCTGGTTCTGGCTGAACATCGGGGCCAAGCAAAGCCTCTATCAGCTTCCGAGCCAACTCTTTAATTTTTTCCAGTACCTTATCAATGTAATCCATTGAACCGTGCGCTCCTTTTATTCAGCGTCAACCATCGTTTACCGGCCAAACCCGACGCGAGACAGATAAACGAAAATGTGTTCTTTACTTAATAATAACGAATACTTTAGAATGGTCAACCCGAATCAAGACGTTTGTTAAGAAGCCTGCAATTTACGGCGCAAATGGTCGAGGGCGGTACAAGCACTAATATGGCGAATTAAGTCACGTTCGCGCAGAGGACCAAAGGTATATTCAAAACTTTCTACTTCGCCAGAAGGGGAAGCCAGACCAATATAAACCAACCCCACTGGCTTAGTTTCAGTTCCACCACCAGGGCCAGCAATGCCAGTAATACTAATGCCCCAATCTGAACCTAACGCAGAACGGACACCCAAAGCCATTTGTTCAGCCACCGTATCACTGACGGCACCTAACTGAGATAAATCTTGATGATTGACACCAAGTAAAGAGATTTTTACTTGATTGTCGTAGGAGATAACACCACCAAGAAAATAAGCTGAACTGCCAGCAACATCGGTAATCATTTTACCAATACCACCGCCGGTGCAAGATTCAGCAACACCGAGAGTTTGACCTTTGTTGAGTAATAATTGTCCGACAACGGTTGCCAGAGTTTCCTCGTCAGCACCAAAATAATCTAAACCGGCAATTTCTTTGAGTTGAGCTTGCACCGGCCCAATTAAATCTTGAGCCTCTTCTTGGCTGGCAGCTTTAGCAGTAACTCTCAGTTTAACTTCACCTTGAGAAGCATAGGGAGCGACGGTGGGGTTAGACAAATCGAGAAAAGACCCAACTTTTTCAGCTAAGGTAGATTCAGAAATGCCCCAGAATTTTAATGTCCGGCTGTAAATGACATTTTTGCCCCAACCTTGATTTTTAAGGAAAGGAACAGCCGTTTCTCGCCACATCCGGTGCATTTCTTTGGGCACCCCAGGAAAAGTAAAAATTGTCAAATTTGCTTGGGGTTGCCAAATAATACCAGGGGCAGTGCCAGTGGGGTTGGGTAAAATTTCTGCACCTTGGGGAATTAAAGCTTGTTTGCGGTTAGAATCGGCCATTACCCGAGCCCGTGCTGAGTATTTTTGAGAAATATCGGCGATGATATCTGGACGTTCTATTAAAGGAGTAACAAAAAAGTCGGCGATAGTTTCGTGAGTCAGGTCGTCTGGAGTTGGGCCAAGACCGCCGGTAAATATGAGAATTTGGGCGCGATTTTTGGCAATATTAATTACCTGTTTGAGCCGGTCTGGGTTGTCTCCGACAACAGTTTGGTAGTAGTGAGCAATACCCAGGGCGGCTAATTCTTTGGCGAGAAATTGGGCATTTGTATTAAGAATATCCCCTAAGAGTAATTCTGTTCCGACACATATAATTTCAGCACTCATGGGATTTTAGATTTTTGATTTAAGGATCAGGAGATTATAAATTTTAGTTGGTTTGAAATAGTTTTAAGTTTAGAGGATGGGGCAGTTTTAAATTTTAGTAGGTATTTAGTAAATAAAAAAATCTCAAAGCCCTATTTAGGAAAACTAAGGAGTTGTCCTGGGAGCGTCCTGAAACTGCCTAAAGCTGTGACTGGGAGCGCTCCAAAACCCTAAATACTAAGACTGACGGGCGTGCTTCCAGACGCGCCAACTCATATAAGTTAGGAGGGCTGTAGCGGCCCCAGCATAGGCTAAACCACTGGGAATCCCTGAAAAGGCAATGGCTAGAGTACCGGCCCATAGGGTAAGAACGTATATAAATAGAACCGTCCGCCGATGAGAAAGACCGGCCCGTAGTAACCGATGATGTAGGTGTCGTTTATCGGCGCTAAAGGGTGATTTGCCGTCTCGTAATCGAGAGAGAATAACGGCAGACATATCTAAAATTGGGACTGCCAAAATTAAATAGGGCAAAAATACGGCTGTCACAGCAGTGGTTTTAACTAAACCGATCACTCCTACCCCTGCGAGGGTAAAGCCCATAAAGTAGGATCCACCATCGCCCATAAAAATTTGGGCTGGGTTAAAGTTGTAGCGCAAGAAACCCAGGGCAGAGCCTGCAAGGGCGGCTGCGATTAATGCGGCGGCTGGTTGCTTCATAAATAGACTTACGGCCAACATGACGACGGCGGCGATGCCTGAGACACCGGCGGCGAGGCCGTCTAAACCGTCTATCCAGTTGATAGCGTTCGTCATACCTACTAGCCATATAACCGTCAGGGGCAAGCTTAAAAGTCCTAGCTGGGTCAGACCGGCACCGGGAATCGTGAGAAAATCGATTCTGACTCCGACAAACCAGACTAAACTTGCTACGGCAGTTTGCATGGTGAGGCGACTTAGGGCAGAGAGGCTAAATAAGTCGTCTGCTAAACCGATCAGGAAAAAGGCAATTCCACCAAGGGTAACTCCCCAGATTTCGTATTCTTTTTCTCCGTGTAAAGGTGCGCCATTGGCATCGACAAAACCGCCCAAACTCCAAACGAGTAAAAGCGCGACTAGGGTGCCGGTGAAGATGGATACTCCTCCTAGACGCACCATCGGGTGCTGGTGGATTTTTCGTCCGCCAGGAGGGTCAAATCGACCACTTTTTATGGCAATTTTTTTGACTATCGGTGTACTCAACAAGACGACGAGAGAGGACACCGTGAAGACTAGCAGGTGGTACAGATGGTAAGGCATCTGAATTCAGTATGGGGCGACTTAAGATGTCTGCCAGAGTCTACTACATTTCAGTCATTCACGGTTATGGTATATTTACCGGAAGTGAAGTGACTGGGCTTTGTAGAGAGTCTGCTTTTGTTTTAATGATGCGGCAACTTGGTCGCTGCCTTGGTAACTGAAGTCACGGGCAAAACAATCTGTCAAACGTACCAAGCTATCAAGATTTTGTCAAGGGGTAGGGATGAAATGGGTTTTTAAAATTTAGGTTGCAGCAAAAAAATAGGTGTTTTTTTCTGTGACAGCAAACAAAATGTAACCAATTGGTTCCACAGTTTAAAAATGTAACCAATTGGTTCTCAAAGGATAGAAATTTTGCCTGTTGTTAAAGACAAAATAGGAAGATTTGTAACCTTTGATTCCCACATTTTTTAGTGGGATGGGCGGCCGGTTATGGCTGATGATTAGACCAAGGCAGGCACCGGCACGTTTAAATGAGGATACAAGGGAAAACTTTCACACAAAGCAGCGACACGGCGGCGACAATCGGCAGCAATGGCTTCGTCTTCTGGGTTTAAAAGGCGGTCGGCTATTATATTGGCAATTTCGGTGAATTCTGGAACTCCCATACCGCGAGAAGTCATAGCTGGTGAACCTAAGCGTAATCCACTGGTGACAAAGGGAGATTCGGGATCGAAGGGGACGGTGTTTTTGTTGGCGGTGATGTTGACTCCGCTTACCAGTTGGTCGGCTTGTTTGCCGGTCATGCCAATAGAACGCAAGTCTACAAGCATTAGGTGGTTATCTGTCCCGCCCGAAACTATTTTAAAGCCACGTTTTTGCAGTTGACCGGCCAGGGTACGAGCATTTTCAATAACTTGGCCAGAATAGGCTTTAAATTCTGGTTTAAGGGCTTCGCCAAAGGCGACGGCTTTACCGGCTATAACGTGTTCTAAAGGCCCGCCTTGGGTGCCGGGGAACACGGCTTTATCAAATTTTTTGCCTAGTTCGACATCGCTGGTGAGGATTAAGCCACCACGCGGGCCCCGCAGCGTTTTGTGGGTGGTGGTGGTGACAACGTGGCAATGGGAAATCGGGTTTGGATGGTGGCCGGTGGCTACTAAACCGGCAATATGGGCAATATCTGCCATCAAATAAGCGCCGATTTCATCAGCAATTTCTCTGAATTTGTCGAATTTAATGATGCGCGGATAGGCAGAATAACCACAAACAATTAATTTAGGTTTGTGCTTTTGGGCGACTTCCCTAATTTGGTCATAGTCTAGTTGTTCTGTTTCCTGGCTGACTCCGTATTGAACAACTTTAAACCATTTGCCAGAAACGTTTACGGGTGATCCGTGTGTTAAGTGTCCGCCGTGTGACAAATCCATGCCCATGATGGTGTCACCGGGTTCGAGTAAACTCAGGAATACGGCAAAGTTGGCTTGTGCGCCTGAGTGCGGTTGAACGTTTGCGTGGGCTGCACCAAAAAGCTGTTTAGCTCGGTCGATGGCTAGTTGTTCGATTTCATCTATGTATTCACAACCGCCATAATAACGTTTACGGGGTAAACCTTCGGCGTATTTGTTGGTTAACACTGAACCTTGGGCGGCCATGACGGCGGGGGAGGTAAAGTTTTCGCTGGCGATCAATTCTAGGTGTTCGCGTTGGCGTTTGGTTTCTTGCTGGATTAGGCCGGCAATGGCAGGGTCGGTTAATGCCAAAATGTCTAGGTTGGTCTGAGTCACAGGGATTTCCTTGGATAAAAACTTTTTGCTTTTCGGGCGGATCAGCGGGCTTTTGCCCCTCTTTGGCGTCACCAAGGCTGGGGAATATGGGGTTAAGCAGCCCCTACCGCAGGTCTGTGGCGCTTTCTGTTGTGTTGAGGACTTTACCTCTTTGGCCCACTAAGGTGTTCCAAAACGTTTAATTATATTATTTTTTTGGCAATTTGTCATTAGTGATGGGTCTATAGCATTTTTCTATCTGCTGAGTTACAAAAATAACCCCCCTTGCCCCCCTTAATAAGGGGGGTTGGGGGGTATGATTGAAAACCGCTATAGGCTGATTTGTTGGTAGTCATGGGTTGAAAATTAAAAGTTCAGGGTTAAAGAGTTACAAAGTTGCTTGGCAAGTTCATCTATTTTGCGCAGCGTTAGAAAAATTTGCGAAGGGGTAGAAAAACTAAAAAACTTTTGATGTGGGAGTGGTTAGCTTTAATACGTTAAGGTGTGTTATAAATTACTGATTTTGTAAGATTGTTGGCATAAAATAATCTCAGGCCAAAGCCGGAAATCAACAAAGTTTACTTTAGCTCCTTGAGGGTGGCTACATAAACTTACTACGCCGGAGGTGTGAGATGTTTGTGATTTTGATGGATAACCAGATTATTTCTTCGCAAACTGTTTGTCAAGGCTGTTTGATGGCTGATCAAACTGGTCAACCGCGTTCTCGTCAGGGTCAACTGGGCTGTGGTAGTCCTGTTCGTAAGTTAACTGACGGTCAGCCTGAGCAATATCAATGTCAAATGGGTTTTCGGGTTGCCAATATTGATTAAGGGCAACCTGATTGATTACAGTTTTTTTCTGACTACAGGTTACGCTGGGGATGCTGGCCTGGAGAGGTATTTTTTTGACTGCGCTATCCTATGTTTAGGAATCATAGAATTTTAAATTGATGATTTTAATTTTTAACAAATTAGGAGGCTTTGGGCTTTCCTGTTTGGTTTCTATGATCTTTTTTGCAAAATGGTATGATTGAATATTAAGACGATTTCTGGAGGATAGCTCATGTCTTGGCGCGGGACTACTACTGTTACTGAGCGTATTTTTGCGGCTTTACCTTATTTGCTTCCCCTGGCTGATGGGATAGGTTTTGGAACTTTTTTGTTTAAACAGTTTCCGATTTTGGGTGTGATTTTTTTACCGATTTTGCCGGTGATAAATTTGTACAATAGTATTCCTTTTGCGGGATTAATTGTGTTTTTTGCTTTGTATCTACTGGTGGTAAGAAATGAAAGTATTAATCACTTTATTCGTTTTAATACGATGCAGGCAATTTTAATTGATATTATTTTGGTTTTGTGTAGTTTTATTGTGCCTATTTTAGTAAAAGGCGTGCCAGTTCAATTTGTTATTGAAGTTCTGTTTAATATGATTTTCTTGGGTCTTTTGGCTTCGGTTATTTATTCTGTGGTTCAGTCTTTCCGAGGTCTTTATCCAGAAATTCCTACTCTTTCTGATGCGGTTCATATGCAAGTTCGGTAATTTGTTGAAAGTTAAGAGTTAATGGTCTGTTGTTATTTAATACCTAAAAATTTGTGTTTTAAAATAACTGTTGATCATTGACTTTTGACTAAGATCGGCCTACTACCTAAGCTAGACCTAGATTTTTTAACATTCCATTTCGTTAACAGTGAAAAATCTTAGAGAGTTTTTGAGTTATCTTCAGGACAGAAATGGTTTTTAAAAACCTGCTTTTTTGAATGAACCAGCAATTAGGACTCGGTGCTGCTTATGATTATAAAAATTGTGGGCAGTTATCAATTTGGGTTAACCAGCCTCTACATTTAACTTTGTGATAGTTCTTCCTTATCAATTATACAATATCATACTTAAAATTGTTTTGTCAAGATAAATTTGGGGGAAAATTTTGTTTTTTTAGATGAAAATTTTGGAAAAAAAACGATTGAAAACGTAAAGCTAAATCAGGGAATAGCTGAATCAAAAAAATCAAAAGATACCTACGGATGCAAAGCTAAATTAAAACATTTTTACATAGCCATTTGAATTCCAAGAAAGGGGCCGGTTGCCCCCCTAAAACAAATAATTCCCTATTAAGACAGGCTTTGTTTCATCCTAAAAAGAAGGAATTATTAACAATAAAAGCAAATTTAAGGTTTACCGGCCACTGTATTTTCGAGAGTACCGATACCTTCAATTTCGATGCGGATGTGGTCGCCAATTTGCACCGGCCCAATGCCAGAAGGAGTGCCGGTGAGAATGACATCACCAGGCAAAAGAGTCATAATTTGAGAAATATAAGAAACCAAAAAATCAGGCGCAAAAACCATTTGCTCAAGGTTAGCAGATTGCACCGGCACAGAGTTAGAATTCAAAAAAGTTTGTAAGCGAGCACCAGGTGGCAATTCTCTGACAATCCAAGGGCCAAGAGGACAAAAAGTATCAAAGCCTTTAGCCCTTGTCCATTGATTGTCTTGACGTTGTAAATCTCTGGCCGTAACATCATTGGCAATGGTATAACCCCAAATTTTCATTTGTGCTTCTTCAGGGGTGCAATTTAAACAACGTTCGCCAATAATCAAAGCAAGTTCTCCTTCGTAGTCTACGCGGCTTGTTTGGCGGGGATAAATAATAGGAGTTTGGGTAGCAATGATAGTAGTTGGAGGTTTAAGAAATAAAAGTGGTTCTTTGGGCACCTCTCCACCCATTTCCGCAGCATGATCACTATAGTTTTTGCCAACAGCAATAATTTTAGAAGGTGCACAGGGGGCGAGTAGATAATAGTTATCTGGGCTAAGTTCAATGCCAGTGGGTTGTCCCTTTAACCAAGGTGGTGCATCAAGTATTAGGACGCTGCGACTGAGTTGTAGTAGTCCATAGTGAATTCTTCCTTCCGGGGTTTGAACGCGGACATAGCGCTGTGCCATAGGTTTAAGTTTGGTTTTAGAGTGTTTTTTGTGGAGGTTTGGCAGATATCTATACTATTTTGCTGTTGAGATTTTGGTTTTCAGGTGCTTGGGGGTTGTTGCCCTTTTTTTGGTTTGGTGGGCTATCATACCATGCAAGTTGATGACAAAAAAGTGTTAAAGAGAGAGGTTGGTTGATCACAGTTTTGAGGGAATTGGTGGCAGAAAAATAATGAACTCGAATTTTACCAAAATCCAGAATATTCTAATGCGTGAGTTGTTTTGTAGCGGTTGTTGTTTTTTGATAAATCTTTATCAATTTTGATGGAAAGGGTTGGTTTGAAATTTTAGATTTTAAAGGGGATAAAAATTAGAGAAAGTTATAGTTGGCCCTTAATTTCTGTTTTTTATGCTTTTAGGTTGTGTGAAAAACCTAGTCTGTGATATGATATTGGGTTTGTAAGTAAAAAGCCTAGTGGCAGGTGCCTAATGGTATTGGCCGGTAGGTGAGAGCAAGTTAGGTTATTGAGGAAAATGAGCGAGATTTACGAAACGATGTACATTTTGCGTCCTGATTTGGGCGAAGAAGCTACTGAGCAGGCTATTGCAAAATATCAAAAAATTTTGCAAGACAATGGTGCTGAAAATTTGGAAACACAGCATCGTGGTAAGCGGCGTTTAGCCTATGAAATCAAGCGCTGTCGGGAAGGTGTATATATTCAAATGAATTACACCGGCCCAAAAACCATGATTGCTATTGTCGAACGGGCTATGCGTTTGAGTGAAGAAGTCATCCGCTACCTAACGGTAATTCAAGAAGTGCCCAAAGCAAAGCCAGAGCCGGCTGCTGCGGTTTAAGAACCCGCCAAGCAGAGAGCGTCCGCTGGGAAAAAGCTACTACCAAACGGCTCATTCATTTGCTCTTTAATATTAAAATCTCCCCTGCCATTAGCTTTCGCGTGATGCGATACTGACAGGGGAGAAAATGCTTTTAGATTTACCGAATCGCCGTTTTACCTCAGTTTTTGACCTGGTTAAACCAGGTGGGTGCCAAGTTTCCGACTTAAAGTTTCCTGCTACTGTGGCGGGTCTACTGCCGTCGGTTATTTTTTGATGGCTCCCTTATAAGACAAAGCATAGATCAAAAAACATTATTGGCAGTCACCAACGTTTCAGCGAATCTTTTTCTATTGTAATAGATTTGCAAATTTTGACAAGGGGGTGGGGGCAGACAGGGAGACGAAACCATAGCTGCTTTTGGCTGTTCAATAGTAGCGGCTAACAGGAACGATAAGGGCGGGTTCTCAGCGTCCGAATAGCCAAAAGTTAGGGATACCAGAGAGTTTCGATCTGCTGAGAAATTTCAAGGGCTTGTTGACGAATTTCAGCGGGCTTGCAGTTGAGAAGAACAGTGACATGGCCGAGTTTGCGACCAGGACGAGATTCGGTTTTGCCGTACCAGTGCAGATGGGCATTGGGGAAGTCGGCGATGCGCTGGCGTTTTTCCAGGTAGGAGTTTTGAGACGTTTCGTAACCCAGCAGGTTAACCATCACAGCACCGGCACTTTTGAGGGTAGTTTCGCCTTTGGGAAGTCCGCAGACGCTTCGCAAGTGTTGCTCAAATTGGGAAGTTTGGCAGGCATCAAGAGTGAAATGACCTGAGTTGTGGGTACGGGGGGCAATTTCATTCACTAAAACTTTGCCTTGTTTGGTGAGGAATAATTCGATGCCAAATATGCCGATGGCTTGGAGATTTTCCAGAAGGGTACGGGCAATTTGTTCAATTTCCGTTGTTTGTTCAGAAGTGAGGGTGGCTGGGGCAATAACGCACCGACAGACTTGGTTTTTTTGTTGAGTTTCAACGATGGGATAGATGGCGAAATTGCCGTTGGGAAAACGGGCGGCGATGATGGCGAGTTCTTGTTCAAAAGGTATGTATTCTTCTAGCAGTACAGGCGGACATCCCCAGCTTTTCCAGGTGGTTTCTAAGTCTTGAGGGTCTTTGATAATAGTGGTTCCTTGGCCGTCGTAGCCGTGCCGGCGGGCTTTCATTACGAGGGGATAGCTAAGGGGTTGATCGGTTGTGGAGTTGTCCCAGGAAAGGAATTGCGGCACCGGCAATCCAATGTCTCGCATAAAGCATCTTTGATGATATTTGTCAAGAATAGGTGCGAGGGTGTTGAGGTTGGGCCGAAAGATGGTGCCGGTTTGGGCTAGTTGGCTGAGGGCTTCGAGGTTGACGAATTCGTTTTCAAAAGTGATGACATCGCAGAGGCCGGCTAATTGGGCTGTGGCGTTGGCGTCGTCGATGGGCGCAAAAATGCTGTTTGTGGCGATGGAGACGGCTGGATCTGTGTTTTTGGGGGTTTGAATGATGAGTTTAAGGTTGAGTTTTTCTGCGGCACCGGCCATCATCCAGGCAAGTTGTCCACCGCCTATGACTCCAATTTGTTTGATGGGTTTCTGTTGGGACGAGTTCACGGTTTTTTTGAGGTTGTGCTGGGGGATTGGGCTTTTTTTAGATTACTGTATTGGGTGGCTGGCGAAAAGTCTAAAAATGGGTAAAATTTTGGGTAATGTTGCGATTTTAATTTTATGCCTCGTTTTTTGTTGACTTGGTTAGTAAGCGCTATTTCGCTTTTGATTACTTCCTATGTGGTGCCGGGTTTTTATGTAGCTAATTTTTCTTATGCAGCTTTGGCGGCTGTTATTCTGGGGTTAGCTAATGCGGTTGTTCGGCCTATTTTGGTGCTTTTAACTTTGCCTTTGACTCTTTTAAGCTTGGGTTTATTTTTGTTTATTGTGAATGCAATTGTGCTTTCTTTGGTAGGGTTTTTGACTCCAAATGGTGGTTTTAGAATTGATGGTTTTTTGCCGGCTTTGTTGGGTTCTATTGTTTTGTCTTTGGTGTCCGGGCTTTTGAATCGTTTGGTTTTCAAGGAAGAATAATTAGTTAGATTTTAGTTTATAACCCAGAGTTGCAGAAATTCTGGGTTATTGTTAAGGTTAACTGTGTAGATTCAGAATTTCTTGGCCTAGAAAAAAATGAATTTGTTTTTTGGAAAAATTATACTGTTACCCAAAATTTTATTAACGATTAAATATTGTATTAATTTCTTTTAATAATTCCGCCATAGATAAAGAAGCAGAACATATCTTAGTTGCCATTTCCTTTAAAATCATTTCAAACAAATCTTTATCAGATTGCCGCATTTCACTTGTAATAAGGTTATTTAAACTAGAAGAATTAATCAAAGACTCGTGTTGTTTTATGGCGGTTGCAATAGCTACATTTTGCAAGCCTTTTTCCATATCATAGTAGTTATCAAAAACATCATCATAACTAGGTTGAAAAATAACTAAAATAGGGGGCTTATCTGCTAAATTATGCAAAGCATTCAAAGCCTCTATCAAAGAACTTTCTGGAGTTAAATTACGGAAATTAATTAAAAGTAAATCAATACTTTTTGTTTCTAGCTGTCGCCAAACTTCTCCCCAAGATTGACCAATTAAACCGCGATAACCGGCAGTTTGAATATACTGCACCAAAGCTTGACACCAATCATTTCTAGTATCAACAGAAGAGGGGCGTTTTTGATTTAAATCTGGCAAAACAGCAAAATCTACAATACCAATCAAGGGCAGACTATTTTTACCCGCTGCTTGTTCAATTACACTAAGTAAAACCTCTGGTAATGGACAAGTAATATCATTCTGAGTAAGGAAGTCACCGCCGAACCCGCCCAAACAAGGATACACAGATAAAGCAGGAACGCGAGAAGCCGCCTCAGTGGTTAAATGATCAAGGGTTACTAAAGGCAAAGAAGCAAGACGGGTGCAATTTTGAGAATATTTTTGAAAAAACGCATCAGCATCAGTCAAAGTATCACGACTATCTAGCAAAATAACATCTGGTTGCCAAACGCGAGCTAACATTTCTGCTCCTTCTAAATCTTCTGCTTCTAAAACGCGATAATCGTATTGGTGTAATAAACCATTCAGCGGATCAATTGTGGAAAATTCTTCGCTATCTGTACCCTTAAAATTGCAAGAGCGGATATTTAAACGCAAAAGAGTTAATTTGGTAGTTTGTTGTAGGTTTTGTGGACTCAATTTAAGCAAAATTTGCCGCAATGCTCCTAACTGCATAGGCAAACTCAAGAAACCATCTGCTCGTAATTTAAAAGCCTGATCTTTTTCGGCTTGAGTGGCGGCGATCACGGTTGGAATATTGCGGGTTATGGCATCTGACTTGAGCAAAGTTAGTACATCCCAACCAGATAGCATAGGTAAAACAGGGTTGAGAAAAATTACTTCTGGAGAAAAGCGACGAGCTTTATCAAGTGCTTCGGTGCCGGTGCGGGCAACGACAAAGCGATAACCTAAACTTGTTAGTTGAGAACTTAATTCTTCAATAAATTTCGGTACAGCTTCAACAATTAAGACTAAACGATGACGAGGTGGAGAGGAAGTGCGGGCTGTAGAATTTTGTTCGGGGGGTTGAGGTGGTAGTAGTAATGTAAATTCACTTCCTTTGCCTTCGCAGGAAATAAACGTTACATCTCCACCGTGTAAACGAGCCAAACCTCGCGCTACGACTAAACCTAAGCCGACGCCTTCAAACCGGCGAGTTAAGGGGTTTTCTAGCTGTTGGAATTTTTGAAAAATCAGGTGTTGTTTGTCGTCGGGGATGCCAATACCGGTATCCCAAACTGTAAAAGCAATCCAGCCTTCCCAGCAACTGACGTTTAAACCGGCTTTGCCGTTGGGTTCGGTGAATTTAAAGGCATTGGATAAAAGATTGACTAGCATTTGCCGCAAGCGCAACTCGTCGGCGACTATCATTTCTAGGTTTGCTTCGATAGATAGTGTAAAGCCTGCGGGTAAAGTGTTATGGTATTCGCTGCCTTGCTCATCGTCGTTTTGGCAGCGTTCTGTCGGTTGGAGATGCCAGGCACTATGAATTGCTCTTTCGCACACCATCGATAAATTTACGGGTTCTACTAGCAATTCCATTTGACCGCTTTCCATGCGAGTCAAGTCTAAAATGTCATTAACTACTGCCATTAAGTGGCGGCCACTTTGGTAAATTAAACGTGCATAGCGGGCTTGACGTTCGTTTAGTTGGCCTATGGTTTGGTCTTTTAGTAAACTAGAAAGTCCTAAAACTGCTGTGAGGGGGGTTTTGAGTTCGTGGCTGATGCAGGCTAGAAAATCATCTTTGAGCCGGTTAAGCTGCACTAAATCTGCATTTTTTGCTGTGAGTTCTTTGGCGATTTGCTGATATTCTGTGACATCTTGGGCTAATACCAAACAGACGGTTTCTTTGTCTTTTGGTGTTTTAGGCTGGGTTGATGGGATGAAGTCTTTGGTTTTATGGACTTTGGCGGTGGGGGTGCCGGTGTGTTTGGTGGTTTTGGTTGTGTCTGAACTTATGCTGGGGTTATCGGAAACCTGCACCGCAATTTTTAGGGGCATTTTGACAAACTGCCAAACTTTTTCTGAGTCGTTGGGCATTTGGCAAACTCCCCAAGGGGAATTAAATTCGCTACTGTGTCCTTGTGGGTATGGGCTGCTGAGGGTTGACTGGGGCTGGGGGATGATAGGGGGTACGGAGGAGGTGTTTAGGAGGGTAAAAACTGAGGGTGACTCTGAGTTTGTTTTATGGTTTGATTTGTCTGTAGGTGGGGTTTGGGAGTTGGGGGGGTTTGGGCTGGTTTGTGAGGTTAAAAAATTCTCAGCGTAGGCTTTATTGCTGGCTATGATGGTGCCGGTGGAGGTTTCTAGGCATAAAGGTAAGGGGATATTCTCGAAGATTTCAATTAGGCTGTGCAGGGTTTCTAAACAGGCTGTATCTGGGTTTTGTTGGGGGGTGGTTGAAGAGTTTTCCCCGACAGCAAAAAATGGGAAAAATTCTGATTTTGCAGCGGTTTGGTTTTGGCGGACCGACCAGTGGGCTGCCAAAAATTCTAATAAACGGTAGCGGTCGAGCATTCCGAGAAATTCACTGCTGGGGCCGACAATGGCCCAATCTAATTTTTTTTTGTTTAAATTTGTCGCTAAAAAATTTGAGGCTTCTGGAGGTGTGATGTTTAAGGGAAGGCTACAGCTGTCGGTGTGTTTTAAAAGATGGGGCCATAGTTGGCTTAGGTTTAGATCGTATCTTAGGCTTAGTAGGGGTTCAATGAGGTTGTTGATGGCTGAGAGTGGTTGTTGTAGATCGAGGCTGTTGATGGGTGAATCTCTGGTTTCTGTTGAGTCTGGTTTTGTTTGGGTGCCTAGTCCAGCCATCAGGTAAGGGGTGAAACTGCGTAAGTGAATAATGCCCACCGGCGAAGAAGCTGCATTAACCACTACAACTCGGTCTTGTGTGGGGGAAAATATGCTGAGTAGAGTGCCTAAGAGGGCGTTTTCGGCCACAGTGGGGGCCGGTTCAAGAAAAATTTCCAAATTGGGGGTAGAAGAAGTCAACATGAGCAAAGGTAAGCCCTGGTGGTGGCGGCTTTATGCAGGTGGATTGAGAGGATGAGTTTGCAGCTTTTAGACCGGCTGGCTTTTTTGGCAACTCCGGCTGGCTGTCAATAGGCAGTTAAGGGTGATAGCTCAATTATGACCGGCGCCTATGGCGTTCTAAGGCGTTGCCCTTACAATTGGTTACAATTGAAAAACGGATAAAGGTTTTTTCGCGGAGATGAAAAGCCTGCTATTATCACGAATGTTTACTCAAAAATCTTAACTTACCCTTTTTTCTTGCCTACCGCTTTGCGACCCCTACTGTTTATTTGTTCTTTGATCTACAACCATGTGCTGGCTTCTAAGCTAGTACCCTATTTTTCTGCGGAACGCTATGCGATCAGTTATTTTACGTCTGAGGCGGAATTTTTACTGTTTGCTAGGGTTCAAAAACAACAACTGGATTGTTTAATTTTAGAACAAAATCCCGGTTTGTCATCGTTGGTGGCAAAGTTGCGAGAGCAAGATATTTTGTTGCCAACGGTAATTATTAGGGATCCAGAGAATCTTAGCCCCTCTCATGACTCTTTGTCTTCTGCTACTTCTGTTAAAGATTCTGACCTCCACCGTGTTTGGAATAAAGATTTGGGTGATAATATTAAAGCCTGTTTTTATCATCCTGCTGAGGTTAAGGTTGACTGCGCTCAACTCAGTAAAATTACAGATTATATTGACCAAGCATTAACAGACTTTCTTAATCTTTCACCGCAGGTTGATATAACGGCAAATTCCCCAGATACTCCTCATAATCAAGTAACATCTAAGCATTACTTAAGGCAGCAGCAAAATCTTCTTTCTGAAAAGTTAAGGGAACGATTAGGATACTTAGGTGTGTATTATAAACGCAATCCCCAGGGCTTTATCCGCAATTTAAATCCAGCTGAGAAACAAGAACTATTGGGTATTCTTAAAGAGGAGTACCGAGAAATTGTGATTCATTATTTTTCAGAGGATAATTCATTAAATCAAAAAATTGATAATTTTGTAAATATTGTTTTTTTTGCGGATGTCCCTGTTACTAATATTGTTGAAATTCACATGGATTTGATGGATGATTTTTCTAAACAGCTAAAATTAGAAGGACGCAGCGAGGAAATCTTGCTAGATTATCGGTTAACCCTAATTGATACAATTGCCCATCTGTGTGAAATGTATCGTCGTTCGATTCCTAGAGATTCGTAAACATGGGTTAGGGCTGATAGGGGTAGTGGCCATCAAATTTGTCCCCTTACCTTTTTCCAGTGTAAAGCTTTTTGCTGCCAGCCCAATCACAATTAACACCTACTACTAACTGTTAAAACTGTTACCTGTTATTTATGTCTCCTCTTAAAAAAACCTACGTCTTAAAGCTATATGTGGCCGGCAATACTCCTAACTCAGTCCGGGCCTTAAAAACTCTCAAAAATATCCTCGAACAAGAGTTTCAAGGAGTTTACGCCCTCAAGGTTATTGATGTGCTTAAAAATCCTCAACTCGCGGAAGAAGATAAAATTTTAGCTACTCCAACTTTATCCAAAATTTTGCCGCCGCCAGTGCGTAAAATTATTGGCGACTTGTCGGATAGAGAAAAAGTTTTAATAGGCTTAGATTTACTATACGAAGAATTATGCGAAGACGAATCTAATTTGTAGAGAAACTTTTTACTTGATGACTATCTCTTCCAAAAATTTCCATTTTGTGCTAAGAATAGTTTGGCTTAGAGATTTTTTTGTGTAAAATTCAATTTTTAGAAACTACAATGATAGAAGGCGAGAAAAGCGGAAACGCCATAACCTGGCAACCCGTAGGAGTCCCAAAAATTCGCACGATGATCGAAGGCTTTGATGATATCAGTCATGGGGGACTGCCGGTGGGAAGAACCACCCTCGTCAGCGGGACTTCTGGCACCGGCAAAACTTTATTAGCAGTACAATTTCTTTATAATGGTATTACTTTATTTGATGAAGCCGGCGTTTTTGTAACCTTTGAAGAATCTCCTACTGATATTATTAAAAATGCTTCTAGTTTTGGTTGGGATCTACAAAAGTTAATCGAGCAAGGAAAATTATTTATTCTTGATGCTTCTCCCGATCCTGAAGGACAAGATGTGGTAGGCAATTTTGATTTGTCTGCTTTGATTGAACGCATTCAATATGCTATCCGCAAATATAAGGCAAAGCGAGTTTCTATTGACTCAGTAACAGCAGTATTTCAGCAATATGATGCAGCGTCGGTAGTTCGCCGTGAAATATTTAGGTTAGTTGCTCGTCTTAAACAAGTTGGTGTTACCACCATTATGACCACTGAACGAGTCGAAGAATACGGTCAGGTGGCGCGGTTTGGGGTGGAAGAATTTGTCTCGGATAATGTAGCAATTATGCGAAATGTGCTTGAAGGTGAACGCCGGCGCCGGACTATCGAAATTTTGAAACTACGCGGCACCACACACATGAAAGGAGAATATCCTTTTACCATGACCAATGATGGAATTAATATTTTCCCTCTTGGTGCCATGAGACTAACTCAACGTTCATCAAATGTCCGGGTATCCAGTGGAGTTCAAACCCTAGACGAAATGTGCGGCGGTGGTTTCTTCAAAGATTCCATTATTTTAGCCACCGGCGCCACCGGCACAGGCAAAACACTTTTGGTTAGCAAATTTATCCAAGATGCTTGTTTAAACGGCGAGAGAGCCTTATTATTTGCTTACGAAGAATCCCGCGCTCAACTATTAAGAAATGCCTATTCTTGGGGCATTGATTTTGAAGAAATGGAACGCAGCGGACTATTAAAAATAATCTGTGCTTATCCTGAATCTGCTGGCTTAGAAGATCACTTACAAATCATTAAATCTGAACTTACCCAATTTAAACCATCTCGTATTGCCATCGACTCGCTTTCTGCTCTCGAAAGAGGCGTAAGTAACAATGCTTTCCGACAATTTGTGATTGGTGTAACTGGCTATGCCAAACAAGAAGAAATCACCGGCTTTTTCACCAACACCACCGATCAATTTATGGGGTCTCATTCCATAACAGATTCTCATATTTCTACAATTACAGACACTATTTTGATGCTGCAATATGTAGAAATTCGTGGTGAAATGGCACGGGCAATCAACGTATTTAAAATGCGTGGTTCCCGACATGATAAAGGCATTCGTGAATACACAATTACAGAAAACGGCCCCGAAATTAAAGACTCTTTCCGTAACTATGAACGCATTATCAGTGGTTCACCCTCCCGTATTGTTGTCGATGAAAAAAGCGAACTTTCCCGAATTGTTAAAGGCGTTAAAGGTAAAAAAGCAGACGAAGAATTGTAGAAATTTTAATTTCTTAACAGAACAAAATAGTAGAAAATAATAAATAGAAAGCCGATTAAAAATCAGGTTTCTAAACTCAAAAAATATGCTATTAGTAGGAAATGCACGTTCTATAGTCTCGTTAAGCAAAAGTATGGCTCACTTCTTTAAATTGGATTAAATAATAGTGCAAACCAACCTACAAACATTCAAAAAAGTAAGCGCATAACAATAAATTTAGCCTTTGTAAAACTCTATAAAACCATCAAAACCCAAGAAAAATACTTTCCTCTAAAAAGGCAGGAAACCTTAAATCCGCTGATCCTTAATGATGAGTAACCAGGAAATCTCCCATACTTGTAGGGTTCGATAGCTGTAAGCCGGCACAATTTTACTCGTACAATAAATACTATATTGTGTTCCTGTTTACAAAATGGCTCAAAACGTTCTCCTACGAAACAATGTCACCGTCTTGGGACATGGCACACAGGTCATGCTTTTAGCGCATGGCTTCGGATGCGATCAAAATATGTGGCGTTTCATAACGCCGGCCTTCCTCAACGACTATAAAATCGTTTTATTTGACTATGTAGGATCAGGAAAATCTGATCTGGATGCCTACAGCCCCGACCGCTATAGCAACCTAACTGGCTATGCCCAAGATATCCTCGATATTTGTGAAGCATTGGCATTAAAAAATGTCATCTTTGTTGGGCATTCTGTAAGTAGCGTCATTGGCATTTTATCCTCCATCAAAGCGCCTCATTTTTTCGAGCGCCTTATTCTGGTTAGCCCTTCACCCTGCTATATCAATCACCCCCCCGACTATATCGGAGGCTTTGAAAGATCAGACGTTGAGGGCTTGCTGGATATCATGGAAAAAAATTTCATTGGTTGGGCAAGTTTTTTAGCACCTATGGTGATGCAAAATCCTGATCAGCCTGAATTAACTCGTGAACTTGAGGCAAGTTTTTGTTCCACTGATCCCGTGATTGCCAGTCGCTTTGCTGAAGTAACTTTTTATTCAGATAACCGCCATGATTTACCCAACGTTAAAATACCTTCTCTAATTTTGCAATGTGCTGAAGATATGATTGCGCCGGTTGAAGTCGGAGAATATCTACACCGGCACTTACCTAAAAGTACCCTCAAATTAATGAAGGCAACAGGACACTGTCCTCATATTAGTCATCCAGAAGAAACTATTTATCTTATTAAAGAGTATTTAAGCGCTGCTCATATTGCCTAAAAATTGGCAAAGCGCTAGGGCATTATAAATATGACCGACCAGATAGACGAGCTACTTAACTCTGCTCCTTGTGGCTTTCTCTCGTTTACTGACGATGGCACTATCGTGATGGTCAACGCGACGCTGCTGGAATTACTTGGATATGAATTTGATAATTTAAGCGGACGGAAGATAGAAACAATTCTACCAATTGCCAGTCGCATTTTTTATCAAACGCATTTTTTTCCTTTGCTTAAGTTACACGGTAAGGCAGAGGAAATATATTTTTCATTGCGATCAAAGCAAGGAATAGATGTACCAATTCTTGTTAATGCAGGACGCCAAAAAAAGGCAGAAACCTGGGTTAATAATTGTATTTTTATTCCTATTCACCAGCGTATTCAGTATGAAGATGAACTTTTGAAGGCCAAAAAAGCGGCAGAAAGCGCAATTTGTTCTCAACAACAAGTGGAAATACAGCTTAGACAGCAGTATCAAAAAGCAATTTTATTAAAAGAAGTTACCCAACTGATTTATCAATTTCTTGATTTGTCTAAAGTTTTTACCATGACATCGGAGCAAATTCTTCAGTTAATTAATTCTGAACGGGTTGGAATTTTTAAGTTTTATCCAACGGGGTTTTATAATGATGGAGAATTTGTTGCCGAATCTGTTGTTAAGGGAGTTAATTGTAATCTAGGTATTAAAGTTCACGATCATTGCTTTGGCGAAAGGTATGCTCGTTCTTATCAGCAAGGGCGAATTCAAGCGGTAGATGATGTCGAAACGGCGGAACTTACAGACTGTCATCGGGTTTTTTTAGCAAAACTACAAATTAGGGCAAATTTGGTAGTACCGTTGCTAAATGGAGTTGATGAGTTGTGGGGTTTGTTATATATTCATCAATGTTCTGAACCTCGACATTGGCAAGAAATTGAAATAGATTTTATTAAACAAATTGCTCTTCAGCTATCAATAGCAATTCAGCAAGTTAATCTTTTTGAAAAGTTGCAAAAAGAGTTGGCAGAACGTCAACAAGCCGAGGCTAGGTTAAGGGATATGAACCAAAAACTGGAAGTTTCTAATCAAGAGTTAGCAAGTGCTACACAAATGTTAGAAAAGTTGGTGAATATTGACGGCTTGACTCAAATTGCTAATCGTCGTTGTTTTAATGAGCGTTTGGATCAAGAATGGCAGCGACTTTACCAAGAACAAAAACCGTTATCTTTGTTGTTGTTTGATATTGATTATTTTAAGCGTTATAATGATTTGTATGGGCATCAACAGGGTGATAATTGTTTGATGAAACTTGCTGGGGCTGTACAAAATTCGATCTACAGACAGGGGGATTTGGTGGCTCGTTATGGTGGGGAAGAGTTTGTGGTTATTTTGCCCAATACGGATGAAGAGGGGGCGATTTATGTGGCAAGTAGAATTCATTTTGTAATTAAAAGTTTAGGCATTGTTCACGAGGCTTCGGATGTGAGTGATTTGGTTACTATTAGTTTGGGTATTGGTTGTTTAATTCCTAGTGTGGAAACTTCACCGGCAATTTTGATTTCTCAAGCAGATCGGGCACTTTATGTGGCTAAGCAACAAGGAAGAAATCAGTCAGTTATTTTTGCTTGTAATTAATTTTTTATCTTCTAAAATAAATATTGTTTATTATAAAAATAAATGTTGAAATAGCAAGTAAGTATCCTATTATTTCTGATTTATTCTATTTAAACTTACGTTTATTAGGAAGGCAAAAATTATGGCTTTAGGAAATATCTAATATAAGTTTAATGTGATTACACCGGCTCAACACAAACCCCCAAATTAATAGTTTTTAAAAACCTACAATCCTAAAACAAAACCTCAGTCTCTCTAGGAAACCGAGGTTATAAAACTTTAACGAGTATGGAGGGATTTGAACCCCCGACCCTCAGAACCGGAATCTGATGCTCTATCCACTGAGCTACACACCCACAATTACTTTAACCATAGCACATATTTTTTTTGCGAGCA
Organism: Halomicronema sp.; assembly: GCA_036704045.1. GTDB lineage: Bacteria > Cyanobacteriota > Cyanobacteriia > Cyanobacteriales > Oscillatoriaceae > Ancylothrix. The sequence continues at coordinate 400,478 of DATNQM010000037.1, read as the reverse complement.
AACTTGCGCTTGGGTTTTTGTAATTTTATCATCTTACATCAAATTTTTGGTTTTGTCAAATAGAAGGCTTAGAGGCCGGTGGGGATAGCCAAAAGCCTCTAATTTAACTGTCTAATTTAACCAACCACATCAGCTTGCCACTTATCAAGATCCCCCAAAGAACGATCTCGATAGGCACCATAACGTTCTTGTTTATTGCGAATTTTGACCCCCAACTCTGGCAAAATTCCAAAATTAGGAGGCATCGGTTGAAAATGCTTCACAGAAGCCGAACTAATAAACTCAAATAATGACCCCATCATAGTCGTTACCGGCAACTGTAAAACCTCCTTACCCAAAGCAATGCGAGCAGCATTTGTACCCGCCAACCAACCCCCCGCAGCAGCAGCAGTATAACCCTCCGTACCCGTTAATTGACCGGCTGCTAAAATTGTTGGTTTCTTTTTAAATTGAAGAGTCGAAAAAAGCAATTCTGGGGCATTAATAAAAGTATTCCGGTGCATCACACCCATCCTTACAAACTCCGCATTTTCTAACCCCGGAATCAAACTAAAAACCCGCTTTTGTTCACCCCAACGTAAATTAGTTTGAAATCCTACCATATTCCAAAGTTGACCGGCCTTATCTTCCTGTCTTAATTGTACAACCGCATAGGAACGTTCACCCGTACGTTCATCCGTTAAACCCACCGGCTTAAGGGGGCCATAACGCATAGTATCCTCACCGCGTTTTGCCATTTCTTCAATAGGCAAACAAGCCTCAAAAAACTTAGCTGTTTCCCGTTCAAAGTCTTTTAATTCTGCTTGTTCAGCTTTGCATATTTCCTGCCAAAAATGCAGATATTGCTCCTTATTCATGGGGCAATTAATATAATCTGCATCGCCTTTATCATAACGAGAAGCGCGAAAAGCTACATCAAAATTAATTGATTCCCCAACAACAATTGGACTAGCGGCATCAAAAAAACTCATATATTCCATGCCGGTAAAAGCCCGTAAATCTTCAGCTAAATCATGGCTTGTTAGGGGGCCGGTTGTTAACACCACAATATCATCTTCGGGAATAGAACGAACCTCCTCGCGCCGCAATTCAATTAAAGGATGATTCGCCAAAGTTTCCGTTAAATCTTTACTAAAAACCCCTCTATCTACCGCCAACGCACCCCCAGCCGGCACCGAATGATCATCAGCCTTACCAATAATAATAGAACCCAACCGGCGCAATTCTTCATGGAGCAAACCGGCAGCACGATCCGTTGCTTTTGCCCCAAAAGAATTACTACAAACCAACTCTGCCAACTCACTTGTATGATGGGCTGGACTTAAAAAATTGGGCCGCATTTCATACAAAATCACCGGCAGCCCAGCCCGTGCAATTTGCCACGCAGCCTCTGTTCCAGCCAACCCACCACCAATAACCTTAATCGGTTTTTTCTCACTCATTTTATTTTTTATTCCTCAAAAAAAATCCAATTTTATTTTTGCCAATTTTTCCTTGAATTATCAAAACAATAAAACTTATTTACTATCAAGAAAAATTCAAAGCTTTTGATAAAAAGTTAGGCATCGGCAAAATTATCAAAAGTAACAAGCCTAACACTAACAGACCCAAAAAATCGCGCTTATTATCTAATTCTGTCACATCATTAAGGGCCGGTTCATCGCGAACAGGAATCAAAAATAATAACAAAGCCCATAATAACAACTCTCTTTGAGCAATGGACAAAATCAACAACAAAAAGCGAGAAAATTGACCAATAATAGCAGCAGTTCGATGCCCAAACATGGCATGAACAATATGCCCACCATCCAATTGACCAACCGGCATCAAATAAAACGCCGTAATCACCAAACCGACATAACCGGCAACACCAACAGGATGCAAATCAATAGCCTTATTCGCAGTTAAAGAAGCCCCCAAAACTAACTTACTTAAAATAGCAAACAACAAAGAAAAACGAGGATTAACTTGAGAAAAATTAAACAAACCCACATCCGACTTTAAAGGCACAACTTGAGAATGATTTAACCCCCATAAAAGTAAAGGTAAACTCAACAACAAACTTAAAACCGGCCCAGAAACACTCAAATCAAACAAAGCCTTACGATGAGGAACAGGAGAACGAATGGAAATAAAAGCCCCCAAAGTTCCTAAAAAGAAAGGAATCGGAATAAAATAGGGCAAAGTGGAACTTAACTTATAGTGCCGCGCCACAAAGAAACGTGAAATTGAATAAATTCCAAAAACACCCATCAACCCCAAAGCATAGGGCAATCCTAAAAGCAAACTTTCAACTTTTAACGGTTCATCAACTTTCGGAGATACACCAGCCATTTGTGCACCTACAACCGTTGTGGTAAACAAAGAAACTAAAAACAATCCCAAAGCCAAAACAGGACGGTTTAAAGGCACCGAACTTTCTTCAGCCGATTCTTGATAAGGATTAGGAACCAAAGCAAAAAACGGTTTACCACTCAAATTTTCTCGAAAAACCAATAAAAAACGGTCGCCAAATATCTTTTTAATATTTTCACAAATAACCCTGTAAGCTTCTTCCGGGCTACTGCGTAAATGACCCCAACAAATGACTGCTTGAGGCCGATATTCAAGATTTTGTAAAAAATAAACAGACCAAGGAAAACATTCTCTTAACTGCGTTTCTTCAGCTTGAGAAATGGGACGCAAAGGAACAGTAGGTTCAGCAGTTGTTTCAGTGCTATTTTCTAAACTAGACTCATCCGATGTTGCGGAACGAGTTTCTGGCAACCGGCCCCTCTGAACCAACCATAAATAAATAGAAGGACAAAGCAAAAAAGGCAACACCATCAGCAACGGCGGAATGGGCCTATTTTCACCGTACACCAAAACCCAAGCACTCCACAAAAAAGCCGGAGTCATCATTACCAACCACAAAAGCCAAATCGGCGTAGCCGTCACAGGCGCCACCGTCCGCTGCAAAATAAAATAAGTGAGCAGTCCTAAAACCAGGATTAAAGAGAAAATCATGCTATGTCCAAGCAACCACAGGCCGTCCTTGATACCCTTTTTGCATTTTCACCCAATAGGGACACCTTGGGAGCAACAGCCTATCTTATTGTAGAAAATACAAGTAACATCCTCATAGACTGTCCCGCCCTAGATGACACCAACCTCGAATTTTTGCAACAACAAGGCGGAGTGAAATGGCTATTCATTACCCACCGAGGAGCCATAGGCAAAGCAGAAAAACTCAGCCAAATCCTCGGATGTGAAATCATTATCTCTGAACAAGAAGCCTACCTTTTGCCAGAAACAAAAGCAACCACTTTCCGCCACGAATACAGCCTTAGCGAAACTGCCAAACTGATTTGGACACCCGGACACTCTCCGGGTTCATCGTGCTTGTACCATACCAGCAATGGCGGCGTATTATTTACCGGCCGGCACATTATCCCCAACCAAAAAGGCGAACCTGTGCCCCTAAAAACTTCAAAAACTTTTCATTGGCCCAGACAGGTAGCAAATGTCCAAAATCTCCTTAACCGTTTTACAAGGGAAACTCTCAATTACATTTGTCCTGGTGCAAACACCGGCTATTTACGCGGTCAAAAAATCATTGATCGCGCCTATGAACGCTTGTCAATGATCGCGGTGGGTGGCTAGGGTTATTGGGCCGGTTAGGTGATTCGTAGGGGTGGGCCCCCAAACCCACCCTTAACCCAAACCTACCGGCAGAGAGAAAATTACTAGGATCGAGCTACCCCTTCAGTACGAGCAGCCTTTTGAACAGCACCGGCCACAGCAGTAGCCACCCGTTCATCAAAAACAGAAGGCACAATATACTCGCGGTGTAACTCCGAAGGATTAATCAAAGAAGCAATGGCCATAGCAGCTTCCAGATACATTGTTGTTGTCAACGTAGAAGCCCGACAATCAAGAGCACCACGAAACAAACCAGGAAACGCCAAAACATTATTAATTTGGTTGGCATAATCACTGCGACCAGTAGCCATCACCGCTACATCCGTCGCCACCAACTCTGGCTGAATTTCAGGAATCGGATTAGCCATTGCAAAAACAATGCGGTCTTTTGCCATAGAGCGTACCATCTCTGGTGTCAAAACCCCAGGTGCACTCACCCCAATAAACACATCACTGTCTTTTAGGGCATCCGCCAGCAACCCAGATTGTTTTACAGCAAATGACAGTTTTTCTGCATTCAGGTCAGACCGGCCCTTCGACAAAATCCCTTTAGAATCGCAAATTACAATTTTCTCTGCCCCTGCTTTATGCAATAAACGTGCAATGGCAATGCCCGCAGCACCGGCACCATTAATCACAATCCGAACTTCAGACATCGCCTTTTTGACAACCTTTAAAGCATTAACTAAGGCCGCCAAGGTAACAATAGCCGTGCCATGTTGGTCATCGTGAAAAATCGGAATATCCAACTCTTGACGCAAACGAGATTCAATTTCAAAACATCGCGGTGCCGCAATATCCTCTAAATTAACTCCACCAAAAACCGGCGCCAAATTTTTCACTGTTCGTACAATTTCGTCTGTATCTTGAGTGGCCAAACAAATAGGAAAAGCATCAATGCCACCAAACTCTTTAAACAACATCGCTTTTCCTTCCATCACCGGCATCGCCGCCTCTGGCCCCAAATTACCAAGCCCTAAAACTGCACTACCATCCGTAACAATTGCAACGGTATTTTGCTTAATTGTTAATTTATAAACTTGTTCAGGATCTTCAGCAATAGCCTTACAAATACGCCCCACACCCGGAGTATATGCCATTGCTAATTCTGCCTGAGTTTTCAGGTGCATTTTGCTATGTATGCTAATTTTACCGCCGCGATGGAGATGAAAAGTGCGGTCATACACTTTCAGCACTTGGACATCTGGGAGGCTTTTAACAGCATCAACAATTTCTTCTATATGATCGTCACCCGTTGCATCAACGGTAATTTCCCGAAGCGAAACTTGTCGAGTTTGCTCGATTAAATCAATTTGGCCCAAGTTACCACCAACCGAGGCAATAGCTTGAGTGACGTTGGCAAGCATTCCAGCGCGATTAGGTAGTTGCAAGCGAATCGTTAAACTAAAACTAGGGGTCGGAGTTAGGTCTACCATGCTGTTTGTTTTTTCTAGGGTAAAGTTAAGGCGTTCAGATTAATGTCTTTTGCCAGCGATGTCCATCGTACATCTTGCTGGACAATGGTTGATATTAGGGGAAACACACCCAACTAAAATGTACTGATTTTCACCAATGTAGTCTTAGAGATTATGGCGAGTGTTTATGTTGAAATTGAGATAAATGCTTCCAGAGAAAGGGTTTGGGAGGTTTTGATGGCTAAGCAAAGCTGGAAAGAATGGAATTCTTTTTTCTTTGACTGTGATTCTTCTCTACCTTTTCAAACAGGCGAAGTGGTATGTTTAGGTTTCCGCCGGCATCCGGGCGAGTCAGAAACCTTAATTGAACCCCTCTGTACAAGAGTTCAGCGCAATGTCTGTTTATCATGGGTCTCAGAAATTCCAGGGTTCCGCAGTGAACAGGTTTTTGAGTTACAAGAAATTGGGTTTGGGTGGACAAAATACACTCACCGGCAAGATTTTTCTGGCTTTTTATGTAAAGTGTTTTTTCCTTTTATTCGTCAAGATGAACAAAAGGCTATGTTGCGGATGGCACGAGACTTAAAGCGTTTTATGGAGCGAAAATATTGAGTCAAAAAATAAGAAACTTTTGGGACTTTTATATATTTTTCCCCTAAAGTATATTATCCTTTATCAAGGATTTTAACTATCACATTTGTTTACTCATTCTACTTTACTCCCAAGCCAAAAATTACCAAAATCAAGATTTTTCAAAATTAACTAAAAAGCCAATTATATAATTTTTGGTTTTACTTGATCTATCACTACTTGCCAACCTATGAAATAATTTTTAATTGTGCCACAGCACGATAAAATATTTCAACAACCCCTAGGGGAGCGCAGTTATATTTAATACATAAACCAATGCCACTATCACGGATGCAAAAATGGCGGAGTTAAGAAAAAAAAACACCCCTAGGCTTAAAGGGAGAAAAGCTGACACTTGTTTAGTTCAATCTAATAGGAAGTCAAATTTTTTATATTTAAGCAGCAATACAAGCAAAAATATAGAGAGGTCGAGAACATAAATTTTAGGGGATGCAGCTTAATTATGACCTTCCACCAAAATAGGTATGCACAATCTTTAACCCTAGTAGCTGCGCTGGCTGTCGGTTATTTTTGGTCAGCGGTGCTCTCAGCCTTTATTCCGGGGATGGATATTAAAGTTTTGCCTGTGGGGCCACCGGCCGGTATTGCCCTGGCTGCAATGCTTTACAGTGAACGTTTATGGCCTGGAATTGCTTTGGGTGCTTTCTTTTTTACCTTTCAACAGGCAGGATCTTTTCCCGTTGCTTTAGTCGTAAGTATTGCCAGCAGTGTACAAGCCCTTGCCGCAGTTAGACTTCTTAACTGGCTTAAATTTCGCCCTTCAATGGAACGCCCCCAGGACGTGGTTTTTTTGTTTTTGGGTGCAATGGTATCGATGTTAATTAACTCTAGTCTGGGTTCTGTTTCACTGTGTCTGGCCGGTCTTCACGGTTGGCAGCATTTTGAACTTCTGTGGTGGAGTTTGTGGGTGGGCGATGTGATGGGGGTTGTGGCTATTTCTCCATTGCTGTTATTAGGCTACGAGTGGCAGACTGGCAACCGTAACTCTCAACGTTTACTGGAAATTAGTTTGTGGTTAAGTTTGCTGGTTTGTGTTGGGTGGGTTGTTTTTTGTTCCAGAACACGCATTTATATCGCAAAATACCCAATGGAATATCTCCCCTTTCCTCTTATTGTTTGGGGTGCTTTGCGATTTGGACGCGGGGGGACGGCGGTAGGAAATTTAATTATTTCAGCTTTGGCAATTTGGGGTGTGGCGCGGGGTAGTGGCCCGTTTCTGAAGCATACTAATAATCCTAATGAGGCTTTTTTAACTCTTCATGCTTTTATGGCAGTCCTCATTCTGACTTCTCTAGTTTTGGCGACAGCCATTGCCGGCCGACAGAGAGCCGAGCAATCTCTACGTCAAAATCAAGCGAGTTTAGCCAATGCTCAACGTATTGCTCAACTAGGAAACTGGGATTTAGACTTAGAAAAAAACCAGCTTTCTTGGTCCGATGAAATGTATCGACTTTTAGGTTTTTCATCAGCATCTTTTCCTCCCAACCACGAAACTTTTTTAGAGTTTATACATCCCGATGACCGGGATTTTGTTGGGGACACTATTAAAAAAGCTATCGATGAAAAGACGCTTTATAGCATTGATTATCGTATTCTTCTTCCTGATAATAAAGTGCGAATTGTTCACGAACAATCAGAAATTTTTCTCAATTCTTCGGGGGATGCGGTGCGAATATGTGGCACAGTTCAAGATATTACTGAACGAGCCCGCGCTGAGGAATTCCGTTTAGCAAAAGAAGCGGCTGAAGAAGCAAATCGTGCTAAAAGTGCTTTTTTGGCAAATATGAGTCACGAATTAAGAACTCCTCTAAATGCGATTATTGGTTATAGTGAAATGCTTCAAGAAGAAGTAGCTGAGTTGGGAGAAGAGGAGTTTGTTGATGACTTGCTAAGAATTAATACGGCCGGTAAGCAGTTGTTATCTTTAATTAGCGATATTTTAGATTTATCTAAAATCGAAGCAGGGCGAATGCAGCTACATATAGAAACTTTTAAAATTCCTACTTTAATATGGGAAGTTGTCACAACTATTGAGCCTTTACTTTCTAACAATGGAAATACTTTGACGGTGAAATGTCCTGATGATATTGGTACTGCCCATCTTGATGTAACTAAAGTTCGTCAGTGTTTACTAAATTTGTTAAGTAATGCCACTAAGTTTACTCATCAAGGTAATATTGTTTTTTGTATCACCAAAGATGAAATATTAGACCAGGGAGACGAAAATACAAAAATTCCTCCTTCTTGTTTTCTGGAAAATCAAAGTTCTTGGATTATTTTTTCAATCACTGATACCGGCATTGGCATGAGTCCCCAACAAGTTGCTCAGGTTTTCCAGCCTTTCACTCAGGCTGATTCTTCTACTACTCGTCATTATGGTGGCACCGGCTTGGGTTTGACAATTACTCAAAAATTTTGTCAAATGATGGGAGGTGATATTGTTGTTAGTAGTGAATTAAATCAGGGTTCAACTTTTAGCATTTATTTGCCTGCTTTTATCAAAAAGCCGGAATTAGAAGATTAACATTTATTTTTACCTAAAATTAAAGGGGTTGGGGTGTCAGTTCTAAGGTATAAAGATAAAGGGCTACGGGCTTATTTCCTGCGATAAAATAATCAGGATCTTGGGGAGAAAGATAAATAGCGGTGATTTGTTGAGCTTTGATTGTTGAGTCTGGAGATTGGGGTGGTGTATAGCTGGTGGTTGTTTCTACTTCGTTGAGATAAATTCGTGGGCCGGTTTGAAATACTTGTTGACTGATTTCTGTAGTTAAAAAACGGCTTTTTTCTGTCTCAGATTGTCTAGCGGTGATGGTAGAAATAAGTTGCCGGTCGCCTTGTAAAAAGGTTATTTGTCGGTTAGGAGAATTAGGGTCAACTTTGACATCTAAAACTGCATTTTTTCCTAAATAAGCTTCTGCAATATTGAAACCATTAAAAGCGCGATCTGCAACAATTTCGGTTTTTAAAAACCTGGTTTTTGTTGACTGAGAAGAGGGGATGGCCGGTGCAAAGCGTACTAAAAAACTAATGGGAATATTGATATATTTGCGGTTATTTTCAAAGCCAGGTGTTACGAGTTGTGGTGCTAAAGGGGCAACCATTTCTACTAATGTGCTGGTGGCTTTCCAATTACCGGCCATCCAAGGAGGATAAATTAAATCTCCCTTGGCAGCTTTTAAAATTGGTTTACTTTCCCAGTTAGGAAATTGAGAAATTCGGTCGCTTAATGAGCCGGCAAGGGCTGGACTTCCATTAGAAATAAACAGCAAGAATGCTACAAACAAACTACAAATTATTTGCTTCATAATAATAAGTAAGTCAACTTAATTAAATTCTAGGTAATGTAGGTTGGGTAGAGGAACGAAACCCAACACTCTATAATAATAAGTAAGTCAACTTAATTAAATTCTAGGTAATGTAGGTTGGGTAGAGGAACAAAACCCAACACTCTCAAGCCTTTGATGGGTTGCGCTTACGCTCGAAGCATCCTACAAATAATTAAGTGCTTCATAATAATGCTTTGATTAAAAATTAGTTTTATCCTCCTGTTAATTGAATAATAGGGGTGTGTTTATCCCAGTGAGAAAAAGTCTGGGAATAATTTTGATGGTGGGTTATGGGCTTAGGGCGAAAGGCAACTCAACCTCCTTGTTGTTAGTGATAGTTAGAATTATTACTTTTAAGTGGAACTTACATTTTTTCATGTTCTTCGTAGGCAGCAACAATGCGCTGAACTAAGGGATGGCGGACAACATCGGCTTTACCAAAATAACAAAAAGCAATTCCTTCAACTTTTTCAAGAATTTTTTGGGAAACTGATAAACCAGAGGGTTGATGAGGGGGCAAGTCAGTTTGGGTGAGGTCGCCTGTCACCACCATCCGAGAACCAAAACCGAGACGAGTTAAAACCATTTTCATTTGTGCCGGTGTTGTATTTTGGGCTTCATCCAAAATTACAAAAGCATTATTGAGAGTGCGTCCACGCATATAGGCAAGGGGGGCAACTTCAACGATGCCTCGTTCCATCAAATTTGCAATTTTTTCGGGTTCTATGAATTCGTAGAGGGCATCGTAGAGGGGACGTAGATAGGGGTTAACTTTTTGTTGTAAGTCACCAGGCAAAAAGCCTAGTCTTTCCCCGGCTTCGACGGCGGGACGAGTTAAAATAAGACGTTCGTATTGGTTAGCAAGCAGGGCTTGGACGGCGAGAACAGCGGCGAGATAGGTTTTGCCGGTGCCGGCAGGGCCAATACAAAAGGTGAGGTCGTGGGTACGGACGGCTTGGACATATTGACGCTGGCGAAAGGTTTTAGCGCGTATTTCTTCGCCCCGACGGTTTTTAGCGAGGACGTCGCCGCGCAAGTCTTGGAGTTCGTCTTGGCGGTTGGTGTCGAGGGCGTGGCGGGCGGTGAGAATGTCTACATTGTTGATGCTTTTGCCGTGTTTCCAGAAGTCCTCAAGGGAGGAGACGAGGCGACAACAAAGTTGAATTTGGTTTTGGGTGCCGCTGATCAGCAAGTCTTGTCCGCGCATGACGAGGGTAGCGCCGGTTTGTTTGCTTAGGGTTTTGAGGTTTTCTTCGCGGTTGCCGGCGAGGGCGATGGCACTTTCTATGTTGGGTAAGGAAATAATTTTGCTTTCTGTCATCCGTGATTGGGTACGGGCGTAGACCCGCTTGCCCTAGAATTGGTGAAAGGGTAATGGTGGTGCGTTGGGTTGACAAGGCACTCTAAGTTTATTTTAGTTTATTAAAGTTTTGATAAAAAAACACCTGAAATGAGCGTTTGGGCTTTTTTCCAGGCGTTAAATTTTTGCCGTCACTGTAAATAACTCGCAAGTATCGCGGTTTGTTCTTTGTCGATACGAAACGATCTTTCTGGATGTTTTTGGGCGGCTTGATTGTTAAACTGATAGTTTGCTTAAAAAGTGAATTATTGTTCACTCTTGGCTAAATTTTAAGGAGAGCGAAATCTTGGTGAAGATCGGCTAGGAGGGTCGAGATGACGGGATGCCGGTCTGGAGGGCCGTGAGGGTGGCACTCGACTTGCTGAGGCAGAACTTTCTCGTCGTTCTGAACCGCTGCCGTAGATATCGAGATAAAGCGTCTGGCCATTGCATCGTGCTGAGGCTTCTAGTACGGTGCGGATCGCTTGGATGTTGCGACCACCGCGACCAAATACGCGCCCTTTGTCTTCGCCGTCTATGGCGAGGCGTATCCAAACGCGGGGGTTGCTGGACAAGATTTCGCAATCGATTTTCAGAGACTCAGGGCTTTCTAGGAAGGGCTCTATGAGAAACTGTACCAAACCGGCGTACTGACCACCGGCCGGCAATCGTTGATTTTCAGGCATTTGAGGTAGCTTCGCCGCGTAGTAGCTCAAAAACTTTTTGTTTAGTTAGAAGGTTTCTGACGGTTTCGGTGGGCTGGGCGCCTTGCTTGAGGCGGGTGATGATGGCTTCGGTTTTTAGTTTTACTTCATCGGTTCTGGGGTTGTAAAAGCCGAGTTCTTCTAGGGGCCGGCCATCACGGCGAGAGGTACTGTGTACAGCGACGATACGATAGCTGACTTCTCTTTTTTTGCCGAATCGCTTTAAGCGCAATCTAATCATGTTGCTCTGATTTTCTTGTGGTGTGTGTTTTAGCTATGGGCTGGTTGAAGCTTTTAGCTGTTATGGGTTGGACGGTACCGAGTTTTTTATTGTACCATGTTTGGGTTTTGCTGAATCGTGGTTTCTCAAATGTCTGGTTTTGAGTGGGACAACCACAGGGGGAGGGGGCAACCACAGCCACCGTTTGCCCCTACAAACGACAAATTCCAAGCCTATAACTGCCCAAAGCCTTTCTTTTTCTTTTCTTTTTTCTTTTTTTTGCCGGCTGTGGGTGCCCCAGGATAACCACGCCATCCAGGTTGTGCACGGCCTCCCCCCATTCCTGGCATTCCACCCATTCCTGGCATTCCACCCATCCCTGGCATTCCACCCATCCCTGGCATTCCTGGCATGGGCATTTGGCCTTGGCCCATCTGCTGCATCATGTTTCGCATTTTGGTAAAGTTCGTTACCAATTCGCTGACTTCTTTTTCGCCATAACCGCATCCTTTGGCGATGCGCCGGCGTCGGGAGGGGGTACTTGCCAAAAGGTCGGGGTTTTTTCGTTCTTCGGGTGTCATGGAGTTAATCATGGCTTCGGCTTGCTTGAGTTGGGCTTCGCCTTTTTGCAAGTCGGTATCGGAGATTTTGTTCATCCCCGGAATATATTTCAATAAGCCACCGAGGGAACCCATGTTTTTTAGCAGGCGCATTTGTTTGAGGAAGTCGGTAAAGTCAAATTGCGCTTCCAGTATTTTGCGCTGCATTTTTTCGGCGTCGGCGATATCGACTTCTTCGGCGGCTTTTTCTACCAGGCTGACGATATCTCCCATGCCTAAAATCCGCGATGCCATGCGTTCGGGGTAAAACGGTTGCAGGGCTTCGACTTTTTCTCCCATCCCGACAAATTTGATGGGGGCGCCGGAGATTTGTCTGACGGATAGGGCTGCGCCGCCTCGGCTGTCGCCGTCCATTTTGGTGAGGATGGCGCCGGTGATGCCGATTTCTTGGTGGAATGTGCGGGTGAGGTTGGCGGCTTCTTGGCCGGTCATGGCGTCCACGACGAGGAGGGTTTCGTGGGGCTGGACGGTTTGTTTGATTCTGGCGAGTTCTGCCATCATGTCGCGGTCGATTTGTAACCGGCCTGCGGTGTCTATGATGACGGTATCTACGCCGTCTGCTTTGGCTTTTTCGATGCCTTGACGGGCTATTTCTACGGGATCTGTGCTGGTGCCCATTTCAAAGACCGGCACGTTGATTTGTTTACCGAGGGTAACGAGTTGGTCGATGGCGGCGGGCCGGTAGATGTCTGTGGCGACTAGGAGGGTGCTGCGGTCTTGTTTTCGCAGGTGTAGGGCTAATTTTGCGGTGGCTGTGGTTTTGCCGGTTCCCTGGAGGCCGGCCATTAGTACGATGGTGGGGGCTTGTTCGGCTTGGGCGAGGGGCACGTTGGTTTCGCCCATGACTTTTGCTAGTTCGTCGTTGACAATTTTGACGAATTGTTGGGCCGGTCTAACGCCACTGATGACTTCGGCTCCCAAGGCTCTTTTTTCTACTTCGGCTATAAAGTTTGTTACAACTTGTAGGTTAACGTCGGCTTCGAGGAGGGATCTGCGTACGTCTCGGAGGGCTTCTTGTATGTTGGACTCGGAGATTTTGTCTTGTCCGCGTAGTTTTTTCCAGGCTTTTTCTAGGCGTTCGGTAAGGGCGTCAAACATGAATTGTGTTGTCTGTAGTTTTTTGTTTAAGAGTTATTGTTTAGAATAACTTGTTTTGGGATGCCGGTAGCATGAGGTAAACTGGTTGCTTGAAAAATGCCGGTTAAGTTCTTAAGTTATAGATAGGATGTTTTCTAAATTTTTATTTAGTATTTTTCTTTGGCCAAAAAACTTTAATTATTTATCTTGAAGTCTGCTTTTTTAAACAAAAAGCAAAGAAAATATTTTTGATTTTTAAACAATTAAATAAAAATTATTAGCAATCAGAAATAATAAGGCAAAAATAGGCTAAAGCCGAAATAAATAACTAAACGGCTAAAGCCTAAAAAGAGATATATCAAGAGATTAATAACCAGCTACAGTTAAACTTTGCTGAATTTGAAAAGCTTTACTAAAAGAAGCTAAAGCTTCTTGATATTGATGTAAACTTGCCAGTAAGTTTCCGCGATTATACCAAGCTTCATACTGTTCTGGCTTAATTTTAATCGCTTTTTCATAAGATATTAGCGCTTCTTCATAACGATGTAGGTTTAATAGAGAATTAGCAGAACTATACCAAGCTTCAAAATTTTCTGGCTGTAATTCAATGACTTTATCGTAACAAAAAATCGCTTCTTCATATCTATTTAATTTTTCCATTAAAATACCTTTGCTTTGCCAAAAAAGAGGATTTTTAGGCTGAAGTTCTAGGGCTTTTTTATAAAAAGCCATTGCTTGTTCATATTGCTGCTTTTTATAAAAAAGTTTGCCTTGGTTATGCCAAACTTCGGCAAAGTTTGGTTGAATTTCAATAGCTTTTTGGTAAGAAGCAAAAGCTAGTACATCTCGCTGTAGTTTTTCAAGAACTATAGCATGATTGTGCCAAACTTCAGCGCGATTACTTTGAAGTTTTAGGGCGTTTTCATAGGAATCTAGCGCTTCTTCATACTGCTGTAATTTCATCAATAAATTGCCCTTATTATACCATGATTCATATTTATCTGGTTTCAATTTTAGGGCGTTGTTATAGGCAGCAAGTGCTTCTTCATCGCGCTGAAGTTTACCTAAAACAGCGGCTTTATTGTGCCAAGCTTCAGCAATATTTGGTTTAATATTTAAAGCTTTTTCATAATAAATTAGTGCTTCTTCAAAGCGTTGTAATCTGACAAGTAAGTTAGCTTTATTATACAAAGGTTCGTATTTATCTCTTTGCAAATAAATGGCTCTATCGTAGGAAATTAAAGCTTCTTCGTACTGCTCTAATTTATTTAAAGTAATAGCCCTATTATACCAAGCTTCGTAAAAACTTTGATTAATTTTTAGTGCTTGATCATAACACAAAATTGCTTCTTGATATTGGCCGGTGTGATAAAGCATTTCTCCTTGTTTGACATATTCCCATCCACCCTCTCCTAGAGGTTGGGAGTTTGGGTGTGCTTCAATCCATTTTTGGGAATTAATTTGTTGCTTAATTTCTGGTTTGAGGGCTTCTAAAATTTGTGAAGCTGTAATTTTAGAAAGCTGATTAAACACATTTTCTTTTGCTTCTTGAGCATCTAAAGTAATTTTTTGCAATTGAAAAATGCACTCTTCTTTAAGAGATTGAAATTGTTTGAGACTTTTTCGATGATTTTCAAATTCAATCTTTAAAATTTGCAGTTCTTTTTGGGCTGTTTGTTTGGTTGTGGTGAAATATTGCTGCATTTCTAAATTTAAGGTTTCCGAATTATTTGTAGCGGTTACAATTTGTTGTTCTAAAAGCTTTAATTCGGTTAAACGTTGTTTGACTTCCGTAACTACGCGAAAAATAACAACTTGGCGACATAATAAAAAAACAACAATTCCTGCCAAAGTCGAAAACAGCAAATTTAAAGCCAAAATATTTGTCAAACTTAAAGGTTTTTCGACATTTGAAGTGAATTCCGAGGATTTGGTGGAGGAAAAATTGCCAATAAAAATTGTTTCAGGAGAACTAACTGGCTGTACAGCCAAGGCTGATGTATCAAAAGAAATTTCCTTTTCTTCTGAACTAACAATGCCAAAAATATCTTGACATATTTTTTCTAAAACATCCCCAGATAATTCCTGACCAACCAAAGATAGTAATGTGAGAATTGTAATAGTTGAAGTCCTCATAAACGCCTTCTAATAAATAGCCAAAATCAACCAATAAAAAGCACTTTGACAAGAGAATATAACTCATTCTTGCCAGCAAAAATTATGAAACCCCTTGTTTTTGTTTTAACTTTAATCTTCCCCTAAACTAGATGCGGGCGGGGATGTAGCAAAACACGGGGTATATTTGGTGTAGATGCAAAGTCTATCAGCTACTTGTACCAAAATAGAAGACTCGATCCGGACATTCAAAGCCACAGGTCAATCTTTCCTAGGAAAAAGAAGCACTTTTAAAAAAAATATCCAAAATATACTTTTTTGATTCCAGTTAGCAACAAATTATAGTCATAGCTAGGTATCAAAATTTTTTTGGTTTAGAGAAATCAATTTTAAGAAAACTTACCGGCCATATTTTTTGTCTTAGAATACAGGAAAACATTAAACGTTAAAGATTTGGTAAAGATAGCCAAAAATTAGAAATTTATTGATTTAAAGTATTTTAATTCCTCAAAAAGACAACTAAAATAAAACAAACTTTCAACAAAAGTCTAAACTTGTTAGACAATAAGGCAGAGAACGGGTGCATCACATTTTAGCTTCAGGGAGAATTACCAGGCTTTATAGAGTCTGGGAGTTTGGTTTGCAGCGGGCCTTGGAAGTGCCAGTGGCCTTGCGTTCAGAAATAACTCTGTCGTAATTTTACGCATTGTAGGTGCATCACTCATGTCTAGTTCTGAGACTAATTTTGATTTAAACAACTGTAGCCCAATGCAAGTTGCCAGCAAAGACAAAGTTGGTAAAGCAAGCGAACTGAGTCAAGCAAAAAGAAAAAAAATTAACGCCCTTTTAACAACTGTGGAGTCACCGACATCCCAACCACTAGAAGTTGATCAACTTGCAACCAGAACTCAGAATTTGGACTGGCTGACGGGAGTTGCTGACTCGCAACGCTTACTTATTGCTGCAATTAACCCCGATAATTTCACCCTCAACCACGCTAACCAAGCATTTTGCCGACTCACCGGCATAGACACCACCACCCTAAAGACAACACCAACCCAACTGACCGCAATTTTTACCGATTTTGATAAACTGCAACAACAACGTCTCTACAGACAACATTTAATTTGTCAAATTTTTAAACAAATATATCAGCTTAATTTTACTGAACCTATAGAATTAGAAGAACCTCTTATTTTTACCATCCAAAGTCCGCTTTACAGAGAACCTCGCTATATTCAATTTTGGCTAGAATCTCACCTTTTAAAAATATCTCGAATTAATTCTAAAGATGATGAATTTGCCGAGTTACAGCCTGTCAGTTCTCCAGCAAAAAAGAACGGTAAATCTTATCACATTTTACCAAATTTGTCAAGTTTAGAAAATCGTTTAAAAATAGAAAATTACCACATAGAAGGACATTTTTTTCTAGTAGGATTTGACATCACCTCCCAAGAAACCCAGCGTCGGCTTATTCAGCTTCTTATTCAACGAGACTCAATTTTACGTCCCACTAAATTCAATAAAATTAACCGGCATCTCAAATTTTTATTTCGAGCCCAAAACACAGTAGTATTAAGCACAGAACGTGACAAAGCCCAAATATTTTTAGGCAACATTAGCGACAAAATAAACCCTTTAACCTACTCCATGCAATCTCTGCGCGGTTCGCATTTTTTACGCGCAGCCAAAGCAAATCAAGTCTTAAACATTAGCGATTTAAGCACAGATTGTCAAACCGAATGTGAGCGTAACCTTTTACAAATGGGAGTACGTTCTATGCTACTAATTCCTCTTGTTATTAAAACAAACGACTCAACACAAAATACCAGTCAACTTGCCGGATTAGTAGGCTTAACTAGCGACCGGCCTAACAACTTCAGTAGCACCGACAGCCAAAACGCCGAAACTCTTATCCCAGCCTTTATAGCAGCCCTGCGCTTTGCGATCCAGCAGCGAGTCACCACCCTCCACAACATCCACCCCGCCGTTGAATGGCGATTTTTACAAGAAGCCGAGCGGCGCAGTTGGGGTTTACCGCCAGAACCTATTATTTTTACAGATGTGTACCCTTTGTATGGCATTTCCGATATTCGGGGTTCTTCAGAAGAAAGAAACCGTGCCATACAAGCAGATTTAATCGAACAATACCGATTAGCAATTAACGTTGTTACAGCAGTTTGTAAGTATCAAACAACTGCCCTAGGAGAGCAATTAAAAATAGACTTAAAAGATTATGTCGAAAAATTTCACAAAGATGTCACCGTTGATGCAGAAGTAACTGCAACTCAATATTTAAAAGAACAAGTGGAAATTTACTTTGATTATTTTGCAACTTGTGGAGAAGAAGCCCAAGAAGCTGTAGAAACCTATCGTCAATGTTGTGCGAACGAACATGAATGTGTATATGTAGCTCGTGCTCATTATGATCAAACCATCAATCAAATTAATCTCCTACTAAGAGAAACCTGGGAACGTTGGCAAACAAGAATGCAGGAAATTACGCCCCATTATTGTGATGTAGAATTTACAGACGGCATCGATCATATGATTTACTCTGGTGCCTCCATAGATCCAAAATTTACTCCGTTTCATTTACGAAGTTTACGCTATGAACAACTAAGAGCCTTGTGTGATTGTGCGCGCACAGCTTTTAAAATTCAAGAGCAGTATAGTACCACAATGCAAGTCACCCATTTAGTATTAGTTCAAGATTCAACCGTTGATATTTTTCACGATGAACAAACCGATAATTTATTTGATGTGCGGGGAACAAGAGATACGCGTTATGAAATTGTCAAAAAACGAATTGATAAAGGCTTAGACAGTCAAACTCAAGCCCGCATTACTCAACCAGGGATGCTGACAATCGTTTATTCAACTGATGCCGAGTGGGCACAATATCAAGAATATTTACGTTATTTGTCGCGCGAAGGTTGGATCGAAACAGAAATTGTCTCTGGAATCGTGGAACCGTTGCAAGGTGTCAGTGGTTTAAGGTTTGCGCGGGTAAAGGTATTGCCCCTGTCTCAAAATTAAGCAGTTATAAACCTTTCCCTACCCCTCTCCTAAAGGGAAACAAAAAACATTAATGTTTTAGAATATTTGGCAGAAAACATTTTTTCTTTTTGTCTAGTTCTAACAGGAAAGGGGCTGGGGACTTAGGTTTATTTGTGTTTCTCTCGTAGGGGAGGAGGCTAGGAATTTAGGTTTATTCTTAGTCTGAATTAATATAAATTTTAGTCCATTTTCCAGCCTTCTTTTTCGAGATGTTGGCAGGCTTTTAGCCCCAGGCTGGGATTTTGCCGATATTCTTCTGTGGGTGTCCATACTGTCACAGTCCAATCGGGTGCCACAGAATAAAGGTAGTGAACATCGGAATTAAAGCTAACACCGACTCTGAGGTTAGAAAAATCATCCTCGCAAATTTCAAAGCCAAAACGGACGACAATTTGAGCAACTAAGCATTCAGGTGTATCGCAGTATTCACCGGCTGTTTCTCTCTCTTGCAAAAATTTTTCTAAGAAAGGTTTGAGGATGCGCCGTACCTTTTCGGGGCTTCCATTGCGGCTTGCATAAATAACTGCCGGGTTGCCTTCGACAAGAATGTGGCAGGGTATGGCCATTTGTTTTACTCCTAATCTTGGGTGGTTTGAGATACTTTGACAAGATATGGGCTATCTTGAGATAAAAAAACGTCTCTGCCCATCTCAAACCATTAGATCACAATCTGAGAGCATCGTTAGTAGGGGAGTGTGTTGGAGTGAATGCAGCGGAACAAGTGAAAAACTTTGAATTGGCTAGCAAAATCGCGGCTGTAGTCAATTTGTTTAAGTCAGAGTTTCCAGAATTACGGGTGGATCTCAAACCTTGGATGAATGACCCGGATACCCGCGAACTGGTTGATCCTGATTCGATTGATATTGGTTTTCATTTTCCGGGGTTATCGCGGTCTTTTCAAAGTCGTAGTATTTTGATTCAGATTCGCTTTTATGAAGATCCTGTGGATGGATGCCGTCGGGCTATTGGGGTAGAGGCGGCGGGGTTTGACCACACGGGGACTCCTTGGCGTTTTTCTACGGTGGAAAATTGGCAGTTTGTGGGGGATAAGTCTCCTTCGGAAGCGGCGGCTGAAAAGTTAAAATTGTTGTGCCGACATATTCTGGAAGTTTTTAATAGTTCTAATCAGCCGTAGGGTTGCAACCGCAATTGCTTTTATAGACAGACTCATAGGTAGAGTTTCGTTTGCCAAAAAGTGTATATCTGTTATCGCGTATTTGTTCATAAAATCTATCTCCAGCCCATTTTAAACCGGGTAAGGCTCGATAAGCAGATACAAAAATTTCTCCCGCTGGCAGTAGTCTACCTATTTCTTCGGCTGCGTTGCTTCCTTGCCAGCGCCGAGTTGGCGTCTTTGCATCAATTAAAATCATCCCCAATTCACAGTCGGCCGGTGTAATTTCCAATTGCTTGAGGTTGGTTTGGTCTTGCATTGAAATGTAGTTGAATTGTTGCCCTTTATCTAAATTTTCGAGCAGTTGGACTAGGGTAACACAAAGATTACAATTGCCGTCGTAAATAACATGATAAAGCATAAAATTTTTATGGATTTGATTGACATATTTTTATTTTAAACTATAATTTGTTCAATGGCATATTTAAAGGATAAACCAATGAAATTAGATGAATTTACTCTTGCTCAAACTATGGCTTTTTTAATTTTAATTCCCCCAGAAAGCAATTTAGCAAAACTATTAAATTTTTGTCTGACTGTTAAAGTTCGTGAAAAAAGCCAAGGGTTAGAAGTTCTAAAATTAGCTTATGAACTACTAAAAAATCCTTCTAATTTGCCTTATTGGACGCAAGATATTATGGGACATGATTTAGATTATTCTTCTGAGGAATGGAAGGCTTTGGGGGCAATGAAAATTAAAGATGCTGATGAGTTTATGGCGCTTTTATCGAAAGAGTTAGAAAATTTGAATTTGTAAAATGGAAACCTTTTAATGTTAGATATAGAACTTTTAGAGCAAAGTTTTGAAAAAATTAAACCTCGTGCTGATGAATTTGCAGCAAGTTTTTACGAAAATTTATTTGTTGCCTATCCAGAGGTAAAGCCTTTATTTGCCAAAACGGATATGCAGAAACAGGAAAAAAAACTGTTAAATTCTTTAGTCTTGGTAGTAGAAAGTTTGAGAAATACAGAAGCTTTGGGGCAGGTTTTAAATGCTTTAGGAGCAAGACATATTGGTTATGGAGCTATTCCTGTCTATTATTCGGCGGTTGGCGAAGCTTTATTAACAACTTTTGAGCAGTATTTAGAGAAAGATTGGACACCAGAAGTTAAACTGGCTTGGAGCGATGCCTTTGCAGCTATTAGCGAGCAAATGTTAAAAGCTAACAGGGCAGAATTCCCAGAGGAAGATTTAGTAAAAACTCCTAATAAAAACAAACTAATTAAAGAAGAAGAGACAAAGCAAATAGAAAGTTCGGCTATTTTATCTGAAGAAGATAATTCCTCTAATATTAAAGAATTGCCGGTGGAATTGCTGGAAAAAAGCTTTGAACAAATTAAACCTCACTCTGATGAATTTGCTGCTACTTTTTATAAAAATCTCTTTGAAGCTCACCCAGAAATTAAACCGTTGTTTGCTAAAACAGAAATGCTCAACCAACACAAAAAACTGATAAATTCTTTGGTGGTTGTAGTAGAAAGTTTCCGGGATCCAGAAGCCTTGGCACAAGTTTTAAATGTTTTGGGAGCAAGACATATTGGCTATGGTGCAATTCCTAAATATTATCCTGCTGTTGGACAAGCTTTGTTTACTAGTTTTGAGGAATATCTTGGCGAAGAATGGACAGAAGAAGTTAAGGAAGCTTGGGGAGATGCTTTTAGATTAATTACGGCGCAAATGTTAAAAGGTGCAAGAGAAATATCTGCGGCGGCTGTGCGAGAACAAAAACCAATTGAATCTAAAATAGAACTCAAAGAAGAATTAAAAGAAGTTGAGGTTTCTAAAGAAAAGCCGGTTTTATTTAGCTTTGAATTTAATAAAGAAGAAATTTTAAACCAGATAACTGAAAATTTTCAAGAAATAAAAGAGGTAATTTCTCAACAGCCTTGGGGAAAAACCATCAAACAATTGCCGGGTAAATTGAATGCAACATTTTGGATCTTGCCGGCATGGGCAGTGGCATTAATTGCGGCAGTTGTTATGTCTGCAATATATGTTATTTCCGATGAGGGAACCTGGTTAGGAGAGGTGCTAAATGGGGCTGATGCTATCAGTTTAGTGGTGGCGGTGGTTTTGTTTATAAAAGAAGCTCCTGATCGCAGAAAACAATTTCATTACCAAGCTTGGAGTACCATTGATGCAGCCCATAATGTGAAAGTTAGTTATGCAAGACTTTTAGCTATGCAAGATTTAAATGAGGATGGTGTATCGCTGAGAGGTTTGGATGTGCAGGGGGCGGAGTTAGTGAAAATTAATTTGCCTAAAGCGAATTTAAGTGAAGTAAATTTAAGTGAAACAGATTTGAGTAATGCTAATTTGAAAGAAGCAAATTTAAATAATGCAAATCTTAGTTTAGCTAAGTTAAGTGGAGCAAATCTTGCGGAGGCTGATTTAAGTTTTGCACGGTTAATTGAGGTGAATTTGAGTAGTGCAAATCTCAAAGGTGCAAATTTGATTTGTGCTGATTTGAGTAGGGCTAATTTAAGCGGAGTAAATTTGAGAAATGCAAGTTTAAGTGGGGCAATTTGGGAGGGTACTTATCTCACAGGAGCAAATTTAAAAGATGCTAAGGTGAGTGTTTCTGAATTAAAAGGAGCTTTTTTAGAAGGGGCAATTATGCCGGATGGTTCAAAGTATCAAACTTAAAAATTAACCCCCCTAGAGCATTTTTTAAGGGGGTTTTTAGTTTTTATCCGGCAACGTTTAAGTTAACAACCATGCCGTAGGTTGAGATATAATCTTCCAGTTCTTTTAAATCTACGGTACCATTTTTGTCGCTATCAAGAATGTTAAAGAGATAATCTGTGATGTAACTTCGCATTTCTTCGGAACTACGTTCACCTACTGTCATGTCTTCAATTAACCCCAATAATTCAATAATTTCGGGTTTATCGAGGCTGCCACTTCCATCATCATCTAATGTATGGAAAAGCTTTTTGACTTCTTCTGTAGCCATTCTTGAAGAGCGTAAAGTTTCTCGCAAAATGTCTGAGGTAAAGGCATTCATAAACAAGATTTGTTCAAGTACAGGAATGCAGAAAAATCCTAAACCGGCCCAAAAAATTGCATACCTTAAGGCATCAGGATTTGCATCTGTAGTTACGCCGGTGAAAAGAGCAGCCCACAAGAAAAAGTTGGGATTAACTAACAAAATGTAAGCATCTTGTGCTTCTGCATGATTTAGTTTACCTTTCATAAACACTAAGGTTAATGCAGCTAAAAAACGCATTAATACAAATACTATAAGTGCTACAGCAAGCTGTTGAAAACCGGCCAAAGAACGGTTAACATCAGTAGGCGAAAAAACATCAGAAGCTAAGGTATCGGGTGCAAATTGAAAGCCGGTTGCCAATGCCATAAAAGCAACCGCTAAAACGCCGATAAATTTCCATTCTTTGCTATGCCGGTTTGAGTCAACAGGTGATTTAGAACGCCAGATTTGAGCAATGGTTCCAGGTACTGCTAAACCTAAAATTAGAATTAAAAAGAAAAATTGTAGGCTTGCGACGTTAATAGGTAAACGATTTCCAGCAACAATTAAAGTAGCAAGAAGTGCCAGGGGTGCAATAATTGAAAGAGTCCTAGATATGACAGCCGAAGGATAAAGATTGCCTCCCCACAAAATTGATAAAACTGAGGAAGTAAGAGCCGGTGGTACCATCCAAAAAAGCACCCACAGTATTTTGTAAAGATCACCAGGACTTTGATATAAACTTCCTGAAAAGATTAACAAAAGCCCTACTATCCAGCGAGCCACCATCCAAAAGTTGATAACATTTTTAATTGTTGGAGTTACTTTTTTCTTGCTGGCAGCAAAGTCAATATCAAGGTAAGTATAAAATGTAGAAATGCCAAGACAAAGAACGATGATTGCCTTAAATAAATCGGCTGGCATTCCTTCCGCAGCGGTGACAGCTTTTGTCAAACTTCCTAACAAAAATGCTGCTGCATAAAGCATAATTGCCCACATTGTTGAAAGATCGTTAATCTTTTTCCGCAATGATGCTGCACCACTCGATTCTGTATCCCGATATTTAATTAATTCTCCTCTACTCAGTGCTTTTCCATTCGGCAATTTTAGGGTATGGTATGCACTGGGTGGTAAATTACTTAAATGTAGTGCCAGCGGTTCTAAAACATATTGGTGGCAAACTACTAAAACGTTTTCTCCCCGCTTTAAATGCGGCACAACTTTTTCTTCATAAAAACTGGAAGCCCGTGCATAAACTTGGGAAATTTTTTCGCCGGTGGGCGGTGCTTCGTTATGGGAATGTAGCATTTCCTCGAAGCCTTCATAACCCAAAGCAAGGCGCAATAAATTTAAGTTTCGCCCCGCAAAAAGACCAAAGGAACGTTCACTAATGCGATGATCTACATGAATAGGAATATCGGGAGATTTTAGTGCTTGACTTTCGGCAAGAGCTATTTCGCAAGTTTGCCGTGCTCGCCTCATGTGGGAAACATAAACGGCATCAAATTTAATACCTTTTTTCTTGATATCAATACCGGCGCGGCGTGCTTGCAGTTTACCAAAGGCGGTAAGCCCCACATCTAAAATACCGGCAAAAATGTTACGCTCATTACTGGTACTTTCACCATGTCGGATAAAGTAAGCTTCTCCTGATTGAACATTATTTTCAACAATTTCTGGTGCTTGTGAATCGATTGGTAGATTGCTGATGGTTTCCATTATTTGATTTAAACCTGGAAAATGTTATTCTGGATACACAAAGCTACAAAATTATCTCTTTATCGCTGATTTTGACGAAAAATACAGAACTATTTAAAGTTTTCCAAATTTTTTTTGAAATCTTTAAATAAAAAGATTAAAGCTAGTGAAGGAGATTTCTATTAACTATAAACAAGCTCTTCTCAAGGGTCAAGTTAAGTTTTATCAAAATATTTTTCTTTACAAGAATTATATTAATTTTTAATAAGTTTTTAAAAACTTATTTTAGCTTTTATGGCCTTAAAATTTTTATTTATAATTGACAAAACACTTCATGCGACGGGTTGAAACCCGCCGCCCTAAAAACACCTAAAAATTAGGTTGTATATTCCGCGTTAATCTTCACATAATCGTAACTTAAATCGCAGCCCCAAGCTTTGCCAAAACCGGCCCCATTGCCCACAGAAACAGTTATCAAAACCGTATCTTCTTTCAAATAAGCACCGGCCGCCGCCTTCTTCATATAATCACTAGCAGCAGCCCGATCAAAAGGCAAAGGTTGCCCTTGTTCCATCATCAAAAAATCGCCTAATTGAATTCGCAAATTTTCCTGTTCAAAAGCAACACCGGCCCGTCCCGCCGCCGCCGCAATACGTCCCCAATTGGGATCCCGGCCAAAAATTGCCGACTTCACCAAAGAAGAACCAACAATTGTTTTAGCAATTTGTTGGGCAGAAGCCTCATCTTTTGCCCCAGAAACTTGCACCTCTACTAAACAAGTTGCCCCCTCACCATCACGGGCAATTGCCTTTGCTAAATACTGACAAATTTCTGTGAGCATAGCTTCTAACTTTTCAGCTTCTGGGCCCATTTCTGTAATAGCCGGTGTCCGCGACGCGCCATTTGCTAAAGCAAACAAACTATCATTGGTACTCGTATCCCCATCAACCGTAATTTGATTAAAACTCCTATCCGCTGCACGGCTTAACATTTGTTGCCATAAATGCGGAGAAACAGCCGCATCACAAGTCACAAAAGCCAGCATCGTTGCCATATTGGGGTGAATCATTCCTGAACCTTTACACATTCCCCCCATTCGCACAACTCGGTCTCCAAAGGTAGTTTCTAAAGCAATAGATTTAGGTACTAAATCAGTGGTACAAATTGCTTTGGCAGCGCTATCTCCTCCATCTTCGGAAACTTGAGCAACTAAACTAGGAATTGCTGAGCGCAATTGCTCCATTTTGATGCGTTGTCCAATGACTCCGGTGGAGGCTATTAATACTAAATCTGAAGAAATATTTAACGTTTGTCCCAGCAATTGGGCAATTTCAATGGTATCTATCCAGCCTTGTTCGCCGGTGGCTGCATTAGCTTGACCGGCATTACACAAAATTGCACGAGCACTAGGTTTAGCCTGCAAACGTTGCCGGCAATAGTCCACCGGCGCCGCCCGCACCACAGACGTCGTAAACACCCCCGCCGCAATAGCATCCACCTCAGACAACACCAGCGCCAGATCCGGCAAACCCGAAGATTTTAACCCCGCCGTCATTCCCACCGCCTTGTATCCTTTCGGTGCCGTTACTCCACCTGAAATCACTTTCCAATCGGCCATAAATTCGTCTCAACCTTTTCTAGGTTTAATGAGAGGCGATTATATCAAATTGGTGAGTGAAGATTAGGGTTTAACAAATGCTAATTAGCAGTTGCGAACCAAACTTTAGAACTTCCTAGAACTTTCTTACTACGGCCGGTGTCATCAAATAAACATATTTCTGTAAACAAAAATCCATCCAACCCCTTAGCTTCGTTTTTAAACTAAAGCTGCGTTCGCTTTTCTGCTGAGTTCCAAAAAAAAGGGAGAGCTTGGGGACTCTCCCAGCCATCAGGGTGCATCTGCATACCACAATAAATCATTTTTGGCATGAGGGGCTATACCCCCTAATTAAATTTTGTAAAAAATAATTATAAAAAATAGGGGCCATAGTCTGACCCCCCAGTATTTAAGGTTGTTTAGGCAGAACATTCACCCCATCCTCACAGAAGGCGCAAGCATCTTAACTAAAACCAAACCTCTCAACCATTTAATTTTTTCATCAGCAATTGATTTGTGAGTTTTGGATCTGCTCGTCCGCCCGTTTGTTTCATCACTTGACCAACAAAAAAGCCTTGGAGTTTGGTTTTACCGGCCCGATATTGTTCTAACTCTTTCGGATTAGCCGCTAAAATCTCATCAATGATTTGTTCAATAGCCGAGGTATCAGAAATTTGGCTTAGTCCCTTCGATTCGATCACCTGTTTAGGCGAACCACCCTTAACCAACAATTCCGGTAAAATTTCTTTAGCAATTTTGCCGCTAATCGTACCCGCGTCAATCAAAGAAATTAACTCCGCCAAACCGGCCGGCTTAAGCAACAAATCATTAACCGAGAGTTTTTGGGCCTTTAAAAAAGCCGTAATATCTCCCATAATCCAGTTAGCAGCTTGCTTACTCTCAGCACCGGCCCCAATAGTCGCTTCAAAATACTCAGCTACAGACCGATCATCTGTCAACACCCGCGCATCGTAAGGCGAAAGCCCCAACTCCGTCTCATAACGATAACGTTTTTGGGCCGGCAACTCTGGTAACGCAGCCTTCCACTCCTGAAGTTGCGTATCCGCAACCTCAATAGGCGGCAGATCCGGTTCGGGGAAATAACGATAATCACTCGAACCCTCCTTAGAACGCATACTAATCGTCCGCTGAGAAGTTTCTTCCCAAAGACGAGTTTCTTGCACTATCCGTTCACCGGCCTCAATAGCAGCAATTTGCCGTTCAATTTCATAATCAATAGCCCGCTGAATGGCATTAAAAGAATTCATATTCTTAATTTCCACTTTCGTGCCAAACTGCGAAGTACCCACCGGCCTAACAGAAATATTCACATCACAGCGAAGAGAACCCTCTTGCATATTGCCATCACTAACACCCAAATAGCGGACAATTCGCCGCAACTCTTCTGCATATTCAGCCGCTTCTTGACCAGAACGGATATCCGGTTCCGAAACAATTTCCACCAAAGGCACCCCGGCGCGATTGTAGTCTACCAAAGAATAAGAAGAACCAGAAAGTCTATCACTGCCGGCGTGTACCAACTTACCGGCATCTTCTTCCATGTGCAAGCGAGTAATACCTATCCGCTTGCGGACTGGTTCCCCATTCTCATTAACTAACTCAATTTCCAGCCAACCATTTTCAGCGATGGGCAAATCAAATTGAGAAATTTGATAATTTTTGGGCAAATCTGGGTAAAAATATTGCTTGCGGTCAAACTTACTGTATTTAGCAATTTGGCAATTAAGCGCCAAACCGGCTTTAACAGCATATTCGAGCACCTTTTGATTCAATACCGGCAACACTCCCGGCATTCCCATACAGATTGGATCGATATTTGTATTGGGTGGCGCGCCAAATTCCGTAGATGAATTTGAGAAAATTTTAGTCTGCGTATTAAGCTGACAGTGTGTTTCTAGGCCAATAACGGCTTCGTACTGAGTTTTAACAGGTAACCCTGTGGTCGTGGACATTACAATAAATTAGTGATGAATCTAAAGATTTTCTTATATTGTAACCTTTTGAACTCCTGCTAAAACATGAAAAAAAGCACTCTGGGACGATTGGCAGGCTTTAAAGGGCTAATGATCAGATTTAACAAACTAACAGAAACGTGACAAAATAGAATTGTTACTAGATTAACTTCTTTTTGGACATTTTCATGGTATAGAACAAGCTAAGAGCAGCTAAACGCAGTTTGTCTCAAAATAGCAAACAGCGTTTGACAATACCAGCCTCTATTACCACCGTAATTGTCTAAAAAAATCCTAAACATACCACAAACAAAAGGTGAAGAAATGCCAGAACTTACAAAAGAAGAAATGCGCGAAAAGTTAGGAAATATAGACCAAATACGCGACATCCTTTTTGGTTCTTTGTTACGAGAATATGGCTCTCGCTTTGAAAAAATAGAGTCAGATATTGCATTGCTTCAACAAGAAATGCACGACTATGCTTCTCAGGTAAAAAGTGTACTGTCTACCGAACTAAGGGCTGCCATAGAATCCTTTGAAAAAAGACTCAAATCACTTAGTCTATCTAGTCAAGAAGAAACTGCCGATTTACGCCAACAAGTTGATCGTGTAAATCGCAAGTTTACCACAACCATAGAATCTCTGGATGAATCAGTAGATAAACAAATCAATTTGATGCGAGAAGAATTTTATAATAGCCGCGAACGGCTGCAAGAAGATGTGCGTTCGCTAAGAAATCAAGTTTTTGATGAATTAAATGGTCGTCTATCTGTGATGCGAGAAGCAAAAGTTTCTCGTGATGATATGGCCGAAATTTTGTTTGAACTTGGCATGAAACTCAAAGGAACTGAATTTGTCCCCGAACTCAAACAAGCCGCCGATACAAATCTCTATACAGATGTGCGGCTAATTGAGTCTCCAAATGAAGGTTTTAATGACACTCTGTAAACTCAGGCTTTGGTTTTTTTTTAATCAGGGTATTAGGTAGCACCACTAATAAGAGGTTCTAGTATGGCTTTATCGGAAGAAAATCAAATGCTTCATAGAGAAGATACTGAAATGTTGGTTTCTGTACCGGCAACCTCTCCAGATTCCCATTCTGTTGATCTGGAAATTTTGGTTAATTTACTACTGGGTATAGAGTCTCCCCAACCGGCCCCAGCAACCACAGAAACTGATGAAGCTTCAACATCGTTTTTATACGATGATAATTCAAACGGTAGAGCCTACAATGAAGAAACCTCAGAGAATTTGCTAGAAATACCTGAGACCCTTTATAGTTTGGAGGAATCCGCTAATACAGAACAAATAAACACCGAAATAGATAGGGACTGGGGGGAGATAGATGAGGCAGAAAATAGCAGTCAGCAAAGCTTAGAATTACGGGTGCAAGAAAATTTAAATCACTCCCCTCAAGCGCCCCAAGAAACCATAGAAAATCCACAAGATTTGCAGATAAATTATCAGCCAGATTTAAGCAGTTTAGATGACATTTTAGAACGCTGGCATAATCGGCTGATGCACCTCAAAACTGAAGATAAAAAATCTCAACAAAACGAGCAAGAAAACCATAACATTGTATCTAAAAAAGCAAAAGATATTAGTGCAGATGAAGCATCAATTTTATTATTAGGAGGAATATTAGAATCAGCTTCAAATAACAACAAAAGCCGGGAAATATTGGATACTTACAATGGCGGTGAAAATAATCTTCAGAGTAACTTACAAGAAATAATTGTTGATTCACAACTTGCCGGTAAAACAGAAAAACTTAATTTTTTCGCCGACAATGAAGAACAAAATCAAAATAATGAAATCGATAATTATTCCGAAGACAATGTTAGTGAAAACCCCTTAGAACAGTTGCAGACCTTGTTACTTGGGTCTCAAATGTCAGAACTTGACGAACTGAAAAAACTCATTGAAGAAACCGGCTTGCCAGAGATGCGGCAAATGATACAAAGTTTAGGGAACAAACTGGAAACATTAGAATGTAAACTAACAGATTCTAAACAATTAATTAACTTACTTGTTCCTTGGATAGCCGAAATTTTAAGCTTAAAAGTTGCCGAATCAAAAGAGGAAGTTATTAAAGCCCTAGTACCCATTATTGATGATGTCATTCGTCAAAAAACTCAACAAGATGCGCATTCTATGAGTGCCGTAATTGGCGCATTATTACCCTCAGCCATTTCTCAAGAAATTAGCCAATCTCCTAAGCAAATAGCTAAAGCCATAGGCCCAGAAATTGGGGCTGCTATTCGTGAACAAATTAGAATTGATCGAGACGAAATTATTAGTACCCTTGCGCCGGAAATGGGAAGGGCAATTAAAGGGCAAATAGAATTAGAAAGAGATGCAATGGTAGATGCACTATATCCGGTGATTGGAAATACTATTGCTAAATATTTATCTGAAGCAATTCGTGCCATCAACCAAAAGGTTGAAAACGCCTTTAGTATGGAAGGAATGCAGCGGAAAATGCGGGCAAAAATGCAGGGAGTTTCCGAAGCAGAATTAATTTTACAGGAATCAATACCTTTTACCGCCCAAGCTGTATTTTTAATTCACAAAGCCTCTGGGTTAGTGATAAGTGAAGTGCAGCGCGCCGACAGCGAAAAGCTAGAATCAGAAATGGTGGCCGGTATGCTGACTGCAATTCGTAGCTTTGTGAATGATTGTATTGTAAAATCAGGAGAAATTTCTGAACTTAATCAAATAGAGTATGGAGATTCCAAAATAATTTTAGAAGTTGCCGGTTATTGCTACTTGGCATTAATACAAAAAGGAGAAGCCCCAAAAGAATTTATCGAAACAATGCGAGATACATTGGCAAAAATCATTGTTTCCTATGAAAAAATAATCGAACAATTTGATGGAGATACATCAATAATTCCTGAAGCTTTAGAAGCCCGCCTGGCATTGTTGATGGGAATTGAATTAAAAGAAAAGAAAAAGCCAAAAGCTCCCACAACTTTAATAGCAATTGGTTTGGCTATTTTAACCGCAATTTTTGTGCCTTGGGGAATATCTGAACATCGACGTAGTATAGAACAGCAAATCCAAGCAAAAACGGCAACAGCTTTAGCATCTACTCCAGAGTTAGCCGTGTATCGTTTAAATGTCAATACTGAGGGCGGAGTTGTAAAGTTAAGCGGCAATTTGCCCAACGAAAAAATGCGGGCAAAAGCTGAACAAATAGCTCAATTAAATGTCGGAGAATTAAAGTTGAAAAATGAGATTAGAGCCGTAGAAGTTCCGCCTGATCCGGTGTTGATGGAAGAAGAAGTAAAGCGGTTAACTTCCGTTTTTAATCAAATTAATGGAGTAGAAATTTCTGCACAAGTAAAAGACCAAAAAGTAAGCGTATGGGGAACAGTAATGCAGATGACAGATGCGGAAAAAATTGCCAGTGGTTTTGCGAATATTCCGGGTGTAAAAGCGGTGGTGAGTACGGTTAAACTCAACCCCCTTAATATTAGTAGCCGAATTTATTTTGATTCGGGTTCAGCAACAGTAAATCCGAGCTATGAAAAGAATTTAAAAGAAATCAAAGAGTTTTTGAATCAATATCCCCAAAAATACCTTAAAATAATCGGTCACAGTGACCGCACCGGCAATAAGGCGGCCAATCAGCGTGTAGCGGTTTTACGAGCAACAGCGGTAAGAGATGCGCTTGTAAAACAGGGAGTTGATCCCAAACGCTTACAAATCTTTGGCAATGGCAACCCGCCCGCTGATGTGGAGTCACATCAACCTTTATTGTTGAGTCGGTGTGTTGTATTTGAGCCGATAACTAAGGACGTGCAAAAGTAAATAAATTATGGGTACTATTTCTAAAAAAATGTGCATGATAGGAGATTTTGGGGTGGGTAAAACCAGCCTGATCCGACGTTTTGTTGACCGTCAGTTTAGCGATCAATATCTTTCAACGGTGGGGGTAAAAATTTCACGGAAAACAGTAGAAATTGGCGATGAAGAAAAGCGAGATGTGCAGCTTTTAATTTGGGATTTGGAAGGGCATACAAAGTTTAAAGGTATTGCCCCTTCTTATTTGCAGGGGGCCGGTGGGGTTCTGGTGGTGGCTGATGTGAGTCGTAAGGAGACTATTGAACGTATTCCTGAACATCTTAAATTGTTTTCATCGGTTAATCCTAAAGGTATTATTATTATTGCGTTGAATAAAGTTGATTTACTAGAAGAAGAAAAATTAGAAAAATTGGTAGAAATGACCAAATATCCTGAGTATGAAACTTTAGTTGCTACTTATCCAACTTCGGCAAAAGTTGGAACTTCTGTTGATGAAATTTTTCATACCTTAGCAGCCAAAATGTTAGAACCAAAGTAGTTTTTTCTAAGACTTTTAAACTTTACTCCGTTTATGGATTACCGCACGCTTGATAAAATTTTTCGCAAACCTAATGTCCGGCGACAAATAGAATATGTTAGCGCTGATGAAAATTTGATGATTATAGAAACATCAGAGGAAGCAGTAAGGTTTGCAGATACCCAAGAGGTAGAAAGTCTTGTGGGAAAGGATTTGCGGTTAGCTTTTCCCGAATTGGTCGGTCTTGAAGACCTGCTTTTAACGCTTTTTAAGGAAGAAGTAGAGCTTTTTGATCTCAAAGGAATTGAACGATTTAGTTGTTTTGAAACAACTGTATATTTTGATTTATATGTAGTAATAGATAAGGATGATAAAACAGACAGAAAAATATTTATTGTGCTTTTAGAAGATGTTACAGAACGGATGATTTTAGAACAAAAGGTCAATCAAAAAATTAATGAATGTAATTTATTGTTAAGTGCTTTATCAGAGTCAGAAGCTTATTTGAATAAAATTGTGAGTTCGATAGCAGATGCTTTGATAGTGACAAATTTATCAGGAAAAATTAAACAAGTAAATCGGGCAGTTCAAGAATTATTTGGTTATAGTGAATCCGAATTATTAGGTCAGCCAATATCGATGATTTTTGGTTCTCAAATTCAATGGCCTCACCCCTGGGAAAAAAACGAAAAATCATCCCAAATTGAGGTTACTTGTAAAACTAAAAAGCAAGAAAAAATTACAGTTGCTTTTTCTCGTTCTGCTTTTCCAACGGATATGGAAAATATTAAAAATTTTGTTTACACTGGTAGAGATATTACTCTCGATAAGTTGACAGAAAGTTTTTTGAGAGAAAGCGAAGAAATTTACCGATTTTTGTTTTATTCTATGCGGGAAGGTGCGGCCCTTTATCAAATTATTTGGGACTCGAAAGGACAGGCAATAGATTATTTAATTTTAGATACTAATCCTGCTTATTCACAAATAATTGGATGGCCTCGTGAAAAAATTGTAGGAAAGCTGGGTACACAACTTTATCAGACTGAAATCGCACCTGCTATAGAAATTTTTGCGGAGGTGGCTAGAACTGGAAAATCAGTGACATTTGAAATGTGTTTTGACCCTTTAGGGAAGTTTTTAAATATTTTCGCTTGTTCCTATGGAAGAGGTAAGTTTGCTACCTTTGTCAAGGAAATTTATAAATAATTAATAATTGGCAATGGGTTTTAATGTCCCGTATTGTTGTTGTTTTAGCATTTCTTCAAATGCTGCTGCTGTGACGGGAGGACTAAACCAATAACCTTGCATGAGATCGCAACCACTCTGGCGAATAAAGTCTTGTTGCTCTTTTGTTTCTACTCCTTCGCCAATGGATTTTAAATTTAAACCCTTTGCTAGTTGAATGATGGCGTTAACAATAGCAATATTTTTGGGATTTTGAGAAATATTATGAATAAAGCATCGGTCAATTTTGATAGAGTCGAACGGAAAATTTTGTAAATAGCTTAAGGAAGAATAGCCGGTGCCAAAATCGTCTAAGGCAAGATTAACACCGGCTGCTTTTAGTTCTTGAAGAGTGGTTTTAGCTGTTTCTGGATTTTGAACAACTGCGGTTTCTGTAAGTTCAAACTCAATAAACTGGGGGTCAACATCAGTGGATGTGAGGATGTCAAGAATTTGCTCAGTTAAATTTGCTTGTTTAAATTGAGCAGCAGAAAGGTTAACCGCAATGGATAGGTTATAACCGGCATTTTGCCATATTTTTAATTGTTGACAAACGTTTTGCAAGATGCAGCGGTCAAGACAGGTAATAAGGCCAGTTTGTTCAGCAATAGGAATAAAATCACTGGGGGGAATAAAGCCTTTTTGGGGATGATACCACCGGCATAGGGCCTCTGCTCCAACAATTTTGCCGGTTTTGCTGTCAACCTGTGGCTGATAATAAACTTGAAGTTGGTTTTTTTCTAAGCAAGCGTGTAATTCAATTTCTATCATTAAACAGTCATAGGATTTTTCTTGAATCTCTGGGTTATAGAGTTGATAGCAATTTCCACCTTTTTGTTTAGCAACTTTCATTGCGGTACTAGCGGCTTTGAGAAGGCTGTCAATATCTTTGCCATCAGCCGGATAAAGAGCTATTCCCAGGCTGCCGGTGATAAAAACTTGATATTTTTGTAAGCTAAAAGGGGCGGTTAAACTATTCAGAATTAAACTAGCCTCCTTCGCAGCATCTTGTTTGTCGAGAACCGGCGGCAAAATCAAGCCAAGTTGATCGCTATTGAGACGGGTAACGATGGGGCAGGCAATACCAATAGACGGTGAAATACGCTCTTGAACAGCTTGCAATAATAAATCTGTATAATCTGTACCCAAACTGCTTTGTAGACGCTCTAATTGGTCTAAACTTAGCACCGCTAAGGCTACCGAGTGAGTTGCCCATACTGGGGCAAGAGTTTGGTCAAAACGCTCTTGTAATACTAACCGATTGGGCAAGTTAGTTATGCTGTCGTAATATACCAAATCATTTAGTTGAGAAATTGCTTCAGAAACGGCGGTATTTTGAAGGCGTTTGATTTTGTCAAGTTTGTCAAGTTGGGTACTTATGGCTTTAAGTAATTCAATGCGGGTGAAGGGTTTTGTGAGATAATCACTTGCACCCATTTCCATAGCCTGTCGTAAATCAGATCGCTCAGATTTGGCGGTTAAACAAATAACAGGTATGGTAGCAGTGAGGGCCTCTTGCTGTAGAGCACTCAAAACTCCATAACCATCAAGGCAGGGCATCATTATGTCGCATAAAATTAAGTCAGGATGCTCAAGGCGAGCTCGTTCTAGTCCGACTAGACCATTTTCAGCCCCTATAGCTTCAAACCCAGCCACACTGAGCATTTCTATGAGATTACTGCGAATAGCATCCTCGTCTTCTATGACTAAAATTTTTTTCATATTGGTTTTTTAAGCGCCCTCACGGTTTATTGTTCGCTTGGAATGCTCTACTTGGCCCCAAACTCATTTACAACTGTTGTAAAAAAATTTATCTTTACTACCTGAAAATGTGCAAATCTTGGGGGTTGGGGGCTTGGTTGCCCGTTGGAGTTGAGCTTTGCGATAAACGTATTGCAAGGCCAGTGGTGGGTCAAAGACCTACAGATCCAACCTGTTCTATCAACAGATTTCCCAGTGTTGATCTAAAGTTGCCGGTCTGTGTTTAACTTACTGGCATGATGATCGGATAATACAAATAAACTAAAATAGGATTTTATCATACTTGATTTAAATAAGGTATAGGAGGAAATCATTTTTTAGAATTTGAAAAACCTAAAAAAGTTGTAACAGACTCAAATCATGGAAAAGATAGCTATAAAAATATGGTTAATGCGAGTTTCTATCAAACCTGGTCGGATGGATAGGGGAATTTTTATGCTTAGAGGAAGACTTTATCTTTCGACACTCTATAGGAAAAGTTTTACTAAAATTGTAGGGTCACAATTTTTTCAATTCAGCAAAAAAATAGATTTGAATTTAATTATTTTTGAGGTTTAAAGTCAGGAGTTTTTAACAAAACAAAAAAATATTTAAGACGAATTGGTATCCCTATTTTGAGGGCAGTTATCCTAGTTCAATCCCTAGTATAATTTATAAGAAGAATCCCAAAAAAGTTTTTGTAAGCCCCAAAGTTTGCTAATTATTATTGTTAATTTGCTTGAAATTGGAAACGCCATACCCATATAAAGAATATTGGCATAGGGTTGAAAAAATCAAGCTTGTAAAATTTTATGATTGTTCCAAAAAATCCCTACTGGTGGACTAAGGAATTTTTGCACAATATCTCCTACAAAATAACAGAGTCTGCATGAACCCTTTTTTACAAAAATTATTGGCCCCTCGCCATATTGAGTATTTATCCATAAGTACCAAATTCATAATTTTGGACACTTCCAGATCGGTTAGCGAATTTGCTGATAGACCCGAAGAAGTTTATCCTGGTAGAGACGTTCGGGCTGGTTTTCCTGAACTCATTGGGGCTGAAGAAGTATTAAAAGAAGTTTTATCTGGTAAAAAAGCTTCTTTTGAGTTAAAAGGAATTGGCAGATTTAGTGAAGGGAAACAGCCTCTTTATATAGATTTATATATAAGCTCCTATCAGGATGAAAATACTCTTGAAAATTTTCTGTTAATTTTATTTGAAGATGTTACAGAAAACATGGTTTTAAAGCAAGCTTTAGTTCAAAGAGCTAATGAAGCAAATTTGCTGGTGAGTGCCTTAGCAAGTTCCCAAGATTATGTTAATAAAATTATTACATCAATGGGGGATGCTTTATTGGTAACAAATAATTCAGGGCAAATCAAAACAATTAATATTGCGGCTCAAAAATTGTTTGGCTATAGTGAAGAAGAATTGTTAGGGCAGCCAATTTCATTATTAATTAAAAATACGCAATTTATAGATCGAAATGAAGAAAAAGCAACAAATTTAATAGAGCCACATTTGTCAAGAGAGATGGAGGTAGTATGTAGAAAAAAAAATGGTGATAATTTTTTAGTAGATTTTTCTTGCTCTTCTATTCAGACAGATGTAAAAGAATGTCGAAACTTTGTTTATATTGGTCGGGATATTACAGAAAGAAAACGGGCCGAATTAGAAACTTACAAGGCTTTAGAAAAACAAAAAGAACTCAATCAACTACGGGCAAATTTTATTTCGATGACTTCCCATGAATTTCGGACTCCCCTAACAATTATTTTAACTTCTGTTGAGCTATTAGAAAACTTTTATGAAACAACAGACAAACATAAAACAAAAGTTAAGCAGTATTTTAAAATGATAGAAAATGCTATCCGTCAAATGACCGATATGTTAGATGAAGTGCTACTGCTCAGTAAAGCGGAGGCGGGAAAACTGACTTTTCATCCTAGCCTGTTAGATATCAAAAAGTTTTCTGAAGGAATTATTGCAGAAATGCAGTTTAGTAAAAGCAAAAAGCATTCTCTATCTTTTAGGTGTTTTGATGAAAACATTTTTGGTTGGGTGGATGAAAAATTGCTCAGACAAATTCTTGTAAATTTACTTTCTAATGCCATTAAATATTCTCCGCAAGGTGGAGTAGTGAGATTTGATTTGAGAGAAGAAAACGACAAAGTAGTTTTTGAAATAGAAGACGAAGGAATGGGGATTTTAGAAGAAGATAAAAAACGACTTTTTGAGTCTTTTTATCGAGGTAAAAATGTTAATCATATATCTGGTACAGGGTTGGGATTGGCAATTGTTAAAAGTTCAGTAGATTTACACAAGGGTGAAATTATCATGGAAAGTGAAGTGGGTAAGGGTACTAAGTTTAAAGTTATTTTGCCGATTAAAAATAATACTAGTATGGAGTCAGATGAAATTAGGTAATATAAAAATAAGGGTCTAACCAAAAAAAGAGCCGACATGAAAAAAGTTTTACAAAAATTACTCCTTCCCCATCATTTAGAGTACCTAACCCTTGATGAAGATTTGATAATTGTAGAGCTATCCTCAAATGTCAAGAGGTTTGCTGATTGTTTTGATGAGCTAGATGTGGGAAAGGATGTGCGTCTTAGCTTTCCTGAATTGATTGGTACAGAAGATTTATTGATAGGGATTTTTTTAGGTCAAGAAAAAAGTTTTGAGTTAAAAAGTATTGGTCGTTTTAGTCATAATACTTCCCCCTTATATCTTGACCTTTATGTAAATTTATATGAGGATGAAGAAACTCAAGAAAAACAATTAATTATCTTTTTTGAAGATGTTACAGAGCGAATGATGCTAGAGCAAAGATTGGTGCAAAGTTCTAATGAAACTCATCTTTTATTAGGATTTTTATCAAATTCTCGTAATTACATTAATCAAATTATTAGCTCTATGGCAGAAGCTTTGGTGGTAACAAAAGCTTCTGGAGAAATTAAATCAGTTAACCCGGCAGCCCGCAGCTTATTTGGCTACCAGGAAAAAGAACTTGAAGGACAAAATATTTCGACTTTGATTGCTAATAAAAGTTTTTTAAATTTGATAGCTGAAGAAGATATTTTAGTAGAAGGAGAGTTAGTCAAAGATGTTGAGTTACCTTGCTATACCAAAGCAGGTAAAAAAATTACTGTTGAATTTTCCTGCGCTAGAATTGCCTCAGATAGTGATAACAACTTAGAAGTTAATACCACAAAAGATATTATTTATATTGGGAGAAATATTACAGAACGGCAGCGTACTCAGCAACGTATAACAGTAGAGTATGCTATTGCTAGAATTTTATCAGAAGCTATTAATTTTGAACAATCTATACCAAAAATATTGTTAGCAATTTGCGAAGTATTAGGCTGGACAGTTGGTGAGCTTTGGCTCCCAGAAGAAATTTCTTCCAAGGGACAAAGAAACTTTAATAAAAATATTGATTTTCCAGACTCAAAAATTCTTAAATGTGCAGAAATTTGGTCGCGTCCGTCAACTTTAAATGGAGAATTTATCAATTTATCTAAAAACTTAGTGTTTGCTTTGGATTTAGATTTACCTGGTAAAGTTTGGACAACTAAGTCATGTTTGTGGGTAACGGATGTTTTGCAAGAACCTTTATTTGGGAGAAAAAAACTAGCAGAAGAAAATAACTTACACGCTGCATTGGGTGTGCCTATCCTCAGCAATGGAGAAGTTTTGGGAGTAATGGTGTTTTTTAAGCAAGAGATAGAAAGTCGCGATGACGAAGTTGTACAAACAATAAATGCGATTGCTTCTCAAATAGGGCAATTCATGAAGCGCAAACAAGCCGAATTAGCATTAGCAGAAAGCGAAGAACGCTACCGTGATTTGTTTGAAAATGCTACTGATTTGATTCAATCAGTAGCTTCGGATGGAAGTTTTATTTATGTGAATCGTGCCTGGAAAGAAACCTTGGGCTATAGCGAAGAAGACCTTGCCAATATGAGTGTTTTTGAAGTGCTGCATCCCGATTGTCAAGAGCAATGTGGGGAAATGTTTAAGCGAGTAATATCTGGGGAAAAATTACAGCGTGTACAAGCGGCGTTTATCAGTAAAAATGGTCAAAAAATATTTGTAGAAGGCAGTATAAATTGCAAGGTTGTGGAAGGTAAGCCGGTGGCAACGCGGGCAATTTTTAGAGATATTACACAACGCTTAGTGGCCGAAGAAGCCTTGCGCCATGAACAACAACAAACCGAACGACTTTTGTTAAATATTTTACCGGAAGCAATTGCCGAACGCCTAAAACACGAACAAGCAACCATTGCAGAAAATTTTGGAGCGGTAACAGTTTTGTTTGCAGATATTGTGGGTTTCACAGAAATTGCCTCCTCGCTTTCTCCGATAGCCTTAGTGAGTTTGTTAAATCAAATTTTTTCCGCTTTTGACCGGCTTACCGAACATTATGGTTTAGAAAAAATTAAAACAATTGGTGATGCCTATATGGTTGTGGGAGGCTTGCCAAAACGCCGTGTAAATCATGCCGAAGCAATTGCAGAAATGGCGCTGGATATGCAAAAGGCAATTGTCGAATTTAATTCCCAAAACAACCTAAATTTTAGTATCAGAATAGGCATTCATTCGGGGCCGGTGGTGGCTGGTGTGATTGGAATTAAAAAATTTATTTACGATTTGTGGGGTGATACTGTTAACACAGCTTCCCGCATGGAATCTCACGGTAGCCCCGGACGGATTCATGTTTCTGATACAACTCATAGACTCTTACGCCATAAATATATTTTTGAAAAACGTGGCATTATTCAAGTCAAAGGTAAAGGAGACATGAGGACTTATTTTCTGCTGGCGCGACAAGAAATGACGGATTTACAAAACATCGAAATTACCAAGATAAACTTTAAAGAAAGTATGGCACAGGCAAGCCAACGCATGATCAAAAAAATCAAAAATAAACTGGAACAACAGGATTTCGGGGAAAGTCTATAGGTTTTTCTCTGATAGCAAAAAATGATCCACTCACCCTTTTAGGCTAAAATTGTTGGAAAAATATCATCCAAAACAAAAAAATCGCTCTTTCCGGTTAGGGTCTATCAAAAGTGGGAAAACTAAACAAGTAAACAAAACCAATAACTTTTGACAAACTTTGAGCAATCAACAGTCTTAACCTAATCCAATATAAGTTTTTTGATAAAAATCAAAAATGGTATGATGGGGAGCATTGCTGTTGACGACTCAAGATCGAACTGCAAAAAACATGAATTTGACTGACATTTTTCTCCGACTTCTCAACCGCCTCCGTCTAGGATGGCAAAATTTCAGCCCTAACCGGCCTCGCTTTGGCAAATTTTCTTCCTCCCATACTGAGGTGTCTCAGCCTTTTGCAAATAAACACAAAAAAAGCAGGGTTTTAATATTTGCAATCTCCCTAATTTTTGGTTTGGGCATGAGTCAAGTTTATGCGGCATTTCCACCGGCCAACAGCACTGCTCTTGATAGCACTCAATTAATAACAGTAGGACATCAACGCGAATTTCGTGGGGTGTGGGTAGCTACCGTAGCAAATATTGATTGGCCTTCTAAACCGGGAATGCCGGTGCAACAACAACAAGCAGAATTAATCAGCATTCTTGACAGAATGCAAACCTTAAATCTTAATGCTTTGGTCTTGCAAGTTAGACCGGCCGGTGATGCTTTTTATGCCTCATCAATTGAACCTTGGAGTGGGTGGTTAACCGGCACCCA
Source organism: Halomicronema sp. (assembly GCA_036704045.1). Taxonomy (GTDB): domain Bacteria; phylum Cyanobacteriota; class Cyanobacteriia; order Cyanobacteriales; family Oscillatoriaceae; genus Ancylothrix. Next base: position 359,834 of record DATNQM010000037.1, on the reverse strand, counting down.
AGGCGTCGCACCATCTCCCTATTATGACCCCTTGGAATTTGCAGTTAATGAAGCCCATAAACGCAACATAGAACTTCACGCATGGTTTAATCCTTACCGGGCAAAATCACCAGGACGCGGTAATCTTGCACCAAACCACATGGCAAATCAATTTCCACAATATGCCTATCAATATGGCGATTTATTGTGGATGGATCCCGGTGCAAAAGAAGTCCAAGACCGAACTTATAACGTGATCATGGATGTGGTTCGTCGCTACGACGTCGATGGAATTCACTTAGATGATTACTTCTATCCATATCCAAAAGAAGGTGTTTCTTTTCCCGATTCTCGCACCTATGGAGCCTATAAAGCAGCCGGTGGTACGATGTCTTTGGGCGACTGGCGCAGGGAAAATGTTAACAGCTTAATGCGGCGTCTTGATCAAGGAATTCGCTCTGAAAAACCTAATGTTAAATTTGGCATTAGTCCCTTTGGAATTTATCGCCCCGGACAACCGGCCGGCATTGTCGGACTTGACCAATATAGCGACATTTATGCTGATGCTAAAAAATGGCTTCAAGAAGGATGGGTTGATTATTTAGCACCGCAACTTTACTGGCGTATTGATCCTCCCCAACAAAGTTATCCTGCCTTGCTGAATTGGTGGACACAACAAAACATCAAAGGTCGCCATATTTATGCCGGCAACTACCTAAGTAAATTGGATGGTGGAAGTTGGTCAATTGGCGAATTTAAACGTCAAGTTGATATTTCGCGAAAATTTGCTCCGCAGAATTCTTTAGGCAACATTTTCTTTAGCTACAAAGTGTTTAAAGAAAACCGCCTCGGAGTCAATGAAGCATTCCGATCTGCCCTTTATCCATCACCGGCTTTACCCCCAACAATGCCTTGGTTAGATGCAACAGCCCCAGTTCCTCCTAGCGGAATTACTATTAACAATGATGTTGTTGCATGGCAACCTTCTGTAGATGGTGATGTTCGTTCTTGGACACTTTATCTCCAAGCAGGAAACAGTTGGAAATTGCTACGCGTTTTGCCTGTTTCTGCAAATGCAGTACGTTTGCAACGCGGAACTTATGCCATCGCTGCCGTCGATAAAATGTCTAATGAAAGTCAAGGCGTTGTTGTTTCAGTTAAGTAAACATCGGGATAACAAACCTAATTTCTGAATAGACATTTAATTAAATTTCTATCAGAAACAAAGTTTTGAAGTCCTAGCCTTAGAATTCTAGTTTCAGTTCAAAAAACTTATCAATTGGTAAAAATGTATGGTGGGTTATGCCCACCTATTTTTTATCCAATTTTTCGCCAATCCAATAAAATAAAATAATGCCGGTCATACTCGCAAAAAAATCTTCAAAACTTGCCGAACGATTAGGTAAAATTGATTGTAATATCTCTTCAAAAGCCGTAAAATGACTAAAAATAAACGGCCCTAAAGGAATTGAAACACCAAAAATAACTAAATAGCGCCGGTTGATGGCACGATGACTAAGAAAAGAAGCGATACCATACAACATAAAATGACCCAATTTATCGTAGGGAGGATGCGCCAAAATAAACGTTTTGAGCATTCCTAAATCGGCTAAAAGCATGATGCCTACAAGAGTAGCAAGATAGGCAAAAAAAGCAATTTTCCAGTTAATAGTTGAAAGGGAAAGTTTCATAGGAAGCCGATTTTTTATTAATCTTCTCCCTTCTCCTCAATGCTGGTAGCGATCATTCCTGAAACCTCATCCCTAAAAACCAAAAATAAAAAAGTAGGTTAGTTAAACCTACTAAAAACCCACAAAATATTATCTAATTTTTATTAACTAATTTTTAGAAATGCTATTTAATACCAAATCTATAAAACACTGCTACACATACCCCCTAAATCCCCCGCTTCTTGGGGTACTTTAAAGGGGTGCTGCTTCCTTGAAATGTAGTAAAAATTATGGAAATTGGTATAAACCCCTAAGCATGGCTATTCAATTGTTCCAACAACCAAGAATCAACCGGCTTGCCATCTTTACGCCGCAATTCTATCTCAATATCAATAATTCTCCCTGAACCCGGAGGCGCAGGCTTTTGATTAAAAATAATCTCATAATCCGCCGGGCTTTCATTACGTTCTTTTAACCAATCCTGTACCTTTATCGGAGCAAAAAAAGATTGACCCTCATTAAACATCCGCGTAATTTGCATCTGAATTGTAAACCGTTCATAACGTGGCATAACTTTCTCCTTTTACAAAAAAGGTTGGGTTAATTAACCCAACCTACAATATTATTGCAAACCTTCAACTAACAGCTTATGAGCAGTTTCTAAAGCTTCATTTAGCTTAGTGCTATCACGTCCCCCAGCCTGGGCTAAATTCGGACGTCCGCCACCGCCACCGCCGCAAACTTTAGCAACAGCACCAATAAATTTACCTGCTTGCAAACCTTTTTTAACTACATCTGCGCCAAAAACAGCAATAAAATTAACCTTATTTGCCTCCGGTACACTTGTCAAAACAACCGCACCGACAGCCCCTAATTTTTGCTGTAAACGTTCGGCAGCAGTCTTCAAAGCTTCCGCCTCCACATCATCAAGTTGAGCAACAATAAACTTAAACTCACCCAGCGCCTCAGCTTGGGCTAACAATTGCTCAGATTTTGCAATAGCTAACTCCGCCTTTGCAGCTTCCAATTGTTTTTGAGTAGCTTTCAGTTCACTTTGCAAAGATGTAACACGATCCGCCACTTCTTCAGGCTTAACCTTAAAGCGATCCGTCAACTCTTTAACAACTTTATCTCGCAAATTAAGATACTCTAAAACCGACGGGCCGGCCACCGCCTCAATACGACGAACCCCCGAAGCAATGCCGGTTTCAGAGATAATCTTAAACACCCCAATTTCCGCCGTATTACTAACATGAGTTCCACCGCACAACTCCATCGAAACGCCCGGATAATCGACCACCCGGACAACATCACCATACTTCTCACCAAACATCGCCACCGCACCTTTTGCCTTAGCTTCTTCTAACGGCAATTGATTTACTTGTGCAGAATGAGCCTCCGCAATCCATAGATTAATTTGCTCTTCCACTTCTTGCAATTCAGTTGCACTTAAAGCACGGGGACAATTAAAATCAAACCGCAAACGATCAAAATCTACCAAAGAACCAGCCTGGGAAATCGTATCATCTACAATTTTTTTCAGCGCTGCTTGCAACAAATGAGTTGCAGTATGATTTGCTTGAGTACGCCGACGCTGAGCGCGGTCAATTTGAGCCGTTATGGCATCTCCAACTCTAACAACTCCCCTTTCAATACGGCCAAAATGTACAAAGAAATCCGATTCTTTTTTTACATCCTCAACGCGCACTACCAAATCACTCCCAGAAAGATAACCCTGGTCACCAATTTGTCCGCCAGACTCAGCATAAAAAGGCGTTTTATTCAAGACAATTTGCACCGCATTTCCTGCTTCTGCTTCCTCCACACTTTCGCCATTAATTAATATTACCGTCACCTCAGCTTCGGTCACCGGCTCACTATATCCCACAAACTCAGTTGCTTGGATATTTTCTGCTAATTTATCCAGAGAACCTTGCACAGTTAAATCGATAGTTTCGTGCGCTTCTCTACCACGATTTTTCTGCGCCTCCATTTCCGATTCAAAACCCTTTACATCCACCGTTATTCCCTGTTCTTCGGCAATTTCTTGGGTCAACTCCAACGGGAAACCATAAGTATCATAAAGCGTAAAAGCATCCACCCCAGAAATTTGTTGAGGTTTCTTTGACAAAATATCTGTCAGCAGCTTTTCTCCCCGTTCCAAAGTTTTCAAAAAACGGTTTTCTTCGCGCTGCAATTCTGCTTTAATTTGTGCCTCTCTTTTCCGTACATTGGGATAAGCATTTTCCGATAATTGAATCGCAGTTTCGGCAACTTTTGTTGTAAATTCGCCTTCAATACCAATCAACCGGCCATGACGAACCACTCGACGAATTAAACGCCGTAAAACATAACCACGTCCAACATTAGAAGCCCGAATTTCATCCGCAATCATGTGTACAACCGAACGCACATGATCCCCAATCACCTTTAAAGATACCTTCGTTTTTTCCTCAGCTTTGCTGTAATCAATCCCGGCAATTTCCGCCGCCGTTTTTATGATCGGAAAAATCAAATCTGTTTCGTAATTATTTGGAACTTTTTGCAAAATTTGCGCCATCCGTTCCAATCCCATGCCGGTATCGATGTTTTTATTTGCAAGCGGGGTGAGATTACCTTCTCCATCCCGATTGTATTGCATAAACACCAAATTATAAAATTCAATAAACCGGCTATCATCTTCTAAATCTATCGTTTCATCTCCCTTTTCTGGATGAAAATCATAATAGATTTCCGAACAAGGCCCACAGGGGCCAGTCGGGCCACTTGCCCAAAAATTATCAGCTTCATCCATCCGCTTAATACGTTTTTCTGAAACCCCAATTTTATCACGCCAAATTGCATAGGCTTCTTCATCTTCACGAAATACACTTACCACCAAATTTTCTGGAGGTAAATTAAAAATTTTTGTTGATAATTCCCATCCCCAAGCAATTGCTTGTTCTTTAAAATAATCGCCAAAACTAAAATTTCCCAACATCTCAAAAAAAGTGTGGTGTCTGGCAGTTCGTCCCACATTTTCGATATCATTGGTGCGGATACATTTTTGGGATGTAGTAGCTCTCTTAAATTCAGGAGTCCGCTGTCCTAAAAAAATAGGTTTAAACGGTAACATACCGGCAATCGTTAACAAAACCGTTGGATCTTCTGGCACTAGCGAGGCGCTTGGTAAAACTTGATGACCTCGTTCGGCATAGAAGTCAAGGAACTTTTGACGAATTTCACTACCAGATAAAAATTCAGGAAAGGATGACATAGTTTTTCATACACAACATTTCAATCCCACTGAGGGGATTTATCCATAATAACCTGAAGTTGCTTCACTTTGTCGGTGTTATGGGTGCAAAAATTTCCCCCTACTTCAACTAAATATTTTATTTTTATAAAACTCTTTCATTGCTTACAGATACGCAGCTATCAAAAGACTCTACTAAAACGCAAAAGTATCAAATTATCATAAAACTTCAAAGAAAACAAAACTGCAATTTTCCTTGTCAAAAAAGCTTCATTTGCCTTAACTTTATAGAATAAAAAATCAAAATTATAACCCTACCTTGCGATTGTTAACGATTACATTTATTCTCTCCACATTTAACAATAAAAATCATTAAACTTATAAAACTTTTTACAAACAAATTAGTTGATAATTTATTGATAAGCCCGGATGTATGGCTTAAAAACATATATAGCATTTTTCTATCTGCTGAGGTACAAAAATAACCCCCCTTGCCTACTATGGGGGGGTTGAGGGGTATGATTAAAAACCGCTATATTTTACAAAAAATAACTAAAATATTACCAAATGTAAAAGGTTGTTAAAAAAAGTAAAACCCCCTTGTCAACCAAAAAACTAGCTGCTAACTTACTAAATAGATACCCAAAAGAAACATAAATAAAAACAACAACGAACAAAGGCTAAGACCCGGTATCTCCTGTCAAAAGCCAAGCAGTGAAAGCTTTACGCACATAGCAGGAAGTGGCCAAACGCCCCTCATTTGGGGAAGAGCCAAACCCATAATCTGGAAAGAGCAAACTGTGTAGAGGCGTTAAAGAAATAACTGCAAGAAGTAAACCCTTAGTAAGAAGACCGATACTTCTCAAAACCACTAACTCATTGAAATCTAACTATTGTGTTAAATAGGGTCTAGTCAAACTCCGACTAGACCCTTAACAATTTTGTGGGTATTTATGAGTAATTTTGCCTCCTCCCATCAATGACCTTGGGAAACCAAGCACATCTATCTAAAGATAGACGCATAACTATTTCTTATGAGATATAATTTTTAAAAAATTAACTTTAAAACCAATAATTTTGCCACCTCTAACAAGCAAAAATTTAGAAAAAAACTTAAACCTAAACTATTGCCTCCTCAAAAAAATGTTGGTTTCCCAAAACAAATAAAATGCAGAGCGAAGACATTCCACACAAACCAACGAAAAGAGGAGCAAAACAGCAAAAGGCAGACAGGAACCCTTCAAACGCACAATTACCCGAAGGAAACCTAGACCTAGAAATATTGTTTGAACTCTCTAACGACCTTATCTGTATTATCCAAAACGGAAAAATCAAACGCATCAACCCAGCCTTTAGTGCCAGCTTAGGATATAAAGAACAAGAACTTAAAGACAAACCCTTTATAACCTTTATACATCCAGAAGACCAGGCAAAAACGCTGCAAAACTCTACTTACACCAACACAGAAAACCGCTATCTCTGCAAAGACGGCACATACAAAAGGATCACCTGGAAAACCCGATTCAACTCAGAAACAGGTCTTACCTACATAGTAGGCAAAAACAGCGATTTAAACCAAGAAAACAACCTTAATATCAACAAAATTAAACAACCAGAAAAACAAATTATTCAACTCAACAACAGAACAGAAAATAGCCTCCAAAAACTGACAACCCAACTGCAAACCGCCAACAACCAATTAACAGCAATAATAAACGGCAGTAGCGATTGCATTGCTGCCCTTGACACAAACTTTTGCTATATAGCTTGTAACCAAGCCTATCAACAAGAAGTTAAAACAGTTTATGGAGTAGATATTAAAATAGGCAGTAGCTTAATAGAATGCCTCACCCACTTACCGCCGGCCGAGCAAAAAAAAGTAATGTTTGTATGGCAACGCGCCCTCAACGGAGAACAATTTAGTATCACCGAAGAATTTGGCGACGAAAACTTACAGAAAAATTATTATGAACTAAGCTTTAACCCCATTAAAAACGAAGAAGGAAAAATAATCGGAGCCGCCCATATTGTCCGCAATGTAACCATCAAAAAACAAGCCGAAGAACAAATAAAAAACCTCAACATTCAACTCGAAGCACGAGTTAAAGAACGTACCCAACAACTCGAAGCTATCAACTCATCCCTAGAACAAGAAATAAACGAACGTAAACGCTCAGAAGCCAGATATCGTTCCCTAGTCTTTGCCACAGCCCAAGCCGTTTGGACTTGCAGCCCGCAAGGAGAATTTATTGAACCTCAACCAACCTGGCAAGCCCTAACCGGCCAAACACCCGAAGAATATAGCGGTTTAGGCTGGCTAGAAGCCATCCACCCCGACGACAGAAAAACCATCCTCAAACCCTGGGAAAAAGCCACCTTTGAAAGCAAAACCGGCCCAAACCTAGGCCAATATTCCTACGAAGACGAACACCGCATCAAAACCTCAGAAGGCATATATCGCCATTTCCTACGCCGAGTCGTGCCGGTGTACAACTCAAAAGGCAACCTCTTAGAATGGGTTGGCATTGATACCGACATCACCCACCGCGTGGAAGCAGAAACAGCTTTGCGAGAAAGTGAATATCGTCTGAGACTGGCTCAAAAAGCCGCCAAAGCAGGCTCCTGGGACTGGGATATTCTCAATAAAACCATCAGTTGGTCAGAAGAATATTACCAACTCTACGGACTCGATCTTTCAACCGAACCCAGTTATGAAAATTGGCTTAATAGCATCCATCCCGAAGACCGGCCAAAAGTCAACACAGCAACCCTTTCTGCCTTAGAAACTCAAAACCAAATTACCTTAGAATATCGAGTGCTTCACCAGAAAGGCATTCGCTGGTTTTATTGCGTCGGCGAAATTTTTCGCAACGAAGCCGGAGAACCCACCCGTATGACCGGCATTGTCCTTGATCTCACCCAGCGCTGGCAACTAGAAGAAGCCTTGCGAACTTCCGAAGAACGCTTTCGTCAATTTGCCGAAAATATCAATGATGTTTTATGGGTGTCCAACATCAAACAAGGTAAACTCCTTTATATCAGTCCCGCCTACGAAAAAATTTGGGGGCGTAGTTGCCAAAGTTTATACAGCAACTACTTTAGTTGGATAGAAGCCATTCACCCCGAAGACCAACCACGAGTCAAAAAACTTTTTCAACAACAAGTCATGGGCGGTAGTTATGATGCAGAATACCGCGTTGTCCGTCCCGACGGCTCAATTCGTTGGATACGCGACAGGGGTTTTCCCATCTTTGATCCATCAGGACAAGCAAACCGAGCCGCAGGTATTGCTCAAGATATTACAGAAAGCAAAAACGCAGAAAAGGTTTTGCGAGAAGCCCAAGAAAGGCTGTTATTCCACGTTGATAACAGTCCCCTAGCGGTGATTGAATGGGATGCTAATTGGCAAGTTGTGCGGTGGAGTGCCGGTGCAGAGAGAATTTTTGGTTGGAAAGCCGAAGAATTAAGCGGGCTTTCCCTAACTAAAGATTGGAATTTTATTTATCCAGATGATATACCCGTTGTCAATGAAATTATTCGCCAAATTACTGAAAACCGTTGCGTTCAAACAATATGCAAAAACCGTAATTATGCCAAAGATGGCTCAGTAGTTTATTGCGAGTGGTATAACTCTAGTCTCCAAGATGAAAACGGTAATATAACCTCTGTGTTTTCTTTGGTGCTAGATATTACTGAACGCGAAAAAATGCAAAAATCTTTGCAAATTAACCGCGAACGTTTTGATTTAATTATTGATGCTTCACAACTGGGTTTATGGTATTGTGATTTACCGTTTTCTATGCTGCAATGGAATACAAAATGTAAAGAACATTTTGGCATAAACCCCGAAACAGAAGTTTCTATTGAATTGTTTTATGATTTGCTGCATCCAGATGACCGGGAGCCGACTCGCTTAGCTATTGAACAATGCCTTAACCAAGGTGTCGAATTTGATATAGATTATCGTACCATTGGTCAAGACGGAAAAATGCGTTGGATTCGAGCTATAGGCAAGGCTTTTTATGATGATAATGGCATTGCCCACCGGTTTGATGGCATTACTATTGATGTTACTGAACGCAAAAAAGCTGAGGAAGAAAAAGAAGAATTATTACATAGAGAACGTTGTGCCCGTGAACAAGCAGAAACAGCTAACCGCATCAAAGATGAATTTTTAGCAGTGTTATCTCATGAGTTGCGTTCTCCTTTGAACCCTATTTTAGGTTGGGCAAAATTGTTGCGTTCTCGTTCTTTTAGCCGTGAAACAACTGAACGGGCTTTAGAAACTATTGAACGTAATGCTAAGTTACAGACACAGTTAATTGAAGATTTGTTAGATGTGTCGAGGATTTTGCAAGGTAAATTAAGTTTGAAAGTTGTTCCGACTAATTTATCACAAATAATTGAAGCTGCTTTGGAAACGGTAAATCTTTCGGCAGAAGCGAAGTCTATTAAGATTATTAGAAATATAGATTTAAATGTAGATTTGGTGATGGGCGATAGCGGACGTTTACAACAAATTGTCTGGAATTTGTTATCTAATGCTGTTAAGTTTACACCTGTAGGTGGAGAGGTAAAAGTAACTTTAAAAGAGCAAAACAGAAATGCTTTAATAATTGTTAAAGATAATGGTCAGGGAATTGATCCCCAGTTTTTACCTTATGTTTTTGATAGTTTTAGGCAGGGAGATAGCAGTATTACTCGCAAGTTTGGTGGCTTGGGTTTGGGTTTAAGTATTGCGCGTCATTTGGTAGAATTGCATGGTGGAAAGGTGAAGGTAGAAAGTTTAGGAGAGGGTAGAGGTGCAACTTTTACGGTGGAGTTGCCTTTGATGCTATCTTCTGTAAAAATAGCTAATTCTGAAGAGTTTCCTGGGCTTTTAAATATTGCCGGTCTGCGAATTTTGACAGTGGATGATGAAGCGGATATGCGGGATTATTTAACTTTTGTTTTAGAGTCTGCTGGGGGTGAAGTGACAGCAGTATCATCAGCACAAGAAGCTTTAGAAAGGTTAGAAAATCAAAGTTTTGACATCTTAATTAGTGATATTGGAATGCCGATGATAGATGGTTATCAACTGCTACAACAATTAAGAAAAATGAATGGAGAAATTTCTAAAATTCCAGCTATTGCTTTAACTGCTTATGCTGGGGAGTATAATCAAAAACAAGCGCTTTCCGCAGGATTTTCAGCACATTTATCAAAGCCGGTGGAACCAGAAAAAATCCTTGAATCTATTTTGTCATTAGTCATGGGTCATTAGATTATCTGCCGGTTAACGCCACCAACATTAATCGGTGGCGAATACCGGCAACATTAACCGGCAACTTTCCCTACAAATCAATTTCAGCTTTCACCACATCAAAAGCGCGATGTAACTTGAAACCAAGCTTTTCACAAACGCGCTGCATTTCCACATTTTCCGGCAAAATATCTGCACTTAAACGAGACAACTTTTCATCTCGCGCAACCTCAAGAAGCCGACGTAATAACTCGGTTCCCAAACCACGATGCTGATATTCATCTGTTACCAAAAGCCCAAACTCACCTTCATTTTTGCCGTGTAATTTTGTCAACCGGCCAAACCCCAACAAATGTAATTCATCCGTTGCAGGATCGCGGTATTCCACCACCAAAGCCATCTCCTGATTATAATCAATAAAACAAATTCTCGTTAAACGTTCGTGGGACACACGACGGCTTAATTTCAGTAAATTAAAATACCGAAAATAAACACTACGGTCACTCAAACTTTCGTGAAATTTTACCACTAATGGTTCATCTTCAGGACGAATAGGACGAATTGATACAGCCATTCCATCCTCAGACTTCCAAGCAGAAACATATTGAATAGGATAAGGACGAATAGCAGGAACCGGCAACTCTTCTTCGGGTGTTTCAGGATCATGTAAAACCACCCGTGCATCCAAAGCAATTAACTGTTCTTCAGAAGCCAACAAAGGATTAATATCAATTTCCTTAATCCACCGTTGCTCTACCACTAACTGACTAAACCTTACCATTAATTGCTCTAACTTTTCTAAATCCACCGGCTTGCGTCCGCGTACACCTTTCAGCGCCGTAAAAATCTTAGTTTGTTCCATCATTCTCCGCGCCAAAGTAGTATTTAAAGGAGGCAAACCTAAAGCCCGATCTTTAAAAACTTCCACCAATTGTCCGCCGGTGCCAAACAACAAAACCGGCCCAAATTGTGCATCCAAACTACTACCAATAATAATCTCATAACCCTCAACCTTCAACATAGGTTGAACCGTCACACCTTGGAAATGTTCAGCCCCGGCTTTTTCCGTCACCGAAGACTTAATTCCCCGATAGGCGCCGCGTACAGTTTCGGCATCTTTTAATAACAGCCTTACCCCACCCACATCAGTCTTGTGAGTAATAGTTTCAGAATACAACTTTAAAACCACTGGATAACCAATTTGTTCCGCCAGTTTTACAGCCTCATCTTCAGTTTTTGCCACGCGAGTATCCACCGTTGGAATACCATAAGCAGCTAGTAAATTTTTCGATTCATACTCAGTTAAAATGGTACGACCGGCAGAACGGGCTTGTTGAATAATTCGTTGTGCAGCGGGCCGGTTAATGGCCGTATTGGCATCATCTTTTGGTAAAATTGGTGTTTCATACAACCCCCGCAGATTGTAAGTGTAACGCCACATATAATTAAAAACGTGCGCCGCCGTATCGGGATAAGGAAAAGTGTAAATATTAGCCCGATTTAATATTGCCTCACCGGCCGCCACATCAGCACCCCCCATCCAACTTGCTAACAAAGGTTTGCCTTGTAATTGGGAAGTAACATTTTTTAATTGTTCCGCTGTTTGAGTTGGGTCACTCATAGCTTGCGGTGTTAAAATTGCCAACAAACCATCACTATTGGGGTCTTTTGCAGCAATTTCAATAGCCTTTGCATAGCGTTGGGGATCGGCATCTCCAAGAATATCAATCGGGTTACTATGACTCCAGTGGGGAGGCAAAATTTTATCAAGTTCTGCAATAGTTTCTGGGGCAAGCTGGGCTAACTCTCCACCTTCAGCAATCAAAGCATCAGTAGTTAAAACACCAGGGCCACCGGCATTAGTTAAAATCGTTAAACGTTTATTTTTAGGGCGTGGTTGTTTTGCCAAAACTTCCGCCATATTAAACAAATCATCAATTGTATTAACTCGCAACACCCCTGAACGACGGAAAGCAGCATCTAATACTTCATCACTTCCTGCTAGGGCGCCGGTGTGAGAGGCAGCGGCTTTTGCGGCAGCGGCAGTCCGACCGGATTTAATCACAATAATTGGTTTACTCAAGGCTACTTCTCGCGCAGCCGAAAGAAAAGACCGCGCATCGCCAATAGACTCCATATAAATGACGATGCTTTTAGTGCGGTTATCGTCACCAAGATAATAAATTAAATCGCCCCAGTCTACATCTAACATCGAACCGATGGAGACAAAGGCACTAAAGCCTACATTTTCGCGGAAACTCCAGTCCAAAATTGCTGTACACAAGGCACCACTTTGACTGATAAAACCGACATTACCAGGTCTTGCCATCACACTTGCAAAGGTCGCATTCAGGCCGGTGAGCGGACTCATCACCCCTAAACAGTTGGGGCCGATAATTCGCATTTGGCCTCGGTGGGCTTGTTCAAGGATTTGGTGTTCTAATTCTACGCCCTGGGGGCCAATTTCTTTAAAGCCGGCCGAGATAATAATTGCACATTTGACACCGCTATCGACACATTCCGCGATCACAGCGGGGACAGTTGGCGCCGGGGTGACGATCACTGCCAAATCTACTTTTTCGGGTACTACAGAAATAGAAGGATAAGCTTTGATACCGAGAACACTGTGGCGTTTTGGGTTCACCGGAAAAACAGTACCGCCAAACGGACTGCTAATTAAATTCCATAGTATTGTACGGCCAACACTGCCAGCTTTTTCCGTTGCGCCAATGACAGCGACGGTTTTGGGTGCAAAAAAAGCATCGAGGGGTTGCCGTTCATATCGTGATAAGTCTTGGGAAAAATCGGTCATTCTTTGGATCGTTTGCATTAGTCTCTCCTTATATCCGACTTTAGGGCCACCGTCTACGGTTTCCTACGGTTTGGTCGGCTTTTTGCCTGTTTGGTTGTTTCCCTATATCTAGGCTAACGTTTTGTTTTATCTAAGGATGTTTTTTTTAACACAAAGGTAATATTTGCCGAACATTCTCGTCTTTTAGCCTGTTCTTTCTTGAGTGTAGGGGATATTTGGTTTATTTTTTAGGTTTGGCTTGGGTCTACACCGGCTGTTCCCTACAATTTCTGGTTTTTTTTCTGATAAATAAGGCTTTTTTCTTAAGGATAGGTAATAAATACCTAGAATTTTGTCCACTGTTTCTTATCTAATTTTCGGAATTTTCAATTATTTTTAATAGCCCCTACACTTGACTGGTAGTTTAAGATACAATATGCTTAAAAGTAGAAGGAATAAATCCCTAAAAACAAGGTAAAATTTTTACCCTTAAACACCCCAAGAGCAGGGAATCGCGCTGTAGAAAATAAAAAACAGTTTTGTGTTTACCCTAAAAATAAAAGCCGAAAGCGTTGATCCCCAATGTAAATTAGGTCAATCTGACTAAAATAAATAAACCTAAAACCTAAAAATCTTGGCTGCCGGATAAGCGGCATTGGTAAATTTTATCCTCTAAAAAATATAGCCTAAGTTTCCCAAAAAGAAGGCTGCGGAATTTACGCAGATAAGTTTAAAACTTAGCCTTAAGTAAGGGGATTTGTCTTTAACTTCCGTAAAAATACGAGCAAAAACCTAGCTAATGCAAGGGAAGGATACGGACATGGAAAATAACATTAATATCCATCATAAATATCAAGAAGTATCTGTAGCCAAGTTGATCAAACACGCTTTACCACATAATGAAAATTTGAATAATAATCATCCAACAGTATGTTTAAACAACAAAAATCATCTTTGTTGTGGACTAGAAGCCCTGGGGATGAAAAACCTTGGTCATATTTATCAAAATTTACCTATTCCTAAATTAATAGAACATACTCTTGCGCGCGGGGAAGGCGTTTTAGCTTCTAATGGAGCATTATGTATAAAAACCGGCAAATACACTGGCCGGTCTCCCAATGATAAATTTGTAGTCGATGAACCTAGTAGTCGCCACGAAATAGACTGGAATAAACTCAATGTTCCCATTTCTGAAGACAACTTTAAAAATCTCTACCGACGGCTGTTATCGTATGTTCAAGGTCGAGATATCTATATTTTTGATGGCTTTGTGGGTGCAGATCGTTATTACAGAAAATCAGTTCGTGTGGTAACAGAACTGCCAGCACAAAGTTTATTTGCCCAGCAAATGTTTATTCGCCCAACTCCCGAAGAACTACAAAATCATCATGCTGATTTTACAGTAATTTCAATGCCTGGTTTTCATGGTGATCCCGAAACTGACGGCATTAATTCCGAAGCATTTATCATTATTAATTTTGCTCAAAGAATTGTGATTATTGGTGGTTCTAAGTATGCCGGTGAAATCAAAAAATCGGTCTTTTACTTAATGAATTACTTTATGACAAAACAAAACGTTTTGCCCATGCACTGTTCCGCAAATGTAGACACAAAAGGCAATACGGCTTTATTTTTTGGTCTTTCTGGCACCGGCAAAACCACCCTTTCTGCCGACCCCGAACGGCGGTTAATTGGCGATGACGAGCACGGATGGAGTCAGCAAGGTATTTTTAACTTTGAGGGAGGCTGCTACGCAAAAACCATTAAACTTTCTCAAGAAAATGAACCGCAAATTTGGGATGCGTTGCGTTTTGGTTCCCTCATCGAAAACGTGATTTTAGACGGCCAGACACGCATTCCTGACTACAACGATGCGACTTTAACAGAAAATACTCGCGCTGCTTATCCCCTTGACTATATCCCTGGTGCCGTCATTCCTAGCACCGGCATCCATCCTAAAACTGTAATTTTTTTAACGGCAGATGCCTTTGGAGTTTTGCCACCGATCTCTAAACTAACTACCGAGCAAGCGATGTATCATTTTATGTCAGGATACACAAGCAAGGTGGCCGGTACCGAACGCGGGATCACCGAACCCCAGGCTACTTTTTCTGCTTGTTTTGGTAAACCATTTTTGCCGTTGTCGGCGACGGTGTATGCCAAAATGCTTGGGGAACGTCTCGAACAACTTGGCGCAACGGTTTATTTAATTAACACCGGCTGGTCAGGGGGCCCCTACGGAGTTGGACACCGCATTGCTATTAAGGATACCCGCGCAATGGTAAGGGCGGCGGTGAATGGGTTGTTAGATGATGTGAAGTTTTCTCCCCATCCAATCTTTAAAGTTTTGGTGCCTAGTTTTGTCCCTGGTGTGGATAGTGCCATTTTAGATGCCCAAAGTACCTGGAGTGATAAAGAGGCATATCGCCGTACTGCATTAGACCTTGCTTGCCGGTTTGCGGAGAATTTTAAGCAATATACCAATGTACCGGCCGATATAATGGCTGCGGCACCAGAACCGAGTCTGGAATGTGTTTTGATGCCTGTGTGATCAAACAAAGATGTTTGAGTTAGCCTGGGCGACAATTTACTGGGCCAATTTCAAAGTATCTAAAAGTTTTCTTAAGTTTAAAGTTTTCCTTTTTGCTTGATAAAACCCTTACACTGTCAGGTTTTGGCTGTGTAGGGGATTTTTTTTGTTCAAAAAACAAGCGGTATTATTCTTACAAGGCGTTTTTACTTGTTTGGTTGTGTCTCTTTGAATTTTTTTTACCGCAGATGCAGGCAAATTAACGCCGATGGTTTTTTTGTAGTGTAAATTGATGATTTTTTCGCTAACTTAATATCTGGATGTGTGCTGTGAATTAAAGCTGAGTTGATTTCAATTTAACCACCACAAGTATTTTCAAACATTCACTGCACGTCTCATTACAGATTTTGTAAAGGGCTATACAACGAGGAGATTTTCTACATGGCACCTGTTAAAGTTGGTATAAATGGTTTTGGTCGGATTGGTCGGCTTGTTTTTCGTGCCGGTTTGGCTCATCCTGAAATTGAGTTTGTGGGAATTAATGATTTGGTTCCGCCAGAGAGTCTTGCTTATTTGCTTAAATATGATTCTACTCATGGTCGTTATAAGGGTTCTGTAGAAGTAGCTAAAGATGGGATCATTGTTGATGGCAAGTATATTCCTTGTGTTTCAATCAAAAATCCTGAAGAGTTGCCTTGGGGCAAGTTGGGCGCGGAATATGTTGTGGAATCTACGGGCTTGTTTACTGATTATGAAGGGGCTTCTAAGCATTTAAAAGCTGGGGCAAAACGGGTGATTATTTCGGCACCAACTAAGGAAAAAGACCCGGAAAAAGTCCCGACTTTGTTGGTGGGTGTGAATGAGGATAAGTATGATCCCAGCAAGCATACGGTTGTTTCTAATGCTAGTTGCACAACTAATTGTCTTGCGCCTATTGCTAAGGTGATTCAAGATAATTTTGGCTTGGCAGAAGGTTTAATGACAACTGTTCACGCTATGACTGCAACTCAACCAACGGTAGATGGGCCTAGTAAAAAGGATTTCCGAGGGGGTCGTGGGGCCGGTCAAAATATTATTCCTGCTTCTACCGGCGCTGCAAAAGCTGTTACTTTGGTTCTGCCAGAGTTAAAGGGTAAGTTAACAGGAATGGCATTGCGCGTTCCTACTCCTGATGTTTCGGTGGTTGATTTAACTTTTCGGACAGAGAAAGCTACCAGTTACAAAGAAATTTGTGAGGTAATGAAGTCTGCATCGGAAGGCGAACTAAAGGGGATTTTGGGTTATACGGAAGATGATGTGGTTTCTTCTGATTTTACCGGCGATTCTCATTCTAGTATTTTTGATGCCGGTGCCGGTATTGAGTTAAATTCTAACTTTTTTAAAGTGGTTTCGTGGTATGACAATGAGTGGGGTTATTCTTGTCGGATGATTGATTTGATTTTGTCTATGGCAGCCAAAGGTTAATTATCCAATTTTCAGTGATTTGAAGTCCTGAAACGGTTTTTAAAAACCCGGTTCCTCTTAAGAAACCGGGTTTTTGTTTTACCAGAAAGCTATAGAAAAACAAGCTGGTTTTTTGATGCCTCAATAGCTACGACTAGGTTATTAACTTTTTTGAGGAACATCACTAACTTTAAGCACATCGTTAAAAGTTTGGCAATAAACTGGTTTACCAAATGTCGCCGGATTAACAGGATTTTGATAAGTAAAATGCCGGTATTCTAAACAAAAACGATCCCAGGCAGCCATTTGAATACGAAAAACTTTGATAATTATGTTAGCTAAAGTCGGGCTTAAATCTAGGCGAAATTTAATTTCTTTTCCTAAATAATTGCAGGCAGTTTCTACGGCTTGATTAACGGTGACAGGTTCCGTTCCTAATACTAATTGGCGGCTTTCTCCTGCTGCTGGAGGGTTATTAATTAGGTGTTTTACTACCGTAGCGATATCTTTCCCGTGAATAAAATGAAAGCTGCCATCAGCTTTTAAAAAGCGAATTAAATCAATCCATTTAACAACTTGGGGCAATCCTGAAGTTAGGTGAGAAAGTGGTTTATTTTCATCACCTCCTAATACTAAGGTCGGATAAAGTGTGGTGACTATTTTAGCTAGAGGTAAGCGAGAAAACTGCCCATAGCATTCATATTTTGAGCGAATATAGTCTGTGCCAAGTTGGCCGGCTTGGGGTAATAATTGATTATTTCTGTCTAAAATGCTGGCTGTAGAAAAATAAATAATTTGCTCACATATTCCTGCTTCTAGCATTTTCATTAACAGGATGGTTTTATTGACGTTTACATCAGAAACTGCTTGGGTTCCGCCCCAAGCCGTCGCGGTTAAGACTGCCACATCAATGTTTTTAATTAATTCGCTATAGTTTTCTATTTGGGTCATGTCTCCTTGGATGACATGAATACCTGGACGAACAGTGCAATCAATTTTAAGTTTTTCAGGAGTACGAACTAACAGATATAATTCGTGATTAGTTTGCTGAATTAAGGTTTCGCTGATGTAATGACCAATACATCCACTCGCCCCGGTGACTAAAACTTTTTTCATAATTATTGATTAGACTAACAAATCCCAAAATCCCATTAAACAGAAACCTTAATAACCTTGCCCCAAAATCTCAAAAACCCTCTGTGTCCTCTGTGTGAAACTCTGTGTCCTCTGTGTGATCAAAAAAGCCCCCAAACCAATCAAATAAACACAGACTTACGATAGCGTAGGTTGGGTTTTGCAACCCAACCTACAAAAAACTGTCGGCTTACACCTGACTGCTTAAGCGTGTGCCAGTAATTGATCGGCTTGTTTGGCAGTTTCAAAAAAGTAAGCGGCGTTTTCTTCTGGGGTGTTGGCAATAATACCGTGCCCCAAGTTGAGAATATGACCTTGGTTGCCTGCTTTGCGGATGGTTTCGAGGATACGCTGACGGATAAAATCTTTGGAACCAAACAATGCACAAGGGTCGATATTTCCTTGTACTCCAATATTGGGGCCAAGACGTTTACGCGCTTCTGCCATGTCCACTGTCCAGTCAAGACTGATGATATCTACGCCAGTTTTGGCCATGCGTTCTAGCAAGCCGGCACTACCGTTGATGTACAAAATCATCGGGGTGTCGGGGTGGGTAGCTTTGACTTGTTGGACAACCCGCTGCTGGTAAGGCAAGGCAAAGGTATCGTAGTCTTGAGGCGAAAGTTGACCGGCCCAAGAATCGAACATTTGCACAACTTGTGCGCCTGCGTCGATTTGATAGCGGACATACACGGCAATTGCATCGGCGATTTTGCCTAACAATTCATGCAGCATGGCCGGTTCCGAGAAAGCCATACTTTTAATAATCGTGTAATCTTTGGAAGATTTACCCTCAATTGCGTAGGCTGCTAACGTCCAAGGTGCTCCTACAAATCCCAATACAGTAGCTTTGTTTCCTACTTCTTTGCGTAAAGTTTGCAAGATTTCTCCTACAAAAGGTACGCATTCAGCGGGGTTGAAGGGGAGGAGGTTTTTAACTTGTTCGGCGCTACGAATGGGCGGGTCGATGATTGGCCCTTTGCTTTCGATGATGTCGAAAGGAATGCCCAGCCCCGGTAAGGGAGTGAGAATGTCGGAAAAGAGAATTACGCCGTCTGGCTGAAAGGCGCGAAACGGTTGCAGAGAGATTTCAAGGGCAAGATCAACGTTTTCGGAACGTTCGCGGAACGAGGGATATTTTTGTCGTAACTCGCGGTAGACTTTCATATACCGGCCGGCTTGCCGCATCATCCAAACGGGGGGCCGGTCAAGCACTTCGCCTCGCGCTGCCCTGAGTAAATAGGGTACCTGGGTTAACCCAGTCATTTCGCCTTCACCTTAATTTATATCTTAAATGCCATAGTAAGCTTACCATTGTCCCTATTACGAGTTGGCAGCTTTACAATTGTTCACATTTTTTTTGTGAAGGGTTTAGGGAAAAAGTTGGGGCTACGGTAAAAATATTATCTGCTCTTTGGCTGGGCATCAGGGGCTACTGGGGCTGCCAATGCGTCTTGTTTTTGAACGGTTTTGATGGCAGCAGTCCGAGGAATTTCTATCTTAAATTCTGTTCCTTTGCCGAGTTCAGAATTACAAGAAAGGCTACCTTTATGTTTTTCGACAATAATTCGATAGCTAATGGATAAACCTAGGCCGGTGCCTTTTCCCACCGGCTTTGTTGTAAAAAATGGGTCAAATAATTTCCCTTTTGTAACTTCTGCAATTCCGGGCCCGTTATCAGCAATTCGGATTATTGCATGGCTAGAATTTATTTCTGTACGAATGCAAATAGTTGGTGTTTTTTCTTCTGTAGTTGTATCTTCTTGAGCATTTATTGCGCTCAAATTTACAACATTTCTGCTATTTTCTAAAGCATCAATGGCATTGCTAATAATGTTCATAAATACTTGATTGAGACTGCCGGCATAACATTCTACAAGAGGTAATTGGCCATAGTCTTTAACAACTTCTATGGCTTTTAGTGTCCCGTTACTTTTAAGACGGTTTTGCAAAATCAGCAAAGTATTATCGATGCCTTCATGCAAATCTACTAGCTTCATTTCTGCTTGGTCAACCCGTGAAAAATTACGCAAAGATAAGACAATTTGCCGAATTCTATCAGCGCCAATTTTCATGGAAGCAAGCAGTTTTATCAAGTCTTCCCTCAAAAACTCTAAATCGATAGTTTCGCTGTGTTCTTGAATCTCTGGGGCCGGTTCTGGATAATATTTTTGATAAAGTCCTACCAAATCTAACAACTCTTCAATATAGTTGTTAGCGTATTTTAGATTGCCATAAATAAAATTGACTGGGTTATTAATTTCGTGGGCAACACCGGCAACTAACTGCCCCAAACTAGACATTTTTTCTGTTTGAACTAATTGGGCTTGACTTTGTTGTAAATCTTCTAAAAGTTGAGCAAGTTGTTGTGCTTGGGCAGTAGCCGTACTTGCAGCAGCTTTTGCCCTCGCATAAAGATAAGCTTGATGAATAGAAATTGCTAACTGATCGGCGACCGCTTGAGCAAGTTCAAGGTCATTTTTAGACCAATAACGAGTATGAGAACATTGATTGAGGTAAAGAATAGCATGAAGTTGATTATTTGCCTGCACCGGCACCACTAACGATGATTTAATTTGCGCTTGTTCATATTCAGAATTGTTGCTATCAATACGAGGATCTTGAGTAACATCAGAAATAACCACCAGTTGCCGATGTTGAATGACCCAATTAGTAATAGGGCCATGCGTATCAAAATAATCTAAAGATGGAGGAAAAGGAGTACGGCAAACTTCCAATAAATGCCGGCGACGAAAACCTACCAATTTTGCCGCTTCTTCCAGTTCTTGATCAGATAAAATATAACCACTCTTGCCTTCTTCTACTTCATCATGTTCTACCAAATGAACTAAACAGCGGTCTGCCTTTAATGCTTCCATTAATTGGGCAATAGCTGAGTTAAGAATAGTTTCTAAATTTAAACTTTGACGAGTCTGGGTGGTAATTTGATTAACTAACTGTTCTCGCTGGGCTTGTTTTTGAGTTTGCTCATAAAGTTGGGCTTGACGAATAGCAATTTCTAACTGTTGGGCAAGGGATTCTAAAAACTCTATTTCACTACTTTTCCAGTGGCGATTATGATCGCACAAACAGGCAATAAATCCTATCCAACCCGATTTACTTTTAAGCGGAATTAATAAGTTAGAAACTGAACCTAAAACACTTTTATTTTCTGGTTTACTATTACCTGTACTTTGAGATTCTTTGGCCATTACAGAAAGCAGACGAGTCACAGAAAGAAGACCGGCAGAATTAACCTGATGACCATAATTAACAATTAAAGAACCTTGGGCAATAGCAGTACCATTACTACCAAAACTTTCCAGAGGATGATATCCCACAGAAGAAGGTGATCCTTCCCCACAAATACACTCACAAACAACCTGGACTCGTTGAGTATCGCTGTAGTACCATAAAAAACTACATCGGTCTAAATTTAACAAACTAGCTACTTCATCAACGGCAGTTTGCAAAACAACTTTTAACTCTAGTGAGTTGCGAATACGATCAATAACTTTTCGTAACAAAGCACTTTGTTTGTCGGGGTGGCTAAGTTGATTCATTAGTTGAGTTTGATGAGAAATCGCAAAGGTTGAAGATAACCAGTGTAACCAAGAGGTTGTTAGTTCCATGACCTAATTTCACGCTATAAAATAAATCTCTTTTGCCTGCAAAAAAAGTCGGCACCCTTGCTGATGGCTATCAAATTCCACCCTGTCTGCTTAACATTTTATTGTTTTAGTTGCCGGCTTATTTATTGATGGCAATCAAAGTTAACCACCTTCCCGACTTATGTAGGGGAAAGTCTGGCATTGCTGCGTTTGGGACTTATTCAAGATCAATAGAGTCTTGGCCCTATTGACTTTATACAAGATTCAGGATCGCTAAAAATGTTCGCTGCGAACTTGACATTGGAATGACAATAGGCACTGACAGCATATACAGTTAACCGTAAACTGGCTGTCATAGCCGTTAAATATACAATTAATGTGTAAGACAAACTTTTTTCAGCAGAGTAGGGCATTAGGACAGAATTAAGGTAACGTTGAACAAAAAAATAAAGTATAAATTGTTAAAAATAAACTCTTAGACTTATCTCACCTAAGTTAACCAGTCGTAGGGTTGACGAGGCTCACAGAGGTAAATATTTTTAAGATTCTTAGATATTACCAACTAAAGGATGAAAGTTTGTAATAAAACTTTATTTTTTTTAAAAAATAGCGTACAATGCGCGACAGTTATTAACAATCAATAAGGAGTAAAAACAACAATGTCGGAGGCAACGCAGCCGCTGACAGTTCCTAAACATTTTGTCGGGCCACCAGGAGACGTAAACCCGACATTAATTATGTTTTTAGGTGCAGTCGCCATGTTCGCCAGTTCTCACATTGGATACTGGTTTTTTCACTGGCTAGACTGGGTTTGCTTTTGCACAAACGTGCTAGCCTTACATTTAGTTGGCACAGTTATTCACGATGCCTCTCACAATGTTGCCCATCGCAACCGGATTGTCAACGCCCTTCTAGGACATGGCAGTGCTTTAATGCTAGGGTTTGCTTTTCCGGTATTTACCCGTGTGCATTTACAGCATCACGCCCATGTTAACGACCCCAAAAATGACCCGGATCACTTTGTTTCCACCGGCGGGCCCCTTTGGTTAATTGCAGCCAGATTTTTTTACCACGAAGTCTTCTTTTTCAAGAGACGTTTATGGAAAAAATGGGAATTGCTGGAATGGTTTTTAAGCCGGCTTTTTGTAGGGACTATCGTCTATATTGCTTGCCAGCATGACCACTTGGGCTACATCCTCAACTTTTGGTTTTTGCCAGCCCTAGTAGTAGGTTTAGCCTTGGGATTATTTTTTGATTATTTACCTCACCGGCCCTTTGTTGAAAGAGACCGCTGGAAAAATGCCAGAGTTTACCCAAACAGCATTTTAAACATATTAATTATGGGGCAAAACTACCATCTCATTCATCATTTGTGGCCTGCAATTCCTTGGTATTATTACAAACCCGCCTACGAAGCCACTAAACCATTATTAGACTCCAAAGGTTGCGAACAAACCCTAGGATTATTACAAGGAAAAAGTTTTTGGAGTTTTGTTTACGACATCTTTATAGGCATTCGCTTTCATCACCACAGCGAACCTACTGAACAACTGTAATTGGCATTGGTCATTTGTGCTTTCTCCTAAAAAAAACACCTTCTTAAACAGAATAAATATAGGGGCCGGGGGGCCGGCCCTAGACCAATGACCAATGACAAATTTAACTAACAGTTATACTCCGATCAGGGCGCAGATGTTGAGCTAAACGTAAATAAGGGTGAAAAACCTGGTCTTGAAGAACCGGCAAATTAACATGAATTAAAAAGCGAATACACCGAGGTAAACTCCCCTCAACGTGCATTTGCTGAACATCCAACAAAGCCACATTATCCCAACCAGGGCGACTTCTAGCAATAGCAGCAGGAAAGATAGCATCAATATCGCGCGTAACAGAAAAAGTGACACTAATAATATTTTCAGGTTTTAAAACATTCCGTGACTCCAACTCATCCAAAAGTTCAGTCACCGCTTCTTGAATTGCTTCCACCGTATTTTCTGAAACAGTAGTTGCGCCACGAATTGCCCTTACTTTCCACTCCACGCCAAAAAACCTCCTTGCATTACAAATTTTAAAATTTAAAATTGACAATTTAGATGTGATTACTCAGGCACAAAATTAGACTTTAATTACACCTAAAAAGACTCATTAAAATCTAAAATTGTACCCAAGCCCTGATTTAAGGCCGGTACATCCACAAAGGTTGACCAGTAGTAGACAATTCAAAATCTAACCAACCCACACCGGCAGACATTTGAGAAACAGCCTGAGAACTCCCCAAAATTCTACTCAAAGGTGCTTTTTTTTCTTCAAACGTATAACATTGAGTTTTTAGAGGATCTAAACCCACAAGTTCCGCAGCCCAACGCCGGGCATCTTCCTCAGTCCCTAAACGGTCAACAACCCCCAAACTTAAAGCTTGTTCCCCACTAAAAATGCGACCATCCGCAAAACTTTTTACCGTATCAACAGCCAAATTTCTAGCCTCAGCCACCGTTTGCACAAACTGGGCATAGCTTGTATCAATAAGCTGCTGCAAAATATCTTTTTCCGCCTCAGTTAATTCGCGGTCAAAAGACAAAATATCCTTATAAGGCCCCGATTTAATCACCTTAAAAGAAACACCAATTTTTTCAAGCAAACGCTCAATATTATTACCCCGAATAATCACCCCAATACTGCCCGTAATAGTGCCTGGGTTTGCCACAATATGATGAGCACCCATACCAATATAGACACCACCAGAAGCAGAAATATTGCCAAAACTGGCAACTATTTTAACTTTTTCCCCTAACCTTTTTAAAGCACTATAAATTTCTTGAGAATCACCCACAGTCCCACCCGGACTATCGATGCGTAAAAGCAAAGCAGGAAACTTCTTTTCCTCAATAGTTTTTAAAGCTTCTAAAACGTGTTTACGAGTAGCACCGGCAATGGCACCAGAAACTTCAATGCGAGCAATTTGTTTACGAAAACTTGGTTTAAACGGCCAAATCATGCAATTAAAAATCCCCTTGGGGTCTAAACAATAGATTGGTTGTTTTGTACAGACGTTATCCAGCATCCCAGAGTGAAAAAACTTCCACCCAGCCTAACATTAAGGACAATATTGGCAGGCCCACTTCCTAAAGCCAGACAAGAGAGCCTGAGAATAATCTTCTGACATATATTCTAGTTTGCCCGATGCCGAAAACTTTGGAGAGTGCGGATCACCGCTTCACTTGTCCCATAATTTGTTAAGAACTGTAGACCTAATCCCCTTAGATTTCTTAACAAAATTACATAATTCGCTAAAATTGAAGAGACTGGGCCATATAAAACCGGCCGCACCTATGTTGCAGGCCACAAAAACCAAAACAAAAATCCCTACAAAAAATTCTATGCAATCATCAGCAAACACAAAAATCTCCTATTACACACTCCTATTAATCGCACCCTTTTTCTTTTGGGGCACAGCAATGGTAGCCATGAAAAGCGCCATACCAAACACCACAGCATTTTTTGTAGCCGGTGTCCGCCTAGTCCCCGCCGGCTTCCTAGTCTTAGCAGCCGCCAACCTAGCCGGTAGACCCCAACCCAAAGGCTGGAAAGCCTGGTCATGGATCAGCCTATTCGCCTTAGTCGATGCAGCCCTGTTTCAAGGCTTTTTAGCCCAAGGCTTAGTCAGAACCGGCGCCGGTCTGGGTTCCGTAATGATCGACTCCCAACCCCTAGCCGTCGCCATACTATGCAGATTTCTCTTTGCCGAAAAAATAGGAATATGGGGATGGCTAGGACTACTAGCCGGCGTCTTAGGCATTAGCTGCATCGGCTTACCCGACCAATGGATACTAGAACTACTACAAGGCAACTTCTCTGCCCTTAGCCAAAACTTTGAACCAGGCCAAAACATAGCAACCGCACTCTTTCAAAGCGGCGAATGGTTAATGCTTCTAGCAGCCCTATCAATGGCAGTGGGCACCGTCACCATCCGCAAAGTCAGCCAATATGCCGATCCCGTCGTCGCCACCGGCTGGCACATGATCCTAGGTGGCTTACCCCTCTTCGCCCTCTCCGCTGTCACCGAAACACAACAATGGCAAAACTTAGACTTAACCGGCTGGCTGGGACTAGCTTACGCCACCATCTTTGGTAGCGCCATCGCCTACGGTTTATTTTTTTACTTTGCATCCAGCGGAAACCTTACCAGCCTCAGCGCCTTAACCTTCTTAACCCCAGTCTTTGCCTTACTCTTTGGCAACTTATTTTTAGGCGAAATGCTCAGCCCCCTACAAACCGCAGGAGTTTGCCTAACCTTGGTAAGCATCTACTTAATCAACCAGCGTGATAACATTAGCCAAATGTTCCAAGCCAAACAAAAAATCACCACAACAGAAAATCAACTACTTTTAACACAAATACAAGACCAACAAGTAAAAATTCCCATTCAAGTCTGCCTCAGTAAATCAGAAACAGAAATTTAAACGGTTCCGATAGATAACGGTAGGATTGAGCTAGCTTAGTTACACCAGAACCTACGCTGCTTAAATCTCCCACCCCCTCGCTCTTAACTATGGCGCTTTACCGCTCCACCGTGTTGTTTGTCACCTGCGCTGGTTGTTTGGGTTTTCTCTCATCTCCTGCAACCGGCTCATCCTACCCCCAACAAAAGGGGGATAACTTTTTAGCGCCGATACAACTGGCTCAAACCGACATACCCCCCACCCCAGCCCCTCCCACCCTACAACCTGGTGATCGTGGGCCTGCTGTGGAACAACTACAAGCTAATCTCAAAAAATTGGGATACTATAACGAACCCCTAGATGGATTTTATGGAGACACAACCATTGAGGCTGTGGCAAAATTTCAGGAGTCGATTAATTTAACCGCTGATGGTATTGCCGGTCTAGTTACAATGCAACGCCTGCAAGCTACCCTCCAAAAATCTCAAGAATCAATTATCAAAACTCCCAAACCTAAAACTAACCCTGCTAAAAAACCAGGCTTGTTCCAAGGCAAAAAAGGATGGTTTTTATTAGGGCTAGGAGGTGTAGCTTTAGTCGCCATAGTCGGAGGCTTATTTTATTTATTAATGCGTTCCACAGAAGAACACGACTCAACCGAATACGATCCAGAAAACCGGCCAAAAACAAAAAATCCTACAACTCAAAAATTTGAAAATTCTCAACAACTAGAATCCTCACCAAAACCCTCGCCAGAATACGAAAATAACGGCTTTTACGAGTCAAACCATCCCCCCGAACAACATGATAGTTCTCACCTCACAAATAGGCCGAACGATTCTTTATCCTTTGGTGAAATGACTCGTCTTAGTAAAATAGATATTGTTGAAGAACTAATCCATGATTTACCAACTTCAGACCCATTCAAACGGCGTAAAACTATTTGGGAATTAGGACAACGGGGCGATTCCAGAGCTATTCAACCTTTGGTAAATTTAATGATAGATTCCGACTCTCAGCAGCGGAGTTTAATTTTGGCAGCTTTATCAGAAATTAGTGCCAGAAGTCTTAAACCAATGAATCGGGCTTTAGCTCTTTCTTTGGAAGATGATAATCCCGAAGTTCGTAAAAATGCAATTCGAGATGTAACACGAATTTATGACATGATTTTGCAAATGAGTCAGCTTTTACGCCGGGCTGTAGATGATGAAGATATAGAAGTTCAGGAAACTGCACGTTGGGCGCTGGGCCAATTAAATAATATCCGGGGAGTTCCAGCCGTTGATACTTCTAAACGACGCTCTGATTCGGGAATTATAAAAGAAAATTCTCCTGACAATTTAGGTTAAAATTATTATTTGCTGTTATAAGAGTTGATGGTTGATGAGGTTATTATTTTTATCGACTTCTGTGGGCCCTTTGGGTACAGGTTTGGGCGGTGGTGTAGAGTTAACTGTCTATAATGTTGCACTAGAAATGTTGCGTCGCCAACACGAGTTAAAAATTTTGGCACCAATGAATTCTAAAATGCCGGATTTACCCATTATAGAAGTGCCTGGAGCGTTGCAAATACCGGCCCAAACTCAAGACCGAAATGTGCCGATAATAATGCCCGATAATTCGGTTTTGGCAAATATGTGTGAATATGCTCGCCAAATGCAATCTGAATATGATTTGATTGTAAATTTTGCCTATGATTGGTTGCCATTTTATTTAACTAAATTTATTAATATTCCTATTGCTCATTTTGTGAGTATGGGTTCTCTTTGTAATGCTATGGATAGCATTGTGGGGGAAATAGCCCAAGATTTTTTGGGAACAATTGGCGTCTATACAAAAGCCCAAGCGGAGACATTTTCTTTTCCTGAAAAATGTACAATTTTGGGAAGTGGTGTAGATTTATCAATTTATAATTTTTGCGAAAAACCTGAAAACAAACTAGCTTGGGTTGCCAGAATTGCCCCCGAAAAAGGTTTAGAAGATGCCGTTGAAGCCGCCAAAATCACCGGCATTCCTCTGGAAATATTTGGCAAAATTCAAGACCAACAATATTGGCAACAAATTCTGGAAAAATATCCCGATGCGCCCATAGAATACGTCGGGTTTTTCTCAACCTCTGAATTACAAAACCAACTAGGAAAATGTCGAGGAATGTTAATGACACCTCGGTGGGTAGAAGCCTTTGGCAATGTTGCTATTGAAGCCCTCGCCTGTGGAGTTCCAGTTATATCTTACCGTCGCGGCGGGCCGGTGGAAATTATCCAAGATCAAAAAACAGGCTTTTTAGTAGAACCTGATAGCATTGATGGTTTAGTTAATGCCATTAATAATCTTGACAAAATTAACCGTTATGATTGCAGAAAACAAACAGAAAAAGAATTTTCTTTAACCGCTTTGGGAGACCGAATGGAACAATGGTTTCAGAAAATATTAACCATAGATAAACCAAAATAAAAATTAAAAACCTATCTGCATTCATCCCTAACCATCAGCCACCAACAAAAAATCTATGCAAAAAAACCTAAAAATCTGCCAACCGGCCCCACCCCTAAAAAAAGGTGATTTACTAAAAGTAATTGCCCCTTCAGGCTGTCTACGAGAAAAAGAAGTCTTTGAGAAAGGATTACAAATTTGGCGCAATCGAGGTTATCAAGTTGAATTGTGCGAAGGCTATGATAGCCGGTGGGGATATCTCGCCGGCACAGATGAGAGTCGTCGTCAGCAACTAGCCCAAGCCTGGAATGATCCTGAATGCAAAGCTATTTTATGTGCCAGAGGCGGTTATGGTGGTGCGAGATTATTAGAAAATTGGTCATGGCCGTCTTCCCTCCACCCCAACCCTAAATGGTTAATTGGTTTTTCTGATATCACCGGCCTGTTGTGGAGTCTTTCTCAGATAGGCGTTTCCGGTGTTCATGGCCCCTTACTCACAACAATTGCAGCTGAGCCTGACTGGTCTATTCAACGGTTATTTGATTGGGTTGAAGGACGTAATTTACAGCCTTTACAAGGTACCGGCTGGGGTGGTGGGGTTGTCTCAGGCTTACTCTTACCGGCTAATTTGACAGTGGCTACCCACCTATTAGGTACAGCAGTGCAACCGACCTTAGACGGCGTAATTTTAGCCTTTGAGGATGTCGGAGAAGCGCCTTATAGAATTGACCGAATGCTGACGCAGTGGCGGCTAATGGGGATGTTTAAAGGCGTTAAAGGCATTATTTTAGGCCGGTTTAGCCGGTGTGATGTAGAAGCAAAAATACCAAGTTTTACCGTCGAAGAAGTATTAAAAGACCGGCTGGGAGACCTAGGACTACCAATAGTTTCCGGTTTACCCTTTGGCCATGAAGGCGAAAATGCCGCCTTGCCGGTGGGGATGCCGGTAGTCTTAGATGCAGATAGGGGAGTTTTGAAATTTGAGTAAACCCAGTAAAAAAACAGGTTTCTAAGGAAATTCACACTTAAAAATCAAATAATTTTCCTAGAAACCCAGTTTTTTAAAAAGCCTATTAAACAAAAGAACGTTGTTGCAATTTAACTGTAAAGGCTTCACCGCTTTTCGGTTCAATAACTTCTGTCGAAAGATTATTAGCTGTAAGTAACTGTTGGAATTCTTCCACACTGCCGACAGTACGCAAAACCGATATTAATACACCTTCAAAAACTACATTTCCACCGGCAGCAGTAGGTAAAATCACTTGGGGATGAACCATTTTCACCAAATCTAAAGAAGTTTGAGAACCTTTAATAATCGCCCCCACAAAAGGAATTCCTAAATCAATAAGAGGAGTGATAACAACATCAATGGGGGCATATCCTTTCAGCGAGGGAGAGTGATAACCGTGTGGTTCATAATAAAGACTGGTGCCCGTTTCTAAATCTTTAAGCAAATAGGCATTTTCAACAATAGTAGGGCCAATAGGAGAACCCGGAAAAGCGATTATTTCTAGCTTATTTGCCAGTGTATAGGTTTGCTGAGGAGAAAGAGAAGTAACGTCTTTATATCCCAGTTCCCTACAGAGTTTAGCAGCACCTTTTGACCCAACAACCGGGATAGATTTTTCGAGTTTTTTCAGAGTAGGAGGATGGGCATGATCTTCGAGTCCTTGAGAAAGCAGAATTAAATCAATATTTTCGGGAATTTGAACAGGTTCGGGTCGGTCGCCTTTAAACAACCAAGGAAGATTACCGAACACAAGAGATCCTACTAACCAAGGGTCAAGTAAAATTCGCTTGCCCGCAGTTTCTATTAACCATGAATTGTTGTCAAGATAAGTAAGCTGCATAGATTTTTTCAAGAGATAATGTGTGCAATCATTTCAAGGACTTATGAATCATGACCAAAGGGCCTTTTAAAAGCATCCCTCTAAGGAGTGTAAATGAAATCCTTAACCGACGACTATTTGACAAACAAGTTTTTAACCCACAATAAATGCCTAGGTTCAAATAATTTTTAGTTTAAAATGACTTTCTATACAAAGGAAAAAAAATAGTGGCAAATAAACAGCAAACAGCAAAAACCATAGAAAGCCTGTTTGCAGGCAATAGCGAAACCGCAGCAATGATGCGCTGTCTGGACTGGTCGCAAACTGCTCTTGGCCCTGTTGAAAATTGGTCACAAAGTCTTAAAACCTGTGTCCGAATTACCCTCACCAGCAGACAGCCGATGTTTGTGTGGTGGGGAGATCAACTTATTAACCTTTATAACGACGCTTACAAATCTGTACTAGGCGGAAAACATCCCGAAGCCCTTGGCAAACCTGCTTCTGTCGTGTGGGCAGAAATTTGGGATCAAGTAGCACCTCGTGCTGCTTCGGCAATGCTCAACAACGAGGGTACTTATGACGAAGCTTTGTTATTAATTATGGAGCGTAACGGCTATGCGGAAGAAACCTATTACACATTTTCTTATAGTCCGGTACCAGATGACCAAGGTGATACCGGCGGGATTATTTGCGCCAATACAGAAGATACTCAACGTATTATCGGCGAACGTCAACTAGCTTTGTTGCGTGAATTGGCTGCAAATACAGCCGATGCTAGAACCTTTGATGATGCTTGTAGGTTGAGTGCAAAGTCTTTAGAGATTAATGCCTATGATTTGCCTTTTGCAATGATATATCTGGCTGATTCTCGGCAAGAGAATCTTTTTTTGGCCGGCACCTGTGGAATAGACCGAACTCATCCAGCCGTTCCCCAAACTGTTAACCTTGATAGTTATTCTGCTTGGCCCTTTGTAGAAGTAATCAGAACGCAGAAAATTTGTGTAGTTGAGAATGTATCGGCATTATTTGATAATTTACCTACCGGTGCTTGGCCTCGTCCACCTCATCAAGTTGTTGCCATACCCCTAGCTGCTTCTGGCCAAACCGGCAAAGCAGGGATTTTAGTGGCCGGTTTAAATCCTTACCGGCTTTTTGATGATAATTATCAAGGTTTTATTACCTTGGTGGCGGCTCAAATTGCAGCTAGTATTGGAAATGCTCAAGCCTATGAAGAAGAACGGAAAAGAGCAGAAACTTTAGCAGAACTAGATCGTGCTAAAACAGCATTTTTCTCGAATGTTAGTCACGAATTTCGCACCCCTCTAACGTTGATGTTGGGGCCCCTAGAAGATTCTTTGCAGAGTTTGGGAGATCGTTTACATCCAGAAGAAAGGGAACAGCTACAAACGGTGCAACGGAATAGTTTGCGCTTGCTGAAACTTGTTAACAGTTTGCTAGATTTTTCACGCCTTGAGGCCGGTCGTATTCAGGCAACTTACGAACCTACAGATTTATCGGCATTTAGTGCAGAATTGGCCAGTGTGTTTCGTTCGGCTATTGAAAAAGGGGGGATGCGTTTGGTGGTCGATTGTGCACCTCTGCCAGAACATATTTATGTTGACCGGGTGATGTGGGAAAAGATTGTTTTTAATCTGCTCTCCAATGCTTTTAAATTTACTTTTTATGGAGAAATTCGAGTAGCACTAAAGTATGACACTAACTTTGTAAAATTAACTGTTCAAGACACTGGCACCGGCATTCCTCCCGAACAAATTTCTCACTTATTTGAGCGTTTCCACCGCGTACCAGGGTCACGGGGACGCACGTTTGAAGGTTCAGGCATTGGTTTGTCTTTGGTGCAAGAATTAGTGAAGCTACACGGCGGTACTATTGATGTTAATAGTGTTGTGGATGTGGGTACGACTTTTACTGTTTCTATTCCTACGGGTTATGCCCATTTGCCACCCCATCAAGTTCAATTGAGTTCCAGTCTCAACCCTACAGAAATTCATGGGGGTGGCTATATTGAAGAGGCTTTACGTTGGCTGCCAGAGAAGGAACAGGAGAATAAGAAAATTTTGCCCCTACAGGAGGGGGAAAAAAACGAACTAGTAACCGTTTCCCGTTCGGAGAGTCATTCTATTAGTCAGTCAAAAAACCAACGAATTTTGCTGGCCGATGACAATGCAGATATGCGTGATTATGTCAAGCGTTTGTTAAGTAAATATTACGAAGTTAAAACGGTTGGGGATGGAATGGCTGCTTTAGAGGCGATTGAGCAGCAAATGCCTGATTTAGTTTTGACTGATGTTATGATGCCGCATTTAGATGGTTTTGGTTTGCTAAAGCGACTTCGGGCTAATCGTGAAACCCAAGATTTGCCGGTGATTTTGCTGTCGGCGCGGGCGGGTGAAGAGGCGCGGGTGGAAGGTTTGGAGGCCGGTGCGGATGATTATTTAATTAAGCCTTTTTCGGCGCGGGAGTTGTTAGCGCGTGTGGAATCCACTTTGAAGATAGCAGAAATGCGCCAGCAGGCAACGGAACGGGAGCAAGTTTTGCGCTTGGAAGCTGAAAAAGCCAAAAATAGGTTAGAGGAGGTTTTGAGGAGTATTAATGATGGGTTTTTTGTGTTTGATGCCGAGTGGCGTTATGTATATGTCAATGAGCGAAGTTCTTATATTACTCATTTGCCAAGAAAAGCGGTTATAGGTCGAGTGTTTTGGGACGTGTTTCCTGATTTGGTAGATACTGCCCTTTATCGGGAGTATCATCGGGCTGTGGAACTTCAAAGATCGGTGCAGTTTGAGTATTTTTATCCGGCTTCAAATTGTTGGTATGAAAATCGGGTTTATCCGTTAGAAAATAATGGCGTTTCTGTGTTTGTAACAGATATTACGGCTCGTAAGAATGCTGAAGCGGCATTACAACAAAGTGAGGAGCGCTTGCGGTTGGCTTTGGTGGCCGCGAAAATGATTGCATGGGAATGGAATCCTCATACAAATATTATTATTACCAGTTCAAATTTTGCCAAAATTTATGGTTTAAGTGATGTTCAAAAAATTGAAGAGGGTTTTGCTGTTGTTCACCCTGAAGATAAGGAGCGTCACTGGGCGGTAGTGCAAGATGCTTTGGCGGCTGGGACTGGATATTTTTCAGAGTTTCGTGTTATTCGTCCTGATAATGGTGCTGTGGTTTGGCTGGAAGAACGGGCGGAGTCGATGTTGGATGCCCAAGGAAATGTGCAAAAGTTGATTGGGGTAAGTATTGATGTCTCCCAACGTAAGCAGACTGAATTGGCGTTTCGTGAAAGTGAGCGTCGTTTTCGGCGTTTGGTGGAGTCTAATGTTTTTGGGGTGGTGTTTGGGGATTCAGAGGGCCGGCTTAATTATGCTAATGATTATGTTTTAAATATGTTGGGTTATACTTCCTGTGAGGTTGAGCGGGGTGAGCTACGCTGGGACAAGCTCACTCCTGCGGAGTTTGCAAGTTTAGATCACAAGGCGATAGAGCAGATGATTAATCACGGTGTTTGTACGCCTTATGAAAAATATTATTTGCATAAAAATGGTAATCCTGTACCGATTTTGGTTGGGGCGGCTATGTTGCAAGAACCTTACAATCTTAATCAGGAAATTATTGCGTTTATTTTAAATTTGACTGAGATTAAG
Organism: Halomicronema sp.; assembly: GCA_036704045.1. Taxonomy (GTDB): domain Bacteria; phylum Cyanobacteriota; class Cyanobacteriia; order Cyanobacteriales; family Oscillatoriaceae; genus Ancylothrix. The sequence goes on along the minus strand of DATNQM010000037.1, from coordinate 325,830 downwards.
TTGCTGGAAGCCGAGCGTAATGAGTTGCGAGCTCAAACCGAACGGTTTTTTACTATGGCGGTTGATATGTTGGCGATTGCAACTTTTGATGGTTATTTTATTCAGCTTAATCACTCTTGGGAGCGGACTTTGGGTTTTTCTGTGGCAGAGTTGATGGCACGACCTTATATTGATTTTGTCCATCCTGATGACCGGGCGGCGACAATGGGTATGGTGGAAAATTTAGTGCGGGGTATTTCGACGATTGGTTTTGAAAATCGTTATATCTGCCATGATGGTTCCTATCGCTGGATTGCTTGGAATGTGGTGCCGATGTTGGAACGCAATGTGCTTTATGCGGTGGCTAATGATGTGACTGAGCGTAAGATCGCGGAGGTGGAACGAGCTAAATTGTTGGCGCGGGAGCAGTTGGCGCGGGAGCAGGCTGAACAGGCAAATCGAATTAAGGATGAGTTTTTGGCTGTGTTGTCTCACGAGTTGCGTACTCCGCTGAATCCGATTTTGGGTTGGGCAAAGATGTTGCGGACTGGCCGGTTGGATGCGGAAAAAACGCAGTTGGCTTTGGAGACGATTGAGCGAAATGCGAAGTTACAAACGCAGTTGATTGAGGATTTGTTGGATGTGTCGCGGATTTTGCAGGGTAAGTTGAGTTTAAATCATGTTCGGGTTGATCTTCGTGTAATTATTGAGTCTGCTTTGGAAACGGTGCGGCTGGCGGTGGAGGCGAAGTCTATTTGTGTTGAAACGGTTTTTGATGTGGGGGTGGGTGCGGTTTTGGGCGATTCGGCTCGATTGGTGCAGGTTGTGTGGAATTTGCTTAGTAATGCTGTTAAGTTTACTCCTGAAGGTGGGCGGGTTACGGTTCGTTTAAGAAATTTGGATTCGTATATTCAAATCGAGGTGAGTGATACGGGCAGGGGAATTGAGCCGGATTTTCTGCCTTTTGTTTTTGAGTATTTCCGTCAGGCTGATGGTTCAACAACTCGGACTTTTGGGGGTTTAGGTTTGGGTTTGGCGATTGTTCGTCATTTGGTTGAGTTGCATGGGGGTATGGTGGAGGCTGAGAGTTTGGGTTTAGATAGGGGTGCGACTTTTAGGGTGATGTTGCCGGTGTTTAAAAATGATTCTAAGGCTGATCAGGATGATGGGTTTTTGAGTTTAGATTCGCCGGGTTTGTCACTTTCTGGTGTGCGGGTTTTAGTTGTTGATGATGATGTGGATACGCTTGATTTTTTGGTGTTTGTTTTGCAACAGTTTGATGCGGTGGTTACTGCGGCTGCTTGTGCTCAGGAGGCTTTGGAGATAATTAAGAACGAGTTGCCTGATATTTTGTTGAGTGATGTTGGTATGCCTGATATGGATGGTTATATGTTGGTTGGTGAGGTTGGGAGGTTTGTTTCTAGGGTTGGTAAGGTTTTGCCGGCGATTGCTTTGACTGCTTATGCGGGGGAAATTGACCGTCAAAGGGCTTTTGCGGCTGGGTTTGTTGGGCATCTTTCTAAGCCGGTGGAGCCAGAAACTTTGGTGGAAATGATTGCCGGTGTTCTGAATTTAGAGGGTAAAAATTAGGGTTTTTAAAGTTGTATTTTTTTATTAAAATTTGTCTAATTTGGTTTTTAAAAACTTTTATTTAGGTTGTTTTTGAAGTGGGATATTTAGGGATAAAAGAGTTTTCCCCTCTTAAATGAGGGGTTGGAAGGTGTTTTTAATTAGGCGGGTATTTTCATGCCTTTTTGGACTGCGGGACGTTGAGAAATTGTTTCAAACCAGCGTTTTAAGTTGGGGTGGTTGTCGAGGGTTAGTTCTTGAAATTCGTAAGCTGCTACCCAGGGATAAATGGCGATGTCTGCGATGGAGTAGTCGCCGCTAATGTATTCATTTTTTGATAGTTGGGTGTCTAAAACTCCGTAGAGTCTGAGGGTTTCTTTTTCGTAGCGTTGAATGGCGTAGGGTATTTTTTCAGGGGCGTATTTTTTGAAGTGGTTTAGTTGTCCAAACATGGGCCCTACTCCTCCCATTTGAAACATTAACCATTGAATTACATGGATGCGGTTTTTGGGATCGGTGGGGAGAAATTGGCCGGTTTTTTCGGCAAGATAGATGAGGATGGCGCCGGATTCAAAGAGGGTTATATCGGTGTCGGTATCGATGATGGCGGGGATTTTGCTGTTGGGGTTAATGGCGATGAATTCGGGGGTGAATTGTTCGTTTTTTCGGATGTCTATGACGTGGGTGTTGTAGGGGAGTGCGGTTTCTTCTAATAGGATGGATACTTTGCGTCCGTTGGGGGTTCCGAGGGTGTAGAGTTCGATCATGGGGTTTTTGTTGTGATGGGATAGGGTTAGTTTAACGTGGAAGAGTTGGGGTTGGGAAAATTTGATGCCGGTTAAACTACAGCACCCTCTCACCCATTCCAGATGTTATAAAGAAATGGAGTTTTTGTTGAAATTTTATGGCATAAAACCGATTTTTCAACCCTATTATCACCCACAACTAAAAACAAATGATAAAATACTAAACAAACGTGAATCATAAAATATGAATGAAATCACTTTTTTAATAGAAGAATCCCCAGAGGAAGGCTTTAATGCTCGCGCCGTTGGAGCTTCTATTTTTACTGAAGCTGAAAATATAGCCGAATTGTATGATCACATTCGGGATGCTGTAATGTGCCATTTTGAAGAGGGAAAAGCACCCCAAACTATCCGACTTCAATTATTGCAGTAAGTACCCATACTGTAAACGATACCAGCCTATAAAAATACCAATAAAACCCATAAAAAAAAGCCCGCCGATGCGAGCTTTGTTTTCTATAAATTAAGGGAAAGCGCAACTCATTCTACGGTTTACCCAGCAGTTACTAATTCTGCATCTGGGGTGGCTGAATCTTCACCTTTTAAAACTTCATGCTGATTGGCTACATCATTGTACAATTTGGAATCAATGCGACAACCACGATAAGCTAAAATGTACAATTCTTTGAGATCCCGAATCAATGGATAACGGGGGTTGGCGCCGGTGCATTGATCATCAAATGCCTGATCTGCCATTTCTTCCACTTGTTCGTAGAAAGCCTGATCTTCTTCTGTCAAAGCTTCTTTTAAAGTCAAAGGAATATCCAAAGATTGCTTGAGATTTTCCACTGCTTCAATCAACTTTTCAATTTTCTCGTCTTCGGAAATGCCGCCTAATTGCAAATAGTCCGCAATTCGTGCATAACGCCATTTAGCATTCGGATATTTATACTGCGGGAAAATCGCTTGCTTAAAGGGCATATCCGTTGCGTTGTAGCGGATAACATGAGAAATCATTAACGCATTTGCTAAGCCATGAGGTACATGGAATGTGGAACCTAATTTGTGCGCCAGGGAGTGACAAACACCTAAGAAAGCATTAGCAAATGCCATGCCTGCCATTGTTGCGGCATAGTGTACTTTTTCTCGTGCTTTTGGATCATTTGCACCGTTTTTGTAGGCACTTGGTAAATATTTAAAAAGTAGGCGGATAGCTTCTAAAGCTAAGCCATTAGTAAACTCGGAAGCATACACAGAAACGTAGGCTTCTAAAGCATGAGTTAAGGCATCAATACCACCATAAGCTGTTAACCGTTTTGGCATATTCATTACCAATTGAGGGTCAACAATTGCCATGTTTGGTGTTAGGGCATAGTCTGCTAAGGGATATTTAATGCCGGTGCGATCATCGGTGACAACTGCAAAGGGGGTGACTTCTGAACCGGTGCCGGATGTTGTAGGAATTGCAATCATTAAGGCTTTTGTGCCTAATGCCGGCAATTCATAAACTCGTTTACGGATATCCATAAACCGCGTTGCTAAGCCTTCAAATTCAATGTCTGGATGCTCATACATTAGCCACATAACTTTTGCTGCATCCATCGGAGAACCGCCGCCTATGGAGATAATGACATCTGGGTTAAAGATGTTCATTTCTGCCAAACCTTTATTTACAGTTGTTAAGGAGGGGTCTGGTTCGACATCAAAAAAGACTTGATATTTCACGCCAATTTGGTCTAAAATTTCTTCAACTTCTTGGGTGACTCCTAAATCAAAAAGTGGTTTGTCAGTAACAATAAAGGCGCGTTTTTTACCTGCTAATTCTCGCAAAGCCACCGGCAAGGAACCGGCTTTGAAATATACTTTTGGCGGAACGCGGAACCACAGCATATTTTCGCGGCGTTCCGTGACGGTTTTGATATTAAGTAGGTGGTGAGGCGTAACGTTTTCTGATACAGAGTTACCTCCCCAAGTGCCGCAACCTAATGTGAGTGAGGGGTCAAGGCGGAAGTTGTATAAGTCGCCAATGGCACCTTGAGAAGCCGGAGTATTAATTAAAACCCGCGCTGTTTCTATGGTGCTTTCAAAATATTTGATGTGTTCTTGGTTGGCCGGTGCGGTGTACAATACTGAGGTGTGTCCATGTCCACCAAAGTTGACTAAAAGTTTGGCTTTGTTAACCGCATCATCAAAGTTTGTGGCGCGGTACATTGCCAAAACCGGCGATAGTTTTTCAAAAGAAAATGGTTCTTTATCGCCAATTTCTGTAATTTCGCCAATCAAAACTTTAACATTTTCTGGGACTTTAATTCCAGCTAAGTTAGCAATTTTTTCAGCCGGTTGACCAACAATTTCTGCGTTGAGTCGCCCATTAACAATTATGGTTTTAGCAACTTTTTCGCGTTCTTCGGCATTAAGAATATAGGCGCCCCGTTCGAGGAATTCTTGCTTAACTTCTTCATAGATATCATCTACAACGATAACAGATTGCTCGGAAGCGCAAATCATGCCGTTATCAAATGTTTTGCTGATTAAAATTGAACTGACTGCCATTTTAATATGAGCAGTAGAATCAATGACAGCGGGTGTATTTCCTGCACCTACACCTAACGAAGGATGGCCTGAAGAATAGGCAGCTTTTACCATTGCCGGCCCACCAGTTGCCAAAATTAATTTAACATCTGGATGCTGCATTAAGGCTTGAGAAAGTGGCACAGTGGGGTCATCTATCCAGCCAATAATGTCTTCTGGGGCACCGGCTTCTACGGCAGCTTTTAAGATAACTTTTGCAGCTTCTCTGGTAGAATCTTTAGCGCGGGGGTGAGGCGAAAAAATAATAGCATTGCGGGTTTTCAGCGATATTAATGCTTTAAAAATTGCTGTAGAAGTTGGGTTTGTCGTAGGAACAATGCCGGCCAAAATTCCAACTGGTTCAGCAATTTTTTGATAGCCAAAAGTTTTATCTTCTTCAATTATGCCGCAAGTTTTTTCGCCTTTATATTTGTTGTAAATAATTTCCGAAGCAAAGTGATTTTTGATTACTTTATCTTCAACCGTTCCCATGCCGGTTTCTGTAACGGCCATTTTGGCAAGAGGAATGCGAACAGCGTTAGCTGCTAGGGCTGCTTTTTTAAAAATTTGATCAACTTGTTCTTGAGTATAAGTTGCGTAGGTTTCCTGGGCTTTTTTTACTCTGGCAATTAATTCTTCTAGTTCTTGGATATTGGTAACTTTCATTTTTCTTTCCTTTGATTTTTTATCACAATTTAATCAACCAGACTAATTCTTTAGTCTATCGGGTTTCATAATTTTTTGAAGGGGATGTGAAGATTAGTGTACCTTGAGATTATGATTTTGAAAAATTGCGATGGTACTTTGGATTAATTCGGTTGTGGGAGGTTCGGTATGCTTGAGTTGATAATCGTAGCCTAGTTGTTGCCATTTGTACTCTCCCATTTTGTGAAAGGGCAATACTTCAACTCTTTCTATATTATCTAACTTCCCGACAAAATTGGCAAGTCCTTCAACATTCTTGGGGCTGTCTGTTAATCCGGGTACTAATACAAATCTAATCCATACTGGTTTTTTAATTTGGCTTAGATAGGTAGCAAAGTGTAATGTGGGTTCTAGGGAAACGTGAGTTGTCTTGAGATAAACTTCGGGATCATAGGATTTGATATCCAGTAGCACAAGATCGGCATACTCAACAACACGTTTTGAAGATTCTAATTCTGCGTAACCAGATGTGTCTAAGGCTGTATGAATTCCTAAATGTTTACAACGTTTAAAAATCTCTGTGACAAATTCAGGCTGCATCAAAGGTTCGCCGCCGGTGACAGTGACTCCACCGCCAGAAAATCGCATATAAGAACGATATTTTTGGATGTCTTCAATAAGTTCGTCAACGCTGACTGTTTTACCATCTTGAATACTTCTACAATCAGGATTATGACAATAAAGACAACGCAGGGGACAGCCTTGAGTAAATATTACAAATCTGATGCCAGGGCCGTCAACTGTTCCGCAGGTTTCTATTGAATGAATTTTGCCGGTGATCATTATAATTTGATAATTTGTTAACCGTTTATAGGTTAACTGTTACTGAGAGAGGTTTTTATCTTTTCAATCAAGCCTGAACATGAGAATTTTAACCGCAGATAAATGTATTAATTATCTGCATTTATCTGCGGTAAAACTTAGAAGCGTTCGTGGAAGGTTCGACTAATAACATCAAGTTGTTGTTCACGGTTTAATTTGATGAAATTAACCGCATAACCAGAAACTCGAATAGTTAATTGAGGGTATTTTTCAGGATGATCCATTGCATCAATTAATGTCTCCCGATTTAAGACATTAATATTAACATGATGACCGCCATTGTGGAAATAGGCATCTAACATTCCGGCTAGATTTCTATACTTATCTTCCTCAGTTTTTCCTAACGCATTAGGCACAATGGAAAACGTATAAGAAATACCATCTTGGGCGTGTTCGTAAGGAATTTTAGCTACCGATTCTAAAGCAGCAATGGCACCTTTTGTATCACGTCCGTGCATGGGATTTGCCCCAGGCGCAAAGGGTACACCGGCCTTGCGTCCATCAGGAGTGCTGCCGGTTTTTTTGCCATAGACAACATTAGAAGTAATCGTCAAAACCGATTGAGTAACAACTGCTTGGCGATAGGTTTTTTGCTTGCGGAGTTGAGTCATAAAATCCTTAACCAAACCCTCAGCAATACTATCTACTCGGTCATCATTATTGCCGTATTTTGGATAGTCGCCTTCGATTTCATAATCAACCGCCAAACCAGTGTCATTACGAATAACTTTAACCTTGGCATATTTCATGGCTGAAAAAGCATCCGTTACCACCGATAAACCGGCAATACCACAAGCCATAGTCCGCAAAATATCGCGGTCATGCAAAGCAAATTCTAGCCGTTCGTAGCAGTATTTATCGTGCATATAGTGAATAACATTTAAAGTATTCACATATAGTCTGGCTAACCACTCGGTTAAACGGTCAAATTTGGCCTTGACTTCTTCATAATCTAAATATTCAGAAGTCACTGGTGCAAAAGCCGGTGCAACTTGATCTCCAGCTTTTTCATCTTTACCGCCATTGATGGCATAAAGTAAAGCTTTGGCTAAATTTGCTCTTGCCCCAAAAAACTGCATTTGTTTGCCAATTTTCATTGCGGAAACACAGCAAGCAATGCCATAATCATCTCCGTAATAACGACGCATTAAATCGTCATTTTCATACTGAATAGAACTGGTATCTGCGGAAACTTTAGCGCAATAATTTTTGAAATTTTCCGGCAAATTTTCTGACCACAAAACCGTTAAATTTGGTTCCGGCGCCGGCCCTAAACTATAGAGAGTGTGTAAAATGCGGAAATTCGTTTTAGTTACTAACGTCCGCCCATCTAAACTCATCCCGCCCACACATTCTGTTACCCAGGTAGGATCACCAGAAAAAAGTTGATTATAATCTGGTGTTCGCAAGAAACGCACCATTCGTAATTTCATTACAAAATGGTCAATAAATTCTTGGGCTTCCGCTTCAGTTAAAGTGCCATTTTTGATGTCGCGTTCGATATAAATATCAAGAAAAGTTGACACCCTCCCTAAAGACATGGCTGCACCATTTTGCTCTTTTACAGCAGCTAAATAGGCAAAATATGTCCACTGGACAGCTTCTTTGGCAGTATGGGCCGGTTTACTAATATCAAACCCATAACTTGTCGCCATAAGTTTGAGTTCTTTCAAAGCTTTAATTTGCTCTGAAATCTCTTCTCGACATTGAATCGTGTACTCATCCATACAGTCGAGTTCTAACGATTCTAATTGCTGTTTTTTGTCTTCTATTAAACGATCTACACCGTACAAAGCAACACGCCGATAATCACCAATAATTCGACCGCGACCATAGGCATCTGGCAGGCCGGTTATAATGCCAGAGTGCCGTGCTTTTTTCATGTCACGGGTGTAGGCATCAAACACACCATCATTGTGCGTTTTGCGGTACTTTGTAAAGGTTTCTTCCGTAACAGAATCAAGCTTATATCCGTAAGCCTCTAACCCCGCTTTTACCACTCGAATTCCGCCGTAGGGCATAATTGCTCTCTTCAGCGGTTTGTCTGTTTGCAAACCCACAATTTGCTCTAACTCTTGAGCAATATATCCAGCAGCATGAGAGGTAATTGTTGAGCCGATTTTAGTGTCTACATCTAGTACACCTTTTTCTCTCTCTAACTGCATCAAAAATTTTACTTTATCCCAAAGTAAGCTTGTGCTTTCTGTCGCCGGGGCTAAAAAAAGTTCATCCCCAGTGTAAGGGCTATAATTTTTTTGGATGAAATCTCTAACATCAACTTCCTTCATCCATTGACCCGGAACAAAATCTTTATATTGCTCCAACATGATTGCTTGTTTATCCTTTTTTACTTGGGTTTATCATTTACCCTTGCAATTTATATATTACCCAAATTGAGTAGTTACTTGCAGGGATGGATAAAAAAACTCAAATTTTGTTACATTGCTTTACTAAACACTTGTAAAACTTACGGAACGCTCACAATCAGGAGGATTATTGCAATCAATTTGTTGTTTTATTGGCCAAGAAACTTCGGTTCGCTCGTATTTTTGTCGGAAATATTAAGAAAATAAATTATTAGAAAAAGAAAAATAACTTGTGGTAAAATAGGCAAAATAAAAGAATGTATTTTTGATTACCAAATTTTAACTGTTTCTTAAATTAAGTAAAGCAATGAAATTTATAGATGAGTACCGCGACGCAGATACTGCCCAAAGTTATGCTCATGCCATAGCTCAAGAAACCACCCGTAATTGGACAATTATGGAAATCTGTGGTGGTCAAACCCATTCTATTGTCAAATATGGTATAGATTCCCTCTTACCAGATAAAATTTCCTTAATTCATGGCCCCGGTTGTCCTGTCTGTGTGACTCCTGTTTCATTAATAGATCAAGCCCTCGCACTTGCCAGCAATTCTGATGTGATTTTTTGCTCTTTTGGTGATATGTTGCGCGTCAGAGGCACCGAAAAAGATTTACTAGCAATTAAAGCAACCGGAGGAGATATTAGGATTGTATATTCCCCAACAGATTGTTTAAAAATTGCCCAAGATAACCCTCATAAACACGTTGTATTTTTTGGTGTAGGCTTTGAAACAACCGCACCGGCAACCGCAATGGCCGTTTACCAAGCCTATCAAAAAAAACTTAAAAACTTCTCAATGTTGGTATCTCATGTATTAGTGCCCCCCGCAATGGAAACTATTTTATCCTCCCCCCATTGTCGCGTCCAAGGCTTTTTAGCAGCGGGTCATGTTTGCACGGTCATGGGTTACACAGAATATGAACCTATTGCTGCCAAATATCATATTCCCATTGTTGTCACTGGTTTTGAGCCGGTGGATATTTTGCAAGGAATATATTTGTGTATAAAACAACTCGAAACAGGACGCGCAGAAGTCGAAAATCAGTATGCACGTTCCGTCCGTCGCACCGGCAATGAAAGCGCACAAAACCTAATAAAAGAAGTCTTTGAAATTGTACCCCGCCAGTGGCGAGGCATCGGAGAAATTAACGAAAGCGGCTTTGGTTTACGAGAAAAATATAGCGAATACGATGCCACAAAACGTTTTAACCTTTCTCATATTCATAGCCAAGAATCCCCAGAATGTATCAGTGGAATAATTTTACAAGGCATAAAAAAACCCCATGAATGTCCTGCCTTTGGCACAAAATGCACACCAGAACATCCCCTTGGTGCCCCTATGGTTTCTTCAGAAGGCGCTTGTGCAGCTTATTACCGATACCGACAACAAAAAGCCTTGCCAGTGTAAATTTTGACCCCTTAAAACACCATGACTTTCCTAGAAAAACTTCCAGAATTTAACCTGACTTGTCCCCTACCTATTCAAGATTATCCTAATATTTTGCTTGCTCATGGTGGAGGCGGCAAATTAATGAGGCAATTAATTGAAAAAATGTTTTTGCCAACCTTCAATTCCAACGAAAACCGCACAGAAAACCCACCATCAACCCATGACAGCGCCACCTTAACTCTGCCCACCGGCAACATAGCCTTCACCACCGACTCTTATGTTATTAATCCCTTATTTTTTCCTGGGGGAGATATTGGTTCTTTGGCAATACATGGCACCGTAAATGATTTAGCAATGAGTGGTGCACGTCCCCTTTATTTAAGTGCCGGCTTTATCATCGAAGAAGGCTTGCCGGTTCAAACCTTATGGCGCATAATTAATTCCATGCAGCAAGCAGCCCAAAAAGCCCAAATCAAAATAGTTACCGGCGACACAAAAGTAGTAGAAAAAGGCAAAGGCGACGGCATTTTTATCAACACCGCCGGCATCGGAATTATAGAACACAATCAAAAAATTGCCCCTCAAAGTGTCAAACCCGGAGATGTATTAATTGTCAACGGAGACTTAGGCCGGCATGGTATCGCTATTATGGCAGTCCGAGAAGGATTAGAATTTGAAACCACCATTGAAAGCGATTCCGCGCCGGTGGCAGATTTAGTCTTAAACTTATTAAAAGCAGGAATAGAAATACATTGCTTGCGAGATTTAACAAGGGGAGGTTTAGCAAGTACCCTCAATGAAATTGCCAGCGATGCCAAAGTTAATATTAGCATCAAAGAAACAGCCATTCCTGTCAGAGAAGATGTCCGAGGTGCCTGCGAAATTTTAGGCTTTGACCCCCTTTATGTTGCCAACGAAGGCCGGTTTGTGGCATTTGTCCCACCAGAAAAAGCCCAACAAACATTAAATCTCCTGCGAACACATCCCCTTGGAACCAATGCAGAAATTATTGGTAGTGTCACCGGCAAAGGTAACGGCATAGTCACCATGCAAAGTATTATTGGAGCAGAGCGCATAGTTGATATGTTAAGCGGCGAACAACTGCCCCGCATTTGCTAAAACCGAAACCCAACTAATAATGTAGCGCCCCTCTCTATAGAATTTTTCCGATAATTAGAATCAACCAAAAATTCAGTTTAGCTAAAATTACCAGATTTTTTAAAACATTTCTGGACTTCAACTAACTAACAGTTCCTATACTACAGGTACTTTGCCTGCAATTGGGATGCAACATTGTAGATAAAAATCATATCTCCCCCTATTCTCAAAATCAAAAAATATAATTATTTCTTTAATATTTTCAGACTAACTAAGGGCGTAAAATACAAAAAAATTGCCCTTATTCTGAGTTTGATCCATTACTTAAATAAACAATTGTTTAGTTGTTTTAGTAGTTTTGTAAACTCAGCCTCTCAATTGATCTTCCCGACAAAAAATAAGTTAAAATTGATATTTAGAGAAAGAAAAAAGCTCAACAGAGCATAATTTAACATAGTCGCAGCGAACTAATAACCCAACAAACCCCATTAAAGAGGATAAAAATTTCATCTGTTAAGTCTTGATTAAAAAACGGTTAATCGATTCAATTCAAAAAAATTAAATGAGTTAATCGTTAACAGAAAAATCAACAAAAACTGAAAGGTAGGACTGAAACCATGCAAACCTCCTCCGAACCGCCCAAAGTTGCAGAAAAGCCAAAAGAACCTGCAAAGAAAGCAGAAAAAGGACATCCCAGCGGCGATAAACGCTTCAAAGTATTAGACATGACAATGAAGCGAAATCAATATAGGCAAGACGCCCTCATCGAAATATTACACAAAGCCCAAGAATCCTTTGGTTTTTTAGAAGAAGACGTACTCCTTTATGTTGCACGCGGACTTAAACTTCCCCTCAGTAAAGTGTATGGAGTCGCAACATTTTATCACCTCTTTTCCCTCAAACCAAACGGAGCCCATACCTGCGTTGTTTGCCTAGGAACCGCCTGTTATGTAAAAGGCAGTGCAGAAGTATTAGCCGAACTAGAAAAACACACCGGCATACATCAAGGCGAAACCACAGAAGACGGACAAGTATCAATAATGACAGCCCGTTGTATTGGTGCTTGTGGCATTGCACCGGCAGTAGTTTTTGATGGCACCGTCGCCGGAAAAGTTAGCCCTTCTGAAGCGATTCAAAAAGTAAAACCTTGGCTCAACAATACTCCGTAAATCCTTGTTTTTTATCAAAATTTCTAATTTAAACAACTGGAAACGGACAAAGGAAAAAAATCTATGGACTTACAAGAATTGCATGAAATTGGCGCAAAAGAACACCGCAGCCAAAAACCGATTCGAGTGCATTGTTGCACCTCCACCGGCTGTCAAGCAGCCAACTCATTAACCCTCAAGAAAAACTTAGAAAACAGCGTCAAAGAAAACGGACTCAGCGACCAAATACAAGTGGTTGGAGTCGGCTGCATGGGATTTTGTGGAAAAGGGCCCTTAGTCCAAATCGAAGCCAAAAATAAACTTTACGAAGAAGTCACCCCAGAAGACGCCGCCAGCATCATCAACGCCATCAATAACGGCACAACAGCCACCGCAGTAGAAGGCGATTTAAACCACCCATTTTTTGCTAAACAAATGCGAATAGTTCGCGAAACCAGCGGCAAAATAGACCCCGAAAAAATCGAAGAATATATCGCAGCCGGTGGCTATGAATCGCTTTACAAAGTCATCCACGACATGACCCCAAGCGAAGTCGTAGAAGAAATCACAAAAAGCGGCTTAAGAGGACGAGGCGGCGGCGGATATCCCACCGGCCTAAAATGGGCAACCGTCGCTAAAATGCCCGGAAAACAAAAATACATTATATGCAATGCAGATGAAGGAGACCCAGGGGCATTCATGGATCGCTCAGTCCTCGAAAGCGACCCCCACAGAGTTTTAGAAGGCATGGCCATTGCTGGTTATGCCGTCGGAGCCAGCGAAGGATTTATATACGTCCGCGCCGAATATCCCCTAGCCATAGACCGGCTAGAAATGGCAATCAAACAAGCAAAAAAACTAGGAATTTTAGGCAGTCAAATTTTTGACTCACCATTCGATTTTAAAATTAACATTCGCATCGGTGCCGGTGCCTTTGTTTGCGGAGAAGAAACAGCCCTCATTAGTTCCATAGAAGGGGGACGCGGCAACCCCAGACCCCGACCACCCTACCCAGCACAATCAGGACTATGGGAATGCCCAACACTAATTAACAACGTCGAAACCTTTGGTAACATTTCCGCCATCATTCGTAAAGGCGCAGAATGGTATGCAAACATCGGCACAGAAAAAAGCAAAGGCACAAAAATATTCGCCCTCACCGGCAAAATTCGTAACAACGGATTAATAGAAGTACCAATGGGAATAACCCTCCGAGAAATCGTCGAAGAAATGGGCGGAGGAGTCCCCGATGGAGAAGTAAAAGCCATCCAAACCGGCGGCCCATCAGGAGGTTGTATTCCTGCATCATTACTCGATACACCAGTTGATTATGACTCCTTAATTAAACTTGGTTCAATGATGGGATCTGGCGGCATGGTTGTCATGGATCAAGGCACAAGTATGGTAGGAGTCGCCCAATTTTATATGGAATTTTGTCGAGGAGAAACTTGCGGAAAATGTGTACCTTGTCGCGCCGGCACAGTGCAAATGTATCAGGCATTAACCAAAATTCTCAACAAACAAGCTACCCTCACAGACCTAGAAAAACTTGAACAACTTTGCCAAATGGTAAAAGCAACAAGTTTGTGTGGTTTAGGACAATCAGCACCAAACCCAGTATTAAGTACCTTGCACTACTTCCGCGACGAATATGTAGCCTTAATTGAAAACAATCAAAACGGCAAAAAACCACAACAACTTCAAGAACCGGCAACAGCCCACAACTAAACACAAATTACCAACAAACCAAAGAGGAAAAATATGTCAGTCGTCACCTTAAAAATAAATGACGTAGACCTGGCAATAGAGGAAGGCTCAACAATTTTAAACGCAGCAAAAGAAGCCGGAATACGCATACCAACCTTGTGCCATTTAGACGGAGTTACCGATGTCGGAGCCTGCCGACTTTGCTTAGTAGAAATTAAAGGCACAAACCGACTTTTACCATCCTGCGTCACGCAAGTTGCTGAAGGCATGGAAATAAAAACCCACAGCGAACAACTAAACGAATATCGGCGAATGATTATCGAAATGTTATTTGCCGAAGGAAATCATGTTTGTGCGGTTTGCGTAGCCAATGGAAACTGCGAATTACAAGACCTAGCCATAGAAACCGGCATGGATCATTCGCGCTTCCCCTATCGCTTTCCAGAACGTGAAATAGACGTCACTCACGAACGTTTTGGAATCGACCATAACCGCTGTATTTTATGTACTCGTTGTGTGCGAGTTTGTGACGAAATTGAAGGTGCTCATGTCTGGGACGTAGCCTTTCGAGGAGCCGAAGCAAAAGTAATAACAGGATTAAATCAACCTTGGGGAAATGTAGATGCCTGTACAAGTTGCGGAAAATGTGTAGAAGCCTGCCCCACCGGCTCCATATTCCGCAAAGGTTCCACCGTCTCAGAAATGACCCGCGACCGTGCAAAATTGCAATTTCTTGTCGATGCAAGAGAAAACAAACAATGGACACGGTAAACCTAAATTTTACCTGCTAATAAATTGCAGATAAACACAGACAAATCCCCAAATTACTCTCTAAAAATCTCTCCTTTATCTGCGTTTATCTGCCTTAGTAAACCTCTCACAAAATCCAACAAAAAATCATGGAAAAAATCAGATTTGCTACCGTTTGGCTCGCCGGCTGTTCAGGATGCCACATGAGCTTTTTAGACTTAGACGAATGGCTATTTGATGTCGCTCAAAACGTCGATGTAGTTTATAGCCCCGTCGGTTCAGATATCAAAGAATACCCCGAAAACGTCGATGTTTGTTTAGTAGAAGGTTCCATCGCCAACGAAGAAAACCTAGAACTAATTCACAAAGTTAGAGAACGTACAAAAATCTTAATTTCCTTCGGAGATTGTGCAGTCACCGGCAACGTTCCCGCTATGAGAAACATGATTAAAGGCTCCGATCCAGTCCTGCGCCGGTGTTACTTAGAACTCGGAGATATCAATAAACAATTACCCCATTTTCCCGGCATTGTTCCCGAATTACTAGACCGCGTTCACCCCGTCCATGAAGTAGTAGAAGTCGATATTTTTATGCCTGGGTGTCCGCCATCTTGGGAAAGAATAAAAGCCTCCCTTGAGCCATTTTTCCGAGGAGAAACGCCGGTAATGAAAGGCCGAAACATGATTAAATTTGGTTAAATTATTAATCTTTCAGAGAAAACAGCAATTTCTCCCTATCAAACCAACAGAAAAAAGCGAGGAATTTTATAATGAAGAAAAGACCAAACATTAAGCTTTTCAAATTACTGATGAACTTACTATTGGTCTTGTTGATAGGGGGAATAGCCCTACAATTATTGCCAAAAACATCCCTTGCCTCCCAACAACAAGCAACCGTGATTAAAGTTGTGGATGGCGATACAGTCGATGTGAAAATGTCTGGTTGCCGGTTGCCTTTACCAGGAAACTCCGAAGTCTGCCGAATTCAACTTAGCTGTATTGACACCCCCGAAGCAAGCGAAACGCCTTTTTTTGAACAATCAAAAGCCCGTTTGCAAGCCTTATTACCGGCAGGCAAAACCATTACAGTCAGAGACACTGGTACCAACGCCAAAGAGCGTTTAGTAGGAGAAATATTTGCCGAAGGAAAATCAGTAAATATCCAATTGGTAAGGGAAGGACAAGCCATTTTATTCTGCAAATATCTTACCAATTGTAGCGGTTCGCTAAACTCCTACCTAAGCGCCCAAAAAGCAGCCCGTCAAGAAGGCTTAGGAGTTTGGAACCGGCAGCAACCCTGGGCAAAAGCCAAACCCTGTGGCGGCTAAAAAAATGACAAATCAGAAAAGAAAAAATACCAAAGAAGAGAGTAAATATTATGGCGAAAACAGTTGTTATTGATCCAGTCACTCGCATTGAAGGGCACGCAAAAATCTCCATATTTTTAGACGATGCCGGAGAAGTAGAAAATGCCCGATTTCATGTCGTAGAATTTCGTGGTTTCGAGAAATTTTGTGAAGGCCGGCCCTTCCCAGAAATGGCAGGAATTACCGCTAGAATATGCGGCATTTGTCCAGTATCTCACCTCCTCGCCTCAGCCAAAACCGGCGACAAAATTCTAGCCGTAAAAATCCCCCCAGCCGGTGAAAAATTGCGGCGGATGATGAACTTAGCACAAATCGTTCAATCCCACTCCCTAAGCTTTTTTCACCTCAGCAGTCCCGACTTTTTATTAGGCTGGGATAGCGACCCCGCAAAACGCAATGTCTTCGGATTAATAGCCGCCGATCCAGACTTAGCAAGAAGCGGAATTCGCCTACGTCAATTTGGGCAAAAAATCATCGAATTATTAGGGGCAAAAAGAATCCATCCAGCCTGGGCAGTTCCCGGTGGTGTCCGTTCACCTTTAAGCGAAGAAGGACGCACCTGGATACGCGAACGCCTCCCCGAATCTCGCCAAACAATTGACACCGCCCTAGCGCTTTTTAAACAACTCTTAGACCGCTTTACAACCGAAGTCGAAGCCTTTGGAAAATTTCCCTCCTTATTCATGGGATTAGTTACCAAAAATGGCGACTGGGAACACTACGATGGACATATTCGCTTTGTAGATAGTGAAGGCAAAATAGTAGCAGATAATTTATCAGAAGACGACTATCAAGACTATTTAGGCGAAGCAGTAGAAGCCTGGTCTTATCTGAAATTTCCCTACTATAAACCCCTTGGATATCCCGATGGAATTTATCGCGTTGGGCCCCTAGCAAGGTTAAACATTTGCTCAAAAATTGGTGTACCGGCAGCAGATAAAGAATTAGAAGAATTCCGTCAACGGGCCGGTGGAATAGCCACCTCTTCTTTCTACTATCATTATGCGCGGTTAATTGAAATTTTGGCCGGTGTAGAATTCATCGAACAATTAGTTAATGACCCCGATATTGTCTCAGCAAGAGTGCGTTCAGATGCCGGAATAAACCAACTTGAAGGTATCGGAGTTTCTGAAGCACCACGCGGCACATTATTTCATCATTACAACGTCGATGACGACGGCATAATTAAAAAAGTCAACTTAATTATTGCCACCGGCCAAAATAATTTAGCCATGAACAAAACCGTCACCCAAATAGCCAAACATTACATTCATGGCAACGATATCGCCGAAGGATTATTAAACCGCGTTGAAGCAGGAATACGCGCCTTTGACCCATGTTTAAGCTGTTCCACCCACGCAGCAGGACAAATGCCCTTACAACTCGAATTAATAGCCCCAGACGGCACAATTATCAATCGCATTTCTCGTGAATAAAACATTATTTGTAGCCCTAAAAAGGGCTACCTTTCTTCCTATGAAAAAAGAAAACCTATTTTTATGTATGGGTTCCGCTTTTATCAAATTTTCCTTTTTTTTTCAAGAACATCTCACTTCGCTTATTTTAGTCGAATAAGTGATAAAATTTTTGCAGGATAAGTAAAAAGAAGTACAAATCGAATACTTTAAAAAAAAAAGGTAAAAAACATGGATTGTAATATAGCTGCCAAACTAAAAACCCTTCAACACCGCATCACCTTAATTGGCTATGGAAACGACCTCCGCAGCGATGACGGAGTAGGGCAAAAAATAGCCGACATAGTATCCCATTGGGGCGTTCCTAACCTCGAATCTCTTGCCGTTCCCCAACTCACCCCAGAACTCGCAGAAACCTTATCTCAAACCGATATAGCCATCTTTGTAGATGCCTACCCAGCCAATCAAAATGACGACCTACAAATAGTCGAATTAAAACCGGCATCAAACCCGAATTCTGTAATCGGACACACAAGCGATCCTAGCACCCTTTTAACCCTCACCGAACAACTATATCAACACACACCTAAAGCCTGGTTAGTAGCCATTCCCGCCACCAATTTTGACCTAGGAGAAACTCTCTCCCTCCTTACAGAAAAAGCAATGGCAGACGCCCTAGAAGAAATTGATTACTTAATTAGACATCCTGAATAAGTAAATTTTTTCAACAATTAAAATAAGCAATAACTGATAAAAATGCACGAAATCAGCTTAATGCAAAACACCATCGAAATAGCCCTAGAACACGCCCACCGACAAAACGCCACCAAAATACATCGCTTAGTTTTGCGGATAGGAGAAATATCTGGAGTCGTCCCCGAAGCCCTCGAATTTGCCTTTGATATTTGCACCCAAAACACCCTAGCCGAAGGCGCAAAACTTGAAATTCAAACAGTGCCCATTCTTTGCTATTGTCCCCACTGTCAAACAACCTTTCAACCAAACGACATTATCATTTACGAATGCCCAAAATGTAAAAAAATTACAAACCAAATTAAACAAGGCAAAGAAATCGAACTATCATCCTTAGAAATATCCCAACCAGACCCATAAAAAACCCCGATTCAAACAACAAAAGGAAACTAAAAATGTGTAAAGATTGCGGATGCAACACCGGCGGAGAAATCACCCTCCACGATCACACCCACCCCCAGGATCATCACGATCACCACCATCACGAAACCCATCATAAAACCGTCCCCATAGTCCAATCAATCCTCGATAAAAACGACCGACTTGCAGAAAGAAATCGCGGATATTTCCTCGCCAAAAACCTCCTCGTTTTAAACATCCTTTCATCCCCAGGTTCAGGAAAAACAACCTTCCTAGAACGCACCATCAAAGACATCGGAAATCAAACTAAAATAGGCATCGTCGTAGGAGACTTAGAAACCGACAACGACGCACACCGGCTAAGTCATGCCGGCGCCCCCGCCATTCAAATAACCACCGGCACCCTTTGCCACCTCGAAGCCGAAATGGTATTAAACGCCGCCCAAAAACTTAACCTAGATGACATCAATCTCTTAATAATAGAAAACGTTGGCAACCTCGTTTGTCCCGCCGCCTATGACCTAGGAGAAAACTTAAGAATAGTATTACTGTCTGTAACAGAAGGAGAAGACAAACCCCTCAAATATCCTACCATGTTTAAAACAGCAGACATCGTAATTATCAATAAAATTGACATCGCCCAAGCCGTAGAATTTAACAGAGAAAAAGCCCTCACAAACATTCAAAAAGTGGCCCCCCAAGCCACCATATTTGAAGTTTCATCAAGAACCGGCACAGGCATGGAAAACTGGTATAATTTATTACAGGAAAAATTACTCAAATACCAAAAATATCCAGTTTTAGCACCTTAGAAACTGCTGGAAAACTTAACAAAAACCCAGGAGATCCAATGATGAAAGCCGCCGATATTATGACTCAAGAAGTCATCACAATAAAAGGCTCAGCCACAGTCGCCGAAGCCGTCAACTTAATGAAAGAAAAAAATATTCGTGCCCTCATAGTCAACCGCCGCACCAACGAAGACGCCTACGGCATCGTGACAGAAACCGACATCGTTTATAAAGTCGCAGCCTATGGAAAAGACCCCAAAAAAATGCGAGTTTATGAAATAATGACAAAACCCTGCATAGTCGTTAACCCAGACTTAGGCGTAGAATATGTAGCCCGCTTATTTGCTAACACCGGCATCCGGCGAGCCCCCGTACTAAAAGGCGAATTATTAGGCATCATTTCTATTACCGACATCCTACGGAAAAGTGACTTTGTAGAAAAACCCCAAGAAACCGTATTACAACAAAAAATTCAACAAGCCCTCGAAGAAGCCCGCGCCGTTTCTACCCAAAAAGGACCCACCTCAAAAGAAGCCGCCGCAGCATGGGATATTGTCGAAGAATTAGAAGCCGAAGCCTCCCATCAACGCGCAGCTAAACCCCTAAAAACCTCCTTTGAAGTGTACTGCGAAGAAAACCCCGAAGCCGCAGAAGCACGAATGTATGACAGCTAAAACCTAGACCAACTATTCCATAAATCCCAAAAAAATTACCTTTTCTACTGTAGGGATTATCTAACTTTTTGTAGGGGCAATCTGACTCGTGCTGGTTGCCCTATACCTAATCTTTTTAGAGGCAATCCTCCAGTGGTTGCCCCTATTTTTAATTAATTTCTTAAATCATAATTTCTCTAATTTTAATTAACTTTATTTAGTAAATAACCCATTAATTTAATATATTTCAAAAATACTTAAACAGCAAATATTATTAAACTTTATATCCATCAATAAAAAATAATGTATGAACAAACAACACTCAAAAAATCAAAATTCCCAACCCTCAAAACCCCCACCAAAACATCGGCTTCACATCACCATCCAAGGAGCCGTACAAGGCGTTGGATTTCGACCATTTATCTATAAACTTGCCACAGCAATGCACCTCACCGGCTGGGTAAATAACACTAGCCAAGGCGTATTTATAGAAGTAGAAGGAACCCAACCCACCCTAGAAAAATTTTTATTAAAAATCCAAAAACACAAACCACCCTTAGCCATAATCCAAAGCCTAGAAACCACCTGGCTAGACACCATAGGCTACACAAAATTTGAAATTAAAGCCAGCATAACCGGCAAAAAAACCGCCTTCGTCTTACCAGATATCGCCACCTGCCAAGACTGTCTAAAAGAAATTTTTGAACCCGAAAACCGGCGCTATCAATACCCCTTTACAAACTGCACAAACTGCGGCCCACGCTACACAATCATAGAGCAACTACCCTATGATCGTAGCAACACCACAATGAAAGATTTTTTATTATGTCCCCAATGTCAAAAAGAATATGAAAACCCCCTAGATCGCCGATTTCATGCCCAACCCAACGCTTGCCCAAATTGTGGCCCCCAACTTCAACTTTTAGACAACAAAGGCACCCTAATTGCCACAAAAAATGAAACAATTACCCACACCACCCAAGCCATAAAACAAGGAAAAATCATCGCCATCAAAAGCTTAGGAGGCTTTCATTTAATAGTAGACGCCAGCAACGAAACCGCAGTCAACGAACTACGCCGGCGAAAAAAACGCTCAGAAAAACCTTTCGCCCTAATGTATCCATCCTTAGCCCTAATCAAACAAACCTGCCAAGTTTCAAAAATAGAACAAAGACTATTAACATCCCCAGAAAGCCCCATAGTTTTATTACACCGGCAACCCGTCAACAAACCACACCCAAACGCCCCCCAAATAGCCCCAAACATTGCCCCCAGAAACCCCTATTTAGGAATAATGTTACCCTCCACACCCCTCCATCATCTATTGATGGCAGAAATAGGAAAACCCGTAGTAGCAACCAGCGGAAATATCAGCAATGAACCCATTTGCATAGACGAACAACAAGCCCTTACCAAACTATCAGAAATAGCCGACTTATTTTTAATTCATAATCGCCCCATCCTACGCCCCGTTGACGATTCCATAGTCCGCGTCATAGCCGGTAGAGAAATGGTATTAAGACGCGCCAGAGGCTACGCGCCCCTCCCACTTTCTCCCTCATCTTCCCTAGAAAATATCAACTCCCAAAACAAAAAAAATCCTAACATTTTAGCCACCGGTGCCCACCTCAAAAACACCATCGCCATAGCCCTAAACAACCAAATATTTATCAGCCAACATATAGGCGACTTAGAAACCCCCCAAGCCTATAACTCCTTTGAACAAATCATCGAAAACTTCAAACAACTTTATGAATTTACACCCACAATAATTGCTTGCGATGCCCACCCCGATTATTTATCAACAAAATATGCCCAAAACTTAAATCAAAACTCCAACTTACCCCTCATGCCAGTGCAACATCACCACGCCCACATCCTAGCCTGCCTAGCCGAAAATCAACTCCTTGGAAAATCAGCCCTAGGCATCGCTTGGGATGGCAGCGGCTACGGAATAGATAACACCATTTGGGGCGGCGAATTCTTCCAAATATCACCAAACCCACAAACACCAACCAACAACAACTTACAAATAAAAATAAACCGCCTAGCCCACTTTCGACAATTCCGTTTAGCCGGCAGCGAAAAAGCCATCAAAGAACCCCGTCGCATTGCCTTGGGACTACTTTACGAAATCTTTGGAAACGACATCTTTACCAACCCCCCAAACCATCTTATTTTTCACACCCTCCAAGCCTTCACCACCCAAGAATTAAAAATATTACAAACCATGTATCAACGCCAAATAAACACACCAATTACCTCCAGTATTGGTAGATTATTTGATGGTATAGCCTCCCTCACAAACCAACGTCAAATTATCAACTTTGAAGGGCAAGCCGCCATCGAATTAGAATTTGCCATCCAAGACATCGAAAACGAACAAACCTACCCCTTTAACCTCATCCCCAAACCCCAATCACCCCTAATAATAGACTGGCAACCAACTATCCTCGCCATCTTAAACGACATCAGCACAAAAATACCCTTACCTACCATCTCTGTAAAATTTCATAACACATTAGTAGAAACCATCATCACAATGGCAAAATACATAAGAGAGCAAAAAATTCTCCTCAGCGGCGGCTGTTTTCAAAACAAATATTTAATAGAAAAAACCATCCGCCGACTCCAACAAGAAAACCTCACTCCCTACTGGCATCAACGCATACCTCCCAACGACGGCAGCATCGCCATCGGACAAATTATTGCTACCCTTTTTCAACAAGCATAATTAAAACTATTTCACCAATAATCTTTTACCCAAAACCAACACCTATTATGTGCCTAGCAGTTCCCGGTAAAATCATCAGCATCAATAATAATGATCCCCTTCTTCGTAGCGCCAAAGTTAGCTTTGGAGGCATCCTCAAAGAAATCAGCCTTGCCTATCTTCCCGAAGCAGAAATAGGTAACTATGTGATTGTTCATGTTGGGTTTGCCCTTAGCATCGTAGACGAAGACGAAGCCCAAAAAACTCTACAATATTTCTCCCAACTCCAAACAACTTAAAACATCTTAAAATATGTACACATTTTTCAATATTTCAACAATTTCTTAATCTAAAGGCTTTTAGGTAGCTATTCACCCATGATGCCCCTACCTAAAAGCCCATCAAACCTCATCAAAATTAAATAACAACTCCTCAAACTCATTGCCACAAAAGATTGCTAACCTCGGCAACCAGTAAGAAAATATAAATTTAAAAATAATAAAACATATCCTTAAAAACAGTTTATAATTAAAATTGTAAAAAAGAAAAAAATCGACAAAAATAAGGTTAACCTAGCCTTAAGAAAAACCCCGTATGAAAAAGAAAAAATCATCGGGATCAAATCAGAATAAAACAACCTAAGAGTTGTTTAAAATTCAAACAAAATTTCTCCTAAACAAACAAATTTTGCACCCTGTCGCCTACTATGCAATGCGCGACAGTGCAAAACCTTGGCAGCCCACATACAAGGTTTCATAACATGACTACACAAATCTCTAACACCCACACTAGACAATTTGCCAACGCCACCCTAGACGCCAACGAAGCCGTTGCCCGCGTTGCATACAAACTCAACGAAGTCATCGCCATATATCCCATTACCCCCGCCTCACCAATGGGCGAATGGGCAGACGCCTGGATGTCCGAAGGACGCCCCAACCTGTGGGGAACCATACCAAGCGTCATCGAAATGCAAAGCGAAGCAGGCGCAGCCGGCACCGTACACGGCTCACTCCAAACCGGCTCCATAACAACCACCTTCACCGCCTCCCAGGGATTATTATTGATGATCCCAAATATGTACAAAATAGCCGGAGAACTAACCAGCGCCGTCATCCACGTTGCCGCCCGTTCCCTAGCAGCCCAAGGACTATCAATTTTTGGCGATCATCAAGACGTAATGGCAGTAAGGCAAACCGGCTTCGCCCTTCTCTGTTCAGCCTCCGTTCAAGAAGCCCACGACTTCGCCCTCATCGCCCAAGCCGCCACCTTAAAATCAAGAATTCCGTTTATACACTTCTTCGACGGCTTCCGTACCTCCCACGAAGTCCAAAAAGTCCAACTACTCGAAGACAGCGACTTGCGGACAATGATCGACGACGAACTGATCTTTGCCCACCGCTGCCGAGCCCTCACCCCAGACAACCCCGTAATGCGAGGTACAGCCCAAAACCCAGACGTTTACTTCCAAGGCAGAGAAACAGTCAACCCATTTTATGCAGCTTGTCCAGACATCGTACAAGAAGCAATGGACAAATTTGGCAACCTCACCGGCCGGTATTACAAACTATTTGAATATCACGGAGACCCCGACGCCGAACGCATCATAATCTTAATGGGTTCTGGTTGCGAAGCAGTCCACGAAACCGTAGATTACCTAACAGAAAAAGGCGAAAAAATAGGAGTATTAAAAGTCAGACTATATCGACCCTTCGACATAAAAAAACTCGTCGAAGCCATCCCCCAAACCGTCAAAAAAATTGCCGTATTAGACAGAACAAAAGAACCAGGAGCCGGTGGAGAACCCCTCTACCTAGATATAGTCACCGCCCTCCACGAAGAATGGCCAAACGAAACCCTACCAAAAATTGTAGGCGGACGCTACGGGTTATCCTCCAAAGAATTTAACCCAGCAATGATCAAAGCCATCTTTGATAACCTCAACCAAACCAAACCAAAAAACCACTTTACCATAGGCATCAACGACGACCTCAGCCACACATCCCTAGACTACGACCCCAACTTCTCCACCGAACCCGAAAGCGTAGTCCGAGCCCTATTTTACGGCTTAGGCTCCGATGGAACCGTTGGAGCCAACAAAAACTCAATCAAAATCATCGGCGAAGACACAGAAAACTACGCCCAAGGATACTTTGTTTACGACTCCAAAAAATCAGGAGCAATAACCGTATCCCACCTACGCTTCGGGCCCCAACAAATTCGCTCAACCTACCTCATAGAAAAAGCCAACTTCGTCGGCGTTCATCAATGGAATTTCTTAGAAAAACTAGACGTTTTAAAAGCCGCCGACAACAACGCCACCATACTTTTAAATAGTCCCTACAGCCCAGAAGAAATCTGGGAAAATTTACCCCTAGAAACCCAAGAGCAAATAGTCCGTAAAAACTTAAAACTTTACACAATTAACGCCACCAAAGTCGCCCGTGAAAGCGGAATGGGCGGACATATAAATACAGTCATGCAAGTATGCTTCTTTGCCCTAGCCAACGTGCTACCCAAAGAAGAAGCCATCGAACGAATCAAAAAAACCATCGAAAAAACCTACGGCAAAAAAGGCGCAGAAATCGTTCGTATGAACCTCCAAGCCGTAGACAACAGCCTACACAACCTCTTTGAAGTCAAACTCGGCACCGTCAGCAGCACCATTCAAAAAGCGCCCCCCGTTGCCGAACAAGCACCGGCCTTTGTCCGCGAAGTCCAAGGAAAAATGATGCTTCGCGAAGGCGACGAACTACCCGTCAGCGCCTTACCCTGCGACGGCACCTATCCCACCGCCACCTCCCAATGGGAAAAACGTAACATCGCCCAAGAAATCCCCGTTTGGGATGCCGACGTCTGCGTACAATGCGGCAAGTGCATCATGGTGTGCCCCCACGCCGTCATACGCGGCAAAGCCTACGAACCGGCCCTCCTAGAAAACGCACCGGCCAGCTTTAAACACATCGCCACCAAAGACAAAGACTTCGCCGGCACCGAATTTACCATCCAAGTATCCGCCGAAGACTGCACCGGATGCGGCATTTGCGTAGACGTTTGCCCCGCCAAAAACAAATCCATGCCATCGCGCAAAGCGATCAACATGGAAGAACTCTTACCCCTGCGGCAACAAGAACGCGAAAACTGGAGTTACTTCGAGTCCTTGCCCCTGCCCGACCGGCGCCATTTGCACGTTGATCGCATCCGTCAACAACAATGGCAGTTACCCCTCTTTGAATTCTCCGGCGCCTGCGGAGGTTGCGGCGAAACCCCTTACCTAAAACTCGTCTCACAACTTTATGGCGACCGGCTGATCATCGCCAACGCCACCGGCTGTTCCTCCATTTACGGCGGAAACCTACCCACAACCCCCTGGAGTAAAAACGCCGACGGACGCGGCCCAGCTTGGTCCAACTCCCTCTTTGAAGATAACGCCGAATTTGGCCTTGGTTTCCGAGTCTCCATCGACAAACAAGCCCAATTTGCCACAGAATTATTGCAAAAATTGGCCGGTGAAATAGGAGATAACCTCGTAGGCGAACTGCTCAACAACGAGCAAACCAACGAAGCCGAAATCTGGGAACAACGCGAAAAAGTTGAAAACCTTAAACAAAAACTCCAACAACTCAACTCCCCAGAAGCCAAACAACTACTCAGCGTCGCCGACTACCTTGTGAAAAAAAGCGTTTGGATTATCGGCGGTGATGGATGGGCTTACGATATTGGCTACGGTGGATTAGATCACGTCATCGCCTCTGGCCGTAACGTCAACATCTTAGTGTTGGATACCGAAGTTTATTCCAACACCGGCGGACAAGCATCCAAAGCCACCCCACGCGGTGCCGTCGCCAAATTTGCAGCCGGTGGCAAACCCGCAGCCAAAAAAGACCTCGGCTTAATAGCAATGACCTACGGTAACGTCTATGTTGCCAGCGTCGCAATGGGTGCAAAAGACGAACACACCCTCAAAGCCTTCTTAGAAGCCGAAGCTTATGACGGCCCCTCCTTAATCATTGCCTACTCGCACTGTATCGCTCATGGCATTAACATGACGACCGCCATGAACCATCAAAAAGAAATCGTTGAATCAGGCCGGTGGTTGTTATATCGCTATAACCCCGAACTTGTCCACCAAGGCAAAAACCCCTTAACTTTAGATTCTCGCGCACCCAAGAAAACCGTCGAGCAATCGATGTATGCCGAAGCGCGGTTCAAAATGCTCACCAAAACCAAACCGGCAGACGCAAAACGCCTCTTACAACAAGCCCAAGACGACGTTAGCAGCCGGTGGCAAATGTACGAATACATGGCAGCCCGCAACAGCCAAAGTGCGGATGCACCAGTAACTCCCCTGTAACCGGCATCCCAGTAGGGGCCGTGCCCCCGTGCCGGCCCCCACCCCCTGGGGCAACCACAGCCACCGTTTGCCCCTACAACAAAACATTTGACCAACCACCAATAATAAAGAGCAAATAACTATGGATCTCACCACAGAATATCTAGGCTTAAAACTGCGTTCTCCCCTCGTTCCTTCAGCCGCAGCGCCCTTAACAGAAAACATCGATAACGTCCGAAGAATGGAAGATGCCGGTGCCGGTGCCGTCATTCTTCACTCACTTTTTGAAGAACAACTGATCCGCGAAAAATTTGAACTTCACCACCACCTAACACACGGCACCGAAAGCTACGCAGAAGCCATTACCTATTTTCCAGAACCTGAACTTTTTCACGTTTCAGGAGAAGAATATCTCGAACATATCCGCACAGCCAAAGCAGCCGTAAATATTCCGATTATTGCCAGCTTAAACGGATTCACCACCGGCGGTTGGGTGGAATATGCAAACTTGATGCAGCAGGCGGGTGCTGATGCTATCGAATTAAACATTTACTACGTTCCCACAGATCCGAATCTTTCTGGTGCAGAAGTAGAGCAAAATTATATCGACATTTTGCGAGAAGTAAAAGCCGAAGTAAATGTGCCGGTTGCTATCAAAATCAGCCCGTTTTTTAGTAACATGGCAAACATGGCAAAACGCCTAGACGAAGCCGGTGCCAATGGCTTAGTATTATTTAACCGTTTTATGCAGCCAGATATTGATTTAGAAAATCTCGAAGTCTCCCCCCACATTTTGTTAAGCACCCCCCAAGCCATGCGCTTACCGATGCGTTGGATAGCCATTTTATATGGAAAAATAGGCGCAGATTTGGCATCAACCGGCGGAGTTCAAAAAGGACATGATGCCATTAAAATGTTAATGGTAGGAGCAAAAATTACTCAAATTTGCTCTGTATTAATGCGGCATGGCATAGAGCATTTGAGTGTTTTAGAACAAGAAATAAAACATTGGATGGAAGAAAACGAATACGAATCAGTTAACCAAATGCAAGGCAGTATGAGTCAAATTAATTGTCCTGATGCCAGTGCCTATGAAAGGGCGCAATATATGAAGGGAATTCAAAGTTATCAACCCCCCTATTCTATGGCAGATTTGCGTGTTTCTCAATAACAAACTTTGGTATGTAGTTGCACTTTACCCTTAGATATAAACTACATACCAAAAATAGTATTTTTTAAACCCAAACAACACACAAAAATACTTTTCTGTTATCTCCTAGAATATCCCTTGCATTCCGACGCTGTAAAAAATCTATTAAGCTACTGATGAATTCTCTTTTCAATCCCATATTATGTCCATAACACAAAAAAAACGTATTGGTGTCTTAACCAGTGGCGGAGATGCGCCTGGAATGAATGCAGCCGTGCGTGCCGTCGTCCGTTCTGCTCTACATCTGGGGATGGAAGTGTATGCCATTTATGAAGGATATCAGGGGATGGTCGATGGTAATGAATGCGAACCCATAGAAACAGCCTCCAGCCATCCCCGCCTAGCCCGTCCATGTATTCATGCTTTAAATTGGGATGATGTTGGAGGAATTTTGCATCGCGGAGGTACCATTATAGGAACCGCTCGATGTCTGGAGTTTCGCACCCACGAAGGTAGAGTAGTTGCTGCTCGAAATTTGTTGGTACATGGTATAGATGCTTTGGTAGTAATTGGTGGTGATGGCAGTCTCACCGGCGCTGATCTTTTTCGTCAAGAATGGCCAGAAATTCTCAAAGAATTAGCTAATTCAGGGAGTATAGACCCAGAAATTATTAAGCAACATCCCTATCTCACAATTGTTGGTCTACCGGCCTCCATTGATAACGATATGTGCGGTAGTGATATGACTATTGGTACCGACACAGCGCTACATCGTATAACCGAAGCCATTGATGCTATTTCATCTACCGCCGCCAGCCATCAACGCACGTTTGTTGTGGAAGTAATGGGGCGAAATTGTGGTTATTTAGCTTTAATGGGAGCTTTGGCTACCGGTGCTGATTGGGTATTTATTCCTGAATGTCCGCCATCTGTGGATGATTGGCAATATCAAATGTGTGAAGTCCTGAAAGCAGGCCGTGAGTCAGGCCGCCGGGATAGTATTGTAATTGTGGCTGAAGGTGCGCGAGACCGTCAAGGTAATGCCATTACTTGCGATGTGGTCAAAAAAGTTTTAGATGAAAGGCTCAATGAAGATACCCGTGTGACTATTTTAGGTCACGTCCAGCGTGGCGGTTCACCAACTGCTTTTGACCGCAATTTAAGCACAATGTTGGGTCATGCGGCGGTAGAGGCTATTTTGGGTTCGACTTCCCACAGTGAACCTTTAATGATTGGAATTCAGGGAAACCGAATTTGTTCTAAGCCTTTGATGCAGTGTGTCCGCGAAACTCATGCGGTCGCTGATGCTATTTCCCAGGGACAATATGATCATGCTATGGATATGCGGGGAAATAGTTTTAAGGAAGCGTTTTATACCCTCAATACTTTGATGCAGGCTAAACCTAGTAGTTGTGGCTCTTCGTCTCCTCCTCTACGTTTGGCTGTACTTAATTGTGATGCGGCGGCGCCGGGGATGAATACGGTTGTCCGTGCGGCGGTTCGTTTGGGAATTGATAAAGGTCATACCATGTTGGGTATAGAACGTGGTTTTCGTGGTTTTATTGAGGGAAAGGTTAAGGAGTTAAATTGGCTGAGTGTAAGGGGTATGGCAACGACTGGTGGCTCGGAGTTGGGTACTTCTCGTCGCATTCCCCAAGCTAAAGATTTTTATGCTATTGCTCGCCACATTGAGGAAAATAAAATTCAAGGTTTGCTAGTTATTGGCGGTTGGTCTGGTTATGAGGCTGCTTATAAGTTATTTTCTCAGCGTGATACTTTTCCGGCGTTTAATATTCCTATAGTTTGTTTGCCGGCTTCGATTGATAATAATTTACCGGGTTCTGAACTCAGCATTGGTGCGGATACGGCTCTCAATAATATTATTGAGGCTGTGGACAAAATTAAGCAGTCGGCTGTAGCTTCTAATCGCTGTTTTGTTGTCCAAGTTATGGGCGGTTATTGTGGTTATTTGGCCCTGATGAGTGGTTTGGCTACCGGTGCTGAACAGGTTTATTTACATGAGGATGGTTTGAGTTTAAGTCATTTGCAGAAAGATTTGGGCCGGTTGATGGATGGGTTTAATCAGGGTAAACGGGTGGGTTTGGTGATTTTTAATGAGGATGCTCACCAGGTTTATACTTCTAATTTTATTTCTTCGATGTTTGCTGAGGAAGGGAAGGCGGTTTTTCAAGTAAGACAAGCTATTCTGGGTCATTTACAACAAGGGGGTGATCCATCTCCTTTTGATCGTATTCAGGGGACTCGTTTTGCTGCAAAGTGTCTGGATTTTTTAATTAAGGAGGCGACTAACCCTATCCCTGGGGCTGGGTTTATTGGTTTACAAGGTGGACAAACGAATTTTTTTGATTTGGCTGAGTTACCACGTTTGATGGATATGAATTTGGGCCGTCCTAAACAACAGTGGTGGATGGGTTTGCGTGATCTCGCTAATATTCTTTCGATGTCTGCGCCATAGTTGGGTTTTTTGCTCTTTAATGGCTTAGTTGAGGTGGGCTGTATTTTGCAGCCTACTTTTGTTTTCAGGGGTTATTTGCTCGATTTAGGGATATCTGAGGTTAGTTTTTTGTGGCCGGTTTTGGCTGGACTTGTTTTGAATATTAGTGATGCTTCTTATCTATTAGTATTTGGGCGATGTATTACAAAGGTATGGTCATTGGGTTTTCGTCTGGTTTTAGCCAACAACCATACTTTTGTTTGTTTTTTGAGAATACTAGTTTGGGCCAACGGACTATAAAAAGCCTATGAGATAGTTTTTTGGCCAGCTTGCAATTCTTCTAATCATATTTATATAAAAAAAATAACCGTAAAAATACTGAACTTCTTAGAAGTGTTTTCTACTAGATAACAACTTTGGGAAAAATACTCAGGTTATTTTTGATAATGTTGCTAAATCCTCCAGGGTATTTACTGATGGCCTTTAGATACCAAGTTAAATAGTAAAAATTGCCCGTCTCTTTATTTAATCTTTAAAAAATAGAGGAAAATATATTGTTTGATTCAAGCTTGCCAAAAAGCCTTGTCAAGGATAAAAAGCCATGCCATGATGTATTCATACAAGGAAAGAGAAGGAAACAAACCTTTCACCAACGACCACTCTATTAGTTGCATCTCCTCTTAGTTAATTATCTCTAAATAAAACTAAGTATGAAAATATTTTTCAAGAGGTCGTCGGGAAGTAAAAGTTCTTTTTTGCTACTAGCTTAGGTCTATCACTTTTTAACTGGACAATATTTTTAGGAGGGACAGAGAACATGAAATCCACCAATAATTTTCAACTTAAGTCTGCTTTGTTAATGGCCGGTCTTGCTCTTCCTTTGTTAGCAAGTCAGACGGTTAAAGCAGCAACAACAAGTTTTGATGCAGCAAATTTTACCGGCGCTCCTTTAAAAGTAAATGTTACCTTAAACGATAATAATGGTAATGGCACAGTTACTGTTACTCTTAAAGTTGTAACGGATGCTCAGAACCCAAATACTGCTGATTTGCGAGGATTTTTCTTTGATTTGGCTGAGTCAGGAATTACCGGCCTCAGTGCTACGGGCGCTCAAGTTAACGCCACAAATTTTAGCGGTAATGTTAGCAGTGTTGGTAACGCTAACTTAAATGGTGCTGGCGGTCAAGCATCTTATGATGGTGCCGTTGAAATTGGTACCAATGGTTTGAGAGGCGGCAGTGATGATTTTCAAACCACTACCTTTACACTCTCTGCAAATCAACCGCTAACCTTAGCTATGTTTAGCAATCAAAATATTGGTGTCCGTGCTACCAGTGTAGGTCTCCCCGGAAGCTCTCGTAACCTCAGCAGCAAAACCGATGGGACTGCTCCTACCTACACTGCTGATTCTGGCACCGGCGGCACCGGCGGTACCACCACCCCAGTCACCCCAGAAACCCCAGTTACCCCAGTTACCCCAGTTACCCCAGTCACCCCAGTCACCCCAGTTACCCCAGTTACCCCTCCTGCTCCTCCTGCTCCTCCTTCTGGTGGTAACCCTTCAGCCGAACAAGTACCCGAACCTACCACCATCATCGGTTCTATTATGGGCTTAGCCGGTTTGATGGGAATGCGTCGCAAAGCTAAAGCAAATAAAACTGAAGAATAGAACAGTTGTTCAGTTTTGAATTCCGATAAGTTTTAATAGTGAAGGTGGAAGTTAAGAAACTTCCACCTTTTTTTGTTATAAATTACAGTCTTGTTGGTAAAGATATTGCAGTTTACTTGGCTCTCAATAATTTTTTTGCCCAACCCGCCGCCAATCGATCAGAGGCACACAAGCGCCACCCTTTAACCGAACAAGCCCCAAAATGAAGAGAATAAAAATACTTTATACCAAATCTATAAAACACTGCTATACATACCCCCTAAACGCCCTAAACCCCCTTAAATTCCCCCTTTATATGGGGGTGGGGGGTTTAGGGAGTGGTGTGGCTTCCTTGAACTGTAGTAAAAATTATGGAAATTGGTATAAACCAGGTTTTTAAAAACGCTTTTATTAAGTAGCAAAAAATATAGGGACACTGCACTGCTGTGTCCCTATATATAATTTATGGATTAGCCGTTATTTATGATCAACAAACAACGGCCTACAATTAACGATCCATTAACTATTAACTTGTTGAGCTTCAGCCAACGGCCCTGGCCCTGGTACAATTTCACTTTGCACCACTGGACGACCCCGCTTAACCAACTTGGGTTTCGGGCTACCGTCGTTATCTTCTAGCGGTGCATCGGTTGAATTCAACCAAGAGGGACGAGTTTGATCGTAAGCCATCTGTAAAGCTGCCGCTGCAATAGTGTGAGCATCATACTCCTCACCCAACTGAGCAACAATTGGCAAGAAAGAAGCTAAACGCTCTCCAGACAAAGCTTCCAAGACTTTATTTTTCAGTTTTTCAAGCTGACGAGCCTCAATTTGCGCCCGTGTGGGTACCGGCATGGTGCGTAAAGCTTGGCGAACATGACGCTCGATTTGCTGTAACTTACGACGCTCAAAGGGTACAACTAGTGAAATGGCTGTTCCGGTTTTGCCGGCCCGTCCTGTCCGTCCGATGCGGTGGACATAGCTTTCGACGCTATCGGGCAAATCGTAGTTAATAACGTGGGTTAAATGATCCACATCCAAACCGCGAGCCGCGATATCGGTTGCGACAATCCAGCGGACTTGTTGCTGACGGAAGCGATTCAGCAAGCGTTCGCGCTGAGACTGATTTAAATCACCATGATATTCATCAACACTATGACCGGCTGCTTGCAAGTCGCTGGTTAGTTCGGCGGCTGCTTTCCGGGTGCGAACAAATATAATTGCTGATTCTGGGTCTTCTAATTCTAAAATCGGTTGCAACGCTTTTGCTTTTGTCCAACCACGCGGTACGTTGTACACGACTTGGTTAATTTGCTTAGGTGTTGCTTTGGGTTGCTTGATGCTGACATTGACCGGATCGCGAAGGAATTTCGATATTAGCTGACGAATCGAAAAGTCCATTGTCGCCGAGAAGAATGCAGTCTGGCGGTCTTTTGGCGCTTGGGATAAGATTTTTTCGACGTCATCGATAAAGCCCATGCTCAGCATTTCGTCGGCTTCATCCAATACCATCCAAGAAAGCTGATCAAGCTTTAAATTACCGCGTTCGAGCAAATCAATTACTCGTCCTGGGGTTCCGACTACAATTTGCGTACCACGTTGCAGTGAACGAATTTGTCGGTCAATGGCCGAACCGCCATAGACGGATAAAATACCTATGCGCCGGTCTCCACTCAAATCACGCATGGCGTTACAAACTTGTAATGCCAATTCACGGGTGGGGGTTAAAATCAGCGCTTGTATTACCGATTTTGTTGTATCAATGTTGTCCAATATAGGCAGGGAAAACGCCGCCGTTTTGCCGGTACCGGTTTGGGCTTGCCCTACTACATCGCGCCCCGCCAATAATTCAGGAATTGCTTGTGCTTGAATGGCCGTCGGGGCTGTAAAACCTAGTTTCTCTAGTTGGCTAACACGAGCATCAGAGAGACCTAAGCTTGCAAATGTCAAATCCATTTAATCTCCTATAAACCTTGTACTCTTTCAATGCACTTTGTTAGTGATTGGTTGTTAGTTGCTAGTTATTGGCAGGGGCTATAGTTCCCTTTTCACCTTTTTCTAGTTACTAATTTTCCTTCACTTTATACAGCGTGAGGTTTGGATGAATCTTTGGAATGGCGTTCCGCCACGCTTTGCTATCGAGCTTCAGGTATCTCTGATAGACCAGTATCGAACCTTAGAGAGTCGGCTCGCACCCAAACGATTCTTCTTGCGTAATCTTAACTCTATTGTTTACTAATGTTAAGTAAATCGCAACAATTTTTACAATTCCTAACGCTGCGCGGACACCGGCACCGGCAACAAATCGGCCGCCGTCGCTACATGACCGTAAAGATCGTAGATATCTGCGTCGGTGATTTTCACCGGCACTACTGAACCCAGCCGAGCCGAACCCTGAACGTAAACCAAACCATCTACGTCTGGTGCAAACCGGGCACTACGCCCAACTAAATCGCCAGTTTCAGGATTTTCTTGCTCAATTAATACATCTACCACTTTCCCAATTTCTGCTTGATTTTTTTTCTGAGAAATTGGTTGCTGCGCTTGCATGATAGCATCCCGGCGGGCATCCATCACGTCTTGCGGCAGTTGAGAAGGCAAACTGTAAGCTGGTGTCCCTTCCTCTGGGGAAAATGTAAAGACACCTACATGATCAAATTCATGTCGCTTAACAAATTGTAGCAAATGTTCATGCTGTTTTTCAGTTTCGCCCGGAAATCCCACAATAAATGTTGTCCGCATTACAGCATGGGGGATTGCCGTTTTGATACGCTCAATAATGGTGTCGTTGACACCTGCTTGCCAGGGCCGGTTCATAGCCCGCAACACTTCGGCATGGGAGTGCTGCAAGGGTAAATCCAAATAAGGCAAGACATTCGGGACTTCTTGCATGGCCGCGAGAACTTTGGGTGTAAGGCCCGTAGGATAAGCGTAGTGCATTCGTATCCAAGGCACATCTACTTTACCTAAAGCTCTTAACAGTTCTGCCAATTTTGGCTCCCCATAAAGGTCGAGTCCATAGTTGGTGGTAATTTGGGAAATTAATATAATTTCCTGAACACCCTCAGCAGCTAGTTGTTTGGCTTCTGCGACAATCGACTCTATCGAGCGTGAGCGTTGATTTCCCCGCAGATGAGGAATTATGCAAAAAGCACATCGATAATCGCAGCCTTCTGCAACTCGCAGATAAGCCACGCCTTCGGTGGTGGTGCGATAGCGAGGAGTGGTTTCGTCAGCGATGTATGTAGGTTCTGGGCTAATTTCTTTAACCCTTTCCCCAGATTCTGTTCGCTCGATAACTTGCACAATTTTGTTATAGTCGCCGGTGCCAACTAAAGCAACCGCCTCTGGCAACTCTTCGAGGAGTTGCTCTTGAAAATGCTGCGCCATGCAGCCGGCGATCACGATTTTTTTATTGGCTTCTGCGAGTTCTACCAAGGTTCGCACCGATTCTTCGCGGGCGGCTTGGATGAAACTGCAAGTGTTAACGATAACGTAGTCGGCTATTTCTTCGTTGCTATCGACTTCGTAGCCGGCTTGAACTAACAAACCCAGCATATGTTCGGTATCGATCCGATTTTTCTCACAGCCTAAGTGAGATACCGCAATGATTGGCTTTTTGCCCATCTATAAAATAGAGTCAAGTCCCTGTTTGTACGATATTTGACCGGGCACGGGGCCGGGGTTTGCCAAAAGGCGTAGGCCGGCGGATAAATTTCCTGGTCAGCTTTAGTAGTTTAACATATTAAGATGTCCAAAGTTTACGATCAAAAATTTTTTTAGGAATTTTTGTTAAAAACAAGTTGCCAGCCATGAGAATGAGTAGATTTTAAAATTTATATTTTAAATTCCAAAGTGATTACAAGCCTTTGTCTGTAAGGCTTTGAAGATTTCTTTCTCTCTTAGTATTTTTGAAGAGTAGTATAAGATATAGTTAATTCCCTAGTTTTTGGGGAATTTAGTTGAACGGAAATTAACGGAAACAACGGAAACAACTAAAAACCTATGTCTGACTTAAATCGTGGAATTATGAAGTTTCCAGGGGCCGATAGCCCGATAGCCGTAGCCATCTCTTCAGTAGTGGTGTTAGGCGGTGTAGTCTTTTTGATTATCTGGGCGCTAAAGTCAGCCTATGCCCTTGGTTAATTGAGAATGGCTGATGGGGAAGGGTGGTGTCTGAGGGGTAATTTTTTTTACTCCTATACGCTCACTACTTCCCTAAGCTGGCAATTTTTCAAGATATTAATGATTGTTTTTGACAACTGAGGATGAAAAGAAGGTTTTAGGGTTTTTTCTGAAGAGTTCGGTAACCCAACGTTAATAGATTTTGTGTGTGGAAAGGGTAAAGAAGGGATCGGTTAGGAACAAGATTTAGTAAGGCAAATAAAAGGATTCTTGGTGAATGTTCGTGAGTACGATGTAGCTATCAAACTTTATAAAGCGCGTTTATTCAAGATAAATTTGTGGTTTGGAGATTGGTTTTCTTGGTTTTTTGGTGTCAATACTTGGGCATACTGGTGCGCGATGTTTTGTGGTGTAAAATGTTGACATAAATATTGACGACCGGCTTTTCCTAAATGTTGGCTTAGTTGAGAATCGGCGGCTAAAAAACGAATAAATTCAGCTAAACTTTGAGCATCACCATTGTTGAAAGCTGCACCACAATTTGCTTCGGCGAATAAGGCTCGCAGGTAAGAATGTTTTTCACAAATGGCAGCAACGGGTCGGCCAGAAGCTAAAATTCCGTAGAGTTTACTGGGGGCTATGATGCCTTCTAAACCGGGGCTAATGCTGACTAAAGATAAGTCGGCGGCGGTAATAGAATAGGGAATAACTGATTTGTCTTGATAGGGTAAAAATAGACAGTTATTCAATTGTTTATTAACGGCTTTTTCTAAACAGAATTTTTGTTTAGCACCGGCCCCAATAAAAACAAATTGAATAGGGTCATTTTTGAGAATTTCGGCGGCTTCGATAATGGTTTCCATATCGTGACACCGGCCCATGTTACCTGAATATAAAACAGTGAATTTGTCAACTAGGTTATGTTGGTGAGCAAACCAATTTTTTTGTTTTTCAAGGGGTTTAATGTAGTTGGGGTCAGCCCAACTATGAATCACAGAGATTTTGTGTTCTATTTCTGGGCATTTTGCCACAAGGCGAGCTTTCATCGTTGGGCTGAGGACGATGATTGCTTGGGCTTGTTTCCAAATCCAACAATTAATAAAATCCCAAAATTTTACTAGCCAATGATTTGAGGAAACAACCTTTAATTCAACAGCAGCATCGGGATATAAATCGTAGAGGAGGCAAACATAAGAAACGCCAAAAAAGAGGTTTGTTAATAAGCCTAAAAGCGGTAAATAGGGGGGTTCGGTGGTGAGGAGTAAGATGTCTCCTCTCCAGCAAGCTTTGAGTAAATGAAGACCGCTTCGTAGGCAAAACATAAGACCATTTAAGGCTCGGCCGCGTATTCTTTTTGGCCAAATTCTTGAGGCGCGGGTACGTTTAATAAACAGAGATTCGGAATATTCGATTGGTGGGGCGCTATTGCTTTGAAAGGCGTATCCAGGTTGGCCGGTGAATATGTGGATATTGAAGTTGTGCTGTTTTAAGTGGGCGGCAAGTTCTTGGATAAATTGGCCGGTTGCAGCATAATCTGGGGGATAAAATTGAGTGAGAATTGATAAGTTTATAGGGTTAGATAAGTTGGAAGAGTGGGAGTTAGTTTGAGGTAGTTTGGAGCTTGTAAATCGGTTTGTTTGAGAGGAGGATTTACTAAATATCCCGAACATTTGTTGTGTCCCAGGTGAAATTTTCTAACTAGCTCTACCAAAATATTGGAGAGTCTCCGGATACCTGGGGGAGAAAGAAGGTAAAAAGTATATTTGAGTTTTTATTTTTGGATTAATTTTGGTTAGATATTGTTAATTTGGCGATGTTTAATTGGTTGAGCGGGGTTGCCAGCGTAAATTGTCATGGGGTGGAGGGATTGGCCGGTGACAGCACCCAAGGTAAGCACCGCGCCTTTGCCAATTGTCACACCAGGGCCAATGGTGGCGCGAGCACAGATCCAGGTTGATTCTTGAATATAAATTTCAGCCGGTATGAGTTGAAAATTGGGGTGATTCCAGTTGTGATTGCCGGTGCAGAGATAGACTTGTTGAGATAGACAAACATGATTTTCTAGGGTAACAGTGGTGAGGTTATCAATCCATGTATTTTCCCCTATCCAAACATAATCTCCCACGTTTAAATGCCAGGGAAATTTAATTTTTACGCCAGGTTTGATGCGGACTTTTTGACCAATTTTTGCCCCAAAAAGACGTAGGGTAAAAACTTTGAGGGGGGAGAAGGGAAGTAGGTAGCTGCTAACAATAAGTGAACCGACGTAATACCAGAGGATTTGTTTCCAAAGTGGAGCGCCGGGGTTGTAGGTGCCGGTGGTGTAGTTGTCTAGTCGCATAATTTTGGAAAGGTTAAGGATTTTTTTGAGTTGAACAAGCGGGTAATGTAGCGGCTTCGCATAGCTGGTCAAATAGTAAATCTGCGGCTGCTTGATTGCCGGCTACTGTAAAATGCACTTCATCTCGAAAATAATTATTTACGGTGGTTGGGGGAAGTTTTGACCAGGCGATATGAGTATCAATTACTTTTACTTGTGCCGCCTTGAGAATTTGTAGAAACTCCGATTTATAAAGGGGTGTTTGGAAAGTGGGAATTAAGTCTTCTCTGTTGGGAGTAAATAGTACAAAGACGGGGATTTTTTGCTTTTGGGCTAAGCTTAAAATTTCTCTTAAGCTATTCATATTTTTTTGAAATTGTTTGTCAATTTCTGCGGGTAAAGGTCGCGGGATTTCTGCTGAGGTAGAATTGAGTTTAAAAGTTGGTGCAAGGGCCGGCCAAACGTAGCGCGTAAAACCTTCTTGAATTGCTGATAAAGGCGGGTGATCGGGATAGTTTGGGTCATGTCCAACGCGCTCGCTGGTACTTTTAGGTTGAGTTAAATCGTGGGTACCAATTTGCAGAATGAGGGCATCACTTTGAAAGGTGCCAAATTTGCGGATGTAGGCTAATTCATTGCCAATTCCCCAGGAACCGGCAGAGGCATTTAGGACTTCTACATTTTGGCCTGATTGAGATAGTTTAGTTTCTAAAAGTTCCGTAATGGTTTGATGTTGATCTGTGGGATTTCCTCCGTTGAGAACTGAGTCGCCGGTCATTAAAATTCGCAGCTTTTCTGGTGGTTTTTGAGTGGTAATGGGTTCGGAACGTTGAGAATATTGGTTATATTTAATATGTTTGCCGAAACGAAATATTTTTTGATTTGGTTGAAAGCGGTAGCCGGTTTCTGAATCGGCTTGGCTCAAAACTGGGTTGCCTAATCCAAAAATTAGGCGTAATAGAATTTCTATTACAGTTAGAATCCCGATTACAGTTAAACTAATTGTGCGATATTTATTAGGAATTTTCATAAATTAGGAATTTTCATAAATATTGTTTCTGTTTTGAATGGGGGTATTTGGGTTTGAGTTTTCTATTAAACGTAGAGTTAAAATTATTTCAGCTAAGGTGCGCTGTAAGGCGTAATACCAACCGGCCCAGCCATCAAATATACCGCCTTTAAGAAAGAGGCAATAAAAAAATATTAGGAAGGGGGCAATGATTTTATACCGACGGATTTTGTCGCTTAAACTCAAGTGGCTAGGTGAGGTTTCTAGTAATTTTTTTGCTTCAATAATCAGGTAGCGGTCTTGGGCCCAAAGCCACCGGCTCAGGGGTTTGCGGTCATCATGGTAAATATATGATGAAAGCATGGCCGTTTTCCCATGATTTTGCAGTAATTGTGTATGCCCATCATCAATATAATGTGCTTTTTCTTTTCTGAAAAAAACTTGACGCGGGGGTAATAAAGTTCCTCGCAGCGGGTTTCCAAAAACACAATATTTAAAGCGCACGAAGTAACCATCTACTGAGGTATTTTGCGGGATAGATGCGATTTCTTGGACTAATTCATCAGATATAACGTAATCTGCATCAAGGGATAGTACCCATTCGGATGTTATTTTTTCTAAACCGTAGTTCCATTGATTTGTGTGGGTGTCAAACTGTCGTTGAAATATCTCGATTTGAGAATAGGATTGTAAAATATTTAGAGTTGCGTCGCTACTGTAGCTGTCGATAACTACTATTTTTTTTGCCCAATTAAGACGCTGTAATGTGCGTTTTATATTGGGTGCTTCGTTAAAGGTAAGAATGAGAGGAGTGACGTTTTCTAACATGACCATGTTAATTTATAAAGGGTGCGCTAGAGCAAAGCATGGATTTCCAGAGAAAGGGTATTCTGCCGGCAAATTGATATTTGATATCTGTAAAGTTTTCTGATTTTAGTAAAGTTGTGAGGGTGGAAACGGAGAAGAATTTAACATGACCGCCATCCCAAAGAGGATTAAAATGTTGGTCACATTTCCCGGCTAAAGCTAGGGTAATGTTTTTAAAGTAACCGTGATAAGGTGTGGTTAAAATGAGCCGGCCTGTTGGTTTGAGGTATTGTTGGGCAGCTTTGAGTAGTTCTCGTGGATAAATTAAATGTTCGATGACTTCAATTGCTATAACAATATCAAAGGCATTTTTAAACTCACTATCAGGTAAATCGTAAATACTTTTTTGGATAAATTGGCAGTTTGGGAAGCTTTGACGAGCGATATTAATTCCTTGTTTTGATTCGTCAATTCCAACAACTTGATAACCTTGTTGTGCAATGAGGTTACTGAGACTACCGTTGCCACAACCAATGTCTAAAATAAAAGGTTTTTGGTGGTTGGAAATTGTTAAGTTTGAGAGCATTTTTAGAACCGGTGGCATCAAATAAGCTTGATGATGAAAAGGATTATTGTCTGTGTAAGAAAATTCGTAGTTGTCAAGTTTAGCTTTCATAAAGTTAAGTAAGTTTTGTTAATAAAGGGCGGAAAGAGATTGTTTATTTAAGATGGCTTTATAAATTTGAATGAGGTTTTCTGAAATTTTATTCCAAGTGTATTGCTCAGTGATTAACTGGTGAGCGCGTTGTCGTCTTTGTAAGTTTTGCTCGGTATTTTGTAAGGCATCTAAACTTTGTTGGAGTGCTGTTACAATTTGGTTAATATCGAGTTCTGGGACATAACCTAATTGGTATTGTTTGACTACCGGCGCGAGGGGAACACCGGGGGTAGTGATGATATCTAAACCGGCATAAATTGCTTCTAAAACTGCTAAACCAAAGCTTTCGGAATGGGAGGTTAAGGCAAAAATATCGGAGCCTTGTAATAAGAGTTGTTTGGTTTCTCCTTCAACAAATCCAGGGTAATAAGTGCGGTTATCAATTCCAGATGTATGCAATAACTCTTTAATTTCTGTTTCATAAGTTGGGGTTCCGTTGCCGGCTAAAATAAAGGTAAAGGGCTGTTTTGACAGTTTTGCTAGAGCGGGTATGAGGTATTCTAAGCCTTTTTTGTAGTGGAGGCGAGACATAAATAATATGATGGGTTGTTCTTGGGGAATTTCTAACAGTTTTCGGAGGCTTTGACGAGCGTCTGGGAGGGGGGCCGGTGTTTCTAAACCGTAAGGTAAAATAAATTGATGGGAGTTTAAAGAAAGTAAGTCTACTTCTTTTTGTTCTTGAGAAGATGTAAATTCTAAGGCTTTGCTGTTCTTGAGGTTTGCTTTTTCAATTAGTGCGAGATAAAGCTGTTTTTTTAACCGGCTTTGTTCTAGTGACCATTGGCACAGTAAGCCATTTGGACGGACGATATAGGGAACGTTTTTGAGCCGGCAAATTGCCATTGCTACTGTACAGGAATAGGAAAAAATTGCATGAATATGAACAAGATCGTAGTCAGTGATATGTTGCCAAAGCCAGGTAGTTAGTTGGCTGGAAAAAGCAAATTCCCAAAGGGGTTTAATTGGTGGAGAAAAGCGAGGAAAAAACCAGATGGGTACTTGTTGATATTCAGTGCGTTGGCAGAGGGGAACATTGAGCAATTCGGGGCCATTATCGTTGGTTGTAACAATTTCTGTTTCGATGTCAAATTCTCGCAGCGCTTTGACAATTTCTAAGACGGCTTGACTGGGGCCACCTCTAAGGGGGCCAACAGCAGGAATAACGTGCAAAATTCTCATTTTTTTACCTCCAAAGGTGAGTTTGATAGGAGTTGTGAGACGGTGTTTTGGAAGCGCTGAAAGCCAAAAATTTCGAGGGTACGTTGACGGAGTTTTTCTGGTTGATAGATGAGTGGATGGGGGTATTTTCCTTGTAAGATTTGGGTTAAAGTTTGGGTGATTTCGTTGATGTTATCGGGGTCGATTAAGGCTCCGAGTTCGCCGTTACAAAGGGCATCAATGGCACCGTCTTGGTTACCTCCGAGGGTGGGTTTTCCGCTGGCTAAGGCTTCGAGATAAACTATTCCAAATCCTTCGCCTTTACTGGGCATAGCGAAGACATCACATAAGTTGTAATAACTAGGAAGTTCTTCATCGGAAATAAAGCCGGTTAAGGTGACGTAATTTTGTAGATTTAAGTTTTTAATTAATTCTTCAATGCGGGGCCGGTCGTCTCCTTGACCGGCAATAAGATAGTGAACATTGGGGAGAGTTTGCTGTATTTTTGGTAAGGCTTGGATGATTTTGTCGTAGCCTTTATAACCATCGCTGCTCGATAGCCTAGTGACGGTTAAGATGATGGGTTGTTCGGGGTTTAAATTGTGTTTTTGCAGTAAATTTTTGGGTTTTTGAGCAATT
Organism: Halomicronema sp.; assembly: GCA_036704045.1. Taxonomy (GTDB): domain Bacteria; phylum Cyanobacteriota; class Cyanobacteriia; order Cyanobacteriales; family Oscillatoriaceae; genus Ancylothrix. The sequence continues at coordinate 282,566 of DATNQM010000037.1, read as the reverse complement.
TGAAATCGGCTGGCATCAAAGGTGACTGGTAATAAAAATATGCGGTTTGGATTTAGGTTTTGTTCGGCTATGAGCCGGTCACGGGTATAAGCACTAATTGAGATGATTTTTTGGGCGCTGTGGAGGGCGTTTTTTTTGATGGGATCTTTGATGTTCCAAGCGTCTGTTCCATAGACAAATATCCAGTAGGGAATGCCGGTGAGCCTGTGAATGGAATAGGCAACTGGTGCAAAGTTTAAATGTCCGCATAAAATTAAGCCGGGATGTTTTTTAATAGCTCCAATGGCTAAATTTAGGCTATAGTGTAAAGTTCTTAAGCTTGAGGGTTTTTTGCCACAAAAAATGTAAGAAGTGTTGCTGTTTAATAGGTGGTTAGGGATGGTTTTATCGAGTTTGTTATAGATCGTTAGGGGAGTATTTGGTAATTCGTGGTTTAAGGCTTCTAGGACGTTTTGTAAATAAACTTGGATGCCGCCTTTGAATTCAAAAAGGTTGGGAACCCAGAAATGTAGGGTGGTTGAATTTTGGTTTTTAGGCATGGGTTGATTCTGAGGATAAATCAGATTTTTGGAGGTGGTAGTTATGAAAGTTTGCTAGGCTTTCTAAGCGAGGTAGTAGGAAAATAAAACTACTAAAAAACCAGTAATAAACAACAGAAATAGGGTGGACAACGACTTGAGCCGGCAGGAGAATTAAATGATATAAAAAGGCGGTGAGTGCCATGTCTTGTAAAAATGATCTTTTTAATTTTTTAAATACATTCCAAAGGGCAAGAAGGATGGTTAAACGCATTGCGTACCATAGGGTAAAGCCAAAGTATCCTAGTTCGATTGCAACTCGATGTAATTCTGATTCGGCGGGTGGGGGTGCGATGCCTTGAGGTAAATTTAAAAGCCGTCTAATTGCTTGGCCTCCTGTGTGTGTTGCGCCGGTTCCATAGCTGTCGATGAAGCTTTTTCCTTTTAATAATTCGGAAGGAATCGTGAAAGCAAGAAAAATTCTTTCTTGGGCATCATTAGTGTTATCTACGCGCTGGTTTAAAGCGTCTATGGCTGGTTTAAACCAAATGGGAGCGGCAATAAAAATGATGATTAAGGGGATGGTAAGTTTTTTGAAAAAACGCATAAAAGCGCCGGGATAAGAGAGGGATTGAAGAGATAGGTAGCCCAATAAAAATAACCCCGAAAATATAAAGATTCCGCGAGAGCCGGTCATAAAAAAGTTGACGGCTATTAAAAAGCATTCAACAAGGGCAGTTATTTTCCAGATTGGTGATGTTTCAAAAAAGAGGAAAGAGAGCAAGTAGGTAAAAGAAACAAAGAGATACGCTGTGTAAATATTGGTGTAAGAAAAAGTGCCAGTTATTCGTGTTCTGGTGACGTTATCTAGCCCCCCAAAGTTATTATTAGCAGTTGCTTCGGCACCGCCGGCGTAGACATTAAGGGGGCTGGAAGGTGGGCTGTAAAATTGAGCGATTCCCAGCAAACAAACAGGAATAACTAGCAGAAGATAGAGTCGTAAAAATTTATAAAGTTCTTCTTCTGAGTCAAATAAATTTGGCACTAACCACATCAAAGGAATATATAAAAGATAGCGGCTTAGTCCAAAAAGGCCGACCATAAATGAACCTAAGTCTGGGTTAAAAGATTGGACTAAACACCAAATTGCTGAAAGAAAGAGAAGTAAGTTTAGGGTTTCTGTGTAGTTGTTTTTAAGTTTAAAAGGTGGCCGCTTAGAGAGAAAATAGCTGAGATAGGCACCGATGAGAATGACATCTTTTAGTAAATAAATAGCGTCACTTGCTTGCGGTAATACCCATTTACGCAAAACTCCTTCAAATATTAATAAAACGAGGACTATCTTGACAGAAAAACGCCAATTTAGAGAGGATAAGTAAATAATAATTCCTGCACAGATTAGAAGGGCTAATATATTCATATCTAATAAAAAAAACTAAATTAAATAATATAACCATGCTTGATAAGCCAAGGCAAAGTTAGAATTGTAGCGAGTATTTTGTCCGAGAGTTTCATATTAGTTTGCCACTCATTGTCTAAAGATAGTTTTATAGGGCCGGTTTGAATGCGATTCGGGTTTCCCCAAATAGTATGGTTTGCTCCTAAATTAACTTGTCCGTTATCAAAATTTAAAGAATCCTCATTATTTTTTTCTTGGATAAAATTTAAGACCGTTTCGGTTACTTCTTGAGGACTTTCAATAAAATCTTCATATTTAATTTGTAAATAAGGTTTTTTTAAAGATTTGGCGATGAGTTCTATTGCTAGATTGGCTGAATTCCACTGGCAAGAAGAGGTAATAATTTCGGTTCTTTCCATCAATTCGTTTTTGTTTTCTTTTGTATCTATTCGTACTTTTTTTCGTCTCCAAGAGTAGCCGGTAGAACGGGAATCTCGAATTAAGTGTAAAATATAGAGTTCAATATTAGGGATTTTTCCCAACAAGTAACCATACCAAGGAAGCTTAGAAGAATCGACTATAACTTTACTTCCCCTTACAGAGTGAAGGGCAAAATAAAGCTTTTTCAAAAACCTTAAATAGTCTTTGTTTTGATTATCCAGTGAGATTTCTTGATTGAGCAATAATTTACAAATTATTTCTCTGTTTTTTGGGGCTTTTTCGTAAAATTTTAGAATTTCTTGGGAGTTCATTTGGTCTACACCTCCAAAAGCTTTGTCTAAAATATAGTTCCAAGTTGTGCATTCTTGAAAGGCAACTCCACAGCCACACATTTTATTATCAATTAAACCTTTTTGCACTAAATAGCAAAGTTCACCCACATGAAAAAAACCATCAATTTCATTTAAAATATTACCTAAAATTGTACTTCCACTCCGCCCAAACCCCGCTATATATAAAACTTTTAATAGAGGTTTCTGCATAAAAAATTACCTATTATATTTTTACATTTGTTTAAATAACTTCTTGAAAAACTTTTATATAAGCTTTAGTTACTTCGCCTTTTGTATGCTTTAGCAGATGAATTTTTGCATGAGCTTTATAGGCCAAAAGTTGATTAGGATTGTTTAGTAAATCTGCTATTTTTTGGCTGAGAGCTTCTACATCTCCATTGGGAAAAGTGACACCGCAAGGGCCGATAGCATCCTTTAATCCACCTTGCTCTGAACCAACAACTACACAACCACAGGCAATGCCTTCTAAGGCAACAATTCCAAAAGGTTCTTGCCAGCGTGACGGTACTACTAAAATTTGGTGAGCATTGAGTAATTCAGCTAACGTTTGACCTTGTTTTACTCCTACGAAATTGACTTGAGAAATAAGGTTTAAATCTTCTACTTGCTGACGTAATTTCGTTTCTTCTGTTCCTTGGCCAATAATTGTTAATGTGGGCTGTAATCCTTGTTTTTTTAGAGAGGCTAAGGCATCTAAAAGTAAATCTGCTCCTTTATCAGAAACGAGCCGGCCAAGAAAAACTAATTCTTTATTTCGAGAAATTTCTGGTCGCAAATAAAAGATGTCATCTTGATAGGAATTTGGAATAACTGTGACGGGAGATGGCAATTGTTTTGCGATGGCGTGACTGGGAGAAATATTAGTAGCAAATCGGCTTATAAAATTCTTTAGACAAGCTTGCCATATCCACCGGCCTTTCGGATCAAAATACCAAGTTTGATGAGTAACAACTAACGGCTTTCGCAACAGTAGCATAGGCCAAAGTCCTTTTAAACTAACACAAGCTTGAAAGTAGAGATCGCACCAGCGAGTTAATTTTAAAAGTTGCGTAGCGTTTGGCCGACGGATGACTTCAAAAGGGAAATTTTTTTGATCTATAGCTGGGGTTTGAGACACAACTTTGACTTGACAGTTATGCGTTAAAAATTCATGGGCTAAGTTAGAAATAACGGTTTCTAGCCCTCCAATACTAGGATAAAATGCTGGGGAATATATTAATATTTTCATATATTTTAGTTAATTAGGTTTGGAAGCAATTGCTATGATGTTGTCGCTAAAACGTAGACCTTTCAAGAGTCCACCTGAAATTGTTTGCCAAGATATCTCAGGAAATTTGGGAATTCCCCCGACATCAGTAAATATAAATTTTGGTGGATGAAAACCGGCCTCTTTTAATATTCGTTCGATGTCTTTTCGCAAAAGCGCTGTAATATGAGCGGGATAGCAGTTATCTCCAAAAGATACAAAATGACCTTGTACTAACAAAGCTAATAATGAACGCAAACTTTCATTATTAGGGGTACTGAAGACTAAAGTTCCTCCCGAACGAAGCAACCTAAACCACTCGCGAACAACGGCTCTGGGATTCTCTAAATGTTCGATAACTTCCGATGAAATAATAATATCAAAGGCTTGATTAGGCAAGTTTGTTGTTTCGTTTAAATCCCAACTAATCCACTGGATAAAATTATCAATTTCTACAGGTTTTTCGATGATATCAATCGCGGTAAGAGAGTTAAAACGATTTAATTTTTGAAATTGCTTAACTAAATTGCCGGTGCCTGATCCAAAATCGAGTAAGTCCCCTTTTGCATCTAGCTCTAATAGAACCTGTTCAAATTTGTTGTAAACCTCTGTTTTACTTGTACCGCCACTAGAAATTGCTGAGAGCTTTCTTTGGGCTTTGAGAACGGAATTGAGAGTCAAAGTTGCCTCCTTAAGAAAGTAAATATTGAGCAAAAAGTTTAGATTGTTCTGATAAGCGATGGCTTTGATACCAATCAAAAGCCGTGTTAGCAATTGACTGTCCCACCGGCAAATTTAAGATAGTTTTTTGGCCGTCTGCCAGCCAATAATGCTGGCCGACAATCAGTCCATCGTTTTCTTTTCCCCAAGCATAATAAGAACTCCCAACAGGTATTAATCCGTGACTGCAATAGGCAGCAAAAATGGTAGAACGCGCTAAAAAATCCAAGGGATAGTAAAAGAAACCAACTATTGAATCAAGAAAAATCTCACTAATTTTAGATGCCGGTTGTTTTCCCATTACAACCACTGGCACACCCTGGACATCAGAAAGATTTAAACCTGTAGCCGGCCCGATATCAACAATTTCTTTGATGTCTAACTGCTGGCAAATTTCAGTCAAAAAACAAAGAGATTTTTGATAAACTCTCAACCGAGTTCCACTTCCTCCAAAAACTACTAACCGACGAGTTCTTTCTATTAAAGGAGGAACTTTTTGCGGTTCTCCAATATTAGAAAAAACAGGAATAGCAGGAATTTGTTTGCCTAAAGATGGATTTAATTCCTGAAGAAACTGGGCGTAAAGTTGCTTACTTGTCAGACAATACTCACTTAATTCAGATAGCTGTAATGCTAAGTGCTTTTGCACCGGCGATGTCCAAAAAGAACTCGTCCAAGGTAAAGAAGAACTCGCATAAACTTCATGGAACATTGTTACTAATTGACAATTTTTATTAGCAGCTAACCAGCGTTTTAAACCCCTTATCAACCAAAATGGACAGCCTCTTTTCTCATAGCCATAATTAACATAATGCAAGAGAACTATGCTAGATTTTGGCTTTAGTTCAGCCAGCAAAGAGGTGAGTGCTTTCGCGGAATGAATGCTCAGCGGCTTGACAGAAAATCCCTCAATACTTTCGGATTTTGTTTCCGAATTTCCTACAACAAAAATCGTTTGCAGACCAAAATCTTCCTGAAGTTGCAAGCCCAAATTCAAGGCATAATCTCCTAGGCCATCAATTGCAGGAGGGAGTTGGGGTACGATTTGGATAATAGTCATTAAACCCCCTAAAAAAAGTTTTTTTGGCTTTAAACGTTTTGGGTTAATTTAACATTTGCTGCATGAGTATTTGTAGTTGCTGTCGGTAGCGTTCCGCAGTAAATTGGCGAGCGAAATTCGCTGCTATTTCACCGAGGCTGGTACAGTATTCCCGGTGATTTTTTAACATCAGGAGTTTTTCGGCAATTGCTTGAGAATTCATCACGGGAACTCGCCAAGTTTCATCAGGAACCGGCACCCCACAATTATCGCTAACAATCACCGGCAGACCACAAGCCATTGCCTCCATTGCCACCCAGCCAAAAGTATCTACTAGCGAGGGCAAGACTAACACATCAGACTGCCAATAATATTCGCGCAATTTTGCTTTAGTCATCGTAGAAATATATCTAAAATTACCTTTATGTTTAGCAAGATAAGAATTTATTTCGGAAGTTTTTGTACCGATTAAAGTAAGCTCTATGTCGTCTCCACATAACTCAATTGCTTGCAGTAAGTAAGGAACTGCTTTTCGTAACGATAACGCCCCCACAAACAAAACTTGCAGTTTATTTTTATTTTTGGTAACCTGCACTGGGGATGGGTAAAACAAATTTGTATCTGCCCAAAGCGTAATATTAAACAGTTGATTCTCAGAAAAATTATTTGCTAAAAAACTTTGTTTTTGTGCTTCTGAAATGACAAGAATACTATCTGCAAGACTGTACTCTTGTAATTTTTGTTCTCGCCAGGTTGGCGTATCAAAGGGTTCTGGGGCGGGTAATTTCAAATCTTCTGCTGCTTCAGCTAAGATTTTTTCTAGGAAATTTGGATGAACTTGATGGCAATCTAAAAGTGTTTTCATGCCTTTTTGTCGAGCAGTTTTAAGGCTGGCTATGGCACAGTTTTCTCCGCCAATAAATAAGCGGCTTTCAGTTTTTTGTAATTGTCTTGCTGCCCAACAATCAAAAGCATTATTTGTTTTTTCCCAATCTGCTGCACTGAGGGTTTTTTTTCGCTGTTGTTGTACAAATTGATAGGTTAACGGCCAGGGATATTCTCGCACTAAGCGGGGGTCGAGTTCTGGCCGATGCCGGTTGATTAAACGGTCACTTCCAAATACTTTGGCAAAAAGATTTCCCCACTTTCCAGGGGCATCTATTAGGGAGCAAAAAAAATAATCTAATGCGCCTAATTCTTGAGCCGCTAAAGCAATTTGGTACATTTGATGAACGCCGCTATAAGCAATAGTAATTCCAGCCAAAATAAAACCTCAAATTTTCCAACTAATATTGCCTTGTTCGTCTAATAACTTACAGGATTCGTGATTGTATTGATAGTTGCTTAACTTATTGGCAATTAACCACGCAGAAGGCCAGTAAGACAAAATTAATTTTGAGAAAAAGTTGGGAAAATAAGGTGTGCCGAGATAGCCGATTTTAAACCCAGCCATTTCACAAGTGTAACGCAAGGTTTGCGGGGTAAAAAAGTTGACATGATCGCCAAAAAGAGCTCCGTGAAATCCTCTCTGCCATCCGTAATATTGGGCAAGTTTGTAAGAAATATCTGTGAGAGGATTTACCATTGGACAATGAACAATTAGCAATCCTTCTGGTTTGAGATATTTACGCGCTTCTATCAAAATTAAGTGCGGTGCAAAGGTGTGTTCTAAAAAATGACTAAGGAGCACAGCATCAAACTGCTGACCTGCTAATTGGGGAGGAAAAAGGTCATTAAATGACCATTTATAGACTGTTAAATTTTTAGAGCGACAGTGTTCTAATTCTGCATCATTTAATTCTAAACCGACTGAATTTTGTGCAAAAAAGGGCAGGTATTTTCCAGAACCACAACCAACATCAAGGAGGGAAAGGGTGTGAGCCGGTTCCGGTAGTTTGGCTAAAATTTTCTGGAAAGATCCAAGCTGATTTTGTGAGGTTGTAGAAGGTGTTTCCGCTGAGTTGGTAGTTTTTGTTTGGAGGTTGTTCATGGCAGTTTGATAGTAGCAATTACAGTGAATTTGATTTTGGGCGATTTTCTAACACTTTTTCTAAAGCAGATGCCACCCCATCAGCGCAAGTTTTAAAATCCATTTGTTCACTGATTTGACGAGAAGCAAGACGCATTTCTTTGACTTGTTGCGGTTGGTTTGCCAAGGAAATAATGCAATCCCTGAGAGCCTCAATATTATGAAATGGATAAATTAAACCGTTTTTTTGTGGGTTTACCATGTCTCGCCAACCGAGGACTTGATCTGATGAAATTACTGCTAAACTAGCAGCAATTGCTTCATTAATTGCACATCCCCAGGTTTCGGAAGATGGATGAATCAAGACATCTCCTACTCCTAAATAAGCTGGATACATTGACTGAGCAATTAAGCCTAAAAAATAAATGCGTCGGCCTTCTCCATGAGCCTTTGCATACGCTTCTAATTCGGCTCGTAAAACGCCATCACCAAGTACCAATAAAGCGGCATTTAATGAGCTTGGAATGCTACAAAATGCTTGAATGACATCAAGGGGATAGCGGTCGGGCCGGTGTTTTGAAGCCATCACAAAAACAACAGTGTCATCATCTAAACCGAGTTTGTTTCGAGTTTCTGCTCTAAATTTTAAACGTTCTTCTGTTTGCGTATTAAACCAGTCATTATCTACTGAATAAGGTACATAAAATAAACGTTCTGCCGGTATTTGATGGTTTAAATAAAATTCTCGGTTGTAAGAGCCAATATAGAAAGCGCCAGCCATATTTTTTAATAACCCAGACAACACTTGTTTACGCAATTTTTGCTTCCAAGGTAATCGTGGAAAAAAATCTTCACTTTCTCCCCGTAAAAACAAAGGAGTTCCTGTTATTTGGCAAGCTAAAAAAGCTAACCAAGAAGTTGCATAAGCATACCCATGCACCCAAACTGCATCAAACTTTTCTTTGGCAATGGTATTAATGATATCGAGATTTAACAGTGTCCAAAAACTTTCTCCATCATCAGCAATAGGAGAATTATTTGTTAAGAAAACAGACTCATAGCCGTCTAAAACCGGGATATCCCACTTTAGCGTCACTTGCAATTTTTTATTATGAAATGCTTTTACGCCACGCTCAGACATATACATGACCTTTAATTTAAACCGGCCATCTTTTGCTAAAGATTGAAACAGCGGGGCGTGATATTGAATTGGACTTTCCATCACAATGCCGAGATAAGGTTTTTTCATGCTTTTAAATGTTGAAATTTGATATTAATCCACATCATTGAAGTCCGCCGTTGCTGTTTTTAGCAGGACGAGCAAATAAAGCAATTAAACAGGTAGATAATTTTTTTCCCAAAAAAGCCGGCAACTTTTGATAAACTTGTTCCAGAGTATTAACATAAAAAGGGGGTAAGACTTTTAATAAACTTCCTAATTTGACATAACCGGCAGTAAGAGGGTTGGTTAAAAGCTGCATTTCCATAAGCAATAAATCAGCATTTTTTGCCAGCACCTTTACTTCATCTGGATGTAATAAAAAAATATGTCCGTCAGCGTCAGGCTGAAATTGTATCTCTTCAAATTGGCTCGGATTTGCAAATTCTGAAAACTTAGGCAAGTGATTTCTGAAATATCCACCATTGGGGGTACTCATCACAATATGACCCCCTGGTTTAACCATCTGTGCAATTTTTTTTAGAAACTCATCGGGATGAGCGACGTGTTCTATAACTTCAGCGATGAGAATAACATCAAAACAAGAATCAAAATTGAGCGTTAATATGTTTCCAGGGACATAATTAATGTTGCCTTTTTCCTGTTTTAATTTGACATAATCCGCCAATTCTTCTCGCAAATCATTCCAGGTCACTTCGTAACCCAATTCTGCCAAAGCTAAACTAAAATTTCCTTGACCGGCAGCTACATCTAAAACTTTAGACCCTGGTTGTGCAACTTTTTGAATTAACTCTAAAGTCTGTTGGCGACGATTTGCATAGGCATAAGCATATCCGCGATTGCTCATTTCACCATAAATTTCTAATAAATCGTAACCATAGCTATATTTCCAGCTATCAGGCCAGTTATCTTGCCAAACAATTTTTTTCATTTTATTAGCTTTTACCTTTTTTAAAAGCGTATTTTTGTAAGTTTCAGCGATTTTATTCCAGCAAAATATGCCATGAGATTCTTTTTTTTCAAGAAAAATCATTAAAAAGTTTTTAGGTATAGCCAATAAAAAAGAAATCGGTTTTATTGGCTTACAATACGGCTGAAAATCAGGAACTCCACCGGCATTTGTTGCCAAAACCGGCATCCCCGACTCAAGCATTTCGTTTAACACCAATCCCCATCCTTCAACTTTACTGGTAAATAATCCGACATCATGGCCGGCAAGCAAAGAAAACAGTTGATTCCTTTCAAAGTAAGGCACGATTTTTACCTGCTCGGCTCTCAGTAATTCCAACGGTAAATGTTTCTGAACTTCTGCTCCACATCCGGCAATTGTAAAAGTATCTTGGGGGCGTTTTTCGAGCCATTCTTCAATGAATTTTAATAAAATATCAGTGCCTTTATGAGACACCCACCGGCCAATCCACAAAAATCGCAATTTATCTTCCAAAGGTTTTTGCCGATGCTTTCTAAGGGAGGCTAAAGTTTCTTTATCAATGTTTGAAAGAGCATTGACATAATAACTTAATTTGCCTTTCCACCAAGGAAACCACTTCTGCATCCACGCTAATTCTAAACTGCCAAGGCAAAGAATAAAATTAGCTTTCCACCAACCTTGTACAATTAGCAAAGCAATAAAAATTTTATAAACATAGTCAAAACCCGCTTTAATAATTTCTGGAAAGCTATTTCTCTCTAGCGGATTTAAGCTAGAAAATAAATACAACAAATCCGGCTGAACACTTCTAGCCACAACAATCGCAGCGGATTTCCTAACTTTTGAAGTAATAAATGTGGCGGGACAATCAATCACATCAAAACGTTGTTGTGTTTGGATAAACTCATCGAGTTTTGAGCGCATTTTTTGCATACTTTGCCACCATTTTGTTGTTTCTGGCAGAGGATGAGGAGACCACAAAGTAACATCTTCTCCCAAATTGCGAAATGCCTCAGCGAGATTAATAGCCATTTGACCGGCGCCAAATTCAGGACTAAGCGGAGCGTGAGTAACGATGAGCATACGCATAGGAAGGAACTTTTACTCCTTAAAAAATCTCATTTTTTAGCTTGATAAATATTCAAATGTTTATCAACAACCGCTGACCAACTAAGAGGTTTTATCCATTCACAACAACGACTTTGATATTCTAAATATTCCGATAAAGATAGACCCATAAATTTGCCAATTGCATCCGCTATCGCCTCTGGAGAATTTTGCTCAACTACAAATCCAGTGCGAGTATGATCGACAAACTCAGACATCGCTCCAGCATCAGTACAAATAACCGGAGTACCGCAAGCTTGAGATTCCAATAATGTGAAACCCATTAATTCAGGAATCGGCGTATAGTTGCCATAACAATTTGTATGAACCGAAGGTAAAACTGTCACCATCGCTGTGCGATATTCATGTAGTATTCGCTCATCATCAGCATCATGTATAAACTCCACCGGCCAACCCTCACCTAACAATTTAAGCTCATAATAAAAACCTTCGTCATAGACTCGGCCCACAATTTTAAGTTTATAATCCAAACGATTTAACAAGCGGAAAGCATCTATCAAGTAATTAATTCCTTTATGAGGTAAAATTCGTCCAACATACAAGATTTTTTTTTCTTTTTCTAATGAATTAGCCGGACAAAATTTCTCAATATCAATACCTCCTTTAATCAAAATAGCCTTTTTTTGAAGAATCTTAGGAAGATGCTGCAAGCCAAAGCTTGAATAAGTAATTGCCTGATAATACCTTTTAAAAATCGGTAGCTTTTGGTTCAATACCAAACTTCCACCGCCACCATAATCCGTTACAAAAACCCGTTTACCCAGCAAAGAAGCTGTTAAGCAAGCAAGATCAGAAACCAGAGTGTTTATATGATGAATGTGAACAATATCCGCCCCTTTAATTGCACCCAAATACCGCAAACTAAGCGGATTAACTTTATTACCATGAATAAAGTGTTTGACAGGATAAGTTTCTATTTTAAGATTTCCTACACAATAAGATAGACGCTTGTCAGAAAAACTTACCAGCGTTGTATCTGCCATATTTGCCATCCAAAATGCCAATTCCGTTGGATAGCGCTCTCCACCGCCGATGATTGAAGATTCGTCAAAGTAAGTAGGCGTAATATGAACTATTTTCATGTCTAAATTCTTCAGTGCCTCGATAACTTTTTTTTGACACAATTTAAACAATTCTAGTGGTTAATCGTTTCTATCAAGACAACCGCATTCGCACCAGCGGCGGGCAACTCACTCACACGGGGAGTATCCTGTAACTCACTACAAAAATGCCAACCATTCTCATCTTTTTCGATAAAAGTGATAACAATTTTTCGGTTATAACACGATGCTATTTTATGAAAATCTTCCAGGTCTTGCTTACCAATTTGATATTCTCCATTTTTCCACACTCCACCACCCCAAGGCATACTCACTAACAATAACCCATCAGGAACAAGTAACTCCATTAAAGAAATAAAAGCTTTTTGCCAACCCCCCTCTAAACTTTGATTGATCTGCTTAATTTCTGCTGTTCCATTCAAAGAAAAGTTATTATAAGAATTATCTCCACCAACGTGTTCAAGAGTCGAAATACAAGTAATACAATCAAAAGAGTTTTTTGGCAAATCGCAATACCTAATATCCTGACAATGAAATGAAATGCGACCCTGCGATGCTAATGGCTCACTTACTAAGTTTAAAAAATGGATATCAGAAAACTGTTGCAGCAACTTCTCCAAACAGTAAGAAGTATTCATTACACAGCCCACATCCAAAAAACGATTCTTTTTTCCTAGCTGGCAAATTTTTAGCATTGCCCACGAATATTCAACAATTCGCTCGTCATAAAATTGGAAACGTGGTTGTTTAATCCAGATATCCCATTCTTCGGGATCTGCGAAAGTATTTTCGCAAATTTCCGCAACTAGCTGCTGTCTCGTCCACCAGTAGCGGGCTGAAAAAGGTTTAACTTGATAGTTTTTTATTTTATTTTGAAATCCCCAATATTTGTGGTGTAAATCTGTCAAAAATCGACTAACTAAATTTAAATAAACTTGACTCATTGTTACCTCCTAAAAAAATATTTAATACTTAGATGGACGAAATTAAAAAACCGCGATAGGTGAGTATCGCATTAATTAAAATAGGCGAAGTAGTAGAAATAATATTGAAAATAAGCACTCCTTTTACCGATGAAATATCTAAACTCATCAACAATATAATTTGCAACACAACTCTAAGCGGCGGTTCAATCCAAGCATACTCAATCCATGCCTTAGCAGAATTAATAGACCACATAATTCCAGCAAGAGAACTTAAAACCGTACTAGCTACCATCAAAACCACCTCACTTTCAAGATACTGATATTGGTTTCCCAGTATCCAAAGCACTTGACTTGGAAAAAAAACAGCGAGACTCACAAGCATCAATCCAAACACACAAAAACCCCCAATTATTTGCCAATAGCGACGAGACAAAATCTTGACTGATTGACACCGAGCAAAGCTTGGTAAAACAATCCCACTCATCACTGCACTAAACACTGAAAAAATTACTGCTAATCTTCCTAAAGCCCCAAACTCAGCAATATTTTGAGTATTGCCAAAAAGACCAATTAGCCAGATATTAAGTTGACCTTGCACACAATAAAATATGGCATTCGGTGTTTGAGGTTTAACAATATTGAAAATAGTCGCCTTATCTTCCTCATTTATGGGTGCTTTTTTATCAATATTCTCACCTACCCAACGATTAAGTACAAAATGTTGCAATCCAAAAACAATTGAAGCAATATAAATGGCTACACCAGCATCCAAAAATATAAACAAAGCAACCACTAAAAAAATCAGCCTAGAAAAAGCTGCAATTAACTCGATATTTTGAATGCGATTCAGTTGTGAATGCAGGCGGGGAACTACACCTAGCACACTTGTAGTTAACTGAAAATTTAAACCCACCAACACCCCAACGGTAATGAAAACAGCATAAACAATCGAACTACCGTTACCCACCAGCATCCAAATTAAAAGCGGTGTCACCACTACAACAGCAATCAGCGCAAAATATCGGCGCAACAGCATCGCTGTATTAATTAATTGCCCAAAGCGGTATCGATCTTGCCATACCTTACCTCCAACGGCTGTAATAGCGCTACTAATTCCACTATCTGCCAATATATTCATCGTTCCTTGCATGGTATTGGCAATTGTAAAATAGGCGTATTGTTGCTGATCTAGTGTGCGAACTAACAAAATTCCATTGACTAGTCCCAACGCCTGAACACACAATTGAACCAAGACAAATTTACTTACTATTTTTGTTCGATGAATTACAGTCGCAGGGATAAAATTTACAGGCATTTAATGCGCCTTCACAGTTGGCTACAGCAAAAAAATAAATGATGAATTTTTCAGTTATTATCTTCAAAATCATCATTTATTACTATTCTTTTCTTCCTAGTCAATTTTTTAAATCAGGACGACAACGAAGTATTTTAAACTTAAACTTCCCCTACCTCGCCTCAACCATCATCCGCACCACATCCGGCATTTTATACTTCGCCTCCCATCCTAACTTCTCCTTTGCCTTAGCCGGATTTGCCCTACCCACCGCCAACTCTGTCGGACGATATAAACTCTCATCAATCATCACATGATCTTGCCAATTCAACCCCGCACAATTAAACGCCTGCACCACAAAATCCTCCAAAGAATAACTCTCACCCGTCGCAATTACATAATCATCTGGAGTCTCTTGCTGCAACATCAAATACATCGCCTCCACATACTCTGGAGCCCAACCCCAATCGCGTTTAACCGCAATATTTCCTAACCGCAACTTCTCCTGACTTCCCCCAGCAATTCGACAAGCAGAAGCAACTATTTTTTGTGTTACAAAACGCTCAGGACGCAAAGGAGATTCATGGTTATAAAGAATACCAGAACACGCAAACAAACCATAAGCTTCACGATAATTTGCCAACTCCCAAAAAGCCGTCGCCTTCGCCACCGCATAGGGACTTCTAGGACGAAAAGGCGTCATTTCATCCGCCGGCTGCTCACCCGTATCCCCAAAACATTCACTTGAACTCGCATTATAAAGCTTAATTTTCCCACCCGTAAAACGAATCGCCTCCAATAAATTTAAAGTCCCCGTTGCCACACTTTCCAAAGTCTCCACCGGCAAATCAAAAGACAACCCCACCGAACTCTGACCGGCCAAATTATAAACCTCATCCGGTTGAACTTTGCTCAACACCTGCAACGTACTCCGAAAATCCGTCAAAGACATAGAAACCAACTTTATATCATCTCGAATTCCCAATCTTAAAAGATTCCGAAAAGACGAAATTTGAGCATCCCGTGAAGCCCCAATAACCTCATATCCTTGATTTAATAATAACTTCGCCAAATAAGCCCCATCTTGACCTGAAATCCCACAAATTAAAGCTTTTTTCATAAAAAATTCCTGATTTTACCAACTCAAAAAATTATAGACTATTCCTATTTTCGCTTCAAAAAGTTATCTAAAATTTCTTTAGTTCGAGAACGAGATTTATCAACAATGGTAGATGATTCTCCATCCTCAACCACCGGCCTTGCATAATAAGAATAATAAGCAGAATAATATCCATCTTGCTGCCGATCAACAAAATTAACAATCATTCCAGCCATATTACACCGGCTCCTCTCCAAAACCTCTATCCCCTCCGACAGAGACGAACGAGTAGCACGTTCCACCCCAGCCACCAAAACCATCCGATCTAGCTTTGGTGCCACCGTTTGAGCATCCGTCACCCCCACCACCGGCGGCGTATCCACCAACACATAATCGTAAGCCTGACGCCATTCTTGCACCAATAGCGACATTTTTGCAGAATCTAATAACGCCACAGGATTTGGCGGAGTTGGGCCAGAAGTCAACACATCCAAAAAACCCCCCTCCGTTGAATAAATAATATCTCGCCAGCCTTGATCCGTCGCAATAACTGTACTCAAACCAAACATATTAGACTTATTTAATAACTGATGAATTGTCGGTTTTCGCATATCCGCATCCACCAACAAAACCCGATGCCCCAACTCCGCCAAAGCCCGTCCAATATTATAAGTTAGGGTACTCTTTCCTTCCCCCGGCGTTGAAGAAGTAAACCCCAACGTTTTCACCTCACCATTTGGCCCTAAATAACGCAAATTAAGAGCCAAAGATCGAATCGCTTCCGTAAACAACAAACTTTGATAACCGTCCGTTTCTTGACTTTCTCGGAAATTAGTAATTAAAACCGGCATTGAAACTCTTGGAACCATACCCAAACAAGGCAAATTTCCCAGTTCTTTTGCCTCTTCAGCATCCTTGATGCGCTGATCCGTTCTTTCCAATAAAATTGCAGTCGCTACGCCTAACAAACCCCCAGCAATTAACCCCAACAACAAATTCCTCGGCACATTAGGAGAAACCGGCATATTCGGTACATAAGGCTTCTCCAAAATTCTCCAAGGTGCAGTTTCCTGTGCCTCCGAAATTTGCAACTCTTGCAACTTTGTCAAAAAGTTATTTACAGCCTCCGACTTCACCTTAAATTCTCGCTGCAATTCAGCATAAGTTTGTTGCAATTCCGGTATTAAATCAAACCGCTTCGCTGTTTCTTTTTCTGTTTCTTTCAACTGCTGTAACTGAGCATTTTGCGAAGCCAATTCTGTTTGGATTTTTACTAACTCCTGTGCCAAATTTTGCCTAGTCGCACCGGCACTTGTAACCTCACTAACATTTACTTGGGAAACCGCCGCACCCAATACCTGCTGACTACGATTTTGCAGCAAATTCAATAAACTTTGTCGTTGCTGCAAAAGATTTTGCATCACAGGATGATTATCTTGAAATCTTGTTCTTTCTAACGTATATTTTGCTTCAATTTCCTTAAGTTGTTCTGCCAATTTTTGATAAACTGCATCCTCACTTAAAACAGTATTTGTCAGGGCTGTTTGTGGATTTTGACCTGATGAAGCCATTTGTTTTTGCAACTCTTGATACTGCTGTTCAGTTTTACTTACTGACACTTCAATAGCTTGTTTTTGTTGCTCTAAACTTCGTTTTAAATCTACAACTTGTGCCGCATAACTATCAGGATCAACAACACCATATTTTTGACGAAAAGTACGAATTGCCTCTGCCGATTCATTCAAAGATTTTTGGGCTGATGGTAACTGTTGCTGAATAAAACCTATAGCATTTGTCGCCTGACTTCGCTGTTTATCCAAAGAATAATTTATATAAGTTGCCCCCAACGCATCCAAAACCGCTTTTGCTCGTTCAGGAACCGTATCTGTATAGGAAACAATCAAAACATCTGCCTGTCCAGCTTGGCGAATCGATAAATTTTTTATCACCTCTCCTACTGAAATATTGCTAGAACTGCTTTCTAGTTGGCTTATGGCTTTTGCAACTAAAGCTTGGCTTTGTAAAATTTGAATTTCTGTAGATAAATCCTTTGCTGTCTGTGCGGTTTCGGGTGCAATAGCTGTAACTACCGGCACCGAAGTTTTATTATCCAATAATATTAAAGTTTGCGATTGATATTCAGGCGTTTGCGTAACCGTTACAAACGCCACAGCCGCGAAGACTGTACCCCCAACGGCTATTGCCGGTATCGCTCTTTTTCGTAAAATTTTACCCAGTTGTGCAAGTTCTATGCCTTGACTTTGAGGGGATGCCCTATCTACTAGATTAAAATTGTCTTTCATCATGCAGGCGTACAAATGCCGGTCAATCGACAATCTGAAGGATCACCTACAACTACACAACTATCTCGGATGATCAGGATACCTAGCCCCTTTCCAGTGATTCCTATGACTTGCATCAAAAACTGAAAGTGTATCGCCGTAATCAAGTGCAAGAATATCTTGTCTGGCGAGTCTATGAAAATCAAATTGATTGGTTTAGCTTAAATGAAGGCGAATATATTAAACTCGAAGCCAATAGCGAAGGAGTAACTTGTTCTCAAGTTTTCCCTGGATTATGGTTAGATAAATATCAAAAAACCTAGCCAAGGTATTAGAAACCTTGCAAGCCGGTTTAGGAAGCGAAGAACATCAAAATTTTGTTCAAAAATTAGCTAATAATACTCAATAAAAAACCCATCCTACAAAAACTTTAGTAGGACAGGGATTATCATAACTTTTTAGGCAATTAACTTTGTCAAAAACAGATAACTCATCTGCGTAACGGATACGGTTAAATTAAACTGCCTTTAACCACTTCAAAATTAACTCATTAACAACTTCTGGACGTTCATCATGGGGACAATGGCCGGTATCAGGAATCGCCACAAACTCCACCGGCACAGAATTAAACTCCTCAAAAACTCGCCCGCCTTTAATAGGAGTCCAAGGATCATTAGCCCCCCATAAAACAAGCAAAGGATGCTTAATTTTGGGCAATAAATCTACGATACGAGGGCCAGGAGGTGCAGTTAAAATCGAAGCAAAAACCTGTTGAGCACCGGCATGACAAGAAGGCTCATAAAGCATCTCTACCAACTCATCAGTAATCGCTTCGTGATTGCGATAAACTTGCCGTAAAGTATTACGAATTCGGTGTTTTTGACGAATATTATTAAACATCAATCCACCCAACAATTTAGAACCAACTAATTTTGTAAAAGTACCCATCACCAAACGTAGAGGCAAATTCAACTCATCTGGCCGGTGATTTAACCCCCCAGCACAATTAATTAAAACTCCGCCTAAGCTAATTTCAGGATGATTTGCCACCACCATTAAACTCAGCAAAGCGCCGATAGAATTGCCAACAAAAAAAGCCGGTTCATTGATTTTTTCTAACCAAAAATCCTTAAGCAACTCTTGCCACAATTCCAAAGAATAACTTAAAGCCGGTTTATCAGAAGCACCAAACCCAAGGAGATCCAGCGCAAACACTTTATAACCATTACTTGCCAACACAGGAATATTATTACGCCAATGACCAATAGACGCACCAAAACCGTGAATTAACACCAACGGTAAGCCCTCACCGCTTACAGTGTAGTAAATTTGATGCCCACGCCAAGACCAAATAAACTTTTCAATTGTTTTTGAGACAAAAATCTGTTGTGTCATCACTCTAGTGCCATCTAAAACTAACCCAATAATAAACCCCTAAACCCATTCGCAAAACCCCGACCTACCCTCTGTGTCCCTCTGTGCCTTCCTCTGCGTCCTCTGTGTGAAAAAAAAACCCTAAAACCATCACCTCACCGGCACAAAATCAAAACCCGTACCCGAATTACCACCAGGCAAAATTTTCACTAACTGAGAAGCCCCATTTCTATCACCCGACGGCAAAAACTGAATTGTTCCTGTCGCCCCCTGGGTAGAAAAATTAACACTCGACAAAGTTTTTTGCACAGCTTCTCGGCTTGAACCACCCTTTACCCCGGCAATAATAGCCTGAGTGGCATCATAAGCCAAAGCCGTGCGCCAATTTACAGCCCCTCCCCAAAGTTTAGAAGCATTTACCGTAAAAGAATTATTATCAATTGCTGTGGGATGCCAAGGAACCGCCAACACCATCCCATTTACATCTGCCTTACCTTGGTCTAAAGTTTGGAATGTATAAAGTGCATAACTTCCCAATAAATCTAAGCGATTTCTATTAGCCTTTGCTACATCAATTGCCCGATTAAGATTCCCCACAGATACGGCTAACAATAAACCATCAGCCCCATCACTCACAGCCTGAGAAACAATTTTTTGAGCATTAAAATCAGCGGCAGAAAAATCACAGCGAGTTGAAGAAACTTTACCACCATCTGCGAAAAAATTTGATGTAAATTCGTCTTTTAAAGACAGACTTGCTTCGGCTTGAGAATCTGCACAAATAGCAACATTTTTTAATTGTTCTTTGGCACTGGCATAGCGAGAAAGAACTGTTGCATCAAAGCGAATACTGGGAATTGTGCGAAAAATATAATTTCCAATACCTGATAAACTTTTTGCATGACTTGTCGGAGAAATCATAACCAACTTCCCTTGTTGATAAATTGGTGCGGCCGCTAGGGAAGCCTCACTAGCATTGTGCCCTACTACCCCTAAAATAGTAGAATCTTTTACTAAATCCTGCGCTACATTTTTGGCAACTCCACTATCATTATCATCATTGGCTATAACCACTTGTAAAAGCACGCCATTAAGGCCACCGGCTTGATTAAATTCATCTTGAGCCTGCGCGACTCCTCTAAGCAATTCTTTGGCGACATTCAAGTTTCCACCAATAGGAACACTTGCAGCGATTTTATAAAATTTACCTGCCAAAGCCGCCTTAGAGTTATTTAAATAAATTAAGGTTTCTGGATCATTTTTACTGACTTGTAGAGAGGTTTGAAATTCAGTAATAGCAGCGTTAAAATTGCCACTATTAAAAGCTTCAATTCCAGCTTTTTTGTTATTATTTGCTTCGGCAGTAATTAACAATTTTTGTCCTACACTCAACCGGCCCGAAGAAGACTGTCCAACTGAACTTTGACCACTGTTAACAGCAGGTAAATTCAGTTCAGAACGATTAGTGAACCACCAAAAACCTCCGGCTAATAATCCTACTGTAATCAACAAAGACACAATCAAGGCCGGTGCTTCATTTTTTTGAGTCATAAAAAAGTTTAGAATTTATCATAAAAACTTATTCTAACAAAATCCTACAATCAGACAAAGCCTCTTATCCTAAATCTAAGACGAAAAATTTAATTTATTTGCTTTCCATCTGCGTTTAAAACAATTACCGCTTCAATTGTTTTAGAAAATCCTCGAAAGCACTACATAAACCAAACGAAACAAAGCCGTCACTGCTACCGCAGACAAAGTAGCAGTGCCTACTGTAATTATTAATAAATCTATAGGGTAAACTGCACGAAAAGGCAAATACCAAAAAATTAAAGCTGTAATTATAGTAATAATTGGTAAATCTTTTCCTTCAATAAATCGGCGGTTCTGAGCAAAAATTAACAACGCCAAAATAGTCACACAAGCCGCAATAAGAATCCCAGGAGTTGGTAATAAACTACCCAAAACAATCAATAATAATGAGCCTTCAAAGCCGGTAAAAGCAGCCCCAAATAAAATTTCTAATGTTGAAAATTTACGTTTGGCTGGTTTTACAGTTGTCGGCGGCGCTTGGGTAAGATTAACCGGCACAGTTTTTGAGGTTGTCGGTTTATTTTTATTACCAATTGATTGCAAATTTTCTAGGACTTCTTGGGCAGACTGAAAACGAGCAGAGGGAGAAGCTTGCAACATTTTATCAAGAACTTCTGCAAGTTGTTTACTAACTTTCGCATGGGGTCGCCAATTCCACTGATTTGTATAAGAATCAAATAAATCAGCCACCGGCTTACCTGTTAATAAATAAAGACAAGTTACCGCCAAAGCGTATAAGTCTGTAGAAGGAAAAACCGTACTTCCTGCCATTTGTTCAGGAGGTGCAAAGCCCATCGAATAAATACCTGTACTGCGGTCTAAATTGCCGGCCCCTTGAGCAATTTGTTTAACGGCACCAAAATCAAGCAAAACAAGTTTGCCTGTGCGTTCGCGCATAATATTGGCCGGTTTGATATCCCGGTGAATAGAATGGTGGGAATGAACAAAAGTTAATATGCTCAAAACTTCTCTCAAAACTTCTAAAACTTCTGCTTCAGAAAATTTACCTTTTTGAGATAGTTCCTCTTCTAAATTTTGCCCATCAATAAACTCTTGAACCAAATAAAAAAAACGGGCCGGTGGAGTATGAGAACCACCGGCTACTTCCAAAGGAAAAAACGCAAACAAATCAGGAATTTGTGGGTGGTTATTACCGAGTTGTTCTAAAACTTCAGCCTCGCGTTCAAACAATTGACGGGCAAGCTGCATTTGTTGCGGGGAGAGTTCACCGGCCGGTTGAAATTGTTTGACCACACAGCGACGCATCCCCGGAGTATAACGGTCACGGGCCAAATAAGCTGTCCCAAAACCACCTTGACCCAAACGTTTAATCGGTAAATAACGTCCAACTAAAATTAAAGGCATCCCGCAATTAGTACAAAATTTTTGCTGCACTGTTGAGAGAGTATTACTATCATCAAGGTCAGCAAAAGAATTGATAGGACGAGGACAACCGGGGCGGGTACAAAGAATTTCCATATATCTACTAGGGGCAGTCCCCCGATAAATTAATCGACAGTAGAATTAGGGCTAGTAATTTCGATTTCTGTATCGAGAACAGGAGTAGGTGGATTTGTGAGACGTTTATCAAGTCCGTGAGTAGCAAAAAGTGGTAAAACTTCTCGACTAAAAGCTTCAGCTGCTTTAGAGCGATAGCGATTAGGATTATAGATAACAGACAGCATTCTTTTAACTACTACATCATCAGTTTGAGCACGGTAAAGAATGCCCATTTGGAGTTCTTTTTCGATGGCAGAAATTGAAACAAAAGCGGCACCCAAACCGGCTTGGACAGCGTTTTTAATTGCTTCTATGGAGTTAAGCTCCATTTCAATTTTGAGCCGGCGAGTATCAATTCCCGAACGAGTTAATACCGAATCAATTACTTTGCGGATAGTTGATTGAGAGTCGAGAGTGATAAATTGCAATTTATATAAATCATCTTTTTGAACTGTGCCATTTTTAGCAAATGGATGAGCTACCGGCAAAATTAAAGCCAGTTCATCTTCAGCGTAGGGCACAACTTCCAAAGATTCTTGTAACTCTGCCGGCACCTCTCCACCCACAATTGCCAAATCGATTTGACCATTGGCTACACTCCAAGACGTGCGCCTGGTAGAATGGACGTGCAATTGAACGGCCACATCAGGATAACGCTGGCGAAATTGACCAATCATGCGTGGCAATAAATAAGTGCCGGTGGTTTGGGAAGCCCCAATAATTAAAGTTCCACCTTGAAGATTTTGTAAATCTTCAATTGCCCGACAGGTCTCTTGGCATAAAGTTAATATTTTTTCACCATAACTTAACAACAAATAGCCCGCTTCAGTTAGTTGTGCTCGTCGGCCCCCCCGGTCAAAGAGTGGCACATCCAACTGTCTCTCTAGGTTTTGAACCTGTAAACTAACAGCAGGTTGGGAGACATAGAGACTATCAGCGGCTCTTTTAAAACTGCCCTCAGCGGCGATGGCTTTGAGAATGCGTAACTGGTCTAAAGTGAAAGGAAGGTCAGACATATTGCTAAACCAAAAAAGGGGAATGCGTAGGGGGTCAGCGAGTGGGGTCGGCAGATATCAGTGCGGGTTGGGGCTTAAGCTAGCTCTCTAGGATGTTAGAGGGCAACGATTTTGACAGTAGCACGGCGGAGCAAATCATGGGAGAATCCTGTTACCTACTGTTGTATTAACATTTACTTGATTAGGAAAATATATCAAAAAGAGATTTAAGGCTTTTCTGAATTTATCAGGAATTGACCGGCTCTCTTTCATTTGAGGTCAGCTTTCTATTGGCCCAAAAAGCGCCTTTTGTCTTTGAGTGTATTTTATTGTTTCTTTTTAAGAGTCTGTGATGTCTGAAGTTTCCCTAACCACCAGCCATTTTATAATGCTGGGCTTGCTTTTTGTGTTTGCACTAGCCCATAGTGGTTTGGCCGCCTTACGGTCAAGGGGTGAAAAATTGATTGGTGCAAGACTGTACAGAGTTTTGTTTGCTTTAGTCAGTTTACCGTTGGCTGTGGTGTTGATTGTTTATTTCTTTAACCACCGCTACGATGGCTTGCAGTTGTGGCAATTGCAAGGAGTACCGGGAATAAAACCTTTGGTTTGGATACTTTCGGCCATTTCTTTTATTTTTCTTTATCCGGCCACTTTTAACTTATTAGAAATTGCCGCTGTCCAAAAGCCCCAAGTTCATCTCTACGAAACCGGCATTATCCGTATCACGCGCCACCCCCAAATGGTGGGGCAAATCATCTGGTGTGTGGCCCATACACTTTGGTTGGGTACTTCGTTTACCCTCATTACTTCTGTGGGTTTGGTACTGCATCACTTATTTGGAGTTTGGCATGGAGACCGCCGTTTATTAGCCCGTTATGGCGAAGCCTTTGAAGCAGTTAAGGTTCGCACCTCAGTGATTCCATTTTTGGCCATTATTCAAGGCCGGCAGTCTTTAAAGTGGGCTGAGTTTCTCCGTCCAGCCTATCTAGGGATAACAGTATTTGTTTTGCTATTGTGGTGGGCCCATCCCCTCTTAATGAGGGCCACAGCTAGCGTAAATTTATGATTTGTCAACCCTTAATGAAGAATTTATGTCTAACGACTTATAAGGGATGAGTATTGAGTAATAATGACTTATTTTTTGTACTCAGACGATCCCAAATAGAGGTAGCATGATCCCAAAGCGGATAGTAAACAGAAATAAGCACGAGGGATCATGCTGCTGTCATCGATTAGCGAGCGGGCTTTTACACAAGAAGTTTTAGAATCTCCTACTCCTGTCCTTGTCCATTTTTGGGCACCTTGGTGTGGCGTTTGTCGGCTTATTAACCCCCTTTTGGTGCGTTTTCAAGCTGAATGGGGAGAAAATATTAAGCTGGTAGGCTTCAATGCGGATGAAAGTTTAAAAATAGCCAATACTTATCGGATTACTAATTTACCGACACTGATTCTGTTTGAGGGGGGTAAAGTTCGCTACCGTCTCGATAGTTTTCAGGGACGAGACGATCTTCGTCAGTCTCTTGAAGTGATGAGTCAAATGTATGTCCAGTCTAAAACGGTCTGGCTACATTCTTCTGGAGAACGTCATCCTCATTCAGCTTAGGTTTTAGTAGGAAGTCCGTTTTTTTAATATATTCGCACTGATTTCATCCCTTTATATGTTTTTAGCCCCTCCTAGTTTTATTAATGGGTGGGGTTTTTTGTGCTTTTGGATGTGATACAGAGGGGTTTGGATCACACAGAGGACACTGAGGAAAGCACAGGGGACGCAGAGGTGGGTGAGGGTGGAGTTATCTGCTCAGGTGTCTCTCTTTTCTCCATAATTGTACTTACGGCAGTTTGTAGAGGCGCGGTGCTGTGCCACAATGAAATCAAATCTGCCTAAAACGTAAAGAAAATTAAAGTAGGCGCGAGCGTGATGGAACCTCTGTATCAATATGCCTGGTTAATTCCCGTGTTGCCCCTATTTGGCGCGATGATTGTGGGACTAGGTTTAATTTCATTTAACAAGTTCACGAACAATCTGCGGCAAATAAATGCAGTTTTCGTGGTGTCAACGCTTGGGGCAGCAATGGTGTTGTCTTTTGCCTTGTTGTGGAGTCAAATTCAAGGCCACCCTGCCTATACTCGAACTTTGGAATGGGCAGCAGCAGGCGATTTCCACCTGCGAATGGGTTACACTATCGACCACCTGACGGCGGTAATGTTGGTCATCGTGACGACGGTGGCCTTTTTAGTGATGATCTATACCGATGGATATATGTCTCACGACCCTGGTTATGTGCGTTTCTACGCCTACCTGAGTCTGTTTAGTTCATCGATGTTAGGTCTGGTGGTTAGCCCTAATTTGGTGCAGGTTTATATCTTCTGGGAATTGGTGGGGATGTGTTCTTATCTCCTCGTCGGTTTCTGGTATGACCGCAAGGGGGCTGCTGATGCTTGTCAAAAGGCTTTTGTTACTAACCGTGTTGGTGACTTTGGTCTGCTGTTGGGTATTTTGGCTTTGTATTGGAGCACCGGCAGCTTTGAGTTTAATGTGATGGGCGAACGCCTCCATGATCTTGTCGAGACGGGCGTTTTGTCTGGTGGTTTGGCAGCTTTGTTTGCTGTGTTGGTATTTTTGGGGCCGGTGGCCAAGTCGGCGCAGTTTCCGCTTCACGTTTGGCTGCCTGATGCAATGGAAGGCCCAACTCCAATTTCTGCTTTGATTCACGCTGCAACAATGGTGGCGGCTGGTGTGTTTTTGATTGCCCGTATGTACCCTGTTTTTGAAGGGGTGCCGGTGGTGATGGATGTCATTTCCTATACGGGGGCTTTTACTGCCTTTTTGGGGGCTACGATTGCTATTACCCAAAATGACATTAAGAAAGGATTAGCTTATTCGACGATCTCCCAGCTTGGCTATATGGTAATGGCGATGGGAGTTGGAGCCTATTCTGCGGGTTTGTTTCACTTAATGACTCATGCCTATTTCAAAGCAATGCTTTTCCTCTGTTCAGGATCTGTGATTCATGGTATGGAGGCTGTGGTCGGCCATGATGCGGTTTTGGCCCAGGATATGCGTTTGATGGGTGGTTTGCGTAAGTATATGCCGGTGACGGCTATTTGCTTTTTGATTGGAACTTTGGCTATTTGTGGTATTCCTCCCTTTGCCGGTTTCTGGTCAAAAGATGAAATTCTCGGTGCTACTTTTGCTGCAAATCCTCTTTTGTGGCTTTTGGCTTGGCTGACGGCGGGAATTACGGCTTTTTATATGTTCCGTATGTATTTCTCGACGTTTGAGGGCAATTTCCGAGGTAATAATATCGATATTCGCCATGAGCTTTTGGAGGAAAGTAAGGTTTCTTTGATGCCTGCTTTTGGCCCTGGGGCTATGAATCCAAAAGAGTTGGAAAGTGATAGCGATCCTCATGCCCATCATCATAGTGAATACCCCCATGAATCTCCTCTCACTATGACTTTTCCGCTAATGGCTTTGGCTATTCCTTCTGTTTTAATTGGTTTGGTTGGTACTCCTTTTGCTAATTATTTTGAGGAGTTTATTCACCCTCCAATGGAGGCTGTTGTAGAACACGCTGAGGAGTTTAATTTAACTGAATTCCTGATTATGGGCGGTTCTTCTGTGGGCATTGCTTTAATTGGCATTACTCTTGCTTCTTTGATGTATTTGTCTCGGAAAATTGACCCGAAAGCAATTGCTGAGAAAATTAAACCTCTTTACAAATTCTCTCGCAACAAATGGTATCTGGATGATATCAATGATGTTCTTTTTGTTAAGGGTAGCCGTCGGCTTGCCCGTCAAGTGATGGAAGTTGATTATCGTGTTGTTGATGGGGCGGTTAATTTAACCGGCTTGCTAACAGTTTTGGGTGGGGAAGGTTTAAAGTATTTTGAAACTGGACGCGCTCAATTTTATGCCCTCATTGTTTTCGGTGCCGTTTTAGGTATCGTTGTGGTGTTTGGGGTAACTTAAAAGTAGAGTGGGTTATGCCCACTGGCAGTTAGTGGTGGGCCTAGCCCACCCTACTTTTAACAATGAGTTTGGCAATAAATTCTTTGATTGATGATGAGTTATTTAGGGCTAAAGCCCAACTACTAACCTATGAATTTAGAACATTTTCCCTGGCTGAGTTTTATAATTTTGTTTCCTATTGCAGCGTCGCTGCTAATTCCGATTATTCCTGATAAAGATGGCAAAACTGTTAGATGGTTTGCTTTAATTGTTGGTCTGATTGATTTTGCGGTGACGGTTTATGCTTTTTACACCGGCTATGATTTGTCAAATCCTGAGTTGCAATTGGTAGAAAGTTATTCGTGGGTTGCTCAGTTAGATTTGAGATGGACTGTAGGGGCTGATGGTCTTTCGATGCCGTTAATTCTGCTAACGGGTTTTATTACAACTTTGGCAATTTTAGCGGCTTGGCCGGTGACTTTAAAGCCGAAGCTTTTCTATTTTTTGATGTTGGCAATGTATGGCGGCCAAATTGCTGTTTTTGCTGTTCAAGATATTCTTTTGTTTTTCTTGGTTTGGGAACTGGAGTTAGTGCCGGTTTACCTGATTTTGGCAATTTGGGGTGGCAAAAAACGTCAATATGCGGCTACTAAGTTTATTCTTTATACGGCGGGTGGTTCGCTGTTTATTTTGGTTGCCGGTTTGACGATGGCGTTTTATGGGGATACGGTAACTTTTGATATGCGGGCAATTGCAAATAAAGATTATGCGATGAATTTGCAGTTGTTACTTTATGGTGGGTTTCTAATAGCTTATGGTGTGAAGTTACCAATTTTTCCTTTGCATACTTGGCTACCAGATGCCCATGGTGAAGCTACAGCACCGGCGCATATGTTACTAGCAGGAATTCTGTTAAAAATGGGCGGTTATGCGCTGTTTCGTATGAATGCTGGAATGTTACCAGATGCTCATGCGGTATTTGCTCCAATTTTAGTGATTTTAGGTGTGGTTAATATTATTTATGCTGCACTAACTTCTTTTGCTCAAAGGAATTTAAAACGAAAGATTGCTTATTCGTCTATTTCTCACATGGGTTTTGTTTTGATTGGTCTTGCTTCTTATACTGATTTAGGTATTAGTGGGGCAATGCTACAAATGATTTCTCATGGTTTAATTGGGGCGAGTTTGTTTTTTATGGTGGGTTGTACTTATGACCGGACTCATACTTTGATGCTTGATGAGATGGGTGGAGTTGGTCAAAAGATGCGGAAGGTTTTTGCGATGTGGACTGCTTGTTCTTTGGCGTCTTTGGCATTACCAGGAATGAGTGGTTTTGTGGCAGAGTTGATGGTGTTTGTTGGTTTTGCTACGAGTGATGCGTATAGTCCGGTGTTTAAAGTGATTGTGGTGTTTTTGGCGGCGGTTGGGGTGATTTTAACTCCGATTTATTTGTTGTCAATGCTGCGGGAAATTTTCTATGGGCCGGAAAATAAGGAACTTGTGGAACATGAGGTTTTAGTAGATGCAGAACCTCGTGAGGTGTTTATTATTTCGTCTTTGTTGGTGCCTATTATTGGGATTGGTTTGTATCCCAAAATTATGACGCAGGTTTATGATTCGACGATGGTTCAGTTTACTCAACATTTGCGTCATTCTGTGCCAAGTTTGACAAAGAATGTGGCTTTTGGAGAGGGTGCGGCAATGGTTGCGCCTAAGCTTCGTTAACTTCTCTCTCCTGTCCCCCTCTTCGTTGACGGAGAGGGGGTTTTTTTTGTGATGAGAGAACGGGCAATTTATAAAGGATCTAGGGTGAGATATACGGGGCAAATTTTTTACTAATTTGATGGGCTTAAATCTCTCGAAAGAATAAGGTAGGAAATTTTTCACTGTCCTAGCGTGAGGGTAGGCCAGAATTTAATTCTTCAGTAAGGTTGTATGCTTTGAAAGGTGTTTTATCTTATTCTACACGTCGGCATTTTTTGCGTTTGTTGCTCTTCGTAATGCCTGTGCTTGTTGCTAATTTGTCCAGTTGTTTAAACCAAAATTTACCAGTTATGAAAACTTCTAATCAGGATAAGAAAGCTTCTACAGGACGTTTGCTTTCTCGTCCGGGGATGCCGGTTGCGCTTGGTTCTACGGGTCTTCATGCTTTAAAATTAGATGGCAGACGGGACGGTTTTGTTTATGTATCGGCCTCTTATCAACCAAACAAACCAATGCCTTTAATGGTGATGTTACATGGTGCTGGCGGTGATGCTGAAGGGGCGTTGCGTATTGTACAAAAGGTGGCTGATTCTTTGGGAGTAATTGTTGTGCTGCCTGAGTCTCGTTCTTCGACTTGGGATGTGATTGTAAGCCGGTTTGGTGTTGATATTGCTTTTATAGATGCGGCGTTGAAACAAGTTTTTACTCGCTATGCAATTGACCCGAATTCTATTGCAGTGGGCGGTTTTTCAGATGGAGCTTCTTATGCTTTGTCGGTTGGTATTACAAATGGCGATTTGTTTAGTCATGTTGTGGCTTTTTCGCCTGGTTTTATGGCATCGGCTGATCAAGTTGGCGAACCTAAAATATTTATTTCTCATGGTATAGGTGATAGAGTTTTACCGATTGATAAATGTAGCCGCCGTCTTGTGCCGGTTTTAAAAGAGGCCGATTATGATGTTGTTTATCAAGAGTTTGATGGGCCTCATACGGTGCCCGTGGGGGTGGCGCGGGATGCGGTGGAATGGTAGCTAAAATCTCGCCAAAGTTAAGTGAAAGTTTGCTGGTTTGTGTTTGCAAGAAATTTATGGCCAGAGTCTATAAATTTCTTGGTTGATATTATATAGAAAACCCGGTTTATTGAAGAAACCGATTTTTTTTGAGGGTTATAAAATGTTGCTTGGGATGTTGGTAACTGCTATAAAATAGCGATGAAAGTTCGTTAGTTAAACTATTGCTATGGTTCCAGCAAAGTGAGGATTTTAGCAAGTTTCTGTTCTAGTGTATGGTTCTTTTTCTTCAACTGGTCAATTTTCTGCTTCAGTTGTTGATTGTTTGGCTCAGATTGTGGGGATAAAAACGAAAACGGTTGGGTGTCTTCAAACTGCTTCGCCACATTGCCTGCAAAATCCTTCTTAGCCGTCAGCGTTAGCTTTTTGGCTTGCTTTCCTTCTGTAAGATCGAGATCGGAAAGGTTGACCCAGAAGACATTCGGATAGCTGGTAGATTCAAAGAAATATCGCAAGTTCTTATGATCCGCTACGACGCGCCATTGAGTGTAGGAGTCCCGGGCTGAATGTGGCTTTTTGATGCCCCTAGGGACTGACACATTGCGAATCACCGAAAAGACATTGGCGATTGCTTCCTTGATATCCGATGTTTGCACGATCTCCTTGATGTAGAATGAAGCTCGAACAAACCGATCCACTGCTTTATAGGTGCCTGGTAGTATCGTGTGTCCGCCAATCTCATGCCAATACTCATTAAGCGCCAGTTGCTTTTCGTAGATCGGGGAGTTGGTCATAACCTGATAGTTTTTATTATGGTGAGTTTGCAACTCGCCATTGATGTACTCGAAAATGGCAGAGTCACCTGTGGCATCCGAAATCGACAGATGAGTAGTTCCTGCCGCTTCGGTATCATCGGGTGCAACGCTGGACACGATGTAGAACGGTTCTTTTTTTAACTCCTCAACAGCCTCTTTAACGGTGGCATAATTATCCAAGACGTATTGCACCCAAGCAGAAAGGGCTAGGGGTTTGCGTGGGTCGTTTTCGGTGGGCTTCGGATACTCTGTCTCAGTGAGATAGAGCAGATTGGCAACCAGTCCTTTCTCGTTCATACCGTCGGCTGAACCACTATCGAAGCAAGTCGCTACAACACTGCCATACTTGGAAGTCCATTGAATGGAGTTAGATCCAGCCGCCCCATCACGATTTATGCCTGGTGGAAATGCCCAAAGATTTGTTCCCATATCATTTTCCCAGTCCATGCTGCGTGCAGTAATGATGGTTTGGTCTAGTCCAAGATAAACAACTCTAGTACACATAGTTTAGTTAGGTAATTAATTTTTTACTCTTTTTAGACGTTTCCCAAGCTCCAAATTCCCACCTTCTAATGGCATTTTTAGGGCTTGACTATTTTTAATTAGAGATACTTCCAGGAATTGAAAAATCGATTCACATTTTCCTCACTAGATTGAGCGATAAGTATATAAATTCGGCCTGATGGAAACAAGTAAAACCTCATAGCAAATACGCCTTGAGGGACTACCTCCCGAACTTCTCGTCCTGGGTATCTGGAGGGTCCGAGCGGTCCAGGATACGAAATCTTTTGGACTTTATTTAATAAGTGAGGTTTCTCTAAGGATTTTAGAATGTCGCCGATCCAACGGCCATCCATTTGCTGCTCGCCCCTTTCGGCAAGAAATAGACGCTGATCCACATAAAAAACATTAAATGACTCTTGACTATTGGATGCACTAAATGCAGTCAGAGGATTGGGCATTTTTGGTTTTCCACCGCTTAAAGTAGGGAAACTCAAGCTGGCCTTCATAAGAAAACGGCCAGGTATCCCCGGCACTTGCAGAAAGCCATCTTCTCCTTCTACTTTTTGGGGATTCTGCGGCATCTCGACTTTGAAGTACGCACCATTAGGTTCAACTGTAACCCAACTCGACTGAGCTAACAGCCGTGTTTGTACAGTCCTTTCATTGCTCTGTAGGCTGGTGGCTTTGCTGGGTAGCGCTAACCCAAGGGTGGCGACTAAGGCAGCTAGGACTAAAATTCGACTTTTCATACTTTCTCTCCAAGTTGATTTACCTGTTTTTCCCAACCAGCAAGCTCTCGCAGCTAATACCCCTAATTCGCAATATAGTGGTTAAGCTTTTGCCCCCGTGATGCCCCATTTCTCCTAACTTGTTTGAGGATGTCATGCTCTCACTTTAATGTCAATACACGGTTAGGGAATTACTGGCTTCCCACTCTAAGAATACCTATTTTTCACACGCCCCAAAAGTGATAGTTGTTTTCTCATGAGTTAAGCAAAAAAGTATAAATAATCACTGATTTTATACCGCTAATGTGGTTAGAGAACAAAGAAACCAAAATAATCATTAACAGCATTAATAATGTTCTTGATTCCTCTTGATACGGCATTTTTACACTATTAAACAAATTAAGTTTGCTATAACTTGATCGTCGAAAAATAGGCTAATCGTAGGTTTTTGGCAACTTGCTACACTAAATTAGCAAACTTCTCAAAACTGTCTATTTGAGATGAAAAATTACAAAAAAATAGTTTACAATAAATTCAATTAATGTTTGTAAGAGATATGCCATGAATGAGCTACTCTAAACAGGAGAGAATTTCCACGATATTTTATAAATGTCAAGAACGGGTTAAACTCATTCTGCTTTATAAAAAAATATGGTTTAAATGCAGTAAAAACGCTAATACAATCACCTGATGTAATGTGAATGCCATTGGCAAAAACAACCCGTGTTTTACCCCCCTTCTTCAATTAATTGAGTATAAACATTATCAAAATTAAACATTGGTGTTGCCCTGATATTTTCCTCTTGGTAAATGCAAAAAAAACAAAAAATTTCCCATCACTCACCCCTAACAGGGAATGAGTTATACATAATTAACTTTTATTAAACAACCGGCCCCCCCAACCCAAAAAAAACTCTCACAAAATCCCCGCCAAATCCAACACAAAACCCGGTAAAACATCCTCTCCAGAAACGCTTGCCGGCCCCTCTAAAACCTCCACTTCTACCCCCAAACGATAAACTTCCACCTGCTTATTAATCGGATCAATTAACCAACCCAATCTTGCCCCATTCTCTTTATATTCCACCATCTTCTCACGCAAGTTTTTAAGCGTATCTGTAGGCGAACGCAACTCAATCACAAAATCAGGACAAATTGGCGGAAACTTCCTTCTTTCTTCCGCACTTAAAGCATCCCATCTTTCTTGCAATATCCAAGCAGCATTAGGAGAAAGATTTGCACCATTCGGCAGCTTAAAACAAGTCAAAGAATCAAACCCAATCCCTAAACTTGTTCTTTGATTCCACAGCCAAATTTGCCCGTTAATTGACCAATTTTTACCACCTGTTTCTCCACCCGTAGGCGACATAATAATCAGTTCTCCTTTTGCCGTTCTTTCAAACTTATAATCGGGATTTTGTCCACACAATTCGTAAAATTGCTCATCCGTTAATTCAATAACCGGCGCTAAATCTATCTTGTAACTATTCATCCCTTTAACCTACTAACAAATTCTTTTTTTAGAATAGCCTTCCCAACACACAACCCTTACCTCACAACCAACCCCAAAATCTCAGAAGCCGCCCGCTCGCAAACACCCACCGGCCCCAACCCTTCCCGCATCTCCTCATACCCCGCCAACACCTCCTCCAACCCCTCACCACCCGGCAGCAACCGCAAAGCCTCATCCACAATCGCCTGTGGTGTCGCCTCTTCCTGCAACAACTCCGGCACCACCGGCCTCATCTCTACCAAATTCACCGGCGACATAAACGGAATCTTAAACTTAAACAACCGGCGCGCCACCCAATAGGTAAGCCCGCTCACTCGATACACCACCACCATCGGCACCTTCAAAAGCGCAATCTCTAAATTTACTGTCCCCGACTTAGAAATCGCCAAATCTGCCGCCGCCAAAACATCCTGCGACCGGCCTGCCACCACCTTAGCCCGTAACCCACACGCCCGTATCCCATCCTCAATCGCCCCCCTATACTTCTCCAACGATAGCGGAATCCAAAAACTCACCCCCGACACCCGTTCCTGAAGCAACCTAGCAGCCTCCAAAATTACCGGCCACAAATACTTTACCTCCTGCTGACGGGATGCCGGCAACAACGCCACCGCTAACTCCCCCTCCTCAATCCCTAACACCTTGCGCGCTTCCTGGCGAGTCGGAAACTCCCCTAGCCGGTCAATTAACGGATGCCCAACCCAGCAAACATTAGCGCCTTTTTCCTCGTAATAGCTTGCCTCCTGGGGAAACACCGCCAAAATTAAATCTGATATCTTGACAATTTGACGAGTTTGTGATGGAAAAGGAGCCCACACCCACAACTGAGGCGCAATATAAAAAACCACCGGCACCCCCGGTAAATGACTTTTTACATACTCGCCCAAAGCAATATTAGGCCCCATATAATCAATCAAAACCACCACATCAGGAGCATTTTCTTTTAAATATTTCTTAGCTTTTTTTTGCACCTCCAAAGTCGGCAAAATAAAAGGAATAGACTCTAGCAATCCCACTGAACCAATAGCTGTCGTATCACCCACCAAACGACAACCGGCCTTCGCCATCTTTTCCCCTCCCAAACCGGCAATTTCTAGCTCTATTCCTAATTTTTTTGCATAACTGAAAAGAGCATTAATTAATAAACTTCCTTGTAAATCTCCCGAAACTTCACCGGTGCTAATAAATACATTAAAAGATGGATGATTAGTCATTTGTCAAAGATCATAGGTTCTCTGTTATTTAATCATGCAGCCCTCAAAAAAGCCCTACAGCTACAGAAAAATTTTTAATAGACATCAGCAACAAATCTCACAGACCGGCATTTCGTCTACCGTCAACAAAAACTTTGCCCGATGTCTAATCAACAGTTACCAAAAACCCTTGACCAATAACACATGACCAATCATAACCTTTAATCTTCCTCGTTAGAGCTTTCCTTGCGGTCACTTTTATTTTTTTTACCCGGAGTTAAACCGCGACGACCTGGAGTTTGCGACATTTGTAAAAACCGGCTCAAATGTTGCAAATGTTCATTTTCAGGCAATAAACTTACAGCCTCCAAAGCCTGACTCACCGTTAAACCAGAACGGTAAATAGTACGGAAACCCTTCTTAAGTAAACCCACATCCGTTGGATCCAACTTTGCTCGTTTTAGACCCAACAAATTGAGAGCATAAACCCTAGCCGGCGTTCCTTCAACCAACATATAAGGCGGAACATCTCGACTAATGCGACTCATACCCCCAACCATAGCCAAACGGCCAATACGGACAAATTGGTGAATACCTAAAACCCCGCCAATAGTAGCCCTTGACTCAATATAAACATGACCCGCCAGAGCAACAGCATTAGCAATAACAACCCTATCTTCAACAGTGCAATTATGGGCAACATGACAATAAGCCATCAACAAATTTCCATTGCCGATTTTTGTAACTTCACCGGCCCCCGTAGCCCGATTAATCGTCACATATTCTCGAATAGTATTGTCATCACCAATTTTCACCCAAGTTGCAGCACCATTGTATTTAAGATCCTGCGGTTCTAAACCAATAGCAGCCCCAGCAAAAATGCGATTTCTGGCCCCAATTTCCGTATTTCCCTCAATCACAACATGAGGGCCAATTTCCGTTTGAGCACCAATTTTAACGCCTTCCCCAATCA
The DNA here is from genome assembly GCA_036704045.1 of Halomicronema sp. Taxonomy (GTDB): domain Bacteria; phylum Cyanobacteriota; class Cyanobacteriia; order Cyanobacteriales; family Oscillatoriaceae; genus Ancylothrix. Next base: position 247,126 of record DATNQM010000037.1, on the reverse strand, counting down.
CCGCATAGGCACCCACCTTAACCGTCGGGTGCAATTCGGCGTGGGGATGAATAACAGCGGTGGAATGAATTAATGTTTTCATAATTGATTGATCGCTTGTTCAATCTTTCAACAAAGAGATTAAAGTCGATCTTTGGAACCTAAAAATTGAAAGATTAAACTATCCAGCACACTCGAATAAATTTTTCAGTCCACCAACGAGAACATCAGTTCACCTTCGGTGACTAACTTCCCATCAACCTCAGTCCGGCCTTGCATTTTGCCTATCCGGCGTTGTTTGAGACAAATCAACTCTAAAGTCATCACCAATTGGTCACCAGGAACCACAGGCCGGCGGAACCTTACTTTATCAATACCAGCAAACACAAACAAGCCTTTAGGTAAATCTGGTATCTGCGTTAAAACAATACCCCCTACTTGGGCCATAGCTTCCACAATCAACACCCCCGGCATAATCGGACGTCCAGGGAAATGTCCTTGAAAATGCGGCTCATTGATGCTGACATTCTTAATACCAACCGCTTTTTTTCCGGGGACATAATCAATAATGCGGTCTACCAGAGCAAAAGGGTAACGGTGGGGTAACAATTGTTGGATTTCTTCAATTGTGAATACCTTTTTCACCGTTGGTGTAGTAATAACTTCCCCAGAAACCTCTTTATTTAGAGTAGGGTCTAAGGCCGAAATTTCCGTAGAATTGGGAGCGTTAACGTCGGTCAGAGTGGACATGGGTGTTTTGGTAGATGGTGTGCTGGAATCCGATAAAAGGCGCAAAACTTGGTTGCAACTGTTGATTATACAAGCCAGTGGCCAACGATACTACTGTATTGCCAGAAATTTCTGCTTAGGATGATGGGCTTATGTCGGACAAAAGTTGTCTTTTAGGAAAGACTCTTTTGGTTTGGGCTTATCACCTTAAAAATGGCGATTACCAGAGACATTTTTAGCCTAATCAAACCGGCCTCCTAGCAGTCAAAACCTAACCACAAGAAGCAGCTAAAAGCTTTGCTAGTTGGACGTGTAACTTATGACTAGCTTTGTAGGCAACATAATGAGCGCAAGGAATTTTTGAAAGCAAACTGAGATCGCCCACTAAGTCTAAAATTTTATGACGTACCGGCTCATTTGCAAATCTCAGAGGCGGATTTAACCACTGGTTTTCGTCACAAACCAAAGCACAGTCAAGACTTCCCCCTTTAATTAAACCGGCCTGCCGCATCTGCTCGACATAGCGAGCCAGAGTGAATGTGCGAGCCGGTGCAATTTCGGTAGCAAAACTTTCGGTTGTCGGTGTCCAACTGTGCCACTGAGAACCAATGGCAGCAGATTCAAATTCAATACCATAGGTAAAACGAGTAAAAGATGCCGGTATTGCCGTCACAAAAGCATCACCTTCTTGAACAAAAAGAGGAGATGAAAGCTGGTAAACAGGGTTTTGGTCACTTCTTCCTAGGGCAATCTCACCCCTATCACTTCTGGAAACCGGCACCACTCCAGCCTTAGAAATGGCTTCTACCCAAGGTTGAGCAGAACCATCAAGTAACGGTAACTCCGGCCCATCTACTTCAATACGAACGCTATCTATCCCCATGAAAGCTAAACTTGCCAGCAAATGTTCTACTGTTCGCACCGAGGCATCGCCCTGAGCAAGTTCGGTAGAAAGAGTGGTTTGGCGGACAAAATCCACCAAAGCTGGAATAGAAGGCGTTCCTGGTAAATCAGTCCTGACAAAATAGCGACCAAATAATGGCGACGGCAAAATTTTGATTGTAGTCAAAGAGCCGGTGTGCAATCCCACACCTGAGATTTCAATTGCCCTGGCTACCGTATGGCAAGCTAGAGAAGACGTTTCTATTGTTTTGACCATCGTTGCAATGTTCCATTTAATTCAGCATTAGCCCATACCCATTACCCGTAGCCAACCCACAAGAAACAGCAATTTTTCAAGGGGTAATATTTCTAGGGCGGGAAAAAGAGTCGGCAATTGTGATAAGCCTCTCTTAACCCAAACCATCGTACAAATGCCTCAAAACAGAGAATTTTTGAGACCAATTGGCCTCAAAAATAAACCGAACTTAGAAACGTTCACCGATCCCAAAGTGAAATCTGGCATCACCATCGCTACTGAAACCATAATCTACACGAATGGGGCCAAGAGGAGTATCAACACGGACGCCTAAACCATAACCAAGGCCGGTACCTGGTTTGCCGCGCACTCCTGCGGGGTCACCTATGATAGAACTGCCGGTGCCTAAATCGCTGCCAAAATCGACAAATAAGGCTCCATTCAAGAAGGAAAATACGGGAAAACGATACTCAGCCGTTGCTTGAATAAAACTGCGACCACTACCCAAATCACCCTCATCAAAGCCCCGTACGGAGTTGCTACCGCCTAATGCAAAGGCTTCATAGGGTGGCAAATCTCCTAAAACTGTCCCTGCTTGGAAATTAAAGGCTAGAGTTTGGGCCCCTTCAGCAAATTTAAAAAAGTTTACTGGTAAATAGTGGGAATAACTACCACGAAGCCGGTTTAAAAGAATATTTCCGGCACCAAGGGGAATCGATTGTTCGGTAGTTAAACGCAACACAGAACCTCTAGTTGGTTTTAAAGCGTTATCGCGTAAATCTCGCACTAACCCAAACTGAAGTGTAGTTAAATCGTCTTGGCCATCGCCACTAAAACTTAAGGGACTACCGGCTTCATCGACTGTGGCAATATCCCCATCAATATCGCGGGTTTCCACTCGCTGATATTGCAAACCCAGGGATGCTGTCCACTCAGAAGTTTCTAGGGGATTTGGAGTTAAAGGACGAGTAAATGTTACACCGCCGCCTGTTCGGACAATCCGAGGTCTGCCACCATCATCGGGTAATTCAACTTCATTGGGCCCGCCAGAGAAAATTAAAGAAATCGACCGGCGCCGGAAACCGTTAACTGTATAGGAAGTGCGGTAAGGATCACCAGCAATCCAAGGGTCTGTAAACGAGACATCAAACAACAAAGCGCGTTCACTGACTTGTAATTGTGTGCCTAGCTTTTGGTTGTTTCCACCGAGGTTTGATTCTTGATAGCTGATGGTACCAAATAAACCTGTGGCCGAAGATAAACCGGCACCGGCACCGATTGAGCCGGTATTTTTTTCTGTTACATTCAAAACCACCACAACTTTACGGGGATCTTGACCAGGATTTAAGGAGGGTTCGACTTTTTCAAAAATCCCTAAACCAAATAGTCTACGCAGATCACCGATCAAAGTTGTTTCATTGAGGACTCCCCCAGGTTTTAGGGCCATTTCCCGCGTGATAATGAATTCACGGGTGCGACCTTGAATGGGGTTTCCTTCTGAGTCTGTTTCTTCTCCTTCTTTATTTAGAAAGCGAATTCTAATATCTTCGACGACACCTTCGGCTACTTGTAGCGTGACTCTACCTTGACTATCAACTGGGCTTGAGGCGACTACCTGGGCCAAAATATAACCGTTGTCTTTGTACCACTGGTTTAATTTTCTGACCCCTTCTTGAAATTGTCGCAAGTTTAGGATCGAGCCATACTGGGGCCTAAAAATTTCATCTACCACACTTTGGGGTACAACACCAACGGCATCGGCCGGCACAGCATTGATCACGACACTTTGCAAAATTGCGTTTTGTTGAACGACAAAAGTAACTCGCACCCCTAGCGGTGTGTCTTGGGGTTGGTAATCAACGGTGGAAAATAAGCCGGTACCAAAAATTGCGTTAATGTCTTCTTGCAGTTGGCAACGGTTGGTAGTGCGTCCGGGTTGAGTACGAATCACGCGATACACTTCGTCTTCGAGTTCGCCTTCTACGCCACTAACATCTACTTCGGCGACTAAAACTTGAGGCGCGTTTGGATCGGGACAATTGCTCGCTTTCGGCGGTGGTGTTACCGGTAGGGGTACTGGTGCCGGTGGTGGTGTGGGTCTGGCCGGTGGTGGCGTTTGGGGCGGTGGCGGTGGTGGTGTTTGTGCTTGGGTGGTATCTGGTAATGCTGTGTTTTGGGAAATAGCTGGGTGTTTTTGTGGGCTGGTGAGGCCGGTGGATACGACGGTTAACCATTCAGCGGGAGTCACCACTGTTGGAGGAGTGGGAGGCTGTTGTTGATTTGTTTTTACCGATGAAGGCAAAAACGACTTTATTTCTATATCAGTATTTTGTTTACTTTGGTCGTAGGAAATTCCTCTAACGAGAGGCTTTAAAGCCACTGCTTCTAAGGAATTTTCTGCCGGTTTTGGGCTAGAAAATAGGGCTGAATTGTCAGGTTTTGGAGAATTTTCTGGGGTTGGAGTCGTTGGTAAATTTTCTTGCGCCTTTACACCGCCACCACCATCCCGCATTCTTTCATTAATTGGCACAACCGCTATTTTTTCGGTGGTTTCGCCATGTTGAAAGCTTTTGTAGGTCTTTGGGTGGCCGGTGGACAAAAATTCATTTTTTGCCAAACTCCGATGTTCACTGGCACTATCGGAAGAATAACTATCAGTCGTGGGCAAAGTTTTGGCACTGATAGAACTGGATAAACTCAGAGTTGTTGAGGCGGTTAAAACTGCTACCCATACGGGAGGTAGCCGCATTTTGTTGACGTTGTTGTTCACTTCCCACACACCTAAATTTTTAAAAGTTAATGATTCATGGTTCATTGTATGTGGTCAGCGCTCAGTAGTGAGTAGTCATTCATTGCTCTTTAGGGGGGCAGAATTGTTATCACTTTTGATGAATTTTGTCAAGGCAAAATCCTGGCATTTGACCTATTAACCATGAATTATAAACAAAGCACTTTCATAGGACTTACGCATCATACTCACGTTTCGGGGCAAGTATGGGGGTTTGCCCCTGCAAAATGCTAGGTATAAAGTTTTTGCTTAAGTTCTATTAATTTGCTTGAACAGCAGACAAGACTCTTTCTAAAACTCTTTGATAAGCTTCTTCGACTTTGCCAAGATCCCGGCGAAAACGGTCTTTATCCATTACCCTTTTTTGGGGATCTGCTTCGCTGTTATCCCACAACCGGCAAGTATCGGGGCTAATTTCATCGGCGAGTTGCAGTTTGTGGAGGCTATCGATGCCAAATTCTAGTTTAAAGTCTACGAGAGTGATGTTACATTTTTCAAAAAACTTTTGCAGGTATGAATTAATTTGTAGTGCCATATTTTGCAGTTCTTCAACTTGATCGGCAGTAGCGAGTTCCATCTCATACAGGCGTTCGCGGGTGAGGAGAGGATCGCCAAGTTCGTCGTTTTTATAATAAAACTCAACGAGGGGACTTTTAAGTACCTTTCCTTCGGGGATGCCGGTTTGTTTGCTAAGACTGCCGGCGGCAATGTTTCTGACAACGACTTCTAGGGGAATGATGGTTACACGGCGGACTCGCATTTGGTTGGGGGCTGGGCAGTCGATGAAGTGGGTTGTGATGCCGGCGTTTTCGAGTTGACGAAAGATGTGGCTAGAAATAGTACAGTTTATTTCGCCTTTGCCGACAATAGTACCTCGCTTTTGAGCATTAAAAGCGGTGGCATCATCTTTATAATGTGCCAGTAAAATTTCTGGATCATCGGTTGTATAGATAATTTTTGCTTTTCCTTCGTAAAGTTTTTGTTGTGTAGACATGACCGATACCTTTATGTGAGTTTGTTTGATTGCGGTTTTCCAATTTATACCATTTTATTTGTAAGGTTTTTATACCAATTTTAAAAAAGAATGCAACCCCACCACAGGGGGTCGAAGAGTGTTGCATGATTTTGGATAAATGGTATTAGATAAAAAATGCTTTGCTTTATAGTTTTATAGTTTTTTATCTGTAGTACATTTAAAGTAAAATCTTAGCTAAGACTATCTCCAATTTCCCTCGGTTTTTATTGTGTATTAATCAATCTGGGTTTATTTTTTTACTGCAAATTAAGGAAAATAAACGCGCCCAGTAGATAAGTTACGGTTTAAAGTCGGAGTTGGTTTTAGATGTAGGAGTTTTCCTAATCTGCAAGTGTTATTTTAGCTTTTTAGTGTAACTCCGAGATTATTTTAGGTAGAAAAAAGCAGATAAATCAAGTTTAGTAGATACGGTTTATTTGCATCGGCTTTTGATAGGTTTTTATGGAATATAAAGAGCCAAAAATATGTATTATAGTTACTAAAATGTAGTTATTTACTGGTCATAGTGTGGACTCCATCCCATGTTTCGGGGGGAGGATTTTTAAGATAGTTGAAACAACGTTCTAAATAGACAGCGACCACACGATCTGTCTGGTCTATATCTTGAATTTGTGTAAAATAAACCAGGGCTTTTTTAAAATCTCTTGCTAAATAAGCATGGCGTCCAGCTTCATAGAGTTCTAAAACTTTAATTTTTTTGCCATCTAAAGGTTGACGACGATCACCTATTAGTTCATAAATATTCACGGCTTGATTTTTGCCTTTAACGCGAATTATATCTAATTCTCTTACCCAAATTTTGTCGGAACATAATTCGTAGGTGTATTGGCTTAAAATAATATCACAGCCATATTCTTTGGTCACGCTTTCTAAGCGAGAACTTAAATTAACACCATCGCCAATTACCGTATAGTCCATACGTTTTTGAGAACCAATATTTCCAGATACAACATCGCCAGAACTAATACCAATTCCGACATGAATTTGTGGTTGAGCTTCCACAATCCGTTTTTTATTAAATTCTGCTAAACGTCGGCGCATATCTAAGGAAGATTGTACCGCTTTCCAAGCATGATCTTGTAAAGGAAGAGGTGCGCCAAATACAGCCATTAAGGCATCACCAATAAATTTATCTAAGGTTCCGTCGTGATCAAAAACAGCTTCCACCATTGTTTCAAAATACTGATTTAATAATGAAACTACTTCAGAAGCACCTAAATTTTCTGTGAGAGTGGTATAGCCGCGTATATCGGAAAATAAAATTGTGACTTCTTTGCGTTCTCCTACCATCAAAGAATCTTCGCCTAATTCCATAACTCGTTCGGCAACACCAGGAGTTAAATAGCGATACATGGTGTTTTTTAAACGTTTTTCTCGGCTAATATCTTCTAAAACAACTAAACCCCCACGAACTCCACCTTCAGGATTAGTAAGAGGGTTAATTGTGAGGTTAATACTACGTTCAATTTGCGTTATTTTTTCCTGGGGAATGGGAGTAGCTACTTGAGACTCACCGGCCTCAAAAACTAATTTATTCCAAGGAATATAATATTGGGGGTTGGTGCGATCTTGGACAGCTAAAATATAGGTCTTTTTTTTCTTTTCATAGGAATGGTAACTACCTTTGCCATCCATAATATAAAGCCCGACAATTAAGTTTTGTTCGGGTAGATAATGGTGACTTTTTTTACTGAGACTATCTTGTAAACGCCAGCGTAAACTCTCGATGGGTACGACTTCCCAAATGTAGCGTTCAATGAGTTTATCTTCCCATAAAATACGGTGTTTAATACCTTCTGTTTTGATGGGACAACCTAATAATTCTAGGGCTGCATCGTTAATAGTGACAATTCTGCCTTGCATATCTGTAGATATTACTGCATCAGATAAACTTTGGAGAATGTCTTTTTGATATTGTTTTTCGATGAGGACGTTTTTAAAGAGTTGGGCATTTTCTAGGGCTATACCGGCTTGACGGTTAAAGGCAGCCATAAAAGCTTCATCGGTGCTGGTAAAAGTGCCTTGATTTTTTTTATTAATAAGCTGAGTGACGCCAATTAAATCTCCTGAAGAACTATAGACCGGCATACACAATATTGTCCGGGTATTATAGCCGGTGCGTTTGTCGGTGCTAGGATCAAAACGAGGGTCTTGATAGGCATCTGTGATATTGAGAGTTTGGCCGGTGGAAGCAACATAACCGGCAATACCTTTATTAGCTGGAATGCGAATTTCTACCTTTTTTTTACTATCTGTTGTGGCTACTTTTGTCCACAATTCATTACTTTCTTTACTCAGTAAAAATAGGGTACTTCTTTCTGCTTGCATTAAATCACGGGCTTGCTCCATTACCGATTGTAAAGTAGCTTCTAAATCTAAACTTTGCCCCAAGGAAGATGTCGCCCGTAAAAGTGCAGAAACACCTCTTTGTTTTCGCGCCGCCACATAAAAAGATTGACAACTTTCTAAGATAATTCCTATGGAACTCGCAAAGTTGCGAAATTCGTCTTCATCTTCGCTACTAAAAGGAACATTCCCAGCTTTATTTAAAAGCTGAACTACGGCAACAACTTCGGAAGTATTTTTATTACTAAAAATAGGAATGCAAAGCAAATTTTGGGTATAATAGCCGGGATGTTCGTCTACTTCTTTATTAAATGAAGGGTGAGAGTAGGCGTCGGCAATATTAATAAGTTCGCCGGTTTCTGCAACACGTCCAACAATACCAATATGCACAGGTATGCGAATTTCTAAAGGTTTAGAATTGGGAGATTGACTAATTTTTGACCACAGTTGTTTTTTTTCTGTATCCACTAAAAAAATTGCTGTACGATCTGCCCGAATAATTTGCCCTAGTTTGAGGGTAAAAGCATCGAGTAATTGTTCTAACATTGTCTCTAGGGCGTCATTATTAATAAGTTCTATTGCCCTAAGAAATTGCTGAAACTCAGCAGTAATAAAATCTAGCAAACAGACAAATTCGGGAACTGGTAGATCCTTAACGCGACGGGCTAACGCACCCATGCGATTAGCTTGTGTTAATGTAGCCAGAATGCTACCAGCATCAGAAAATGTCATAGTATTAATCCTTAAGAGGGTGGTTTTTGCCCACCGGCATCAGAGAAAGTAACGTTAAATTGATAACATATAAATTTTTGAGCGTCGCGGATCCCTAGATAGGTAAAAAACGCTCATTTATGATTGCCTAAACATCTACCTTCTTTAGACTATCCCGAACCTGCCATAAGTTTTGACCCAAAACTAATCAGCATAGGTTTCGCCGCATAGTGGTAGATAGATGCTAGAAATCGAAGTAGATATAAGTTGGCTTCCGTTGACAAGATTTCCTCTTGGCGTAGGGCAGTAATGCTTAGAGCAAAGATACTTTACCTAAGATAATCTTGGGGGTGAAGTTTTACACGCAGGCGTTTGAAAACCAACTTAACACTATCTATCAATTCCGACTACCGTTGATTTACTATATAAGGCATCTAGGTTTTTAGATGGCCGTGAAAGATGAATCCCTGTAATTTTTAAGCAGCGTTGGCCATTTCTGAATAAGCAATAACGCGGTTATAGTATCGGCGTAGTTGGGCAGTGGCAGCCGGCCAGCCCCAGCGTTCAGCTTCACTGCGGGCGTTTTGTCTTAAGGTTTCCCTTTCTGCACTATGAGCTAACAGGCGTTGAGTGGCGGTAATAGAGCCGGTCTCGTCTGTTGGGTCAAAAAGATAGCCATTAACTCCATCGGTGACGATATCGGGGATGCCTCCCGACCGAGCGGCCACAACAGGACAACCGGCAGCCATTGCTTCTAGTAAAACTAAGCCTAAAGTTTCTGTCCGTGATGGAAAAATAAAGGCATCGGCGGAAGCGTAGGCGGTTGCGAGTTCAACGCCTTGGAGGTAGCCGACAAAATTGGTAGGGGTGTCGGCAAAGTGTTCTTGTAGAGCTTGACGGTTTGGCCCATCACCAACTAGGGCCAAGCGGGCGTTTGGTATGGCTTCTAAAACCGGCTTAATACGCTCAATTTCTTTTTCAGCCCCAAGACGCCCTACATACAACAATAATGGACTGTCGGGGTTGCCTTGGCTCAAACGAACTCGCATTTCACGGGAGGCTAAACTGGGGTCAAAAGTTTCTGTATCGACTCCGCGCTGCCACAGATCAACTCGCTCGATGCCATGACTAGATAATTCTTCTACCATTGCAGTAGATGTGCAAAGATTGAGGGCTGCTTGGTTATGGGCGCTTTTCAGTAATTCCCAGAGTAAAGGTTCCAACATTGCTAACCCATAGTGTTGCAAGTATTGGGGCAAGTGGGTATGGTAGGAAGCAATCAGGGGAATTTGCATAGTTTTTGCATAATAAATTCCTCCTAATCCTAAAATTGCTGGGTTAACAACGTGGACAAGATCCGGTTTAAATCTTTGCAGTTCCATGCCAATAGAAGGGCGAGGAAATGCCATTTTTAATTCAGGATACCAGGGTAAGGGATATCCAGAAATGCCGTAAATTTTTGCGCCTTTGTATTCTGTTAGTCCGCCGGCTGGGCAAAAAATTAAGACTTGATCACCGGCTTTCTGTAATTGTTCAACGGTGTGGCGGAGTCGGGTAACAATTCCGTCAACTTTGGGTAAAAAAGTTTCTGTAAATAAGGCAATTCGCATAAAGGTCAATGGTCAGTGGTCTGTGTTGGCAGGTTCGATTATTTGTCGCCAATGGGCAATAATGAGATTAGTAATAGAATAAAGACATTTCCAGCCAATATGTAAATTTTTAAGGTGGCTAGGTTTTAGCTTTTGTAAAAAAATGAGTTTTTTAGTCTTAGATAAATTTAGATAAAAAACCCAATTAATTTAAAGTGTTTTGAAAACAAGAAGTAATCTTTTATATTCGATTACCTCTTGTTTTTTTGCTTTTTACCGGCGCCAAGAAACTTTGGGCAGGATATGGTTTTTATCGACTCGATTTTGATATTTGACTGCAAAGTTTAGCAGCGAGTCGAGGAGGGAGTCTGACAACAAATGAGGTTGTAAACCTAGTTCAAGAAGGTTTGTATTTTTCGCATTAAAATAGTGTTGTTCATTTTCAACGCGTGGGTTGTCGATGTTGTTAATTTCGACGTTTAAACCGAGGGCATTTCCGGCTTTTTTCACCATCATTGCTAAGTCACCGACATTAAACATTTCGGTGAATTGGTTAAAGACGCGAAATTCTCCGGCTTGGGCAGGATTTGCAATGGCTAATTCCATACATCGCACTGTATCTCGGATGTCTAAGAAAGCGCGTGTTTGTCCGCCGCTACCGTAGACAGTGAGGGGGTGACCAATGGCTGCTTGGATGCAGAATCGGTTTAAGGCTGTGCCGAATACTCCGTCATAGTCAAGCCGGTTGATTAGCATTTCATCCATGCCTGTTTCTTCGGTTAAGACACCATACACTACGCCTTGATTTAAGTCTGTGACTCGTAATCCCCAAATCCGGCAAGCTAAATGTATATTTGTGCTGTCGTGAACTTTGCTAGCGTGGTAAAAACTGCCTGGTTGTTTTGGATAAGGCAGGGTGTCTTTACGTCCATTGTGTTCAAGGGTGATGTAACCTTCTTCGATATCTATGTTAGGAGTGCCATATTCTCCCATTGTCCCCAGTTTGACCAAATGACAATCGGGGAATTCATCTTTCATGGCATAGAGAAGATTTAGCGTCCCGACGACGTTGTTAACCTGAGTTAAGACTGCGTGTTCGCGGTCAATCATCGAGAACGGCGCGGAACGTTGTTCTCCAAAGTGGACAAGGGTATCGGGTTTAAACCGGCGCAGCGCATCGATTAAAAACTCGTAGTTGTTGATGTCGCCGATAAATAGGTCAATTTTTTTGCCGGTCAAATCTTGCCAGCGTTGGATGCGTTGCTGAATGGAAGCAATGGGGGTTAAGGTATCTGCACCAAGTTGCAAATCCCAATGACGCCGCACCAAGCTATCTAATATGCCGACTTCATAACCTCTATTTGAAAGATGGAGGGCAGTTGCCCAACCGCAATAGCCATCGCCGCCAATAACCAGGACTCTCATCGTGTTCGCTTATTTTTGCTTGCTGACACTCGCTAAATGTACCAGCTTTGTGTACCTTGTGACATATTTGCTATTTGTGATTGGTCATTTGTTGTTTATAAGGGGGCCCGGCCCCTAGATGGTTGTAAGGAATGGAAATAAGAGGGCCGATAGGGCGGTTCGGCCCTTAGATGGTTGGGGGAGGAGGGACAAAATTTAATTAATTTCTGAGGCAAAACTGGCTGTGCGGACAAATTCAAAGGGGCCGGCTACGGAACCCCAGATATGCTCATCGGTTTCGGGGTCGCGTCCTCGGTCATGACTAATAAATTTGTTTTCGTCAATTTCAAAACTGCTGTCTAGGTAAGTATTTTTGCCTTTGCGGAATACCATACAGCCTTTGCCTGGTTCGACTTTGCCTTCAAATTTGTTTCCTGTCCAGTGGGTGATAAATTTGCATCCGGGTAAGAGTTTTAGCCGGTCGGCTGTTAGGGCTTTCAGTTTTTCGGGTTCGCGGGATTTTCCAAAAAATTCTTGTTCGTTTTCGATGGCATAGTTTTCAATTTCGATGTGGTCGCCGGCGGTCATTAATTTGAGGACTCTGACTCGATAGGGTTGGTTTAGTATGTAGTCGTAAGCTTGCTCGACGTAGAGGCTAATTCCTCCTAGTAGTTCGACGGGTAATGGTCTCATGCAGACGCGAATGTGGGCAAAAAATGGCGGATTTTCGTAGGCTTGGGCTTGGTTGCTGAAGTCTGCGGCCATTAATCGAGCCAATGCGACAATATCTGTGGAATGTGACATAGAGATTTTAGATGCTTGGATTGAAGTTTTTAGATGCTTGGATTTGGGATTGACTCAATGTTTTATTTATGGTATGTGTTCGCATTAAGGTTGCTAAATTTGAACTATGTACCAAAAGGGATTATGGTCATGGTAATAGGTAATGAGTTAAATTTTAAATTAGATAGGGATATTGAGTGAGTTTTTTTTGTTGGTGATGGGTATTTGGATTTGGCAAGGGAAGGCAAAATTATATACCAGTTTTGAGGCGAAATAATAAAAATTGAGTAACTTGATTTTCATCAAAGTTGTTGTCGCTTACTAATATTAAACTTTGGCTTCCATCGGGTAAACGTGGGCCGAAGGTCATGCCTTCTAAGTTGTCTAAGTAAATGCCAATAGTGCTTAAATCTAAGAGTAGTTTTTTCTTTATTGGTTCAATGCTTTTTAATTCTCCTTTGAGACTGGGAATGCCTGATGTATCTGTGGCTGAACCGGTGGCGATTTGAAATATTTTTGCACCATATCCTAAAAATCCAATAGAACGTTCTAAACTGAGAAAATGTCCGCCTTGGTCTAATACTAATAACTCGGTTAGTCCGTTGGCAATTGACCATTTTGGCCCCCGGTCTAGGGGATAAAAATGCTCGGAAATTAAGATAGGTTGGCCGTCTCCGAGGAGATAATGTAGAAATCGGTTTTTTTGTACAATTTTAGAATCTACGGGTTCTTTGTCTTGTTCTAGGGGTGCTTCGGTGGCGGTAAATAATCGGGAAGGTTCACCGATATTTGCTTTAACTGTTAAGGCTTCAAATCCTAAGTTATTTTGTACTCCTTTGGCTGGAGTTTCGTTGTTTTGGTTTGTTAAATAACGGTTGGGAATGGGTATGGTTTGTAACCATCGGCCGGTATTTAAGTCGAATTTTTGCACAAAGGGGTCTATGCTTAAATTAGATATTCCTTCACTGGAAATAAATATTTCATTAGGAGAAGCTAGGGCAATGCCTTCGGGGTTGATGCTGTAGCGGGGGAAGGTTTCGCCGGTTTCTGTATGAAGAGTTGTTAGCTTTTGAATTTCGATATTTTCAATTTTGGTTTGGTTGGGGGCTGGGGAATTTAATGTTAAGTTTAGGGTATAAAATCGGGCCGGTGCTAAGGCGCTGGCATCATCGGAAAGGGCATAAAATAAATTGCGTTGACGGTCATAAATAATTGAAGATAATCCGCCTATAGGGGTGTCTTGAAATGTTTGTTGGGGAAGTTCGTAGTTATCTAAAAATTCTAGGGATAGGTCTAAAAAAATCCGTTTTTCGACGGCGGAGATGATTCTTTCTTCGCGGGTGGGTTGGTTTTGCTGGTTGGCTGTTGCTTGCGGGGTGTCACAGCCAACCAGCAGGTTGACCAATACTAAAACTACGGCCCAAAGGGAGGCGACTAGGCGGGGACGCTGAGAAAAAAGAGTTGTTTTGGGGGTTTGTTGGGAGAGTTTTTGGTTAGATGGGGTGGGGAAATTTGTTTGCTGTGTTGATGGCATAGCTTTAATGTGAATATGGGTGAGGATTGTTGAAGACTGGGAGCAATGTTTCCCTGTGATCCATCACTATTTACAAATCTCTAAATTAAGTGCAGCCATGCTTTGGGCTACTGGAAACTTTATTGTACGCTTTACCGGCACTTTGTTTTTGTTGTGGGCGGTTGCTGGAATTCCTGTTTTGGCTTCTTCTGTTTTGGCCCAAAATGAGCCGACAATGGAAGATGGGCCTCTAAATCCTTTGGATATTAAAACTTCTGATCCGCTGTTGCCAAACCCGCCGGATGACCGGCCTTTGGTGGGTGTGGAAGCACAACAGTTAGAGGCGGCGTTAGACCAGCTGAATGTTCAGGCGGGGGCGTTTTTGGCGGCGGGTAATGTGGTGGAGGCGTTTACTACGTGGAACCGGGAGTTACGGTTACGCCGCTATTTGGGGCCCCTGGCGGAGGTGGAAGCGCTAACAAGGGTGGCGGAAGTTGCTAAAGGGCAGAATCAAAGGGCGCAGGTACAGTTTATTTCGCAACGGTTACAGATAGTTTATTTGGAGGCTAAGGCAAGGGGGCCGGTGGAGGAGAGTTTGTTGCAAGCTTTGGCAAAGGCTTTTTTGACGGTTCAAGCACGATTACCGGCCATTGAGGTTCACCAGGAAATTTTAGCAATTTTGCGGGCAAAGCAAGATAACACTGGTATTGAATCGATTTTAAAAATTTTGGGGGATTTATATTTTGGGGGGTTTGAGTATGCGGAGGCGGCGGTGGTTTATGAGGAGTTGTTGTTAATTAGTGAAGGGAGAATGCCTCGAACTGCTGAGGATGATTTGAATGAAGGGAGGTATTTGGATCAGTTGGCGTTTTTATATGATGAAACGCAGGAGTTTCAAAGGGCTTTGGATGTTAGAAATAAGATTTTAAATCGCTATCGTGTGGCGAAAAATCCTGTTAATGTTCCGGGTTTAAAAATTGCGATGGGTGAAAATTTGGAGAGAATGGGCCGGCTTAGTTCTGCGGCGCAGTCTTATCAGGAGGCTTATAGTTTGGGGTGGGCTATTCAACAGTTTGGAAGGGCCGGTGAGGCGCTAGGAAAGTTGGCTGTGCTTTATGAGTCTCAAGATAAAGTTGATGCGGCGTTGCAAGTTTATCAAGCTTTGGTTGTGGTGCAGCAGCGGGGTTATGATTTTTTTGGGATGATGAATACTTTTGATAAGATGGGGCAAATTCATTTGAGTAATAAGCGCTTAGCTGAGGCAAGGGCTGCGTTTAAGAGGGGTTTAGAATTAGCTCGTCAGTTGAAGTATCAGGAGGATTATTTTACTAGGCAAATTTCTGAAGTTAATCGTCAGCGTCAGCAACCGTAGGTTAATTTTAGATGGATTGAATTTTAAAATGGCGAGGCTATTATTGAGGTGGTTAATTTTTCCTAAAAGTTGATTGCAGTGGTGCGGGAGGATTGAGCGAAAGTCATTTTAGGTGTGGGTGTAGAGGTAGGTGCCGGTGTAGCTGAGTTTGTAGTTAGTTGCTCCTGCTGTTTAAAAAACGCTAAAGTTACCACTGCTAATGCCCCACCAAGTAACACCACCAAAGTTAGTAAAAAAATTGTGATTGCTTTATTTCCCTGTTTAGCTTTAGGATGGTCATCATAATCCCTTCCTCTTTCACTCATAGCCTCACTACCTCAAACCGAGATTTTAGGGCTACATTATATCACAAGCGTTTAGCCAGCCAAAGTATCACCAGCAATAGTAAAGCAAAGTTTTAGTCTGCTGGGTGGTATCACACTTTTCTCAAATTTTATCAAATTCATTACTGTCAAAAAATATAAAATCCTAGGGTGTAGAAATAAAGCAATATGGAATTTCCTACAGCAAGACAATTTTTTTACAAAGAAATTTATAAGCCAGAACCACAAATTGATCTGGCAAAAGCAGCTTTATACTTGGCTCAAGAAGAATACCCAAATCTTGACACAAACGATTATATCAATGTTCTCGACACAATGGCAGCAGAAATTGAAAAACGTCTGCCAGAGGAACGGTATCCTTTACGAGTCATAAAAACTATCAATGAGTATCTTTATGGTGAATTAGGATTTATTGGGAATACTAACGATTATTATAATCCACGCAATAGCTTTTTAAATGATGTCCTAGACCGGCGCACCGGCATTCCTATTAGCCTTGCTTTAGTTTATTTAGAAATAGCTCGTCGTTTAGATTTTCCGATGGTTGGTGTTGGAATGCCGGGGCATTTTCTTATTCGTCCCGACTTTGAAGATAGCGGTATTCTTGTTGATGCTTTTGATGGTGGGGAAATACTATTTCCTGAAGATTGTCAAGCTAGACTAACAGCAATTTATGGTAAGCAAGTGGAACTTTCTAGCAGCTTTTTAGAACCTGTTACTCCTCGCCGGTTTTTAGGAAGAATGCTATCTAATTTAAAATTAATTTATATCAATCGTGGTGATATTCTCAAGTCTCTTTCGGTTGTTGAGCGCATTTTACTGCTGTTTCCGGGGGCACCGATAGAGTTACGAGACCGGGGAATTTTGTATTATCAATTAGGTTATTTTACCAAAGCAAATCAGGACTTACAAAGCTATCTTGTTCAAGTTCCTAATGCCGAAGATGCTGATGTAATTCGCAAATTAGTTGAGAGGCTTTCCCAAGATTTGTAAGTTTTTTAGTGTTTACAGATAAAAGTTTTCAAGACTTTTGACTAAGGATTAATAACTAATTCCTCAGCAACTCGTTTTAAACGACGTAGTTGTGCTTCCATATCTTTTTTAGTCCAACTGCTAGCAAATCGATTAAAACCGAATAAAATTACTGGGTTAGGAATCGAAAACTCAAAACGATTAACTAACAAAGTTCCTTTTGATGCCGGTTGACACTCCCAACGATCACACCCTTTAAAAAAACCCTCAAAACCCCAAACAACTAACCCCGGTTCTCGCTTAATTACTACACTATTTAAACAGGGTTGTAAAAGCGGAACATTAATAACAAATCTGCTTTTTGCACCCACATCTGTACTCCACTCGCCCATCGGTTCACACCGCAAAGCAGGATTAAGCCATCGGTGCATTAAAACGTTATCTGTGATACAACGCTCCACCACTGTTGCTGGGGCATAAATTTGGATTGATTGCTCAAAAACTTGAGTAGATGGCATTTTTTTCTGGAAAACAAATAAAAATTTATTGAATCGGAATTAGTAAAGGGAAAATCCTTAAAAAATATTACATTATCCCTTCTTAGCAAAAGCGTATTTTAACATATGCTAAGCGCGACACTTCGCCTTCGGTGCTTCGTAGCATCTGCATACAGCAGATTTGCATAATCACAAGAATCGGAGAATACCATGTTTGAAAGTTTGCAAAATATCTGTCTAAAGACAGTTTTACAAGAGCCAGGATTTGTGCTGCCGCTTCTGGGCCAAACACCAACAGCCATACCAGCCACGCCATTAACTCCGCTTTGGAACTTTCCCATCGGGGAAACAACCATTGGCGATATTGCCATCGCTTTTTCCATACTTTTAATTGGGGTTATTGCAGCAGCGTTTATTTCTGCCATTGTGCAAAAACTGCTCAAAAAAACCAACATAGATAACCGCATAGCAGGGTGGGTAGGAAACCGGCAGCAAAACGAATTGCCGGATGTCGAAAAATGGATTGGTACAGGAGTATTTTGGCTTGTAATAATCTTTTTTCTTGTTCCTTTTTTCGATAAACTGAAACTTGGAGCCGCGTCTCAACCGCTGACAAGCTTGCTCAATCAAATCACAATTTTTCTGCCTAAACTTTTAGCAGCCAGTGCGTTACTAGCTGGTGCTTGGGTATTAGCAACAATCACAAAATTTGTAGTTTCAAGAGCCTTGAATGCTTTTGGTTTAGACCAAAAACTTAACAACCAAGTTAACAATCTAGGTGAAAACCAATTTCTCCTCAGCGAAACCTTGGGAAACGCCCTTTATTGGTTCGTTTTTCTGTTATTTTTGCCTTCAATTCTTAGCACTTTAGAATTACAAGGAACTCTCCAGCCTGTACAACAACTACTCAATGAAATTCTGCTAATTTTACCTAATATTTTAGGGGCAATTCTCATCGGTGTGGCGGGCTGGTTTATGGCCCAAGTTGTTCGGCGAATTGTTACCAATCTCCTTACGGTTGTAGGTACAGACAGTATCGGTACTCGCTTTGGACTTTCTTCTGCTACTGGCGGTCAAAGTCTCTCTTGGCTAATCGGTACTATTGTTTATATCCTGATTCTAATTCCTACCGCAATTGCTGCCCTAAATGCGCTTAAAATTGATGCCATTTCTGGGCCGGCAATTTCGATGTTAACCCAAATTCTCAATGTTATTCCTCAAATTTTCACTGCTGGTTTAATTTTGTTTTTGGCTTATTTTTTAGGCCGATTTATTGGGGAATTAGTAACGAATATCCTCACCGGCATTGGGTTCAATAATGTTTTTAATTGGATCGGATTACACAACGTCCCCATCACTCGCACCACTACTACTCCCCGCTTCGTAGAACCAGTAGAACCCATTGATCCTATGGATCCTAGTGCGACAATTATTCAACCCTCAACTACTGTTAACCGCACGCCCTCGGAAATTGTCGGAATTATTGTTTTAGTTGGCATCATGTTATTTGCAGCGGTTACTGCAACCGATGTGCTAAATTTGCCTGCTTTAACTGCGATTGTTGGTAGAATTCTAGCGATTTCTGGAAAAGTATTAGTAGGGGTAATTGTTTTTGCAATTGGTTTATATTTAGCCAATCTTGCTTTCAATATCATCCGCTCTTCTGGTACCTCCCAATCCAATTTTTTAGCTCAAAGTGCTCGCATTGCAATTATTACCCTCGTTGGTGCAATGGCTTTAGACCAAATGGGTATTGCTTCTAGCATTGTAAATTTAGCTTTTGGGTTATTATTTGGTGCTGTTGCTGTGGCAATTGCTCTCGCTTTTGGTTTAGGAGGACGCGATATTGCTGCGGAACAAATTCGGGAATGGTTAGTGGGGTTTAAGGAGAAAAAATAGGTTTTTTAACCGCAGATAAAGGTAGATAGAATATCGGCTATTTTTATCTGCGGTTCATCAATTTACATTTTCAATTTTTGCCACAATTCATCTTTTATTCGGCCGATAATAGATGTTTCATCTAATGTTAATAAAATTCGACTAACGACGGCTTTCGGGCCATCTGGGCCCCAAGAAGCTCCATTAGCAAGATAAGTTTTTGTGACTTGACCAATGGCATAAGTTGATACACCAGCAACCCCCGCTTGGGTAATAGCGACGGAAAGATAGGGCCCTAAAGCCAGCCCCCCAGTGGCCGGTGTAGCAATTCCTAATAAGCTTTTTAAAGAAGATAATCCTAAAGTTGTAATTAAATCTGTTACTGTTAAACCACCCATACTTAAGGCAATTCTTTGTAATAAATTTAGTGCGCCGGTGCGGGTCATTTCTAAACCATAAAGTTTAGATAATGTCAAGATCATTGCTACATCAATTATTGCTCCGCTGAATAAATCAGCCGCAGTAATGGGATTCAGGGCAATAGCAACTGCTTTGGTAATAACACAATTCCAGATAATTTTATTGGCAGTTTCTTCGCGGAGTGTGAGTTTTCTTTGGATAATTTGTTCATTGACTTCGCCGGCAAAAAGCATGGAATTAAGGGCTACTAAAGATTTACCCTCCCGGTCTAAAATTTCTAATATTTTTAATTTTAATTCCTCAATTTGAGGGCTAGATCGTGTTAATTTTACTCCCCTACTACCATCAGACCTTTTTACCATTTCGGCAAGCAAGGGAGAAGCAGCAGCCATGACAATTTCATCAGGAGATAATAATTCGCGGACTCTTTCATCGCGGATTTTTTGATAAATGGCAAGCCGGTCGGCTTCAGGATATTGGTCAATTTTATTAAATACTAAAATCATTGGTTTACCGGCCTCCCGCAATTGCGAAAGAGCTTGATATTCGACTTTGGTTATATCACCGGCCACTACAAAGATAATTAAATCGGCTTTTCCTGCTACTTCTCTTGCCAAAATTTCGCGGGTTTCTCCGTCCACTTCATCAATACCAGGAGTATCGATAAGTTCTATTTGAGAAAGACGATAAGTAACCGCAGATTGGGGATTATTATTAACATTCCATTGACCTGCTTGTGCATTAGTTGTGACCCCGTGAATGGGGCCGGTGGCAAAAATTTCTTGACCGAGTAAAGCGTTAAGAAGAGATGATTTTCCCCTTCCTACCATGCCAAAAACAGCAATTTGAACTTGTTGGCGGTTGAGTTTGTCGAGAGTTGTTTCTAAGGCTTGAATTTCTGTTTCTAAACCGGCTTTTTCCGCCGCAGAGAGGTCAAGTTTTGTCACCAATTCCCGTAGGGAGTCTTTTGCTTGTTTGTAGTTAAGTTCTGCTTGAATTTCTGAAACGCTATCAATGGCGCTGTCGAGGTCGCCGGTGTTATTTAAGGGTAATTGGGGGTTGAATTTGAAATCGGATGTCAAGTTTTAACCTCCCACAAACAGCAGGATTTTAGATTCATATTGTAATCCTATCGAATTTCGCCAGGCGTTTAACGTCGGCCCTTAGCAGCAAAGGCTTTTAATTGTCAAAAAATAGCCTCTTATAAAACACAAGCGGATTTTGCCATTCTTGTGCAAAACCCGCTTGGATCGGAAATATTTAAAAATCTTAAAAACTACCGAAGATCAAACGTTTGAAGCTAAAAACCGGCAGTTTAGATTAATATATTTTTAGTGGAAACGTCTTTTCCGGCGAGCGGCACTTGCTTTGCGCTTGCGCTTTTCGAGGGGAGTTTCAAAGTGGCGGCGGTTTTTTACATCAGCGAGGATGCCTGCGCGGGAAACTTGCCGTTTAAATCGGCGCAAAGCCGAGTCAATTCCTTCGTTTTCTCCTACTACAACTTGGCTCATTCTTACTCCTTGGAAATGAGAGGTAAAGTGGTTGTTTGCTTTTGATTATTTTGCTGTTGATGTCCGCTAGAGGTTGCGTGGCGTTAGCCATGCGCTCGATGGATTAACAGAATTTTAGACTGAAAACTAGATTAACATAAAGCCACCATTGGCAAAAGAGTTGATTATTTGTTGGAATTTGATAATGATTGTTTATAGAATAGAAAAAACCTATAGGATAAGCAAAAGAACTCGGCCCTCAATAAAGGAGCCGGTTTTAGCGAATAAAGGAAAGATCAACTGCGCCAAAGTTGGTACTAAGGGCGATGTTGGCGTTTTCTAGGGATTTAACTAACCAGTGGACGGCCTCGCGGGTTGAGGACTCGTAGTGGTTAAATAAAATGGCAAAGCGACGTTCTAGGTAGGGTTTAACTTTGCGACAGACGAGGACTATTTTGAGGAGTAGGCCGGTCGTTTGAGTGGGGCCAATGTTGGAAACTAAGTCGATTAATATAAAGTGGTTTGGTCTTTGAGAACTTTCAACGATTAAAAAGTTAAGTAGTTGACTACAGGTTCTTACGATTAAGAAATCGCTGAGTTTTTGGTTATCGCTTTGGGGTAGGGTGTTGCTAAGTTGTTTATAAAGCCGGTCATTAAATTGGCGTTTACCGTAGCCCGAATCAATGGAGGTTCGGAGGTAGTCGAAAAGTTCGTCTTTGAAAGCGCCGTAACTGCGGGTTTGGCTTGTATGGGTGAGGAAGCTTTGGGCTAAATCACGGTAGGTAGAAGAGCCTTCTACTTTACCGACAAATTGTTTTAATGCACCGTAAAGTTCTCTGTCACTCAATAGGGTGGGATTGTTGACTGGTTGGATTAATTTTGTTGTGTTTATATCTCCTTTGCGGGCTAGTTGAGAGCGCCGAACTTGATAGGTTACATATTGAGATAAGTTGATTTCAAATTGCTTTTGGCGGGTGGTTTGAACTTTGCGGACAATTTGTTGATGTTCGTAGCTGCTGCCTTCGCTGAGGAGGCAGTGTTCGTATAAATACGGATACCGACGAATTAAGCTACCAAGGGGTTTGGTTTCTGAGACATTTGTATTTTCTGGGGATTGGCTGATAACTTGAACGAGGCGGCGCAGTGTTAGGTAGTGTTCAGTTTTGGTGAACAGATGTACGAGTTCGTGGAGTCTTCTTGTTCCTCTGGGATGGAAGGAGTAGAGGTTGCTGTTGCTGCTGTTACCTTCAAATAGTTCTATTAGTTGGGGGATGGCTGAATGCAGTTGTGTTTGCATTTGCCAGCGGTTAATTAAAATGTGGCAAGAACGATTTAGTAAAAATTTGAATTCTTGGTCGGCTTGTTTTGAGGCTGCAAGTTTTTCGACGGCGGCTGCTATGGAGCGGTCGGGGTAGCTCCAAGGTTCAAAAAATAAGGTACGGAATCGTTCTATGAGTTGTCCTGGTGTTTCTGTTTCTACACAGGAGAGCAAATGATTATAAATAATTTGCTCGTCAGGATTGTTACTGTGTCTATGGGATTGGTCTAATAAGGTTTGCATTTGTTCCTCTTCACTTCCCGATGAGCGTTTGGGTTTGGGTGGATGCCTCCTCTGTTAAATTCGAGTGGCTATTTACAAAATTTTGCGAGTAGTATGGCGTATTTTTGGAGGATATTTTTTAGTTTTTAACGGATAAATGATGGTTTTTTTCTCCTTATGTTTTATTGGCTGTTATTTGTTTGTTTTATGGGATAAATTTGGGTGAAATGTTTAGGTATTTTAGAAATAATGGGGACAAAATTAGTTTGATTAACATATCGTATTGGCATACTGGAAGTAGATGGGTTTTGGGTGAATGGTTGTTTTATTGATGTTTTAACCTCTATGTAGAATCACGGTGTTTTTAGGAAAGTGGTTGTATCTTTTTATACTTTAAGTTTTTAGTTTGTTTGTGTTAGATCCGTTTACTTGGTTTTTGATTAACCCTAGATACTAATTTGCTATCAGCTTTTAAAGCTTAGTTGTTGGACTGAAAGCACAAAAACTGATGACTAGGGTTGATTAATTTTCTACGGAGTTTAGCGGTGTTTGTTTGGTTACACTTTCTAATTTACACTTGGTTTCAAAGCTTTAGGTGAAGAATCGGTAAAGATAAGGCGTTGATTTATACATTTCTGGTAAATTTTTTCGGGCCTTTGAGTTAGTATTCTGTGAAATCCCGTATGGTAAAGCTTTGAGGAGTTTTTATAAGGGTAGAGATAAGTAAGGTAATTGGTGGTTAGTTTCGGGCTGGTAGCTGTAGAGATGCTAGTGGGATTGGAAATTTAAATTTGAAAAGCTTGGGAATGGTGGAGGAGTTTATGAGATAAAATCGGTTTGATAACTCGATTGAGTTAAATTTTAGGCTCGATTTGCTTAAAATTAGTTAAGTTTTGGGCCTTAAACCTAAAAAGCTAATTGTCACTTATTGCTATCAAACTGATATGACTTTTTCCGCTACTCTTGGTCAATTAAGCGCTGTTCTTGATTTAACACCGGCAATTGATGTGGGTGATTTTGCAGAAATTAGGGCCACCGGAATTTGTACGGATACGCGCAGTCTAAGTGCGGGGGAGGTGTTTTTGGCTTTGCGGGGCGAAAATTTTGATGGTCATGCTTTTGTGCCGGCGGCGGTTTCTAAAGGTGCTGTGGCGGTGATTGTTGAGTATGAGTTGCCGGTGAAAATTCCGCAGTTTGTGGTTAAGGATTCTTTGAAAGCTTATCAGGCTATTGCGAAGTGGTGGCGGCGACAGTTTTCTGTGCCGGTGATTGCGGTTACGGGGTCTTTTGGCAAAACGACAACTAAGGAATTAATTTCTGCGGTTCTTGAAACTCAGGGCAAGGTGTTAAAAACTCAGCAAAATTTTAATAATGAAATTGGGGTGCCGAAAACTTTATTAGAGTTGTCTAGTGAGCATTCTTTTGCCGTAGTGGAAATGGCAATGCGGGGGCCGGGTCAAATTGCGGAATTAGCAGAAATTGCTGAACCAACTATTGGGGTGATTACTAATGTTGGTACGGCACATATTGGGTTGTTGGGTTCGGTGGAGGCAATTGCTAAGGCTAAGTGTGAGTTATTGGCAGAAATGCCTTCTACTAGTACGGCGATTTTAAATCAGGATAATGAGCTTTTGATGGCGACGGCGGCTACGGTTTGGCAGGGAAAAACGGTTAGTTATGGTTTGGATGGAGGTGATGTCAAAGGTTCAATAGTTGATGGCGAAAAGTTGAAGGTTGAGGAGAGAGAGTTTGTTTTGCCGTTGGCCGGCCGGCATAATGCTTGTAATTATTTGGCGGCTTTGGCGGTGGCGAAGGTGTTAGGAATAGGTTGGGAAGGTTTGGAAAAAGGAGTGCCGGTGGTTTTGCCGGAAGGTCGGGCAAAGCGTTATGATTTGCCTGGGGATGTGGTGATTTTGGATGAGAGTTATAATGCTGGTTTGGAGTCGATGAAGGCGGCTTTATATTTGCTGGCTGAAACTTCTGCAAAAAGGCATATTGCGGTGTTGGGTACGATGCGTGAGTTGGGGGATTGTTCGTTGGTTTTTCACGAACAAATTGGGGAAACGGTGAAGAATTTAAATTTGGATGCTTTGTTTATTTTGGCTGATGAGGCGGAGGCAAATGCGATGGCTAGGGGTGCTGTTGGTGTGCCGGTTGTGGAGGTATTTGTTAACACCGGCCCGGAGGCTAAATCAGCTTTGTTATCTCGGTTAAAATCGTTTGTTTCTGAGGGGGATTGTTTGTTGTTTAAGGCTTCTCATGCGGTGGCGCTTGATCAGGTAGTTGAAGAGTTTAAATTATGATTTTATTGCCCACTGTTATTTATTTTTTAAGAATAAGTTGTGGTGGGCATTTTAAGATTTTGGTGATGAGGGTATAGCTATTTTTATAAATTTATGACTTTAAGTAGACGCAATTTTAATAAATATTTTTTGCAGTTTATGTTAGCTGGTGCGATGGGGCCGGTGTTATTAAAACAGTTGGAACTTGTGGGTCAAAGTGAGGAAGAAGTTATTGCTATTGATGGAGTTGACAATAAAAATTTGTTGGAAAAGGTAAGTGAGCAAGTTAAAAGTTTTGTAGGGGAAATTAAGGCAGAAACGGAGTTATTAGTTCCGACTTTTTTGGGTAATGATCAACGGCGGTTTTATGGGCGGGGTATTCCCAAAAGTTTAAAGCAGTTAAATCGTTTTGAGTTGGGAAGTGGGGTAACGGCTTTTCGGGGGTTTTTGACGTGGAGTGGTGCTGGGTGGACGGGACAGCCTACTTTGGTGAAAGATCGAGGGAGGTTGTATTTAATTATTGGGGCTTTTGATCATAGTTTGAGGAAGATTGATTTGGAAACAAATCAGGTGGTATGGCGCTATAAGTTTGATGATATTATTAAGGGAACGGCGACTATTTATATTGATGAAACGGCTAAAGAAGATAATCGAGTTGTGGTGTTACAGGGTAGCCGGTTAGGTGTGAGAAATTCTGTGGGTATGGCGGGGCCGGTGCCAAGTTTTAGGGCGGTTTCTTTTAGAACGGGTAAGGAAATTTGGAAGTTAAATATTCGGCGTACTGATAGTTATAGTCGGGATAATGATAGTAGTGCTATTGATTTGGGGGATATGATTTTTAATGCTGGGGAAAATGGAATTGGTTATTTTTTGAATCGTTCGACTCATGTGGTTGAGAAGAAAGAGGGTTTAATTCAGCCGAAGGTTTTGGGGGAAGTGAAGCTTTATGAGACGCCTGATATTAGCCGTCATGGGGGTAATTTGGTGGCAGAGTCTTCACCGGCCCGTCTTAAAGATAAGATTTATTTTGCGGCCGGTTCTGGTCATATTTATGGGATTAGTATTCCTGAAAAAAAGATTATTTGGGATTTTTATACGGGGTCTGATATTGATGGTTCGGTGGTAATTTCTAAGGATGAAAAGTTGTTTTGTGCAATTGAAAAACAATATATTCCGGGGAATGGTGGGGTTTTGAAGTTAAATCCTCAAAAGAAACCAGAGGATAGTGTAGAGTGGTTTTTACCAACTGGAAATGTGGGTTTTTCTGATTGGCAAGGTGGTGTGATTGGTACGGCTTCTATTAATGATGAATATCGTAGTGAAAATGAGCCGGCTTTGTTTGCAACAAATGCTATTGATGGTTATCTTTATATTGGTTCTCAAAAAATGATTACGGGTCAAAAGGTTAAGGGCCCTTTATTAAATCGGGAGTATGATACACCTTTGATTGTGTTTAAAAAGCGAATTGGTGCTTCTATTTCTACGCCTATTTTTACTGATGGTAATAAGTTGATTTCGGGGACTTATAATGGGGTTTATTTGTTTAATATTTTTTATGAAGAAGGAAAGAAAGGTGATAAAAATTCTGTGCTCAATTCTAAGGGTGATTATGTAAAGGTAATTGTAGAGGAGGCTGAGCATTTTAAGCCTGGGGTTTCGTTTGAGTCTACGCCGGTTATTTGGGATGGTATTGTGCGTATTTGTGGACGGGATGGTTGGATGTACACTTTGGGTTAATTTTGATGAGAAATACTGTAGTTTGATTTGATTAAGAATCACCAATTTACAAATCTACTTTTGTAGGATAAATATAAATTATTTGGTTATTTACTTAGTTTGATATTAGACTTTTATTGTGAGTTTTAAATAGTCCTTTGAGTATTAATAGGTCTTTTTTGTGGCTTCGGTTAATTTTTTATACTTGGGTTCCCTTTTCGGAGGAATAGGAGTTATTACTTTCCAAAAAAAATTGTAAATATCCGATCAAATAAATGTTTCTAAATGTGACGATTGTAGCAGTTAAGTTACAGACTTTTGTACAATATTAAAATTAAAGGTTCTCTCAAAGAGATAAACGTATGAAAGTACAGCCTATAGACTTAGAAAAACAACATCAGCAATTTTTAACTTTACAAAGTCAATTGCGTGATAGATGGCAAACAGTTGATTTATTTGACCGTAGTGATGCAGATATTTTAGTTATTCCTTCTGTAACTTTAGATCAACGAGAAATGATGAAAATTGATGGAGTAAATCATTATGAAGAAAGGTTGCTTTTTTCGTTAATTAGATTGAGAAACCCTCAAACGCGCTTGGTTTATATTACTTCTCAACCTTTACATCCTAGTGTAATTGATTATTATTTACAGTTATTGCCAGGAATTCCCTTTTCTCATGCCAGAGAAAGGTTATTATTGCTAAGCACTTATGATGCTTCTCCGAGACCTTTATCTGAGAAAATTTTAGAACGTCCGCGCTTAATTGAAAGAATTCGTCAAGCGTTGCGACCGGCCCGTTCTTTTATGATTTGTTATAATTCTACTCATTTAGAAGAAGCCTTATCTGTAACCTTAAATATTCCTTTATTAGCAGCCGCACCACATTTACTTTATTGGGGAACAAAAAGCGGTTCCAGAGAAATTTTTAATGAGTGCGGAATTCCTTTACCAAATGGCAGCAAATTGGTAAAAAATGCTGATGATTTGGCAGAAGTAGCAGCGGAATTATGGCAAAAAGAACCGCATTTAAAACGGATGGTTGTTAAGCTTAATGAAGGTTTTTCTGGAGAAGGAAATGCTATTTTAGATTTAACGCCCTTGGGTGATATAAATTCAATAAATCCTGTGCAAGTTATTCGAGATTCTTTCCCATTTTTGAGGTTTCAATCAACAGGAGAAACCTGGGATAATTTTAGTAGCAAAATTCCTGAACTAGGTGCTATTGTTGAGGCGTTTATTGAAGGTGAAGAAAAGCGTTCTCCGAGTGTCCAAGGACGAATTGCCCCCAATGGAGAGGTAGAAATTTTATCTACCCATGATCAAATTTTAGGGGGCCCAGATGGTCAAGTTTATTTGGGATGCCGGTTTCCTGCTGATGAAAGTTATCGTTTAAAATTGCAAGAATTGGGTGTGCAAGTTGGGAAAGTTTTAGCAGCAAAAGGGGCTTTAGAAAGGTTTGGAGTAGATTTTATTGCAGTGCGTAAAGAGGATAATAAATGGGATATTCAAGCGATAGAAATTAATTTGAGAAAGGGCGGCACAACACATCCGTTTATGACGTTAAAATTTTTAACAAATGGGCGTTATGAAAGCGCCACCGGCCTTTTTTATAGTCAGCAAGGACGAGAAAAGTATTATATGGCAACTGATAATTTACAAAAAGATAGCTATCGAGGTTTATTACCAAATGATTTGATGGATATTATTGCTGCCCATGAGTTACATTTTGATAGCAGTACACAAACAGGAACGGTGTTTCATTTGATGGGTTGTTTGTCGGAATTTGGCAAGTTGGGGTTAACAAGTATTGGCAATTCTCCACAACAAGCTGAGGATATTTATCATAAAGTTGTGAATGCTTTGGATGCGGAAAGCGCTAAAAATAAAGAGGCTGGATCTTCTTTTTTGGCAACTATTCCGATGAGTTGGAATGATGGAGTTTTGTTAAATAAAAATCATTAATAATTATGAAAATTAGAACAATCACAATCGGCTTTTCTTTATCTTCGTTTAAAGATGCAGAAGCGGGCATCAAGTTTGCTGCAAATTTTAACCAAGAGGCAAAGCTTTTTTTGGAATCAAACGGTTATGAGGTACAAACTACTCGCATTGCTACGAATTCTTGGCAAGAATATTTAGGAGGAGTTTCGCCAGATCAAGTGATTAAAGAAATTCAAAAAATTGAGGATATTTGTAAGGATTTAGGGGTAAGTTTTTTTAATATTGGTTATGCTGATACTTACGAAAATATAGCTTTAATCCCAAAAATTATTAGCAATAGTTCTATTATATTTTGCTCAAGTAAAATGGGGGATAACGTCGAAGGATTAATTTTTGAAAACATTAAAGCTTCGGCAATGGCTATTAAGGATATTGCCGAAGAAACACCGGGAGGGTATGGTAATTTTAGATTTTGTGCGTGGGCAAATTGTCCGGCGGGCGTTCCATTTTTTCCGGTTTCTTATCATGGGAAAATTTTATCTTTTTCTGTTGGTTTAGAGTGTGGAGATTTGGCAAGAGAAGCTTTTTTGATATCTCCAACTTTTGAAGAAACGGAAAAATTTTTGCTTGAGATTTTTACGGAAAATTTAAAGAAAGTTGAAGTAATTTGTTGGGAAATTTCTAAAAATTTTAACATAAAATTCACCGGTATAGATTCTTCTTTGGCACCGGCTTTAGATAGAAACTCAAGTATTGCCTATAGTTATGAAAGTTTGGGATTAGGAAAATTTGGAAGTCCGGGGACTTTGGCAATTTCTGCAATGATTACAAAAGTGTTAAAAAAAGTGCCGGTAAGTTTATGTGGATATTCAGGTTTGATGTTGCCGGTGTGTGAAGATTTGGGATTAGCAGAAAGAGCAAATGAAGGATGTTATAATCTAACAAATTTACTATTATATTCCGCTGTTTGTGGTTGTGGGTTAGATACTGTTCCGCTTCCCGGTGATATTTCAATTGAAAAATTGCAGGCTATTTTGTTAGATGTGGCAAGTTTAGCGATTAAATTGGATAAGCCACTTTCAGCGAGGTTGTTTCCTATTCCAGGGAAAAAAGCCGGAGAAATGACAGCTTTTGATTCTCCTTATTTGGTAAATTGTAAAATTTTCAATATTGATTAATTTCAAAATATACAAGTTGATATAACGGGTTTGATTTATGAGAACTACAAGTTTTTAAAAACCCGGAATCTAAAAGAAACCGGGTTTTTCGATTAGCATAGTGATTTGAAAAACTCTGTAAATATTCCTAGACTTAGCCTAGAAGATAAAAATCTACATTTCTGTAAAAAGGCTGGGGGAAGTTAAGACGAAAACATCGCGTGTTCCTTCACCATTTTCAATAGGCTTGATGGGGGTAGTAAAATGAAAAAATTCTCGGTCATTTACTAACAAAAGTTCACCTGGGTTGAGAACTTTGTTAAACATAGGTTTGTCGCGTTTTTGTTTATAAAGGTGGGTTTCGCCGCCTTGGATATTGTGGCGATCTACAGCAAAAATGCCAATATAATCGCAACCGTCGCGGTGTATGCCTTCTGGCGCGGGGTTGCCAAAGTTTGCCGGGGAACAACTTGTGCGAATTTGATGCACACCGATGTCAATTCCGGGGGGAATTTTGCAATATTCGCTGAATTCAAAAACTAGTTTTTGAAATTGATCTAGGGCTATTAGTTGGTCGTCTAATTCAGCGAATTCTCGTTTAATATCTCCCAGTAAGGGGTTATATTCTTTTGGTTGAAATAGGTATCCGTGAGGCAGTTTTATGAGGTGTTCACCGGCAATTTTAAAACGAGATAAGCGCCTCGAACGATATTTGCCTTTGATGTAAGGATCAATTGGCATATCGGCAAAAAACTGTTTAAATTCTTCTAGCTTTATAGAATCTACTCTTTCTAAAGCAAAACTAATCGCATAATCTAAATTTGGCGATCCCCATAGCGTTTGCATAATTTTTTCTCCTTTTAGCTCTGATCCCTGCTTTAGCTTGGGTTCAATTGGGTATCTTTCTTTTAGTATAAACGAAAATTATAAAATTGTCGTTAAATAGACTACAAAATGTGTCAAGTTATGGTAAAGATGGGTTTCCTTAAGCTGATTTATGAGTGGAATGGGTTGGGTTTCCTTTTTGAGCCCAACCTACAAAACAAGAATTTATGAACGAACGGCCTTAACTAAAGATTGACAAGCTTTTAAAAAAATAGCGACATCTACACCTAAACCAATGTATTGAACACCGTTATCAATCCAGTGTTTTGCTGTGTCTGGGTTGTCTGCAAACGTGCCAACAGCTTTACCAGAATTACGGATTATTTTGATAGATTTCTGCATTAATTCTAATACTTTTGGGTGCCTTACTTGCCCCGGCATTCCTAAAGATTGAGATAAATCATAGGGGCCAAGAAAAATAACATCTATGTGAGGAACACTAACAATTTCTTCTAAGTTTTCTACGCCTACTTTCCCTTCTACATGAACAACAACTAAGGAATTTTTGTTTAGTTGTTCGGTGATTTGTGTGCCGGCACTTGTATATAAACCGGCCCGCGTATTGAAAGATAAACCCCTTGCACCCAAAGGGCTATATTTTGCGCCTTTAATAACAGCTTCTGCGTCTTCTTTTGTTTCAATTTGGGGTACTTGTACGCCGGCGCTACCAATATCTAAAGCTCGTTGAATTTGCGGGGCATCATTTTTACGAACACGGATTACTGGTGCAATGCCGCTACAGTCTGCGGCGCGACATAAATCTTCTGCTGCAAGGGTATGTAAGGGGCCGTGTTCCATGTCAATTACAGCAAAATCAAAACCGGCTATTCCGCAAATTTCTATGAAGGCTGGATAGGCACAATTTACAAATGTTCCTATCACAAATTCTCCACTTTTCAGCCTTTTTTTGAGTTGATTTTCTTTGACTGCTGTATTCATTTTTATTAATTTGAATTTTTATTTATTTTATCATAATTAAAATTTATTGTGTTAGGATTTATGATAGTGTTAATTTTTTTGTAGTGGTTTTAATGTATGATTTGTATAACCACATATCTAGCAGTAAAATAGCAAGTCTTAGTCGCTTACCTCGCGTAGCGCTAAGCAAATGATTAGCATATTTTATAAAACATTTGGAGGGTGTAGTGTGATTTTTTATAGGGCTGATTTTATTAATTTTTTATTGGCGGATCTTTCAAAAATACACCAGTATAGTCCAGAATGTAACGTTGACAACAGATAGCCATCTCAGCAATTATCTAACAGTAAACTCATTGGTTATTTCCCACTTTTCTATGATCAAGTTATCACGTCTAATGTCAAAGAATAAATCTCTAACTAGCCTTATTCTTGGCTTAACATGGCTAAGTTCTCTGGTTCCAAGTGCCGGTGCAACTCCTCCGCGCACACCCGATAAAGACGAAATTTGTGATATCTTAGTGGCCGGTGGGGGATTGGCCGGTGCTGCAACTGCCTATGAAGGTTTATTAGCAGGAAAAACAGTCTGTTTAACAGAAATTACTGATTGGGTAGGTGGGCAAATTTCTGCCCAAGGAACCTCTGCTCTTGATGAACGACGCACTCAAAGAAGTTTGTTATTTTATCCGCGTGGATATTTAGAATTTCGCAAACAAATTGAAGAAAAATATGGACGACTTAATCCTGGTGGTTGTTGGGTAAGCGAATCGTGTTTTATGCCTTATGATGGTCACAAATTGCTTTTTGATATTCTTAAAGATGCTGAAAGTCGTGGTAAGGGCAATTTGAAATGGTATCCTAACACCGTCATTAAGGATTTACAAATTAGCAGCGATGGCAAACAAATAAAAACCGCTATTGCTATTCAACACCAACCGGCACAAGGCACTCCTCCAATTAATACGGAACCGCTTTCTCAAACCATTGAAGACGCTTATCGCTATGAAAATTCGCGTCGATTTGACAAAAATATTATCCGTTTTACGCCGCCAAATCGTCAAGCAACAACGCCTTGGTATGTCGTAGATGCAACAGAAACCGGCGAATTAATAGCCCTTGCTGATGTACCTTATAAACTTGGAATTGACCCCCGATCTGCCGCAGAACCAACCTCCTCTAGCACCACCGGCGACCCCTATTGCACCCAAGGGTTTACCTATACCTTTGCTATGCAAGCAACGGAAGAACCGCAGACCTATAAACTGCCTACTTTTTATGAACAATATGCCCCTTATTACAGCTATGAATTACAACGTTTAGCCAGTTTTCCGCTGGTGTTTTCCTATCGTCAAATCTGGAGTATGAAACCAGATGAAAAACGACCCGCCGATCCAAAACAATATCCCATTTATCCGGGGGATATTTCCATGCAAAACTGGACTTGGGGCAATGATTACCGGCCTGGAACTTCTAAAGATAACCTCATTTTTAGCCGTGAACAATTGGAAGAAACCGGCCAATTAAATACCGGTAATTGGATGGGAGGATTACGGACAGAAGCGCTCAGAAAAGCCGAAGAAAAAGCGATTGGTTATTTTTATTGGTTGGTGGCCGGCACTACTGATTCACAGTTAGGAAATAACGTCAAAAAACCCTATCCTAATAATCGCTATCTCAGCGGTTTTGATTCTCCAATGGGAACCGCACACGGACTTTCTAAATACCCCTATATGCGCGAAGGCCGACGTATTATTGGCCGGCCTGGTATCAGCAACCCCGAAGGCTTTATGGTGTCGGAAATTGATATTACCAGAAAAGACTTTCGCCAAGAATGGTATCGCAGCAATTTAGACCCAGAAATGTATCGAGATTTGTGGGTAGGAATGGCCGGTTTGCAAATTCCCGCTATCATTACAGGTTTAGTTTCTGTCGAAGATTTAAAACCCCGAACTCGTGCAACAATATTCCCTGATTCAGTGGGAATTGGTCACTATGCAATTGATTTTCACCCTTGTATGCAAAACTATCCTGCGGAGACGCCGGGGAATACAGAACGCGAAGGAGAACGTCGTGGCGCAGATCCGAATGCTTATCCTTTTCAAATACCATTAAGAGCGATGATTCCGCAAAAAATTGATAATATGTTGGTCGCCGGAAAAAGCATCGCCACTAGCCATATTGCCGCCGCAGCTTATCGCATTCATTCCTTTGAATGGTCGAGTGGTGCAGCGGCGGGAGTAACAGCAGCTTTTGCATTAGAAAATAATGTCATGCCTTATCAGCTTGTGGATGAACTTCCCTTTAAAGAATCGCAACTGGAAGAGCTACAAAAACGTTTAGATGCAAGTGGAAATCCGACGGCTTTTCCGAATACTTCAATTTTTAATGAAGATTGGAAAAACTGGCAATAGTTGCTAATGACTCCTGCCAATTTATAACGTTCTGGCCGGTTTAATGAACCTTTCTATGGATGGAATACATTACAGTAAACTACTGATTAAAAATCGGCCATTTTTGTAAATCAGTAGTTTACTGTAAAAATACTTTAAAAACTTATTAATTTGAAACAAAAAAAACTATTTTATCTCAAACAAAGTTTTTAAAAACTTAAAAAATCAACAAATTTTTATCATCCTTACTTCTGTGAATTCATCCGCACAGTCGCATTCACCAAAGTTAAAAGCGGGCCGGTTTGCTCTTGGCCATTTACCGCCAAATCACTATGACAAAGATAAACTTTTTCCCCAGCACGACACAACAAATCTAACAAAATACGCCGCAAACGAGCCTCATCTTCCCGCGATTTATCCTCACTCATCCAACTTCGACCATTCCAACTTTTTTGAAACAAAGCATAGCCAAAACGTGCCGCCTCACCACTACTTCCCCACAAAGGCGAACCCGCATCTAACCAAAATTGCCAACGATGAAAACGCCGATTAAAACGATACTGAAAAATTGTCCCCAAAGTCACAGCGCCCCCCGGCGGCCAAATTTCTAAACCCCGATAAGGATTAGCGCTAATAGAACCACGCCGCAACAACAAAATAAACTCTTCTACCTTTACTTGTGCAGCCAAAAAATCCTGCGGTTCAACTTGCTGTAAACGTTCATCAACCTGCCAATAATGTTGACCAATTTCTATTAATTCCCGCAAAGCAGTTACCTGCTCAATTTGTAAATTATCACCTTTCCATAAAAATTCTTGAATAGCTCGATTTAAAACGGAAACAAAGCTAGGAATATCTCCCTTTTGTAATTGATTTTTTTGCTTCTCTATCCACTTTAAAATTTCCTCATAAGCTGTTGTTGCCCGATAGCCTAATCTATCCCAACGTGGAAACTCTGTCACCGGCAACAAACGCGGAAACTCTGGATCAGGATGGAAGCAATGATCCACCAACAAACCGGCCCTAACCGGATCAATTGCCATCACTAAATTAGGCTCAAACTGCATAACTTCTGAAGTTTCTTCTCCAAAAAAACTCAGAGTTTTATCCACCGATTGCCGGCTTAAAACCACCAACATTTCAGCCACCGCATCCCTTTCTACCAACCGGCCCAACCCCGGATAAATCAAAGCCAAAAGAGTCAACAATCCCCTAATCATAGGCGAACTAGCCAGAGGTCTTTGCTCATTCAAAGGCTCAACAGGAATATCATTTTTAGATAAAATTTCCATCAAACTATAACGAGCAATAGCATCCAAACCCGGAGTAATTACTGCAATTTCTTTCGGTTCAATTTGTTTTAATTTAACAGCATTAATAATTACATCTGCCGTTTGGCGAAGCAACTGAGAACGAGCTACATCTTGAATTAAACTCAAAGAAGTATCTGTAATTAAACCTGGTTGATAATTATAAATATTTAAAACTTTTTCAAGGACGGTTTCCCCCAACAAAAAACCCACATTATTAATAGGAGGATTTAACTTTTCTACTACACACCTGCCCGCCAAACCAGCCAAATAATTAGGGTCAGCATCTAATCCCAAACGAACCGCACCATCACGGTTAAAAGTAAACAATCCCCGCGCCCCATTATCTAGCAATAATTCAAATAAATTACGAGTAATTGCCGGGTACTCATCCACATCATCCGCTAACACCACCTCATACCGGCTCATCAAATGTTTTTGATACGTTAAATCTGGTAATAAATAACGCCAATAAAGCTCACAAATAATCCCATAAGTCAACAAACTACGCTCTAAACACCACCGCCGCCACTGTACCAACACCTTACCCATACAAGCAAAACAATCAGTATTTGTAGTAGAAAAACCACTCTCTTCTGTAATTCCTTGCTCTAAAATAATTGGGATATCTTCTATCGGCGTACCGCTAGCAGAAGCCAACTGCATTAAGTCAAGTAAACGACGGACTAAACGAGACTCATTAAGACTTTCTTGGCTCAACAAACCACTATCCAAATCTGCCCGCCAAAGGTTAGTAGCTAATTGTTGTTCGGTTTCTGGACGCAAACGTATGGGAAACTTTGATGGCAAATTTAACCTTTCAATTAATAGCGGCCAAAATAAAATAACTTCATCCCGAAAAAATCGCAGCGGTGTTGTCGTTTGAATCGGATATTTACCACCGCTTTGTAAAGCAATACGATCTGCCAATTCCACCCAACCATTAGCCGCAAAAACTAAAATAGCTGGTGTTTTTGACAGCAGTAAAACATTAGCTTTTTGGTGTTTTTCGGAAATATTTCCTAATTCAGTAACAACGTTTTCTTGCATCAAAACGCAAAAATGCTCAACAAGACGGCTGGTTTTGCCGCTTTGAGTAGGGCCAGTAATCCAAATAGAATCAGTCCGCACGGTAGTTTTTGTCAAAAAATGAAGGGTTTAAACAGCAAAATGCTTAAAAACAGGCTTATAGTTATGGTACTCATAACAAGTGCTTATTTGCGGGCATTAAGGTTGAGTTTAGCGAGTTTTTGATTTGCCTGTCATGTCGGATACATAGTCGGTAAAAAAAGCCTATAATAACCATCTACCCAAAATAAAATACTTTGTCTAAAAAATCCTCTGAGACTACGCCTCTGCCTTTTCCCAAAAAAAGGTATGTCAGCGAAATAACTTTTCAAGATGGTTTTTAGATAAATGTATAAGCTATTGAGCAATTGCTTTCTCTCAAAATTGTAGTTTAGGGAAAACAATTACAAATCAAAAGCTTGTGATGTTTGCTGTATTTACAATTACAAAATTTCAGACAAACTGCCGGCATGACAACACCAAATTTTAGAAATATCAAAAGCTACTTCCGCGCCGCAGGGCAGTGGATTTCTGACACTCCCGAAAGAAGTCTGGATGAAGCTTACGACGCAGCTTTAGCCATTAAAGCTATAGAAAATGAACATTTTAATGGCAATAAAATTTCTGCTGAATTTGGCAATTACACCGAAAGTGTAATGGTATATTTTGAAGGCGAATTGAATAAATATTTAAATCAAGCACGCCTAAAGTTATCTGCTTTTAATATGAGCCGATCAGTCTTAGGATTATCTTCAATTGCCTCATCAAAAACTAGAAATGACACCATTACTAATAACGGCCATATTACTAAAGACCAAAATAACGCCGTAATTTTTTTAGAAAAACTCAATTTTATTGATGAAGTTTTGGCCAAATATGTTGAACCGGCACCCCTAACAACCACCGAAATTCCTTCAGTCACGGCACCGCTGACAACCATATCTACTAATGGTTTTTCTACCACAGCCCCAGCGATAAATCTTAACAGTAGCCGAACCCAAAGTTTAGATTCTAATCGCCAAAGTACCCCTCAAAAAAGAACAGGAAGCATATCTGATAAAACTAGCTTTCTTCCCCGTTCAATTTTGCGAACCCTAGACCGGCTTAAGCGAGAATTAGACCCAAAAGCCGAAGAAGAAGTTGTGAAAAACTTTCGGAGTTCAAAGACAAAAACTGTCGTCTCCATGAAGTTTATTTTGCTGGTGATTTTAATTCCTCTCCTCACACACCAAATTACCAAAACTTTCTTGGTTGGCCCAATTATTGACCATTTGCGGGAAGGTAAGCAAGTAGAAATTTTCTTAAATAAAGATATGGAGGAAGAAGCTTTTACCGAAATCAAACGCTTTCAAGAAAAGCTAGAATTTCAAATCCTTCTCGGTACAATTCCTAAACTTTCTCCCGAAGAAAAAGAAGAAAGAATAAAAGAAAAAGTTGATGAAATTGCCGAGGAGTTTCGCCACGAAAGCGCTAGTGCCATTAAAAATGTTTTCTCCGATCTTCTGGCCGGTATAGGCGTAATTATCTTACTTCTAAACAGCCGCCGCGAAATCGAAATCCTGAAATCTTTTATGGATGATATTATTTACGGCCTCAGCGATAGCGCCAAAGCATTTATCATCATTTTATTTACCGATGTTTTTGTTGGATTCCATTCTCCGCACGGCTGGGAAGTTATTTTAGAAGGGGTTTCTCGGCACTTAGGATTACCTGAAAACCGACAATTTATCTTCTTATTTATCGCAACCTTCCCCGTGATTTTGGATACCGTCTTTAAGTATTGGATTTTCCGTTACTTAAACCGAATTTCACCCTCCGCCGTCGCCACTTATCGCAATATGAACGAGTAAATTTATCTGGGGACACAAAGCAGGCGTGTCCTCATTTATTCACCTCAAAGTCTTAGTAGGCAAGACTTTCGCCTCTTCTTTTTTTTGTTAACAAAAAGTTATGTTTGGCTCTCTACTTTCATGGCTATTTTATCTAAAAAAAACGTTGCGCCCTCCTAAGAACGCGCAACCCATAAACTCTTAACAAAAACTCAACTAAATCACACCTTGTCCTCTATGACGACGGTCTGCATCCATCGTCAATTTACCATCTTCACCTTCATTTAACTCCGCCAATTCTTTGCGACGTTCGTCTTCCAATTGTTTATTTTCTTCACGCAAATCCCCCGGTTCATTAATATACATTTCCGGCTCAATTGCATAGTTATTAAGCAAACCTTCTTGATCAACCGTATAACCTTTGGTTGTATCAATGCTTTCGCTACTCGTTTGATCATCCGTTAGCGCTTCTTTATCATGTTCCTTTGAAGGAGTATGCAAAAACTGTTTCCCCTCCCGTTCTTCGCGTGCCGCCACTTCCGCAGGAATTATTCCTCGGTCATAATGCGGCGTATCAGTCTGGCTATCAATCAAAGGGTTTTTATTAGCTTCAGCCTTAGAAGTACCTGGTTTCTCAATCATTTTTTTTCCTCAACTTTTTTCAATCACATTTTTATCTTAAAGTTAAACCCCTATCGTCGCTAACTATCTTTGGGAGTAGATTTTTGCCCTTTTAACAAGCCCAAAAAATCAATTTACTAACATACTCTATCACCAGATATTGAGCCTCATTTAAAGCTATGTAGCGTTACAGTAAAAAACTGTCAAAAGCAGTCTGAGCCATTGTTACAAAAACCTTTCTCTACTTCCATCCCAAAACTTATCTACAAATTTTTATAAAATTCTTTATCTTAATTTAAGCTAACAAAAATTTTACATCCCTCTCCCGAAGTAGTTTATCTACAATCCTCCTCTCCTAAAAGAAAGAAAAGATGCCATTGCTTTCTACGACCTGCCAAACTTGACAGCCCAGCCCTTTTACTCAATCATATCTCCCTATAAAAAATTGATGCAATCACCACCTCAAACTCATCGACACCAGAGAAAATAATTTATCTTTAAAAACTTCTCCTCACTTCCATTTTTGCTGATTTACAGATAAATTATCTGATTATCTTTAAAACTAAACCCAATCATTGCGACACAACTTGTTTCTTTCTTTATCGCTTCTAAAAATATTTTTAAACCCATGATAGAATCAACTTCACCGGATTTAATTGCCATTCCAACAGCCGTGCTGACTTGAACTTTAATTTTATTAGGAATATGACGCTGAAGTGGATTATCCTTTGCTTGTTTAATACAACTTTCAATGGCCTCCCGTGCTTTAATAGAATTAAAATATTTGGCAGCAAGACTACGAGGCATCAAAAGCGGATTCACATCGCAATCAATTACTCCAGAAACATGAACCCCAAGAACAATCATCCGATCTGTTCTATTCTTATCCAAAGTTTTATGTGTAAACATAAGATGCAAAAAATTAAGGATTTTAGCATAAATATATCTCAAAAAATTTAAAGCTGCCAGCATATTTTTAATACTTATTGTTTTAGACATTAAAAAAATATTAACTTTTAGATAATTTTTCCTACATTTTTGAATATAATTTAGCTTACTCTATCAAATTATTGTGACAACAAGTTGTCATTGACTTGTAGAGGTTGTGTCAGGCTGGGCCAAAACACCACAACAAAATTAACCAACATTTGATAAACTACATTAATGGATTAAACTTTCAATCCATCCTAACCACACAACAATATTCCTCCTATGGCAATTCTTCAATTAGAAAACGGCACAATCCAGACAGATATTGAAAAAATTTCTAGCGAATTAGCACCCTTAAAAATCCGCTTAAACCGGTGGCCAGTCAGCAAAAGTCCCGAAAGTCAAACTCTTTTAG
The DNA here is from genome assembly GCA_036704045.1 of Halomicronema sp. GTDB lineage: Bacteria > Cyanobacteriota > Cyanobacteriia > Cyanobacteriales > Oscillatoriaceae > Ancylothrix. Next base: position 207,154 of record DATNQM010000037.1, on the reverse strand, counting down.
CAAAAAACGCTCTCACAGAAGAAGAAAAAGAACAACTTTTACAAACCCTTGACCATTACTTTGAAGAACTCAAACAAACAGAAAACTATCAATCCCGTGATTTAATTGTCATCCATCCAGACATTCCTAACCTCGATACAATGCTTTCAAAATTTGACAAATGCCACACTCATGCTGATGATGAAGTACGCTACATTATCGACGGAGAAGGAGTATTTGGTTTTGTCCGTCCCGATGGTTCCCAAATAGAATTAACAGTCCAAGCAGAAGAATACATAAACGTCCCCGCCGGCACCGAACATTGGTTTTATCTAACATCAACTCGCAAAATTAAAGCGGTCCGATATTTCATTGGTACAGAAGGCTGGGTACCAGAATACACCGGCACCCCAATTCAGATAACCCGACTAACCAGCGTTTAACTAACATCAAAATCCAACTTACTTTACAACCTTTTGTAAATTGATTGGTCAACAAAATATCACCTACAAAAAACATAAACTAAATTCAAAAACCCGGTTTTAAAAAACTGGCATTCTCAAACCTCAATCCTCAATTCGTTAAATGTTCCTAGAAGTAGATTACCAATTTCCCGCCGAAATAGACCCAAACCGGCAATCAAAAATCATCGCCCTTGGTCAAACCGCCGGCACCTGGGATGCTCGTTTTTCTCACCGCGAAACCACCTTAAAATCTCACCTTGCCGAAGTTGGAAAAATTCACACTCTAAGCACCGGCCACCACATCGCCACCATCCATTTTCCCCTCGCAAATATAGAAAACGACATCCCAAGTTTATTAACAATGATCTTTGGGAAATACTCAATGGCAGGGCCGGCAAAAATTATCGCAGTCAGACTACCAGAAAACTACGGCAAAAAACCTAAACTTGGCATCACCGGCATCCGTCAACAGTTAGGAATTGATAATCGTCCCCTGATAATGGCAATATTTAAACCAGCCTTGGGACTAACAGCAGAAGACCACGCCCAAATATTAAAAGAAGTCGCCTTTGCCGGACTAGATATCATCAAAGACGACGAAATAATGGGGAACCTAGAAACAGCACCAACCCTCCAAAGATTAAAAGCCTGTAGACAAATTTTAGACCAAGTAAAACAGCAAACCGGCCGCACAGTTTTATACGCCACAAACGTCACCGGCTCCAACCCCTTAGACATGGCAAAACGCCTCGTTCAAGAAGGAGCAAATGCCCTACTATTTAACACCCTAACCTACGGTTTTTCTGCCCTAGAACAACTCACCTCACACCCCGAAATAAACGTCCCCATTTTCACCCATCCAGCCCTCGCCGGAGCCCTTTGTGCAGCCCCCGATCACGGCTTCGCTTACTCAGTTGTACTAGGCACATTTATGGCTCACACAGGCACCGATGCCGTACTATATCCAGCCCACTATGGCAACTTACCCTTTGAAGCAACAGAAGAACAAAAAATCCGCGATTCTTTACGTCAAAAAAACGTCTTTCCTGTTCCATCCGCCGGCATCCATCCCGGCATCGTCCCCAAAGTTTTAGCAGACTATGGAAACGACGTCATATTAAACGCCGGCACCGGCATCATGGAACACCCAGACAACCCCGCAAGCGGCGTTCTAGCCTTCATTGAAGCCCTAAAAAAAGCAGACCAAAACCAACCCTTTGAACTCCAAACCTTACCCCCCGGCCCCCTCCGTCGCGCTGTCGAAAAATGGGGAAACAAATAATCACAAAAAAACTAAAAAATTAACCCATGAATCATCCTAAAAAAATCATATTCTGTGACTTTGACGGCACCATAACCGCCGAAGAAACCTTTGTCGCCATGTTAAAAAAATTCAGTCCCGAACTCTCCGCTAAACTCATGCCAGAAATGTATGAACTACGCCTAACTTTACGACAAGGAGTTAGACAAATACTAGAATCAATACCCTCAGAAAAATATCCTGAAATCTTAGAATATACCAGCACAAAAAAAATCAGACCTGGCTTTGTAGAAATGTTAGATTATCTTGACAGCCAAAATATCCCCTTCATCGTAGTTTCAGGAGGCTTACGAGGCATGGTAGAAACCGTCCTAGGCGACCTCAAAAATCGCACCCAAGGCATCTACGCCGTCGATGTTGATACTAGCAGCGAATATTTACAAGTCAAATCAGAATTTGAAGCCGGAAACGAATTAGTTTCAAAAGTCTCCATCATGGAAAAATACCCCACACAACAAACAATCGCCATCGGAGATTCTGTCACCGACTTAAACATGGCAATGCAAGCATCATTAGTATTTGCCCGCGACCGGCTCAGTCACTACTTAAACGACAGAAAAAAGCCCTATATTCCCTGGGATAACTTTTTTGATATCCGCAATTATCTAAACAAAAAAGACCAACTTAGTTGAGTTTAATATAGTTTTTTGAAACTGATAAAACCTCCAAAAAAAAACAAACTTATTCCAGACTTTACTCACCCCTAATGACTTCAGAACCACGCCAACAACTCATCGAAGCCGCCGCCCTTTTTTATCAAAAAAACTGGATGGTAGGAACCGCCGGCAACCTCTCCGCCCGCCTCAATGATAATAGCTTTTGGATCACCGCCAGCGGCAAAAACAAAGGCGAATTAACCGAAAAAGATTTTATTCGCATTGCCCTTGATGGAACCATCCTAGAACAACCCACCAACGACATAAAACCCTCCGCAGAAACCAGCATTCACCAAGCAATATATACCTGCTTTCCCGACACCAAAGCTTGTTATCATGTTCACTCCATCGAAGCAAATATAATCTCCCGATTCACAGAAAAAAACACCCTAAAATTGCCCTCCATTGAAATGTTAAAAGGCTTAGGAATTTGGGAAGAAAACCCCCACATAGAAATGCCACTTTTTGACAACCATTTCCATGTTCCCGATATCGCCAAAGAAATAACTAAAACCTTTTCATCAAACCCCCCAAAAGTACCCCTCCTACTCATCCGAAATCATGGCATTACTGTCTGGGCAAATTCTCCCACCAGCGCTAGAAACTATATCGAAATCATTGAGTATATTTTCCGCTATATGATTCTAGCTCGCCAACTAAACCTTACCTAATTATTCCTAGCGCCTTCCCCCCATTTCTAAAAGGAGTTAAGCAAATTAACCTCATTTCTCAACTTGCCAAGTAGTCTGTTAAAATTAGTCAAAATAAATAATCCACTTCAGGAGCAGCAAATATGTCTAGTTTTACCCGTATTCTTTCCATAGACGGCGGTGGAATTAGGGGAGTGATACCAGGCCAAATTTTAGTAGTTTTAGAAGAAAAAATTAAACAACGCACCGGCAATCAAAACGCAAAAATAGCCGATTACTTTGACTTAATAGCCGGTACCAGTACAGGAGGAATCTTAACCTGTCTTTACTTAACTCCCGATCCCAGCAATCCCACTCGTCCTTTATTTAGTGCAAAAAATGCCGTCGATATTTACCTAGATAGAGGCAAAGATATTTTCGCAACTACCCTCAGTAAAAGAATCACATCAGGAAACGGTATTTTTGATGAAAAATTCGACTCCGTAAACATCGAAAAAGTCTTAAAAGAATATTTTACAAACACAAAACTTAGCCAACTAATCAAACCCTGCTTAATAACAGCCTACGACATTCAAGCTCGTAGATCCCGCTTTTTTACCCAACATGATGCTATCAAAAATCCCGAAGAAAACTTTCTTGTTCGAGAAGTAGCAAGAGCAACTTCAGCCGCCCCAACCTTTTTTGAAGTAGCAAAAATTACCTCCATGACTAACAAAAGTTATCCCCTCATAGATGGAGGAGTATTTGCCAACAACCCCACCCTTTGCGCCTATGCAGAAGCCCGAACCAAACTACAAAGAAAACCCAATTTAAACGACCCCAGCACCGGCAATCCCACCGCAAAAGATATGGTCGTATTATCCCTCGGAACCGGCGACATCAAAGAAGCCTACGAATACCAAAAAGTTCAAGATTGGGGACAACTTCAATGGGTAGTTCCCCTCATCAACATCATAATGACCGGCGTTGCAGAAACCGTAGACTTTCAAGTTAAACAAGTCTTTGACGCCACCCAAAAACCAGAACAATACCTCAGAATCAACTGCGTTATTCCCAACCATAGCCCCCTTTCCCTCATCGATAACGTCAACCCAGAAAACGTCAAAGCCCTCCGACAACTCGGCAACAAAACAGCCTCCGAAAACAGCGAAAAACTAGATAAATTCATCGACTTTTTACTTTAAAAAATAGGGTGGGAAACCCCCACCCAAACCAACCGCCTCAAAAACCCATAAAAAACCTCCAAATTCCCTCTTCCCTCTGTGTTCCTCTGTGCCTCCCCTGTGTCCTCTGTGTGATAAAAAAACCTCTCCCCCTCATCAAACACCTCCCATCCCCAAAACTCTCATGCTACAAATTAAACCCCTAGAAAAAATACCCTCCAAACAATTTACAGAAGCCCTAAAAATTTATACCCAATCCTTCCCTCCCAACGAATTAATATCACCCGAAATTCTCACCACCGAACTCCAAAACAAACCAGACAGAATATGGATAGCAGAAATTGATAACCAAATCATCGGAATGGCCTTAATTTATCCCTTCAAAACTTGTAACCTTACCCTTTTAGGATACCTAGCCACCGATCCAAACTTTCGTTCTCAAGGCATCGGCACCCAACTACTCAACACCTTAACCAGCCACTATTCCCACCTTCTTTTAGAAGTAGAACATCCCAACTATGGCACCAACCAACAACAACGGCAACGTCGCCTTAACTACTATCGCCGATGTGGAGCAAAACAACTAAAAAACGTTCAATATATCCTCCCTGCCCTAGCAGGAAACACCCCCACAGAAATGCTCCTTCTTATCCTCCCCCCACCGGCCGAAAAAACCCTCACCGGCACCCTCACTAAATCCCTCATCAAAGAACTATATATTGACCTCTATAACCAACCAGAAAATCACCCCTTACTTAACCAACTCCTTCATCAAAACCTCCCCGAAACCATCGAATTTATTTAACACTTTTTTCCATAACTCTTTCATAACGAACCACACAAGGATTACCCCAACAAACCATCCCAGCCGGCATACTTTTAAAAACACTACTACGCGCCCCAATCATCGAATTATCCCCCACCTTCACCCCCGCCCCTACAAAACAATCAGCCGCCACCCAAACCCCATTACCCACATCAATTTTTCCCGTTATCAAACCAAAAGCCGGATCCTTAAAATCATGGCTACCCGTACACAAATAACACTTTTGAGAAATCACACAATGCTTACCAACCTTAATAAAATCTAAACTATAAAAAACCACATCATCCCCAATCCAACTATAATCGCCTATTTCCACCTTCCAAGGATAAGTAAAACGAGAAGTAGGACGAATCATCACCCCCACCCCAACTTTCGCACCAAACAACCGCAATAAACCCCGGCGTATAAAATGAAAAGGTTGCGGACTAAGAGGAAAAAAAATCGCCTGCACCAACCACCACAAAAAAATATACCAACCAGGCCGGCCCCTATCAAACCAAGACTGATCATAACAACGTAAATCAACCCAACAATCCCCATCCTCTAAAGGCATTTCTTCTTTCATTTTACCCCTCATTTAAGGCAACAAATTTTCAGACTTTATAGCCTCCTTAGAAGCTTTATTTAACCTTCCCCCAAACCGGCGTAACTCATAAAGCTTCACCCCAATTTGATACTCATACTGGCTCAACAACCGACCATAAATATAACCAGCCTTTCCATCCAAAAAACCCAACTGAATAAAATAAAACATAATAAACCGCAACATTGGCTTACAAGGAAGCCGCACCCACAAAGTTTTTAAAAACCTCTTACGTTCAACCGCATTGCCAAAAAAATCCGCCCGAATAGTCCCAGAATCATCCTTAAGAACCAGCAAATTAAAATAAACCTTTGCATCCCAATTAGAATAACGATTATGACGTTCAATCCAATGATAAATATCCCTATAATCCTCATGGATCATATCATTTTTAAGATAATCGGCCTGCCCTTTTAAAATAACGTGTTCGTGAACCTCATTATCCCCCGTATTTGGAATTTCCTCCGTACTTAAATTTTCATACCTACCCAAACTATGCCGAAACAAACGTAAATTCCAATCAGGATATTTTCCCCCATGTCTAATCCAAGTACCCAAAAAATAAACCTTTCGATTCAAATAAAAACCCTGATAATTCTTACACTGAATTGCCAACTCAATCTCATCCCAAAGTTCAGGAGGAATCCTTTCATCACAATCCACAATCAACACCCACTCATTGCGAAAAGGCAAATTTTCCAAAGACCAATTCTTCTTTTTAGGCCAGCGACCATTAAAATAAAATTGAACCACCTTAGCCCCAAATTTTGTGGCAATTTCACAAGTGCGATCCTTACTTTGAGAATCCACCAAAAACACCTCATCAGCCCTAGCCACACTGCTCAAACAAGCAGGTAAATTTAGCTCCTCATCTTTAGCAGGAATAAGAACAGACACCGGAATTTTAGACACATTTGCGATCATAATCTCGAAAGTTTTACAAAAATCTGGCATTAACCAACAGCTACCAAACCCAACCATTCATAACAAAAATCATTCCTGCTTCACCGGCCTATTTTTTTGCCCTCCCAACAAAAAACCCCTCATCACAGCAATCAAATAACCAACTTGACCGTAACAATAAACTAAATTATCAAAGCATAAAGCAGGATCTTGAAAATATTTCAAAGATTTGTAAAGCCCCCGCACAAAACGCTCCCCACCCCTTCCCAACTGCCCAAAACCGGCCTCCCCCGCCAACTGCTCCCGGTAACACTCACTAATTCCCTGCCACCAACCCCGACGCAGGAACCAAGACCGTCTAATTCGCTCTGGTGCCACATTATGCCCCACCACCGCATCAGGCAAATAAGCCACCTGCCAACCCCCCTTAAGAGCCATTTCCGTAACGTGCAATTCTTCATTCGATAACAAATTATTACCAACTCTCCCCAAATTCACATCAAACCCGCCAATTTCTTCCCAAAAACAGCGACGAATTGCATAATTTAAACCTCTGGGAGTTAAATTTGGCCGTTCAATATAAATCATTTGATCTCCCAAATCATAAGCTCCCAAATTTTCCGCTAACCCCGCAGAAAGCCACTTTGGTGAACTCAAATTCACCGGCCATAACAACCCAACTTTTCCACCAGCTATCATCAAATTATCATTACTTTTAAACGCTCTCTCCAAGCATTTCAACCAATTTTTACTCGCCACCGCATCATCATCCAAATAAGCTAAAATTTCCCCTTTCCCCGTCTGGGCTCCCGTATTTCTCGCCACAGAAAGCCCCACCACAGGCTCCCACACATACCGTAACCTCAAATTTCCCAACCTTTGATTTACCACCTCTTTTGTATCATCACTCGACCCATTATCTACTACCACAACCTCAAAATCCTCAAAATCTTGACACAATAAACTGTCAATTGCAGCCCCTAAATAGCTGCTACGATTGTGGGTGCAAATAATCGCAGAAATCTGCGGTTTTGACATAAACTTTCTCGCTTTAAACATTGAGCGCTCTTATTTCCCCTCACCAATAAGATTTTCATGCCTAGAAGGCGCGGGTTTTTTTCAATGCGACCCCTAACTATCATCCAACCCCCTTCCGCCCTTCCTGACAATTAACCCTATCTCAGGTAATATCAATCCCAGTTTAACCTTACTTCATCCTCATCCCCTGTTGAAAAACCAATTCAGCCTTATCACCGGCCCCGCCCGCTCAGGCAAAAGTGAGTGGGCCGAATATCTCGCTCAAAATTCCGGTCAATCGGTCATGTACCTGGCCACCTCTACCATTGACTCCTCCGATAGCGAATGGATCTCTCGCATTGAACAACACCGACAACGACGACCGGCCCATTGGACAACCCTTGAAGTGCCGGTGGAACTGGCAACCGCACTCCGTCTCCATGCCAGCCCCCAAACTTGTCTTCTCGTAGACTCCCTAGGCACCTGGGTAGCTAATCTTTTAGAACTCGACAACGCCCGCTGGAATTCTACTCTCAGCGATTTAGTTTTAACAATCTCTCAAACACCTGGACAACTGATTTTTGTAGCAGAAGAAACTGGCTGGGGAGTAGTCCCCGCCTACCCTATTGGCCGATTATTCCGGGACCGTTTAGGCACTCTCACTCGTCAGTTAGGAGCCAGTGCTCAAGCAGTTTATCTTGTTACTGGCGGTCATGTTTTAAACTTGAGTTTGTTAGGAAATAAATTGCCAATTAGCAAATGATCAACCACTACATTATTCAAAAAGATAATTGACTTCACAAGGGCATATTATTTATTTTCGGTTTTTGAGTACGTTATCATAGAAGTAACTCATCAACCTACCTTGTTTTGGTCTTTCTTTAGATAGACCGAGCCAAGCCAAACCGATGAAAAAATCTTAAGTCTTTCTTTAATTTAAACCCCCAGGACTCAAACAACGTCAAGATGGGTTACGACTTTTGGAACCTTTAGCCTTCTTGAAAAAAGGACACCAAGCTTGGCTGTTTTTTCAACCCGACTTTTTTCCAAAAATGCTCTCTACCTAAAGAAAAATTTTGAAAATGTAAATTTAAAATTTATACAAAACTGGTAATTTTTCCGAAAAAACAGCAATGAAATACACTAGATTGTCTAGTTAAATCTAAGGAATTTTAAATGTTCATTTTTCATAGAAATAAACCTAATAAATTCCATTGTTTAGCCCCATAACTTTCTGTTCACAACACACGAACCCGACCACAAACAACTATCTAACCAAGTGAACAATCAACTAAAAATCGTCCTTGAATCAAACTAAAAACGCAAATTAATCTCCACACCCACTTAGTTATTTATGGAATTTTTATGGCATCAGAACATCAAATCAAACAATATTTAGCCTATTGGCTTCAGTTAGGAAAGACAATTGTAGTTAATAACGGACAAGAAACCTTATTACCGAACCCCGTCCTCGAAGGCGACCGTTACAGCAAACAATTTGAAGAATGCTGGCAAAAAATCCTTGACCCCAATTCAGGAGACTGTTACCTTGACGGCACAGAAGAAACCATTAAAGAACTACTTACACCGGCCTGGGAAATGATGATCTGTGCGCGGTGTCCCATGCCCCTACCAGTCCGCGTTCAAGGAATGCCAGCAGCAGTATGTCCCTGTCATAACATCCTCAACTGGCCCAACACCGAACTACCCTTACCCCGACCCCCCATAAGTTCCCAAAACCACTTAACCCTAATTCGCAACCGCCTACTGAGAACACCAGAAAACCCCGAAAATCCTCAAGAAAAACAGCCAAATTACCAATTTGGCACTCTTGTTCCCTTGTCATTAGATTTTCCCAGTTGTCCAGGGGAATGTGCCGACAAACAACACCAACATCAAGACTTCCGACAAACCAGTTAAAAACAGCTTATCAACTCGCCACCAAAGACGAACGCCGCCGAGGAACCTCATAATTTAAAAAATCATAAGCCATGAGAGTCTTAGGAAAAATAGCCCGCGCCTCTTGCAACAAATCATCCAAAACAAGGGAATTGCCAGGGGCATAACGCGGACTAAAATGAGTCATAATCAGTTGCTCAACCTTGGCATTCAAAGCCACCTGCGCCGCCATCGTTGAAGTTGAATGTAAACGATCAATGGCCATTTGAGCATCTTGATGAGAAAAAGTCGCCTCATGTATCAAAACATCTGCATTTTGGGCCAACTCCACAGCCCCCGGACAATAAATAGTATCCGTACAATAGGCAATTTTCCGGCCCACTTGAACCGGCCCACATAAATCAGCACCCTTAACTTTGCGCCCATCCGGCAGAGAAATCACCTCACCGCGCTTAAGTTGAGCATAAACCGGCCCCGGCGGAATACCCAAAGCCTTAGCTTGTTCCACATCAAAATGACCAGGCCGGTCTTTTTCTTCAATTCTGTAACCAAAAGCCGTAACACGGTGTTCCAGACGACCGCAAACAACCGCATACTCCTCATCCTCGAAAACCACTCCAGGGCGGACAGAATGAACCTTAATAGGATAAGAAAAATGAGTATGAGAATAGCGTTGAGAAGCGCGCAAATAATCTTCTAAACCCGTTGGCCCATATATATCAATACGATTAGGATTACCAGCCAAACCAATACTAGCCAAAAGCCCCATCAAGCCAAAAATATGATCGCCGTGTGTATGGGTAATAAAAATTCGGCGAATTTGACTAACTTTAAGATCGCTGCGTAAAAACTGATGCTGAGTACCTTCGCCACAATCAAAAAGCCAAACTTCTGCCCGTTGGGGCAAACGCATTGCTACCCCCGAAACATTACGAGAGCGAGTGGGAACACCAGAGCTAGTACCTAGAAATGTAATTTGCACTTTTTTCGACTGAAAAGAAAATCAAGGCAATGTTTAGATGTTGAATGCCGGCACCGGCCAAAAATGGCATCTCCCATCCTCCCAAAATTCTAACACCACAATCTCCCAAAGGTGTTGAATCATCTTCATTTATGGAGGTTTTATTTTTAAAGAGTAGAGCGAATCAAATTAACCCACATAAATCCAGAAAAAAACTGAGAGTAGAGTTTTTTAGACTTCTGCAACTTGTTCGGGTAACAAATAAATCGCCCCAGAAATCAAAGTCAAAGCCACAGAAACCCAAAACGTAACAATAGCCACTGGTTGCCAAATACCGGCAAGCGGAACCAACAAAAGAGCTATTGCCAAAATCTGACAAACAGTTTTTAATTTGCCCCAAATATTTGCCCCTGTAATCGTCTTTTTATTTACTCGCCATCCCGCAATTGCCAACTCGCGGAACAAAATCAAAAATACACCCCAAGCAGGTATTTTTCCTAACTCAACAAATGCCAAAAGAGGAGCTAAAACTAACAGCTTATCAACCAGAGGATCGAGAATTTTACCTAAATCTGTAACTTGATTAAACGTCCGGGCTATATAACCATCTAACCAATCTGTTAGCGCCGCTACCAAAAAAATAGCCAGCGCAATCCAACAATGCGCCGGTGTGGGGTTATGGAGAAAATAAAGCAAAAACGGCACAGCTAATAAACGAGAAACAGTGATCCAACTTGCAAGCGTCATTAATTAAAATTTTTAAAAGCAATCCACTCTCAGGATAACCGATAAGCGGATCTAAAATTCCATAACCTGTTTTTGAGAGACCTCTTTCTAGCAAGCACCAGATTTATTGAAAACTACAAAAACTGTTTTTAACAATAGCTGAACATCATAGCTAACAGTCCATTTTTGTTGATAAGCCACATCCATCCGCACAATATCTTCAAAATCTTTGACAGTGGAACGTCCATTTGCTTGCCATTCCCCAGTGATTCCTGGTTTCACATTTAAACGTTGGAAATGATGTTCGTTATAATTCGCAACTTCATCCGGTGTTGGGGGACGAGTTCCTACCAAACTCATATCACCTTTTAAAACATTCCAAAACTGCGGTAATTCATCTAAGCTTGTCTTCCGCAAAAACCGGCCCACTGCTGTAATACGCGGGTCATTTTCATTTTTAAAAATATGCCCACTAGCCTCATTTTTCACCAAATGTTTCAGTTTTTCTGCATCCACCACCATTGAGCGAAATTTCCAAATCCGAAAAAGACTTCCTTTATATCCACAGCGCATTTGACTATAAAAAATTGGCCCTGGATCATTTAAATAAGAAATCACGGCTACCGGCAAAGCTACTACTGCTGTAATTCCTAACCCAACAATCGCACCGGCAATATCAATCAATCTTTTGATCCTACTCCCGACTGATGGGTGTGTGTCCTCTAATTGCCATTGGCTTTCGTAAGTATTTTTACGGAAATCTGGTTGAGCGGGGAACAAACCAATAAAGTCGGGGGTAGTAAACATGGGTTCTGATTCCTTTTAAATTTCTGTTCTCTTTCCGTACATCTTATGAATGTTTTCGGGTATTCATCCGTATATCTACGAGTTTTTACGGAATCTTTGAAAACTTCGGGGGTTTTTTAAAGTTTGTGTATAGAACCACCAATTAAGTGAAATTACGGATAGGTAAAATTTACTTCAAAGGCTCAAAACCCTTGAAAAATATAGATTGTATTGTTTTTTACAAAATCGATAGATTTTTTAAAGTCAAGTATCAATTGTAAAGAAGCAATGAAGTTTTGAGGAGATAATGTAAAGTTACAATGAAGTTTAGATCAATAGTTAAAAAATTTAAAATAGATGTTTTAAATGATGAATTTTGATAAAGTTAAGTGTTTTTTTATAATTTCAGCCCTAAGCTTAATCAACTCGGTAAAAATGAAATACCGAGTTTTTGGTTTTAATATCCCTTCACAGTTGTGGGTGTCAAATGCCGGCTAGGCAAAAAACTACCGTTTGACTGTGGGAGAATTTATTAGAGTTGGCGCAAATGCAGCTACACGTTCAACAAACGACGTTCCAGATCAAGTCCTAAAGGTTCATCTAGCCTTTGGTGAGAACCGGCAGCCAACAAGTTCAAATAATGACGTAATTTTTGAGCCTGTTCGACATTCAACCGATAGGAGCCATCTTCTTGTTTATAAAATAATGCAGACTTTTGCAAAGCCAAAATTTCAGGACTCTCCCTAAACCGGCGGTCTAGCAAAACAGCATCTACGGAATCAAAATAAAACGGTACCGGCAATTCACCATCCAAAAAAGCACGAATTCTCTCAGCACAAATACGAGTATTAATTCCCCGCAACTCCAAAACTTGCAAAATATCCGCAAGGGTTCCTGCCACCCCAGCCCCCACTGTCAACAATTCCAACAGCAAAAAATAATCGGTATATTGATGTCGTCGAGGTATCACCAACGGGTGTAGAGGTAACGCCGCCAAGCCGTAAGCCACACGACTACAACCGGGAGAGGGTGTTAGAGGATAAGTATCTTGAATAATGCTGGCATTGGGTAATTTAGAACGCAACCATCTACCTATGCCATCTAAAGATGCACTTCCTCCGGTACAAATAGCCCGCTCGATAGCGACTACTGGTACGCCGGTTTGACTCAAAAGTGCGTTTAATTGCCGATTTAGTTGTTGAACAAAGGGGACAAATACTCGTGTTTCCAAATTCCGCCGCAAACAGCGTTGTCGTTGTTCTCCTAGTTCTAAAATAAACTGTTCTTGATGCTGCAAAATAACTTTAATCTGACTTGCTGCTTCTAGGAGTAACTCTCCCTTGGGAAAATTTCTTAACTTTTGTTGTAAACGATAGCGTTTTTCGAGATCGGGTTCTCCTGGGGTGGGAAAATCTTCTGCCGGTGAAAGATGATAAGTGGAAGGTGAAAAAATTCCTTTGTCTTTGAGAAGTAACTGACAAACAATATCTAAATCAATGGCATCACCGGCATAGGAAAAGTCTAAAACTGTAAAATCTTCTGCTTTTATTTCAGCTAAATTTGCCGGCACATTAACTAAGGCTAATTCTGTGTTGGATGCGCCGCTATTCAAAATTAATGTATAACCAAATCCTTCGCTATTATATAATGTTTGTTTTTGATTTATGCCCAAAAATCTAGGTTCTATTTCGCCTTTTATTATTAATTTTTCACCGGCTGCTCCTGGTAAGATTGAAAGCAAAGTAGCGGTGGTTTCTGGGACAAAAATCACTTGTTCTGCACGAGTCACTAAATCGGTACTTAATATTGTTTCTCGCAAATTAAAACGATAGCTATCTGGCCAAGAATTAGGACAACTGACAATTATAGCGGCTAGTTCTGACGAAGCTATTTTAAATTGTTTTCTTTCTAGGCCGGTGGCATAGGTTTTATAGTTAAATTGCTCGGAAGTTTGGAATTTGGCGGTTTTTAAACTTGCAAAAAATAGTTGTAAAATTTCCTGCAACCATTTGATATCAAAGGAATTTTCTTCTGACCATTTACCTATAGGTTGCAATTCTTGGGGTTGGTTTTTTGTTGATAAGCCTGTTTTTAAATATGGTTTAAAGTTTCGCACAAACAATCCTGAACAGGGGGTGTTTTCTGCATTTAGTTTGCTTTCGTTGTTTAGTTTTTTTGCTTGTTCCCCCGTCACAATTTTAGAAATAGTATTTTCAGCGCGGGATGGTTCTTTAAGCCATTGTAGATAAGCGGCGCAGGGGAATTGATAAAGACGTTGGGGAGGGGTGACAGGTGGCTGTGATTGTTGTTTCCAATAAATCGGATAAACTTCGTCTACGGCAGTTGAGCCAAGGCCGGTTTGGCGTTTCAGTAAAACCGCAGAAAAACCGGCTGTACCGACATCAATTCCCAGATACCATTGTTGGGAGTTTGAAGAGTTGGTTTGTGGGGGTTTATTTAAGGTTTTTTTTTAGTAGTTTCGGATAAGTTTGTAGGCTCAGAAAATTGGGAACCAAAGGAGAATAAATCATCGCCAGATGTATCATCGCCGCTGGGGGAATCATCACCTAAACTGGCAAAGAAATCGTCTAGGCTGACGTTGCCTAATTCGTCTAGCGTCGGTTGAGAGGAGGTTGGGGTGGTGTAACCGATGGGGGCGGAGTCGAATAAATCGCTGGCATCTTCTGGTTCGGTTGGGGGAGAGTCGCTGAGGCTGGCAAAAAGGTCATCAAGGGATGTAATGTCTGGTTCGTTGTAGGTGGGGCCGGTGTTGGTGGAGTTTTGAGTTTTTTGTTCGCCTGGAGGTTGTGGAAATAAATCTTCGGTTTCTGGGCTTTCCGGTTGGGAAAAACTGGAAGCTGCTGCGGCTGCTCCTAGGCTGGCAAAGGCTTCATCAAGGGTCATGTTGGGGGTGTCTTTGATGACCTGTGCTGGTTCGGGGTTGCTTGGGGAAGTTGGAATATTGCTGAGTTGAGTTTGGCTGAGTTGGGCAAGCCATTCTTCCATGCTGGTTAAGAGTGGTTCTTCTTCTAGGGTGCTGTCCATTTCTGGGGCTGGTTCGGGTTGGTTTGTGGTGGGTGCCGGTGTGTTACTTAGGCCCATGTCTAAGGCCCATTCTCCTAGGGTTGGGTTGTTTTCTAGGCTGGTTTCTGTGGTAAGTCCACTTTCCAAGGATGCCCATTCGTTGGGGCTGTCAAAATCCTCTGTGGTTTGCAAGGAGGTGGTTTCGGTGGCGAGGAGGGAAAGGTCGTCTTGGAGTTGTTCTAGGAGGTTGGGGTTTTCGAGGGGGAAGTTGTTAGGGGGCCGGTCGGTTGGGGTGGTAACGCCGGTGTTATTTTCTCCCGAAACTGTTAATAAGTTTTCTTCGGGTGAGGCGGGGATAAATTTGTCTGCTGTCCATTCGTCGGTTAAAGCTAGGGGGTCTGGTTCTTCGATGATGACTATGGGGCTTTCATCATCAAAGGGGGTGCTGAAGTCGGTGGTGCCGGTGGCTTGGCTTGTGGCTGGTTGGTCGGGGAAGAGTTCGTTAAAGATGTCGAGGTTGTTTTGTTCGGGGGTGAGGGGGTTGGTGTTGGTTGCTGCCGGTTCAAAAAAGAGGAAGTCTTCTGGTTCTGATTGGTTTTGGGTTTGGTCTGGTTCGGGTTGTTTGCCAAATAGGGCTTCTTCAAATAAGTCTATGCCGATGGATTGTGTTTCGCTGAGGTTTTGGGTGGGTTCGGTTTTGTTTTCTTCGGGTTCTGAGAAGCCAAATAAATCGGCATAGAGGTCTTCGAGTTGCTCTTCTCTCACAGAAGAGGTTTCGGTGTCTTGGCTGCTGGGGGTTTCGGTTGGGTTGGTTTGTTTGGTTTCGGGGGTGTTGAAGAGGTCTAGCCAGATGTTGTCTTCTTCTGGTTGTTGGGGGGCCGGTTCTGGTGTGGATAGTTCTAGGTTGGAAAGCAGTTCTTGGAGGTCGTCTAGGGGTAGGTCAACGCTTGGGGTATTGTTTGCTTGGGGTATGGGTTCGGTTTTTGGTTCTTCGATGTTTTGGGTTGTGGTGGTGGTTGCCGGTGTTTGGGTGGTTGGTTTGGGTTTCTTTTTGGCTGTGGTGCCGGTTTTGGCGGGGGCGATGGTTTTTTCGGTTTCGGTTTCGGTTTCGGTTTGGGTTGGTTGGTTGGTTGGTTCTAGGTTGCCTTTGCTGATGGAGGTTTGCAATAAACCGGCGGCTTCTTGGCCGAGGGTTTGGGCGAGATGGTTGACTAGGTGGGTGAACATGATTTCGCCCTGTTGTCCGAGGCTATACATTTTGTCTAGCCCTTTGGAGAGCGATTCTTCGTAGCCGTGTACGTTCCGCAGTAGGGCTTCAAAGACGACGCTGAGGGTGGTGTCTAGGCTGACTAGGAGTTGGTCAGTTTGTTGTTGCAGGTGCAGGAGGTTGGCAAGCCGTTGTTGGGGATGTAGGGGGCTGATGCTTGGCTGTCCATACAGGGCTGAGGGTTCCCATACGGGGGGTAAGGCGGGGGTTATTTCGCCTTCTAGGGTTTGGGGGCTGACTCCTAGTAGTTGATCTTCTATTTTGCTTAGGGTTTGACTGATTTGCTGGCTGAGGGTTTCTTGTAGTCTGCTGCTGAAGATTTGCAAGAATTCTGCGATGATTTTCTGTTGCTGGTTGGCTTGTTCTGTGATGTGGATGCTGTTTTGTCTTTCTAGTTGGCGAATTTCTTTGAGGAGGCTGTCGCGTTCTTTTTGTAGGGCTTCGAGGTCGTTTTTTAAGGGCTGCATGACTGCGGGCATGAGGCCGGTGATTTCGGCCATCAGGCTTTGCCGCATTATTTCTATTGCTTGGGGGCTGGTGGGGCTTGGTTCTGCGGGGATGATTTGGGCTGCTGGTGTGGGTTCGGCTAGTAGGGGTTGGATTTCTCCTAAGTAGCTGCGGGTTCGCTCTAAGACTCGCCGATAGTCTTTTACCGTTTCTCCCATCCAGGGGAGGCGGGGTACCGGTATCTGTAATACGCTGTCTATCTCAGCAATGAGTGTTTGGATGCGAGCTTGATGAGAATTCACGAGTTTATTACCTTGTCTTGAACGTTTTTGTGATCCGCTTTTTGAGTTTAGCCACACCGGCTGTTATTTTTTATTATTTTTGCTTTTGTTGCCGGTTTTTTTTTGTTTTTTTTATTTTTAGGCTGGTTACATCTTGGCTCTAGGGTTTGCTCCTCTGTGAGGCTTGTCTTTTTTGGGGCCATTTTTGTTTGTGGCTTTTAGGAGTCTAGTGTGTTCAAGTGTAACTGGTTGTTAAGATGGCCTAATGACTCAAGGGTGGCGCAATTTTTGTATTATATCTGGTTTTTGGGTTTTTATTGATTTGTGTTAGTAAATTTTTGAGGCTTTTCTGTTGTTGGGTTTGGGGTATTGCTTTGTTGGCAATTGTTTTTGTATGGGTATGGAGAAATTAAAATTTTTTAATCAAAAAGCAAGGTTTTTTAAAGAAAAATATTTGACTTTTTTATTGGTTTTGATTGTTGGTCAATCTGGAGGATCTTAGGTCGGTTTTCTACCCATGACTTGTCTAGTTATTTTGGCTATGGGCTAGGTTTTTACGTTCTTTTTATTCTTTTATTTGCTAGACTAAGACAACATCAGAAAAATACTTTCTGCAACGACGATTTGAGCATAAGAGGTCAAGCATGAGTCCCAGTACCCTACTTTTATCACGAGAACTGCCGGCCCTACAATATGACTCGACAACCGAGCGATTTGATGAAACTTGGGAAGCTCCACTTTCTGTCCTTTTAGGTTTAGGACGTGCTGCGGGTGCTGATTTCGTCGAATTTTTCCTTGAAAGAGTTAATTATATCAGTTGTTTGGCAGAAGATGACACGATTACCAGTATTTCTCCTCGTCTGTCAACGGGTGCGGGAGTGCGGGTGTTTCGGGGGACGGCTGATTGTTATGTGAGCACTAATGATTTATCTTTTTCTGGGCTAAAATTTGCTTTGGAAAAAGGTCTTTCTATTTTGGGTTTACAGTTGCCTTCTCCTAGTGCTTTTATTCCAGAAATTCATTTAGAATTGTTCCGCGATTATGCAACTAAAAAAGGTAAGGATTCCTGGTTGGCTAATTGTAGTTCGATGCGCGAAATGGGAGAAGTTTTACTGGCTGGAAATGATAAGTTAAAGAAAAAATCTAGTCATGTTCAATCGCGCCGTGCAAGTTATTTCCGAGATTGGCAAGAGGTTTTGGTGGCGGCTTCGGATGGTACTTTTGCCCGCGATATTCGCCTTACTCAGTCGGCTGGTTTTAATTTGTTGTGTGCGGATGGTGCAAATCGTTCTTCGATAGCTAAACGGGCCGGTAATACCAGTGATCCAAGCTTTTTAAGAGTTTGGAATTATGAGGAGGATGCTGCGGATGTGGCAGAGTCTGCTGGCAAGATGTTATATGCGGATTATGTAGAGTCGGGAAATTACCCGATTATTATGGCTAATGAGTTTGGTGGGGTGATTTTTCACGAGGCTTGTGGGCACTTGTTGGAAACTACTCAAATTGAACGAAAAACTACTCCTTTTGCTGATAAGAAAGGCGAAAAAATTGCTCACGAAAGTTTGACGGCTTGGGATGAGGGACGCACTGATAATGCGTTCGGTACGATTGATATGGATGATGAGGGTATGCCGGCTCAACGAACACTTTTGATTGAGAAAGGAGTGCTTAAAAACTTCTTGGCTGATCGCGCCGGTTCTATGCGGACTGGGCATCCTCGCACCGGCAGTGGACGTCGCCAAAACTATAGTTATGCTGCGGCTTCTCGGATGCGAAATACTTATATTGCCCCCGGAGATTACAGTATTGATGATTTGTTTGCCTCCATTGATAAGGGCATTTATTGCAAGAAAATGGGCGGGGGTAGTGTGGGGGCTACCGGCCAATTTAATTTTGGTGTAGAAGAGGCTTATTTGATTGAAAATGGCAAAATTACTAAGCCTTTGAAAGGGGCTACTTTGATTGGGGATGCACAGGAAATTATGAATAAAATTTCTATGTGTTCTCAAGATTTGGGTTTGGCTGCCGGTTTTTGTGGTTCGATTAGTGGCAGTATTTATACTACTGTTGGTCAGCCGCATTTGAAAGTTGATTCTATTACAATTGGTGGTCGGTAAGTTTTTAAAAACCTCCGATGTAAGGCAGGCAAGATGCCTGCCCGACCGATGTTTTTTTTGTTAATGTTTTGTTGTTGTAGTTAGGTTTTTTGTGTTTAGGTTGAGTATGCCGAATATTAATGAGATTGCAAGTTACGCGAAAAATTCTGCTCAGAAGTTGGGTATCAAGAAGTATGATATCTATGGGGCAATTGTGGATGATACGAGTGTTCAGGTAGACCGGGGTGAGCCTAAGCAAGTTAAGGCTTCTAATCGTTCTAGTGTGACGGTTAGGGTTTGGAATGATGAGCAAACAATGGGCATCACTAGCACAACAGATGTGGATGCAAAGGGTTTGGAATTGGCATTAAAAATGGCCTATGAAGCCAGTTTTTTTGGGGTAAAAGAATACGCTCCTGATTTTAGTCCTGAAGCTACGGCTCCTCTGGCGGCTGATATTCCTAATGAAAAGTCAAAACAAGCTCAGGTTTCTGAGTTAATAGAGACTTTGATAGGAGTAGAAAAGGAACTTTTAGGTGCTCATCCTGCTATTAAAGGTGTGCCTTATAATGGTTTGGCGCAGCGGGATATGGATCGATTTTATGTTAATAGTGAGGGGGCTTTACGGACGGAAGCTCGTTCGACTACTTCGATTTATTTGTACACTAAAACTGAAGAGGAAGGTAAGAAGCCTCGGAGTGCTGGTGCTTTTAAAATAAGTCGAGGTTTAGAGAGTCTTGATACTGCGGGATGTTTGAAGGAGGCTGCTGAAAAAACGATTAGCCATTTAAACTATGAAAAGGTCAAAACTGGTAAGTATCGAGTTGTGTTTTCAGCCGAGGCGTTTTTGAGTTTGTTGGGGGCTTTTTCTAATTTATTTAATGCTCAAAGTATTCTGGATAATCAAAGTCTTTCTACTCCTGATTCTTTGGGTAAGGAAATTGCTTCTCCTTTAATTTGTGTTTGTGATGATGCGCTTCATCCGGCAAATATTGGGGCTGAAACTTTTGATGGGGAGGGTACACCGACTCGCCGAGTTGATATTATTAAGGATGGTGTTTTAAGTGGCTTTTTGCATAGTTCAGGGACGGCAAAACGCATGAATGCTTCGCCCACCGGCCATGCGAATACGGGGGCGAAGGTAACAGTTAGTCCGCATTTTTATCATGTTTTTGCTGGGAAGCCGGCACCGGAAGAATACAGCCTGGAAACGGCAGAAAATGTAATTTTAATTGATGATTTGCAGGCGCTTCATGCAGGGGTAAAAGCTTTGCAAGGTTCATTTTCTTTGCCGTTTGATGGTTGGATTGTTAATAAAGGTGTTAAAACCAGTATTGAGTCTGCTACTGTGGCGGGCGATTTTTTGGAGTTGTTAAAGTCGATTATTTTTGTGGAAAGTGAGGCGGAATTAACACCGGGTGGTTTGTGTCCGCGTGTTTGGGTTGAGGGACTGTCTATTACTGGTGAATAAGGGCAGTTTTTTTTGAAAAAGCGGTGGGTTAAACCGCCGGGTTAAAACCCACCGCTACAGGAATAAAACCCCCAAGGGGTTAACTATTTAGTCCGTAGGACTTTATTCATGTAGACGCCGTTTTTAACCGGCGGCTTAGTTACGGATCACAGCGAATTTCTATCAAAAAACCATCAGGATCATAAAAGTAAATTCCGCGTCCGGTAGGACGTGTTACCGGCCCGTTTTCAACCCGAATATTATTAATTTTTAAAACATCTACCGCTTGATCAAATAAACTTGAATCTATATCAAAAGCTAGGTGATTAGCGCGGGTAAATTGTTGAGTAGGATCGGTATGGGGTGGGCTAAGTTTGGGTTCCCAAAATAAATCTAACACAGTTCCGTCAGGAGTGATAAAATTCGCTACTTTTCCTTGAGAAACTAACTCTTTTAAAGTGCTAGGAATTTCTTCGCCAACAAGTTCATGCAATCCTAGTATTGTGCCGTAAAAATGGCGGGAAACTTCCATATTTTGCACATTTAAGGCGATGTGATGCACTCGCCGGAGGGTGCCGGTGTTTAAGGAGGTTTGAGGGGTAGTTTCAGTGGAAGGCATATCGGCTAAGTTTTATGGGTTTTTGTTTTAGATTGATGTTAACTCATAGTTTGGGAAAATTTAATGTTACATTTTATGAAACAAAGCCATGTCAGCAAAAATTTTTAGCCATACTAGCAAGCGTTCGCTTTTTTTTGCTTTCCTATGCTGCAAGATGCGCGAGATTATCAAATCTTATTTTTGTCTGGGTTTTTGATTTTGGGTATTGCGACGCGAGATTGGACGTTGCGATTTGATTTAATGTTGGTTGTGTTTTTAACTTGTTTATTGACGCAATTTGCTGCTAACCAAATTAGCAGTTTTAGCCAAAAAAATATTGTTCCAAAAAACACCGCCACCGGGGCAGATTTTTGGGAAGTTTTTGGCTCATTAAAAAGTGCTTTAATAACGTCTTTAAGTCTTTGTTTGCTGTTGCGGGCAGATTCTTATTTGGCTATGTTTATTGCAGCAAATTTAGCAATTTTAAGTAAGTTTTTTATTAAATTTCAGGGAAAGCATTTTTTTAATCCTGCTAATTTTGGGATTATTTGTACTCTCATTTTAAACTCAGATGCTTGGGTTTCTCCGGGTCAATGGGGTGATGATTGGTGGTATGGTTTGGTGTTTTTTGGGGCTGGTAGTTTGGTTTTAAAAAAAGTAGGCCGGTGGGATACAAGTGTGGCTTTTTTATTAATTTATAGTTGTTTGGAGGCTGGGCGGAATATTTGGCTTGGTTGGACTTGGGATGTTTTTTTCCACCGGCTAATGAGTGGTTCTTTGTTGCTGTTTGCTTTGTTTATGATTACTGACCCTCGTTCGATTCCGAATGCTAAAATCAGTAGGCTAATTTGGGCAGGATTAATCGCTATTTTGACCTTTATTCTGCGAAATCAATTTTTTGTTTCTTCGGCAGTATTTTGGGCTTTGTTTGCGATGGCACCGCTAACAATTTTGCTAAATTTAATTTGGCCCGCAGACAATTTTTCCTGGGGGAAAACAAAAGATTTAGAAAACTTGAATACTGAATCGAATAATGAAACTTCTGTTGGTATAACCAATCTAGTTTGAGGAAAATTTTATGAAATTTTGGCAGTTTTTTAAAAGTCTATTGTTGGCAGTTTTGTTGATGAGTTTTTTGTCGCCAGCCGCCCAAGCTTTTTGCGGGTTTTATGTTGGTAAAGCTGATAGCAAACTCTATAACCAAGCTTCGCAAGTGGTAATTGCTAAAGACGGAAATCGGACAATTTTAACAATGGCAAATGATTATCAAGGTGGGGTTAAAGATTTTGCAATTGTGGTGCCGGTGCCGGTTGTTATACAACAAGAACAAGTCCGCATTGGAGACCCCGAAATTATTGACCGTCTTGATAGTTTTACAGCGCCTCGTTTGGTAGAATATTTTGATGAAGACCCTTGTGAAGTTTTGCGACCTATGCCGGCTAGCGGTGTTTCACGAGGTGGCGCTAATGCCAGGACTGCTGAGCGTTCTCAAGAGGAAAGTTTAGGCGTAACAGTTGAAGCAAAATTTAGCGTTGGAGAATACGATATTGCCATTCTCAGCGCTAAAGAATCAGATGGTTTAGAAACATGGCTAAACCAAAATGGTTATAAAATTCCCCAGGGTGCAAGTCCACTTTTGCGTCCCTATATTCGCCAAAATATGAAATTTTTTGTGGCGAAAGTTAATTTGGCAGAATTTGAAAAAGGTGGTTATAGTTTTCTACGTCCTTTAATGATTGCTTATGAGTCTCCTAAGTTTATGTTACCGATACGTTTGGGGATGATTAATAGCAAGGGTGAACAAGATTTGATTGTTTATGTTTTATCTCCCAAAGGTCAAGCAGAAATTACTAATTATCGCACTGTAAATGTGCCTTCCGATGCAGAAATTCCTGTTTATATCAAAGCGGAATTTGCCAATTTTTATAAGGCGATGTTTGATAATTCTTACAAAAAAGAAGGTAAGAAAGTTGCTTTTCTTGAGTATGCTTGGAATATGGCCGGTTGTGACCCCTGTTCTGCTGAGCCTTTAAATCAGGAAGAGTTAAAAAAAGCCGGTGTATTTTGGTTGACTCCAAATAGTAATAATAATGTGTTTGTTACTCGCTTACACGTTCGTTATAGCCGCGATACATTCCCCGAAGATTTGATGTTTCAAGAAACTTCTAATCAGCAATTTTTCCAAGGACGTTATATTTTACGTCATCCTTTTAAGGGTTCTTTAAGTTGTGAAGCTGGGAAACAATATCAAAAGTCTTTACCGGCACGTTTTGATAAAGAAGCCCAAACTTTAGCAAAATTAACGGGCTGGAACGTTCAAGAAATTCGTAATAAAATGAAGTATATTCAAACTCAAAAAGACCCTTTTTGGCGCAATATTTGGCCGTAAATGTTAAGTTATACACAGTCGTCTTTCCAGGCGAGTTGATGAAAAAAAGCAATTTTCTTGTGGGATTTGGCTTTTTTGGTTGATAATGCTAGTAGAGTTCAAAGCAGTATGGTGTCCCAAAAACGCAGTCGCTGGATTATTCAAACGGTGATGGTATTAGCACTCACCGCCTTTGTGGGGTTTTCCCTGCTTCCGATTCTCACGAATGTTCTCAAAGCAAACCAAGTGCCTCAACAGGCCGCTACTCCGACACCGGCGCCTACATCGCAGCAACCGTCTAGCCCGCAAAACAAGCAGGCTGACTTAGAAGCGCAGGCGCGGGGTTATGAGTTGGTATTGCAAAAAGAACCCGAAAATAAGGCGGCTTTGGAGGGGTTGATCCGCACGCGATTAGAGTTAAATGATGTTAAAGGTGTGATTGCGCCCCTGGAAAAATTGGCGACATTAAATGGTGATGAACCTCGCTATACAATATTGCTGGCGCAAGCAAAACAACAAACCGGAGATGCGGAAGGTGCAGGCACAGCTTTTCGTTCAATTTTGAATAGTAAACCTGGAAATATTGAAGCGTTGCAAGGAATGGTGAATTTGTTATTGCAACAAAACCGGCCTGAAGCTGCCGTAGGTTTGTTACAAGATACAATTAAAAATGCCCCAAACCTTAATAAAGCGCAAGCGGGTAGTGTTGATGTGACGGCTGTTCAACTAATTTTAGGTCAGGTATATGCTCAGCAGAAGCGTTATGATCAAGCGATTACTGTTTATGATGAGTTGAGCAAAACAAAACCTGATGATTTTAGGCCGGTTTTGGGTAAAGCAATTGTGTTAAAAACTCAAGGAAAAGTTGAGGAAGGGAAAGCTTTGTTTAATCGAGCAAGCGCCCTCGCACCGGCACAATATAAAGATCAAATTCAAAACATGGCAACAGATAGCAAGCCGGAAGTTTCTCCACCGGCAACGCCAACTTCTCCAACTTCCCCAACTTCTCCAACTCCTTAAAAACTAACCCTCCCTCCTCTAAAAGGGAGGGAAAATTTTTAAATTTTTTGCCTAATTTTGGTTTGGTTTACAGCCGGTGGAGCCTACAAAAAGACGTTATAACTTCACTAGGAAAAGTTTTCCACCAAAGCAACAAAACCAAAAACAAGAAACAGTGCGCCGCCAACTGCTGTAATCGTTCTTTCGGAAATCCGACCAGCTATTAAACGACCGGCCATTACAGCAATTAACGCACAAATACTGTGTCCTAAAATAGCGCCTAACGTTACTCCCAAAGCATTGTTACTTGCGGCTAAAGCAATAGTAGTAATTTGGGTACGATCTCCCCATTCTGCAACAAAAGTGAGAGCAAAAGATTGCAGAACAATTGCCAATTTAGGAGACTGCAATGCTAACACTAAATTCCCACCTTTTTTAACAGCATTGTCTGGTAAATTTATCTTTGCTTGTTCAACTACAGCAGCAGCTTCTTCAAATTCATCACAATTTGATGTAGCTGGCATTTTACTAGCATCGTATAGCAGCTTTAAGCCAAAGCCCAAAAACAAGGCAATTTCGGCAAAATCAATATATTTTTGTGGTAAAAATGAGGCAGCTTTACCAATTAAAACAGAAAGAATAGTCATAGCTGCCAAAGCTGCAACTACCCCAATAAACACCAACGCCCGGTTATGGCGCATCGCTAAAATTACCGCAATAAAAAATGTTTTATCGCCTAATTCAGAAACAGTAACTAATAGCAAACCCGCTGTAAATGCTGTTAACACTTTGTTGTTCTCCTCAGAATTTGTAGATAACCTGAGTGAGCTTGATGTGGGTCGCAAGACTTCACCAAGCCCACATCAGATGTAGACTTAGTGAAGGTCTCGCTCCCAAGTGTTTGACGCATTGTTTAAAGCGTTATTTAACGCATTGCTTCAAATTCTTGTTATCTGAACCAGGTTTATCACCAGTATGTTGATTCAGACAGGCCGGCTTTTTTGGGTGCCGGTAGCTACTCCCCTTCTTTTGTAAGCAATTATACCTCTACCTTTCTGTAGATGCAAGCCCCCAGCTTAAAAATTAAAAAAACAATTTTTGTACAAAAAACTGTCTAATTTGAAATTAAGTAGCCACTGAAGAAGAAGTGAAAATTTAAATTGTATTTTTTATGATATGGCGGTTTTCAGTTATCTAAAATTAAAAAACAGTTTTTAAAAACCCTCTTTCTCAAAAAAACCGGATTTTTGAATTAGCATAATAAGTTCAAAACCGCTATAAAAACCATAAAAATTATTAAATACCTGAAATTTTAGACAAAAATTCGCTTTTTTAGCTGTAAATAAAAAAAATTAGCTCTCCCTAGCATCCAAGCTCTTGAAAGCAACATATTAAATTAAATTACTATCATAACCATTATTTTTTGCAAGAACAGAACATTTTAGGTTTTGAACCACAACAACTAAAGTCAACTCAGATACAGATATTGAAACCTTTCCACAAAAAAATTAGCAAATAGGATCGCCACTTCTACAACGGAAAGCCCCAATGGGAAAATAGGCAATTGGGCTGACGAGACAAAAATCATCGCTTCTTTACCAGAGAACCTTACAGTTTACAGAAACTTTAACAACCTTAAGCTATGATCCAATCAGCCTAAGACTTTCCTACAAAAAAGTCCTAAAGCACTAAAATTGACCTGTAGCTATTAATCAGGAAGATGCGTACATTATATATTCTTGGAATTCGGGGTTTACCGGCAAAACACGGCGGTTTTGAAAGCTTCGCTGAACGTTTGGCACTTTATCTAATTTCCCAAAAGTGGAAAGTAGCAGTTTATTGTCAAGAAGATAGTGGGACAGAAATTTGGGAAGATTATTGGAACGGAGTAAAATTGATTCACATTCCTATCCATTATAAAAAAGCAACAGGAACAATAATTTTTGATTGGAAAGCAACCCTCCACGCAGCAAGGCAAGAAGGCTTATTTTTAACCTTGGGTTATAACACAGCTATTTTTTGTGGCTTGTTGCGGATAAAAGGCTTAACCAACATCATCAATATGGATGGACTAGAGTGGAAAAGGCAAAAATGGAACAACGTAGAAAAAGCCTGGTTATATATCAATGAACTGTTAGGATGTTGGTTTGGAAATCATTTAATTGCCGACCACCCAGAAATAAAAAATCACTTAATTACAAGAGTTCCCCCAGAAAAAGTTACGGTTATTCCCTATGGGGCTGACCGAGTGGTAAAGCCAGAAATTGATTTACTTAAAAATTACAATTTGGAAGCTTACCAATATATAATCGTCATTGCAAGACCCGAACCAGAAAACTCAATTTTAGAAATTGTTTCAGCATTTTCGCGCCAAAAACGAGGCTATAAACTTTTAGTTTTAGGCAAATATTATGATGATGTAAGTTATCATCAAGAAGTCAAAAAAGCTGCCAGTGAAGAGGTTATATTTCCGGGGGCAATTTATGAAAAAGAAGCAGTTAATGCCTTAAGGTTTTATGCCAGGCTTTATATTCATGGGCATACGGTGGGAGGCACAAATCCTTCCCTTGTTGAAGCTATGAGTGCAACTTCTCCGATTCTTGCCCATGATAATAAATTTAACCGCTGGGTTGCTGGGGTAGACGCTCATTATTTTTCTACTGAAGAAGAATGTGCTCAACAACTAGACTCTCTTCTCGATAATGAAGAAACACTTAATAAAATGAGAGAAGGCAGCCTCAAACGTTATAACGAAGAATTTGCAGAAGAAAGTGATGTCAAAGCCTATGAGAAGTTATTTTTAAAGCAACTTGGCAAAGAATTCACAGGAGTTGATTTATCGCTTGATAAGCAACAAGTTCCCTAAGAAGTGAGGAAAACCGAATCGTAATAGGTGAGGCAATCTCGGAGACAAAAAACTGTTATTTACCGACCAGATCGATCTAGGATAAAAATCAGTTAATGCGCTCAATCAGCATTTCGCCAAAAATTGAGCGCTTTGAATCTATCCTGTTTTTTCAGCCCACCATCCCTATAACCTAAGCGAGACAAAAGCTATGACAATTCTGGAACAAGGCACGATTACTATACATACCGAAAATATTTTTCCCATTATCAAGAAGTCTCTGTATTCTGACCACGAAATCTTTTTGCGGGAATTAGTTTCTAACGCTGTCGATGCCATCCAGAAAATGAAAATGGTTTCCTTGGCCGGTGAATTTTCTGGAGAAGTTGGAGAACCGGAAATTACCCTAACCATCGACAAAGAAAATAAAACCCTTGCCATTTCTGACAATGGTATTGGCATGACTGCCGAAGAGGTTAAAAAATACATTAACCAAGTGGCATTTTCCAGTGCTGAAGAGTTTATCCAAAAATATAAAGCTGCGGATGATCAGCAAATTATTGGTCACTTTGGACTTGGTTTTTATTCATCTTTTATGGTGGCAACAAAGGTAGAAATTGATACTCTTTCTTACCAAGAAGGTGCCCAAGCAGTTCACTGGTCTTGTGATGGTTCTCCTACTTTTGAACTGACAGACTCAACTCGCAATACACGGGGTACCACAATTACTCTGACATTGCAAGAAGAAGAGGCTGAATATCTCGAAGCTTCTCGGATTCGTCAATTGGTGAAAACCTATTGCGATTTTATGCCGGTTGCTATCAAAATGGATGGCGAACAAATTAACCGACAAAAAGCAATTTGGCGTCAATCTCCCAGCAGCTTAACCAAAGAAGATTACTTAGATTTTTATCGCTATTTGTATCCTTTTCAAGAAGACCCGCTTTTGTGGGTACACCTAAATACGGATTATCCTTTTTTGGTGAATGGAATTTTGTATTTCCCCAAACTTAAACCGGATGTTGATGTTACCAAAGGGGAAATTAAACTGTTTTGTAATCAGGTTTTTGTTAGCGAACATTGCGAAGAAATTGTACCTAAGTTTTTGTTGCCGATGCGCGGGGTAATTGACAGCCCTGATATTCCCTTAAACGTTTCTCGTAGTGCCTTGCAAATGGATCGCACTGTGCGGAAAATTGCTGATTTTATTGCTAAAAAAGTTGGCGATAGGCTAAAAGAACTGTATCGAGAAAACAGAGAAAACTATATCAGTAGTTGGAAAGACTTGGGGACTTTTGTTAAATTTGGGGCGCTGAATGATGAAAAGTTCAAAAAGCAAGTAGAAGATATCATCATTTACCGCACAACTGCTGAATTAACTGCTGCTAAAACTGACACTCCGGCTGTGGAAGTACAATCGGAAGAGGGGGATGTTTGGCAACAGGTTAAACCAGAAGGTGGTACTGGAGGTGGGCCTTCTTACACCACGATTAAGGAATATTTAGAACGCAATAAAGAAGGGCATGAAAATCGTGTCTTTTATTGCACCGATGAAGTAACTCAAGCGACTTACATACAACTGCATAAAAGCCAAGGGTTAGAAGTCCTATTTATGGATTCTTTTATTGACCCGCACTTTATCAGTTTCTTGGAACGCGAGTTTAAAGATGTTAAGTTTTCTCGCGTAGATTCAGAATTGGATGATACTTTAATTGACAAAGACAAAAACTCCGAAATTGTCGATCCAAGTACCAATAAAACTCGCAGTGAGCAGATTTCGGAGTTGTTTAAAACAGCCCTGAATAAGCCAAAATTAACGGTAAGAACTGAGGCTTTGAAGTCGGATGATGTGAGTGCAACACCACCGGCAATGGTGTTATTACCTGAGTTTTTGCGCCGGTTGCGTGATATGAATGCTATTTTGCAACAGCAGGAGTTATCGCAGTTCCCTGATGAGCATATTTTGGTGGTAAATACTTCGCATCCGTTGATTCAAAATTTAGTATCTTTGAATCAAGGTTCAATTATTCAAGGTGAAGGACAATCGCCTTCTTCTGAGTTGGCTGAAATGATTTGTCATCATGTTTATGATTTGGCTTTGATGGCTCAAAAAGGCTTTGATGCTGAGGGAATGAAAGCGTTTGTTGAGCGTTCTAATAAGGTACTAACGAAGTTAACTGAAAAAGCTACAAAGTAGTTTTTTAAATATTTGTCTCTCTTTTCCTCCTCGCCATTTTTTAAAAGGTGAGGGGGATTTTTTGTTATTTAATGAGTTAGTAAAAAGTAAGAGATGATATCTGATTTTCATCAAATAAGTAAGTTAACTTAATTAAATTCTAGGTAATGTAGGTTGGCTTAAGGAACGAAACCCAACTTTTGAGGGACTTTGATGGGTTGCGCTTACGCTTAACCCATCCTACAAATAATTAAGTTCTTCTACTTATCTCAAAATTAAAATATTAATAATTTCCGGCTTTTTAACAAAAAAAATTAAACGAAAATCACATTTTTTGATTATTAGACGATATTTCTTCTAAAAAATGTTACTGCTTGATGAAAGCAATATCATTAAAAACCAAGCTTAAACCATCATCAACATAAGTTATGTAAACAACCTCCATCTCTAACCCCTTTACCCAAACCACCGTCTCAAGGTAAAATAGGAGGTTGCACCCAAAAAAGCAAAAAGCAAACCAGGAGACAAGCATGGCACGCCAATGTCAACTCACAGGCAAAAAAGCCAATAACGGATTTGCCGTATCTCACTCCCACCGGCGCACACACCGCCTACAAGAAGTTAACCTTCAATGGAAACGCATCTGGTGGCCCCAAGGCAACCGCTTCGTTAAACTCCACATTTCCACCAAAGCCCTCAAAACCCTTAACCTCAAAGGCATCCAAGCCTTTGCAAAAGAAGCGGGTATTGATTTAAACAAATTTTAAGGCAACTGTAAACAACCCCGTAGGGGCGGGGCCCCCGTGCTCGCCCCCTTCGCCTAACCTCCCCTAGGAATGCCCCTACGCGCCAACCTCAGCCAACAGCGCCGCCTTCACCTTTTCAAATTCCGCCTCAATGTTCTTGACAACTTCAGGAGAATCAGGTATAATACCTTTTTTTCCCATAGTTTCTAAATGTTGGCATAATTCAAACATAGAACTAGCACCCATTGTGCCACTGGTAGACTTTAAAGAATGAGCCGCCGTTCGCAAAGCCGGTGCATCCCCCGCTTCAATAGCCGCATGAATATTAGCAAACAACTGCGGTACATTCTCCAAATAAATCTCAATCACCTCTTCCAAAGCATCAAGATCCCGCAAAGATGCCAAC
Source organism: Halomicronema sp. (assembly GCA_036704045.1). Classification (GTDB taxonomy): domain Bacteria; phylum Cyanobacteriota; class Cyanobacteriia; order Cyanobacteriales; family Oscillatoriaceae; genus Ancylothrix. Next base: position 176,517 of record DATNQM010000037.1, on the reverse strand, counting down.
ATTTTCTGATCTAACAAAGGCACCTCATCGGTCGAGAGAACATTACCAATAGAACTATTTTCACCTAACATCTGGCTATCCCCCTGAGTTTCAACAATCCCCGCAGATGAGTCAGAAACCTCCAGACTTCTTGAAAGCGGCTTACATTCACCCAAAGCTTTAACCAACTCATCCATGCGGATAGGCTTAGTAATATAATCATCCATTCCCGCCTCGATACACTCCTCACGGTCGCCCTGCATAGCATTTGCCGTCATTGCAATGATTCTAGGGCGCGATGAAGTCGGCCATAACTGGCAAATGTGACGAGCAGCCGCCAAGCCATCCATTTCCGGCATCTGGACATCCATTAGAACCACATCATAGGGCTGCCGGTGGAGAGCGTCAAGCACCTCTAGGCCATTACCGGCCACCTCTGCACGATAGCCAATTCGTTCTAAAGTCAATAAAGCCACCTTTTGATTAACAGGATTATCTTCTGCAAGCAAAATTCGCAAAGGCAACTTTTCTCCCATTTGGGAATTTACATAAATCAAAGATTGCTTCTGTTCCAAACGCTGACCGCCAAACACCCCCATTAGCACATTATAAAAGTGAGACTGTTTCACCGGCTTACTCAAAACCGTAAACTCTAAACCCTGTTCTGGCGTAAATCTATTTTCCGAATTTCGTAGAGAACTCAACATCACTATCGGCAAAGAACGACCTTTTTCTGAACTACGAAATTCTTCGACCAACTCCAAACCCGATAAGTCTGGTAATTGCATATCAACCAATATTAAATCAAAGGCGGGTTCTTCTTGAAAAATAGTTCTAGCTTCCGTTCCACAAGAAACCCCTATTGCCACCATTCCCCAAGATTCTGCTTGTTTTGTTAAGCCACAGCGCGTTGTTTCTCCATCCTCGACAATTAATAAACGTTTTCCTGCTAATGCCGGTTGCCATTCTCCCAAATCAACTTGCCCATATTCTTCTCCTGACCGGGCTAGGACTGTGAAATAAAAAATTGAGCCAACTTGGGCAGATTCTTTAATTTTTTCAGGGCTATTCTCCCCTAAGATTTCTGCTTTCCAACTCTTAAAAGCTTCCGGGGGAGTACCACCAATTACCCCCTTACTTTTTACCCACATTCCCCCGCCCATCATTTCGCTAAGACGCTGACTGATAGCGAGTCCTAATCCTGTTCCCCCATACTGACGGCTAACAGAAGAATCAATTTGACTAAAGGATTTAAATAAACGTTCCATGCGGTTTTCGGGAATCCCAATGCCGGTATCTTTTACGGCAAATAATATTTCATAGCATGGTGTTTCTTCCCCGCAATCTATTTCGGTAGAAGTGACGTTAACTACCACTTCACCAGACGGAGTAAATTTGACGGCATTGGAGAGCAAATTTACTAAAATTTGTCTTAATCTTGTTACATCTCCTATAATTTTTTCAGGAGTTCCTGGGGCAATTATGTAAGCCATTTCTATGTCTTTTTCACCGGCTTTTGAGGCTAATAAATCTATAGATTCTTCAATACAAAAACGTAAATTAAAAGGATGTTCTTCTAAGTCTAATTTTCCAGATTCAATTTTAGAAAAGTCAAGAATATCATTAATAATAGTGAGGAGAGATTCCCCAGATGTGCGGATTGTTTCCACAAAATCGCGTTGTTCTGGAGAAAGAGGGGTGTCTAATAAGATGCCGGTCATACCAATAACAGCATTCATAGGTGTGCGAATTTCGTGGCTCATAGTTGCCAAAAATTCACTTTTTGCTCGCGTCGCTTCCATCGCTCGGTCGCGGGCGCGGGCCAAATCTTCGGCATCTTTTTGCCGTTCTAGTTCTCGGCCTATCCATTGGGCCATGAGTTTGAGTAGTTCTTTGTCTACTGCTCGGAAAGGCCGGTTGAGTGGTTTACTGCTAAAGAAACTAAGGGTGCCGTAAACTTGACCTGCAACAACGATGGGAGTACCAATATAGGCTTCTTGTCGGAAGGGGGCTTTGATGGGTTGATATTGCCACCGAGAGACCATTACAGACTCAAAATAAAGCGGTTCACGCTGTAAAACTGTTTCTCGGCAATAGGTTTGCTGCAAGTCAAATACATCGCCTGGATGCACTGACTGATCAGGCGATTGGGCTGCTAGGACTTCGTAACGGTCGTTATCTATGTGAGATAAAATGCCGTATTCTAGTTCAAAGCGATGCCGGCCCATTGTCACAAGCCCATGTAAACGTTGTTCAAAGGTGAGTTTTCGGGCTGATGTGACCTTGTATAAACCTCGTATATATGCTTCACTTTCCCTTAGTTCTTGTTCGGTTTGTTTGCGTCCTGTAATATCGCGGGACACCGATACGAGTTCTTGAACTTGGCCGGTAGTGCTATCTCGAACTGTGCGAGAGGTTGTTTCAAACCAAATATAATCGCCATCTTTTCGACGAATACGATAGCTGACGGTGTAGGTAACGGCTCGGTCGCGTAAAATGGCTATGGCTTTGTGGATGTTTTTGGTGTCGTGGGGATGAAAAAAATCAAAGGCAGAACGCCCGATTAGTTCGGCGCTGGTGTAGCCGAGTAAGCTTTTGCAGGCCGGTGAAGCATACAGAAAAATGCAATCGGGGCTGAGGCGGGCGATCAGGTCTGTGGAGTTTTCGGCCATTAAGCGGTAGCGTTGTTCGCTGGCTTCTCTTTCTTGTTGGGCTGTTTCAATGGCAGAAAGCATGGTATTTATGGTTTCTGCTAGTTTGGAGAGTTCGTCTTCCCCAACAAGAGAGACGCGCAATGAAAGATCCCTTCGGTCGGCGATGCGGCTGACGCTGGTGCTGAGGTTTGCTAGTCTGGAGAGGACTAATTTTTCTAAAAGTAATAGGGTGATGCTGCTGAATACTAATCCAACGGTCAGCAGGGAAAGGGTGAAATAACGAACGCTGAGTTTTCCTTGTTGGTAGATGTCTCTGTTAAAGTCTACTCTCAGCATAAAGGCCGGTTGGCCGTAAAGGTCTGGCAATAGTGCATAACCGGCTATTCTTTCGCCTTTTTGTCCGGCTATGCGGGTGGTGGGTTTAACTAAAATTTTGGGATCGCTTTTGAGTTGGATCTGACGTTTGTGCTTTTGCGGTAGGGGTGTGGGTTTTAATTCTTTTATGGCGTTTCTGGCAATTTTGATGTCTGGGTCACTATCGTTGTTGGGGTGGAGGGTTACTGATAGCTGGGTCATTTCGGCAAGCCTTTTCAGTTCTTCGGCGTCTAAATATCGACCCATGATTAGGGTACCGCGACTTGGGCCTGTGCCTTCGCTGGTGAGGATTGCTTGGGAGGCTATGAGAATGGGGCCTTCTGGTAACATCAAGATGCCGGCTATTCGGTTTTTTGAGTTGGGTTTTACCAGTAGGGGACTGTTGATTTTGAGGTGTTGTTGTAAACTCTTGGGAAGGGGTACGGCTTTTTGTTTGTTAAGGTTGTAGCCTTTGCTATAAAGAATTTTTCCTTGAATATCTAGCAATATTAAGGCGTTTAGTCTAAGTTGGTTAAAGGTTGTATCGCCAAAGTTTGAACGTATAAATTCTTGGGCGTTTGGGTTTTTTGCTTTGGCTTGGCTGATAAAGTTGTAGGTGTCATCCCATAGGGCTTGGTCTTGGGCTAGGGTATCTAGGTTTGATAGGTCGTCGTTGATGGTGTCAAGGGCCCTGGCTAGGTCTTTTCTTACTCCTTGGTCTTCTAGTTTTTGAAAGTCTCTCAATAAAATTGTTGAGGCGGTAGCCGATAGCACAACGTTTAAGGTTACTAGGGCTGCTCCTACAATTAATAAAGTTTTTATACGAAGTTTCATTGTTAGTATCCCATTATTTTTACACCGGCTACTTTTTTAAGACTATGTTGGCTTTTTTGATGTTTGTTTTTTTTGATGGTTTTTTGCTGTGCAGATGTCGGGGTTGGTTGTTTTGTTGGCTGGAATGGTTATTTTTTGCCATTCTTTTACTCCCAAACTCTTGTCTGTATTGTCTGAAGGTTTTGTTTTTGGGGGATGCGGACTTTTATTTGTTTGCTATAAATCAGCCCATCTCTGCGTTGCTGCTTGATGGCCTCCTTTTTGGTGTTGCCGGTGTGTTGGCTATTTTTTGATGCACCCTAACTGTCTGATTATTCCCAGTCAATGCCCTTTTATTTAGTTTGGCTAGGCCAAATAAGCTATAAAGTGCTTTTGCTGACGCTGCTGGTATTTGTATTTATTTTTTAAACTATATCATTTCACCTTTTGTTTTTCTGGGGTGGTTTCTAAACATTTATTTCAAAGGGTAAGGTTTTTTATTTTTAGCTTTTTGTGTGCTTTTTTTGAGGTTTCATTTCTGGGAGAATGCTGATGTATGTTTAATTTATGATTTTCTGCTAGTGGTTGGGTTTTCTTTTTTTGTTGTTTTGGGCTATTTTTTCTCTTTTTTATACTAAGTTTTGCTGTAACTGTATTTAAGTTTTGCGGCTAATCATAAATAGTGATAGTTGTTTAATAAATGAGATTATTTGATTTAACTTATATGTTAAAAATTCAGGCATTGAAGTTTTGAAACCAATATTTAACAGGTTTTTTTGTGTGCTGAAATATATTTATATCTATTTTTAGTTCTTTAGAAAATAGAGGAAATGAAAAAGAAATGACTTGAACATTAAAACTTTAATTTTAGTAGGTTTTTCATATAAAATAGCTAGTTATATCAAGGAAATAAAGATGAGGACAGTTTGAGGAAAGGCAAAAAAATTCATAAGTTATGGTTGGTTTAAAAAATCCTCTACTAACAAATAAATTTTTTCGGATAAATTATGCTCACCGGCATCTAGCCATTGAATTTGTGAAATGGCGCGAAACCAAGTCCTCTGACGCTTTGCAAATTGGCGGGTATGCAGAATAATTAAATCTTTAGCTGCTTCAAAACTAAGTTCACCCATTAAATATTGTTTGATTTCTTGATAACCGAGAGTAGCAAGTAAGGGAAGATCCCAGCCATATTTATTGCCTAAATAGTTAACTTCATCTACCCAACCGGCATCTAACATTTTTTCAGTACGATCTTCGATACGTTTTTGTAAAAGTTCAGGCTGACAATCTAAACCTATTTGTAAAATTTGATAAGGCGGTGGATTTTCTCCTTGTTGTTCAGAAATTGGTCGGCCGGTGACATAAAATACTTCTAGGGCGCGCAAAGTTCTAACAGGATCATTGGGGTGGATTTTTTGGGCAGCAACGCTATCGATTTGTTGCAAAATGGCATAAAGTTGATGTTGACCTAAAGATTGTAGTTGAGTTCGCAAAGCTGGATGGGGCCCAACTCTAGGAATTTTTAAACCGCGTACAATGGCTTTGATGTAGAGGCCGGTGCCTCCGACTAATAGGGGAATTATGCCTTTTTGGTGGTACTGAGAGATCAGCTGTTGGGCTTGGTGTTGATAATCTGCGACCGTAAGGGTTTCAGTGGGGTCGCAAATATCGATAAGGTGATGGGGGATACTTTGTTGGTCGGTGGCGTTCGGTTTGGCTGTGCCAATGTTAAACTCTTTATAAACGCAACGCGAATCGGCACTGAGGATGACAGAGTTTAATTGTTTTGCCAGTGCTATTGAGGTTTCTGTTTTGCCGGTGGCTGTTGAGCCACAAATAACGATCAGTTTGGGTAACATGAGGAGACTGAGACTGGGGGACTGTGAAGTAATTAAGAATTACTAAAAAATCAAAAATTGATAATTTAATTATTCCATCCCTTCGATAAAATTTTCAGGAAATGGGGTTTAATGCGTCTGTAAGGCTTTTATGCTAAAATTTTGTTATGATTTGTCTTTTTGAAGTCCGAGGGGGCTTCAAGGCCATTACAGGAGCTAGTTTTATATGACCAGCAGTTACAGCGCCGATCAGATTCAGGTTTTGGAAGGTCTGGAGGCGGTTCGCAAACGACCGGGGATGTACATTGGGACGACCGGCCCGCGAGGACTCCATCATTTAGTGTACGAGGTTGTGGATAACTCCATCGATGAAGCACTGGCGGGTTATTGCACGCATATTGAGGTTGAACTTAATCCCGATGGTTCTGTTACTGTAACCGATGATGGTCGGGGAATTCCAGTAGATACTCACTCAAAAACTGGTAAGTCTGCTTTGGAAACCGTTTTGACTGTACTACACGCCGGTGGTAAGTTTGGCGGTGGTGGGTACAAAGTTTCTGGGGGATTACACGGGGTAGGGGTTTCGGTGGTTAATGCGCTGTCGGAATGGGTGGAGGTAACCGTCTGGCGGGATAATAAAGTTTATACCCAACGCTACGAACGGGGAAATCCTAAAACTGAATTGGTGGCGAAACCTAATAGCGGAAATCGGACTGGTACGCAGATTCGTTTTTTGCCAGATACAGAAATTTTTGCCAATGGTATTGAGTTTGATTATACGACTCTGGCGAGCCGGTTACGGGAGTTGGGTTATTTGAATGCGGGGGTAAAAATCACTTTTAGTGATCACCGTTTACATTTACTAAAAAACAATGAACCTCGCATTGAAACCTATTGTTATGAGGGTGGTATCCGCGAGTATATTGCTTACATGAATGTGGATAAGCAAGCACTCCACGAAGAAATTATTTATATTCAAGGAGAACGCAGTAACATTCAAATTGAAGTTGCTTTGCAATGGTGTGTAGATGCTTACTCCGATAACGTTTTGGGTTTTGCAAATAATATTCGTACTATTGATGGGGGAACGCATTTAGAGGGTTTAAAAGCAGTTTTAACTCGGACGATGAATGCTTTTGCTCGCAAACGTAATAAGCTAAAAGAAAATGAGCCTAATCTCGGTGGTGAGAACGTGCGGGAAGGCTTAACTGCTGTGATTTCTGTAAAGGTGCCCGATCCAGAATTTGAAGGGCAGACTAAAACAAAGTTAGGTAATACAGAAGTCCGAGGTATTGTAGATTCTATGGTGGGCGAACATCTCACCGAGTATCTGGAGTTTCGTCCTCAGATTGCTGATGCGATTTTAGAGAAGGCTATTCAGGCTTTTAAGGCTGCGGAAGCGGCGCGCCACGCGCGGGAATTGGTTCGTCGGAAGTCGGTTTTGGAGTCTTCTCCTTTACCGGGTAAGTTGGCTGATTGTAGTTCTAAAGACCCTTCGGAAAGTGAGATATATATTGTAGAAGGGGATTCCGCAGGCGGTTCCGCGAAACAAGGACGTGACCGGCGAACTCAGGCGATTTTGCCTTTGCGGGGTAAGATTTTGAATATCGAAAAAACCGATGATGCCAAAATCTACAAAAATACGGAAATTCAAGCGCTGATTACGGCGTTGGGTTTGGGGGTGAAGGGAGAAGAGTTTGATTCCTCACAATTGCGTTATCATAATATTATTATTATGACTGATGCTGATGTAGACGGCGCTCACATCCGCACTTTGTTGCTCACTTTCTTTTACCGCTATCAACGGGCTTTAGTTGAACAGGGTTTCATTTATATTGCTTGTCCTCCGTTGTATAAAGTGGAACGGGGCCGGAATCATCTATATTGCTATAGTGATAGGCAGTTGCAAGAACATTTGAAGGGTTTGCCGGCAAATGCAAATTACACGATCCAACGTTTTAAAGGGTTGGGTGAAATGATGCCGGAACAGTTGTGGACAACGACTATGAATCCTGAAACTCGTTCTTTAAAACGTGTGGAAATTGAGGATGCGGCGGAAGCTGACCGGGTGTTTACAATTTTGATGGGTGATCGGGTTGGCCCTCGTCGTGAATTTATCGAAACTTATGGCCCTAAGTTGAATTTGATGGATTTGGATATTTAGGGCGTGGTAAGAAAATGTCTCTATCTATTTGAGATTTGGTTTTTTATCACACAGAGGAGACGGAGGTAGGCACAGAGGACACAGAGGTATGGAGGGTCCTATGTGTCTTCTGTGAAAACCTCTGTGTCTTCTGTGTGAAATAAAAGGTTTTCGGTTTACAGTTTAGGATTAACAGCAGAGAAGTCATGAATACAGTTGATAGGGAAGTTACCGGTACTCTAATGGCTGGTGGTAGTGATGCCAATTTTTTTGATTGTAAAGAGGTTTGGTATCCGGTTTATTATGTTGAAGATTTGGAGAAGAAGAAGCCTAATAAGTTTACGATTTTAGGTCGGGATATTGTGATTTGGTGGGATAAGAAAGGGGATTTTTGGAGTGTTTTTGAGGATAGATGTCCGCACCGGCTTGTTCCTCTTTCTGAGGGTAGGATTAATGAGAGTGGGTTGTTAGAGTGTCCTTATCATGGTTGGGCTTTTTCTGGTTCAGGTTCTTGCGAGTTTATTCCGCAGCAAGGGGAAAGGAATAAGGCTGAAGAGTCTCAGCGGAGTTGTGCAAGTTATATGCCGTCTACTGTGCGTCAAGGTTTGTTGTTTGTCTATCCGGGAAACCCTGAGAATGCTTCTAAAACGGCTGTTCCTGTTGTTGACACGCTGGAGGATGGTTCGCCGGAGTGGATTTGTATAAATACTTTTCGAGATTTGCCTTATGATTCTATTACTTTGTTGGAAAATGTGATAGATGCTAGTCATGTTCCTTATACTCATCATGGGACGGTGGGAAATCGGGGTTTTGCGGGGCCGGTGGAGTTGGAGGTGGTAGAATCGAGCAGGCAAGGCTTTAAGGGGGTGTGGCAAGATGGCCCTAGGAAGGGGACTTTGGGCCGGCAAGATACGACGTTTATTGCGCCTTGTTTGATGTGGCATGATTTAACTTCTAAGAAATTTGGTCGCACTTTAACGGTAGTTTATGCGACTCCTATTCGTAAGGGAGAATGCCGACTTTTTGCTCGTTTTCCTTTTAAGTTTCCGTCAAAAATTCCCGGTTTTTTTATTAAGTTAACGCCTCGTTGGTATTCTCATTTAAATCAGAATACTATTTTGGAAGATGACCAAATTTTCTTGCATTTGCAAGAACGTTATCTGGAAAAATCTGACAACCGGCAGAATTTTTCAAAAGCGTATTATTTGCCAACGGCGGCTGATCGTTATGTTGCCGAAATGCGTTCTTGGATGCAGCAATATAAGGCTGATCCTTTCCCTGGAGAAACTTTACCACCGGCTTTGAATAAAGAACAATTACTAGACAGATATCATTCTCATACAAAAAATTGTTCGAGTTGTTCTGCTGCTTTAAAAACGATTAACAAACTAAAATTTGCCTGTCTAGTGGTGTTAATTTTAGCTTTAGGAATCACCCCTTTAGCAGCCGGTTTTGTAGGGTGGTTTTTGAGTCTTGTGATTTTGGTTGATGGTGGTTTGTGGTTGTATTTAAGTAAATTGGAAAAGCGTTTTTATCAAGGAGAAGAACTCCCTAGTCGTAATAAGCAGAGGTGATTTTTTCACACAGAGGAACACAGAGGTTTCACAGAGGACACAGAGGAAGATAGAGGATATCTGCATACCTCTGCGACCTCTGCGCCTCCCTCTGTGACCTCTGTGTGAAAAAATGATATAACACTTAAAACAGTAACTTATAAACACTATGACTGAATTAAAAGCCTTAATTTTTGATGTGGATGGCACTTTGGCAGATACGGAAAGGGACGGCCACCGGCTTGCTTTTAATGCGGCGTTTAAGGAGGCTGGTTTTGATTGGTTTTGGGATGAAAATTTGTATGGGAAGTTGATAGAAGTTGCTGGGGGTAAGGAGAGAATTAAATTTTATTTGAGTGAGTATTTACCAGATTTTTTGCCAGAAAAAAGCTGGGATGAGTTTTTATGGGAGTTGCATAAGCTTAAAACAAAACATTATAAAGTTTTGCTTTCTCAGGGGGTAATTCCTTTGCGGGTTGGGGTGAAAAGGTTGCTTGCTGAGGCGCGAGAAAGGGGCTTGCGTTTGGCAATTGCGACAACAAGCGCGTTACCTAATGTTGAGGCTTTGTTGGCGGGAAGAATTGATCAAAGTTGGTTTGAAGTAATTGCTGCTGGTGATATTGTGGAACGGAAAAAACCGGCCGGTGATATTTATTGTTATGTTTTGGCAAAAATGAATTTAAGTTCTGAGGAATGTTTGGTTTTTGAGGATTCTAATCAGGGTTTAGTTGCGGCTAGTTCGGCCGGTTTAAAAACTATTGTTACGGTGAATGGTTATACACAAAATCACGACTTTTCCGGGGCTTGTTTGGTTGTTGATTGTTTGGGTGAACCTAACCAGCCTTTTCAGGTTTTGGCTGGGGATAGCAGGGGTTTTGATTATATTAATTTGGATTCTTTGGAGGTTTTTTTTAGGATGTAAACCTCTGTGGCTTAGTCAATTTATGTAGCTTGTTTGGGTTGGGTTAAGCGCAGCGAAACTCAACTATTTTATTTTTTTAACAAAAGAAAATTTAAAATTATTAATAGATAATATTTGGTTTTTTTATTTTTAATAATGTTAAAACAATATTAAAGATAATTTGGATAATCAAAAATATATAATCTTCAATAAATTTCTAAAAATTAGTATAAAAATAAAAACAAAAATTGATAATTGTTAAAAATCCTTTACTCATTCTAGTATGTAGAATCTGCCTTACAGGTAATTTCTGGTACAGTTCTTGTAAATCAATGTGTTAAATTTGATGTATCAAGGAGTTCTTCTGTTGGCAGTCGGGCTGGAGTGATGTTAGTCAATTTAAAGCAAATTAACAAAAAAAATTTATAGTTCATTCCCCCAACTGTAGGTACTCTGAATAAAAACTAGCAAAATCTATCATCAGTAGCCACTTAAATCCATGATACCCCCAGCTAATAACCACCTACAGACCAGCCCTAAAAGTTTCCCTCAAATTCCTGGCTACTCTATTATCGAAGAAATTTACACTGGTTCTAGGACTGCGGTGTATCGAGGACTGCAAATAAATTCACAGCTTTCTGTTGTTATTAAAATACTCTACCAGGCTTATCCAAGCTTCAACGAATTACTTCAGTTTCGCAATCAATATACCATAACCAAAAATCTTAATATCCCTGGTATTGTCCGCCCCTTAAGCCTTGAAAACTATAAAAATACTTATATTTTAGTAATGGAAGATTGCAACAGTATATCTCTGCGAGAATATACTAAAAATCAGCCATTATTATTAACTAATGTATTAGAAATTGCTTTGCAAGTTTCTGAAATACTTCATCATTTACACGCTTCGGGTGTCATCCATAAAGATATCAAACCGGCCAATATTTTAATTAACACAAATAGCTTGAAAGTCAACTTAATAGACTTCAGTATTTCTTCTTTATTACCCAAAGAAACCAAAGAAATTCAAAACCCCAACGTCCTTGAAGGAACCCTTGCTTATTTGGCACCAGAACAAACAGGAAGGATGAATCGTGGTATTGATTATCGGGCTGATTTCTATAGTTTAGGAGTCACATTATATGAACTATTAACAGGGGAATTGCCTTTTCTATCGAATGATGCTTTAGAAGTTGTACATTCTCATATTGCAAAAATGCCGGTGCCACCCCACCTAATTAATAAGAATATTCCTCCATTTATTTCAGAAATTATTTTTAAATTGATGGCAAAAAATGCCGAAGATCGCTATCAAAGTGCTCTCGGACTAAAACATGACCTAGAAATGTGTTTGCAGCAATGGCAACAAACGGGGAAAATTTCTCCTTTTGAGTTAGGTAAGAAAGATATTTGTCAACGGTTTTTAATTCTGGAAAAACTGTATGGAAGACAACAAGAAGTTAAAACATTATTAGATGCTTTTGAAAGAGTTTCTGACAAAAATAATGATAATTCTAAATCAGAAATGATGCTGGTGGCAGGGTTTGCAGGAATTGGCAAAACTGCTGTTATTAATGAAGTTCACAAACCCATTACTCGTCAAAAAGGATATTTTATCAAAGGAAAATTTGACCAATTTAATCGTAATATTCCTTTGGGTGCTTTTGTCCAAGCTATGGGAGATTTAATAGGTCAATTGTTATCCGAGTCAGAAACACAATTGCAAACATGGAAAAACCAAATTGTAGCAGCTTTAGGAAATAATGCACAGGTTCTTATTGGAGTCATTCCCGAACTAGAAAAAATAATTGGGCCACAACCTCCCACCGTAGAATTATCAGGAACAGCAGCACAAAATCGGTTTAACTTATTATTACAAAAATTTCTGGCTGTTTTTACTAAAAAAGACCATCCTTTAGTTATATTTTTAGATGATTTGCAATGGGCAGATTTAGCATCTTTTCAGTTAATAAAACTCTTGATGGAAGAAAAGAGTTATCTTCTTTTACTAGGTGCTTATCGAGATAATGAAGTACAACCAACCCATCCCTTAATATTAACAGTAGAAGACCTGAAAAAAGCTGGTAATACTGTTCATAAAATCACGCTTAATCCCCTCCCTTTGACTGATACAAATCAGTTAGTAGCAGATACACTTCATTGCCCAGTAGAAAGGGCTCGTCCCCTAAGTGAATTAATCAATCGTAAAACTCAAGGCAATCCGTTTTTTATTACCCAATTCCTTAAATTATTATACGACGAAAAACTTGTTAAGTTTAATAGTGAGCAAGGCTATTGGGAATGTGATATACCCCAAATTAATGCCCTAGCTCTCACCGATGATGTTGTGGAATTTATGGCTAATAAGTTACAAAAATTGCCAAAAGAAACTCAGCAAATACTTAAATTAGCCGCGTGTATTGGTAATTATTTTGATTTGGAAACTTTGGCAATTGTATCCAAAGAATCACCCACAGATGTCGCACAAAACTTGTGGCAAGCCTTACAGGAAGAGTTAATTATTCCCCAAAGTGAAGTTTACAAGTTTTATTTATTGGATAATGAAATAAATGCAAATGCTGACAAAATAAACAATGTAGAATATCGATTTTTGCATGATCGTATTCAACAAGCAGCTTATTCTTTAATTCCCGATCAAGAACAACAAATTACTCATTACAATATTGGGCAACTTCTTCTTCAAAAACTTTCGTTTGAGTCAAGAATTGAGAGAATATTTGAACTTGTTAACCAATTAAACTATGGAATTAATTTAATTAATTCCGAAAAAGAACGCCATGAATTAGCAGAACTTAATCTTATTGCTTGTCGCAAAGCCAGAGCAGCTACAGCCTATCAAGCCGGTCGAAATTATGCCGACAAAGGATTATTAATGTTGGGCAAAAATTCTTGGGAACAACAATATGAAATGAGCTTAGTATTACATGATTTAGCGGCAGAATTAGCTGCTCTCTGTGGCGACTTTGAAGCAATGGAAAATTTTATTCAAATCATCCTTGCTAAAGCCCAATTTGTCCTTGATACAATTAATGCTTTTCGGCTAAAAATTCAAACAAATTTTGCGTCCAATAACCCTAAACAAGCCATTGCTATTGCTCAAAAAATATTGCAACAATTAGGAGTTGATTTACCCGCAAACCCTACAGAAATTGATACTCAACAGGCAACAGCAGAGATTAAACAACTGATTGGCAATCAGGAAATTGAAGCATTAATTGACCTACCATTGATGACAGATAAAGAAAAAATTGCTATTGTACAAATTATTAATAGCGTTATTCCATCTGCTTATATTTCTGGTTCACCCTTATTGCCGGTGCTGGTTTCTTTGGGTGTCAAAATCTCAATTTTATACGGCAATACATCCGCTTCATGTTTTGCTTATGTTATTTATGGAATGTTTGCTTGTAACTTTTTAAAAGATGTGGAAACTGGTGTAAAATTTGGACAATTAGCCCTTTCACTTGTTTCTAAACTTGATGATAAAGCCAGCAAACCAGAAGTATTAGATGTGTTTGGTGGGTTCCTTCTTTACCGCAAATCTCATCTCAAAGAAACACTCCCCCTCGTGCAAGCTGGTTATACTATTGCAGTTGAAGTTGGCAGCTTAGAAGTTGCCGGATATAATGCTCACAAATATTGTCTTAATTCTTTTTGGTGTGGTCAACCCCTTGTTAGCTTAGAAGAAGAAAATCGCGCTTATTACCATAGTTTGGTGCAATTAAATCAAGTTACAGGAGCTAATTATAATGGCATTTATTGGCAATCTATTTTAAATTTGTTAGAGATGACAGAAAATCCCCTTATTTTGTTTGATGATCCTCTTAAAGAAACTGAATTTCTGTCTACCTTAACCTCAAGTAATGACTTGTATGGATTATTTACATTTTATTTAAATAAAATGATGCTTTCCTACTTGTTTGAGGCAATTGAATTAGCAAGATTTTATGCAGTTAATGTTAGAAAAAACTTAATTGCTGGTGCGGGAAATATTGGAGAAGTAGCCTTTTATTTTTATGATTCTCTGAGTCTTTTAGATAATTTAAATTATTCAAAAAATCAACATGATGTAAACAAACAGGTAGAAGCAAATCAAGCCTATCTCCAAGAACAATGGGCAAAATATGCCCCGATGAATTATCAACATAAAATTGATTTAGTAGAAGCCGAAAAAAGCCGAGTTTTTGGCAAAAAATCCGAAGCTATTGAACTATACGACAAAGCTATTTTAGGAGCAAAAGAAAACGAATATCTCCAAGATGAAGCCCTTAGCAATGAACTAGCTGCAAAATTTTATCTTGAATGGGGAAAAGATAAAGTTGCGGCCGGTTATATGCAGGAAGCCTACTACTGCTATGCTCGTTGGGGAGCAAAAGCTAAAGTTACTTATTTAGAACAAAACTATCCTAAACTATTGGGGGCAATTCTTCAACCTCATAACCTTGCTTTCAGTTTGGGGGATACTATCGCCTCAACTTTGATGAGAGGCTTAACCAGTAGCAGCAGCAGCGATAATTTATGGTTAGATTTTCCAGCAGTTGTCAAAGCAGCACAAGCAATATCACAAGAAATTAAATTAGAAAAATTGTTAGCAATTCTAATGCAAATAGTGATAGAAAATGCGGGGGCTCAAACGGGGCATTTAATTCTTCTTCAAGATGAAGAATGGTTAGTAGTAGCCGAGTGCAAAGAAGAGACAAAAATTTTAAGAACTACCCTCGAAGAATATCCCGATCTTCCTCATAGTTTAATTTACTCTGTATCTCGAAATCAAAAAACTGCTGTTTTTGATAACTTCAGTATATCAACTCAATTTGCAGCCGATCAATATTTGACTACTCATCAACCTAAATCGGTTTTATGTACTCCCATTAGTCGCTCTGGAAAACTTATCGGTATTTTATATCTTGAAAATAACTTAACTGTAGGAGCATTTACTACAGAACGTCTGGAAATTCTCCAACTTTTTACAAGTCAAGCTGCTATTTCTCTTGAAAATGCCCGTTTGTATCAACAAACCGAAAACTACTCTCAAACTCTCAAAGCAGAAGTAGAAATAAAAACTCAAGATTTAAATCAAAAAGCCCATGATTTAGAACAAGCTTTAAAAACATTACAACAAACGCAAACGCAATTAATTCAATCAGAAAAAATGTCTAGTTTGGGTCAACTTGTGGCGGGTATTGCCCACGAAATTAATAATCCAGTTAATTTTATTAAAGGCAATCTTATTCATACAAAAAGTTATCTGGAAGACTTGAATAGTTTACTGACAGTTTATATGCAAGAATATCCTGATCCTACTCCAGCAATTATAGCCAAAAAAGAAGAAATTGATATTAACTTTCTATTTCAGGATCTCAATAAAATTATTGATTCTATGACAGTTGGTAGCCTTCGCATCAGTCAAATTGTCCAAAGTTTACGCAACTTTTCTCGCCTTGATGAAGCAAAAGTGAAATGGGTGGATATTCACTCTGGGCTTGATAGCACATTGTTAATATTACAAAATCGGCTTAAGGGTGATGATAAATTTCCAGAAATAACTGTTATTAAAGAATATAGTCCACTACCTTTAGTCAAGTGCTATGCGTCTGAACTAAATCAAGTATTTATGAATATTTTAAGCAATGCTATAGATGCTTTGATTCATGGGAAAAAATCATCTACAGAATGGAACAAACAACCAACAATTACAATTCGTACTTTTATTGAAAACTCTAATTATGTTGTAATTAGTATTGCAGATAATGGATTGGGCATAGACCACTCCCTTATTCATAAAATATTTGATCCATTTTTTACTACAAAGCCCGTCGGAAGTGGCACAGGTTTAGGACTATCCATTAGTTATTCAATTATAGTTGAAAAACATCAAGGTCAATTAAGCTGTATTTCTGTCCCACAAGAAGGAGCAGAATTTATTATTAAAATTCCCCTATAAATCAAATTATTTTATGCTTTTTAAATTACATTCAAACCTAACATAAAAACCTTCTATGCTTTTCTAAAATTATCACATAAACCTTGTCAACTTATTAACCGTAACTCTTCACTGAATCGTGCTTTTGCACTCAAAAACTATCAAAGCACCGGCCTACAGCGTAACACCATGCTGTAAAATTCTACTGATAGCAATCAGAACAGACAAAAGCAAAATGACACAACAATACACCCCCACAGTCGTCATCACCGGCACCTCGTCAGGAGTAGGGTTATACGCAGCCAAAGCCCTTGCAAAACGTGGCTGGCACGTCGTCATGGCTTGCCGTGACCTCAAAAAAGCCGAAAACGCAGCCCAAAGCCTCAACATCCCCAAAGAAAACTACACCCTACTACACATCGACCTCGGTTCCCTAGATAGCGTTCGTCAATTTATTAGCAACTTCCGAAGCCTCAACAGAAGCCTCGATGCGCTAGTCTGCAACGCCGCGATTTATATGCCCTTAATAAAAGAACCATTACGCAGCCCAGAAGGATATGAACTAACAGTTACAACCAACCACCTCGGACATTTTCTGATGTGCAATATCATGTTAGAAGACATGAAAAGATCCACCTATCCTGACCGGAGAATGGTCATTTTAGGAACCGTAACCCACAACCCCGATGAACTTGGCGGCAAAATTCCACCTCGTCCAGACTTAGGACAATTTGAAGGATTTGCAGAAGGATTTAAAGCCCCCATTTCAATGATTGATGGCAAAAAATTTGAGCCGGTAAAAGCCTACAAAGATAGCAAAGTTTGCAACGTTTTAACAATGCGAGAACTCCACCGACGCTATCACGAAAGCACCGGCATTACCTTCACATCTTTATATCCCGGCTGCGTTGCAGACACCCCCCTCTTCCGCAACCATTACCCACTCTTTCAAAAACTATTTCCCCTTTTCCAAAAAAACATCACCGGCGGATATGTCTCTCAAGAATTAGCCGGTGAAAGAGTCGCCGATGTTGTTGCAGAACCCGAATACAAACAATCTGGCGCCTATTGGAGTTGGGGAAACCGGCAAAAGAAAAACCGTCAATCTTTTGTTCAAAAAGTCTCTCCCCAAGCCCGCGATGACGAAAAAGGCGAAAAAATGTGGGACTTAAGTCTCAAATTAGTGGGACTCGCTTAACTGTTATAGGGGCCGGTGATTTGATACCGGCCCCCCTATTCCCCCTATCATCCATAACCCTAAAGCTTGTTGGGATGCCTTATTTGGTGCCGGCCTTCCCTTCCCAAACCGGCCCTTCAAAATCTCACCTTAACTAAAATGGCGCTAGAATTGCTGCCGGTGATGATTTCTTCACCTTCTTTGAGTTGTTCGCCTACTCTGGCCGGTTTTCCGTCGATGCTAACATTACCGGTAACTTGGCGAATTTAGATAGTCCGAGGAATTGTGCCGGTTAGCTTTTCAGCGTTTTGGGCTACCCCAGCGGCGGCGGAAAAAATCACACTGCCACAAATTAATAAAAACGCTAATCGCAAAAGTCGAGTCAGAAAGGCGTTCATATAAGCAAAAATGAATAAAGGCTTACGCCACTTTACAAACTATAAAACCTTTATCGGGTTTTAACTACTGCTAAGGTATGATTTTGAATTTCTTTGCTTTTTCAAGGGGTAAAATGGCAATTTGTCGCCGATGGTATCGTGTGGTTCTGGTTACTTTTTTTTGCTTGTGTTTTGCAGTTTCTCCTGCTTTGGCCGGCATTAATGATGATGCTTTTGATGGTAACATTTATGCGCTTTATGCTGGTAATGGGGCTTTAGTTCCTCCCCGTGTCACTCTAAAAGATTCTTTTAACCGTAAAAAACCGGCAATTTTGGTTTTTTATGTGGATGACAGCAGTGATTGTAAGCAGTTTGCTTCAGTGGTTTCTGGTGTTCAGGCGTTCTATGGGCGGGCTGCTGATATTCTGCCAATTAATGTTGATACTATGCCGGTTAAATCAAGTTATGAACGCACAGAACCGGGTTATTATTACAACGGAGTTGTGCCTGAATCGGTGATTATTGATGGTTCGGGTAAGGTGGTTTTGGATGCAAAAGGTCAAGTGTCTTTTGATACAATTGATGCTGTTTTTCGTCAGGTTTTTGATTTGCTGCCTAGTTCGGAATCAAAGGAACTTAAACGGCGTTCGTTTAATGAGTTTAACAGCGAATTAAGTAACTAAAATTTTCTGTTAAGCCCCCCAGTCTTTCTTGGTTTAAGGGGAATGGGGGGCAATTCTTCTATTCTCGTTAAAGGGGGAGGGGTTTAAGACAAGGGTTTGCGAAAGTGGTCTGTCTCTGGTCGGCGTTAACAAGCTGTCTAAGGTACAGTATGTGAAAATGCTTTTAGATGTAACTTTATGTCCCACGTCTACAGCACGCAGGAGTTAATTTCAATTTTGGCTTCAGAACGCCGCGCTTGCCTGAATGGTGAGCGTTTAAGTTTGACTGTTAAAACTTCTGGGGTTAATCCCTTAATTGATAAATTTCTTAAATCAGAAGCAGTACAAAAGTTTACTGCTTATCAAGATTTTAAGGCGGCTGTCCACCGCTACCAGCGCGAATATCAAGTTTCTGGTATTGTCTGGAATGAGGTAACAGTCAAAGGCAAAACTTTATCTTTTCCAGAGGTAAATGACCAGCTTATTGCGATCCCAAGGGATTTGGAAATTCTGAAAAATGCTAAGGGTTCTCTTTTAAATTTTTGGTATCAAGTTACAAGTGGAATGGATTTATATTTGAGTTTTCGCAGTGGTAAAGATTACCAAAGAATTACTAAGGAGGATGTGGAGAAGATTGCTAATCGCAGTGAGTGGGCCGGTTTATGTAAGTGGGAAAATTCTAGTTTTTTGGAAATGGTTCTGCAATTAAGCTGGGGAAAGCCAGAGGAGGCTTCCTATCGACGCGGTTGGCCAGAGGCGGGGAGTGATTATATTCATGCTGTTAATCCGGGGTGTCAGCCTATTTGTTAGCGGTTTTTTTGGCGTTGGGTTTAATAACCCAACGTTTATTTTTTTACCTGATAATTGTTGAATTTGGATCGTTCAAGGTGTCTGGAATTGTTATGGTTGATGGCTGAGTTTGATTGTTATTGGGGGTGGAATTAACGGGGGGATTTGTGTTATTAGGAACCGAGGGAGGTGTAACATTTGGTGTGCTAGTGGGCCCTGGTTGATTGACTCCTGATGGTGTTTGATTTGTTCTATCTCCTGTCGAATTATTATTAGGGGCCGGTTGATTGTTAGGGGCCGGTTGGTTATTATTAGGGGCCGGTTGGTTATTTGGGGCCGGTTGGTTATTAGGGGCCGGTTGGTTATTTGGGGCCGGTTGGTTATTATTGCGGGCTGGTTGGTTATTTGGGGCCGGTATTTGGTTAGTCGTATTTCCAGGTACGGAGGTTGTGTTGGGAGTAGGTGGCGGTGGTGGAGTATCAGCAGCTTGAGTAGTAGGTTTTAGGTCATCAGTTGGCTGGGGACACATATCATTTAGACGAATAACGCGCCCCGAAGCATTAACAAAAAAGCAACCAGGGTATTCTTGAGCATTAATACTCCCTACCGGCCAAACTAAAACCAGACTAGGAATTACATAGAACCAACTTAAATGTTTAAACATGGTGTGATATTGCACCTCCATTAGTTTAGAGAAACAGAAAAACTTGTTTAGGGGAGATATTTTTATAAAAAACCTACAAAAAAGCTTATTTAAGTTTGCTTGGAATAAACTTTTTCTTTGGCCTACAGCAATTATACCGAGGATTTAAAAGGGTAGTCAAAACCTTTTATTAATCCTAACATTTTACTTAAAGTATGGCTAGGGATGGTATTTTTTTCATCATTCCAAAGGAAGAATAAATAAAAAAGGACAAGAACGAAGAAACCGGTTTCTGGATAGCTAGTTTGTTGTCAAAGCCATTATTTTGAGAGAAACCGGTATTTTTTGAGTAAATTCTAAGAGTTTTTCATCAATTAAAATTACTCCAACCGGCACAACAATAAGCCAAACCAACCTTTAGCATCAGTCCAAGATTGCACAGGCATTAAACCTTGGCCTTTTAATTCTTGTTTAATTTCCTGCAAATCAAATTTGCGAGAAATTTCTGTTAACATCATTTCCCCAGCCGCAAACTCAACATTTAAATCAAGAGTTTTTAGCACAACTTTTTGGGCTACTAAACTTTTGAGGTACATTTCTATTTGATGCAAATCTTCATTGTAAAGAGAGTAATGTTCAAATTTGGTCAAATCAAAATTTCCTTCAAAACGCCAGTTTAAATGCTGCAACATATTCAAATTAAATTTTGCAGTCACGCCTTGGGCGTCATTATAAGCCGGTTCTAAAATTGTTTTAGATTTATGTAAATCTACACCCAAAAGAAAATAATCTCCCTGTTTTAAAGCCCCTGCAACTTGAGAGAAAAAGCCATCACATTCTGCCGGTGAAAGATTACCTAAAGTGCTTCCCAAAAAACAAATCATCCGTTTATAATTTCCCATGCGAGGATAACTAGCAAGTTGGGCTAAAGCCACCTCATAGGTACTTACAAAAGCGCGGACTTTTAACCAACTATAATCCATCAAAAGTTCGCGGGCACTGGTTTCTAAAATTCCGGCACTCACATCAATGGGTAAATAGCGTAAACTCCCGCCATTTTTTCCATAGGAGTCTAACAAAATGCGGGTTTTGGTAGAACTACCGCTACCAAGTTCTACCAGTTCACAAGGGCCGATAATGGTAGCAATATCGCCGCTATAACTATCGAGAATTTCCGTTTCTTTACGGGTCAAATAATATTCAGGTAGTTGACAAATTTGCTCAAAAAATTGCGAACCCAAATCATCATAAAAATAACGGGCCGGTAAAGATTTGGGTGTTTGCAATAAACCGGAAACTACATCTGTGCCGGTGTTATCTTCTGTTGAATTAACAGGATTAATCAACCATTCTAATTCTAAACGGTCTTCAAGAGAAGTAGCCGTTAATTTTGTCATTTCTGTGGGATTTGAAAATTTCATGCCTAGTTTTGTTATAAGCAGTAGTAGATTGCAGATCCGCGTTAATTCGGATCATTGCAACTATAACTCAAGCGGTTTAATTTCGCTAACTTCCAAAGGCATATTTAAAAAAAAATAGTTATTTTTAAAAACCTAATAATTTTTTTCGGGCCAAAAATCCTTGTTTTTAGGCCCCGATAAGATAAGTTATATTTTCCAACAAAACGCCCGGTAAATCAACATGGAAATACCAAAACTTTACTCACTTTTGGCACAACGAAAACCGGCCAAAATGCAACGAATACCCGGATAATACCAATTGCGAAAACTGCATCTAATTGCCTGGGGACGAGTTGCCCAACTTCCCCCTTTAAGGACTTTATGTAAACCATCAAAATAAACTTGGGAATAGCCGGTATATGGATACCATTCAAAGCCGTCATAGCCATCAAACCAGCTATCTGTCCATTCCCAAACATTCCCCACCATATCTTCACATCCGTAACCACTAACACCGGCCTCCAATTTACCTACAGATGTGAGAGTTTCATTACCATAACTATCACCACAAGAAAGATTACAGCGCCGTTTTTTATCAAAAATATCTCCCCAAGGATAAATACGAGATTTAGCTTTTTCTACATCCCAACTCGCCGCTTTTTCCCATTCTGCTTCTGTGGGCAAACGTTTGTTGACAAATCTTGCATAAGCATCAGCTTCATACCAACTTACACCGCAAACTGGATGCAAATTACTACTAGGTTCATTGGTCCAATAAAGAGGTTGACAAACTGGATTTTTTTGTAGCCAATTCCAGCCTTCTTTTGACCAAAATTCAGGATTTTGATAACCTCCAGACTCCATGAATTTACGATATTCTCCACAAGTTACGGGATAACGATCTATCCAATAACTATCTAAAAAAACTGAATGTTGCGGGCGTTCATTATCAAGCGAATAAACGGCATTACTTCCCATTTCAAAACTGCCCGCAGAAATTTTAACCATATCAAATGATATTGTTTCCTCCGCATAGTTTAACGGTAAGACAACCTGCTTTTTTGCTTGCCAATGGGCTAAAAATGTCACAAAAGCAATAGTTTCACAATGCTGACATTCATGCTGAATTAAAAACCACCATAGTCTTTCTTGTTCCTCCACCGGCGCCGTTTCCAAATAAAACAAAACCTTCTCGCGTACGGTTTTTAAATAATCACAAATCTCCTCAAAACTTGGCAATTTTTGACGTTTATGTTTCGGTAAGCCATCCGCTGCAAAAAGTTGATGATATTCAGGAAAAATCGGCCCATATCCGCCCATTTTTTCAACAACCCAAAGCGCCTCAATATAAGCAATATGTCCCAAATGCCAGCCCGGCGGACTAAATTCTGGATCCACTTGTTTGCAGAATATTTCTGCATCCATATTTTCAAACATTTTAAGTGTGCCGGTGCGGCATTCTTCCAAGGCTTTGCGAATATTATTTCTACAATTCATAGACCTCAATATCATCATTATTTGCAATTAGTATGCTATTTTCTGCACAAGTGTGCCAGTTGCCGCTAAATAACGGTTCTGAAGCAATCAAAACTGCTTGCGGAAAGTTGATATCATCTCGCAACCAATACAAAGAAGGAATCTTTGCACGATTACTCCATCGGCTGGCAATCATTTGCTTTCCATCGCTAATAATAATATTAGCAGAAACCCCAACTTTATACTCATCAGACAAATCTTTTATAATTTTAAGAGTTCGTTGAAAAGCAACAACTATCGGGAATTCACCTTGATTCCATTCTTGGAGAAATAAAGCAAAAATATGTTCAGAATCTGTACTTCCTTGAATATTTAAGTAAGCCTGATCATTTAAAAGAGAACGAATTGGTTTATAAAGACTTGTACGGAAATTTTCGATAACTCCATTGTGGGTAAAAAGCAGATTTTGATATTTAAAAGGATGGCAATTACTTAAATCTACCGATTGTCCAGTGCTTGCACTGCGGACATTTGCCACCACACAACCTGATTCAATATACCGGCTTAATTGTTCTAAATTAACATCATTCCAAATGGGCATTGTTTGTTTATAAACAAACGGTTCTATTTCTTGGGTTTGGTGATACCAACCAATACCAAAACCATCAGCATTTAACAAGCCGGCTGTCATTTCGCGGGGTTGGTAACTTTGAACAATCAGCGAATGTTCAGGTTTACCGAGAATATAATCTAGCAGAATTGGAGAACCCAAATATCCAAGAAGCCGACACATTTTGTTTTGGTTTGTTGAGGTAATTTTCTCTTTTATTTTAACAATGTTTTGGAGATAATTACCTAATTTTCCCAAAATTATAATTTCTTCAACCCGGATTAAATAAATGTTTTTATTGGAGGTTGATGATTTTTTTATCCTTAGCTTTTCCTACCTTGATATAACATTTATTCAAAACTATATCAAGGCGACAGACACAGCTTTAAAAAAAATATATTGCGATTATTTTATAATATAAATACAACTTTATCAAAAACAAATTATCAAAAATGAAAAACTTTACCCAAAAATTTCAACAGATAACAACACCGGCCACCCTAGCCCTAGCAACTTTAACCATACTATCAAAACCGGCATTAACCATAGAAATATCCCCCAGTGTTCTCAACGGATTATATTACCCTAATGGTTCACAACTATTTTTTAGTCAAGGAAGACAACAATTTGAAAAAGAAATTGAAAATTCACAAAAAAAACGCCTAAACTTTCCAGAAAATCTCTTAAAAATTACCTCAGACACACCCACCGGCCAACCCGATAATCAATTTCAAAAAAACACCTGTACTACAGATTGCCATCAAAACCCACAAAGGTAAAAACCTACTTTCTTTGTGGGTTAAAACATCTAAATTTTACAGAGTTTTAGCAGAATCAACCTCAAGGCTTCGACTTGCTAAAGCTTTAATTTCTTGAGCCGTTTTTTCCTTTCTTTCACTATAGCGATCCGTAAGATAATCTACCTTATCACGCAACAACAAAGTAAACTTATAAAGCTCTTCCATAACATCCACAACCCTGTCTCTGTAAGCAGAATCTTTCATGGTTCCATCCTCATTAAACTCCTGATAAGCCTTAGCAACAGAAGACTGATTTGGAATCGTAAACATCCGCATCCACCGGCCCAAAATACGCAAAGAATTAACAGCATTAAAAGACTGCGAACCGCCACTAACTTGCATAACCGCTAAAGTTTTACCCTGAGTTGGTCTAACAGCCCCTACACTCAAAGGAATCCAATCAATTTGATTTTTTAAAATCCCCGTAATATTGCCGTGCATTTCAGGACTAGACCACACTTGTCCCTCTGACCAAATACTCAAATCTCGTAACTCTTGAACCTTGGGATGGCTATCAGGAACACTACCATAAATAGGCAACTCTCGTGGATCAAAAAACTTAACTTCAGCCCCAAATTCTTCAATAATTCGAGAAGCTTCTTCTGCTAATAAACGACTATAAGAACGCTCTCGCAAAGAACCATACAAAAAGAGAATTTTTGGTTTATGAGTAAAGTTTGCCATAAATTTCTACTGTGACATCACGAAACATTTTTACCACCCAAGCCGGCCAGACGAAGTATAGTCTTTGCCCACCCTACGTCTTGATACTTGCCAAGGTCTTACTTATATCATTTCAAAAAAATTTTATTTGTCAACATAAATTTTTTATTTTAACTCTTAACCTTAAGTATGCAACAAATATTTCAAAAAATAACCTCAAAAAACAATCATTTATCTATAAATTAAAGTATCTCTAACTTTTACAAAACTAGTCTTGAGTTGGCAAATTATCCTCCAAAAAGCCCTATCCTAGCTTTGGCTAAATTAGTAATTTAACAAAAAAAATTGATATATTAAAAACCCCTGACTTTCGTTAGGCCGGTTTAGCCAGCACTTACACAACAGACAACTTGCCTACCCTTGGCCGAATTTTTAAGAAATAGCTGCTCATTCCCACCACTTATTTTGGTGAAAAAAACTATATTTTTTTAAGCAAAATTACTTAAAACCCTATTTTTAAGACAAAATAACCATCTAAAAGGGGAACTTAAACAGAAAAGACACTTCTAATTATGGTAATATGTACTATAATCTAAAAAACCAAACCCCCTAACCAAACCCCACCATGAATATTGCCCCTAATTCCACCAGCCCTCCAGCCAACCAACGAACCCAAGCAGATAGAAAAGAAAACCCAGAACTAAACCTCTACCCAGAAGACTACAGCCTGCTGACAGACCTTTATCAGTTGACAATGGCAGCCTGCTACATCGGAGAAGGCATAGATCAAAGACAAGCCAGCTTTGAACTTTTCGCACGCCGGCTACCCGACAACTTCGGCTATTTAATCGCAATGGGACTAGCCCAAGCCCTAGACTACCTCGAACAACTGCACTTTACCGACGAACAAATCACAGCCCTGCAAGCCACCGGCATCTTCAGCGACGCCCCAGATCGTTTTTGGAAAATCTTAGCAGAAGGCCGGTTTAGCGGCGATATATGGGCCGTCCCCGAAGGCACCGCCATCTTTCCCTACGAACCCCTCCTGAGAGTCGAAGCCCCCCTCTGGCAAGCCCAACTAATTGAAACCTACCTCCTAAACACCCTAAACTACCAAACCCTCATTGCCACCAAAGCAGCCCGATTGCGCGATGTAGCAGGCCCAGGAGCGACCCTTTACGAATTTGGTAGCCGGCGCGCCTTTAGTCCCCAAGGGGCCTTGTGGGCTGCGAGAGCCGCCTTAGCCGCAGGAATAGACAGCACCTCCAACGTCCTCGCCGCCCTTAAACTAGGCCGCAAACCGGCCGGCACAATGGCCCACTCCCTCGTCATGGCCCTCAGCGCCACCCAGGGCACCGAAGCCCAAGCCTTTAGCGCCTTTCATCACTACTTCCCCGGCGCCCCCCTACTCATCGACACCTACGACAGCATCGAAGCCGCCCGCATCCTAGCCCAAAAACTCCAAGCCGGAGAAATTGAACTCCGAGGCGTCAGAATAGACTCAGGAGATTTAGTCAAACTTTCTAAAAAAATTCGTACATTATTGCCAGGAATTCCTATCTTTGCCAGTGGCGATCTTGATGAATGGGAAATTGCCAAATTACAAGGGGCTGGTGCCAAAATAGATGGCTATGGACTAGGAACAAAATTAGTCACAGGTTCTCCCGTTAATGGTGTTTACAAATTAGTAGAAATTGAAGGAATACCAGTAATGAAAAAATCCCAAGGTAAAGGGAGTTATCCGGGGCGAAAACAAATTTATCGCCAATACGAAAACGGCCAAATTATTAACGAAAAATTAGGTCTAATAAACGAAGAAAGCCAAAACCAAGAAACCGGCCTTTTACAAAGAGTTTTCCGAGAAGGAAAACGCCTACATCCACCCGAACCCCTAGAAATTATAGCCCAACGCACAAACAACTCTGTCGCCAGTCTACCCTCCCATATTCGCTGTCTTGAAAAACCAGATACTTTAAAAGTAGAATTTTCAGCCGACTTGCAAAAACTAATTGCAGAAGTAAGTCATTAATTTAAAAAAATAATGCACCAAAAATACCGCTAAATCAGAACTAAACTCTTCAAGAAAATCATCACAAAATCTAAGGATATGACAACTAAAATAGCCTTATTTGGAACTAGCGCAGATCCGCCAACCACCGGCCATCAAAAAATCCTCAGTTGGCTTTCTCAAAACTTTGATAATGTGGCAGTATGGGCATCTGATAACCCATTTAAAGACCATCAAACTCCCCTAGAACACCGGCAGACAATGCTGTGGTTACTCATCCAAGATATTACCCCAAAAAGAGAAAATATCGCCCTTTATCCAGAACTCAGTAGTCCTCGCAGCATAATAACTGTTGAAGAAGCCAAACAAAAATGGCCTGAAGCAGAATTTACCCTTGTCATCGGTTCCGACTTGGTAAATCAATTGCCACGCTGGTATCGTATAGAAGAGTTATTGCAGCAAGTTAAGCTATTAATAATTCCCAGACCTGGCTATGCAATTGACAACTTTGCTTTATTGCAAAAACTTACAGAAATGGGCGCTTTTTTTGATATAGCCAACATCAAAGGGCCGGCCGTATCATCAACAGCATTTAGAGAAAAAGGTGCATCGGAAGTCTTAACGGCGCCGGTGGAAGACTACATTCATAAACAACAATTGTATGTATGACGGGACGCGAATTAAAAAAAATGCCGGTGTCGATAAAAAAACAACTCCTTGCAGACTTTAAAGTAGGAGTAGATAACGTTATATTCTCTGTCGATACCGCCCAAAATCGACTACTAGTTTTATTAGTAATGCGCCCCGATGAACCTTATTTAGGACAATGGTGCTTACCAGGTACATTAGTAAGACAAGGAGAATCTTTAGAAGACGCAGCCTATCGAATTTTAGCCGAAAAAATTCGCGTCAAAAATCTCTATTTAGAACAACTATACACCTTTGGGGGCCCCGGAAGAGACCCCAGAGAATCACCACAATCATTTGGGCAAAGATATTTATCTGTAAGTTATTTTGCCCTAGTAAGATTTGAAGAAGCCGAACTAATAGCTAATGGACTTACCGGCATCGCATGGTATCCCCTAAACCAAGTACCTAATTTAGCCTTTGATCACAACCAAATCTTACAATATGGCTATCGTCGATTGCGGAATAAATTAGAATATAGTCCTGTAGCTTTTGAAGTCTTACCAGAGTTATTTACTTTGGGAGATTTATATCAGCTTTACACAATAATTTTAGGAGAAAACTTCTCCGACTACTCCAACTTTCGCAGTCGGTTATTAAAATTAGGATTTCTATCAGACACCGGCGTAAAAGTAAGCAGAGGTGCAGGCAGACCGGCCAGCCTATACAAATTTGATGCCCAAGCTTTTGCACCACTAAAAGACAAACCCTTAGTATTTATATAAAATACACAAAAATCCTCTCGCTTTTTTCGACTTTCTCTGCTTTAAAAACCATCTTAAACACAAACTATGAAAATCACAATAGCCCAACTAAACCCAATCATCGGCGACCTAAAAGGCAACACTCAAAAAATATTAACCGCCGCAAAAAACGCCGCCCAAACCGGCAGTCGTCTCCTTCTCACCCCCGAATTATCCCTCTGCGGGTATCCCCCCAGAGACTTATTATTAGATCCGTGTTTTGTAGAAAATATGCAAAAACACTTGGAACAACTTGCCGCAGAAATCCCAGCAGAAATAGCGATTTTAGTAGGCACAGTTGACCTAAATACCAAAGCCAGCATCACCGGCGGCAAAACCCTATTCAACAGCATCGCTTTAATAGACAACAATCAAATCAAGCAAATATTTCACAAAAGACTCCTTCCCACCTACGATGTATTTGACGAACATCGCTACTTTGAACCAGGAGGAGAAAGCAACTTTTTCACTCTCGATAACCTCAAAATAGGAGTAACAATTTGTGAGGATTTATGGAACGATGAACAATTTTGGGGGAAGCGTACTTATACAGCAAATCCCATCGCAGATTTAGCAGAAATAGCCGTTGATTTAATCGTAAATTTATCGGCATCTCCCTACACTGTCAACAAGCATAAATTGCGCCAAAATATGCTTCAACACTGTGCTAAAAGGTTTCAAATTCCCATTATTTATACCAATCAAATAGGCGGCAATGATGACTTAATTTTTGATGGCTGTAGTGTGGCATATAACCGCGCTGGAGAAATGGTTTTTCGTGGTGCCGCCTTTGAAGAAGATTTTGCAGAAATACACTTTGAAGAACAACAAAAAGATATATTAAAATCCAACATCGCAACCATCCCAAACCATGAAAATGAAGAAATATTTTCAGCCCTCGTTTTAGGTGTGCGAGATTATGCCATAAAATGCGGTTTCAAAAAAGTAGTTTTAGGCTTAAGTGGCGGCATTGATTCATCCTTAGTTGCAGCTATTGCCGCAAAAGCTTTGGGTGCAGAAAATGTCTTAGGAATATTAATGCCTTCCCCCTATAGTTCTGAACATTCTATTAGTGACGCCCTCAAACTTGCTGAAAGTTTAGGCATTCAAACCCAAATTTTGCCCATAGGCGATTTAATGAAAGATTACGATCAAACTTTAGCAGAAATATTTACCGGCACTCAATTTGGACTTGCTGAAGAAAATATCCAATCTCGAATTCGTGGAAATTTGTTAATGGCAATTTCTAATAAATTTGGGCATCTGCTATTATCCACCGGCAATAAATCAGAAATGGCTGTGGGATATTGCACCCTCTACGGTGATATGAATGGCGGTTTAGCAACAATTGCAGATGTGCCAAAAACACGAGTTTATCAAATATGCCGGTGGTTGAATGACAGCAGCCAAAGAGAAATTATTCCTGAAAATGTGATTACCAAACCACCCAGTGCAGAATTAAAACCAGGTCAAAAAGATCAGGATTCTTTGCCAGAATATGAAGTTTTAGATGACATCTTAAATCGTTTGATTCATAAACACGAATCACCCAATCAAATTGTAGCAGCCGGCCATGATCAAATAACAGTCGAAAGAGTAGTAAAATTGGTAAAAATTGCTGAATTCAAACGTCGCCAAGCCCCCCCAGGATTAAAGGTTACAGATCGCGCTTTTGGTATAGGTTGGAGAATGCCGGTAGCCAGCCGGCGGGGGTGTTAGTTTTTAAACATCTATTTTTTCAACAAAACCGGCCGGCCACAATTCCCATCACAACCCTAAAAATAACCATGTCTCTTATCATTCCCGATGACTTCTTGCAAGCCGCCAAAATAACCGAAGAAGAATTAAAACTAGAAATAGCTATCCTGCTTTATCAACAAAAAAAAATTAGCATAGCCAAAGCACGATTTTTTGCCGGAAAAAACGTCTTACAATTTCAAAAAGAACTAGCTAACCGGGGCATTAGCCTAGACTATGAACCAGAAGATCAACAAGCCGATATTGAAACTCTGCGGAGACTCGGCCAATGGTAAGCAAATTGTAAATTTATAACTAGCCCTCGGCAACCGGCCCCACGCACCACTATCATAAAAAACAAGAATCAAAGGAGCTAACAGACCGTGAGCCAAACCGACATCCAAGCCCTACAAGCAGAAAACGCCCAACTCAAAGAAGAACTCCAAATGCGCGAACAACTCGTGCAACAACTTTCTCAAGAACTCTTTCGCCTCGTCAAGGGGAAACCTCAATTCATCCCTCAACCCGAAGTCAGCGAACACCACAAAGCCCAGCTTAATAGTCTGCGTGAACAAATAGAAGGCTTAGAAGAACAAGTTACCTTCTATCAAGAACAAATCTCCCAACGCGACACAGAAATTTATAGCCTACGTCACTCCGTAACCGAACTGACAGATCGTGCCAGAATGTTAGAGCAAGTTGTCCAAGAACTCCCCAATGTCTACCGCGACAAATTTGCTGAACGTATGGCGCCGGTTAAAGAAAAAGTTGAAGCCCTCCAAAAAGAAAACCGCCAACTCCACGCCGAACTACAAAGCGTCAGCTATCGCCTCGCCGTCCGCAACCGGAAAGTCGGAGGCAAACTAGACCTTCCCAAATTATCGGGCAACGGTAGCCTGGATCTTCCTTCCTTTGGCAACGCCTAGTCTTTTTGTTGCCCGAAAATGCGAAATGCCGGCACCCACCGGCATCCTCCATTTCAATACTTGACAAATTTCAATAAAAATGATAACAACTCCTTAACCTTACACAGAGGCTAAACCTCTTTATATTAAACTCCCATCAAAACAGAGGGATTTTCTACCCATTCAACACCCTCAAAAATCTCAAAAACTCGGTCAAGTTGAGTAATTTCAAAAATCAACCGTACTGTCGGCTTAACATTACATAAAATAAAACGACAACCGGCCTCTCGTGCCAAGCGCAACCCCGCTACCAGAGTCAACAACCCCCTACTATCCACAAAAACCACATCAGTCATATTAACCATCCAAACAGCGTCAGAACTAGCCCTAAGCGCTGTAATTTTGTCATAAAAAACTCTGCCACTCACAGCATCAAGACGCGCCGGAGGTTGCAAAATAATTGCATTATTTACATCAGTGGATAGCATACTTTTACCCCTCAAGATACATTACTCTCGGACAACCAAAAACTCTATATAGTAGAATACCCACCCTGATACTATTAACATCTAACAAGTTCCATCCCAAACAACTGCTGCTTATCACTCAAAATCCGTGATTGTCATCACAAACAAAAGGCCCTAAACCCCGAACCTCACCCTGCATCAGCAATGTGTTACACAATAATAAAAAATCTAACCAAATATTAAGGCCGGTCTAAATGTCTTTTGAATTTATCTCCCTCGAAAAAATCCAAGAAATTGCCCATCATTACGGATATGTCGCAGTATTTCTGGGAATTCTCCTCGAAAACCTGGGCCTACCCCTGCCCGGCGAAACCATCACCCTAGCCGGTGGCTTCCTCGCCGGCAGTGGAGAACTTAACTACTGGTTTGTCCTCGGCTGCGCCATCCTTGGTGCCGGTATTGGCGGTAGCATCGGTTATTGGCTGGGTAGATATGGTGGTTGGCCCTTACTTCTGGCCTTTGGCAAACTCTTCCGTATCAAAGAAAAGAAACTCTTAGAACTAAAAGATAAATTTAGCGAAAACGCCGGTAAAACCGTATTCATAGGCCGCTTTCTCGCCCTCCTACGAATCGTTGCCAGTCCTCTTGCCGGCATTGCGGAAATGCCTTTTCTTAAATTTATGGCCTACAACTTGGCCGGTGCCGCTGCTTGGGCAACTGTAATGGTCACACTTTCATTTTTTGCCGGTCGTGTCGTACCCCTTGAACAACTTGTCTCCTGGGCCGCCAAATTTGGCGTTGGTGCCCTCCTCCTCGTCCTTGCTTGGATTATAGTTCCTCTCTGGTTAGAATCTCGCGCAGCTGCCGGTGAAGAAGAATAAATCAAGGGCCGGTTTCTACGCCATTGTGAGGTTCTCTATCGCAGTTGTCGATAAAATCAAGGGCCGCAAAGAAAACGGCCCCTACAATAATCTAGGGGCAAACGGCCCCCAAACGCTTATTTAACCTAACCGCGAGTTTTTTCAGACCAAACACGAGTAGGAAGACCCCAAACATAAATAAAGCCTTCCGCCGCCTTGTGGTCAAACGTATCCTCAGCCCCATAGGTTGCCAAATCAGGCGTATAAAGCGAAAAATCAGACTTGCGGCCCACAATCGTTGCATTACCCTTAAACAACTTAATGCGAACCGTCCCTGCTACCCGTTCCTGAGTCTTATCAATAAACCCATCTAAAGCAGCTTTCAGTGGACTGTACCACAAACCGTTATAAATCAACTGGGCGTAAGTTTCTTCAATTCCCCGCTTATAGTGGGTTACATCCGCCGTTAAACACAAACTTTCAATATCGCGGTGGGCTTGAATTAACACCAACAATGCCGGTGCTTCATAAATTTCGCGGGATTTAATACCTACCAGCCGGTTTTCCACCATGTCAATGCGACCGACACCGTGTTTACCGACCAATTCATTTAACTGGGAAATTAACTCAATCCCTGATAAAGCTTGACCATTTAAACTAATCGGATTACCCTTTTCAAACCCAATTTCCACATAATCGGGTTCGTTAGGAGTATCCGCAATAGGCTTTGTCATCGCATAAATTTCTTCCGGCGGTTCTGTCCAGGGGTCTTCTAGTGGGCCGGCTTCAATACTGCGTCCCAACAAATTACGGTCAATACTAAACGGCGAAGACTTTTTGACCGGCGCGGGGATGCCACAACGTTCGCCATAGGCAATTGTTTGTTCTCGACTCATTCCCCATTCGCGGGCGGGTGCGAGAACTTTTAGATGAGGGTTCAGCGCCGCAATGGCTACATCAAAACGTACTTGGTCATTTCCCTTGCCGGTGCAACCATGCGCCACCGCATCCGCACCATATTTTTCTGCTGCTTCGACTAATAACTTGGCAATCAACGGACGAGCCAACGCCGTAGAAAGCGGATAGCGATTTTCATACAAGGCATTTGCGCGAATTGCTGCAAAAGCGTAATCTTTGACAAAACTTTCTTGGACATTTTCCACCAGAGACACACTTGCGCCTGATGTCAAAGCCTTTTCCTTAATGGGGCCGAGTTCCTCTCCCTGGCCTAAATCCGCAGCCAGCGTAATTACTTCCTCAACTCCCCACTCCTGTTTTAGGTAAGGGATACAGACAGAGGTATCCACTCCGCCCGAATATGCCAGCACAACTTTGGTAGCGCGTCCCATTGATAACTCTGTGTCATAAAATTTACTGAAACTCCATTATGCAAGTAACGGTGCGAAATTCCTAGACTTATTGAGCCGCGAAAGTTATGTAGTTTTAACAACGGCCTCTGACTATGTTTCTGAATGTATTGTTATACCTAACAAGCGTTGCTGTTATCTCAACTCCTGGGTCTGTTGATTAAACATAGGCTAGAAATTTTCTGGGGCTGGCATCGTTGCTTCCTTAGACTGGCTTTTTTTGAAGCTGCGTAGTTCACAATTTCTTCATAGAAAAACAGATGTAATTTTTTTAAGTTCCTAAAAAATTCCTTAAAAAACTTTTAAATTTAATATCTATATTGTCAGATAACCTAAAAAACTTAATCTTTATTTAAGAAACAAATAACCAGCGTTGATTTTTCAATTGTAATAAAATTAGCTTCAAAATCAACGAAACGCGCTACGGTTATATTAGGAGGAAAAAAATAAGCGGCAGTGGCAAAATTATCCATCGCGGCTAAGAAAAAGTCAGTAATTGCTATGTTACCAAGCTTTGCACCATTATTTAGAGCAAGATTAGAATTTGGAGATTGACTGTTACTCATGCCATTTTGGCAAAAGGATAATAGCTATCACGGCTAAAATCCCTATCCCGACTGGCTTATTAAAATCTAAAATTCTGGTCTGGGATCCCCCAGCACACAAACTCTACCCCACCCCTATTCTCCATGCTGAACAATACCTCTTGGCAAAGCGAAGAAAGCTTTCGCCTATTAGTCGAAGGCGTGAGAGACTACGCCATTTTTATGCTCGATATCATCGGCAATATTGTAAGCTGGAATGCCGGTGCAGAACGTATTATGGGATATCGCTCTGATGAAATTTTGGGAACAAATTTTTCGCGGTTTTATTTACAATCAGATATAGAAAGTGGCAAATCTCAACAAGAGTTACAACTGGCTACCTTAGTCGGTTCTTGTGAGGACGAAGGAGTCCGAATTCGTCATGATGGTTCTGCTTTTTGGGCAGCGGTTATCATCACAAGTTTAAAAGAAAATTCTGTTGTTATTGGTTTTTCTGTTATTGTCCACGATTTAACAGAACGCAAATTAATTGAAGAAGAATTATGTCATGCTAACCGGTTTTTAAGATTACTGTGTGATTGTAACCAAGCTTTGGTTAGGGCAAAGGAAGAATCGGAACTTTTAGCGAATATTTGCCAGCTAATTGTCGAAACCGGTAAATATAGTGCTTGTTGCGTAGACATGAGATTATTAAATGAGCAACAGTCTTTAGAAAATGTTGCTCAAGCCGGCAATTTATCAATTATACAAGAAGTACGAAAACGAGAAAAATTTCACCAATTAATTCAAATTTCTCTTGCCACAGATAACATTGAAATTGTTAGAAACAATAATCAAAACTTTTCTGAAATCACCGATGATAAATTAGGCCTGGCGATTATTTTACCCTTAACTAAAAAACCTTTTATTAGTTTAGAAAAGTATGAATACGAAGAAAATGTAGTTTTTGGAATAGTCACTATTTATACCACTTTAGTAAAAGCATTTGACCCGCAAGAAGTACAAATTCTTAAAGAGCTTGCAGATGATTTAGCCTATGGGATCATTGCTTTGCGCTCTCGCACTGTTCTTAAAGCTGCTGAAAGTGCCTTGCGCGAAAGCGAAGAGCGCTATCGAAATTTGGTAGAATTATTGCCAGAATCGGTAATGATTCAAGAAGCAGGTTACATTACTTTTATTAATCCAGCGGGCCTTAAACTTTTTGGTGCAAAAGTTCCCTCTCAACTTCTAGGTCAACCTGTCCTTAATTTCGTTGCTTTAGAGTATCAAGAAATAGTTAAACAACAAGCTTACACTTGCCAACAAACCCACAAAGAATCGCCGTTTATTGAAGAAAAATTACTGCGTCTTGATGGTAGTGAAGTTTTTGTTGAATCTGCCGGTATTTGTTTACAAAACTCTCAACAAGGTTTACTTTTAGTCAGCCGCGACTTAAGCGAACGTAAAGAAATGGAAGCCGCCCTCAGACAATCGGAAGAACTGCATCGGTTGACCTTAAGCAATATTTCTGAAGCTGTATTAATTGCCGATGATAATGGCAACCTTACTTATATTTCTCCCAACATATCCCAAATTTTTGAAACCAGCTATGAGGAAATATTAAAACAAGGAAATATTCGGTATTTATTAGGAGATTTTTTTGTCACAGAAAATGCCTTAAAAAATTCCGAATCTCATAACATCGAACAAGAAATTACAACTTTATCGGGCAAAAAACGCACCCTTTTGGTTAGCGTCAAACAAGTTACCATCGGCACCGGCAACATCCTCTATACCTGTCGAGATATCAGCGATTATAAACAAGCCAGAGTCGCCCTTAAACAAAATGAAGAATTACTTACCCAAATGTTAGAAACCCTCCCCGTAGGAGTTTGGTTTAGCAATCCTCAAGGCAAAATATGCCAAGTTAACCGCGCCGCCAGAGAAATTTGGGGAGGAGTTAGATATGTTGGGCCAGAAAAATACGGAGAATATAAAGCTTGGTGGGCATCCACCGGCCTGCGAATTGCCCCCAACGAATGGGCCCTTATGAAAGCCATTCAATCAGGAGAAACATCACTTAATGAAGTTATAAATATCGAAACTTTTGATGGGAAACGTAAAACTATCTTAAATTCCGCTTTGCCTTTACGCAAACCCAACGGAGAAATTTTAGGAGCAATTTCAGTTAATCAAGACATTACCGAACTTCGAGAAATACAAGAAGCTCTCTCAGAATCTCACCGCCGTACGGCTAAAATTTTAGAAAGTATTACTGATGGATTTTTTGCCCTCGACCACAAAAAACGCGTTTCTTTTGTTAATAGTCACGGCGAATATTTATTACAAAAAACCCGTGAAGAACTGTTAGGAAAAACTCTTTGTGAAGTTTTCCCAGAGGCGGCTGATTCTTTTTTCTTTGAAAAATATCAACAAAGTATAACCACCGCTAAAGCAGCAAGCTTTGAAGGCTTCTATGAACCGTTAAATCGTTGGTTTGAAGTCCATGCCTATCCTGGAGAAGAAGGACTTGCGGTTTATTTTCAGGATATCACCAAGCGCAAAGAAGCCCAAGAAGCTCTTGTCGAAAGTGCTCAGCAGGTACAGGCAATTTTTGAAGCAGCACTGGATGCAATGTTAATTGTTAATGATACCGGCCATTATGTCACAATGAACCCGGCCGCTGGTGAACTTTTTAATGCACCAACACAGCTAATTATCGGCCACCACATCAGCGATTTTACTACGGCCGACACAGAGTTTAATTTAGATTCAAGTTGGGAAATGTTTAAACAACAAGGACGTATCACCGGCGAAATGCGAATTCGCTGTCATGATGGTACTCTTAAAGATGTTGATTATTCAGCAGTTGCCAACTTTTTACCAGGGCGTCATCTTCTAGTTATCCGAGATATTACTCAACGTAAATGCACCGAACGGGAATTAAAACAATATCGAGAACAATTAGAAGAACTTGTGGCGGAACGCACTCAAGAATTAACAGCTGCCATGAAAAAATTAGGGGCAGAAATGGAAGTCCGCTCTCGTGTTGAAAGTGCTTTGAGAGCTTCCGAAGAACAACTAAGAACTCTCATTAATACCACTCCTGATATTATTTATTTCAAAGATGGTAACGGTCGTTGGTTATTAGCTAACGAAGCAATTTTACAATTATTTGATTTAGATGTTTATCAATTAATTGGTAGAAATGATAGTGAGTTAGTCCAACTATCAAGTTTTTACCATGATTATTTTATCAACTGGGCTAAAACTGATGAAAATGCCTGGAATAATAAAAAGTTATCTCGCGCTTTTGAAGTAATTACCACCTCTAAAGGAGAAACGAAAATTTATGATGTCATCAAAGTCCCCTTATTTGAATCTAATGGTACAAGAAAAGGCTTAGTTGTTTTAGGCCGCGATATCACCCAATTGAAATCTACCCAAGAAGAATTAGTCCGCCTCGCATCTATTGTAGAGTCTTCTGATGATGCAATTATTGGCACATCTCCAGAGGGAATTATAGTTAGTTGGAATGACGGTGCTGAGGCAATTTATGGCTATTCTGCGGCCGAAATAAAAGGACGCAATTGTTCAATTTTGGCTCAGCAAAATCGTCCCGAAGAAATGGAAGAAATTCTCGAAAGAATTAAAGCCGGTGATAGACTTCAACATTATGAAACTATCCGCATTAAAAAAGACGGTACTCCCATAAATGTTTCTTTAACAATTTCACCAATTTTTGATGAACAAGGAAAAATTAGTGGTGTTTCTCGAATTGCCCGCGATATCACCGAA
This sequence comes from Halomicronema sp., assembly GCA_036704045.1. Classification (GTDB taxonomy): domain Bacteria; phylum Cyanobacteriota; class Cyanobacteriia; order Cyanobacteriales; family Oscillatoriaceae; genus Ancylothrix. The sequence goes on along the minus strand of DATNQM010000037.1, from coordinate 138,642 downwards.
CAAAAACGCATTGAGGCTACCTTAGAACGCTTGCGTCATCAAAACGAGTTGATTTTGACTTGTGCCGGTGAAGGTATTTGTGGTTTAGATTCTTTGGGAAATATTGCTTTCGTTAACCCCGCAGCCTCCCGAATGTTGGGTTATGAAATTGACGAACTCCTCGGTCAATCTGTTCATATTTTGTTGAAATTTACTTTAACCTATGAACGCCGTTGCCGAATTTTTGCTTCTCTTGAAGATGGTTCCGTACATAATGTTACGGATGAAATGTTTTGTCATAAAAATGGTCGCTATTTTCCAGTTGAATATGTCAGCACTCCTATCCGCGAACAAAACCAAATTACCGGCGCTGTCATAACTTTTAAAGATATCACCGAACGACTGGCAATGGAAAAAATGAAAGATGAATTTATCTCAATGGTTAGTCACGAATTACGCACTCCTTTAACTTCAATTCGCGCTTCTATGGGATTATTAGCATCAGGAATTTTGGTTCATCAACCCGAAAAAACTCAAAGAATGCTGCAAATTGCTGTTGCTAATACTGACCGCCTTGTGCGATTAATTAATGATATTTTGGATTTGGAACGTATAGAATCCGGTAAAATCAACATTGAAAAACAAATTTGCTGCGTCGGCGATTTAATGAGACAATCGGCAGACAGTTTACAACTTATGGCTCAAAAAGCCAGTGTCACCCTTGAAGTTGACCCCTTACCCGTGCAATTGTGGGCCGATCCTGATCGTATTGTTCAAACCTTGACAAATTTACTAAGTAATGCTATAAAATTTTCTCCTGCCGGTTCTAAGGTATGGCTAACGGCCAATTCCTCCAGTCAAGGAAAAGTAACAATTTGTGTGCGAGATCAAGGCCGGGGTATTCCCAGAGAAAAATTAGAAATGATTTTTGAACGATTTCAACAAGTAGATGCCTCCGACTCTCGCCAAAAAGGCGGCACCGGCCTAGGATTGGCCATTTGCCGCAGCATCATCCAGCAACACGGTGGGCGCATTTGGGCAGAAAGCAGCCTTAATGAAGGCAGTTGTTTTTGTTTTACCTTGCCAATGGGTGAATTCAAAACTTCTGAAAACTTTTAATACTAAACTGCTGCGGATCTTGCTGAAAATGGTTCATTACAAACAAAATAGTGAAAGTCAGCACCTACGAATAACCTAGAGGATCATCGTGGCATCAAAGCGGATCTTAGTAATTGATGATGAAGACGATATCAGAGAAGTGGCTCAACTGAGCCTAGAAATGATTGGCGGTTGGGAAGTTTTCACCGCAGACTCAGGTAGCGAAGGCATCGCCAAAGCAGAAACCCACCAACCCGATGCTATTTTGCTGGATGTAATGATGCCTGATATGGATGGCCCCGCCACCTACAAACAAATGCGGTTGCGAAGTTCTACCCAAAATATTCCCGTAATTTTATTAACCGCCAAAGTACACCCCAATGATCGGCGCCGGTTTGCCGAGTTGGGTGTCATAGGCGTGATCGCTAAACCCTTTGAACCCATGACACTTGCCAGTCAAGTATCAGAGTTGCTTGGCTGGCCGGTATAAACCCCTTTATCCCTTCACCGCCATTCTCCACCGCCACTCCAAAAATCCCCCTAATCTCTGCGTATAAATGTAACTTTATAAAACTTTTATGACTCCTTCACAAGTTCTTCATAGAATAAGAGTACGCTTTAACATATAGACAACCACATCATAAACCACCCCCATTGTTCTGACCTACACCCTGAGTCAGCCTAACCATCTCTAAAAAACTACCCCATTTCTCCGAAGGAGGCCGAAAGTGCTATAACCCATAACTATTGACGATCTGAAAATCTCATCCACCATCAAAACTTTTGTTTTTTAACAACTTTTCTACTTTCTTTCAACGTTTTTTAAAAAACTTTCATGGTATAAAAATGATTCAAACCTAATCTACTCTGCTAAAAAATAACACCTTTTAATAGCCTTAATATTCCCAGAGGAGGATTCCAAATTATTACCTTTACCAACAAAATCAAAAGAGAAGCTTTTTCTTTCTTTGCTGTTTCCTAATTTTAGGGCATCCTGTTAAAAATACTTCTTTTTTTATGTTTTCTCTTAATTTTAATCAACCACAAATTAATTTATAGCCGTCATAAAATTTCCAAATAAGCAACCAGAGTCAAATTATTTAAGGGACTCCACAATGTCTAAGCAAAAAACTTCTAAACAAAATCCTAGAGAAATTAATAAGCATTTAACTCCAGCAAAAACCTTAACAGCAGAAGGAGAAAATTGTTTTGAGTCGGAAAACTACTGCGAAGGTGACGAAAAAAGCAAACAGTCAGCCAGCAACAATAGCCAAACAACTGATCCACAAAGCGAATTAATGGAATATGTACAAGTATCCCACCGGCCCATTTACCCAGAAACCAATCAACAAAAACTACCCTTAAACACCTTACTCGACAACTGCATCGAAGAAGGAAGAACCCTCCGACTTATCTCTCAACAAATCAAAGAAGGTGTTAGTTTGGGGCAAATTTTCAACACCACCGTAGAACTCTCACGGCAATTTTTACAAGCAGACCGAACAGTAATTTATCGGTTTTCACCTAACCAGCCTGCCAAAGTTATTAATGAATCACACCGGCCCCATTGTTCCTCAATGCTGGGATTTAGCATCCAAGAACCCCATTTTACCTATAATGCCAACAAAAAAGAACCCTCTCAACGTCCTTTTATTTTAGGGCAAATAGAAATCATAGAAGATATCCAAAATGCCGGTTTTGAGACATCCTACATCAAGCTTTTAGAATTTTTTAACATCAAATCTCTTCTGATTGCACCCATTATAGATAAAAACGTTAATCAAAATTCTTCGGAAAAAATAGAAGAATCAAAAAACGAAATTTGGGGCTTACTAGTTGCCCAAATGTGTAACCAAACCAGACAATGGAACACTGTAGAGATTGACTTTGTTAGTTCTATTACAACCCAGTTAGAAATAGCACTGCGGCAATTTAAACTACAAGAACAAGTTAGTTTAGCTAATCAAAAATTATCAACTCAACTCCAAAAACGCACCGCTCAATTACAAAAATCCCTAGAAACAGAAAGTGTCCTCAAACGCATCACCGACCAAGTAAAAGACAGCCTTGATGAAAATCAAATATTAGAAACAGCAGTTAGAGAACTTACTTTATTACTTGATGTAGAATACTGTAAAAGCTCGCTATATAATGATGACCAAACAAGCGAAAAGATTCTTTATCAAGATAGCAAAAACTCTGATTCTAGCCTAGAGTTGCCTGGGCTTCTGGCAGACTACAAAGAAATATATTCCCAATTATTAACAGCCGAACCTTTACAATTTTGCCCGCTAGACACCAGAGACAATGCCCTTAAAAATGTCTTACCCAAAGCAATTTTAGCTTGTCCTATTGTTCATGGAGGAGCAATACTGGGTGATTTGTGGTTGTATAAAGAACACCAACAAGCCTTTAACGAAGTAGAAATACGCCTAGCACAATTAGTTGCAAATCACTGCGCTATGGCTATTCGCCAACTACGCCTTTACCAAGCAGCCCAAAATCAAGTTGCTGAATTAGAAAAACTAAACTCTCTCAAAGATGACTTTTTGAGTACAGTTTCCCACGAATTGCGAACTCCTTTATCGAATATGAAAATGGCAATTCAAATGTTAGCAATTGCCTTAAATCAAGAACGATCATTTTTTGCTGACTTGGCGAAACCAGAGCAAGAAAAAAGCAAAGTTGCTCGTTATTATCAAATTGTTCGCAATGAGTGTGAACGAGAAATTTCTTTGATTGAAGATTTACTGGAATTACAACAATTAGATGCTAATTCTACGGCCTGGGCACCGGCAATTATCCAAATGGAGAGAATACTAGATAAACTCACTCAAACTTTCCAAACCAAAGCTTCACAACATCAGCAAACATTTAAAATTGATAGACCGAAAAAGTTACCGCATTTAGTCGGAGATCCGCTAGTTGTAGAGCGAGTTCTTACCGAATTGTTGACTAATGCTTGTAAATACACTCCTGCGGGCGAAGAAATTGCTCTGGTGGTGGAAGTGCAGGGCGACAGGCTGTTATTGAAAGTGACAAACACCGGCGTAGAAATACCCCAAAATGAGTTAAACCAAATTTTTCATAAATTTTACCGTATTCCCAAAGCAGACCGCTGGCAACAAGGGGGAACAGGTTTAGGTTTGGCTGTGGTGCAAAAACTTACTGAACGCATCGGAGGTAAACTAGAGGTTAAGAGTGAAGCCGGTTTAACTTGTTTTAAGCTGAATTTGCCGGTGAAATTGGGTAAAACTGACTAACTTTCAGGATAAATTTTTTAGCGCTTTAAAATTGCTAAAATTACTCAGTCAATGCCGGCGATGGGTATCAGAATGGCAAGATTTATGGATCTAATGATAGGCCGTGCTCTGGGTAAAATTTTTTGGAATAGCAAGGCTTTAGTAGTTGTGCTTACTGCCGGTTTGCTTTTACTAAAGCCACAACTTTTGAAGGCTTCTAGCCAAGTTTTTGACCTTTCAGTGCCGGTTCAAAGCGGCGAAACCTATGAAGCTTTTGTTAGACGTGCAGAAATGATGGCAAAAGCTGCGGTTGAAAAAGCTTTTAGTGCTGACCGGCAACAAGAAACAGTTGTGATTTCCATTAGCGGTCAAAATCAAGGGGCTATTGCTCCTATTTTAAGGCTTCAAGTCAGTCGTGCTCAATGGCAAAATCAGCCAGAACCTCAGCGGTGGGCGACATTTTACCCCAGTTCTAAAATGCTTTTGGGGTTTGACCGGCCCGTTGTACCAATTTCTGCACCAACACCCCAAGCCATACCAACACCCCAAGCCCTACCACCACAAAGGCAGCCGGTTTCTCGTCCTGTCCAGCCGGTGCCGATAGACTCACTTCCAAGCCGGCCGGTTGTACCGCAAGTCATTCCAGGGGTGCCGGTTTCCGACAAGCCGATTCCCATCGACCAACTTCCTGATAATTTGTTACCAGGGATGACCCCACAACTACCGACCGAGGGAACAGCCACAGAGCCGGTGTCCACCCAACCAAGAACCGTAGAGCCAGCTATTGTACAACCAACAATGGTGCAGCCGAATTCAATTCAGCCTAGTTCGGTTCAGCCAGGTTTAATTTTACCTAGTCCTTAGTCTGTTGAGTTTTTTGGGCCGGTGTTCCATCCTTGCGATACAAAATTATGAGAAACTAGCCAGGGAAAAAACAGCGTTGAAAGTCGGTAGTTATGGTTTATACTTATAAGATTGTGACAAATTAGCACCCTTTACGACCATGGCGGTTCCTAAGAAGAAAACCTCGAAATCTAAGCGAGATAAGCGCAAGGCTACTTGGAAAAATAAGGCCGCTCTGCAAGCGCAGAGAGCGCTGAGCTTGGGTAAGTCGATTTTAACCAAGCGCTCGACTTTTGTGTATCCAGGAAATGAAGAAGAAGATGAAGAATAAAAGTTTACCGGCATTTTAACAAACTGCCGGTGAGATTTTTTTTAAGAAGCGAACACCAACTACGTTAAAGCCAGCCGGAGATGAATGGATTGTGATTAACCATTAGTCTCCGGTTTATTTATATTTGCGTGCGGTAAAATCAGCATAGCATCGCCAAACGAGTAAAAGCGGTACTGTTGGTTAATGGCTTCTTGATACAAATTAAGCAAACGCTCCCGACCAATCAAAGCACTCACTAACATCATTAAACTAGATTTAGGTAAATGAAAATTGGTGATTAATCCTTCAACCACTCGCCATTGATAGCCAGGGTAAATAAATAGGTTAGTTTTGCCATAAAAAGGCTTTAACCGGCCTTCAAAGGCAGCAGCAGCGCCTTCTAAGGAACGAACAACGGTAGTACCAACCGCAATAATTCGGCCGCCCCGTTGTTTAGTTTGGTTAATTTTTTCAATGGTTATTTCTGGTACTTCCACCAATTCCGAGTGCATTTGGTGCTCGGTTACATTTTCGGTTTCAACAGGGCGAAAGGTTCCCACACCTACATTTAGGGTGACAAAAGCCGTTTCAATGCCGGCAAAGCTGAGTTTTTGTAATAATTCTTCCGTGAAATGCAGGCCGGCGGTCGGGGCTGCTACGGAGCCATCTTTTTCTGCGTAGATAGTTTGATATTGTGCCGGTTCAGCCGTACTTTCTGTAATGTAGGGCGGCAGGGGAATATGGCCATAGTCTTGTAAATACTGGATAACAGATTGATCTTTGGGCAATTCAAATTTTAAAATCCGCCCCCCAGTAGCTTTATCGGTAGCAACTACCGTAGCGCTTAAATTGGAGTTGCAGGAGTTTTCGAGGGAGTTAAAGAGGATTTTTGCCCCAATTTTTAGGCGTTTTCCCGGTTTCACTAAGCTTAACCAGTGGTTGTGTTCGACTTCTTCTAGTAATAAAACTTCTACCGGCGCGCCAGTGGTTTTATAGCCATAAAGTCTGGCACGAATAACGCGGGTGTTGTTCATTACCAGCAAGTCACCTTTTTTTAGCAGTTGGGGTAATTCCCAAAAAATATGGTGGCTATGTTCACTTTGCGAGTTAACAACTAGCAAGCGAGAATTGTGTCTGGGGACTACGGGGTTTTGGGCAATGCTACCCATCGGTAGTTCGTAGTTGTAGCTGTCTAGGCGCTGATCGCTGTAGGGTATGGCTGGGTTGGGTTGGGTTTGATAATCTTCCAAGGTTGCTGCGGTAAATACGTTCTGAGAGTGTGGGGGTTTTTGTCTGTTTGTTAAATTTACCAGATGTTGTCGTTGTGAAGAATGTCAATTTGTAAAGGACTACTGGCAGGGTGCTTTTGGGGTTTTTTTTCAAGTTTTGTGGGGTTGGGTATGAACACACAAAGGTTAAAAATGTAAATAAAAATATAGAATCGACGTAAGTATTTGCTACTGTTTTGGTAGACTTAAAAAACAATTTCACTCCCAAGGTTCTAGTCGTAAGTTTATTAGGGAAATTATTTTGAGGAAAAAACTTAGTTGATACTAAGCGAACAGCGTTTACAATTAAGCGAGTTTAGGGTTAAAAATTGTCCGCAACGTTAGAGTTATTTGACTTCAATAAACTAACTATAAAGCTGAAAAGTCTTTTTGATTAAGGAATTTGGGCTTGAGACAGCCTGGCTAATAACAGACCCCTACAGTTTCTATCTTAAGACTGATGCAAAGAATTTTTATCTTCTTTTAGCAAGAGAGACATGAAAAAAAAAGAGAAATTGGGGAAATTTACCCAATAAATAAAGGGGCTTTTCCCGTAGTCATTTGCGACATAATCTTAGAAAATAAAAATGTAGCCTTTGCAGAACTCTTACCCGATGGAATACCTTTATTTCGTTGCTAATGCCAGTCTCACGCTGAGAATTGCAGAGTACCTGCACATCAGCCCTCATCTTTCAGTTAGTTTTATGAGTGTTATTCATCAAATAGATGGATGGGTAGTTCGCGTAAAAATGAAAAATCCCCTAGATTTGCAAAAAAGCGGAGATTTTCGAGCTTTTATGAATGAGTTAGGAATTCCCTACTCGCCAGGAATTCGCTTACAAATGGCTTTATGGAGTTTGGAAAATGGCCAATCGCCGGTGGATGTAATGCGGCGTTATCAAGTGGCTGTGGTATCTCATGGTCATCCTGATCGCGGCGAAATTGAAGAGTTTCGCAAACAGTTTGTCAAAGGTTTGGGATATTGCCCAGAAACGCTTGCCTAGCCAGTTGGGTTAACAGAAGGCTGACTCGATATACTCAACCAGGGTAAGTTTGAAGTTTTTTATCAAAACTGGTTCACCCCGTTTGACCAAAAAATTAAACTGTGTCTCGTCTGGATGCGAGAGTTTCTGATCAGGCATTTGTTGGCAACTGACGAGGGCTACATCAAATCGACAGGCTACAGTAGCGAAGTGCGGGTGATCTGCCATAAAGAGTGAGGCGGCTTGCCCAACTTTAGCTTGTTTTTGAGGGGTGATGGCAAAAAGCCCCCCACTGTCCCAAGAATGAGGACTACGAGTTTTTACCTCGACAAAGATTAATTGTGCTGTGGGTTGGGAGTAAGCAACAATGTCCAATTCTCCCCACTGGCATTTCCAGCGCTGTGCTAAGATTTCCCATCCTTGCTGCTGTAACCATTGTGCCACTAAGTTTTCGCCTAAAGAGCCGATAGGGTTTGATGTTTTTCGCATAGGCTGATTTGATGATTTTTGATGTTTGGCAAAGGATTTTAACATGGCGATAAAAGCAATTGCTTGTGGGGACACTTCCAAGCTACGATACTCGTGTAGCGATTGCTACTTTTAACGTTTTCTCCCACTCTTAAACCTTTATGTCATTGTCTTTAATGTTCAAAAAAATGCACGATAGATTTGTTAAACGTATTCCTGCAATTGTATTATCTCTTGTATTTTCTGGGGTGCTGTTCCTAACGGCAAGTTTGCTAATTGTGATGCCGGCTTTTGCCAACGACTATAACAAAGAAACTCTCGTAGGCGTAGATTTTTCTGGTCGAGATTTGACTGATTCTAGCTTTACAAAAGCTGTTTTACGCAACAGTAATTTGAGTAATACTAAGTTGGCGGGCGTAAGTTTGTTTGGGGCAACTTTGGAAAGGGTAAATTTAGAAGGGGCTGATCTACGCGGTGCAACTTTAGACACAGCCCGTTTTTTAAAAGCTAATCTTACTAATGCTGTTTTAGAAGGCGCCTTTGCTTTTAATGCTAAGTTTGATGGTTCTACTATTGATGGTGCTGATTTTACGGATGTGTTGTTGCGTCAAGATATGCAAAAGGCACTTTGTAAAATTGCTACCGGTATTAATCCTGTGACAGGGCGTGAAACAAAAGAAACTTTGTATTGTGATTGAAGCAATTTAAGCCTACCATTATTCTTGTTATGTTTCCCCCCTATTTTTCTGTCAAAGGGGGGTATTTAATAGGTTTTTAAAAACTTTTTTATATTATATTAGGCTTTTTTATTCAACTAAGAAATTAAACTTTAGGTTAATTTTTAACTTAACAAATAAGAGAGGAAAATTTATTTCTATAACCAAGGAACACTGACTAAATCTTTAAAAGTTGTGTAACGTTCTTTTTCTAATTCTTTGATGCGATTTCTGTGGGTAAGAAGTTGTTGTTGATGAAATTGGGCTAATTCGAGATTAGCTATAAAATCAATTTTGTTCAACTCTTGTAAAGCTTCTCGGATTTTATTTTCGCAAATTACGCGGTCAATTGATGCCGCCGCAGCCCTAATAACTAAGGGGGTACGAACAATATCTAATTGAGTTTTTTCATCAAGATGAAAGAGATAAGATATTTTTGAAATTTCACTGCTATTTTCTGCTAAATAACAATCTTGTAAATCTGAAATAAGTTTAAGTGGTTCAGCCTCAAAAGCATTTAAATTTAAGATAAATTGCCATAAATTTTTGTGGTGATCCAGGGTAAATTCTAAGTTTCTTTCTACTAAAACTTCTAGGACAGCGCTGCGGTATTCGGGATAATGAATATAAGATTGTAAAAGAAAAGCTTCGGCTTCTTTTAAGAGATTATTTTCCCCAGAAACCGGCATTTCTGGGACTTTTTTTTGGTGCGAAGAACGAGTTTTTACCAAAGGTAGACTACTTATTTTTTGCCTACTTTCTATTAAAGGTGCTATGGTATAAGACTCATCAACTCTCAACAATTCTAAAGACCGGCTAGAAATTTGATTTAATAAATTTTCCCTAATCATGGGAGTGCGTCTGGAGTCTTTTAAGGAAAGAAGTTCTGCACAATAATCTACATAATAGGTAAGCTGATTATCATTGGTAATATTGCATAATAAAGCTACCATTTCTGTTGCTATTTGCTGATATTGATCTGGTTGATTTATATCTTTTTTTTGTAAAATTTGGTCAATTTGCCAGTTTAACCACAACGAGGCATTTTGCAGTAATTCTTGATAACTTTCTGCGGAATAACTTTTGAGGTATTCATCAGCATCTTTGCCATCTGGTAGCCTTAAAATTCGCAAATTAACATCCCCTCTATAGGCAAGAGATGCTATTTCACCTATGGCTCTTTCGGCGGCATTTGTACCGGCTTTATCGGCATCAAAATTAAGGATAATTTGCTTTGATTCTGTGTATCGTAAAAGTTGCCTAATTTGGTTTAAACTAAGGGCTGTTCCCAGGGAAGCAACGGCGTTGGTAATCCCGGCAGAATGAAGGGCGATAGCATCAAAATATCCCTCAACAATGATGGCTTTATCTTGTTTACTAATGGCGGTTTTGGCTTTGTCGAGGGCGAAGAGAGTTTTGCCTTTTTCAAATAGTTCGGTTTCAGGAGAATTGAGGTATTTTGGCATTTCATCGGTAAGAGTTCTGCCCCCAAAACCGATAACTCTTCCTTGTAAGTCGCAGATAGGAATCATTAAGCGATCTCGAAAGCGATCATAGTAGCCGGTGCCAGATTTTCTGTTAACAATTAAACCGGCAGCTTCGATAAGTTGAACAGGAAATTTTTTTGTTTCTAAGAGGTAATGATAAAGCGTTTCCCAGCCGGCAGGGGCGTAGCCGAGTTGGAATTGTTGGATAGTTTCTTCTGTAAGTTTTCGTTCAATTTGGAGGTATTCTAAGGCAACATTTCCCCCTGGTTGATAAAGGGCGTGTTGATAGAAATTAGTGGTGATGGCAAGAATTTCATATAGTTGTTCTCGGAGGCTAATTTGGCGCTGAAGTTCTTGCCTTTTTTCCGGTTCAAGGGTACGGATAGGAATTTGATAGCGTTTGGCTAAATCAAAGACTACTTCATTAAAGGGACGTTTACCCGTTTCCATAAGGAAATTGATCGCCCCTCCACCGGCACCACAGCCAAAACAATAATACATTTGTTTGCTAGGGCTAACGGTAAAGCTAGGGGTTTTTTCATCGTGAAAAGGACATAAGCCGGTGTAATCTTTACCGCTTTTTTTAAGAGAAACTTGTTCAGAAACGATATCATAAATATCAACTCTTTGTTTAACTTCTTCGATAGTATCTGGATGAAGACGAGGAATTTCCATAATGTTTTTAAGAATCGGCTATTGCCAAATATTTAATGGTAGATAGAGTTAAATTATCGGTTGATATTGTGGAAAATAGTCTCTTTTGGTTTAGGTTTTTCTGTGGCCATAATATGAATGTCAATGTATTTGAGAGAACGCATGAGTTTTTGAATTAAAGAACCGTGTATAAAAAGTTCCCACCGAGAACGGCGGGACTCTCCCAGAACAATTTGAGTAATGTGATATTTTTGGGCAACTTCAGCGATAGTTTTGGGAATTTCATAGCTTGAAACTCGCAAAAATTCGCCTTCAAATTCTTGACAAAGTTTTTCACAAGTTTCGATTTGGAGGCTTTCTTCTTTAGTGAGAAATCGGTCGGGTTTATTTACAAATAGTACATAAAATTTGGCATTCATGTAATTAGCAATTCGAGCTCCACGCCTAAGCAATTGCATGGCGTTGGGATAAGTGGAAATACAAACTAAAATGCGTTCATGGATGTTGCAAAGCTGGTTGGTAGAGGTGGTCAGACTAGCGTTTTCTTCTACAAAGTCAGCAACTTGTCTTAAGGCTAATTCTCTTAGGGCGATGAGGTTGCGGCGTTGAAAAAAGTTTTCTAAAGATTGTTGGATTTTTTGAGGGGCATAAATTTTGCCTTCGCTGAGGCGTTGTTGTAGCGTTTCTGCGGTGACATCAACAACGACAACTTCGCTTGCTTCGTCTAAAAGTCGGTCGGGTATGCGTTCTCTGACAACGATGCCGGTGATGCGTGCAACTAAGTCATTAAGACTTTCTAAATGTTGAATATTAACAGTGGAATAAACATCAATACCGGCATCTAAAATAAGTTCGACATCTTGATAACGTTTTTCGTGTAGGCAGCCAGGGACTTTTGTATGAGCAAGTTCATCAATTAAGACTAATTGTGGTGAACGGGCGATAATTGCATCGGTGTCTATTTCCGTAAGGATGATGTCGCTGCGTTTAATTTGTAAGCGGGGAATAACTTCTAAACCTTGGGCTTTTTCTGCTGTTTCTTTGCGTCCATGAGTTTCTAATAAGCCTATGATTACATCGATACCTTCTTGTTTAAGCTGGTGTGCTTCTTCGAGCATTTTAAAGGTTTTCCCAACTCCTGGTGCCATCCCAATAAAAATTTTATGTTTGCCTCGTCGGCGTTGGAGTTTTTTTAAAGTTAAATCAGAATTATTTGGGTTGTTATAACTCATATGATAAGTAGGAAAACCAACTTTAAGTAGAGGAGTCAAGGTTGTGTTCCCAGGTGTAAATTGGGAACAAGACAACATTGAAAAAAAGGTAACGGTTAATATTTTTTTCGAGGTCTAAAATTGGCAACAGATTCTACTAAACCTATGGCAATAAAATTGCTCATCAAAGCAGAACGTCCATAGCTGAGTAAAGGCAGAGGAACGCCGGTGACTGGGGCTAAACCAATGTTCATCCCAATATTAATAACTACCTGAAAGATAATCATTGAAAGTACACCAATAGCGATTAAAGAACCAAAATTATCATTAGCATTTTGGGCAATTCTAACTAAACGAAAACAAATCAGCCAAAAGGCAATAAATACAGCCAAACAGCCAATAAAACCTAACTCTTCACCAATTGCAGAAAAGATAAAATCTGTATGCTGTTCGGGAATAAAATTCAGTTGAGTTTGAGTTCCTTGGGTGAGTCCTTTTCCCCAAATTTGACCGGCCCCAATAGCAATACGAGATTGAATGAGGTGATAACCGCCACCAAGGGGGTCTTTACTGGGGTCTAAAAAGAGAATAATTCGCTCTTTTTGATAATCTTTAAGTATTCCCCAAAAAACGTGTCCTAACCATCCTGATGCCACATTAATTGTTAGAGCACCAACCGATCCAAGCCACTGCCAAGGAAGGCTACGCCAGCCAATAATTCCCATCAAAATTGACCAAACAACCCACCCAGGGAAATAAACATTAAAAACAATGGCAGAAATAACCGGAGAAAGCATGAGAATTAGCCAACCAGGGTTAGCGCCTCCCCAATAAAGCATCCCCATTGTAATTGCTCCAAAAACAAGAGAAGTTCCCAAATTTGGCTCAGAAAAAACCAATCCCCAAGGCACCGCAGTAACAGCTAAAACTCTGAGCATATCTGGAATTGTTGTGGCACCACGTTTGTGTAAAAGCGCAGCCAGGGTAATAATGACACCGACTTTAGCAAATTCTGATGGCTGAACGTGAAAGCCAAAAACGTTAATCCACCGCTGTGCACCTAGGGCTTCGGTACCAACAAACCGCACCGCAATTAAGGAGATATTAATAAAGCCATAGATAAACCATTTCCACTGAATTAAAGCTTCATAGTGGTTGCGAGCAATTAACATTGCTATGGTTAATCCAATGCCGCCTGTAAGCCAGTGCTGCCACCAGTCGGTTTGACCGGAGTGTAATTCTACACTGCGAATCATCACGCCACCGAGCGCAGTTAACCCAACTACGAGCGATAATAAAATCCAGTCGATTTGTTGCCAAGGAATGAGTATCGGTTGGCGACCTATTCTCAGCAGGACGTTTTGCAACATAAGGGAAGGTGAATAGAGATGAGCGGATACAGGTATCTTACTATTTCCGCTTTCATATCCCAAGTATCGGGTTGAGGTTTAGGTTTATAGCAAACAAACTGGGTTTTTTAGTTCCTGAGTTCACGGAAATGTTAGCCTAGTAGAGAGAAATTTTAGCCTTTCTCAGGCAAATGGGCTACAGAAAAATCCCCTCTATTACGTCTAGTTACCAGGTTTCTAAAAAGCAATTTTGTACTGAGCGAGAAGTCTTAACCGCTATATAGGTTTGAGCTTTGAATACTGGGGAAAAACGAAGTTTCTCAACCCCGGTGTAGGCGGAAAATTTTTATTACCGGGTGGTGTAGACACCATCAAGGGCGAGATTGAGTTTCAAAACGTTAACTCCGGGTTCGCCAAAAATACTCAAAAACCGGCCTTCGGTATATTTGGAAACCAAAATTTCGACTTGATTAGAATTGAGTCCCCTTGCTGTGGCGACACGCTGAATTTGTGCCTGCGCTGCTTCAATGCTAATATGCGGGTCTAAACTCGATCCTGAAGTGTAGATTAAATCGGCGGTTGGGTTAATGTTTGCTTGTTGAAGTTTGGCGAGATTTGTTTTTACTTGTTCAAGCAAAGCGGGGTTACTAGGAGCTAAATTACTTGCGCCTGAAACGCCGGTTTTTAAGATATTATTTTCGTCATTTTTGGGGTCGGCGGTACTGTAACTTGTTGTACTTGGCCGGCTCAAAAAATAACGGTCTGAGGCAAAAGGTTGACCAATCAAAGCTGAACCTATGGGTGTTTGATTATTGGTAATTAAACTACCATTGGCTTGATAGGGAAAAAATATTTGCCCTACTGCTAATATCAAAAGCGGATAAAAAATTGCCGTTAAAACCCATAAAAGTAGGGCTGTTCGTAAACCAGTTATTGTTTCTCTCAGCATAATGTTGTAGTCCGTTGCTCTGTGTAACAAAGTCATCAAAATTTGTTCTTCATTCCAAAAAAACCTAGTTTTTTATGTAGAAACCAGGTTTTTTGCTTTTTGTTAAAAACGTTGCGGTTGAAAAATCACAAAAAACAAATAAACAGAAAGCCCCAAAGTAACAATCCCTAAAAGACCAATAGCCCAAGCAGCGGTGCGGTCGAGATTGTTGTTGGCAGCCAAAACAGCCGGTGCGATAAATAGATTCAAACACATCAACAAAAACAACCACACCGGCACCGAATTCTGACGAGCAAAAGCGGTGATGATTTCCACTCCATCGTTGAAATCTTCCGGCAAAAATTGATTGAAACTGAACTTGTTTTTCATAAATCCTCTTTTTGTTTTAAACTTAAACCAAACCCACCGCAGAAATCACAACATCAATCACCTTAATTGCCAAAAATGGCGCAACAACGCCACCCAAACCATAAAGCAAGATATTGCGTTGTAAAAGTTGATTAGCCGTCAAAGGTCTAAACACCACACCACGCAAAGCCAAAGGAATCAAAGCAGGAATAATCAAAGCATTATAAATCAGGGCAGAAATTACCGCTGATTGCGTAGAAGCCAAACCCATAATATTGAGTTTTTCCAAACCAGCCACCGAAAACAAAACCGGAATAATTGCAAAATATTTGGCAATATCATTAGCAATAGAAAAAGTAGTCAAAGCCCCACGAGTAATCAATAATTGTTTACCAATTGTCACCAAATCAATTAACTTTGTGGGGTCAGAATCTAAATCCACCATATTTGCAGCTTCTTTTGCAGCTTGGGTTCCCGAATTCATTGCTACACCGACATTTGCTTGGGCGAGGGCCGGTGCATCATTGGTACCATCGCCGGTCATTGCCACAATTTTACCCTGCCCTTGTTCACTTTGAATAACCAAAATTTTATCCTCTGGAGTTGCTTCAGCAATATAGTCATCCACCCCAGCTTCTTGAGCAATAACAGAAGCAGTAATTCGGTTATCTCCTGTTAACATAACCGTCCTTACACCCATGCGACGCAATTGATCAAAACGCTCACGAATCCCTGGCTTAATAATATCTTTAAGATAAATCACACCATAGAGATTTGCATCTTGACAAACGGCTAAAGGCGTGCCACCAAGCTTAGAAACCCGCTCAAAAGCAGTATCTAATTCAGGGCTTAATTGACCGCCTCTGGAACGCACAAAACCTTTAATGGCATCCACAGCACCTTTACGATATTCGCTGCCATTACCGAGATTAATACCACTCATACGAGTGCGGGCAGAAAATTCTACTCCCTCCGCTTGATTGCGGTCAAAATCTATCTTTGCACCTAACTTTTCTGCCAATCTAACAATAGACTTTCCTTCAGGTGTCTCATCAAAAATACTAGCAGCCAAAGAAATTTTAGCAATGTCATACATTGAATATCCATTTACAGGAATAAATTCTTCAGCTAAGCGGTTTCCTAACGTAATAGTGCCAGTTTTATCCAAAACCAAAGTATTAACATCACCGCAAGCCTCCACCGCTCGTCCCGAAGTTGCAACGACATTAAATTGCGCCACCCGATCCATTCCCGCAATACCAATAGCACTTAATAAACCGCCAATTGTAGTAGGAATCAAAGCCACCAACAAAGAAATTAAAACCGCCACACTAACCGGACTATTCACATAATTAGCAATTGGCGTTAGTGTCGCCACAACAATCAAAAACACCTGCGTTAAAACAGCCAACAAAACCGTCAAAGCAATTTCATTCGGTGTCTTGCTGCGTTCGGCACCTTCAACAAGAGCAATCATTCTATCAATAAAACCCTTACCCGGATCAGCAGTAATTCGCAGAGTTAATTCATCAGAAATAATCCGAGTTCCGCCTGTCACAGAACTAGCAATATCAGAACCAGGTTCCTTTAAAACCGGTGCCGACTCACCAGTAATTGCCGACTCATCAACACTAGCAACACCAACAATAACCTCACCATCAGCCGGAATCATATCCCCACCAAAAACCTTTACCAAATCGCCTTTTCTAAGACTGGTAGAAGGAACTTGCTCAATGCTGCCATCAGGCAAAAGTTTTTTAGCAACTGTTTCTGACTTCGTAGAACGAAGAGCATCTGCTTGAGCTTTTCCCCGCCCTTCTGCAACCGCTTCGGCAAAATTTGCAAAAACAACAGTTAAAAATAAAATGAGAGTAATTAAGCCGTTAAATGCCCACAATGGGAGTGCTTTTTGGTTGTAGGTAACGGGGCCAAATAAGTTGGGATTGAGGGTGAGGAGTGCGGTGATAATTGTGCCTACCCAGACGATGAACATGACTGGGTTTTTGACGGCTATTCGGGGGTCTAGTTTGCGAAAAGATTCGCGGATGGCTCGTTGATAAAGTCCTGATGTGTTGACTTTTGGGGTGTGCCGGCGGGTGGATCTGGGTTTTGTGTTCATGGGTTTTTGTTGTGAGATAGGGAGTTTTTTTTCACGCAGAGGAAACGGAGGGAGGCACAGAGGTCACAGAGGGTACGGAGGGATTTTTTGTTGTGTGATAGGGGGTTTTTTTTCACGCAGAGGAAACGGAGGGAGGCACAGAGGTCACAGAGGGTGTTATTGGGAGTTGATAACTCGTTTGATGCCGTCTTTGAGGTGTTCGACGTTGAAGTTTATTAGGAGGCCAATTTTGCGTTTACTGAGACGTAGGTAGGTAAGGAGTTGTTTTTGATGGACTGGCATAATGTTTTCTAGGGATTTGATTTCGACTATTATTTGGTTTTCTACGAATAAGTCGATTCTGTAAGCACACTCTAAACGCATTTCTTCGTAGATTAAAGGTAGTGGTTCCTCTTTTTTGACCTGAAAACCTGCTTTGGTAAGTTCATAGAAAAGACATGATTGATACACTGACTCCAGAAGTCCTGGCCCCAAAGCAGTATGAACTTTCATCGCATACTTAATAATTTCTCCAGACAAATAATTATCATTCATCCTTCTAACTCCTCAAACTCCCAACCTATGATAGCCACCTAAAAACTCTCTGTACCCTCTGTGCCCTCTGTGCCTCCCTCTGTTTCCTCTGCGTGAAAAAAAAACCTCATTTTCCCAGCATAAACCCCTCAGCCACCGGCCCCAATGCCAACACAGGAAAAAATGTCAACGCTCCGAGTATTAAAATTACTCCGGCGGTAACACTTGTGAATAAAATACTGTCTGTTCTTAAGGTGCCTGTGGTTTCGGGAATTAGTTGTTTGTTTGTGATGTTATCTGCTAATAGTAATAGGGCTATAATTGGTATGTAACGCCCTATTAATAAGCTGAAACAGGTGCTTAGGTTCCACCACAATGTATTATCTCCTAAGCCTTCAAGTCCTGATCCGTTGTTTGCTGATGCTGAGGTATATTCGTACACGACTTGGGAAATTCCATGAAATCCTGGGTTGCTTATTCCTGCTAGTTGTTCGGGAAATGTTAGGGTTATTGCTGCTGGTATTAATACGGCAATTGGGTGAATTAGTAAGACTACGCTTGCTAAGATAATTTCTGTTTTTTCGATTTTTCTTCCCAGAAATTCGGGTGTTCTTCCTACCATTAGGCCGGTGATAAAGACGGTTAGTATTAGGTAGATAAATAAATAAGCTGTGCCGGTTCCTTGTCCTCCCCATACTATTTGCAAAAACATATTAAATAAGGTGGAAAATCCCGCTGGCGGCATCATGGAGTCGTGCATTCCGTTGACTGCTCCGCACATTGTTCCTGTGGTTATTATTGCCCACATTGCTGTTTGTGCCCAACCAAATCTTATTTCTTTTCCTTCTAAGTTTGGTTGTGTTGTCGGTAAGAGTTTGTTGATTATTGTGTTTCCTTGATGTTCACCAATGGCTGTGATTGCTATTAAAAATGCAAAGATTAGAAAGACCATCCAAAATAATAACCAGGCTTGTTTTGTGTTGTTTGCATAAATTCCGTAGGTGTAAATTAGGGCTGTGGGAATGGAAATCATGGCGATGATTTCTATTAGGTTTGTTGCTGGGTTTGGGTTTTCAAAGGGATGGGCTGAGTTGATTCCAAAGAATCCGCCTCCGTTTTCTCCTAGTTGTTTGATGATTTCAAAGTTGGCTACGGGCCCTCTTGCTATGGTTTGGGTGGTTCCTTCTAAGGTGGTTATGGTAACTGGCCCACTTAGGGTTTCTGGAATTCCTAAAATGATTAATAATATGGCTCCGATTATGGAAATTGGTAGTAATATTCTGGTGATTGATTTGATGATGTCTAGGTAAAAGTTTCCTAGTGGTCTGCCGGTTATTCCTCGTATAAATGCTATTCCTACTGCTAGGCCGGTGGCGGCAGATGTGAACATTAAATAATTGAGACCCCAGGTTTGGGATGCGTAGCTATAGGTGGTTTCTCCTGAATAGTGTTGTTGGTCTGTGTTGGTTAAAAATGAGATGACTGTGTGTAGTATTAAGTCCCAATTTGGTGCTGTTAGGCCGGTGGGATTAAAGGGTAAAGTTCCTTGGAGTAGGAAGATTAAATAAACGAATATTCCCATTACTAGGTTGGTTAGTAATAAGGCGCGGATGTATTGGGGGCCGGTCATGTTTTCTTGGGAACGAATGCCGGCTATTTTATATAGTTGTTTTTCCACCGGCCCGATTATAGGATCTAATAAGCTGGGTTTTTCTTGAAAGACTTGTGCCATATATTTCCCAAAAGGCTGCACAAGTAAGATGACTATTATCAGTGTTAGGGCAATTTGAAAGAATCCTTGGAACATATCTAGGGGTTTGTGGCTGTTTTGGGTTGCCTTTTTTAAAATATTAGTGGATTTTTTGATGCTTTTTTTGTCTTTTTAGAGATTTAAACGTCTGTTTATGAAAAGTTATCAATAGCTATCTATTTGCCAAATAATACTTCTGTTTAAGGTGTTTATAAACGTCTATATCAGCAAGTATATATTGAGGATAAATTATTCGGTGGGGAGATTTGAAGTGGCTAGATGTGTCCTAATGAAGTAAAGGAGTTGTTAAAAATGTCTGGTATTTTTTTGCGTCTAAATGATATTTTTTTAAATTCAGGCCGGTTAAATGGTTTGCTGTTAGTAGTATTTGCAATTGTTTTTATGTTGGAGTTTTTGACTCCACCGGCCTATGTTTTTGGCTATCTTTATATAGGGGCAATTTTGCTATCTAGTCGGTTTCGTAGTCGCAAAATGAGGCTGTGGGTGACATTATTGGCTTGTAGTTTGACGCTTTTAAATTTGATAGTACCAGGCAGGGTGGTTTTGAATGCGGCGACGGTGGCAAACCGGCTCATTGCTGTATTTGCTTTGTTGGTAACGGGATGGTTAAGTGAACAGTCTCGCCAATATCAAGAAAAACTTTCTCAGCAACAAGCAAAATTACAAGCTCAAGAACAACTTTCTCGGATGCGAGAAGATTTTGTATCAACTTTGACTCACGACCTCAAAACACCTTTGTTGGGAGGCATTGAAACCATTAAATCTTTTGAGCAAGGGTTGTTTGGATCTGTTTCACCGGCACAGTTGCGGGTTTTACAAGTGATGGCGCGTTCTCAACTTAGGAGTTTAAAATTGGTGGAAACTTTGCTAGATGTTTATCGCAATGATGCCGAGGGAATCAAGTTAAATAAAGAGCCTGTAAATTTGGTTACAATTGCTGAAGAAATGATTGCAACTTTAACAGAAATGGCTCGTTCACGAGATGTCTATATTCGCTTAAGTTATGGCGATTCGGATTTTCGCCGACTGTTGTGGGTGAGTGGGGATGCTTTGCAATTACAAAGAGTTTTTGCAAATTTGCTTACCAATGGCATTAATCATTCACGACGTGGCGGCAAAGTAGAAGTGGTAATGGAGTCATTAGTAGGTTTTCAATCTGTTAAAATTTTAGATGAAGGTTTGGGTATTACTGATAGCGAATTGCCTTTTTTATTTGAACGTTTTTATCAGGGAGATAGTAACCGCCACGCAAAGGGATGGGGTTTGGGTTTATATTTAACCCGCCAAATTATTGAAGCACATGGGGGGTTAATTTGGGCGGAAAATCGAAGGCCACAGGGGGCAATGTTTGCTTTTAAATTGCCCGCATTGCCTTCTTAGATTGGGTTGAAAATGAAACCAAAAGAGACATCATGCCTGCTCCACAGATAGGTTACTTTTTTTCATTGGTTAGTTTTAAGTTTTCTACAAACCTGTTTCTAAACATCCAATAAAGTCTCAAAATAAAAACCTCTGTGTCCTCTGTGTTCTCGCCTTGAAAAAAAACCTTTGTCTCTCATCTCAACAGACAAAAAACCAACTTAGTGAAAACTAGATTTATGACTAATTAAGCTCATAAATTCTTGACGAGTTTTTGGATCTTCTGCAAAGACTCCTCTCATGGCGCTGGTGGTTGTCCATGATCCGGGTTTCTGCACGCCTCGCATTACCATACACATATGAGTTGCTTCTATGACAACTGCTACGCCTTGGGGTTTAAGTAATCCTTGCAGTGCATCAGCAATTTGTGCAGTTAATCTTTCTTGGACTTGTAAACGGCGAGCGTACATTTCACAAATGCGGGCTATTTTAGATAAACCGATGACTTTGCCGTTAGGAATGTAGGCTACATGAGCACGTCCAATGATCGGTAATATGTGGTGTTCGCAAGAACTGAATATATCAATATCTCGGACTAACACCATTTCGTTTGCATTTTCTGTGAAGACTGCTCCGTTAAGGAGTTCGTCTAAGGATTCGTGATAGCCTTTGGTGAGAAATTGTAAGGCTTTTACAACTCGTTTGGGGGTGTCAAGCAGTCCTTCTCTGTCTGGGTTTTCTCCCAGTCCAATAAGTAGGGTTCGCACTGCTTGTATCATTTCTTGCTCGGATACTGTTGGTTTTGTCTCGGTGGAAAGAGAGGGGAGTCCGTTGTTTGTGTAGTTGGTTTGTGGCCGGTAAGATAGGGTCATGGTTTGAGTCTTTAGTAATGTTTAAAGGGGCTTCGGACGGTCTCTCTTAGAAGGAGTATTAATGAGATGCAGCTAAACAGGTTGTTAATTGTTTTTGGATTTGGTTTGCATCTAGGTTTCTTCCTATAAATACTATCTGATTTTTGGGTGTTGTTAACCAGTTTTCTGCATTTAATTCGTAGCGCGGCCCGCTAAGTTGAAAGATGTGTCGCTGGTCACTTTCTGCAAACCAGAGTATGCCTTTTGCTCGGAATACGTTGGAGGGCATTTTTTCGATTAAAAATTTCTCAAATTTATGAACGTTGAAGGGCTGGTCGCTTTGGAATGATACGGATATAAACCCATCGTTTTCTAGGTGATGGGAGTGGTGATGATGCTCGTGTTCGTGATGCTCGTGTTCGTGATGATGTTCTTCTATTTGGAGATGATTGTAGGTATCTAGTTGAGTAAGATCAACATCTAAAATTATGGGAAGGGGTGCTTCACTTTTTTGGGTGTGCAAAGTTCTAGCACCGGCTTTTACTGTGCGGATATAGTCTTCTAATTCTTTGACTTTCTCTGGAGTAGCTAAGTCTGTTTTGTTTAGTAAAATAATGTCGGCGTAGACTATTTGTTTGAAGGCTGCTTCGCTATCAAAGTGTTCTGGGGTAAAGGTTTCTGCATCTACGACTGTCAGGACAGAATCTAGCCTAGTTAAGTCTCTTAATTCTGTGCCGACAAAGGTTAATATGATGGGGAGTGGATCGGCGAGTCCTGTGGTTTCTATGATTAGGTAATCTACTTTGTCTTCTCTTTCTAAGACTCGATATACTGCGTCTACTAAACCGTCGTTTATTGTGCAACAAATGCAGCCGTTACTAAGTTCTACCATGTCTTCGTCGAGGGAGACAAGTAGTTGGCCATCTATGTTGATGTCGCCAAATTCGTTGACTAATACGGCGACTTTTAGGTCTTCCCGGTTGTTGAGGATGTGGTTTAGTAAGGTGGTTTTTCCGCTTCCCAGAAAGCCGGTGATGATTGTTACTGGCATTCCGCGTTTTGGCAGGTCGAGGTTGTCTGTTTTTGATTCGGTATATAGGGGTAACATTTTGTTTTTTCCTGGTTTTAAGGTGAAATTTTTAGGGGTTTAAAGGGTGGTTTTTTTCTCTATTGCGGTTTGCAGGTGTTGCTGCAATTGTTTTAGGGTTAGGTTTCCTATTTTTCCTGATTTTCTTGTTCGTACACTAAAATTTTTGGCTATTTTTGTCTTTCCACCGGCCTGCATCAGAATTGCCTATAAAATAACGTGTTATTGTTTCATCATCGGATATATTTTCTAATATTTCTAGTTTATATAGTTCGCCTAATTTTTCGATTTCTTGGTGTATTGTTTTTCTGTCTATTTCTTCTCGGATAATTGGTAAGTTTGCTTGAATAATTCGCCGCATTTCCGCTTCTATTTTTTTGAGATCGTCGGGCGTGAATGGTTGTTTGCGGTCAAAGTCGTAGTAAAATCCGCTGTCTGTAACCGGCCCGATGGTGACTTTGGTTTCGGGATATAGTTTTTGTACCGCCATTGCCAAAATGTGGGCGCTTGTGTGGCGTAGGCGCTCTAGGTTTTGTTTTTTCTCGATTTCTGGGCTTTGGCTGGGGCTGAGTGAGAAGACCATTGTTTTTTTGTTAACGATAATCATTCTCACTTTAGTTGCCAATGACCAGTAAGTCAAGGGGTGGAGTTGATTTTTTTTGACTTTGAAATCCTTTTTTTGGGCCGTAACGGACTGTTTGAAATTTTACTTGGTTTGTATTTGGGTTGTATAAGGTGTAAGTAGCAACTCCGATATTTTTGCCGACGTTTCCAACTCCTATGACGCGATTTTTGGTAGTGGTAATTTTTTCTGTTTGCTGTTGGTTTGTGTTGAGGGTTTGTATGTTGCTGTTAATGGTACCAGTTTGGATTTCATATTCAAAAGTTAAGCCGGATCTTCCACAAAATAAATTGTCAGCCTCGGTGCGTTTTAGCCGGTCTAACATCACCCAGCCTGGGGTTTCTGGGGTTAGTAAATCGTTATAGCCTACTGTGCTGCCATGAATGAGTAAACAGTCTAATTCGTGAAATCCAAAGTCTAAATTTCTGAGCCATAAGGTGTCTGCACGAGTGACTGTATCCCATAGCATTTGCACCATATCTCCTCCACATTTTGCTATTAATTCTGTCGGTTCTGTGAGAGTTGAAAGGCCGTATAAAATAAAACATTGTTCTTCCCACCAGCCTGTGCATATTTGCGGTTGCAGTTCTGTTTTTTGGGGTGTTTTCAGTCGTTGTAAAAGGGCGGAACATTCTGGATGAACTCCGACTATATCTCCCAAAATATACAAATCTGTAACTTTAGGGTGCTGGCGATTGATATCTGCAATTACTGCTTTATATGCGGTTAGATTGCCTTCTATACCGCTTAAAATTGCCCAAACCATTTTAACCCTCTCTGTAAAATAATTTCAAAAAGCGACTATCTCTGGCAAACATGGGTGGGGTCTTCGGCTCTTTCTGCAAATTCTAAACCCCGTGCTAAACGCCAAGCAAAAATTGCCGGTAATCCTTTTTCTATAATGGCATTACAGGTTTTTTTATAGTCATATTCGATTTCTCTTAATATTACCTGTTGTGTGTTTGAGTCATAAATTACATAAGTGGAGTTTGGGCGTCCGTGACGCGGTTCTCCTACGGAACCAACATTGACTATTTGCTTTAAACCAACGCTAAAATTTTGTTGTTTTTCTCCTTTAACATTTTTGACTAAAACTTCCAAATTTCCTTGGTCTAAAGTGCGAATATAAGGGACATGAGTATGCCCACAAAATAAGACATCAGCACCGGTTGTTAGCACTCTTTCTAGGGCTGTAAAGGCATCCATTTCCGGTAATAAATATTCATGGTTGCTGTGGGGGCTTCCGTGAACAAAACAGAGGTTTTCTTCTCGTAAACTATGGGGTAATTGTGCTAAAAATTCGCGGGTTTCTGGGGTGACTTCTCGATTTGTCCATTCGTGGGCTAAAAGACCGCGTTTTTCTGCTAAAACTGAAGGATAAGTACATTCACAGGCATTAATTCCTTCTACTACGTCTTCATCCCAACAACCAGCACAGGTAGGTATGTTTAAAGTGCGTATTTTTTCGACTACTTCGTTAGGATGGGGGCCATATCCTACGAGGTCGCCTACGCAAAATATTTTGTCTGTTTTGTGCCGGTCAATATCACTTAAAACGGCTTCTAGGGCGTGTATATTTCCGTGAATACAGGATAGAACTGCGATTTTCATAGGGTTACTGGTTCTGTGTTTAAGGATTGTTTGATTTGATTTTGGTAGTAGTAAATAGCTGCATCGGAAAGGCAGCAATTTTTAAGGTTTTCAGCGATGGCTGAATGGTCTAAATTGTTGCCCCAAATTTCTAGGCCACTAAATCTTTTTGGCCGGCCTTCTATCCAAGGAGGCAAGTTTAATTCTAAAAAGTCTGTCTCGCCTCTACCCTGAACAAAATCAAAGTAAAAACAACTGCCATTTGCTAAATCAAAGATGGCTTTTGCTCGTTCAATTTCTCCGTAGGCTCCCTGGGTGAGTTCTTCATACCAAAAAACATCTAAACTCACTGGATCTATTACTTCTCCTGTTCCACAAATACGGCTCATTTGAGTAAGATTTGGAGATTTTTTATATAGACTGCTTTCAATGATTTGATCTGCTGGAAAATCTGAGTTAAAATTTTCCACCGGCCCCACAGCTACCCGCTGATATTCAAGACCTTGCAAAATTTCATCAATGACTGTCAGTTTTACTCCAAAATTTACTTCAATATAAACACACTTTTCCTTGGCAACGTATTGAAATAAATCGTCTTTATTTTGTAAACAAACTACATCAGGAAACTCAGATTCCACGAAAATTTGATCAGTGGGAAAATTGTCACTTCCGAAACTGAAGTAACCACAATTCTGACTTTTTGCCAACTGTAGACCAATCCAAGTAGTTTTACCGACTCCTGGTAGTCCCGCCACAACTGTAATTTTTGCTTGCTGCATGATTTAAAAAAAATGATTCTGATTGCTTTAACACAAGTCAATTGGTTATCGGTAAGGGTTTATTTAGGTGCAAAAGGCGTATATTTGCCGCCTAATCCTTCGACGATTGTTTGTGTATTTGCCATTAACATTTTTTGGTAACTTTCGCCGGTGCTTGCTTTTTCTCCTAAACCATCGGCATACAAATCTCGCTCAGAAACTTTGACATTTGCTTCTTTTGCTACGGTTTCAATTAGTTTAGGATTGACAGTTGTTTCTGCAAAAATTGTCGGGACACCGGCTTTTTTAATTTCTCCTACTAATTCGCTTACTCTTTGTGCTGTTGGTGCTTCGTCTGTACTCAATCCTTGCAATGCACCTTCATAGGAAAGGCCGTAAGCATTTACATAATACCCCAAGGCATCGTGTGTAGTTACTAATTTTCTTTTATCTTCTGGGATTGTGGCAATTTGTGTTTTTATCCAATTATCAATTTCGGTGAGTTCTTTTTTCAGATTTCTGGCATTTGTTTCATAAAGTGTCTTGTTATTTGGTTCTAATTTTGCTAGAGAATCTGCAATTACATTAACCATATTTATCCCATTTTCTGCGTCTTGCCAAACGTGGGGGTCTGGTTCTTTTTGGCTTTCTGTTCGGTTGTTTTCTGCTGTATTTTTATCATCTTGAGAAGTAGTTGCGTGGTCGTGGTTGTGATCGTGAGTTTCTCCTAAAATTGGTTTGGGGACGGCTGCTTCATGGACAGCAACTTTGGCGGCGGGGTTGCTGGTAGCTTTGACTAATTTAATTAGACTCGAATCAAAGTTGTAGCCGGCATATAAAATAAGTTTGGCGCTTTCAATGGCTTTGCGATCTTCTGGCTTTGGTTGATAAACGTGGGGGTCTTCTCCAGCATCAACTAAACATTTTAGGTCTATTTTATCGCGGGCAATTTGTTGGGTGATGTCGCACAAAACGCTTGTGGTGGCGACAACTAATGGAGGATTTACAGCAGTTTCTTGTGTTTGTGTTGTGGAGGTTTGTTGCGTGGTTGTGGTGGAATTGTTAGCTGTTTGGGAGGCCGGCGTATTATTACATCTCATTAATCCTATCCCCAGTGCTAAAACAGCAAGAGGTTGCAATTTAAATATTTTAATCATTTTTGGTTCGACTAAACATGATAATGATTATCATTGTAGCACTAAAAGGCTTTATTATGCTAGAAGTTTTGCATTTAGCGGTCAACTATCGCGGCGTGTCTGCGGTTGAGGACGTGAGTTTTTGTTTAGAACCAGGGCAGATTGTCGGGGTTATTGGCCCAAATGGGGCTGGGAAAAGTACGATGGTGAAGGCAATTTTGGGGTTAATACCGGCATCTGATGGGGTAGTGCGCTATAGACATCAATCATTAAAAAAGCAATTAGCGCAAGTAGCTTATGTGCCCCAACGAACACAAATTGACTGGGATTATCCAATTACGGTACAAAATGTGGTAATGATGGCGCGGACTCGTCAAACTGGCTGGTTTCGTTCACCTTCCCGACAATCTAAAGAAATTGTGAAAGTGGCACTAGAAAGAGTAGGAATGTGGGAGTTTAAAAGCCGGCAAATTGGGGAATTATCCGGGGGTCAACAACAGCGAGTATTTTTAGCACAAGCCCTTGCACAAGAAGCAGAATTATTCTTTTTTGATGAACCGTTTGTGGGGGTAGATAAAAAAACCGAAGCGGTAATTTTTGAGGTATTTGACGAGCTAAAAGAACAAGGAAAAATCTTGTTAGTAATTGGTCACGAATTAGGAGAAGTTTCTCGAAAATACGACAAATTTCTCTTAATTAATAAGTGTTTAATTGCGGAGGGTTCCCGCTCAGAAGTAATTACGGCAGATAATATCCAACGTGCTTATGGAGACAGCGTAATTTTTCTACACCGGCAAGCATGATTCCTAAGACCTTACTTACTAGTTACTCCTTACCAAATTACCTATGAACTGGTTAATAGAACCGCTGAATTTTGAGTTTATGCGCCATGCTTTTCTGGCCGCAATTCTGATGGGAATTTTGTGTGCTGTTGTTGGCAGTTATTTAATTGTACAGCGCATGGGATTGTTAGGAGATGTCATTGCTCATGCAGTCCTACCTGGTTTAGCAATAGCCTTTTATTTAGGGATGGATATTTTTTTAGGGGCGTTTATTTCGGGGACGCTGAGTACACTAATTATTGCCTGGATTCAATCACAATCCCGCATAAAAGTAGATGTGGCGATGGCGCTGGTTTTTTCTGGTTTTTTAGCCTTGGGAATTATGTTAATTACAGTCCTACAAAGCAAGCTAGATTTGCATAGTTTTTTGTTTGGGGATATTTTAGGGGTAACAGCAGCCGATGTGGGACGTACTTTTCTAATTACGCTTGGAATTTTGTTGTTTGTGAGGCTATTTTATAAAGAATTATTGTTTTATACATTTAATCCTTTGGGTGCTCAGGCAATGGGCTTGCCGGTGAATTTAATTCATATTGGTTTAGTTTCTGCTATTACTTTAACGATCATTGCTAGTATGCAAGCAGTGGGAGTAGTGTTAGTAGTTTCGCTGTTGGTTGGGCCGGCAATTACAGCGTATTTATTAGTAAAAGAATTGCATCAAATGATGGGTTTAGGGGCAATTTTTGGCGTGTTTAGCAGCGTCACAGGAATGTATTTGAGTTATTATTTCAATGTACCTTCGGGGGCAGCAATTGTCTTAGTCGTTACGGTTTTATTTGTACTATCCCTGTTATTTAGTCCTTCTCAGGGAATTTTGACTCGACCAGAAATGGCAAACCAGTCTTATAAAATTGTGCAACACTTAAAACGCTTAAAACGTTAAAAACCCATTCCAGAGGGAAAATCTACTGTTAATATCAATTTACATAATTCTTACTACAGTTGATTGATACCCAACCCCCTTTAACCCCCTTAAAGTCACCACCACTATAGGGATTTTAGTCATTTATATGTAGTAGTTTTTTATGAATTTGGTATTAATATTAAATTTAATTTGTATTAATAAAATTGGTTGAATGTGATAAACTTATTTATCAACTCTTAATTTTTCAATTTCCAATGATTCACATTTTGTTAGTAGAAGATGATGAGTTGTTTCGCCTTGGTTTATCAGTACGTTTGCAACGTGAAACCGGCTTACAGGTGGAAGCAGAGGCAGAAGATGGAGAAACGGCATTATTATTGGCAAAACAACATCCTTTAGAAATAGTTTTGCTTGATGTTGGTTTACCCGGAATTGGTGGAATTGAAACCTGCCGACAATTGAAAGAACAGCATCCAGAATTGCCGGTTTTGGTATTAACTTCTCGTTCGGATAAAAGCTTAATTGCGCGAATAATAGAGGCCGGTGCTAGTGGCTATTGTTTAAAAGGAATTGGGGCAGAAGCACTGGTTTTAGCAATTCGTTCTGTGGCGGCTGGTGGGTCTTGGTGGGATAAATTGGCAATGACTGAAATTCGTGCTATTTTTTGTGAAAGTGAGCCGATGGGAACTATCAAACCGGCACAAATTTATGAAAATCAATTAACAAAACGAGAAATAGAAATCTTAGCTCTTCTAGCAGCAGGAAAAAGCAATCAAGAAATTGCCGAATTGCTATATATTTCTGCCGGTACTGTCCGCGTTCATGTTCACGCCATTTTGCAAAAATTAGATGTGCGCGACCGGACGCAAGCGGCAGTTTTAGCCTTGCAAAAAGGTTTGATTAACGGATAACTTTTATATTTTTTCTAAAGTTTTGCCCATTAATTCACCGCTACCCATTACTTCAAAAAATTAGATGCTATTTCCTTGTTTTATTTTGATTATTTTTCACTAATTCTAAGTTTATGTAGCGGTTTTCAATCCTATCAAGTACAAAAATAACTCCCCTAAAGTGTGTTTTCGGGCCTACTCTTTTAGGTCTCGATATCCCTGAATTCTCCTTTTTAAGCAAGACTTTAAGAGCATTTCTCCCCCCATGACAAGGCAGGGTTGTTTCTTATAAAGGGGTATAGAAGGCAAAGGTTTTTTTGATTAATTAAGGCTATAAGGAGATGATTAGAAACCTCCTTATAACTCTAATTAAAAATCTTACCAATCCCAATATTTACTTAAGCGAAGTTATCGGAGAGATAAGCCGGTGCCAAAGCTACTGATTCAGGACGATTTCTCGTTATTCCTAAATTGGGGTTAATATTCAAAACACCAGACTGGCTTTGAATATTATCAAAACGGAAAATGGCGTTATTAGATTTCTCGGCAACATAGAGATTAGTGCCGTCAAAAGTAATATCAACCGGGTTGCCTAAAAATGTATTTGACCCGGCAATTTGAGCGCGTACCGCCTTATTTCCATTAGCTGTACTGGCATTGTTAATTACAAACAATTGACCATCGGTTGCACTTTGAGCACTTCCTACATCAGAAATCAGTAAAGTATCGGTAGATGCGACATAAATAATTCCGTGCAAATTCACAGAAATTTTATTTGCTCCACTGGGGTCAAACGGAGTAATAATTCGTGTTGGGCCGTTTGCACCTAAAGTTGCAAGATAACTATCATAAACCAGAACTGTTCCATCAGTTGCGGCTACAAATAGTTGGTCTTTTGATGGTTCATAATCTACATCCCAAGGCCGGCGACCGGCCAAATTTGTTGTTTTAAACAACGGAGCCACATCACCTTGAGCTTGTGTATTAAACACAATTATGCTAGGAGTTGTAGCATTATTTTCGGCTACAAATACAAGTCCAGGCCCATCAGCAACTTCTATACCTTTGGGGCTAATGAGGCCGGTGTTTCCACCACTAATAATCCTATCTCGTGAGCCATTAAATGCACCATTATTACGGCTTTCTGCCAAGCGGTTAACGATTAAAATTCCACCATTTACATCGCTACCATTATCAAAAGTAATAAAAGCATCGCCGTTGAGATCGTAGGTAATATTTTCTAAACTTGCAACGCCATTAGAAGTATTAAATGTTGTCTGTTGTTGCAAGTTTGTAGAGAGTCGTGCGACAAAATCTGTTGCTCCTGTTGCGGGCGGGTTACTGGTAGTAACAATAGAATTAATCGGAGTTGTTGTACCTTCAACATCCGTCACATCAGGATACATCAAACCTTCCATTCCTTCAGCAGCCAAAGCTTCTGGTTTAGTTTCAGCTACACTTAAATCGGGTGCGATATTTCCACTAGGCCCATTATAAATGTTGCGGAAAATTAATAACTGATCTTTTGCTTTTTCTGCAACATAAGCATCAGTGCCCTTGATAATTAAATCCACTGGATTTCCCATTTGAGTAGCCGGCCCTTCAATAGTCCGAGAAGGTACTACACCACCGTTAGCACTGCTAATATTATCGAGGACATAAATACGCCCGTCTGTGTTGAAATTGGCGCTTTGTGTAGCCGTTGCTGCCCCTACATCAGTTACAACTAATTGATTCCGAGTTGGTTCATAAACAATGCCATGTAAATTAGTAGAAATTTTTGCACCGGCACTGTTAACAATAGTGATACTACGAGAAATATTTGCGCTTCCAAAACTCTTGAGATTTCCAAAGTAGTTATCAAACACAGAAATAGTGCCATCTACTAAGGCTGCATACAAGCGGTCGTTAGGTTCATCATAGGCAACATCCCAAGGTTTTGCTGGTAACTTTGTAACAGCCAACGGCGGAATATTTCCGCCCGCCGATGAACCAAAAACTTTTAAGTCTCCAGCCCCATTGTCGGCAATAATAATGAAACCTCTTGTTTCAGCAATGGCGAAACCTTTGGGGGCATTTAATCCTGTTAGCGGGCCGGCAATTTCTCGGTCTCTATTTCCAGCAAATCTTTCTCCATCAAGTCGGTTTCCAATTTCAGAAATAATCCGAATACTACCAGCACCTACTGTAACATCACCGGCTTGATAAAGATTTCCAACATTATCAAATTCTATGCCTTCATTGTTGCCTGCAAAAAATCGTTTTAGTCCGCCCAAACTTCCAGTAAGTTTATCAATTTCTCCAACGTTGGTAGTGCCGTTATTTGATACATAAATATTAAAACCGCTGGCACCGCTAAAACTGTTTTGTTGTCCCATGCGATTTTCAAAAATGCCATAATTCGCGTAGTGTTCAAAACCACTTTTAAAAATTCCGCCTCTAACTGCTGCGGCTACATCGGGGTTTGTACTTAAATAATAGTTACCATCGAACTTTGCACTGGGGTTACGCCCTTCAGCTTGCCCATTTTCAATAAAGTGCTGAATGCCGGTCAAAGAATCGATGCCAACTGCATTTTTAACATCTGGATTTTGAGTTAAATAGTAATTGGTATCAAACAACTCAATCGGGTTTCGACCTTCAAATTGACCTCTTTCTATGAAGTGAGATAAGCCATTGGCAAATAAACCATTTCTTACCGCCACTTCCACATCAGGATTAGTTCTTAGATAAAAACTTTCGTCAAAAAAACCGCTAGGCTTCCGCCCTTCTAATTGTCCACTAACTACATAGTGATCAAAGCCGCTGAGAAAAGTTCCGTTTTTAACTTCCAGCGCTACATCGGGGTTAGCGGCCAAGTAATAACTTTCATTAAAGAGGGAAGCAATACCTAACATTTTTTAGTTTTCCTTTTCAACAAGATTTTTTGACGTTTTTTGGAAACATGGCCTAGCCAACCTTGTGTAAAATACAAAGATGACTATTTTTTTAAAAAAAAGTTCCACCACTACAAATTAAAATATCTATCCTTGTCTTTTAGGCTTTTTGCAGCACACGCGAGACTATTTTTCTAATAGATTGCGATTGCGTATTAGCCAAGAAAGATAGCCATCTTTTCGCGAAATAGTGGATTTATATACTGTTTTAAGCGGGCTAGGGTTGAAAATGGAATCTTTCTTTAGGTAGATTTTAAATAAGCTAATAAATGCTTAAACGTTCCTATCTCCCTCTCTTGAAAAATATTGAAAATCTAAAAATGGACATTTTAAATGCTAAATTTTGCATGAATTAGGTTTGATTAAACTTACGAAAAAAGCTTTAAGTTAACACTTCAAAAAGTCCGTTTTATCTTTTTTCTAAAGTATTACAAATCAACTCACCGGCTCCATTGGGTTCAAAAAACTCAATCGTTTTATCTTCTTTGATTTTGATTTGTCTTCGGCAATTGTAAATTTCTACCGGAGTTTTTTTGCCATTAATACTAATGCTGGCTCTATATTCCCAATAATTTTTTGCACTACGTTTGATAGTAAGAATACAAATTTTTTGGTCTTTGAATTGCCGGCAAAAATTAGCTTCGGCCGGTGGTACTATAGTCAGTATTAAACTGAAAATGAGCATCAAAATTATAATCTTAAAACTTTTCAAGGCTTACCCATTCCTTTTGTGTATATTTTCCATTCTTTGTATTTTACCCCAACCGGCCGCTCTGACGGCTAAAAAAGATGGTAGTGATGAAGTTAAAACCCAACCTCTTATCAAAAATTTTATCCAGTTTTACCTTATAAAGGTTAATAAAAACTAGAATTTTTGCCCTACTCATATTATCAGCATTTTTATCAATAAAAGTAGGCATAAAAATATCCTACTTTCCACCTTTACTAACCAAAACATAACTCCCGATCTGCCGGACTAATATTAGGATTTGTCTGCAAATAATCGCCCAATAACTCACAAGCACGTCCCACCAAATTATCCAAATCTAAACTCCATAAAATTACCTTACCCTCCACAGTCGCCGCCGCCAAAAACTTGCCATCAAAACTAAAATCAATATCTAAAACTCCCGCATCCGACCACTTTAACTCCTTCAACAAAACCCCTTCCAAACTCCACAACTTGACCCGACCATCCCAACTTCCACTCGCCAAAGTTTTCCCATCCGGCGAAAACTTTACACTTGTAACACTATCACTATAACCCTTCAATAAAGTTTTCGGTTTTCCCCCCGCCACCGACCACAACTTCACTGTATTATCCCAACTTCCTGTCGCCAAAGTTTTCCCATCAGGACTCCAAGAAACAGTCGTCACATAAGAACGATGTCCTTCATCCCCCTCCAAAGTTCGTAATAGCCTACCATCCAGACTCCAAATTTTCACCGTTGTATCATCAGAAGTCGAAACAATTTTAGTACCATCCGGGCTAAAACTAACCCCATAAATACGATTAGCATGACCATAAAAAGTTCTAACTAACTCACCATCAAGATTCCAAAGTTTCACCGTTTTATCCCTACTTCCCGTAGCAATAAAACGACCATCAGGACTAAATTGAACTGCATAAATTGAATCAAAATTATTAGAAAAAGTTTTTAATAACTCACCATCCTTTGACCACAACTTCACAGTTTTATCCATACTTGCAGAAGCAATTAACTTACCATCCGCACTCCAAACAACCGACGTCACCCTATCCGTATGACCTTTCAAAGTTTTTAATAAAACCCCATCCCGACTCCAAAGTTTCAAACTGTTATCCCGACTTCCCGTAACAAAAAACATCCCATCCGGTGAAAACTTCACACTAGTTACCCGATCTGCATGAGCAGCAATCACCGGCACTTGCAATTGCTGACTCCCCCACAACTTCACCGTCTTATCCAAACTCCCCGAAGCAATTAACCTTCCATCCACACTCCAAGAAACACCCGTCACCCGTCCACTATGACCTTTCAAAGTTTTTAATAAATCCCCAGAAACCGACCAAATTTTGACAGTTTGATCATCACTTGCCGTTGCAAACATTTCCCCATTCGCACTCCAAGATACCCCATAAACAGCACTTTCATGGGCAGATAAACTTTTAATTAACTGACCTTCTTTCGTCCACAACTTCACCAAATTATCCCTCCCCGCCGTCGCAATTATTTTACCATTGGGACTAAAAGCCACCGCAAAAATCCAATTATTATGACCACGAAAAGTCCTTACTAAATTCCCGTCACGATCCCAAAGTTTCACCGTTCCATCATTACTAGCAGAAGCAATTAACTTACCATCCGGCGAAAAAGTTACAAAATTAACTGCATCCTCATGACCTTCTAAAGTTAAAAGCTCAACCCCCTGTTTATTCCATAACTTCACCGTCTTATCTTTACTCGCCGTAGCAATTAATTCGCCATCAGGACTAAAAGCTACCCCAAACACAAAATCTTTGTGACCCTTTAACGTGTTTTGCAAGTAGGGAGATTCTCCTTCAAAATTCCACAAATTCACTGTTTTATCTCGACTTGCCGAGGCCAAAATTTTACTATTTGGACTCCAAGCTACACGAGTCACACTTTCTGAATGACCATCCAAATTTGCCATCACTGAACCATTGCGATGCCATACTTTCACAACTTTATCATTGCCGCCAGAGGCAATAAACTCTCCATTTCCTGACCAAGCCACACTCCAAATACTATCTTGATGACCTTCTAGCCTATTGCGTTCTCTGACCCCAAAAACGGCTTGTTGCAGGGCTGTAACCACCCGAATTCGATTATCTGGCTGACTATTTTTCACCGGCTCCAAAGCTTTTTCGGCCCGCAAACTTTCCATCAGTGCATCTAATTCTTGGTTTGAAACATAAAGTAATTCTGAATAAGCTACTTTGGCTCGAATATTAGCATCAATTTCGGCAATTTCTGCTTCTTTTCTAATATCTTCTGCTTTTTGCTTTAGCGCCTCTGCCCTCAGCCAAAAACCACCAGTTAAAAAAGTTAGTAATAAAAAAAATCCACCCACTCCTGCAAAGAGTAGTTTTTGTTTTTCACTTCTTTTTAGTTGTTCTCGTTGCTGCAACTGAACTCGACTCTCCTGGGAAGCACGAATAAAATGAACAAGATAATCGTGAACTAATTGGTAGCGATCCGCTGGTTTTTCTCGGTGCAAAAATAATAATCCCGAACCAACTAATATTTCTAAAATCAAGTTTAATTTATCGGCTTTGAATCTCAAATTTGCTGCTAATTCGCTTTTTGTTTTCAATGGACGAATATTTCTTTCTTCTACCAATGCACTATCTTTAAAGCCCGTTAGTAATGCTAAAACTTCCCAAGCTGCATCTTCATTT
Source organism: Halomicronema sp. (assembly GCA_036704045.1). Classification (GTDB taxonomy): domain Bacteria; phylum Cyanobacteriota; class Cyanobacteriia; order Cyanobacteriales; family Oscillatoriaceae; genus Ancylothrix. Next base: position 102,995 of record DATNQM010000037.1, on the reverse strand, counting down.
TCTTTTCCGCAATCAGCAATTACTTGTTGCAACCAGCGCTCTACAAGTTTAATTTTTGGCCCTTTTTTTAGATATTGTTCTTGGGTAGTAATTTTTTCTTCTTGCAGTTGAGCTCCCACCACTTGCAATTCTATGGGTCTTACTTTACCCGAAAAACCGGCTAAATCTTCCACCAAAGTATCAATCAAAGCTTCTTCTAAAAAAACTAGAGAACGCTGGGTTAAAGCTTTAATTACATCTTTGGTATCTTGGGTAGAAAAATAACCGACATGATAGCGGATATCTTTATCTAAAATATTATTATTAACTGCATCTAAAGAGCCTAAACGTTCCCACTCCAGTAAGTAATGTAAATAATCTTCCCGCATCGACAAAACTACTTTGACAAAGGGAATATTTAAGCACTCGCGCAAGAAGTCAAAAAAAGGTCGTAATTCTTCATCAAATGGTTCTTGACTTGCTTGATTGTAGACAAAGAAAAATTCCTCAAATTGATCAAAAATTAACACCGTTAACAAGTTTTTTGCAGCGTTTTTACGCAATTGCTCTATCACCGAACTTAGGGAATTTAAAGACGGGGTGTCGTCAAAAAATTGAGGAATTTGTGAAAGTGCAAGTTCTAATTGTTGGGCCAGAGTCCGGCTCCAATCTGTATAAACTCTTAACACCACCGGCACAGCCACCCGGTCGCCAATCACTCGTCCTTGGAGAGCCGGCACCAAACCAGCATTAACTAGCGAAGATTTGCCAACCCCAGATTTCCCATAAATAATTGTTAGTTTGCAATCATTTCTAGCCAGGCGTTGAAGCAAACGTTTAACATCTAAACTGCGACAAGAAACTTCAATTTCACAACGACTTGCCGGTGAATGAATACCATTTTTTAAAGTAGGGTGTAAACGCTGTTGGATAGCCAAGGGCGACGCCGCACTAACAGGTTGTAATTGACCGGCCCCAATAAACGCCCTTCTGCCATATTGATGTTCTACAGTTCGCAGTTGTTGTTTACACCGAAAAGCTAGTAAAAATTCGCCAGTTTCAAAATAATGAAACCATAATTCTTGCAAAATATTGATATAAAGTTCGGGGTCTTGATTGGGCGTTGTCACTGCTTTTGCTTGTTCAAGATAAGCGATGGCAAGAGCAGTACCAGTGGTTGTTTTATAGGAAGGTGGTAAAAACGAAGACTGGGCCACAGAAAAAGAAAAACGTAATTTTCTCTTGGTCATGTGGACAGGAGTTTGCAACCTACCTCGTAGGGCTTTGGCAACTAAAAATAAATAAAGCCCCACATGAGTTTGCTCGTAACTTGGCAGAGTTTTAGAAATTTCTAAGGCTTGGTGTGCTGCCCACTCTGCTTGCTCCCACTGATTTGTTACAAGGCAGACTTCGGCCAAAAACCCGTAATATCTACCCAATTGAGGCATCATTGAGTGAGAATGAGCCAAAAGTAAAGCATTTTGGGCAACTTCTCGCAGTTCATCCCACGCCCGCAACCGTCGCAACACTTCTCCTAAAGCATCGCTAAATTTTGCTACCAAGTCTGGCCGGTTAGCAATTTCAAAGTTTTGTAAGCATTGCTGCAAGCTAGATTTAGCCATTATTAAGTATTGGCTGCTTTGCAGGGGGTGCTGATCGGCTTTTTCGGCATAAGCCAAGCCCAAATGATAAAGCAACACACCAAAGGAAAGCCGGTGAGGCTGGAGGCTTTTGTTGTCTGTTAGTTGGCTTTGGTTTATTGCTTTTTGCCAAAGGGCGGCGCTGTTTTGGTAATACTGAAGCGCTCGGTCAAGTTTATCTTTGTTGTTGGCTTCGATTCCTAGGGCAAATTTTACCGCAGCAACAGTGGCCGGTTCGAGGCGGATGTCTCGTTTTTGACAGTCTTGCAGGGCTGCTATGAGTTCCTGAGAATTGGTTGTTAGGGGATCGGCTGTATTGTCATTGGCATTTAAATATCGACTTAGCAGTTCTGATGCCGGTGCCCTAAGAATATGAATTAAATCAGGCGTATTAATTTCAAATTTAATGGAGCAAGCAGCCCAGCTTTTGAAGTCTGGCGCAAATCTCACTAATTTTTGCATTACTTCATCGCTTAACCACAAAACTATGGGCAGACAGAAATTTTGTTTTAATTCTTCGCGTAGTTGGTTTGTCGATTTAAGTAAACGTTCGAGGTCATATACAGATTCAAACCCCGAAATAATAAAGGCTGAGGGTCGGTTAGTTATATTCGTACTAATACAGTCATAAAGTGAATTTATCTGACTTGATACAAATATTTGATGTAAATTGAACGACTGAAGAGAATTAACACCGTTGCTTTGTGCCTCGTTTTTAATTAAATCACTTAGTTCTTGTAAAACTTTTGGTTGAAGAGATCCATAATTGCAGCGTACCAAAATTAAAGAAAATTGACCCATCGCTAGGGTTAGTGCCCGCGCCAAAATTTTTAATGAACGCTTATTGTATGCGCTTACATAGTCTAGTGGCAGCCGGTCAGTCATGGGAGAAGGATTTTGTAATTCCAAGTAAGAAAACATATTTTCATTAATAACTGGTTCCAAATTTCCATCTTTATAATCTTTAACCACAGTTCCAATCGCATTGATACTGCCTTGGAAGGAGCGTTTTAAAATAGCTAGATAGCTAATATGCTCTCTGTCCTTATAACCGACTTAAATATTCTTTTTTCTCCAAAAATATGTTTTTGACTTTTCCAGCAAATTTTCCTTTGATTTATCATTCTATTATCTAAAGCTATAAAATTTCTTCTATCTTATGGGTGTTGTTTTTTTGACAGGAACATTCTCTGTCTGTCTATTCCCCTATGAGACCGAAGCAACAGACAAAAACTTTTCGCTATTAATGTCCGGCTTCTCCAAGCATAATCAATATTTGGCGAAACTCGGCAAATTTAGAAGTTAGTTTAGTCTTGACATTTCTCATTTTTTTTGTTACTACAATCGAGAATTGGTTTTCATATACTAACGTAAAAGATTGTATTATTAATTTTATTCTTTTTACAAAAATTAATAAAATCACACAAAACTTGTGAGATTGATCACAACATCAAAAACTTGAGTGGATGGCAAACACTATCAAGAACTCAAAAGTGGGTAAAAGCTATAAAATCCGACATCCTACAGATCAGATTAAAAGTGTCGGTTGTATAGCTTCTAACCCTGTATCGCTTAAATTTTTATTAAAATCATATTGCTCAAAAAGGTAGAAATTCAGAGATCATTAAACCCCAAAAACAAACAGCTATGAACTCTGAACACAAAAGCTTTTTGGGCCATTTACAGCAAATTAGCCGATTCATAAAGACGGCGAACCAAAGCCATAATTTTTTTGCCGTATTCCAAATCAGCAGACCAACGTCCGCTTAACTGTTCCACCAAAGGGGCAATACCCCGCGTCACAAACCGAAAACGAGGATCAACAATTTCTTGGACAATGGGCTCGGTACTAGCATAGGCTTTTAGGTGCTGAATTTGGGCACGCACACCTATGCGGGCGCTGGGAAAAGAGGCACCATTGATGGCACCGCCAACGCCTCCCAAACTGGCAAAATTATTTTGAGTAGATTTAACATCGCCTGGAAACCTTAAAAAACCTGTTTCTAAACACATTTGACAAAAAGCCATGTCATAATTTACGCCCTCAATGGTGGCTTCTTCACGAAAAAGTTTCGGTAAGTCAGGAAACTGGGTCAGCGCAGCTTCATTGTTGGCTTTAAGAAACATCATTAATTGCACTTCTGTAGTGTTGCCATGAGTCATAATTCGGTCAATTTGGCCTACACAAACATTTAAAATTGAGCGCAGTTTTACAGTACGAGTGGGGTTATCCCAGATTATGGAAATATTGAAATCTCTTAGTTCAATGGCGCGAATAAAGACAATATTTTTGAATGTTAACCGACGAATTTGAACAAGTTGGGCGACATTTAAACCTAGACTGTCTACCAAATCAATTGGTATAAAGGCATTGCCATTAACAATGATTCCTTGTTCGCCGTAAATTTGGTTATTGATATTGATATTGCAATTGGGATAGGTGGTGGGTGTTGGGGTGGGTGTTGGTTGTGGTGCCGGTGTGGGCGTTGGAGTTGGTGAGGGTAGGGCACTTCCGCGTACCCAGGCTGCTAGGGAGTCGGCTATTCCTAGGGCAAAGTCTTTGCGACGATTTTGTAATAAATAACGGTCGTCTGGGTTGGTAAGAAAGCCGACTTGCATTAACATTGAGGGCAAAATGAGTCCTCGGCAAAATAGTAAGCTGCCGGTGGCTGTGGCGGTATCTGGTTGAACTCCTCGACTTGGCAGTTGTGGTACTCTTCGTAGTAATCCTAGTAATACGAGTTCAGCGTTGGCTTTGCGTTCTTCGTTATTGGCGATGTAGTAGACGCTTGCACCTCTGGCTAGGGGGTTGGAAAAGGCATCAGCGTGTATTTCTAAGGCCACATCGCCGGGTTTTTGGCGTTCGTTGATCCAGCTTAGGGTTTGTTTAAGACTAAGTTCGTCGGGGACGGCTAAAACTTCTAGGTTTCTGCCTCGCAATTCTACGGCTACAAGGTCGCGTAGTAAAATCATTTCTCTGGCTTCTGTGGTGTTTCCAGCTACGGTGCCGTTGTCTACAACTCCTGCTTCAAAGCCGCCATGACCGGCGGAAAGAAAAATTCGTGCCATTTTTAAGTTGTTCCTTTGTTAAATATTTGATCTCAAGGATTTACAATAATCGATTCTGGTCTTGGCTGGGAGAGTCGGTCAAGGAAAAGGGTTTAGAGGTTTTTTTATTTTACAAAGATGATTTTATAAATAGGATTTTCTTGGTTTGGTTTTGTTGGGGGTATGAAATGAGCATTCTCTGTGAAAACAGGGCATTTACTAAGTTTTGTTGCAAAAGGCAAATGTTTTTATTATATTCAATACTTTTCTATTAACTATTATTATGTTTTTATTTGGAATGTAAAACTAGAATTACAAAAAATATTTAGATATTTTTTGTTCTCGGTCAATTCTAGGTGAAAAATTAATATTTTACTTTCAAATAAAGTTTAAATTATGTTGTTGGTTTAGTTTTATTATTTGTTTTTATTTAATATTATTTATTTAGTTTGAATTTTTATGGTTTTGTTGCTCATTCAAAGATAAGTTAATGATAATTTAATGAATATTTTTGACAGAATAAGGTATCAGAGGAAAGATGGATAGGTAGGTTAGAATAGTTTTGATGACTAAGAATTATTTTTTTAACCAACAACCTCCCTGAGAGAGATCAACAAAGAATGTAAAGCAGATTACATTGTTAATCGTACAGTAGGCGAATTACAATTATTGCGGTAAACTAAACCATTTAGTTGACTGACTGTTTAAATGTTTCAAACTTGAGAATTTCCTAATAACGATCATGCGTAAAACCAAAATTATTTGTACTCTTGGGCCAGCCAGTTCCGATTACGAAACAATCAAAGCGATGGTACAGGCCGGTATGGATGTGGCCCGGCTTAATTTTTCTCATGGAGAATATTCCACCCACGAAAAAAATATTAAAATATTGCAAGAAGTTTCTACAGAATTAAATCGGCCTATCGCCATTTTACAAGATTTACAAGGGCCAAAAATTCGTGTAGGAGAAATGAAAGAAGGTTCAATTTTAGAAGTGGGTCAAAAAACTACTATCACGATGAATGAAGTTTTAGGAACCCCGATAAAATTTAGTTCTTCTTACAAGGGATTGGCGGCTGATGTCAACGAAGGAGATACCATTTTAATAGACGATGGATTAATACATATTCAGGTTGATAAAGTGGCCGGTTCAGAAATTTTAGGGACAGTTATACATGGCGGTGTATTAAAAAGTCACAAAGGAATTAACCTTGCTAATTCTTCGATTTCTACTCCGGCTTTAACACAAAAAGATATTAATGATTTAGAATTTGGCTTAACTCAAGACATTGATTATGTAGCCCTTTCTTTTGTGAGAGAACCTTCGGATATTAAAGAGGTAAAAGGTTCAATTAGACGCAAAGAAAAAGATACTCATGTGGTGGCAAAAATAGAACGTCACGAAGCGGTAGAAGATTTTGAAAATATTGTCAAAGTTGCTGATGTGATTATGGTGGCGCGCGGAGATTTGGGTGTAGAAATGCCCTTAGATCAGGTTCCAATTATTCAAAAATCAATTATCAAAGAGTGTCGTAGTCATATAAAGCCGGTGATAACAGCAACTCAAATGTTGGAATCTATGATTAAAAATCCCCGTCCAACTCGTGCAGAAGTTTCGGATATTGCTAATGCAATTATTGATGGAACTGATGCCATTATGCTATCAGGAGAAACCGCCGTTGGGGAGTTTGCAGTTGAAGCTGTAAGGACTATGGCCCGCATTGCAGAAACTGTAGAAGCGCAATTAATTTCGTCTTCAAAATATCTCGAAGGTACACGAGAACAAGAGATATCAAATTCTGTGGGTCATGCGGCTTGCCAACTTGGTCAAGATTTAAAAGCTAAGGCAATTATTTGTTTTACTGAACATGGTTTTACGGCTCGCATTTTATCAAAATATCGGCAAAATATTCCTGTTATTGCTGTGACTCCATCGGCTGCTGTTCAGCGTAGATTGGCTCTTTATTGGGGTGTACAATCGCTTTTAATTCCTCAAGCTTCTAGCACTGATGAAATGATTGCTTTAGTAGAAAAAGCAGCCTTACAATACGGCTTAGTGGCGAAAAATGATATAGTGGTTATTACGGCCGGTTTGCCTTTGCCTTTCACCGGCATCACCAATTTAATTAAAGTTCACCGTATTGGTGAAATGGGTGCTATTTAACACTATCTAGCCGCTAATATCGAAATAGCACCACTACTTTTGTTATTAGCAAATTAACCATTTTCAGTTGGTTGAAATTCAAAACTTGTTTTTAAAAACCCGATCTTTTATAAAGACCGGGTTTTTTCATCAACAAAACTGCTCATAAAAAAGTTATCAATGATACCAAATTGAAAATTTTAAAAACTCTTGCAATAGTAGGACTATTAAATTGCTATCGTTTAACCCAACTTGGTAGGTAATACCAAATCTATAAAACACCACACATAAACGACCCCCTCAATCCCTCACCCCCTTAAAGTCCCCCTTTATATGGGGGTGGGGGGTTTAGGGGGTGGTGAGGCTTCCTTGAACTGTAGTAAAAATTATCGAAATTGGTATAACATTTTTTTTGTTCCAAGATAGGTGATGAAAATTCTTAAACAACCTACTTTTTACTATTTCATCATTGAATTTTATAGATAACAGCTATCAAACTACTATAAAAAATTGGCAAAGTTTAATTAAAAATGATACAAAAAATAAATTAATCGCAACAACTATTGAGCTAATAATATCCTTTAAATCTAAAAAACTAAATCTTTTTAAAACCATCCCTCAATTCACAAAACAAATCAACCTAAAGAATCAATCAAGCGAGTTTAAGATATTTCCTTAGAGGAGAGACAAAACATCCTATAATTCGCTACGATAAAATTCACCATACAAAACCACACCACTGTGGCTTTGCTGCCCCAAAAAACGGTAAATTTCTTTAAGACCAAACTAGAGTGAGTAAATGAAAAACCACCGTTCTCACTGGCATAGCTATGCAATCGCTATCTTAACAGTGTTCCTTGCCCTGGTGCTAACCATAGCATTGAAACCCCTGTTCAGCCACACCCCAACACCCCTATTCTTTACTGCTGTAATCATCAGTTCGTCCTATGGCGGCTTAGGTCAAGGTTTGTTAGCCGCTGTTTTGTCATGTTTATGCTTAGAGTATTTATTACTAGAAAGAGGAATTGAAAGCAGATTATTCCCCCTAAGCGACCTTATCTTGTTAGGAATATTTGCGGGAACTTCCATCTTTATTAGTTCGCTAAACAACGCTAGACAAAAAGCCGAAAAAAATCTTAGGGACAGTGAAAAAACTTATCATTTATTAGTTGACAATATCACAGATCATGCCTTTTTTAGTTTAGATTTAAACGGCAATATTACAACCTGGAACCAAGGAGCAGAAACAATAACAGGTTATAAACCCCATGAAATAATTAACAAACATTTTTCCCAATTATATACAAAAGAAGATCAGGAATTAGATAAACCAAACCAACTATTAGAAATAGCACGCAATGAAAGCCGCTGTGAAGAACAAAGCTGGAGAGTTCGCAAAGACAACACAAAATTTTGGTCTCAGAGCATCATCACAGCCTTGAGAGATAACCGAGGCAACCTCACGGGATATTCAAAAATAATCCATAATATCACGCAATCCAAACAATCAGAACAAAAACTATATACTACTCTTAAAGAACTATCCGACCTAAAAATAGCATTAGAAGAATCAGCTATAGTAGCCAAAACAGACAACAAAGGAATCATTAACTACGTTAACAAAAAATTTTCTGATATCTCTAAATATTCGCCCGAAGAACTTATAGGAAAGACTCATAAAATAATCAATTCTGGTTATCATACGCCAGAATTTTTTGCCGAACTTTGGCAAACCATAGCCAGCGGTAAAATTTGGAAAGGAGAAATCAAAAATAAAGCCAAAGATGGAACTTATTACTGGGTAGACACAACCATCGTCCCCATGCCAGACGAAAAAGGAAAACCCAAAGAATATTTATCAATTCGCAGCGACATCACAGAAAGAAAACAAGCCCAAGATGCCCTTAAAGCAAGCGAAGAACTATTAAAAAAAGTGTTAGAAACCTTGCCCGTAGGAGTAGCAGTTGCCGATCAAAACGGACAAATAATAATGCTCAACCCAGAAACAAAAAAAATCTGGGGAGGCTTGGAATATTTTAATATTCCTGAATATGCAGAATATAAAGGCTGGTGGTATCAAACCGGCCAACGCATACCCTCAGAAGATTGGGGAATTGTCCGCGCCATCCGCAACGGCGAAACTTCCCTCGATGAAATCATCGAAATCGAAGCCTTTGACGGTACTCATAAAATCATCCGCAACGCAGCCGTACCCATTCGCAACACTCAAGAAGAAATCGTCGGTGCCATCGCAGTCAATCAAGACATCACAGCCTTAATTAAAGCCCAAAAAGAACGCGATCTTTTACTAGAAAGCGAACGCAAAGCCCGCACCTCAGCAGAAATTGCAGAACAACAAATCGCTAAAATACTAGACCGTATCACCGATGGATTTTTTGCTGTAGACAATGAATGGAAATTTACCTATGTTAACCCCCAGGTAGTTCCTATATTACAAAAATACGGCTATATGGGCAGCCGAGAAAACCTTGTCGGCAAAACCATGTGGGAAGCATTTCCTGCCAGCATTAACAACATTTTTGAAAGCCACTATCGTGCCAGTAAAGACCAACAAATTGCCACAAATTTTGAAGCATTTTATGAACCGCTAAACCTCTGGCTAGAAATCCATGCCTACCCCGACGAACAAGGCTTATCAATTTATTTTCAAGACATTACCGAACGCAAAATAGCAGAAGATACTCGTCGGGAAAGTGAAGAACGCTTTCACAATATGGCAGACAACTCACCTGTATTTTTGTGGGTATCAGACAGTCAAGGACTCTGCACCTTTGTAAATAAATCTTGGCTCAATTTTACCGGCCGTAGGTTGGAACAAGAACTTGGCACCAGATGGGAAAAAAGTCTTCATCCTGACGACTGGCAACTTTGCTTTGATACCTATTCTCAAGCCATCAAAAACCGCAGTAGTTTTTCCCTAGAATACCGACTGCTACGCGCCGACGGTGAGTATCGTTGGATATTTGAGACCGCTATTCCTCGCTTCACTAACGAAGGCAACTTTCTCGGTCACATTGGTTCAGCTAGCGACATCACCGAGCGAAAAATGGCCGAAGAAGAACTTAAAAACCGCACTCGCACAAGTGCTGCCATTGCTCAACTTGGACAAAGAGCCCTCGCCGGCATCAAACTTTCCACCCTCATGCAAGAAACTGTGACTCTTTTGAGTGGTCTTCTGAACCTAAAAAGCTGTCAAATTTTAGAACTAAATTCAGAAGATGGCGAACTAATTGAGCAAGCCAGTTTCCACAATGCAAATCAAACAAATAGAGAAGGCTCAGCAGAAAATATAGATAGTTTGGAAGTATCCTATACCCTGGAAATTTCTGGCCGGGGAGAACCCTTTGGTTTTATCCGAATTGAAACCCAAAACCAACCCCTTACAAAAGAAGACCTCCACTTTTGTCAAGGTGCAGCTAATATCCTCGCCGAAGCCCACAGCCGCAAACATTCTGAACAAGAACGGGCAAAACTATTACAACGCGAACAAAACGCCCGAAAACAAGCAGAAGCAAGCCAACAATACTATCGCTTTTTGGCTGAATCTATTCCCCAAATGGTATGGACAGCTAACCCAGACGGAAAAGTTGATTATTACAATCAACGTTGGTTTGACTATCTCGGAGTTGCACCCTCTCAATTAGTTGAGAATGGATGGTCATCAATGGTTCATCCCGAAGACTTAGGCCGGTGTCTTCAAACCTGGACTTACTGTCAGCAAACCGGCGAAAATTATGAAATTGAAGTGCGTGTCAAAAATATTAACGGACAGTATCGCTGGTATTTGGGCCAAGCTCTGGCTATGCGAGACAGTGAAGGCAAAATTGTTAAATGGTTTGGTACTAATACCGATATTGATGATCGCAAACGCACCGAACAAGAAAGGGCTCATCTTCTTGAACGCGAACAAGCAGCCCGCACCCTTGCCGAAGCTGCTACTGAACGAGTACACCGACTCCAAGCTGTTACCGATGCCACTATTACAGCTATTAGTTTAGATGATTTACTCAAGGAATCTTTAGCTCGCATTTCTCAAGTCCTTAATGCTGATATTGCAGTTATTTTCCTTACTGATGCTGATAAATCAAGCCTGGTTATTAAAGCCGCTTTGGGATTAGAAACTGAAGTTATAGGGTCTTTGAAAATTGGTATTGGTGAAGGAATTGCTGGTCGTATTGCCTCAGAGCGTCAGCCAGTTCTTATTGATTCTAATGCCTACCAAATTGCCCAATGTCAGCTTTTTGAAGAAAAACACATTGAAACCCTTATGGGTGTGCCTTTGGTCCTAGAAGATAAAGTTTTAGGCGTGATTTATGCTGGTACTTTAGATGTCCGCCAATTTAGTAAAGATGATATGTATCTGCTAGAATTGGTCGCTGACCGACTTGCTTGGGCCATTGACCGTGCCAATCTTTATGAAGCTGAACAAAAAGCCCGCTCTGCTGCTGAAAATGCTAACCGTTTGAAGGATGAGTTTTTAGCAATTGTTTCCCACGAATTGCGAACTCCTTTAAACTCAATTTTGGGCTGGGCTCAAATGTTGCGTATCCGCAAGTTAGATGCCAATATGACAGCAAGAGCCCTCGAAACTATTGAACGCAACGCTAAACAACAAGTTAAAGTTATTGATGATATTTTGGATGTTTCTCGTATTATTCGCGGCAAATTTCGTCTGACTTTGGTGGTCGTAAATTTTGCAGAAATTGTTAGAGATTGTGTGGAAAATTTTGCTTTTTCTGCGGGCAGTAAAAATATTAATTTGTCTTTCAATATCAAAACTAATATTGCTCAAATTAACGGCGATCCAGACCGTCTACGACAAATTATTAGCAATTTACTTTCAAATGCTATTAAGTTTACTCCTGAAGACGGGCGAATAGAAGTTTGTCTTAGCCAAAAAGATAAACAATTGGAACTTTCTGTTTCTGATACGGGTATTGGTATTGATCCAGAGTTTTTGCCTCATGTTTTTGAAGGTTTTCGTCAAGCTGATAGTTCTACTACCCGATCTCACGGCGGTTTGGGTTTGGGCTTAACTATTGTTAGTTATTTAGTTGAGTTGCATGGCGGGAATGTGAAGGTTTTTAGTGAAGGAAAGAATAAAGGTTCTACTTTTATTGTTAGATTGCCATCTTTCCAAAAAAATAATCTCACTACTGAAACTGCTAATAATTCTTTTTCTTTTTCCGATTCTTCTGAAGGTGTACAGTTATCTGGTTTAACAATTTTGGTGGTTGATGATGACCCGGATACTTGTAATTTAATTTCTACAGTTTTACAAGAATATGGTGCAGAAGTTAATGCGGTTTCTAGTGCTGATGAGGCGCTTTCTTTGCTTAACAATTGGGTACCAGATTTGTTAGTGACTGATATTGGTATGCCGGAAAAAAGTGGGTATGATTTAATTCGAGAAATTCGACACCGTAAGTCGATTTCTGGGGGTGCATTGCCAGCTATTGCTTTGACGGCTTTTGCGCGGGAAGAAGACCGCAAAAAAGCACATATTGCCGGTTTTCAAATGCACGTTAGTAAGCCGGTGGAACCAGAGGAGTTAGCTAAGGCAGTTACTCTTGTTTGCAGTCATATTTTGCACGCTAATTAAAAAAGTGACCTAGGCTAAAAAATTAATAAATACCCATAGCCTCACCGGCCCGCCATCACCCCTTGACAAATACCCAAAAATGTGCATTCCCAAACCAAACGCGGCTGCGCGTAACACAAAAGACTTTTTCGCGCCTCCTCCAAATACTTGATCACCAACTCACCAGAACCCCGCAGCGATAATTTCTGCCAGTAACAATGCTGCAAATAATCCACCAACCATAACTGCGCCTCCGTATCCAAAACCTTATCCACCTCCTTTGCCATCTCCAACGCATCTCTAGGACTCTTTGGCAAATCTGTCAGCTTTTGCAATAAATCTGCCGGAATTTCCTCTAGCTGTTCCCAACAACGGATCGCCTCCCCCGGACTTCCTTGCGCCAATTCCAAAATCACCTTATTACTCAAAACCTTCTCAAAACCAGCCTTAATTAAAACCTCCTTCATCCCCGCCTTAGTTAATCTTTGCAAAGGTATCCGCTGACAACGAGAAACCAAAGTAGGCAAAAGCGACTCCACCGCCGGCGCAATTAAAATTAGCGTTGCATTTCCCGGTTCTTCCAAAGTCTTTAACAACCCATTTGCCGCACTTTCCCCCATCGTTTGAGCACCCTCAATTACCACCACAGAACGGGAAACTTCCAACGCCGGCCTACTCAAAAACTGCCCAATTTCTCGAATTTGTTCCAACCGAATTTGTGGAGGCGCCTTTCGTTTCACTCCAGCCTCTTCTGCTTCCAAAGCAGAAAGCCGTTTTCCTTGATGCAAATAAGTAGGTTCCACCCACAACAAATCTGGATGATTTCCCTGAAAAACCCGATTTTTAATATTATTTTGATCCTTACTTTCTGCCGCCCCAAAACAAAAAAGTAACTGCACAAAACACCGCGCCGCCAAACTCCTACCCACCCCATCAGGGCCGGCAAAAAGATAAGCCGGTGCAATTCTATTTTGGCGCACAACCTGCACCAACAACTCCACCGCTTGATTTTGACCTATCAACAACTCAAAAAAACTCTCTTCCGTACTCATCCCCAACAAACTATCCCCTTTCTTTCTGACTTAATTTTATTTCCTAATCCCCTAACAAACCCCAACTCAAAAAACACTTATTTAAAACCTTCTTAACTTCCCCAAAAACCTCATCCACAGACCCACCGGCATCTACCCTTACAATTCGATCACAATGAACCTTAGCCAACTCAGTATAACCATATTGAACACGCTGGTGAAACTCCAAATTAGCCTGTTCTATCCGATCCGAAACACCCCGTTTTTTTGCCCTTCCCAAACCTACAACCACATCCACATCTAACCACACCGTTAAATCACTTTCTAAACCATTTGTTGCCAGCCGGTTTAACACCTCAATCATCTCCAAATCTAAACACCGGCCATACCCTTGATAAGCCACCGTTGAATCCGTATATCTATCACATAAAACCACCGCCCCCATCGCTAAATTCGGTACAATAAAACCCTCAACGTGCTGAGCTCTATCAGCAGCATATAGCAACAACTCAGCCCGATTTTGAATAGTCTCCTGCGACCCCGGATTTAACAAAAGTTGACGTAATTGCACCCCCAAATCAGTACCCCCAGGCTGTCTCGTCACCACCACCGGCCTAGCTTTCAAAAAAGAAAGTTCTGCCAACCACTCCTGCACCTTTTGCAACTGAGTAGTTTTTCCACAACCTTCTACCCCTTCAAAAACAATAAATTTACCAAGCATAAAAATAAAAAATCAGCCCCAATCAATAATTCAACAACGGGGCTAAGCTGGGCAAAAATATGCCGACAAAACAGCCTCGCCCCTAACCAAAATTAAACAGTAGTTCCACCAGGCAAAGTAGAAGAACCCCCCGACGTACCACTTGAACCTAGCCCGGTATCACCAACCGAAATAAAATCATCCTCCGTCAGTAAAGAAGGAGAAGGAAGACTTGCCACAATTGCCAACAATTTGCCACCAGGGCCATTAATCACCGTAAACGTACTCAACACATTTTCTGCAACTAAATTAATGCCTTCTTTAATTTCCAAATCAGCAAAAGTTAAACCATCACCCAAACCAATAAAATCATCAGAATCTAAATAATCTGCAATAAAATCAGTACCAGCACCGGCAGCAATTACAAACACATCTGTTCCCGATCCACCGGTGAGAGTATCGGCACCAAAATCACCATAAAGCGAATCATTTCCCTCATCGCCAAACAGGGAATCATCCCCACGACCTCCCCGGATAGTATCATCACCTTCGCCACCAAAAAGGAGATCATTAGAACTATTCCCACTAATAATATCGTTACCAAACTCGCCATAAAGCACATCATTATCATTTCCGCCGCTGAGAGAGTCATCATCCCTACCCCCCCGCAAGGTATCTTTGCCATCATCACCGGTCATTAAATCAGTACCGGCATTTCCAAAAAATAAATCATCTCCCAAATCACCGTAGGCATAATCAGCACCACTATCGCCTACAAACGTATCATTTCCCTGGCCGCCCCACATAGTATCATCACCATCCCCCCCATACATAAAATCATCACCGCTATTGGCAAATAACAAATCATTTCCCAAATCGCCAAACAGCGTATCATTGCCATCGCCGCCAAACAGCGTATCATCATCAGCACCACCGCGCAGCGTATCAGCACCGGTCTCTCCGTAGACCATATCGTTGCCGGCATTTCCATTTAATAAATCTTCTAATTCTTTACCAAATAGCGTATCATCTCCACCTAACGCGCTAATTTGATCTGCCTCTGCGGTTCCGATAATTTGGTTATTGAGTTCATCTCCTATTAGAATGGCCATATTTGACTTTTTTCTCCTCTTTCAATAACAGTGGGGATAGACTTTCGGCGTGCGCCCACCCAATATATCAAGATTTAGCGAATCATTGCCAAAACTCGATTTTTATTAATAATGGGGGATGGATGACTGATGAGTTATTTTTTATGATTGTTCAACAGTCATAAGTTTTTGTTTGTTAGTAAAACTGACTCTCCCAACCGTTTATCTTCAACATCAAGGCAGATTTAATTATGGTTGAATTTTTAACAGTACCGGCCGCTAATACTCCGATTAAGTTTGGTACAGACGGCTGGCGGGGTGTGATTGGGGCTGATTTTACTTTTACCAGAGTAGCTCTTGTTGCACCGCTTGCCGCTCAAGTTTTGGCAGAACTTTACGCTGATATTACTCAAAGTAATGTTGTTATTGTTGGCTATGACCGGCGTTTTTTGGCGGAAGATTTTGCCGCTGTTGCTGCAAAAGCAATTCAAGAAGCCGGTTTTGATGTTTTGTTATCTGAATGTTATGCTCCCACACCGGCTTTTAGTTGGGCTGCTAAACAACAAAATGCCCTCGGTGCTATTGTTCTTACTGCTAGCCACAATCCCGCTGCATATTTAGGGTTAAAAGTCAAGGGTTATTTTGGCGGTTCTGTTTCTCCCGAAGTCACAAAAAAAATTGAGGCTTTGTTAGATGCACCATCTCACGCTGGGGGAATGGGGAAAGCTTCTCGTAGCCCTGGAAAGTTAGAAAAATTTAATCCCTGGCCTTCTTATTGTCAAGGGTTGCAAGCCAAAGTAAATTTAGCCCAAATTCAGAAAGCGCTGGAAAGCAAACAATTAACAGTTTTTGCAGATGTGATGCACGGTGCTGCGGCTGGGGGATTGGCGGAAATTTTGGGAATGCCGGTGCAGGAAGTTAATAGCAACCGCGATCCTCTGTTTGGTGGTGGTGCTCCTGAACCGTTACCGAGGTATTTGTCGCAACTTTTTCGGAAAATGCGTGGTTCACGACGTTCGCATCCCGATACTTTGAGTGTGGGATTTGTCTTTGATGGTGATTCTGACAGAATTGCTGCGGTTGATGGGCAAGGTAATTTTTTGAGTTCTCAGGCATTAATTCCGATTTTGATTGAACATTTGGCAAAGCGGAAAGGTTGGAAAGGTGAAGTGGTTAAAACGGTGAGTGGGTCAGATTTGATGCCCAAAATTGCTGAGTTATACGGGTTGCCGGTGTTTGAAACGCCCATCGGTTATAAGTATATTGGCGACCGAATGTTAGAAGTGCCGGTTTTGGTGGGGGGCGAAGAGTCGGGGGGAATTGGTTATGGAACTCATATTCCCGAACGCGATGCCTTGTTGTCTGCGCTTTATTTGCTTGAGGCGGTGGTAGAGTCTCATAAAGATTTGGGAGAGTTGTATAGTGGTTTGCAACAGCAGACTAATTTTTTTGCAGCTTATGACCGCATCGATTTGCCGCTGGCGAGTATGGAAGTGCGAACAAAGTTGTTAGAACAATTGCAAAATCAACCTTTAAAGGAAATTGCCGGTCAGCCGGTGATAGATTGTAATCCGGTGGATGGCTATAAGTTTCGTTTGAAAGATAACCGGTGGTTGTTGATTCGGTTTAGTGGAACTGAGCCGGTGTTGCGTTTATATTGTGAAGCCAACACTTTAAAAGATGTTCATCAAACCTTAAACTGGGCCAAAGATTGGGCAAATCAGTTTTAGTCACTTCACTAAGAAAAAATGACCAAAAAATTATTAGTTGTTGCCACCGGCAACCCAGGTAAGCTGAAGGAAATGCAGGCTTATTTAGCCGATTTGGATTTTGAATTGCGCTTAAAGCCCGATGATTTGGAGGTAGAGGAAACGGG
Source organism: Halomicronema sp. (assembly GCA_036704045.1). Taxonomy (GTDB): domain Bacteria; phylum Cyanobacteriota; class Cyanobacteriia; order Cyanobacteriales; family Oscillatoriaceae; genus Ancylothrix. Next base: position 85,885 of record DATNQM010000037.1, on the reverse strand, counting down.
AAATACTTTTATTGAGAATGCTTGTTTAAAGGCTTCGGAAGTCGCCAAGGCAACACAGCAGTGGGCTATTGCTGATGATTCGGGTTTGGCTGTAGATGCGCTTGGTGGAATTCCAGGCGTCTATTCGGCCCGGTATGGCCAAACGGATGCCGAACGAATTGAACGGCTGTTGCGAGAATTGGGTGACCAGACAAACCGGCAGGCTCAGTTTATCTGTGCTGTGGCTGTGGCGCGTCCTGATGGTTCCATTGCGCTGTCTTTGGAAGGGGTTATGCCTGGTGAGATTTTGCATAGCCCAAGGGGGAATGGTGGTTTTGGTTATGACCCGATTTTTTATGTTCCTCAACAGCAAAAAACTTTTGCGGAGATGACTCCTGAGTTAAAGCGTCAGTTTAGCCATCGGGGTAAGGCTTTTGAGGCTTTAATTCCTCAGCTATCGAATTTAGATTAATGGTGATTGGTGAGGTGGGGAAATGGTGCCTGGGTTAGGTTTTTCGAGCCTTTGTTCACCATTTCCTTATCACACACTCACCAATTTTCGATAATTAATCCCTAGATGGCTTCGAGGTTCTTTTCGCCGGTGCGGATGCGGATGATTTGCTCGACGGGGGAAATGAAGATTTTACCGTCGCCAATTTCGCCGGTGCGGGAGGCGGCAATGATTTTGTCTACCACCATGTCAACTTGATCGTCATTGATAACGATTTCAACTTTGAGTTTTTGTAGAAATTCTACGGTGTACTCAGAACCGCGATAGCGTTCAGTTTGGCCTTTTTGCCGACCAAAGCCTCTGACTTCTGAAACCGTCATACCAACGATGCCGGCGTTGACGAGAGCGATTTTTACTTCGTCTAATTTAAAAGGGCGGATAATCGCTTCTACCTTTTTCAAGGGGATGACTCCTTAATTTTTATGGGTTTACCAGATAACTAGCACGCTCATTGTACTACCACCGCTTACCGTGAGTCTTGTGTAGCGGTTGATACCTTATTCTAAAGATTTGCTCAAGAGGCTCTATTCTCGGTTATTAGTTAAGTTTTAGTAAGTTTCTGGAGTTAGGTTTCTGTGTTCTTTTCCAGATTATCCTATCAATTGTGCTTTTGTATAAAATTTTAAAGATAGAGGATTTTTTGTAAAAAATAGTATAGACTACTTTTTAGTGAGAAATATTGCAGGTCACAAGGTAAATACATATATTTAGGAAGTTTAGTTGACAAGAAGGGGGCAAAGTTGGATAAACACCTCTCTGCTGGTCTTTAAACTCTTCTAGGTAAAGAAAAATGTATTTGCTGTTTCTCGTTTGCTATAGAAAAGTGGGAGATAATCTCACAAAATACAGGTTTGTGTTTATCTTCCTGTGTTGATTATGGCTAAGTTTTCTGTGTGAGTTTCAATAAAATGGAGGGTGTAGTATGAGGAACCAAGTATCAAATTTTTTGCGTTTAGGAAAAGAACCGGTGAGTGTGGTTGGGACGAGAAGGCCGAAATCTCAACTAAGTTGGTCGAAAAGGTACGAAGGGCTGGATTTTCAAGTTAATGGTTCAGGCCCAGACAATAATAATAACAGGCCAACTGAACCTGGGTTTAATGTGGAACCAATTTTTACTCAACTTGGTTCAAAGGTTGATATATTTGAGCCGATGGAAGATGAGGATAAGTTAGAGGTTTTAGAAAATCGGCCAGAAGAAGATGTAAACAATGAAAATATGGAGTGGGTTGCCGGTTGGGCCTAAGAAAAGTTTTACAATTTTTGTTCAAAAGGGTGTATTTATATCTTCTGGTTTTATTTTAGTTTTTCTGATTTATTTAAGAGTTGGTAGCCTTGAAGTTGCCAGGTTTTTTCTTCAATTCTGTCTTGATAATGGGCGTATTTTAAGCAGTAATCCCATTGAAAGATAGACTCTTGTTTTTTGCCTTGTTTTTCTAATACTTGGGCTAATAAGCAATGGGGGGCTGACCATTCCTTATGTTCTGTGGTTTGGTTTTTTAATTCTATGGCTTTTTCTAGGTGGGTTTCTGCTTGGTTATAGTTATTTTTTATATATTCTGCCCACGCCAAGTTTTTGTATAAAGCGGCGTTGATTCTGGGATTAGAGGCACGATCTAAGTTAGGTTTTAGCAAGTTAATGGCTGTGTCTAGGTTTCTGTTGAAGATTTCAATGCGGCTGAGGTTACTGATAGCTGAGGCGGCGGCATCAGGATCTTTAGCTTTACTGGCAGCGATATATTTGTTGCGAGCACATTCTAGGTTTTTCATATCTTCACAAATAACCCCCATGCTGTATAAATTTGCGCCAGAATTGGGGTTTATTCCTTCAGCTAAAGTGTAGTAAAATTTAGCGCCTTGAAAATCGCCTTGCAGATATTTTGTGGTGCCGATGCTGCGTAATTGATCATGCAATGTCGGAAATATAAACGGTACAGCGATGATGCCGGCGAGACTTAAACCAACAGTAGTGAGTAGTTTTTGATAACGAAATTTAACAGGATTTTCGAGGGCTTTTTCTATGACTTTAATGCGTTTGAGGATGGTGCGAGTATTGCGGGGCCGTTTTTCGGGGGCGGGCTGCATTAAGTCATCAAGTAAATCGGCAAATAATAAATCTGCTGGTTGTTTGAAGTTTAAGATTTTAGCTTTTTCTCGCCAAAAAATTTTGCCGTTTTTTGCATCGCTGGGAAAATCTATGGGGGGAATAGCTGTTATTAATTCTACAAAAGTACGCCCCAAGGCAAAAAAATCTGACTGCAAAACGGCTTTACCAATAATTTGTTCATTTGGTGCATAGCCGGTGGTGCCTACACAAGTTTCGCCCCAATTATCGACACCGGCAATGCCAAAATCAATGAGGCTTAAACTGCCATTGGGACGTAAAACAATGTTGGAGGGTTTGATGTCGCGGTGGGTGAGGTTTTGTTCGTGGAGTTTGTCAAGAAGCTGGGTGAGTTCTTTAAGCCATTCAATGCCGTTTGTTAAAGTTATGGGGCCGTTTTCTTGGTTCCAGTTGCTTAGGTTTTCTCCTTCGATTTTTTCCATTACTAAACAATGGAGTTTTTGAGTTGTTTTTTTAGGAGAAAAGGTGAAATAGCCATCGGGTTCAACGCGGGGGAAGCCCGAATCGCGCAGAAACATAAGGGCGCGGGCTTCTTGTTGAAAGTGACGAACTAAATCAGGGTTGTTGTTGTATTTTAAAACTTTGAGGATTTTGATGGCACCCCAATCTTCATCAACCCCGCCCCAATCTTTGACCTCATAAATGTCGGTTGGATACGTTGGATTGAGGGGTCGCAGCGGTTTAACGACGCGGTAACGGTCGTTAATTAGGAGGCTGGAGGCGCAGTGTTGGCAGGTATCCAAGTCGTTAGGGTTTTCTCGATTGAAGCATTTGGGGTTGATGCAGTAAATCACGAGTTTATGTCTTCCTTTAGTATGGTGATTAAACTGTTAAGGTTGTCGTCGGCGTATTGGATTTCGAGACGAGATTTGCCGTCTAGTTTGCTGCTAATTTGGTTGAGGGTGTTTAACATTTGTTCTAGGAAGGTTGGGTTGTTAAACATTTTGGATTGTAGAAGTTTGTCTTTGATGGCTTTGAGGATGGGGGGGATGTTTTTTGGTTTGACTTCGATTCCTTCGGTGATGTCGTGACTGCGGAGGAGTTGGATGTTGTCGAGTTTTTGGGTTGTGACGATTTCGCGAATTTCGGTGCAAATTTGTTCGATAAATCTGCCGCGAATGTATTTCATAATCAGCGGTTGGAGGCTAAAGAGGGTTTCGTTGTTAAGAGAAGTTTTTTCGATGAGGCTGCGCCGGTCGAGGGAGGCGAAGGTTTTGAGGAGTTCCGATTGGGACATCGGTAGTACGAGTTCGTCGCGGAAGGTGGCCAGAGACATGGGTTCGCCTTCGAGGGCCAGCCAGTACATGATTTCGGCTTCTGAGTCGGAGAGGCGTTCAAATTGGGTGCTTAGTAAGTCGCTGAGGCTGTCGGCAAAGTAGGAGGTTGTGTCTTTGGTAAATTCGGTGACGTGGCCACCAAAGACTTCGGCGATGGTGGCGGAGATGATTTTGATGGCGAGGGGGTTGGCGCCGTAGCGTTGGATGAGGGTGGGCCATGCTTTTTCGCCGGTGAAGCCTTTTTCTTTGAGGATGTCTCGGCAAACTTCTTCGGAACCGCTGAGGGTGAGGGTGCGTACTTTGTCGCCTTGGAGTAGGGAGAGGTCGGCCGGTTTTTCGTTGGAGATGATCATTAGGCAACTGTTGTGGTTGGCTTCGGCGATGCGTTTGAGGAGTTCGCGGTAGCCTTCGTATTCTTTGCGGTATTGACCGGCGAGTTCTTCGGTTTTGAGGATGGCTTCAAAGTCGTCAAAGACGATGAGGCTGTCTTGTTTGCGGAGGTATTCGATGAGTCTGGAAATTCGGCTGTTAAGGTCGCCTGGGATGTCGAGTTTTTTTTGATTGGAGAAGGTTTGGAGGAGTTGGGTAAGGAGGTCTTGGATGGGGGGGGCGTTTCGCAAGCTGCGCCAGATGACGTAATCAAATTCGTCTTCGCTGCGTTTGGCGAGTTGTACGGAGAGGGTGGTTTTGCCCATGCCTCCAAGTCCGAGGACTCCGACTAACCGGCAGCTATCTTGCAAAACCCATTGTTCGAGTTCTTTGAGTTCTTGGCTGCGTCCGTAGAAGTTGGAGACGTCGGGGGCTTCGGTTAGGTCTTTGCGGCGGGGTGGGCTGCTGAGGGGGGTTGTGGTGGTGGTTCTTTCGGGGGCGTTAAAGACGGCTTGGGTGGGGCCACCTTGATACATGGATAGGACGATGTGCCGTAGTTCGGCTAGTTTCCCTGGGCCTCTGCCGATGATGTTAAATTTTCTGTAGACTTCGCCGAGGCGTTTGCGGACTGCGATGTTGCTGATGCCCAGTTGGCCGGCTATTTCGGCGGTGGATTGTCCGTCTAGGGCCATGAGGAGGGCTTCGAGTTCGGCGTCGGATACGCCGCGTTCGCTGGTTACGGTTTGTAGGTAGTCTGCGGGAATTTGAAGAATCAAGGCTTTGGTCTCTGTTTTATGAAATGTTCATTTTTTATTATATTCTGTGACTTGGTTTTTCCAACAGGTGTGAGTTCCCCTCTCTGCGAGGTTTTGCAGGAGGAGTTGGGGATGGCACCCTTGGATTATATTGACTGGGTTCGGTGGTGGTGTTTTGTGATGTGTGATGGGGGCAGTTTAGGGTTTGGGTTCGATTGCTTAGGCTAGGGTGTTGTTGGTTTGTGTTTAATCACCTTTTATATTTTTAGGTGAGATAGGCTTTAGTTATGGTGTTTTGCTGCTTTTCCTTGGTTGGTGGGCAGTTTTATCTGTTAACTATAAGAATATATGTGATACAAGTTAGGTGTCAAGTATAGCTGAGATTATTTTTTGTGGAGGTGATTACAGTGGCCAGACTCGTGGGGGACAGTTGGGCCGGTTTTGATAGGTTTGTCGGAGGATATCCCAGATGTTTATAAACCAGGTTCGGTTTTCTGGGGTGGAGTGGCCCCGATACCGGCAGATTAAGCCGTTCGGGAGGCGGGTGATGCCGGTTTGGTGTTGATTTGGGTTGGGGTTTTGTGGGCTGAGTTGGCGAATTTTTTGGAGGGTTTCGGTTGAGATGGGGTTGCCGATGTAGGTGAGGGTGCCGGTGAGGGGGAAGCCGGCTAGGGTGTGTTGGCTGTTGATGGTTTGGGGGCTGCCTATGAGTTGTTGCCGGTCGATCCAAAGTGGTTGATTTTGTTGCCAGATTTCGATGTTTGAACGCCAGTGGCCGGTGGTGAAGGTTTCGCCTCTGGCTGTGCGTCCAAAGCGGTTAATTTCCCACAGTAAGATGGTTGATTTTGGCTGGAGTTCTATTTTGATGTCTTGCCTAAATTTGGCGTTTTTAAAGATGATTGTTTCTTGGGGTAGCCATTCTAAATGGGCGTTATTATCTAGTTTTATGTTGATGGTTTGGTGGGCGGTTTTTTCGGGGCTACGATAGATTTTTGTGGCGGAGGTGTTGGTGATGAGGGCGTGGGTGTTTGGTTGGAGGTGGATGTTATAGGAAAGTTGATCTCCGCCTACTATACCGCCTGCTGTGTGGAGGATAACGCTGTGACAAATTTCTGGGCCTTCTGGATAAAAGGGTTGTTGAATTTTTAGGGGGGCTTGGGTGTGGTTGTGGGTGATTTTTGTGGTGTTGTTTTGGTTGGCATAGATGAGGTTAATTTTGCCATGCCATGAGTTTAATTGGTTTTGATTTGAGGTGAGGGACACGAATATGGGATTAAGGGTGGAGGGTAATTTTTTTATACTGCTAAAAATCTTTGGATGACTTCTTGGGAGAGTTCGCTGGTGTTTCCAGAGGCAACTATTCCGCCTTTTTGCATGGCATAATACCAGTCGGCTTGGCGGACAAAATGTAGGTGTTGTTCGACTAATAAAACTGAAATGCCGGTGGTTTCTATGATGCGGCGGACGGCATTTTCTATTTCTAAAATAATTGAGGGTTGGATGCCTTCGGTTGGTTCATCTAATAGCAAAAGTTGGGGTTTTCCCATCAGGGCGCGGGCTATTGCTAGTTGTTGTTGTTGTCCGCCGCTTAGATCTCCTCCCATTCGTGAAAGCATGGTTTTTAAGACAGGAAATAACTCGAATATTTCATCAGGAATGGTGGAGTTTTTGACAGTTTGGGAACGGGCTTGTAACCCAAGTAATAAATTTTCTTCGACGGTTAATCGGGGGATTATTTCTCTTCCTTGGGGGACGTATCCTATTCCTAATCTTGCTCGTTTGTCTGTTGGTAATATATTAAGGTTTTGCTCGGCAAAGGTGAGGTTTCCACTGCGGGGTTTTAGTAAGCCCATGATGGTTTTTAAAAGGGTAGTTTTGCCTACTCCATTACGCCCTATCAAACATACCATTTTTCCTTTAGGTACGCTTAAGTCTACATCTCGCAAAATATGACTTTCTCCGTAGTAAACGTTTAGCCCTGAGACTCTAAGCATTGTTTGGCTTGAGGTGGGAGGTTGTACTGGACTGAAGGCTGGGTTTATTGGTGTCATGTTTGTTTTTTTAAAATGATTTTTTTGCTTACGTTCGTAGATTATGACTCTAAATGGGTATAATATCAACATTCTACTAAATAAACCGGCTGTTTTGTTTGCCAAAAAAATTATTTGAGGTTAGGCGAACTGCCTGCTATGATATTTTGGCGTCTAAAAAAGCCGATGCTTTGAATCAAAACACACCAATGGAAAGTCCTTCTATTATAAATGAAGTTGTTAATAATTTACAGCAGCATTCTCAGTCGGTTCGCATCAAAAAAATTATTTTTTTGGCAACTAAAAATGTTTGGATATCTGATAAGAATAAGTTAGATAAGTTAGATTTTTTGGCAATTTTTCAGGAACTAATTTCAGTAAATAGAACTAAAGAAAGTTTAAGAGATGCTTTGTATAGTGCAGCGAGTACGCTGAATAAAAAAGCCGAATATATTTTTATTTCTAATACTATTTTAACTTTGGTAGAGGCTGTTTTTACGGAGGCTGTGACTGCTAATCAATCCCCTACTGTTGTTCAATCTGGTGTGGCAACAGAGAAGCCGGTGGCGGCAAAAATTTCTAGTTTTCCCAAAGATAGAAGTGATTTATTTGATATCAAACTAGATATTATGCGCTATACAAATCCTTTAAGAGCTAAAATTCTTATTTTTTCTACTTTATACCATCAGTTTAGATATACAGAGGATGAACTATCTTTATTAAAACGGCAAGAATTGGATGATTTAATTATTAAGTTATATCGGGCTTGTCCAAGTGTTACTCAACTTAAAAACAAGTTAAATACTACGGCAAAAAATTTACCCATTTCTTCGGAAAATCTACAAGCTGCCGAAACTATTCTTATGGCATTACAAGGTTATTATACGGAGGCAAAAGAAGATGAGTTTAGAGAAAAAGAATCTTTGGAATCTAATCAAGAGGATAATAATAACCAAGGTACTAATTTTATAGATGATGACGATAAGGATGAAACTTGTCAATTAGCTAATTAGTAAAAACAATTTATTTTAAGGTTGAGGTATTAATGAACGTTACAGAACTTTTGCTGAAATATGCAGATGGAATAAAGAATTTTAAAGGTGCTTCTTTAGTAGGAGTTAATTTAATAAATGCTGATTTAATTGGTATTATTTTAGCTGAAGCTGACCTACAGGGAGCAAATTTGACTTTTGCTTACCTTAATCGTGCCAATTTAATGAAAGCAAATTTGATAGCTACAAAGTTGAGTGGTGCTAATTTAAATCAGGCAAATTTGAGTCGCGCTAATTTACATGATTCAGATTTACATGGGGCGAGTTTACAAGGGGCAACTTTAAATTTAGTTAATTTTACTTTAGCAAATTTAATGGATGCAAACTTAATTGAAGCAGATTTACGAGGGGCAGATTTACGGGGGGCAAATTTAACGGGTGCCTGTTTGGTGGGGGCAAATTTACGGGAAGAAAAACGACTTTATACAGCAAATTTAAGGGGTGCTTGTCTGCGGAAAGCTGACTTAAGAGGAACAAATTTAACGGGGGCAAATTTGACGAAAGTTAATTTAAGTGCTGCCAATTTAAATGATGTAACTTTGCGAAATGCGGAAATGAGTAATGTTAATTTAAGTGAGGCAAATATAGTAAGAGGTTACTTAGCAGAAGCTAATTTAACGGGGGCAAATATGCGGTTTGCTAATTTGATGGGTGCAAATTTGACGAAAGCAAAATTACCGATGGCGGATTTAAGTAATGCCATTTTGCAAGGGGCGCTTATTTCGGATGCTGATTTAAATGAAGTTAATTTAAATAGGGCTAATTTACAGAGTGCAAAGTTAACAAATTCGGATTTAAGTAGAGTCAATTTGCGTCATGCGAATTTATCAAATGCTGAGTTAACGGATGCGTATTTAGCTAGGGCTGATTTAACGGGTGCTAATTTATCAAAGGCGAATCTTGCTCGCGCTGAATTAAGCAGTGCTATTTTGGCTGGGGCTAATTTGCAAGGGGCAATTTTACCGGATGGAAAAATTTATAAGTAGTGATGTTTTAGAAACAATAGAGTATTTTTTTTAATGTTGTGTTTCTGGGCCTAAATAAACTTCAATAACGCGGGGGTCGTTTTGTACTTCTTGAATTGTACCTTCACATAGCACAGTTCCTTCGTGTAAAACGGTGACTTGGCGGGCAATTTGACGGACAAATTCCATGTCATGCTCAATGACAATAATTGAATGACTTTCTGCTAGGGATATTAATAGGTTGCCGGTTAATTCTGTTTCTTCATCGGTTAATCCTGCTACCGGCTCATCTACTAAGAGTAAATCAGGAGATTGGGCGACTAACATTCCTATTTCTAACCATTGTTTTTCGCCATGAGAAAGTAAGCCGGCGGAAATATCGGATTTAGCAATTAAGCCAATGGTTTCTAATAGTCCAGCTATGCTTTTTTTCTCTGCGGCTGAAGGTTTAGCAAATAAGGTTGAGAAAACATTTTTATTAAGATTTGCAGAAATTTCTAAGTTTTCTCTTACAGTTAAATTTAAGTAAACTCTTGGGGTTTGAAACTTTCGCCCAACGCCTAGGCGGGCAATTTGATGTTCTGAATAGGCGCGGATGTTTCGGCCTTTAAAATACACTTCTCCCTGGGTGGGTTTAACTTTGCCGGTGATGGAATCTAAAAAAGTTGTTTTCCCCGCACCATTGGGGCCAATAATAACTCTTAATTCACCCGTATCCATGCTAAAAGTTAAATTTTTGAGTGCTTTAAATCCGTCAAAACTAACTGTTAAGTTGTCAATTTCTAATATTTTGCTGCTCATAACTTGCGGTGATTGAAAGTTGTTGTTAGGAGGGTTGAAAAATGCCGATGAGAGAATTTTATAGCTTAAAAATTATTACTCTGAAGTATTAATTTTAATCTCAGTTATAATGAATTATCCTCCTAGTTCGTCCCGTTCTCTTTGAATTTCTGGATCTTGATCTAAACTGGGGTAAGTGGCAACAGGAGTGGGCTTTTTAAAGAGTGATTTAAGCCGATAAATGCCTTGTTCACGAAACCAGCCAACTAAACCATTAGGCAAAACCATAACCACAATTAAAAACAAGGCACCTTGAAAAAATAACCAAACTTCGGGAAATTGTTCACTAAGAAGACTTTTAGCAAAATTGACAACGAGTGCTCCTAAAATTGCGCCAACTAAACTTGCTCTTCCTCCAACCGCCACCCAAATTACCATTTCTATCGAAAAAGCGATATCCATTGCTTTTGGTGAAATTATGCCACTTTGTAAGGTAAATAAGGCACCGGCAACACCGGCAAGGGCGGCAGAAATTGCAAAAACTAAGACCTTATAACCGGTAGGATCATAACCCGAAAAACGCACTCTACTTTCATCATCTCGAATTGCAATTAGTAAGCGTCCAAACCTGCCACTTGTCAGCCACCGGCAAAGCCCATAAGCAATGACTAAACACAAAATTGTTACGCAATAAATGCCAAATTGAGTCTGAGATGAATTGACCGGCATTCCTAAAATAATTTGAAAATCTGTTAAACCATTTGTACCATTAATTAACTGTTGCTGGCCGTTAAAAAAGTTAAAGAAAACAATGGTTGCTGCCTGAGTCAAAATCGAAAAATAAACGCCCCTAATGCGATTACGAAAAACCAAATAACCCAACAGCCCTCCTAAAATTGCCGGTATCAATATCAAAGCTACTAAAGAAAATCCAAAAGAGCGAAAAGGTTGCCAAATAATCGGCAATTCTGTAACTCCGTAAAGAGTCATAAATTCTGGCAATTGAATGCTGGCATCGGGGGGAATTTGTAATTTTAAGTGCATGGCTAGGGCATAGCCGCCAAGGGCAAATAAAACTCCATGCCCCAAACTTAACATTCCTGTGTAACCCCAAATTAAATCAATTCCTAAAGCGACTATTGCTAAGGATAAAAATCTGCCTAACAAATTAAGGCGAAATTCTGGTAAAAATAAAGGAATTACAAAAATTAAAGCTAAGCTTAGTAAAGCAATAATTCCTATTTCAAGTATTATTTTTTTCTTTTTTTCTTTAAAGTTGTGCATTTTTATATTTTCCTATGGGAAGCGAGCCCCTATGATCAGCTTCTAAGCATCAACAGTGCGACCTTTTTGGGGAAACATTCCTCCGGGTTTTACTTGCAAAAAGGCAATAATGAGGGCAAAAACCATAACTTTTGCCATACTAATTGTTGCGAAATAGCTAAACAAATCTCCTAAAAAAGGTACAGGTTTTAATAAACTTGCTACAACGCCGGCACCGATTAAGTAATTGGCTGTACCAATTGCCAAAGCTGCTACAACAGTTCCTACCAACTTTCCTACACCTCCAACAACTACAACCATGAAGGCATCAACGATATAATTTTGGCCGGTGTTGGGCCCCACTGAACCTAATAAACTAATCGCACAACCGGCCACCCCAGCTAACCCAGAACCCAAAGCAAATGTAAGAGCATCCACTTTTTCGGTAGGAATTCCTAAACAGGCGCTCATGGTGCGATTTTGGGTGACTGAGCGAATTTTTAAACCCCAGGTTGAACGATTTAAAAATAGGTAAATTCCCAACATACAAACCGCTGTCAAAGCAATAATAAAAACCCTGGCGTAAGGCAGTTGAAAATTACCAATGGGAAATCCTCCTCTTAACCAACTAGGTGCTGTAACATCAACATTTTGAGCGCCAAACCAAGGTTTAGTGACGGCTAAACCATAGGTTTGTCCTAACAATGCGCTGGTTGCTAAAGCAATCCCTAAAGAAAGAGGTAACATTAAACTAATTACCAAATTTCGCAGCTTTTCCCAATCATTCCGCCGAGAAATTACGGTCATTGCTCCAAAAAACAACAGACAAAATAAACTAATTCCTACTACCAAAGTCCAGCTAACACTGCGAGCAAACTGCTGCAAAATTAAACTCACTCCCCAAGTTGCTAGGAGCGTTTCTAAAGGCCGGCCATAGAGATATCGTATTACTCCTCTTTCGAGAACAAAACCGGCAACTCCCGCGACCATAAACGCGGCTATTAATGCAAAAAAGATATAAAATTCAACCCATTGACCGCCCAGCATTTTAAAACCATTTTGTACAACAAAAGTTGTGTAAGCTCCTAGCATCATTAATTCGCCATGAGCCATATTAATAACACCCATTAAACCAAAAATAATCGCTAAACCAAGAGCAGCAATAAGCAAAACGGCGCCGGTACTAATTCCATTAAATAAACCGTCTACAATTTGAATCAATTTAGCCTCCCCAGTCGGAATTTTAGATTTTAGATTAGTTTGGGTAGGGGCCGGCCCCCGTGCCGACCCATCCGCTTTTAAGCGCTCTTAAACTTGCCACCTTTTGCCGGATCAGACCAATCACAAGAAAAGCCCTTTGTATCCTTCACAAATTGATTCCAAGGTAGGGGAGAAACCGCTTTTGGAGTTGAATAAACAATCTCAAATAAACCATCATCTCGCACTTGTCCCAAACGAACAATTTTTGCTAAGTGATGATTATTTTCTAGGGTCACAGTACCACCAGGGGCATCAAAAGTTTGACCTAAAGCAGCAGCGCGGACTTTTTCTAAATCGTCCGCTATTTTCGCTTTTTCTACCGCTTGTTTCCACAAATAAACCATGATATAAGCAGCTTCCATTGGGTCGTTAGTTACCCTATCTTTGCCGTATTTTTCTTTGAAAGCATCGACGAATTTCTTATTAGCAGGAGAGTCTACAGTCATAAAATAATTCCATGCTGCATAGTGACCCTTAAGGTACTCTACGCCAATAGCTTTAACTTCTTCTTCTGCAATACTTACAGACATTGTTGGATATTTATCTGGCCCCAAACCGGCCCCTTGCATTTGTTTAAAAAATGCCACATTACTATCACCATTCAGTGTATTAAAAATAACTCCACCATTAGGCAAAGCTTCTTTAATTTTGCTAATAAGTGCAGTAACTTCTGTGCTACCTAAAGCTAAATAATCTTCTCCCAAAGTTTGACCACCTTTCGCCTCAAGTTGAGCTTTAATAATGGTATTAGCAGTGCGAGGAAAAACGTAATCTGACCCTACTAAAAAAAATTCTTTACCTTTATTTTCCAACAGCCAATCTACAGCCGGTTCTATTTGTTGATTTGGTGCCGCGCCGGTGTAAAAAACGTTTTTAGAACACTCTTGACCCTCGTATTGTACGGGATACCAAAGCATATGATTTTTTTGTTCAAAAACCGGCAAAACTGCTTTACGAGAAGCAGAAGTCCAGCATCCAAAAACAGTAGCAACTTTATCTTGATCTATTAATTTTCTTGCTTTTTCTGCAAAAGTCGGCCACTCGGATGCACCATCTTCCACAATAGGTTGAATTTGTTTTCCTAAAACTCCACCAGCTTTATTAATTTCATCAATTGCCAGCATTTCGGCATCAACAACACTTTTTTCACTAATCGACATTGTGCCAGAAAGTGAATGCAAAATACCCACTTTAATAGTATCTCCACTGCCGGCCGTTGAACCTGCACTTGTTGTCCCTGGAGTGGTTGCATTATTGGCTTGAGGTGTAGGCTGGTTACAAGCTTTTAAAAAAATGCTACTACCAAACGCCACAGACCCATAAAAAAGAAACTTCCGCCGTCCAAATCTTCCTGTCATAAATTTTTTCCTATTTCATATTTCATGCGATTGTGATATTAAACTGATAAGTAGACTAACATTTGTAATCCATGATACAATATTGGTCATTAATTTTTTTTAATTAGCATATTTTTAACAATTTTTGTTAATTAATGCCGACTCTCCCAAATGCCAGCGAATAAAATCTATTACCACAGATAAACCTTGATTAGTTTTTAGATTTGTAAACACAAAAGGCTTCAGACCTCGCATTTTTTTAGCATCTTGTTCCATAACATCTAAAGATGCACCCACATAGGGCGCTAAATCAATCTTATTAATTACTAACAAATCAGATTTCGTAATACCAGGGCCACCTTTACGCGGAATTTTATCTCCGGCAGCTACATCAATCACATAAATAGTTAAATCTACCAATTCTGGGCTAAAAGTAGAAGCTAAATTATCGCCACCACTTTCTACAAACAACAAATTCAAGTCTGGAAATTGCTTTTCTAATTGCTCAATTGCCACTAAGTTAATTGACGCATCTTCTCGAATAGCCGTATGGGGACAACCCCCTGTTTCTACACCTACAATTCGCTGTTTTTCTAAGGCTTGAGAACGCACTAAAAACTGTGCATCTTCTTGGGTATAAATATCATTGGTAACTACAGCGATGTGATATTGATCCCGTAAATTTTTGCACAATGCATCAAGTAAAGCTGTTTTTCCTGAACCAACAGGGCCGGCGATTCCTACTCGAAAACTATTCATACAAATTTTAGATACAAGAGTTTTAGATTGTAAGGTATTTTAGACACCGTACAATAAAACTCTTAGTATTTCTTAATCTATGCTTATCCTGCCTAAAAATCCATTAGCGACCACAAAACGCCATAAATTTGCACAAGTTTTTGACCTTCCCTCAAAATTCTATCTTGACTGCTTATAACAATAAATTAACAAAATCTTCTTAATGATCATGATGTTCATAAGCACCTCCTTCCGGCTCAAAAGGAGCAATTTCTGCACATACTTTCACCCCCAAACCTTCCAGCATTGATTGTAAAACAGGATCAGGAGATAATCGCAAATAATTGGAATTAATTTCTAAAGCAATATGTCTGTTTCCCAGATGATAAGCTGCCCTTAAAAAATCTAAAGAATTTGTTGCCGTCACTGTTAAAACCGGCTCAGGTTCCGCTACAATTTGAACCGTATTATCTCCATTTTCTGTTTGGAGTAAATCTCCATTTCTCAAAACAGAACCGCGTGGAAGTTGAATCATGATAGAGCCAAAAGACGTTTGATGTCGATGGCGAGTTTTTGTCCGTTCTAAAGCAGTTAAAGAAAGAATTAAATCAATTTTTAAATTAGAATTAGCAGGTAACTTATGAGTTAAAACTATCATGGGATTTTTGTTTTTTTGAACTTCAAATAACAAGAAAATAAAAAAACTATCAGCGTCATTATTACATTTTGTACAACAAAAGTCTGTGACCCCTATCACCGGCTCATATTTTTTGACAATTGCAACAAATATAATTATCCTGTTATTACTAAAAAAATTAGAAAAGCTTAACAATTAATAGTGACAAAAATCACCAATATTTACGACATAAATCACAGCTACCTTTAAAATAAAAGGGCATTATATAGAAAATAAAAAACATAACCTTATTTAAGGACAACCATGTTTACCATAAGCCTTTACAAAAAATACTCAAACCTTGACTAAACTAAATTTATTAGGAAGTTTGGCCCACAACTAAACTTAACAAAACCACAGCCCAAACCTAATAACAGTTCTTTCGCTAACTATAATAAACTAGCAAAACTATAGAATAAATCTGCTACTCGATAGCGGCGAAAGTAAATAGTTAGAATTAGCAGATAAAAGGTAAAAAAGAAACTTTTTTCTCTATTCCAAAAAAAGGTATCAGACCCCGCCCTTCTAGTGGCGACAGTTGATTAAAATAGATATATACTGTCTTTAATACAGTGGTGAAAATCCGATTGGGGATCTAGCGATGTTTAATGCCACCGAACTCCTGATTGACGCCTTCGTTCAACAGCTAAAAGATGCCTACCAACGCACCTACGGCGGATATAACCCTCATTATGCCGACATTATCGCCTGGGCCGGCAACATGGCCCTAGAGAACATTGCTAACAGCGATGCCCTTTATCACAACGTCGAGCATACAATCTTAGTGACCCTCGTAGGTCAGGAGATATTGCGGGGCAAACACATCCGCGAAGGAGGTGTATCTTGCGAAGACTGGCTGCATTTTACGATTTCATTGTTGTGTCATGATATTGGCTATGTCAAAGGCGTATGCCGACAAGATAGAGACGATCAAGGACTCTATGCCACCGGCATTGATGGCAAACTTTATCGTCTTGGGCCTGGGTCTAGTGATGCAGGTTTAACACCCTATCATGTAGACAGAGGCAAACTGTTTATTAATGAGCGTTTTGGCGGACATAAGCTAATCGATGCCGAGGTAATTAAACGCAATATTGAACTAACTCGTTTCCCGGTACCAAAAGACGACGATCACCAAGATACTGTTAATTATCCAGGGTTAGTTCGTGCTGCGGATCTTATTGGTCAATTGAGTGATCCACGTTATCTGCAAAAAATCAGTGCGCTATTTTACGAGTTTGAAGAAACCGGCGCCAACAAAGCCTTAAATTATAAAAATCCAGGGGACTTACGCCGAAATTATGCTAAGTTTTATTGGTTTGGCGTTTTTCCCTTCATCCCTGATGCTTTGCGTTATTTAGGATTGACTCAAGAAGGTAAACAAATCATTGCTAATCTCTACGCAAACGTCTTTCGAGTTGAACACGAATCAGCAGCAGCCAAAGAAAAAGAATCTGCTGTGGCGGCTTAGTAAAAATGCTGATTGTCAATTTGGATAAAGTTATCCCTTCTTAAACCTAACCCGTTTTCTTTGAGAAAGCGGGTTTTTATTTGATAAAACCATCTGTTTCCCTTAGCTTATCCAAAATAAAACAGTAACAAAGATAACTTATTTTATTGACAAAAATTCTAAAGTTGCCATCATTTCTTTTGAAGACATAAATTAGCTAAAAACCTTATACAGTAGAGAATCATCTTAAGAAGACTACACCCAAATTTTACAAAATAATTCTCCGATTAGATTACAAAATGTAAATATACCATTGACAAAATTACTCCTTTATTTAACTATCAA
This sequence comes from Halomicronema sp., assembly GCA_036704045.1. GTDB lineage: Bacteria > Cyanobacteriota > Cyanobacteriia > Cyanobacteriales > Oscillatoriaceae > Ancylothrix. The sequence goes on along the minus strand of DATNQM010000037.1, from coordinate 68,976 downwards.
TTAAGAACAAACCTTTATACTTAAAATACTAAAAAAAACTAAAAACCATTCCAAAAAACAATGCAACTAACACCCCAAGAAAAAGATAAACTACTGATTTTTACAGCCGGTCTACTAGCAGAAAGGCGGAAACAAAAAGGAATAAAACTAAACTATCCCGAAGCAGTCGCCTACATAAGTGCCGGCATCTTAGAAGCAGCCAGAGAAGGACAAACAGTAGCCGACATAATGACCTATGGAACCACCCTATTAACCCGTCAAGAAGTCATGGAAGGCATACCAGAAATGATTAAAGAAATCCAAATAGAAGCAACCTTTCCAGACGGAACAAAACTCGTCACAGTTCACAACCCCATTCCCTAACTCTTAACAAAAACCTCAACAAATATGATCCCAGGCGAAATTATCACCCCCTCTGGAGAAATTGAGCTCAACACCGGCCTACCTACCCTGCGTTTGCAAGTAGCCAACACCGGCGACCGGCCCATACAAATAGGTTCTCACTATCACTTTTATGAAGTCAACGAAGCCCTACAATTTGACCGAGAAAAAACCCTAGGAACCAGACTAGACATCCCCGCCGGTACCGCAGTCAGATTTGAACCAGGAGACCAAAGAGAAGTACAACTAATCCCCTATCAAGGAAGCAGAGAAATCTACGGATTCAACGCCAAAATTAACGGCAAACTAACATAATTCAAAAAACATAACTCAAATAAAAATCAAAATAAAACAAAATGGAAAAAGCTAAAAGCTCAATAAACCTAGACTACTTAAAAGCAATAAAAAGCCTCATGTCCTTATTAAAAGGTAGCGGTTCCATCCAAACAGTATATGACCTTGAAGATGGAATCAGAAAAATTACCACAACTCAGAATATGGTAGATTATCTCAAAACTCAACCCCAAGTCGCCGAGATAATCGAACAAAGATATATTGCCCCCCCTCCAGATATAGAAGTTTTACTAACCTATCCTCCAGAATCTTTGGGGTATGCCTATGCTTACTCCATAAAACAAGCAGGTTTTGATCCAAATTTTTATCGAAAAATAGACATAAAAGATGACTTTGAATATATACTTTTACGAATACGTCAAACTCATGACATTTGGCATATAGTCACAGGATTTCAAACAGATTTCATAAGTGAAATACAGCTAAAAACTTTTGAAATTGCCCAAACCCGGAGAGTCATGGCCGCCATATTAGTAATCGGCAGTCTCTTTAAAGCCTTATTAATAAATCCCCAACAACTCGATATCTTATTACCGCGATTAGCCACCGCTTACAAAATGGGAACAGATGCCAAACCCCTATTAGGGCAAAAATGGGAAGAAGACTGGCACAAGCCCTTAAATCAATGGCGAGAAGAATTAAATTTACCAACCATTTAATCTCAAAAAAAAACAGCCCCTATTTCAGAAACTAACAGAAAACTAACAAAAAAAATGAGCTATAGAATGGATCGTCGTGCCTACGCAGAAACCTACGGCCCCACCGTTGGAGACCGCGTTAGACTAGCAGACACAGAACTATTTATCGAAATAGAACAAGACCTCACAACCTACGGAGAAGAAGTCAAATTTGGCGGCGGAAAAGTAATCCGCGATGGCATGGGACAATCCCCCATATCCAACGCAGATGGTGCCGTAGATGTCGTAATTACCAACGCCCTAATTATCGACTGGTGGGGAATTATAAAAGCAGATATAGGCATCAAAGAAGGCAAAATATTTAAAATAGGAAAAGCCGGCAACCCCTACATACAAAATAACGTAGATATTATTATTGGCCCCGGCACCGAAATTATCGCCGGCGAAACAATGATATTAACCGCCGGAGGAATAGACACTCACATACACTTTATTTGCCCCCAACAAATAGAAACCGCCATTGCATCAGGAATAACCACCATGATTGGCGGCGGAACCGGCCCAGCCACAGGCACCAACGCCACCACCTGCACGCCTGGCCCTTGGAATATATATAGAATGCTACAAGCCGCCGACTCCTTCCCCGTAAACCTCGGCTTTTTAGGCAAAGGAAACAGCAGTCAACCCCAAGCCTTAAACGAACAAATACAGGCAGGTGTCATCGGCTTAAAGCTTCACGAAGACTGGGGAACAACCCCCGCCACCATCGACACCTGCCTAAAGGTAGCCGATGAAAATGACGTCCAAGTAGCCATCCACACCGACACCCTCAACGAAGCCGGTTTTGTGGAAACCACCATTGCAGCCTTCAAAAACCGCACCATCCACACCTACCACACCGAAGGTGCCGGAGGGGGACACGCCCCAGACATCATCAAAGTGTGCTCCCAGCCCAACGTTTTACCATCCTCCACAAACCCCACAAGACCCTATACCGTCAACACCCTAGAAGAACACCTCGATATGCTCATGGTGTGCCATCACCTTGACCGCAGCATACCCGAAGACGTCGCCTTTGCCGAATCCCGCATCCGCCGCGAAACCATTGCCGCTGAAGACATCCTTCACGACTTAGGCGCATTTAGCATGATTGCCTCTGATTCTCAAGCAATGGGAAGAGTTGGAGAAGTAATAATTCGCACTTGGCAAACTGCCCACAAAATGAAAGTTCAGCGTGGTGTTTTATCAGGAAAAGACACCATGCCAGCAGATAACTTTCGAGTCAAACGTTATATTGCAAAATACACAATTAACCCTGCCATTACACACGGAATTTCTGAATATGTAGGATCAATAGAAGCCGGAAAAATAGCAGATTTATGTTTATGGCGACCAGAATTTTTTGGAGTCAAACCAGAAATAATTATTAAAGGTGGAATGATTGCTTGGTCTCAAATGGGAGATGCCAATGCCAGTATTCCTACACCGCAGCCAGTTTATATGCGTCCTATGTTTGGCAGTTTTGGTGGCGCAAGAACTGCAACATCTTTGACATTTATTTCTAAAGTAGCTTTAGATGCAGGAATTACTGAGCAACTAAAATTACACAAAAAAGCTGTAGCTGTTTCTGGATGCCGGCAAATTCAAAAGCAAGATATGAAATTAAACGAAGCTTTGCCACAAATAGAAGTTGATCCAGAAACCTATGAAGTCCGAGCAGATGGGCAATTGTTAACTTGCGAACCGGCAACAATTTTACCGATGGCGCAGCGATATTTTTTATTTTAAAAAAGGTTTTAGAAAAGGCAAGAAAAGTTGTTTGACAAAGAACCTTTGACAAATAACTAATCCATAATTTTCACCCAACCTCGATGGACAGCGTGTAAGAGGCGTTTAACAGACTGTTTTTCATCGCCACTAATGTCGCTGTCTAATAAAGCAGCGACTAACTGCTGACGGTCAGAGCGGCTGAGGTAGCCGGTATTCCATACTGAACCGAATAATTCTGCTATTGCTGTTTGATTTATGAAGCTATTAGATGTCATGGGCGGATGTACCACTCTACCTTTCTACTATGGACTATTAAGACTCATGTGCAAGTGATGAACATCTGTATCGCTTTGTGATAATTTGTTTCAAAGGTGGTGATAGAAATCATAATAAAGAAGTGATTTTTTTATCTAAATTATGTGATTTGTATCACTTCGCTCCATCGGGTATTCAATGGCAACAGCTAAATGGCTGATCGCTTTTAGCATTTATGCCAATTATTCAGAAAAGGATTTTGACCTTTTTTATCTTGGCCTATGGGCTTAAGAAAAGATTTTCCTAAGCACGCGAGCAATATTATAATTTTCAACACAAACGTTAACCAAGTCGCATCATAAAAGTAATATCGCAGATATCGGTACAATTGGAGGATTGCATTAGCGGGTTAAGCCAAGACAAATCTTTTGTTAAATCTTTCAAAAATTCTTGTTCCATCAGCGGGGAATCTATCTCAAAGCACATTCCAATACAGGGAAAAAACATTTTGCTTAATCTCAATTCGATACTTGTAATGTAAAAACAATACTTGTGTCGATGGATTGTTTTTGTGTCACTCTTTCGATTGCCAGTAATACCGAACTGAACAAATTTTTTAGATCCAAAACCCCAAAACGACTGATTCAAGCTACTCCTAACGCTTTTGTGCTCTTAGCAAGCAAGATATTTTGACTTTAAACTACCTGTTAAATACAGCCAATTTTAAAACCGGCTTTTCATCTCCAGTGAAAAAACCGACCAGATGTCGGCAGGATATACAAAATCATAAATTTTGTTTTGTAAATAATTGGCTAGGCATCTAAGCGTCCACTACCCCGGTGTGCCTCTTGGTTTTGATCTTGCGATTCTGACTCGGCAATTATTTGCAAAGTGCTACTTTTTTGAGTATTATCTTGTTCGCCTTCTACTCGACCGCTACCACGATGGGCTCGGCGAAGATCGCCCCCTGGTTGGTCTTTATCTTTATCGTTTTTTTCTGCTACAAATAAATCAATCTCATGCTTTTGAAATTGCGAATTTTTAGTGGTTGTAGAGGGAGTATTAGGTTGTTCTGGTTCAAATCGACCACTGCCACGATGCCCTATTTCTTTGGGTTGTGGGTTGTTTGGGCAGGTTTTTTTTCTATTTTTGGCTGCTGCAACTAAAACTTGTTGATTTTCTTCTTGTTGAGATAGATCGGGTGGTGTAGTATTACCTACTTGAGAAATAAGAGAACTGCCAATAATTAATAGAGTAGAAAAAGCGAAACTGTAGATGCTCATCATGGTTTTTGGTTCATTAACTTTCTAGTCACTGATTCCAAAAAACCGCAATTACATCAGGATAAATAAGTTTTAAATCGTCCACTTTTGGATCTGTCTACCGATTGCTATGACAATTTAGGTTTTGCAAGTCTGCCGGCCGGTGGCAGTCAAACAAGTGTCTTTTTTTAACGATATAAAGGGGTTTTGTCGCTGATATTTTCTTTTTTTTTGACGGAATGATACTTTTTTGTCAGGTTTGCTATAATTTATTTGACAAAATTCAATGAATATGATAATAGTGTCTGAACATTGAATTTTTCAGAAATCAAGGCTAAATGATGATGTTAGAAGAGCATTTTCAATTACTAGCCAGATACAATAGTCTAGCCAATGAGAAAGTTTATGAAGTTTGCTCACTTTTAAGTGATAACGAGCGCAAAAAGGTTAGACCGGCTTTTTTTAAAAGTATTCACGGCACTTTGAATCATATTATGGTGGGTGATAGAATTTGGATGGAGCGATTTGAGGGCAAAATAGTTCCTTCTACTAATCTGGATGCTATTCTCTACGAAAACTTTGATGAACTGTGGACAGTACGCCGCAGAGAAGATGAAAGAATAGAAAAATTTGTGGCCGGTTTAAAGGAAGAGTTTTTAAAAGGAACAATTACCTATATTAATAATGCCGGTCTGGTTTATACAGACCCAGTAACATTATTAATGGCGCATTTTTTTAACCACCAAACACATCATCGTGGGCAAATTCATGATTTGTTAATGCAAACAGAAATTCGTCCGCCGGTGTTGGATATGCACCGAATAATTATACCAGTTCCTTAATTTTTAACTACAGATAATGGTTCGAGAATGGATGATATTCCTGTAATTGATGCAATAATTTGATTCTTTCTTTACTGTAGAAATTTTGTTGAAATTTTAAAAGGGCGATTCGGTTGGATTTGATTGGGGACAGTTAGATACTTGTTGGCTTGGCTATTGGAATAGGAAAAGCAACTTTTATCTTTGTTAGCCAAAGAACATGAGGCAATCGCACTCGCTAAATTATTAGAAATTGCCCAAATACTGTCTTCAGATTTAGTGAATACTCTACAATTTCTTTGCTGTTGATGTGCTACGGTAGGCAGTCTATTGGTAATGGGCCAATTATTTTTGTTACCATTTTTATGAGATTAGCGGGGAAATATCCCAGAAAGTCAAGCCTCTACCCTTTTTTTGGGGGGCCGGTGAGGCTGATGAATAAAAAATAATTTTAGAAAAAGCTTGACGAGAGATAAGAAAAATAGCTACATTTCAGTAATATTGTAAAAGTAGATGGTAGTTGAAAGGGTGCAAAGATTCTAATCAAGGATAAGAGACTTTTATTTTGAGTAAGTTAACTTATCAGGGTATGAGAGTCTAGTTTCATGATTACAAGACAGCCGTTAATAATTTGGGGATAGATATTTGACGGTTTTTAGGAATTAATAATCAGGTGTGTCGTGTTGATTTTTCATTAAAGGTTAAAGGAATTGTAAGCAAATGTCTGACAAACTTAATCAAAATTCTGAGAAAGATTTGGGTAAGGAAATTAATGTTATTAAGTCTCCTTGGGATGAAGAGGAACCAATGAAAAATAAATCTTTGGTGAGGCTTAACAAAGAAGATGCTGAAATTGAGGATCTTAAAAACATAGCTAAAGGTTTGGCGGTGGGTATTGCATGGTCGATGTCTGGCTTGTTGGATGAAAAAATGAGTGATTAAGGCGATAATAATCTAACTTCTCTTTCCATATTAGTTAGAGGAGTTAGGTTATTTTTGTTTTTTTGTCATTGGTTAACGCTAGCCGGTATAAAATGGCAATAACTCTATCGCAATACTTATGACTTCTTCAAATTCTACTAGTCTGGATGTCGCAGAAGCGAAAAAAATTCTTGAACCTTTTAACTGTATTAATTCCCAAATTATTAATTCAGAAGCAGAAAAAGCGAAAGTCAGAGAAGCAGTGTTGTTAGTTGCCGAAAATTCTGATTATCAAATGTTAGGAATTTGCGCCGGTTCTCCCGAAGAAGGTTTAGCGGCTTTGCAAACTTATACTGAAGCTTTAGGTTATCAAACCAGCCTGGATATGATCGGTGTTGAGGGGCCAATTTATATTAAATTCAACCCGAAATCAGGCTTATCTTATTTCAGTTCTTATGAAGGAGATTATCGAGGGGTTTTAGTTTCTTGTCAATCTTCTGACGAAGATGGAATTAATGAAATGTACGGTCATTTACCTCTCGATTTATTTTCTTAGTTTCGTTTTTAATAAGTTTCAGATTGAGGTTTTGACACCATTAGCAACTAAACCCAAAATCGGCACATTTGCTATTTTTAAACCTTCTAAAACTTGTAAAAGTTGATGAGGGTTTGTTTTTTCTATACCCGCAACTAACAGTAAGCCATTAGTATTTTTTGCTAATATTTTTGCTTCAGGGACATTTAATAAAGGCGGAGAATCATAAATCACTAAATCAAACTGTTTTTCCAATTGTTTCATCAAAAATTGCATTTGTCGAGAAGCTAAACACCGGCCGGCGTCTATCAAACTTTGTCCGGCTGGTAATACGAATAAGTTATCTTGATTTGGCACTTTTTGAACAACTCTTTCGCTATCTAAACCTAAATAAATTGCCTCAGTTAAACCCAAATTATTAGACACAGCTAACCGCTGCTGAACTTGAGGCTGGCGTAAATTTGCATCCACCAACAAAACGCGTCGGTTTAAAGCTGTAGCGGCGAGGGCACAACCAATGGCTACCGTAGATTTTCCCTCTCCAGAAGTGGCAGAACTAACTGTTAAAGATTGAATAGGATTACCCAATTTTAAAAACAAAAGTTTTGTCAAAAGCACTCTGAAATATTCATTAAAGGATGACTGATACGAATCTTTTTTTATAAAATTTAAGCGATGTTTATTTTCAATAAAATTCTGATCAGGAATTAACCCTAAAACCGGCATATTCAAAGTTTTTTCCAGTTCTTCTACCGAGTGAAAAACCTGGTCTAATTTGTCAGCAACCAACGCAGAACTAGCCCCCAAAATTAATCCTAAAAACCCAGCCGCAACCAAAGTTTTTGGTAAATTTGAACTTACCGATTTTGGATTTCCCTCTTTATCTTCTATTAATTCTGGGGGTGAAATTAATTCCCAAGGAACATCTTCTTTTGCTGCTTCTAAACGCAAGGTTTCTCTTTGCTTCAAAAGTTGATTTAAAGTCTGGGTTGCAATTTGTAATTCCCACTCTAAGTTAGAATATTCTTGAACTAAAACTAAAAAATCTTTTACTTGTTTATTTAACCGACTTTCTTCAGCCATCACCGCCTTTAGACGTACCTGTACTACCTGAATATTATTAGCAGCATTAACCAGTTGTTGAGTCAAGTTTAATTTCAGCGAATCTTGAAAAGGTAAAGTTTTCAAAGATACTTCATTTCCGAGAATTTTTTGCGCTTCTTGTTGCAACAAACTCATTAAAGTTTGCTGTTGTTCCCTCAACAATTTAACCTTTGGGTTATTTTCTGTTAGTCTTGATAATTCCGAAGCAATTTGACTTTCGATATTCTGTAATTTTTTGAGCAATTCTTGATAAGCTGGGGCTTGAGTTAAAGCAGAAGCAGCAAGGGCTTCATCTTCATTTAAACCCAGTCTATTTTTTAAAATTAGATAAAGTTTTTCCTGTTGTTTTAAAGTGGTTTTGACTTGCAAAAGTTCATTGTTAATTGCCCTCATTTGTTCGGTCATTTTTAAACCTTGCACTTGAGGGTCAATAAAATTATATTTCTGCCGAAAATTTTGTATTCTTTCCTGTTGTTCATCTACTCTTTTTCGCAACCCCGGCAGTTGAATTTCAATATATTTAACACCTTTTTCGCTATCAGTTTGACGGTTTTTTAAACTATATTTCAAATAGCCTTCAGCAACTTTTTGTAAAACCAACTTGACTTTTTCTGGGTCAGAAGAACGATAACGTATTTCTAATAATTTGATTTTCTTTTTCCTCGTCACAGATAAGACTTCATCGCCACTAAAATTTTTATTAAACAAAGAATCATAATTTAATTCTGGGTAAGTATTTTGCAACTCCTTAATAATAGGAGACATCACCAAGGGACTCCATAACAGTTCTATTTGCGTTTCATAATCTAAAGTAGCATTTTGTTTTTGAATTATTGAAGTCAAATTATTAATCGGCATTCCTCTATTCACAGGTTCAACCAAAAGCTCAAAACTACCTTCATATTTTGGAGTTTCAAGCGCATTCCAAACACCGCCTATAGCAGTAACAAATAAAGCCGTACTAGCAATTAAACCACCTCGCCGCTTGAAAATAGGTAAAAGCTGATTTAAGTCTAATTCCTGGCTATTATCTACGCTACTAATTATCCTAGGGGGCGCTACAGCTACAGGTATTAAGATGTCCTGGGGCAATGGATAAATTGTTTCCGTATTGATGTATTCTTTTAACATTAATTTAGACTTTTTTACAATAATTGGTTTTTAAAAGCCCATCAAATTTATCTCTTTAAAAAGATAAATTTTATCGTTTTAATCACATCTATTTAGATGAATTTTTTAATATTTTTAGTTCTTTTTTTCTGACAATAGTAGATGCACTTCCTCGTTTTTATTGGAAAAGTCGGAAAAAGTTAAAAATAGATAAAAATCCACCGATGGGGCTTAAAATCGTTCCTAAAGTATCAGTAACACCCACCAAACCTGACTTATTTACAACTATTACATCACCAGGACGCAAACTGGGGTTAGTGTCTTCGTTTAAACCTTGTTCAAAATCAATTTCAATGTTACGTTTAGAAACTGTGCCATTAGGATTTAAACGAATTAAATCAACAGAACCTTTACGGGCCCGGTTATTAAATCCACCAGCCGCTAATATAGCCTGATTTAAAGGCGTATTTGGAGACAATTGAACGATACCTGGTTTTGTCACTTCTCCTACTACATTAATTGACATTGATTGCGGAGAAAAACTTGCGGAAGCTAACTGATTTGCTTCAGTTTCATTCAAAGCAAGGGCAGTAGGAATTACAATAGTATCACCAGTTTGTAAAATAGCATCTTGACGCATATCTCCTGACTGCAATAGCTGCCATAAATCTAAGTTAAATGTTTTTTCATTGCCATCTCTTGTAATTCTTCGTATCTGAATTTTGCGAATATCTGCTAATTGGGTAATACCACCAGCTACCTGAATTGCCCTAGTGACTGTAGGCAATTCTCCTGCTTTTTCTACCTTCACAACATGAGTACCTGGCCGTACAATTTCACCAACAACAGCTATATTCACCGGCTGCGTTTGATCTGCGGAAATATTCGCCGAAACTAATTGACTTGCTTCTGCTAAATTTACATCAGTTGCTGTTGGAATTATTATCGTATCTCCTTGTTGCAAAATCAAATCTTGCTCTAAATTTCCGCCTCGTAAAAGTTGCCATAAATCAATAGCTACTAACTGTTCATTGCCGGTTTGAGTGAGACGACGAATGGAAATTTTGCGAATATCTGCCGACTGCGTTACTCCTCCAGCCTCACGAATTGCACGCGTTAAAGTTGGCCGGTCGCCATTTTCACTTGCTCTAATTGTATAAGCACCAGGTTTAGAAACTTCTCCTACTACAGCAATATTTAAAGGTTCAGTTTTTGAGGTAGAAAAACTAGAAGTTGCTACTCTTGAAGCTTCTGCCAAATTAGAATTTACCGCCGTAGGAATAAAGACAGTATCACCATCTTGTAAAGATATATCTTGCCTTAAATCTCCCTCTTTTAATAATGCCCATAAATCTACTGCAATGATTTGATCTGCACCATTTTTTTGCGGCCGGCGTACCAAAACTTCTCGTAAAGCTGCGGTTTGATTTATGCCTCCGGCTACTTGTATTGCCTGGGTTAAAGTTGGAAATTGAATTCCTCCTTTACCATCGCTTCCACTCAATCCCATTGTATAAGAACCAGGCCGATTTACTTCTCCAGAAATTGCTACTTTTAAGGGTCGAGGTGAAAGCAAACTTACCGTAACAATAGGTTCTCTAATGTAATAACTATACGCAGAAGAAATAACAGCACTTGCTCTTTCTAATGTCAATCCTTTTAAATCAACTTTGCCAATTAACGGTAAGTTGATGGCACCATTAACTAAAACTTGAAATTCTCCCGAATATTCAGGAACATTTAAAATATCTAAACGAATCCGATCTCCTGCTCCTAAAGTATAATCATTTTCCAGTGCCTGGGATGCGGAAATAGTTGGTTGCAAGCTAAAGTTTTGGGGTGGTTGCGCCACAGAAATAGTTGTTGATACTGGTGTAAATACCGGCATCGAAGAGGTATTTCTTGGTGGTGTTGGCGGTGGATTTTGGGGCCGATTTGCCACCGGCATTAAGGGTGATAATTGGCCGGTTTTCACCAAAGCTTGATGCACAAATCCTGCCATTTCTGCCCTAGTTATAGTTTGGGAAGGGTTCAGCAAACGCACATTGGGATAACTTACTACCAGACGATTTTCTACAGCAGCAGCTACGCTATTTCGCAGGGCGGCTGGAATACTTGCTGCATCATCAAAATAAGCGTTTAAATTATCAGGATTAACTGTAGTTGCGCGTAATTTTAAGCCTTCCACTAAAGCCACTAAAGCTTCAAGTCGGGTAAGATTTTGAGTAGGATTAAAAAGATTAGAATTAGAATTTAAAAATCCCATTTTATAGGAGTTTTGAATTGCATTATAAGCCCAATAATCTGTCGGAACATCAGCAAATTTAGCAACCCCCCGAACAGCACTTTCCTGAAAAGATTTATCAATTATTGTCGCAAATTGAGCACGATTTATCGGCGAGTCAGGACGAAAATTTCCATCAGAAAAATTTTGAAAAATCCCTCTAGCTATTAAAGGTTGAATAAAGTTTTTAGCCCAATGTGTTTGAATATCTGCCGCCAATACCGGCAGTTGTGCCACCATTGATTGTTTTAAAACTGATGTAGTTGATGTATGAGTGCCGGCGTTGGCAATAAATTTACTCGCATCCGGCATATTTTCCGACGCAACAAAACTAGAATAAGCACTCGCAGTTAAACTCAAATTTTGAGCAACCATCCCAAAAACCACACAAAAAGCAACTGTTGAAGAGCGCATAAAGGTAGCATTGACAATGAAGAAATTTTTAAAAAAGCCCAGGAATACGCCTCAGTCTTATACCAATTCTAAAAAGATAAACAACTCGTTTTTCGGTTTGGTTTAATCATAGTGCAACCAAAAGCCATACTGTTGTAATACTTTTCCACAATGGTATTCAAAGAGTTTTACCCCCTTGCTGAGTTTTCTTCCAAGCGCTACCTACAAATACCTCAATCAATCTAGCTATCAGGATAGTAAATAAAGATTTATCCTAATTTTTACACCCTTACTCGATCAGAAAAACGCACCGTAAAAGTTGAACCTTTGCCCACTTCACTCTTTACAGAAATAGTTGCACCCAAAATTTCACACAAACGCTTACTGATAGCCAAACCTAAGCCCGTACCTCCATACTTACGAGTCGTAGAAACATCTGCCTGAGTAAAAGGTTTAAAAATTTGCTCCATTTGTTCAGGATCCATCCCAATACCAGTATCATTAACTTCAAAAATAATATAAGAATAAGAAAAAATAACAGGAGAAGAATCTTCTTCTATTTCATCAGTTATTGGTTGTTCTTCCTCTCGTTTTACCGTCAGAGTAATAGCGCCATCCTCTGTAAATTTTGCCGCATTACTAATTAAATTAAGCAACACCTGTCTTACCTTTGTCAAGTCCGAATTCATTACACCAATATTACTAGGACAATTCACTTCAATAAAATTATGATTTTTGCTGACAAGCGGTTGTACAGTAATTATGACATCTTGAATTAAATGGCGGATATCTATTTCTTCTAAATACATTGTTACCTGACCGGCCTCAATTTTAGAAATATCTAAAATATCACTAATCATAGTTAGCAAATGCCGGCCCGCCGTTTGAATATTCTCTAAATCTGGAATAAGATCCGTCGCCTCCAAATCTTCCGCCTCTTCTTGCAGCATTTCACTATAACCAATTATCGCATTTAATGGCGTCCGTAATTCGTGACTCATATTCGCCAAAAAAGCACTTTTTGCTCTGTTTGCAGTTTCCGCCTTATAAGCAGTTTCTTGCAACTCTTGTGTATATTCTTTCACCCGTGTAATCAATTCATTAAGCGAAGTCGTTAACTGTCCAATTTCGTCCCTTGTCGTCACCGGCGCTTGCAGTTCAAAATTAGATTCAGACGTAACTTGCTGAGCAATTTTCGTCGTCATTTCTATCGGTTTAGCAATAGTCTTACTCGCATATTTAATCAACACAGAAGCCAACCCAATAGACACCAAAAAACTACCTATTAAAATTCCAAAGCCAAGCTTTTCTGCCTTTTCATAAGCCATAAACTCCGCTTGAGCTCGACCCCGAAAATCTCTAGCCAAAGACTCAGACTCATCTGCTAATTTTTTTAGATTTGTAGATTCTTTATTATTATTAAAAACAATCAAATTTGCAGCTATTTTTCTCGCCTTATCTTTTTGTTTAGTTGCTTGAATTTCTTTTAAAAGATCCTCCATTTTTTTAGAATAAAGTTGCAAGTGTTTTCTATAATTTTGACAAAATTTTGTTAATTGTTGAAATTCATTTATATCAACATAATTTCCTCTAGCAATCAATTCCTCCAACTCTGTTAAGCGTTGGTCAATCTCATTAATTTTACTTCGCCATTCCGTCATCTCTTGTTGAAAAAGTTTTGCAGAAGCGAGATAACTTCCATAGCGAGGTTGTTGAGATTTTGCCTGCCAAACCACCCTATTAATATTCGTTAAATAATCTGCCCGTTCTAAATCCCGCCCTAACTGAATTCTAATTTGATTTTTATAAGAAGTTTCAATAAAACGACCCGTCAAACCTCCAAAAATTGCAATACTGATAGCCAAAGACGAAGCCAGACTAATTTTTTGACGCACATTTAGACGGCCAAAAAACAACTGTAAGCTCTTGGACAAAAAATGACCATCCCTCGGCACAAAAGTGTCGTCTTCCGTCATAATATTTTTCATCTCATTTAAATTTTGGGAAGCCATCCGACACCCCCTACATTAAACAGCAAACCAACTGTTAATATTATCGCAGTCAATCCTCATCATCATGTCATATTGCCTGCTATGGTGAGAAAATATCTGGCCCCTAGTCGGAAACCTCTCCACAGCCAAGCCCCTTGAAACTCGTACAATTGTTAATAATTAAAAATAGTTGCGTGAACGAGTAGGCCCATGATACCTATTGTTATTGAACAGTCCGGTCGAGGCGAACGTGCTTTCGACATATACTCCCGGCTTTTGCGTGAGCGCATTATCTTTCTCGGACAAGCCATCGACTCCGATCTTGCCAACTTGATTGTCGCTCAATTACTTTTTCTCGAAGCCGAAGACCCAGAAAAAGATATCTACCTCTACATCAACTCGCCCGGAGGATCTGTGACAGCCGGTATGGGCATTTTAGACACCATGAACCATATTCGGCCTGATGTTTCCACCATTTGTGTTGGTTTAGCTGCCAGCATGGGAGCATTTTTGCTCAGTGCCGGTGCCAAAGGCAAGCGCATGAGCCTTCCCCACTCTCGGATCATGATTCACCAACCCCTCGGCGGTGCCCAAGGTCAAGCCACAGACATTGAAATTCAGGCTAAAGAAATTCTCTATCACAAACGCCGCCTGAATGAATTTTTAGCCGCCCACACCGGCCAACCCATCGAAAAAATTACTGAAGACACCGAACGCGACTTTTTTATGTCAGCCGAAGAGTCCAAAAACTACGGCCTCATCGACCAAGTAATTGATCGCCGTCCTTCAGCCCAACGTCCTGTCGCCGCTGTTAACTAAATTTCCCTGGGCTATTTAACTACAAAAGTTTTTCTTTAGCCTTTAACAAAGTTAACAATATTCCACAGCAAAATGTCTGTTTAATATTGTTAACTTTATTTTTTTATCCACCTAAACTCTTCACCAAACTAAATACTGTTAACTTTTTAAAACTTTATCACCCCTCCACTTTTTTACTTCTCCGGCTCAGGAAGAGACTGTAAATAAAGATGAAAACTCAGCAACTCATTTTCATCCAAAGCTTTACTAGAAGGCTTATTAAAAGTTTGCATCAAATACTCTTTTCCTTGTTGAGCACTCCAACCTAGTCTTCTAATTTCTTTGCCAATAAGCCTTGTTAATTCATCATGAATTTCTTTTTTGCTACTCTTAGAAACAGAAGAATCAGTTAAAGTAGACAGCTTTTCTTCCACCGGCTCAGTAGCAGAAAAACCCGAATCAACAACCTCATCTTCCCCTCGCTCAAAAACCTTTGGAGGAATTTCTAAAACATTTGCTGAACCCCCAAAACTCCCCGCTGTCTCCAATAACCAATCATCCACCGGCGCAGAAGAAGACCCACCCTGTGGAAGTTCCCAACTCCGAGTCAAACTCTCCGAGTTAGGAGGCAAAATAGCTTCAGTTTTAGTCGTTTTAGCCTTACCAAAACTCCCAGTTGTCGAACCCATAACCGGCCCAGACACTAAACCGGCCCCAACCTCAGAATTCAAAGTTTTTAAACCCCCCCGCCACTCCAGCGGCAAAACCTCCAAAGCACGCATTCTCGCCTTCTCCTCCGCCGCTTCCACCGAACCAGCCGCCCCCAGCGCCGCAGAAAGCGTCACCCCATCCACCACAACCAAAACCCGCACAATATACTCAGCACGATCCACCATCACAAACTCAGAAATTAAACAACCCATTGGATAACGAGACCGAAATTCAGAAAACATCATAACTCCACCTAATCCACAACATCTTATTTACACACTTTTACTTTTACTTTCTTGCTTAATTTTCTTACTCGCTTGCCCCTCATTACTTTCGGCTCTTCGTGAAAAGCAAGCAAATATAAAATAGGAAAATTAAAAGTAAAAACTTCTATTACTGTTCTCACCACCCAAAAAAACTAATCTATTGACCAAACCGGCCAAAAATTTGACAACGGCACTTGTAGATACCCTCTTAGATTGTAGAAATTAAATATCAGATTCGTACTCAAACCAGATCAACAAGCAAAAAGACATAAGACCGCTTGACAAAAACAAATATTTTTTAGACCAACTCAAAACAGCCCACAAAAATAAAAGTAACGTTTCGACCCACTAAAACCTACAATAAGTAACAGACTACACCATGCGGCTAAAAACCGTCCACCTCTGATAACCTCCGGATCGCAGTAGGCAATCGCGTGTACCCCCGGCACACACTTGGGGGAGCAATGGCTTAGCAGTTGCCACAACGCACCACAAACGTGAAAGTGTAGCAAACAGTGCAACAGCACCCCACAAAACCGCTCCCTAAACAAGCCGACAACAAAAACGTTGCTGTGCTTGTTGCTTTAAGACCATTCTGTTGCAGGCAAAGCCTTTCAACGTCTTAGAAACCGAAAAGCTTCCACAGGCAACAGCAATTTTCAGCGTTAGTTATTTGGTATGACAGCCATTTTTCTTGAGAACAAGTCACGCCTGGTTTACATAACCATCGCTAAAATTGACCGGTACAAAAGCGATAACCTCCAGCTTACCGCAGGCAATCAACGAAGGATTTCAACGGATCAAAAAACCAAAAGATTCAAAAAACTAGGGGTTTTTCACCAAACAATCACACCCAACTTCAACAAAATACCCATCAGTTTAAAATCTTTGGCAATTTGACAGGTGTAGGAGAAATCAACGAAAAAAAGACCACAAGGAACTAGCGCTACATGGACTTTTCAATCGCCTCATTGTTAGCCAACTTTTCTGAGGACAAATTGGTTGCGCCAAAAATCTTGGAAAAAAAACTGGGATGCCAAGACAAAAGCAGCCTGCGGAAATTTCAAATTGTCCTTGATGCCTTAGAAAAAATAGGAATCCTCGTCAAAGAACGCGGCAAATATCGGCGCGTTTATGAAGAAGGAATCGTCGAAGCCAAACTCCGGTGCAGCAGCAAAGGATTTTGTTTTGCCATTCAAGATGCCGAAAATTCAGAAGACATCTATATTCGTGAATGTCACCTTAGCACCGCTTGGAATGGCGACCGCGTATTAGTAAAAGTCATCAAAGATGGCAGTCGTCGTCGTTCACCCGAAGGCGAAGTAAAATTAGTTTTAGAACGTGCAAATCCCAGCGTTTTAGCACGATTAAAACAAATTTCTACGGCCGAAGGAAAAACAATTTATAAAGCCATTCCCCTTGATGATCGGCTACTTTTTGAAATTGATGTTCAAGCCGAAGATAATGACCTCAGCCAAGCCATCGATTATCTAGTTCATGTAGAAGTTGTACGCTATCCTTTAGGTTATTATCCACCCCTAGGTCGCGTCGCTCAAATCCTTGGCAGTGATGCCGAAGAAGCGAACGATCTTGATATTGTTTGCTGCAAACATGACTTACCTAGAGTCTTTAATGAACTCGTAGAAAAAGAAGCCAAGGCTTTACCAAAAATTTTACGCAAAGCAGACTTAAAAAACCGGCTAGACCTGCGAAAAATTCTGACGTTAACTTTTATCAAAGACCCGGCAAATCCGACCATTGAACACGCTTTTTCTTTAGAAACTCGTGCGGCTGGAAAGTGGCGTTTAGGTATTCATATTGCCGATGTTGCCTTTTATGTTCCTCCAGATTCTATCCTCGACCGGGAAGCAAAAAAACGTGGTACAGCTGTATTTTTGGGAGATATTTTTATCCCCATGTTTCCCGAACATTTGTGTAGTAATCGGTGTTCTTTTTTACCTGGCGAAGATAGACTAGCAATTTCTGTTTTAATCACTCTTAATTCTTCTGGACAAGTTATTGAGTACGAAATTCAACCAAGCGTTATCGAAGTTGACCAGCAGCTAACTTGTGAAGAAGCGGCTGAAATTTTGACCAAAGGAGAAGACTCTACTCTTAGTCCTGTCATTGAGCAATTGCAGTCTATTTGTCAAGGGGTGCAACGTCTACGGCAAAATCGCGGCGCCATTGAGCTAAATTTACCACCTACTCAATACGGTTCAGGGGTTCGCAGTGCTTTTGATGATGAAGGTGCCCTTGGTGTATTGTTGAGTTCGCCTAGCCATAGTGTTCAAGGCATTGTCCGCGAATTTATCTTGTTGGCAAATCAAGTTATTGCATCTCAATTGCACGCTTTAAGTGTTCCTGCACTATATCGTGTTCAACCGGCACCTGATATTGAAGAAGTGCAAGAATTTATTAAGTTATCAAGCAATTTAGGGGCTTCTTTGCAACTCGAATCGGAAGAAGATGTACGTCCACAAGATTACCAACGTTTTAAAGAACAATTTGCTGGAACTTCTAACGAACGAGTGTTAACTTATCTGTTGCAAGAAACTCTCAGACCGGCAGCCTATAGCACCTCTCCTAGCCTACATTTTGGTTTATCTTTGGGTAATGCCGATGTAGACCGGCCCTATACTCATGCCTGTTCTCCTGTAAACCGTTATGCAGATTTTATGATTCAAAGAGTCTTGCATACTGTGTTTGAATCGGGCCGTGACCGCCGCACAACCCGTGTCAAAGAAAGTGTTAACCTCCGTCACAGCAATGCCAAAGGGCAAATTCACTGGAATGTTCTTCCACCTGAATTGCAAACTGAAGTAGAGGAAACTCTTTCGGGAATGGTGTCTCATCTCATCGACCGCGAAAAAATTGCCCAAGAAGCTGAAGAAGATTTAGTGGGCTTAAAAAAAGCAGCAGCGATGAAAGAACGCACCGGGGAAACTTTTGGCGGTTTAATTACTGGTGTACAATCCTACGGATTCTTTGTAGAAATAGAAGAACTGATGGTAGAAGGATTAGTTCATGTTTCTTCTTTAAAAGATGACTGGTACGAATATCGCTCTCGTCAGCAAACTCTTGTAGGAAGAAAAAACCGCAAACAATACCGTCTGGGAGACCGGGTGGAAGTGCAAGTTAAGAGTGTTGACTACTACCGTCAGCAAATTGATTTAGTCGCTGTTAGTGGTGGCAGTATGGTCGATAATAACGATCTCGATGATTTTGATAATCATTGGTAAAGCGTAATGGGAATTGGTAATTGGTAATTGGTAAAATCAACTTGCCTATTACCTTTACCGCACGCCGTAATGACACAAGATTTTAAACAAAAAACTAAGCCTTTAATTATTGGGGTTTCTGGTGCATCGGGCCTCATTTATGCGGTACGGGCAATTAAATTTTTGCTTTGTGCAGATTATTCGGTGGAGTTGGTGGCCTCTAAATCTGTTTATATGGTTTGGCAGGCTGAGGAAAATATTAAAATGCCGGCAGAACCAACTCAACAAGAGGATTTTTGGCGTGAGATGGCTGGTGGTGTGACGGGGGGTAAGCTTCGCTGTCATCCTTGGCAAGATGTGGGGGCAAATATTGCGAGTGGTTCGTTTCGTACTTTGGGGATGTTGGTGATTCCCTGTAGTATGAGTACGGTGGGGAAGTTGGCGGCCGGTGTAAGTTCTGACTTGCTAGAACGGGCAGCAGATGTGCAGTTAAAGGAAGGTCGTAAACTGGTATTAGTGCCGCGCGAAACGCCTTTTAGTTTAATTCATTTACGGAATTTAACAACTTTGGCAGAGGCCGGTGCAAAAATCGTTCCGGCAATTCCGGCATGGTATCACCACCCCAAAACTGTTGATGATTTGGTGGATTTTGTGGTGGCTCGTGCTTTGGATCAGCTTGATATTGATTGTATCCCTATAGAGCGTTGGCAAGGACATAGATAAAAAATTTCCTTTGGGTTTTGTCATTAGTTGTAAGGTTTTTTCTTGATAACAAATCACAAAATTTTTCTAGTTATTTTCAGCAATGTTTTGGTTTGATATCCCTTACAGTTCAAATTTTCATCCTTAAAAATCATGAATGAAATCCGCAATGTATTTTGGTTTGTTTTACTGGGAGTTTTAACTATTTTTGCTGTGCAAAATAGTTCGACTTTTGTTTTACCTTTGGTGTTTTTGGGGGTGCGTTCTGTGCCGCTTCCTCTTTCTGTGTGGGTATTGGGTGCGTTTTTTGCCGGTGCCCTTACTGCTTTTATAGTTGCTGCTTTTTTTAAAGTTGCTAATCCTTTAAGAGGGGCAGAAACAGCCTCAAACCGGCGTATTTCAAGTAAAGAAAATGATCTTCCTCCCCGTCAACCTTCCTACGGAAATGATACGGTTTTGCAAGATAATTATGACAGAGGAGAAAGAGTTTATAGTGAAACAATTACGGGGGGTAATACGGGATGGAAACGGTCAGAAAATGATGATGATTTTGAGGATACTTTACGCGGACGACGCGATGAAAAAATCCCACCAAAATATGAGGATACAGTTAGAAAAAATAATTACTCAGAACCGGATATAGATGAAGATGAATTTTACGAAGATTGGGAAGAAGAAACGCCGGACAATAGAAGCGCTGAAACCAAGAATTATGAAGTATCACAAACACCAAAATCAAGTTCTTGGAGTGGTTCAGTTTATTCTTACAACTATCGGGAGTCTGAGGAGTCTCAACCTCCTATAAGTGAAGCGATTCCCGATAAGAAAATTGAGCCTGTAACTGATGC
This sequence comes from Halomicronema sp., assembly GCA_036704045.1. GTDB lineage: Bacteria > Cyanobacteriota > Cyanobacteriia > Cyanobacteriales > Oscillatoriaceae > Ancylothrix. Next base: position 48,611 of record DATNQM010000037.1, on the reverse strand, counting down.
AGATTATCGGGTGATTATTCCTCCACCGGCACCCACAACTCCTCCGCCATTAGAGGATGATTGGGGTAAAAAGAAAAAGCCAAAGTCCGATGATTGGTAACAGGTAAAAAAGGGGGGTTTGCCTATTGAAAAAGTTAGGGTGAGGAGTGATAAAATTTGGCTTAATTTCCCCCCAAAATTAAACAAAGCTGTGAAGTATTGGTTGTTCAATAAGGGTAGGATTTCCATCACATTTAAAGCAAAACACTTTTTCTCCTGCACGCCACACCACAGACTCTATCCAATCTTCAGGAATGGTAAGCCAACCGTTATCTAAAAGTCGAAAAATACCTTGTATAAAATGGGGGTCATCCATTGCAGTAGCGCAAAGATTTAATAGTTTTAATTCATCGTCTTTTGTCATGGCTTTGAAGTTGACACGAAAGGCCGGTATAATATCGAGCAGTTCTCCAGTTTCATCATAGAGTTCTTGAAATTCATCGGGGGTAGAATTATACACCGGCACGCCTTGGGGAAACAATTTTTGCAGATTAGGATTTTTATCATTAAATTTTGAGTAGTACATAACACCTTTGGGGGGTAAACTTTTAACAAGATTAAACCAATTTGCGCTTAGCGCATAGTCTTTTTAACGACTGTCTTGATCCGAAAACAGGTTAGCTTTAAAGTAGTAGTTTGTTTTTCTTACCTTCTAATACTTTTAACTACTATTTGCCTCTTTGCCCTACTACTGGTGACACTTTTGTAAGCGGAGTTTAGGATACTCTGTTATTTGTTAAGGCGTTAGAAGGGCTAGACTGTGGTTTCGGCTTTTTACCTCTGATGCTTTGGGCTAGAGACTGCTCCGATTTCAAAACTGGCTGAAGACTAGTTGACAAAAAAAATTTTTTGTGGTAAAAGGCATTTTTTGGCCGGTTGGGGGTAGGAAATGGGAACAAATTTTTTCTCCCTTCATGTAAAAATTTCATATTGCTTTAATACAGACACGTTTTTAAAAAATCCGCTTGGATAGTGCGGATTAATCAAACAAGCAGCCAATCAGTAGAATTAAGAAGTTATAATACTGTTAATACTTTTGGCTTAAAATCTCGTGAAAATTAATCAAAATTAACTTATATGTCAGATAAAAATATAAATTTTGAACAAGCTTTTAAAGTAGCAGATCAAGCGGTATTTAAGCATACTAAAAAACACCTTAGTGATGTGGAAATTGTTATTTTGCGGGGGGCGTGGGAAAATAAAACCTATGAAGAAATGGCAGAAAATTCTGAATATGCAACTAACTATCTTCAGCGAACAGTGGGCCCTAAACTTTGGCGGATGTTATCTAAAGCTTTAGGGGAAGAAGTAAGTAAAACTAACTTTCGTGCCGGTTTGCAAAGAAAAGCCCAAGAACATCAAATAAATCAGGAAAGTTTAGAGACAAAAACAACTCTAAAATTAGAGTTTCCTGAAGGGGCGGTGGCTTTGAATTCAGCTTTTTATATTAATCGAATTCCTATGGAAAATGAGTGTTATGAATCCCTCCGCAAACCAGGGTCTTTGATTAATATTAAAGCCCCAAAACAAATGGGTAAAACTTCTCTGCTAAATAGAATTTTAGAAGAGAGTAAAAACTTGGGATATAAAACGGTTACTTTAAATTTTTTGCAGGCTGAAAAGGCAGTATTTAGTGATTTAGATAAGTTTTTAAAGTGGTTGTGTGCCTATGCCAGTCAAAAGTTGAAAAAGTCAGCAAATTTAAGTGAGTATTGGGATGAAGAAAGGGGGAGTATTGTTAGCTGCACAACTTATTTTGAGGCAAGTATTCTGGAGGAAATTAATACGCCTTTGGTTTTGGCTTTGGATGAGGTAGATAGGGTGTTTCAGTATCCAGAAATTGCCGATCAATTTTTCCCGATGTTGCGAAGTTGGCATGAGGAAGCTAAAGCAATGGAAGTGTGGGAAAAGTTGCGCTTAATTGTCGTTTATTCAACGGAATACTACGGAAAGTTAGATATAAATCAGTCGCCCTTTAATGTGGGGCTGCCGGTGGAATTACGGGAGTTTAATTTGGCGGAAGTGGAATCTTTAGGAAGGCAACATTCTCTTGATTGGGAAAGGCAAATTGGTGAAGATGGTTTATCTCGTTTGGTGAAGATGGTGGGGGGGCATCCTTATTTAATTCGGTTGATGTTTTATCATCTTGTTCGTTCGCAAAAAACTTTAAATGAATTGTTACAAGAAGCGATGACCGATGCGGGTATTTATGGTGATCATTTACGCCGACATTTGGATGTTTTAAAGGAGCATTTTAAGTTGGAAGCAGCATTAAAAGATGTGGTAACTTCTGATGGGCCGGTGCGTGTGGAAACTTTGCAAGGTTATAAATTATATAGTATGGGTTTGATTCAGCGTTTGGGAGATTTAAGTATTCCTAGATGTGAATTGTATCGGCAATATTTTCGTGAGCGATTGTTGTAATAATTAAACCATTTTATTTGAATTAATTTATGATTTTTAGGGGTGTTTTTTATGAGTTATAAATATCAAGTTGGTGGCAGTTTGGAGTATCAACATCCAAGTTATGTAAGTCGGAAAGCTGATTTTGATTTGTATCATTGGTTAAAAGATGGGGAGTTTTGTTATGTTTTGAATTCTCGGCAAATGGGAAAGTCTAGTTTGCGGGTGCAAGCTATGAAAAAATTAAAAGCTGAGGGGGTTAAATGTGCTTCGATTGATTTAACTCGGTTGGGGAGTTTTGGTGGTCCGAGTGAGTGGTATGGAGGGGTTGTTTCCGAGTTGTTGCGCGGCTTTGGTTTGACGAAAAAAATAGATTTTAAAAAGTGGTGGTATCAGCGGGAGGGGCTGTTGCCGGTGCAGCGGTTACAAGCTTTTATTGAGGAGGTTTTGTTAGAAGAATTTTTAGAAAAAATTGTAATTTTTCTTGATGAAATTGATAGTATTATTTCTGTGCCTTTTAAGGATGATTTTTTTGCATTTATTCGCTCTTGTTATAATCAAAGACCAGAAAATTTCCAATATCATCGGTTAACTTTTTGTTTGTTAGGAGTTGCTACTCCTTCGGATTTGATGGAAGATAAAAACCGTACTCCTTTTAATATTGGTAGGGCAATTGAGTTAGCCGGTTTTACTTTCGATGAGGCAAATTTAGCTTTAAGTAGCGGTTTGGCAGACAAGTTCAAAAATCCTCAAAAAGTTATTAAGGAAATTTTAAATTGGACGGGAGGACAACCATTTCTTACGCAAAAGTTATGCCAATTGCTTCAAAATTCTAATATTAAGAACGAAGAATCAATTTCAGTGGAAGATTATGTTAAAAATTACATTATTAAAAATTGGGAATCTCAGGATGAACCAGAACATTTAAGAACCATTAGAAACCGGCTTTTATGTAATGAAAAACGAGCCGGTCGTTTGCTAGGAATATATCAAGAAATTTTACAAAAAAATGAAGTTTGTCTTCCAGATTCACCCGAAGAAATGGAGTTAAGATTGTCTGGTTTAGTTATTAAAACAAAGGGAAAACTAAAAGTTTATAACCCCATTTATGAGAAAGTTTTTGATCAAACTTGGGTTAATCAACAATTAACTACATTGCGTCCCTATAGTCAAGCAATTAAAGCTTGGTTGGAATCAAACCGACTTGATGTTTCTCGACTTTTGCGCGGAGAAGCTTTACAAGAGGCATTAAAATGGAAAGCTGGGAAAAGTTTAAGTGTAGAAGATGATGATTTTTTGGCAGAAAGTCAGCGCTTAGATCGGGTACAAATTCAATTAGAATTACAGGCAGAAAGACAAGCAAAACAAATATTAACCGAAGCAAAAAAACAAGCAGATAAAATGCTGAAACAAGCAAGAATTGGTACTAAAATAGAAAGACAAGGAGGAGAAGCTTTAAGGTTATTTGAAGTTGAAGGCAAAGAATTTGAAGGGTTGATGTTAGCAATGCAAGCAGGAAAAGACTTGCAAAAGTGGCGAAAAAAAAATCAAGAATTATCTGGTTATTCGATTACTAGTCCTGTGCAAGCTTTACAAAAAATTTTAGATACAATCCAAGAAAAAAATCAATTTAAAGAACATAAAGGTGCTATTAATTTTGTAAGTTTTAGTCCCCAAAATAATTATATTGCCACAGCTTCTAACGATTGTACTGCTATTTTATGGGATTTAGCTGGAAATAAATATTTAGAATTAAAAGATCATCCAGGAAGCGTGACAGCCATAACTTTTAATAATAAAGGAGATTTAGTATTAACTGGCTGTGAAAATGGGTTAATAAAAGTATGGAATATTGCTGGAAAATTGGTATATGAATTTAAAGCACATTCTCGCAAAATTACTAATGTTATTTTTAGGAATTGTGGCCAGTTAATAGCCACCGCTTCTGAAGATGGTAAGGCAAAAATTTGGAATCAAAAATTTAAATTAATAACTACATTTAAAAATCATCAAGGCTGGGTAACAGATATAAGTTTTCATCCCCATAAAAAAAACGTTGTCACGGCATCAGAAGATGGTACATTTAGGATATGGGATTTTAACGGAAAAGAACTTAAAAAAATTAAAGCTACAGATGGATGGGTATTAAGTGTTTGTTTTAGTCCAAATGGCGAATATATTGCCACAGCTTCAGCAGATTTAACCGCAAAACTATGGAATTTAAAAGGAAAAATTAAGGCTGAATTTAAAGGGCATACTGGCTGGGTAAAGAGTGTTTGTTTTAGTCCAAATGGTCAATATATAGCGACAGGATCGTTTGATGGAACAGCAATATTATGGGATTTATCCGGTAAAGAAATTCACAGATTTAAAGGGCATCAAGGAACTGCCAGTAGCCTTTGTTTTAGTCCAAATGGTAAATATTTAGCTACCGGCACCGGCGAAGGTATAGTGAGATTATGGGATATTTCTGGCAAGCAAAAAACAACATTTCAAGAGGATTTTGATAAAGTTTTAAGTGTGAGTTTTAGCCCCTCCACTAACGAAATTGCCACAGCTTCTTATAATGGTAGCGTTAAATTATGGGATATCTCTGGCAAAAAAATTAAAGAAATTCATGCTCATAAAGGTTGGGTTTCTTGTGTAAAATTTAGCCCTAATAATGCCTTAATTGCAACAGCTTCTCAAGATAAAACAGCAAAAATTTGGAAGTCTAACGGAGAGTTATTAACGGAATGCAAAGGGCACAGCGGTTGGGTTTTAGGAGTAAGTTTTAATTCAGACAATAAATTAATTGCAACTTCTTCCGTAGATCGCACAGCAAGGATATGGAATTTAGCAGGAAAACAACAAACTATTTTAAAAGGACATCAAGACTGGGTATATGATGTCGCCTTTAGCCCCAAAAACGACAAAATTGCCACCGCTTCCGCAGATTGTACCGCAAAACTATGGGATATTTCTGGTCAAATTATCACAGAATTTAAAGGTCATCAAGGCTTAGTTTGGGCAGTCAGTTTTAGCAATGATGGCGAATTTATATTAACTGGATCTGAAGATGGTACAGCAAGATTATGGAATTTAAATGGAAATCAACTTGCCCTTTTTAAGGGGCATCATGGGGCAGTTTTAAGCGTATGTTTCAGCCCTAATGGTAATTATATTGCAACAGCTTCCGCCGATAGTAGCGTTCGATTGTGGGATTTAGAAGGAACAGAAATTAAGCAATTTAATGGGCATTATGGATGGGTTTGGAGTGTTGTTTTTAGTCCCGATAGTCAATTTTTATTGAGTGGTTCTGCCGATGGGACAGCGCGTTTATGGGAAATTGGAATATTAGAAAATGATTTAGATGGTTTACTTTTTCGTGGGCGTTTATGGTTAGAAAAATAGGGGCCGGTGCGGGCCGGCCTTTTTTTTAGGCTGCGATATTGATAGTTTCGCCGTATTCGCTTAGGTTTGCCCAAATAGGGGAAAAATAGCAATTATGGAGGGTTATCACTTTTTCAATATCGGTAATAATTTCTACTTCGTCATAGCCTCGTGCAGCTTTTCGCCAGCCTGTTAAAGTTAAATTGGCGCTGCCTTTGAAAGCCATTAAACCATCAATAATAATAAGTTTTTGATGGGGGTAAAGATTCCAACTTTGACGACAAGCAGAAATAACTTTGAGTTGAATATTTGCGCCTTCAATTGCATAGTTACTCAGTTCCGATAAAAGCCAACTTTGCTCTACCGGCACCGAAATAATTCCCCGCACAGCAAGCCGGTAGGATAATAATTTTAGCGTCAGCAGAAACTCTGGGCTAATTCCGTAAGAAGTAATATGGATAAATTGCTGGGCTGTATTTAGGCTGGCGAGTAATGCCTTTAGGGGTGGAAAATCGAGGGGTTTATATTGCATTTCATTAGCGATTAAAGCGAGTTGGCGGCAGTGTTCATCAAGGTTATTAAAATCTAGGTAAAGTCCTTGATTTCGGAAAAAAATGCGGTATTGTTCGTAGGAATCAATTAAAGAATGAGGATAAATTGCTACCTTGAAATCACAAACAGGACAGACAATTTCTCCTTGGTTATTCATACGAGGAATAGATTTGAGAAGGGCAAGGCATTTTGGACAATGAGCGCGGGGTGGTTTAAATTTTACTAGGGTGGAGATATCAAAGCCGGTTATGTTTTGAATGTTGGCAGAGATCATGGTAATTTATTCCTTATTTAGATTGTGGTTGGTCGGTGGTTTTGGGTTGTTGATTGAGTTGAGCCATAAATTCTTCTAGCCCCGGAATGATGGGTTGATACCACTCTATTTGAGAGTTTGTACTTTCAGGAAGACTATCTTTTGGTAATTTGGATTTCATCAGTTAACCCTCAGTCATTTCGTTGTTCTTCACTACACTTATGACGATATAACAGGTTTTAAAAAGAAGGCTAAATGGTACTAAAATCTATCAAAAATTCCCAAAATTGAAATTTAGAGTAAATTTGTGAATTTTTTTTCACAAACACAGTTTAGGTTTTTAAAACTGTAAAATGTAAACTATGAACAAAAAAGAGTTTAATGAAAGATACGAACAATTAACGCCCAAGCAAAAACAAACTTTAAGGCTTTTTTTGGATGGAAACGCAGACGAAAAAATCGCTGAGTTGATGGATGTTACGCCATCAAATATCAGACACCATATTGCTAATATCTGCGGTAAATTTGGTTTTAGCAATGAAGAAGGAGAGCATTTTCGTCAGCGTCAGTGCTTGGTCGAAATTTTTGTCAAGCACCGGCCTCAATTAGTCAATTTTGAAGTAATGAAAAAATACCTCGGAGAAATACCAATGGTAGAGATAGAATTTCCTCAAGGGCCGGTGCCTTTAACTTCTTCTTTTTACCTTGAACGCGATAACATCGAAACAGTTTGTAAAGAAGAAATTTTGCGATCTGGTGCCTTAATTCGTATTAAAGCACCTAAGCAAATGGGAAAAACTTCCCTGCTAGATAGAATTATTGAACACGCCGGCAATCAAAATTATAAAACAGTTCGCTTAAATTTGCGAGAAGCAGACGCACGGCAATTTAGCAATCTCGATAGTTTTTTACGATGGTTCAGTGCTTATATTAGCCTGCAACTAAAAATCCCTAATCAAATTGATGATTATTGGGATGAAGAAATGATAGGCAGCAAATCTAGCTGTAAAAATTATTTTGATTCTTATTTATTACAGCAAATAGAAACTCCCCTTGTTGTCGCATTGGATGAAGTGGATAGAATCTTTGATTTTCCAAACATTTCGCAGGAATTTTTTCCCATGCTACGAAGTTGGCATGAGGAGGCAAAGACAGCAGATATTTGGAAACAACTGCGTTTAATTGTTGTTCATTCCACAGAAGATTATGGACGATTAGATATTAACCAATCTCCCTTTAATGTTGGGTTGCCGGTGGAGTTAAAAGAGTTTAGCGAGGCAGAGGTGCAAAATTTGGCTCATCTTCACAATTTAGAGTGGAAAAATGAGCCGATGCAGCACTTAATGAAAATGGTAGGAGGACACCCTTATTTAATTAGGTTGGCACTTTATAACCTAGCAAATCGGCATTTAAAACTAGAAGAATTGCTAAAAAATGCAGCAACAGATGCCGGTATTTATAGCGAACATTTACGGCGGCACCTAGAAACCTTACAACAGCATCCCAAACTAGCAGTAGCGTTAAAACAAGTGGTTAATTCCCCTGAACCTGTGAAAATTGAGACAATGCTGGGATATAAATTAGACAGCATGGGATTGATTAACCGACACGGAGATTATAGCAGTCCCAAATGTCACTTATATCGCCTTTATTTTGCTCCGCGTCTTAACGATTAACATAAAAATTTGAGTAATTTTATGACAGTTTATAGATATCAAGTCGGTGGAAGTTTAGAGTATCAGCATCCTACTTACGTTCTCCGTCAAGCAGATTTTGATTTGTATCAAGCTTTAAAAGCGCTTGATCTTTGTTATGTGCTTAATTCGAGGCAAATGGGTAAATCTAGCTTGCGCGTGCGAACAATGAAAAATTTACAAGCAGAAGGCATCCCCTGCGCTTCAATTGATATCACGCAAATTGGTAGCCAGTCTGCTACAGCAGAAAACTGGTATGGGGCGATTGCTTTTGCGTTAATAAAAGGATTTTCTCTAGTCGGAAAAGTGAATTGTTTTAAGTGGTGGCGCGAACATGATTTGTTATCACCGGCCCAGCGTTTAACTCTTTTAATTGAAGAATTAATTTTAGCCAATTACTCAGAAAATTTAGTCATTTTTATTGATGAAATTGATGCTATTATAAAAAGTGAATTCAAAGATGATTTTTTTGCATTGATCCGTGCGTGCTATAACCAGCGCGTGGATAATCCAGAATACAATCGTCTTACATTTTGCCTTTTAGGAGTAGCAACCCCATCCGATTTAATTCAAGATAAAACGCGGACTCCCTTTAATATTGGCCGAGCAATAGAACTAACCGGCTTTACTTTTGAAGAAGCAAAATTATCTTTAACCAAGGGATTAGCAGAAAAGGTAGAAAATCCAGAAACAGTCTTACAAGAAATATTAAAATGGACAGGAGGGCAACCGTTTCTGACCCAGAAATTGTGTAAGCTAGTTTTTGAAAAATCAGAAAGTAGCCATCCAAATATCCAGGACTTAGTGCATAAATACATCATCGACAATTGGGAATCTCAAGATGAGCCAGAACATTTAAAAACCATTCGTGATCGGCTCCTCAGAAATGAAAAACGGGCCGGTAGATTGTTGGGTTTATATCAACAAATTTTGCAACATGGAGAAATAGCAGCTGGTTGTATTTCGGAACAAATAGAATTAAGGTTATCGGGATTAGTTGCCAAAAATAAGGGGCATTTAAAAGTTTATAACTCCATCTATAAACAAGTTTTTAGTCAGGCTTGGGTTAACGAGCAATTAGCTAAATTGCGACCTTATAATGAAGCGATTTCTGCTTGGTTAGCATCAGGCCGGCAGGATGAATCCCGCTTATTAAAAGGGCAAGCTTTAGATGGCGCATTAGCATGGGCAAAAGATAAAAGTCTAAGCGATGTTGATTATCAGTTTTTAAGTGCAAGCCAACAATTTGCTTTACAAGAATCCCAAAATCTTCTCAAAGAAGCTAAAAAAGCTGCAAAGCTGGAAAGTTTGGCCTCCAGAGCTATCGAGCTTTTTGAATATGAAGGCAGACAAATAGAAGCCTTGCTATTAGCAATAGAAGCCGGTCAAGCATTGCAAGAAATGGTAAAAAATGATCATTTATTGACCGAATATCCTACGAAAACACCATTGTTTGCCTTACAGCGAATTCTGGCCAAAATTCAACAACGAAATCAATTTAGTGTCGGACAAGGCTGCCAACTAGCTGTAAGCTATGATCCCCAAGAACCTTACCCCTGCGATGTAGCAGGCTCACTTAGTAAGGCGATCCTGAGCCCAGATGGAAAGGTAATAGCCGGTTTATTAGATGACTTTGAAATAGTCCTATGGGATTTATATGGAAACCAATTAGCTGAATTGATGCCGCAGAATTTCGTATTTACAACCATGAGTTTTAGCCCCGATGGAAAATACATCGCTACCGGCTCAGAAGACGGCATCAACCTATGGGATTTATCTGGCAATAAAATAAGAGAATTTCCCGACGAGCAAAGCGGAATAACAAGCCTTTGCTTTAGCCACGATGGACAGTATATAGCCGCCGCTTCCAGCTATGATGGGATCATTTTATGGGACTTATTTGGAAATAAAATAGAGCAATTTGGAGAAGGCATTTCATTTACAAGTATTAGCTTTAGTCCCGATGGAAAATTCATCGCCACCGGCTCCTACGACTTCACTAGCCACTTATGGGATTTAATCGGAAATCAATTAACGGAATTTTACGGACACCAATTGTCAGTTACAGACATTAAATTTAGCCCTCGTGGAACGGCTATAGCCACTTGCTCAGAAGATGGAACAGCCAAACTGTGGAATTTATCTGGCACTAAAACAAAAACCTTTATAGAGCCTCGCAGTTTTGTCAGCACCATTAACTTTAGCCCCGATGAAAACTACTTAGCGATTGGATTAGGAGACGGTAGAATAATTTTATGGGGTTTTGATGTCAACCCACCTATAGAATTTAAAGGCCATCAAAATGAAGTCCTTGATATAAGTTTTTGCCCCGATGGCAAATACTTTATTTCAGCGGGGGAAGATGACACAATATGTCTTTGGGAAAACGCGCCGGAAAACTATTTTGTTAAATTCCCTGCTTATCAAAACGTAATTGCCGGCATCAGCTTTAATCCTAATGGAAAACAGATAGCAACAGCCTCATTAGACGGAACAATAATCTTATGGGATTTTGTCGGCAACCAGTTAGCCCAACTCCAATACAATGACGAAGAATTAACAAGCATAAGCTTTAGTAACGATGGACAATATCTCGGTACAACCTCACAAAACGGCACAGTAGAATTGTTGAATTTATCTAACAAACAAACAACTGAATTTACAAACGATGAATTCACCCTTATAACCCTCAGCTTTAGCCCCAATAACGAACATATAGCCACAGGCTCAATTGGTGGCAGAATAAATCTGTGGGACTTTTATGGTAATCAAATTGCAGAATTTATAGGACATGAAGAACCTATTACCAGTATCAGCTTTAGTGATGATGGAAATTACATCGCCAGCGCCTCACAAGAGGGCATAACAAAGCTATGGGACTTATCTGGAAACCAGATACAAGAATTTTCCGGGCATTATGTCAGTTTTAGCCCAGACGGAAAATATCTTGCTATTGCTACAGCAGATCGCAAAGCACGACTCTGGGATTTAGAGGGCAATCTAATAGCAGAATTCACAGGTCATCAAGATAAAATTTTGAGCCTTTGTTTTAGCCCTAATGGACAAATGTTAGCTACGGCTTCAGCAGATAAAACTGCGAGAGTTTGGGATTTAGAGGGCAATCAAATAGCAATCTTCAGTGGACATGAAGAAGAAATTAATACTATCACTTTTAGCCCAGATAGTAAACTTCTCGCCACCGGCTCTTATGACGGAACCGTAATACTGTGGCAAGTTGAAACCTTAGAAGAACTCCTTTGTCGAGGCTGTGAATGGCTAAAATATTACTTTGCCAGCCATCCAGAAGCCTTAAAAAAACTCAAAATATGCCAAAAAAATCACTGATTCATCACTCATCCTACCTTTATAAGACCTTTCATTTATGTGGTAAATAAGCTTTCTAAAACCAATAAAAAAAACCGGCACCCCCTTAAAAACATGGAATACCGGCCCCAAAATAGCTATTACAAAACACCCTTAATAAGCATCTTGTAACTCAAAAAACTCAGGCGAAACATAATCCTTACGCAAAGGCCAGCCCACCCAATCTTCAGGCATCAAAATCCGTTTCAAATTTGGATGACCCTCATACACAATCCCATACATATCGTAAGACTCACGTTCCTGCCAATCCGCAGCCTTCCAAATCCAAAAAACCGAAGGCACCCGTGCATCATCACGCGGCAAAAACACCTTCACCCGCACCTCCTCCGGCTGAGTCACATTATCACCAATCTTAATCAAGTGATAAAAACTCACCAACTCATCACCAGGGCCCACATCATAAGCACCCTGACACTGCAAACAATTAAAACCATAAGCATAGAGAGCAGTTGCCAACGGAAGCAAAAACTCCCGTTCAACCTTAATCAACTCCACACCCAAATGATCCGTCGCTAAAGCCTCATGCTCAAAACCATTTTCCATCAACCACTTAGAAACCTTACCGGCCTCTACAATCTGCTTCTCTTCAGCCACCAGACACCTCCTTTTGAGCCGTCAACAAAGCAGGAGGAACAGGCATCCCAATAGCCTCCGTTAACTCCTTCGGCGGAACCTGACGAGTAGGCGAAGCCAAATAAGTCCCATTCAAAATATCAGGAACCGGCTTCATACCATGCTTACGAGTATAAAAACGGTGAGTTTGCTGTAAATTCCCCCGTTCCTGAATCGAATCATTAGAAACCTTTTTACGCAACTTAATAATCGCATCCATAATCGCCTCTGGACGCGGTGGACACCCCGGAATATACAAATCCACCGGAATCAACTTATCCACCCCCCGAACCGCCGTCGGAGAATCCACACTAAACATCCCCCCAGTAATCGTACAAGCACCCATCGCAATTACATACTTAGGCTCAGGCATTTGCTCATACAACCGAACCAGAGCCGGCGCATACTTCATCGTAATCGTACCCGCCGTAATAATTAAATCCGCCTGACGCGGCGAAGAACGAGGCACCAAACCAAACCGGTCAAAATCAAACCGGCTACCAATCATCCCCGCAAGCTCAATAAAACAGCAAGCAGTTCCATACATCAAAGGCCACAAACTCGAAAGCCGAGCCCAGTTATACAAATCATCAACCGAAGTCAGAATCACATTTTCCGACAACTCGCTCGTCACTTGGGGCCGTTCAACCGGGTTAAGCAGCCCTTTATTATTCGTCGTATTTAAGACCATTCCAAGGCTCCTTTGCGCCAAGCATAAACCAGAGCAATCACCAGAATTCCAATAAACACAAGGGCTTCAATAAACGCCAACAGACCTAGCCGGTGGAAAGCCACAGCCCAGGGATACAAGAACACAGTCTCAACATCAAAAACCACAAAAACCAAAGCAAACATATAGTAGCGGATGTTGAACTGAATCCAAGCCCCACCAATAGGCTCCATCCCCGACTCGTAAGTAGTGCGCCGTTGCACACTAGTACCTTTGGGCCGTAGTAACTTCGATGCACCCAGCGCCAGAACCGGCACCAGACTGCTGATAATTAAAAAGCCCAGGAAATACTCATAACCGCTGAGGACAAACACAATAAATAAAGACCCAAGGGTAAAGTTACGTTTGTTTCGATTCTTTACATTACATTATATATGCCTAAGATTTGCCAGCCCCAAACCCAACTCTTCAGCAAAAACCGGCCCCTATCCAACATCAAACCAAAAATCAAACCAGACCCAAGTTCCCCAAAACTCAACCTTTCACCCCCAAATAAATATTAGTAGCAGATACTTCCTTAAAGAAATACTTATGAACCTTCAATATTATTTCTATAGAACCCAACCCTTCAAAAACAAACACCACAAAGCAACCGTACCCAACCTCTTCCCCAAGCAAAAATTAAAAATTTAGCAAAATTCTTGACAAACTTTAACAAAAAAGCATCACATTTTAATATCATAGCTATTGACCCTTGCCGTAGCGCCCGGATTAGTAGGGCCAAGCTCCTACCCGAAAGACAAACCAGAAAAAACCCTGCGTTTCTCCACCGGCCAGTTGTCTCCTCAAACCCTATCGTTACGAAGCCATGAGTCCCGAACCTCTTGACACAACCAACCTCGACCAATACGAATGTCGCTCCTGCGGATACGTTTACGAACCCCTCAAAGGAGACTCTAAACGAGACATTGCCGCCGACACCCCCTTTAAAGAACTCCCCATAAACTGGCGCTGTCCCGTCTGTGGAGCAAAAACCACCGCCTTTACAAACATTGGCCCCGCCGGCACCGCCTCTGGATTTAAAGAAAACTTAGGTTTTGGCTTAGGAGTAAACACCCTAACCCCCAGCCAAAAAAACATTCTCATATTTAGCGCCTTGGGAGTAGCAGTGATATTCTTCCTCAGCCTCTACGGTTTACAGTAAGCCGATATCACAAAGCATCAAATGCCCCCTACTCCACCCAAAACCAACAGATCCATATAACTAGCAATGTACTCAATCCAGACTTTATTTAAACGAATTCTCCCCTTACTCGTCGCTGTCCTCTTGTGTGTGGGATGCAGCAAAATTCCCACCACCCTCACCAACCCCTGGCAAGTCATCCAACTACCAAGCACCGCCAACCTCCAAGACATCGCCTTCACCGGCAACCCCCAACACGGCTGGATCGTTGGCAGCGAAGCCACCCTCCTTGAAACCACCGATGGGGGCAGCACTTGGCAACAAAAACCCATCAACCTTGAAGAAGATACAAAAGCTCGCTTGACATCTGTAAGCTTTTCTGGTAAAGAAGGCTGGATTATTGGCGAACCATCGATCTTGCTCCACACCAACAACGAAGGCCAAACCTGGGAACGCATCCCCCTCAGTAGCAAACTCCCCGGCACACCTCTCACAATCTTGGCCCTCGGCCCCAATAGCGCCGAAATGACAACCAACGTCGGAGCCATTTACCAGACATCCGACGGCGGCCAAAACTGGAAAGCACTAGTACAAGAAGCTGTCGGTGTCGTCCGCAATATGCAGCGCTCGGCTGATGGCAAATATGTCGCAGTCTCCGCCAAAGGTAACTTCTACTCCGTCTGGGAACCCGGCCAAAACGCCTGGACACCCCACAACCGCAATAGCTCTCGCCGTGTTCAAAACATGGGCTTTACCCCAGATGGCAACCTTTGGATGCTGGCTAGAGGCGGTCAAGTCCAATTTACCAACCCTGAAAACCCCGAAGAATGGGAAAAAGCTTCATTTCCCGAACTCTCTACCAGTTGGGGACTATTAGACCTGGCCTATCGTAATCCTTCAGAAGTTTGGCTGGCTGGTGGTAGCGGTCAATTACTGTGCAGTTTGGATGGTGGCAAAACTTGGCAAAAAGACCGTGCTGTTGAAGAAGTCCCCTCAAACTTTTACAAAATAGTCTTTGTTTCGCCCGACTCAGGCTTTATCATTGGTCAACAAGGTATTTTGTTGAAATATCAACAAACCTCTGCTGCTGCATAAGCGCTTAACAAAAACCTGCCGGTATAAAAACCGGCTTCAAAAAGTCTTGCGTTTAGCTGCTAAAAACTCAAAAAACTTCAAAAAATCGCAAGGTAACGCTTGTTAGAAACGTTGAAGTTTCGTATCATATAGATTAAGTTTTTCGCTGTCGTCTTTGGGAGGAAACAACATGGCTGGCGGATCAACAGGTGAGCGTCCTTTTTCCGATATTATTACCAGTATCCGTTACTGGGTTATTCACAGCATCACTATTCCGATGCTATTTATTGCTGGCTGGCTCTTTGTAAGCACGGGTTTAGCTTATGATGCCTTCGGCACACCGCGTCCTGATGAATATTTCACTCAAACTCGTCAAGAATTGCCAATTGTTCAAGATCGTTTTGAGTCAAAACAACAAATTGACCAATTTATTAAATAGTGTCTTAGGAGAATAAGACCATGACAAGCAATAGAGCAAACGAACCCATTTCTTATCCTATTTTTACTGTCCGCTGGTTGGCAGTTCACACCTTGGGTGTTCCCACAATTTTCTTTTTAGGCGCTATCGCCGCTATGCAATTTATCCAACGATAGGAGAAATCTATGCCCGCTCGTAGTCCTAACCCAAATAATCAGCCAGTTGAATTAAACCGCACCTCTCTTTATCTGGGTTTGTTAATGATTTTTACTCTGGGTATCCTGTTTTCTAGTTATTTCTTTAACTAACAGGAAGTTAAGCTTTTAAACCCGTTTATCGGGTTTTTTTAAATTTTTCAATTAAGAGGTAGAAACAGTGAACTCTTTTCAATCGGGCAGAATTCCTTTGTGGGTGGTTGCAACCGTTGCCGGTCTTGGCGTAATCACACTTGTTGGTATTTTCTTTTACGGAGCCTACGCTGGTTTGGGTTCTTCTCTGTAAAAAATCTCAATTTCAGGAATTAAATACTAAAAAAAACCGTCTAGCTTTGTGTTAGACGGTTTTTTAAAACTTATTAGAATAAGGGTTTAAGCCAACTTATTCGAGGGGTAAAGAAGGTGGTGAAGGTGGTGTAACTTCGCGGGAAATAGAGATTTTGTAACTTTCTCTTTGTGTTTGCATTTCCATTGCTATTGCTTGAAATTGTATTTCAAAACTTCCATAGGGAATCATCAGTTGTACTGTGCCCTCTTTACCTCCCCAAACACTAGGCATAAAATCTGTTACCCAGTAAGGGCCATCTAAGATGAGGCGGGCTGAGCGGTCTTGTAGCCAGACTTTAACGTAAATTCGAGGTTGGATATCGGGAAGTCGGATTTTAATTTTGACCGTACGACCGGCTATTAACGCATCCTTCGGAAGTTCCAACACCGGCACCGGCACAGGTTCGTCCTTCGGTAAAATCAAACCCGGTTCTTCCTCTGGTTCTACCGGTTGAGGTTTTTTTGGCATTAAAGCTGTCGGTTCATCTTCAATAACAAATTCTTGATAATCCCATTCTTGGGCGGTTTTTGGCCGGCTAGGCTTTTCAAGTTCTAGGTTGGTTTCTTTTTGGGCCGGTTTCGGTAAGTCCGCTTTCAAAATCTCTGAAAGTTCTTCATCCGCAGCCAAAGCATTTAACCGCGACCAAAAACGATCCGGCAGATTAAGCGATTGGAAAGCCTCATCCAGAGGTGATTTAACCACCGTTTCAGGTTCCCCCTTGGCCGGTTCTGGGGTCAGACTTTCTTCATTTGCCGGAATTTCTAAGCTAATTTCCTCTTCTTCCAATTCCACCGGCCCCTCAGAAGTTGGTTCTGGGACAGCTTGAGGAGTTGGAGTCACCGATGGCCTTTGACGCGGAGGAGATGACCCAAAACGCGGCAAAGAAGGTAAATCTAAAGGTTTTGGCGTGTTAGATTTTAAAGTCTTCGGTTTGTTTAGCAGCGGCGGTAAAACCGTATTAGGGGCCGGTTCAAAACTAATTGGCTGACTTCGGTCGATAGTTTCTAATAACTCTTGATACGATTGATCTAAAACTTCTCCTAATCGTTTATCGAAAGGTTCCGAAGAAAGATCAACATATTCTTGATCACTTAATTGTTCAACAATCTCATCAAACAAATCTCCAAGATCCGCAGTAATAGTAAAAGGCTTACTATCAATAATTTGAGAAGAATTTGAATAAAGTTTTACCTCTCCCAAAATTAGCCGCGTTTCAGCATTAGGAGGAATATTCAGGCCACAAGAAAACGGAATAGGTGGAACAGTTGAAGCAATATCAAGACTCACTTCCGCCAGGATACGGCTTATTTGCGGATCTCTGAGTTGAATGTGTATTTGATATCCGCTTAAAGGTTCCTCTGACTCTCCTAAGATTGTGCCTGTTATGATAACCGGTTGCCCTTGTCCACCGATATAACTTGTGTGGTTAAGAGAAAGTTGTAATTTTTGATTTTTTGGTTCAAAAAAAGCTGATCTGCTAGAAGCAGAAAACTCAGAATCTTGATCATTACCACCTTGGGTAATTGATTTTTTCTCTATTTCTTCTTGAGGTTGTTGCTTAATTTCCCCCTCAAACGGCTTCAGCGTTGTTCTTTCCTCCAAGCTTATAACCTTCTCAATATCCCCCAGATCAGGCATCTCAACCTCTAGGGAAGTCCCTTCCGGCGTTAAGGGCATAGATTCTTCATCAACGGATAAAACTTCAAGTTGGACACTACGATGCCAGTTGTTGCCACTTGAGTCTGATATTACATCCACCCCAGTACAGCTGAATTCCCAAATCCCCGGTTTGAGGCGAGTGTAAGGCAATATAACAATTAAACCTTCGGGATTGCTTGTGCGGGTGCGTCTTTGTAATCGACGTTTTGGGGGAATTTCGTCGATGGTTTCGTGGCAAACTGTAATTTCGATGTTTTCGTTTGGCCGGCTACAACGGGCCACCATTCGATACCGGCCTTCCAGAATTTCGACTTCGGGTGATTCTAGGGGCAGCCAGGTTCGATCACCTTCTTTTTGTATTAAAAATTCCCAGGATTCCATATTTGCGGCGCGATAGTGGGGGCCGGTTGAAACCAGTTTCTCTTGTGTAGTTTAACGCAGTTTGTCAACTTTGCCACCACTCCCCTTTGTTTTTATAAGATTTTTATCGAGTTTTCCAAAGTTGATATTTTTTCCTAGTTTTAAGCCAATTTTTTGCCCCACATAATCACTTTTTTCTATGATTTATTACCGTTAATTTTGAAGGAATTTTAAAAAGTACTAACAAGTATTCTTTATAGCCTTTTTCATCTCCCTAGAATAAGCCAACAAAAGGATTTATAAAATAAACCCTAATTCTAAAAACCTTTTAAAAACCTGAAAGACACAATATTGCGTTCAAAAAATCTAAAAACATTTCGTACGGATCACCGGCCTTCACACTCCCGTTTCGTCACATCATGGCGATATCTAAACATATCCTCTAAACGAGAATAAACCCACCATCCAATTGCAGCCTCAGCCACCAAACTCCCAGGTAACTCAAAATCAATCGCATCAGTTAATTTTGTCCTATTATTTTTCTCTTCAAAAACGTGCCGGTGAACCCAACTAACAACCGGCCCCTCAACTTGAACATCCGTAAAAAAGCGATATTTCTCACACTCTGAATGTTCAGCCAACCAGCGAACAGGAACCGGCCCCAACCAAAGCCGAAACTCCGAAATTGCCCCCACATCCAAACCACCCTCCCGACGAATAACCTCAACCGGCTGCCAAGGTGGAGTCAAAACTTGTAAAATATCAGGTTTTTCGTGAAAATTCCAAACCACATCAACCGGCGCATTAATCAAAATAGAACGTTCAAAATGTAACATAAATTTTTTATTTATCCTTAAATTTTTGTCGTTTTTCTATACTCAAAAAAACCTAATTTTTCGGTTTTTTAAAAATTCCAGGCCGTTAAAAACTTGTACAATTAACTTTCTGGTTCTGAATTAATCTCAATTTCCAGTGAATCTTCATCAACTTGAACAAACAAAATATTCGGCTGACAACAAACCTGACAATCCTCCACATAGGACTGAAAAGAACCGCCCCCAAAATCAATAAAAGTATAATTAACCTCCCCACAAAAAGCACAATAAAACTCCGCCGAACTATCCATAAAACAACTCCTCAAAAACACAACTAAAAAATTCTAACACACCTAATTTATAAACCAAAAACTCCTTAGCATTAATCTGCATTAACCGGCGATTCAAAAAACTCCATCGCCGACTCTAAATGCTTCCTCAAAACCCCCACCGGCAAAGGCCCATGTAAATGACCCCAAGGCAAAAAATTCTCCACATCCCAATTCTCAAAAACATAAAAATCCAGACCTGGAAGTTTACCCTTCAACTCCTTAAAAGCACGGCGATAACTTCCCAGCGTATCCCCATAACCCCTAACCAACTCCAGCAAAAAAGAAAGCCGTCTATCCCCCCGTGAAATCAACGCTTGAATAACAGACCAATTATAACTTTCAGGCCGAAAATCCACTCCCAACTTACCCAAATCCTTATCCAACTTTTTCAAACGCTTTTCAGCATCCTTAGTCACACCAAACCACTGAAAAGGAGTATGAGACTTTGGAACAAACGTACTACAACCAAAAGTCAAACGCAACCCCGGTGCCGCCTTTTTTAAATCTCGCAACATCTCCACCGTCGCCGTCAAATCATCCCCATCCTCACCGGGTAAACCCACCATGCCGTAAAGCTTTAACCCACTTAAACCCCCCGCTTTCGCATTCACAGCCGCCTGTAAAATTTCTGCATTTTTCAACTTTTTATTAATAATTTTTCGCACCCTTTCCGACCCACTTTCTACGGCAATAGTTAAAGATTTTGTTCCTCGCTTAGCCAGAGTATTTGCTAACTGTTCAGTAACCGTATTTGTTCTGACAGAAGAAATACTTAATCGGACATCATCAAACTGAGGTAAACTCAAATATTCTAACAAGCCATGAAACTCAGGATGTTGAGTTACAGAAGCCCCCAACAAACCCAAACGATTAGTAACTTTCAAGCCTTTTTCAATGGCCGGTATTAAACTTGATTCCATACTCGCCGTCCGAAACGGTAAAGTCAAATAACTTGCCAAACAAAACCGGCACATTTCCGGGCAACTACGAACCACCTCCACCATAAAAATATTTTCCCAAGCTGCCTTTTCTGTAACCACAGAAGAAGCCGACAAAACATTACCTCGATAGGTTTGTTTTTCCACAAAAGCCGGCACATCCGCATCCACCGGCACAACAGAAACCACCGGCCCATGCACGCTATAATTCACCTCATACAAACTGGGAATATAAACCCCAGGAACCTGTGCCAAACGACGTAATTTTACCTGCCGGTTTGCATCCCTAACCTCCTTAAAAGCATCAATAAAATTACCTAATAAATCTTCCCCATCTCCTAACAAAATAACGTCAAAAAAATCCGCAAAAGGTTCCGGGTTTGCCGTCAAAACCGGCCCACCACCAAACACTAAAGGATCATCATCAGTTCTGCCACAACTCCGCAACGAAATATTTAACTCTTCTAGTAACTTAAAAACATTTACATAATCTAATTCCCACGATAAAGAAAACCCCAACAATTCAGGAGAACTAGGCAAACTTTCACTCACATCCGTAAAAAGCCGGCACACATCCACATCAGAACGCATCGCCAAAGTTGCCCAAACCACCTGATAGCCAAGGCTAGTAATACCAACCGTGTATTCATTGGGAAAAGCAAAAATCAAAGGAATAGCCCCATTATCAGGGCTTACCGGGTCAAATAACAGCCGTTCAGAAGCAAAAAAAGAAGAACTCACAAGCCGTGTTAAAATTGCTAAAGATTAAATAAAACTCTTACACTATTATCCTCTATTTTGTAGAGATAATACCCAGAAAATTTCTACCTAAAAAATTAGTACACTAGTATTTTATTTGTACTTGATTTTAAGGGATAAGATAATTAAATTAAAAACCAAAGTCAAGAAATTAGCAACAATCACCGGCCAAGAAGAAATAAAAATGCCATACACAAACCACAAAAAAATACCCAGACAAAAAGTAACTAACATCACCAAAGAAACATCTTTAGCCGACTTCGTTTGCCAAACTTTATGAAGTTGGGGCAGAAAAGCAATCGTAGTCAGCGTTGCTGCCGCAAATCCCAAAACATTAATAAAATTCATCAGCTAATTATAGAGTTTAGATTTTAGAATTTTACCTTATCTTATAATTGGCTCCCCTTCAAATTTTAAACATTAGACTTAAGGCTTTCAAAATTATTTCATTGCAAGCGTCCGCCCGATCCTTCTTTCCCCAACTCTTTTCCTCACTTCGCTTAGACTCAGCTTAAGCAATAGTGTCAGTGGAGACTAAACTGAGATAGGCTAGAGTCTTTAGCAGGGTAACAAGGCATCTGTACCCCCTCTTCTGGCCGACCAGTTGCACAGCCACCCTGTAAAGACAAGCCTATTCAACAATTGCAGACCAACTCACGAACAATTAAAAACAACTATGACACCTGTTGTAAAAGTAATTCAACCCTCTGGCCTTTTAGACGGAACAAAAGCCACACAAGTACGAAAAGAAATTGATGAAATTGTAGCAAATGGTGCCAGCGTCGTATTAATCGATTTGCAAGAGGTAACATTTATAGATAGTTCAGGATTAGGAGCCTTAGTGTCAGCACTCAAATCAGTGAGAGCAGCCGGCGGAAAGTTATTTATTTGTTCAATTAACGCCCAAGTCAGAATGTTATTTGAATTGACAAGTATGGATCGAGTCTTTCAAATTTTTGCCAACCGAGATGAATTTAACAAAGCGTTTATTTCCAATTAAAATCATTTAAATTTTGGATTTTGGATTTTCCAGAGGGAAAATCTAAAATCTAAAATATCCTTAACTAAAACTTACTTTTAAAACCGAAAGATCGTCCTCAAAAGTCTCAGAAACACCAACCCGGCGGACAGTTTCCAAAAGCCGGTCTAAAGAAGCCTTATCAGTTTTGCTATTTTCCACAAGTTGCTGAATAAAAGCTTCCAAAGTCCAGACATTTCCATCGGGAAGATTAATCTCATAAATACCATCACTAAAAACATACAAAGAACTTCCCGCAGCCAAATCACAAGAATCAAAAACATACTCAGCTTCAGGAAACATCCCAATAGGGAACCCCTGAGTTTTCAGCTTCTTAACTTGAAAATTAGACAAAGAATTACCAGACATTAAAACCGCCGGAGGGTGGCCAGCACTAGAATAAAATAACTTTCGTCTTGAACGGTGATAAACCCCATACCAAATAGTAAAATACTTATCCACATAATGATCTAATTGGTGATTCATTTGAAAAGCCTTATTCAGAGCCTTTAAAACCTCATGGGGTTGATAAAAATTAGTATTAGGAAGAGAACGAGAGCGTAAAATATTTAACATAGAAACCGACAACAAAGCCGCACCCACACCATGACCAGAAACATCCAGCAAATAAATAGCCAAACGATCATCATCTAACCAATAATAATCAAAACAATCGCCCCCCAACTGTTGAGAAGGAACAAACCGCCAATCAATCGAAGCCGCCTTTACATTCATAGGTGGCGGAACAAGAGACTGAACATAAAGAGCCGCATCCGCCAAATCAGCCTCTAAAATCTTATTTTGGGACTGTAACTTTTGAGTTAAACCCTCCAGAATTTTATTTTTCTTTTGCAAATCTTGATTTAACTCATGAATGCGAATTCCCGCCCGCACCCGCGCACTAAGTTCATCAATTTCGATAGGTTTCGGTAAAAACTCATCAGCGCCGGTATCCAAACCAGTTACCCGGTCTTCCACATCACCCCGCGCCGTAAGTAAAATAAAAAAAGTCGTTGATAGATCCAAATTCGACTTTACCCAGCGGCAAACCTCCAGACCATCCATCAAAGGCATCATCCAGTCACTAATAATTAAAGCCGGGCGCAAAAGTTCGGCCTGAGAGATACCTTCTTTGCCATCCTTGGCTACCGCTACTTCATACCCCTGCTTTTTCAGAGCCTTAGTCAACACCAGCCGAATTGCCGGATCATCATCAATCACTAAAATTTGAGTCATAAGCGTTCAGCACTGCGAGGAGCCGCTTAAAAAGCCACCAATTAAAACATTAACATTCCCAAAAAACCTATCAATGGTTTGGTTAAATAAAACTCAAACCATCGAAGCAACCCGACATCACTGAATGCACACTTATTTTTAAGCAAGCTGCACAGCAATGCAGAGCGCCATCAATAAAGCGAAACTCATCGGGCGACTGCACAAAATCATGGCTCATATTTTGTATTTCGTGCAACACATAACTCAGATACAATTAAAACTATTCATAGCCAAATTTAAGCAATCATGTTATGGAGTCCAATGACTTGAACAACAGCCAACCCAGACGCGAAAGCGGCATTGAACAATTAATTGAAAAAGCGAACCTTTGCGTCCCGACCCAATTGGGCGATCTATCCAAAGTTTTATCATGGTTTGAGCGATTTAACCATCCCCCAATACCAAAAACTATTTGGATGGAGTGTCAGCTTGCCCTTGCCGAAGCCTTTACAAACGCCGTTCGCCACGCCCACAAAAACCAACCACCAGAAACCCCCATCGAAATTCAGGTAGCCCTTTATCAGCAAAAATTAGAAATTCGGATTTGGGATCTTGGCCAACCTTTCAATTTAAATGAACGCCTCAAAACCTTACCCCCCCAAGCAGATCACAATGCCGAAGGCGGGCGAGGTCTACCTTTGTTAAATCACATTGCCGACACCATCAGCTATACCCAAACATCAGACAAGCGAAACTGTTTATTGATTGTCAAAAACTATCTCCTATGATCCCATCTTTATAACTTTCACCAAAATAACCAAAAAAAAGTCCATTCTGAATATTTATATCTTCTCCAAAACCCCTAATAGCTATACAAAAATAGTCCCAATTTTTAGTCGCCAAACAACCAAGAAAACCCCAAAAAAATTAAAGTCACCAACAACCAAAAAGGAAAATTAAATCCCCCTATAAAATAAACCACTGCAAACACCAAATATTTCATTAGCAGCCAGACAACACTAAGCAAAACTATTAATAAAAAAACCTCATACATATCTCTATCCCCTCTCAACAAAAAAACCAAAACTGCCCTGTGGCAAAAATAAAATTGTCACCACCCCCCATCCCCACAAAACCATATCTTGATAAAAATACAATACCCTACCAATCCAAAATCCCCTTAAGCGACCACAACAAAAAACACTCAAGCAACTAAGGAGGATAGCCATGCGCTCTCACCCACTAACAAAACTACAACAAGTAGCCTTACTTACTCTTCCCTTCAGCCTGACTCTCCTCTTACCGGCCACCGCAGAAGACGCTATTTTTGGCCAAATTAGCCTCAGCCCAGGCTTTACCCCACCCACCGGCATTATCACAGGCTACACCAGCGGCTCAACCTCCCTACCCGCAATTGTCGCCAACAACGACTACAAAGGTAACAAATGCTTAGGCTTTGCCGACAAAGCCCCAGACTACAAAATGGTCTTACAACAAGACTTCTCCAAACTTCAAGTCTCCATCAATAGCGGCGGAAAAGACACAACCCTCGCTATTATGGGCCCCGACCGCAAAATTCGTTGTGGCGATGACACCGGCTCCTCAAAAGACGCATCCATTGTAGACACCAACTGGAAAGCCGGCGACTACAGCATTTGGGTAGGCTCCATTGAACCCGGAAACCAATGGAACTACAAACTCACCGTCCAGCAGTAGCCAAACCCCACAAGAAAAATACCAACAACGGTAATATAAAAAAAGGTCATATTACCGCTGGGTAATCTCTCGATGTTTAAAACACTCGTTGCCGATTTCCGCATTATCTTCGAGCGTGATCCCGCCGCACGCAATCCCCTCGAAGTCCTTTTCTGCTACCCCGGATTGCAAGCCCTAGTTCTCTATCGCTTTGCCCACTGGTTAAACAACCTCGGCCTGCCCTTCATTCCGCGCCTGATCTCCCACATTGCCCGCTTTTTAACCGGCATCGAAATTCACCCCGGCGCCACCATCGGTACCGGCGTTTTTATTGATCATGGTATGGGAGTCGTCATCGGCGAAACTGCCATTATTGGCGACTCCGCTCTTATCTACCAAGGTGTAACTCTCGGTGGTACCGGCAAACAAAGTGGCAAACGCCACCCCACCCTTGGCGAAAATGTCGTCGTTGGTGCCGGTGCAAAAGTTCTTGGCAATATCCAAATCGGTAACAACGTCCGCATCGGTGCCGGTTCTGTCGTCCTCCGTGATGTCCCCTCCGATTGTACCGTTGTCGGCATTCCTGGCCGAATTGTCTACCGCTCTGGTGTCCGCGTTAACCCCCTCGAACACGGTCAACTCCCCGACTCGGAAGCTACCGTTATCCGTGCCCTCCTCGACCGCATCGACACCCTCGAAGAACAACTACAGGGTATGCAAACCCAAATTTATGCCCTAACTCCCGCTCACGTTTCAGTGCGACGCAGCCACGACCTCCCAAATTCCCCTCAATGTCTTCTCAAAGACCGTGAAATCCAAGAATTCCTCGATGGCTCAGGTATATAATACCAATTTCCCTAATTTTTACTACAATTCAAGGAAGCCGCACCCCCTTAAATTCCCCCTTTATAAGCGGGATATAGGGGGTCATTTATGTAAGGGGTTTAGGGGGTATGTGTAGCAGTGTTTTATAGATTTGGTATAATATCTCGTTTCTTCTTCCCTATTTGGATTTTTTCAAGGCGAGTTTATGGAGATAACTTAGATTTAAATACAGGTAGATATAGGCCATTTTTTACCTCCTATCTTCCCTCTATCCTCGCTTTGAAAAAAAACTTTTTAGTTTTAAGGGTTAACTTCTTTTTTTGACCAGTTTTCCTGATCATCCAAGTAATAAATATGCCGGTTCTGTGGTTCTCCCCTTAGTTCTAAATGCTCAACTTTTGTCGGTTCAAGTAATAGTAAACAAAAATTTTCTAAAGGTTCAAAAGCATTGGGAAGTGCCGGTGAAAATGCCTCCCTAGAAGCTCTAGCCTTCCCCGGATCTGGCCAAGCAAATTGAATTCTTGCCCCATCAGACAATTCTTCCCAAGTTTTTTGACGCGCTTTTTGTAACTCTGCATTTTCGTGATTTTGTGAGACTAAAATCATTTTTCCAAAAAGCCGGAACTGTTCTCGTGTTTTAGGGAAATACCAGCAAATTTCCCCCCAAGGTTGGTTGTCTATTTGATCGGCTTTTTCACTGCGAATATCAGTAACAATTTTTAAATTATTTGTCTCATCTAAAAATCCCCGAAAAACAACCGTCCGATTTGCCGGCATTCCATCTTTAGTAACCGTTGCTAACTGAAAATAACGCGCATTTGGCAAACGATTTCGATACAAAGCATGAGTTAAAAGAGTGCGCCAAGGAGCCAAAAGCATAAGATTTTAATTTAATTAATTGTCAGATTTTCTATTATATAGAATTTTTATAAAAAAATAGCCATTTTCTGTTGTATGAATTACAGCAATCGTTTTTAAAAAGCCGGTTTCTTAGATAAAAGTGGGTTTTGGAGGAAGTAAAAACTCTCTAATTCTAATAAAAAAGGTAAAACTAGGCTCTTTATTTCAGCTAATTTACAACAAAATTTTGTCTATTTTATGAAAATTGATATAATACAAAATTTATTTTTATTAATTAATTTGTTTACCTAAATTTGCAGTAAAAAAATCTAAATTAAATAGACTATCATTAATTCCTAAAAACTGCATCTCGGAGAAGAATAATTAAAGCAATTCCTGTAATGGCACCAACTACAATCCAAGCTACCAGTAAACCTATTACCTCGGCTAAAAATAGGCCGGTTGCTGCTCTCAAAACTCCCCCAAATGTCCAACCAATTGCTAACCCCATTGCCCATCCCATAGACATTGCTAATATCCATCGCCACGCTTGAGGAATTTGACGTTTTAAGAGTAACCATTGGCTAAAACCAATTCCCCCACCGGCAAGAGTACCATTAATAATTCCATAAACAATTCGTAGGGGAATAAGACTTGTTTTTGGTGCCATCCATCCAACAACACCTATGCCCGTGAATCCCAAAAATCCCCAACTAACAATATTAACTAATACCCACCACTCAAGACCTTTAAATTTCTTTCGGAGAGCCCAACTTTGAGCCATCCCTATTACTGTACCTCCCAACATTCCCTCCAGGGGATTCATGTCATCTCTTTCTCCAATTTCAATAAATAGTAAACTGAATAAAAATCCGCAGACATTGCACCCCAACCATTTCCACCAAAAACTGGTTCCTAATTCCAATACTTTGACATATTTATGATATAATCTTGTTTCTAAAATTCCCATTTATTAAGATAGCCAACCTTGGCATTAAAATTTTTAATAGGGTTTAAAATTCCCTGAAAAATTCTAACAAATTATCTACAAATAGGTGTAGTTGCTGGATGAAATAATGTTCATCTTGAGAGTTAGAAAAAATTTTCTGGAACACTTGACGACGTTGCTGAGGAGACTCTGGTGTTAGATAACTCCATAAACTCTCCCAATAGAAAAATGAAACACCGGCAAATTTTTTATCTCTTACTATTTTGACTTGTTCCTCAATTTGTTTTACAGAGACAGGGTTTCTCCAAGTACCGGCGGTAATTCCTATTGCTACGGGGATTTTGTTACGGGCTTCTTGAATAACAGGATCTTCTAATTCTGCAATAAAACGTTTGATATCGTTGCGGTAAACTTGCAATATTACTTCATCTACTAAACCTCGCTTTACCCATGTTTGCCAATCTTGGAGATAATTACTATAAGAAAACCCTTGAGAATTTGGGGAAAGAGAAATTTTAGCAGCAGGTTTTATAGCTTTAATTTCTTCGCTTAATTTTGCCATAAATTCAGTAATTTTATCTGCCCTCCAACGCATCCATTCCGTATTTTTAGGGTTAGATGGTGGATTTTTTCCTTCGTGTTCTTCTCTATAAAGTTTTATAGTAATAGGATCATATCCTAATTCTACGGGCATTCCAAAATGATCATCAATTTGAATACCGCTAATTTCATAATTATTAACGACTTCTAAAATTAAATTTTTCATAAATTTTTGAACTTGAGGATGAATAGGATTTAACCAAACTTGTTTAACTGCAAAAAAATCAGAACTAAAAGAAAACAAAGGCTTTTTAGTAGGTGATTCGGTAGCGGCTTGCTCATCTAATACTTCCTTAAATTCTTCACTGCTATCACGGCGTATTGTTAACCATTCTGGATGACGTTTAGCTAGTAAAGAATTAGCCGGTGTCATAAATCCATATTCAAACCAAGGGACAACTTTTAAACCTTGGTTATTTCCTTTTTCAACAAAAACTTTCAAAGTATCTTGAAAAGGTTTTATAAAACTCAAAAAAACGTCTTGTCGTCTCCCTATTATTTGTCGTGCTACTTCACTAGGATAAAAAGTATGACCACGATTCCAAACAACGGGATAAATATAATTAAAGTTTAAACTTGATAATTGATTGATGGCGCGCTCAATTCCCCAAGGGGAAAACAAGACACCACTAGCAACATTTGTTAACCAAACACCTCGAATTTCTGTAGTCGAATTGGGTGGAGTTTGGGAATGAATTTGAGTTGAAAAAATTAAGAAAAATGATAAAAAACAACAAAAGCAAAAAACAGTCCAATTTTTGTACATTTTGGGCTATCTCATTTAAAAAACCTTTCTTATTGTAGTCAATTTTTAAAAACTGAATTCTGTTAATAGTTAAAAGAGGATTATTTAATTTTTATTGCCAAAATATTAAACATTATTAAAAATAACTTACTGGCAATCTTTGCCCTTTACCGGCCCCTACAATTGGGCCAAATTTATATTTCAAGTCTTTTACAAAAAACCCTATCCCTACCCATAGCGCAAAACGAGTATTTTGACAAGCTTTTAACCCCATATCTAATGGTGTATATTCGTAGTCTACTCCCACCTCAGAACAGGAAAAAGCCAAAAAGCAATGGTTCAAGAACTAAGTTTCACAGCCAAGGGCCAATTTCCCGAAAGCGCCCCAGCAGCCAACCCCGTATTTTTTAGAACCTATAGCCGACGTACCCCACAGGGGCGCGAAACGTGGCAAGGAGTCTCAGAGCGAACGGTCACTGGTTTAGCAAAACTTGGCAACCTCACCCCGGATGAAACCGAACTCATCTATCGGATGCAGTGCGAATTAAAATCACTTACTTCTGGCCGGTGGTTGTGGGTAGGCGGCACAGAATGGATCGAAAAACCAGAGAACTTTTCCGGCGCTTATAACTGTTCATCCACGAATATTTGCGACTGGCGAGCATTTGGATTATTGATGGATTTAGCCATGATGGGATGCGGCACCGGCGCCGTATTAGAGCCCCGTTATATTAATCAGTTACCTGCAATTCGTAACCACATCAACGTTAAAATTCAAGGCGGAATAGGGTCTACAATTTCCCAAAATCGCCGCGAAGAAACTGATGTAAAAATAACCGGCAATGAGGTATTAATTCATGTCGGAGATTCGCGTCAAGGTTGGGTGAAGTCTTATCAAACTTTGCTCGAATTGTCAACTGATGACCGCTTTTCAGGGGAAGTAAATGTCATTATTGATGTTAGTGATGTGAGGCCGGCAGGAGAAGCTCTTAAGGGATTTGGTGGTGTAGCCAACCCTGTTAAATTGCCAGAACTATATAGCCGTTGTGCAGCAATTTTAAACAAGGCATTAGGCCGACAACTAAACTCGGTTGAATGTTGTTTATTGATTGATGAAGCTGCGGTAGTTGTGGTGGCCGGTAACGTGCGACGCTGTTTACCTGCGGGGGCACTCGTTCATGCAGAATCAGGCTTAATTCCCATAGAAAAAATCCGAATTGGGGATCGAGTTTTGACGAGCAAAGGCTTTTACCCTGTGACAAACTTTTTTGACCAAGGAGTTCAGCCTTTATGCCGTATCAAAACTCAGGATGGATATTTTGAATGTACTGCTGACCATAAAGTAGCTGTTTTAAGCGATGTTTATGGCAACTACAAAATGATCAAAGCGAAAGACTTAAAAGAAGGAGATCGCTTAATTTTTGTACCCCAATCAATACCAGGAACTGCCACCGAATTACCCGGCTTTAAACCCAAAGAAGTTAAGAAAGCTAAATGCCTGACGATACCGGCTTTAACCACCGAAGTCGCCTATTTTTTAGGTTACTTACACGGGGATGGTTCTGTTTCTTCAGATACATGGCGAGTCAGATTTAGAATTGCTCAAGATTCGCCTGAGATTCTTGAGAAATTAATCGCAGTTGGTCAACAGTTTGGTTTAGAAACTTATACGCTGCGTTCTCCCGAACAATGCCAAGCAAAAGCTTTTGAACTACAATTCAATAGCAGTGCTTTAAATGAGTACCTCTCTCAATTTAAAAAGCCCTTTACTTCGATTTCGATT
Source organism: Halomicronema sp. (assembly GCA_036704045.1). Lineage (GTDB taxonomy): Bacteria > Cyanobacteriota > Cyanobacteriia > Cyanobacteriales > Oscillatoriaceae > Ancylothrix. The sequence continues at coordinate 17,881 of DATNQM010000037.1, read as the reverse complement.
CCTGACTGTATTTTGATGGGAACGGCAGACATTCGTAAGGCTTATTTGGCCGGTTTAGCTGATGCCGATGGCTGTCATTCTCAAGGGGTTTTGGTGGCTTCGGTTTATCCAGACTTTCTCCGACAAGTTCAAACAGTCTATGGATCTTTAGGAATTACGACACGCCTATGTTCTTCAGTGCGGAAACGAACTGGTAAATGGGAAGGGGAACTGGTAACAGTAGGTGAGCGTGCTTTTACGCTGGTAGAAACAATGCTTTTGAGTTATTCAGTATATTTTACTCTGCGAAAACGTGAACGTCCTAAATCTTTCAAAGATCATGGTTTTCCAAAGGAAATGGTAAGACCTTTGGTGAATAGCTATCAATATGGATGGAGCAATCAACAAACACAGATGATTACTCCTACGTTGAAAAAATTTATCCCTGATGCCACAAATTTAATTCCTGTTAAAGTAGAAGGCGTTGAAATGGATGTGAGAACGTCACATACCTATGATATTGAGGTTGCCAGCATCCATGAATTTGTCTGTGAAGGAATTTTAGTATCTAATTCTGCCGGCATGAGGCAAGGGGCAAGCGAAGATAATTTGTTTGCCGGTGCTAAAGAAAATCTCTGGCAGTGTGATGAGGCTGGCAACTGGCGAATTGACCCCGAAAGAGATGCCCTTCGGATGGCAAATCATACGCGCGTTTTCCACCGCAAACCAACGTTAGAAGAAACAATAGAAGCGGTACGAAAACAATATTATTCTGGGGAAGGTGCGATTCAGTGGGCCGGTGAAGCAATAGCCAGGGCTAATATTGACTTGTTGCCAAATCAAGAAGCTAAAAAGGCATTTTTAAATGCTTATCACGAAGGAACTATTAAAGAATGGTTGCAAGCTCACTATCCGACTATTTCCGAACAGGAATTAGAGCATCGGTTAGCCCGTGTAGGCTTAAATCCGTGTGGTAAATAATAATCTTGCCTCACGTTAAAAACTTCGCAAAATCGGAGAAAGCTGTGATGCTAATTCCGAGGTAAGTAGAGGAAATAAAAAGCCTTTACCACCGTAGAGCGTACCAGGTGAACCTCAACAGAGAATATAATCCTGGCAAGAGTGCGGAGCTTCCTTTCAAGGAAGAAAAAGTACGCCGAACTATCACAAAAAATAGAAGTGATAGAACTAGAGGATAAAAAGCCTTTAGGATAACAAAATTGGAAATTATTGGAGCAAATTTTCATTGCAATTTGTCTGAGGTTCACCTAAACCTAATTGACCCAAAAAACGAAAAAGAAATGGAGGATTCTTTCACAGCCGGCGCTCTTTCGGTGGCTGTTCTTCTCAATCACAAATTCATAGAACCTCGCTACCAATACAGTCGGGAACTAGACCCGATTGTAGGGGTATCATTCACCGGCCTTTTTGACTTTTTTGTTAATGCTTTTGGCGTTGATTGGTTGCGCTGGTGGGAAAAAGGCCGCCCGGCTACGATGGAAGGATTGGAATTTAAACAAAAGGAAGCTGAATATTTAAGTCGGTGGAAAAATATTGTCCATCGCGTGATTTGGGATTACTGCGACCGGCACAATTTGAAACGTCCAAATCGTTGCACAACTGTTCAACCTGCCGGTACAAAATCTTTACTCACCGGCGCATCCCCCGGATGGCACCCACCAAAAGCACAGCGTTTTATTCGTCGGATTACATTCCGTAAAAATGACCCCGTAGCTTTAGCCTGTATCGACTACGGTTATAACGTCATACCATCTCAATCCGACAAAGATGAAAATGGAAACTTACTTAACGATCCATTTTCAGAACGTTGTACCGAGTGGTTAATTGAAATTCCTGTTTCCGTTCCTTGGGCTGATTTACCAGGCGCTGACGAAATTGAAATTAGTAAATTTACCGCCTTTGCCCAAATGGACTTTTACATGAATGTTCAGCAGCATTGGACAGCCCACAATACCAGTGCAACCGTAGAATTGCGCGAACATGAAGTAGAAGCTTTAGGAACCCGTATTTATGAAGCCATACGCGATGACGAAGGGTACATTTCCGCAGCCCTTTTAGCTCGTTTTGATGACCTTCAATCTTTCCCTCGGATGCCTTTTGAACCCATCAATAAACAACAGTATGAACAGTTAATAAACGAGGTCTTAATGCGTCGGCGCATGGATGATTTTCATGCCGCATTAGGACGTTACGACGGTGGCGAAATGCCAGAAGCCGGGCCAGCCGGTTGCGACTCCGATAAATGTATGTTCCCAGAACAAAAACCCGACTAATATCTTTTGTCCTTTGTCCTTAGATTGGGACATCAATAAAAATTGACCACCCACTACCGACAAAGGACAAATCAAAAAAGACGTTAGGATACCAGAAGAGCGCTTTTTTAGGAGATGTTAGATATGTTTCTTGACGAACTCAACCCAGTAGTTAAAGAATTAGTCCAGTATCCCGTTGCTTTCTTAGGGGGGTTCGTTTCAGGGGTTTTGCGGTTAAACCTGTCGGAAGATCCCGTAAAAAGCTGGTTAGAACAACAAACCGGCACCTCCTCTTCCCCTCATACCACCGGCCCCGAAACTAACGGCAACAGTGGCCCTCAGTCAATCTCCATTGATTGAGTCTGTCCTTAAACCGCTTTTTTGAACACAGACTGCACACCGGCAGACCCATCAAATGCCGGTGTTTCCATTCCAGTAAGTAAAAATGCTCTGCCCAAAGACAGAAGTTTCTTTAGTTGATCTAAAGTTAGAAGCTTTAAGAAAAATGCCTCTCTAAGATAGTAAATGAAGAACTACCGGCATCCTAACCCCGAAGGCCGCGAAACCGGTAGTCACAGAAAATTGTAGAAAAGTTGGCCACAACCTATCTACATAGAACGAGGATAAAAAAATGGCAGACATCAAAGAGCCATCTTCTCAAGTACCAAGCCTAGATCGTGACTGTACAACACTGTCGCGTCACGTTCTCCAGCAACTCCAGAGTTTCGGCCACGATGCCCAGGACCTCAGCGCCATAATGAACCGCATCGCATTAGCAGCCAAACTTATCTCCCGCAGACTTTCGCGGGCCGGTTTATTGGAGGGCGTTTTGGGCTTCACCGGCGAAGTGAATGTTCAAGGAGAATCTGTCAAAAAGATGGATGTTTATGCCAATGAGGTCTTTATTTCAGTATTCAAGCAAAGCGGCTTAGTCTGTCGCTTAGCTTCCGAAGAAATGGATAAACCCTATTACATTCCTGAAAACTGCCCCATTGGTCGTTACACACTCCTCTATGATCCCATTGATGGATCATCAAATTTAGACATAAATTTGAATTTGGGTTCAATCTTCGCCATTCGTCAGCAAGAGGGAAACGATGAAAATGGAGAAGCCCTAGATTTGTTGCAAAATGGACGCAAACAAATCGCGGCCGGATATGTTTTGTATGGCCCCAGTACAATGTTGGTATATTCAATTGGTAAAGGCGTACATTCATTTACCCTCGATCCTAGTTTAGGAGAGTTTATTCTTTCTTCTGAAAACATCACCACCCCAACACACGGCTCGATTTACAGCGTCAATGAGGGAAACTTTTGGCAGTGGGAAGAATCGATTCGAGACTATATTCGCTATGTTCACCGGCATGAAGGCTACAGTGCCCGATATGGTGGAGCTTTAGTAGGAGATTTTCACCGGATTTTGTTTCAAGGCGGAGTGTTCCTGTATCCAGGGACACTGAAAAAACCAGAGGGTAAATTACGCTTGTTGTATGAGACAGCACCCTTGGCGTTTTTGATGGAACAAGCGGGAGGACGGGCCTCCACAGGCACCGAAGATATCTTAGATGTAGTCCCTGATAAAATCCATGCTCGCTCTCCGTTGATTATTGGAAGTACAGAGGACGTAGCACTGGTTGAGTCTTTTATTCAAGAGCGAGCCAGGGAAAAAGGGGTAAAAATACAACCTTCTCCCGTGAAATAAGTGGAATCGTTTAGGGTATTGAATTCAGAGTTTATTGTTTTTAAAACAATTTTTAACTATTGAAATATCAATACTCTCCAAAAATTTTAGAAACAACAAAGAGAGTATGACAATGACGAACAATCCTTTAATACAGATTGAACAAAAATACAATCAAAGTATTTGGATGGATAACCTGACTCGGAATTTGATTCAGTCAGGAGAACTTAAAGAAATGATCACCACTCGTGGGATCGTGGGGATCACATCAAATCCGGCGATTTTTCAAAAAGCAATAGCCGGTAACGTAATTTACGATGCTGATATTGAGGCAGGAATTAAAGCCGGCAAATCAGTACAAGATATCTATGAATCTTTGGTATTTGATGATATTCGCAATGCCTGTGATATTTTTCGTGGCATTTACCAAAAAAGTGATGGATTAGACGGCTATGTAAGTATCGAAGTGCCACCCGATTTAGCCCATAATGCAGAACAAACTGTAGCCGAAGCAAAACGCTATTACAGTGAAATTGGGCGCGATAACGTAATGATTAAGATTCCTGGGACACCAGAAGGCTTAACCGCTGTTGAAAAGGTCATTGAGGCCGGTATTAATGTCAATGTGACACTACTTTTCTCCGTCCAAAGTTATGTAGATACAGCGTGGGCCTTTATTCGGGGGTTGGAAGCACGAGCAGCCAAGGGCGAAGATATTTCTAATATTGCCTCAGTTGCCAGCTTTTTTATTAGCCGTATTGATATCAATGTAGATGCACGGTTAGATAAGTTAATCGCGGCAGCCGAAAATGATGCCAAAAAAGAAGAATTGCGGGCTATGAAAGGCAAATTTGCTATCGCTAACGCTAAAATTGCCTATCAGAAATACAAAGAAATTATCCAGACAGACCGCTGGAAAGTTTTATCGGCAAAAGGTGGAAAAATGCAACGTTTATTGTGGGCATCCACCGGCACAAAAGATCCAAACTACAGCGATGTTTTGTATGTTGATGAATTGATTGGCCCCAATACCGTTAACACCTTGCCACCGGCCACCCTTGAAGCTTGTGCAGATCATTGTGATGTAGCAAGTCGCATTGAAACCAATGTCGAAGAAGCTTATAAATTGGCTGAAGAATTGCCAAAATTGAAGATTAATCTTGACGAAGTGATGGATGAGTTATTGGTGGATGGCATTGATAAATTTGTTCAGCCCTTTGAGTCCTTGATTAAATCCTTGCAAGAAAAGGTAGATAAATTAATGCCGGTTTAGGTTAAATGGGGAAAGGGAAAAACAACATAGACGTTCTTACTATCCTCAAAAACTCTTGATAGTTAGAGCAATCTTAGTCTTAGTAAAATAAGACAAAAATTCTTAACTTCCCCATTGCCCAAGGCTAAACACAGCAATAATACCGATGTCTGAGAGGGGTTGCTATGGAAACCTTGTAAAAAGAAACCAAAGCACCCCCCGACAAACTCCTACAAATAAAAGGCAAAATAATGGCAAAACCACAAAAGTTAGGAGCATAATTAATACCATTTCAAAAAAGTATTACAACCATTAAAGTTGGATTATCTTCTACTTTAAAAAACAATTGTATATTTTTTTTAGAAATGGAAAAATCAATAATTTTTCTAGTAAAACCCAAAAAATCAGCCCTACTTGCTGAACTTGAAACAGTCATAAAACAAGGCATTCAAACCTTGCAAAACAACTGCAAAACTATCAAAACGTATTAGCAAAACTGCAAAAAATAGAAGGAAAACAATAAAAAATGGTAGCAATCTTAGAAAACCCCCTTCGCCTTGGCCTGACCCAAGAACGCACCCCAGAACCCCTGATTTTAGTAATATTTGGTGCCTCCGGTGATCTTACCCAGAGAAAACTAGTACCGGCCCTCTATCACCTCAAAAGAGAACGCCGTCTACCAGCAGAAATTACCATCGTTGGTGTTGCACGCCGAGAGTGGAGTCACGACTACTTTCGAGAACAAATGCGCGAAGGCATAGAACAATTTTCCGACGGCATTGGTTCAGAAGAAATGTGGAAAGACTTCGCAGAAGGCTTATTTTACTGCTCTGGCGACATAGACAACCCCGAAAGCTACCAAAAACTAAAAGCCTTCCTTAGCGAACTAGACGGAATGCGCGGAACTCGTGGAAACAGAGTATTTTACCTCTCCGTTTCCCCCAAATTCTTCCCAGAAGCCATTCGTCAAATTGGTTCAGCAGGAATGCTAAACGATGCCTCAAAAACTCGCTTAGTCATCGAAAAACCCTTTGGGAGAGACCTCGCCAGCGCCAAATATCTAAACCGAGTCGTTCAACAAGTTTGCAAAGAAAACCAAATTTATCGCATTGACCACTATCTGGGAAAAGAAACCGTCCAAAACTTACTCGTTTTCCGCTTTGCTAACGCCATCTTTGAACCCCTCTGGAACCGGCAATTTGTAGACCACGTTCAAATCACCGTTGCCGAAACCGTCGGAGTTGAAGACCGCGCCGGCTACTATGAAACCAGCGGTGCCTTGCGAGACATGGTGCAAAACCACCTCATGCAACTGTTTTGCCTAACCGCAATGGAACCCCCCAACGCCCTCGACGCCGATAGCATTCGTACTGAAAAACTCAAAGTCCTACAAGCCTGCCACCTCGCCGATATCCGCAACCTAGAACACTCGGCGATCCGAGGCCAATATAGTGCCGGTTGGATGAAAGGCAAACAAGTCCCTGGATACCGGCAAGAACCCGGAGTTAGCCCAGACTCCACCACTCCTACCTACGTCGCCATGAAACTCCTCATCGATAACTGGCGCTGGAAAGGAGTACCCTTTTATATGCGAACCGGCAAACGTCTACCCAAAAAAGTCTCCGAAATTAGTATCCAATTCCGTGAAGTCCCCTACTTAATCTTCCAGTCCGCCGCCCAACAAGCCTCTCCTAACGTCCTGACTCTCCGCATTCAACCAAACGAAGGCATCTCCCTACGCTTTGAAGTCAAAACCCCTGGGATCACTCTCCGCACTCGTCCCGTTGATATGGACTTCAGCTATGGTTCTACCTTCGGCAAAACCTCCGGCGATGCCTACGACCGGCTTTTACTAGACTGTATGCTAGGCGACGCCACTTTGTTCACTCGTGCTGATGAAGTAGAAGAAGCATGGCGCGTGGTTTCACCGGCCCTTAATGTTTGGGATGCCCCGGCCGATCCCGCCTCTATTCCCCAGTATGAAGCCGGTACTTGGGAACCCGCCGAAGCCGAAATGCTGCTTGAACGCGACGGTCGCCGGTGGCGTCGTTTGTAAAAAATCTTCAATCCTTTAACCAATGACCAATTACTAATAACAAAAGGATAAAATATGACAGTCCAAACAGCACCAATTTATTCACTACAAGCACCAAAAGACGTTTCTATTGCCGATATTGAAGCTGAACTAAGCAAAATTTGGCAAAGTTATAGCGGCATTGGTGATGACGACAACGTACCCGCTGCGACTCGCGCTGCCACCTTTAGCTTACTGGTGTACGAACCCGAAGAAACCCAACACCTCTTAGCCGCCTTGGGTTACTACACCGGCCCCATTGATGGTATTGGTGGCCCTCGGATGGAGGCTGCTTTAGCGGCTGCTCAAAAAACCTACGGTTTACCTATTACTACTAAACCAAATAAGGAAACCCTCGCCAAACTTCGAGAAGCTTTTGCGGCAAGTCGGGCTGGGGTTGATGGTAAAAAAGGAAGCAATGGTAAAGCACATTATTCTGCTGATTCTAAAAGTACCATCGCTGATGAAATTGCTTCTCGTAACCCCTGTCGGATAATTACTCTTTGCCCGGTTTCTGGTGAAGATGAAGGGGTTAGTGCTCAAGTTTCTGCCTACTGTCCGATCAACAAACAAAGCAGTAATACTCTTATTTGTTGTGAATACATTACCCTCAAAGGTACTGTAGAAGCCTTAGAAAGAGTCGGTGGTATGATCGGGGCTTTGTTAATTGGAGAATTGCCGAAATTTTTGTGGTGGAAAGCATCCCCTGACCTCAATATGGGTCTATTTAAGCGCCTTGCTGAAGACTGTAATTCGGTAATTGTTGATTCTTCTGCGTTTAATGATCCTCAACTAGGTTTATTGCGTGTGCAAGCCCTTATTGATGCGGGTATTGCTGTGGCGGATCTCAACTGGCGCCGACTTGCCCCCTGGCAAGAATTAAGTGCAGAAGCTTTCGATCCCCCAGAACGTCGCGCTGCTATTTATGAGGTAGACCGCGTTACTATCGACTATGAAAAAGGCAACCCTACCCAAGCTTTAATGTTTTTGGGTTGGTTGGCTAGTCGTCTTGGTTGGATGCCTATTTCTTCTGTTCAAGAAGATGGTGATTATCAAATTAAACGCATTACTTTTCAAGGTAAAGATCAGCAACACATTGAGGCAGAACTCGCCGCTATTCCTACTGCTGACTGGGGTGATATACCTGGTGATTTAATTAGTTTGCGTCTCACTTCTACTAATGAACAGGCGGACTGCTGTACTGTTCTTTGCTCTCAAACAACTGGTTGTATGCGGATGGAAGCTAAAGGTGGTGCCCAAGCTTGTCGTATTCAGCAGGTAGCGCCTCGGAGTGATCAAAAAGCTGAGATTCTTCTTAGCCAACAGTTACAACGTTGGGGACGGGAAATGCTTTATGAGGAAAGTTTGGCTGTGACTGCTCAAATCCTTAAAATAGGCAGTTGATATGTTGATTTTGGTGGGCTATGCCCACCTGACGCGATGCCTTTAATAGTTGCCGGTGAACGAAGTGGGGCGGGTAAAACTACTGTTACTCTCGCCCTTTTAGCTGCTTTGAAATCTCGTGGTCTGTCGGTTCAGTCTTTTAAAGTGGGGCCAGATTATATAGATCCGATGTTTCATCACTATGTTACTGGTCGGCCTTGTCGGAACTTAGATGCTTTTCTCACTTCCGAGGATTATGTGCGAGAGTGTTTTAGCAAACATACACAAGATTTTAGGGTTAAAGAGTCTAAGTCTTTTCTAAACTTTCCTAAATACGCTCTTATTGAAGGTGTAATGGGCTTATTTGATGGCATAAAATGGAAGGAACAAAAAAATGATTATGGTAGCACTGCCCATATTGCCAGAATTTTAGATATACCTATTTTATTTGTTATAGATTGTTCGAGAATGTCTGCTTCTGTTGCGGCGATTGCTCATGGATATAGTACCTTGGATCCAAGGATTAAAATGGCCGGTTTAGTTTTAAATAGGGTGGGAAGTGACCGGCATTTAGAACTATTGAAAGATGCTTTAGAAGAGTTGAAGTTGCCGGTTTTAGGAGTGTTACGTCGGAACGAAGAAATTACTATTCCCGATAGACATTTAGGTTTAATTCCTAGTGAAGAATTACCGCAATTAAAAATAGTTGTTGATAAACTTGCTGAGATAGGAAATCAAAATTTTAACTGGGAACAGTTGCTACCTTTATTAGAAATAAAACCAGAAGAAAGTAGATTAAGGCAGATAGATTCATCAGAAATTAAAAAATCACAAATAACTCATTCTGAGTTAAGAGATAGTTCTATAAAAATAGCCGTTGCTAGAGATAAGGCTTTTAATTTTTACTATCAAGATAACCTAGATTGTTTAGAAGAATTAGGGGCAGAAATAATTTTTTGGAGTCCGCTAAAAGAGAATTTGCCGCCTGATGTTCATGGACTTTATTTTGGTGGTGGTTTTCCTGAAGTTTTTGCGGAACAATTAAGCGAAAATAAATCGGCATTAGAAGCAGTAAGAAAGGCAATTTTAGCAGGAATGCCGGTTTATGCCGAATGTGGGGGTTTGATGTATTTATGTGAAACAATTATTGATTTTGAAGAAAAAAAATGGTCTGGGGTTGGAGTTATACCGGCTAATGCAATTATGGGAAAACGTTTAACGTTAGGATATCGACAATGTGTCGCTTTACAAGATAGCCCGCTGTTAAAAAAAGATGCGGTAGTTTGGGGACATGAGTTTCACCGATCCTCGCTAAGTTTTACTCAGGAAAATAAAGAAAAAACTCCGTCAGTTTTATTTGAAACACGGGGTATTTCTGCCCAAAGTACAAGCGAGTTAGAAGGCTGGGGAATGCCAAATTTACACGCATCCTATATCCATTTACACTGGGGGGCTAGTGGGGAGTTGCCGCAGCGTTTTTTACAAAACTGTGTAAAATTTAAAGAGGAAAAATGATAGGCTGGAGATAGGTGTTTACTTTGGGGTTGTTGCTATGCCGGTGGTTTCTGTACAGTTTATTGAAGGTTTAGAAGAAGAAATTAGCGGTGTGAGTTTACGGAAAAATCGTTTTTCTGCTAAGAAAACAGTGGTTTTGATGTTTAAACAAGTTCAGGCTTTAGAAAAAGGTCGTAGTTTTACGAATAAAATTGAAAATCTCTGGTTGCGAGATGAGGAGGGGACGATTCAAGTTTATCCGAATGGCGTTAAGTTTGTTTTTGTGGATGATGATAATTTGTCGGCTGCGGAATGTTCCTTTGATGTGGAGGGAGAAGAGGTTTTTGCGCGAGTGATGCGGTTTTTACACCGTTATGCTGAGGTTCATGGTTTTTCTTTTCAAGAGTCTTGACATTGAGGGGGTTTTTTCTGATTACGATGAGTTTAGGAATAATTTCGCCGGTGTGTAAAGCAAAGGTTTTTTGTTTGAAAGCCTTATAAAAAGAAGTTTTTAAAAACTCTAAAAATCAGAAAAACCCATCATTAAATATTAATAAAAGCGTTAATAGGCGTTAGATAACTTAATTATTTAGTCCGTAAATTGCTATGGCACAATCAACAAATCTAAACCAAAAACACCCTCAAGAAAAAAAAGATAGCGAAACTATAGCCACAATTTTTGCAGAGGAACCAAGCCCCTATTATCAAGCAGAATTAGCCCGGTTAATTATTCGCTACAAAGGTTTTCCAGGTGCCCAAGAAATCAAAAATAATTTACAAAAAATCCTTGATCAATGGGGAATAACTGAAGAAAAACTTTTTGAACTTACCCGCGAAATTCACGCCAACAAAAACATCTTTAAAATTCACAGCCAGCAAGGCGACGAAGAAGAATGGAGTTAGCAGTAAAAACCTGAAAATTCCCCATTTTTTTCTTGATATTTGTCACTCTTCACCCTGCTGAGAAGACGAATTGACAGCAGCTTTTACCGGCAAAACCACATCAATTTTTGGCATTTGTTCCTTCTTCAAAATAACCTCCCTCTTTTCCTCCACCAAATCCTGTGTTAAATTATCCACTGTAAACTGTAAAGGAGCCACACTCTTTGCAACTTGCATCTGTTGCTGTAACTGCTGAGTCGAAGAAACCAACCCACTCAAACCATCAACTAAGCGGCGAATATTAACCCTAAATTGAGGATCACCAGTCAATTCATCAAGATCAGAAGTAATTTTTTCTGCATTTTGAAACACGACTCTCGCCGACTCCAAAGTTTGCTGCAAAGTCACCAAATTAGAAGGATCAGAAAGCTGGCGTAAATTTGCAGAAGCTAACGCCGCATTAGCTGTTGCAGTCTCAATATTTTTAATTGTTTGTCCCTCCGAAAAAGTCCGAAAATTTGCAGAAGCTAACGCCGCATTTGCCGATAAATTTTCCAAATTTCTAATAAATTCTGCCCCCTTAACTTGATCTAAAATTGGGCCAAAACCTCCAATAGTTGCTCGCAATTCCTGACTTGTCAAATTTAAATTATCTAAAGTAGCCACCAAATTTGAACGATTACTAACTACCAACCCATTAACATTTGCAATCAACCTATCGGCTTGGGCTGCACTTAAACGAACTTGATTAGCAGTTAAGGTAAATTCGTTCATACTAGAACTAAATTGATTAGTCAAACCACCAACTTGATTAACAACATTATCTACTGAATCTCCAATTTGATTAGCCTTTTGAGTTAAAACATTAGCATTTTGAGAAAATCCCTTTAACTCCTGACGAACCGACTGACTTAAATTGGCAAGTTCCTTAGTCAAATCATTAACTCCCGCCGTTGCTGTTGCACTGTTTTCGACAAGAGTATTAATATTTTTAAACAAAGTAGGATTATTCACCACATTAGTTAACTCAATAGTTGATTGAATTAACCTGGTAAAACTAACTCCTGTTTCTCCTTGCAACTTAGACTTATGACAAATAATCAAATCAGAATTACAATCTTTATCCAAAGGCTTAGCTAAATTTGAACCCAAAGAAACGGGTATAGTCGAAGTAATATCAATATAAGTATCTCCAATCAAACCCGATTGATTGGAAGTAATTAAAACTCCCTCACGAGGAATTACCAAATCTGAAGGACTCACCTCCACCGTAATTGCTACCGCATTGGGCCCTGCATTAATTTCTTTAATTTTACCAATATTCACCCCACGATAGCGAACTTCAGTTCCTACTACCAGCCCCTCAGCTTGCTGAAAATTAACCACAAACTCATAATAATTTCTTCCTAAACTCAGCCCCCCCAACCATAAAATTAAACCGCCAAAACAACCCACACCCAACAAAAGTAATAAACCTACAGATCCTTCTCTTACTGTTCGGGAACGCATAACTTTTTCCTCAGCAATGTTTTAAGATTAAACCAGATGCACGGTTAGACAATATTTTTATTAAGGCATCTAGTCCTACCAGCAGATTGATTTTTTGAGCGATAAGTTTTGAGTTATGGAGCTTGGGCTTGTGAGTATCTCAAAACTCTCGCAAATAAATCTAACTTTAGATAGAAAATTATTCTAACCGGCAACTACTATCGGGCCGGTGACACTGCCGCTAAAAAATTGTCGAATTAACGGGTCAGTTGTCATATCAATGTCCTCAATTCTACCCAGCCATTGCACCTTACCTTGATAAAGAAACAAAATTCGGTCAGCAGTACGACGAATGGTACTATCCTGGTGAGTCACCATTACATAGGTACTGCACCCACCTTGATTTTTTTGTAAATCCCGAATTAAATCTTCTATCACCGTAGAAGCAATCGGATCTAAACCCGCCGTCGGCTCATCATAAAGCACCACCTCTGGCGTATCACGAGGATCATCAGGGTTACTCAAAATGGCTCTAGCAAAACTAACTCGTTTACGCATCCCCCCCGAAAGTTGATCAGGGTATCGATCTGCTACTCCAGATAAGCCCACCCTTTCTAAACTTTGCTCTACTAATTCTCGGATTCTATGGCGCGGAAGTTTAGATCGCTGGTAAAGTAAAAAACCTACATTTTCATCAACTGTTAAGGAGTCAAACAACGCCGCTTGCTGAAAAACCATACTAATGCGAACTGGATCAAAATCATCGCCAATCAGCCCCTGTCGAAGCTTACCCTCGACATAAACCTCGCCGCTATCGGGAGCCAGCAACCCTGCCATAATTCGCAAACAAGTCGATTTTCCCGTCCCCGACGGGCCGATAATGGCCAGAGCCTCTCCTTGGTAAACTGTCATATCGACTTCATCCAAAATCAGATTGGAGCCAAACGACTTAGAAACGCCCTTCAGTTCAATCACTCCCTCACTCATAGAAAAAAATTTAACTCGTTACTGAGTATCGGTAAATTGGATATTGGTTTTTAACAACCTAAGCTTAACTTTCTGGCAGTATATCTTGAGATACGGGGATTCGGTGTCGGGTCAACTGCAACATTAGACACAGAAATTTTGTCAAATTAGCTTTAGAAGCGTAATTATTTTACTTCCCGCTATAGTATCAAAGCCGTGTAAATTATCTGTTCATAGGTCTTAATTCCTTACAACCCTAAACTGTATGTCAATAGGTTTATTCAAACAAGCGCTTTTCGTTCTGACGCATGAATCTCGAAACCATACACCGAACCGACTTAGCCAGTGGTTTAAATGGTTATCTCCTGGCTTATTTGTAAAACGCTGGTTGTTGCTTAGTGCCGGTGGAGTTCTTCTCACCAGTCTTGGTATTGCTATTTGGATCAAACTTACCCCCATTTTTTATCTAATCCAAATTACTGCAAACATTCTGGAATACCTGACTACGGTGATTCCTAGTTATATCAGTGGGCCTTTAGTTCTCTCTGGCGGGCTGATCTTGATTTTTTGGGGCCAAACCCGGACGGTTGGTTCTATTACCAAGGTTCTTATGCCGGCAGGGGAAGAGGAACTTATTGATGTGCTGATGTCTCACCGTAAACTGCACCGAGGGCCAAAAATCGTTGCTATTGGTGGTGGGACTGGTTTATCTACTCTCCTAAGAGGTCTAAAAAAATATAGTGCGAACATTACCGCTATTGTGACTGTGGCTGATGACGGTGGTTCCTCTGGGAGACTGCGCCGTGAAATTGGGGTTCTTCCGCCTGGGGATATCCGAAATTGTCTAGCTGCTTTAGCGGATGAGGAAAAGCTGCTAACTGAGTTGTTTCAATATCGCTTTAAGGCTGGGAATGGTTTAGTTGGTCATAGTTTTGGTAATCTTTTTCTGACTGCCATGAGCGATATTGAGGGAGATTTAGAACAGGCTATTGCTGCTAGTTCTAAGGTTTTGGCAGTACGAGGTCAAGTTTTACCGGCTACTCTTACAGATGTTAATCTTTGGGCCGAATTAAGTGATGGAAGGCGTATTGAGGGGGAATCTAGTATTACTGAGGCCGGTGGTAATATTGTTAAAATTGGCTGCACTCCTGCGAATCCACCAGCTTTGCCTAAAGCTCTCCAGGCTATCCGTGAGGCTGATTTTATTATTATTGGCCCTGGTAGTCTTTATACGAGTGTAATTCCTAATTTACTTGTGCCTGAAATTGCCGAAGCTATCGAAGAAACTAAGGTGCCGCGTATCTATGTTTGCAATATTATGACGCAACCAGGTGAGACTCAAGACTATAGTGTGGGAGACCATATCAAGGCAATTGATAATGCTTGTGGTGGTAAGCAGTTATTTAGTTCTGTGATTGTGCAGAGAAAAGTTCCTTCTGCTCAAGCTTTAATTCGTTATGCTCAAGATAAATCGACGCCGGTGTTTCTTGACCGTGAAGCGATTGCTAAACTTGGTCGGCGTATTGTTTTAGCTAATATTATGGAAGAAGACTCAGATACAGGCTATGTTCGCCATAATCCTTACCAACTTGCTCGCGTTTTACTACGCTGGTATAGCAGGGTTCAAGCTTTGTAAATGGTTATTTTTGTAGGCTTTTTATCTAGCTCATAACCTTGATTGATTTCTGTAAATTTTCTGAAGTTTAAGGTTTTTATCGGTTGTCAAAATTTGTTTTTTTTCTGGAATGAAATTTTGGTTGGTTTTAAAATATCACTTTTTTGTGATATAATGTTAGGCTTCTAATAAACTTGTTTTTTGCTTGGTTTGGGCGTTTTTGCTGTCTTAATTTAGTGATCAAATGACACGAAAATCAACTATTTTGCATCTTCCTAGTGCAGCATCTACTCATGCTTTGGGATTCTGTCTTGGCAAAACTTTAGAAGCTGGAAGTGTGGTTTTACTACAGGGAGATTTAGGGGCTGGAAAAACTACTTTGGTTCAAGGTTTGGCGGAAGGTTTGGGTATTCAAGATTTGGTGGTTAGTCCTACTTTTACTTTGATTAGTGAGTATAAAGAGGGACGTATCCCTCTTTACCATTTTGATTTATATCGGCTGACTGATGGGGAAGCGGGGGGTTTATACCCGGAGATTTATTGGGAGGGGGTGGAGGTTTTGCCAGGAATTGTGGCTATAGAATGGGCTGAGAGGTTGTTATATATGCCACCTCAATATTTACAAGTTTGCTTGAGAGATTTGGGGGATAGGGGTAGGGAGGCTGAGATGGTGCCGGTGGGAGGTTTTGAGAATTTGAGATTTTTTTTAACAGAGAGTTAACCTACAAAATTGGTTAATTTGTTTTAGTTTGTACTGCTACCTAAAAGATATAGGCTGAGTAGGGTGCCGCTATTCCACAAACTATGTAGAAATATGGAACTGAGTAGGTTACGGGAACGGGTGTAAACGAAGCCTAAGATTATTCCTAGGGTGGCTAAGGGTAAAACTTCGGAGATGTTTAAGTGTGCAACGGCAAATATTACACCACTGGTTATAATTGCTGCTGAAACCGGCATATAACGTGTTAAAGATGGTAATAAAAATCCACGAAACATTATTTCTTCAAAGATTGGTGCGCCTATAGAGGCTGTGATAAAAAAGATTATTAAGGCTAGGGTATCTTTGCCTTCTAAGGCTATAGGTAATATGGGATTGCTTCCGCCTTGCCCTTGCCATATTTTTTGGTTAATTAAGGATACTAAAACTACGAGTGGAAGTGCGACTAAGTATCCTCCAAATCCCCATAAAAACCATTTTCCTTTTAAGTTTAGTTGAAACCAATCTTTGGGTATAGGAGTAAAGGGTTTGATAGAGAAATAGATGGCTAATATTCCACCACTTGCTAGTAAAATGTAGCTGAATAGAATATAAATGGCTTTAGCTCGGATGTCAAAGCTGGAGGGGTTAATTTTTAAGAGTGCATTGATGCTTTGGAGGATGAGGGGTGCAGCAATTTGTCCAATAAAAAAGAAGCCGCCTATTAAAACTTGCCAAATAATTTCCCAATTCCAGGGAGTTTCCCAGGGGATATCGCTATTAGTGGATAAAATGGATTCTTTTGTTTTGATTAATTGCTGAATAAGTAAACCAATTAATAGTATAGTCCCGCCGATAAATCCTAATGTGGGAATTACGCCAATAATTGAGAGTTTAATGAGGGCTGTTTCTGCTATTTTCTCCTCTTTGGCTTGCAAGAGGGCGAGGCTAGAAGTATCGTTTGTAGTTTGATAAAGTAGGGTTAAGGCTTGATAGCGAAACCAGCCGTCTAGGTTTTGTTGAATTAGGGTTTCTGTTTCGCTAGAAATTTGCGATTTTACAAGATTTTCTAAAATGCGGGCAGTTTGAACTACAGGTCGTTCAATATTCTGGTTTTTAGCGTATTGTAGAATAGTTTGCCAGGTAGTAATTGCTTGATCTTTTTGGTCGTTTTTAAATTGAAGAATGCCTAAACGTAAATCAATTTCATCAAGAAAATTTTGCTGTTGATTAAAAGTTGATTGCAGTTTTTTTTGTTCATTTACGATATTTTGTTGTGAAATTAAATCTAGGGATGCCGGTTTTAGCCTGTCTATTTCTTGGCGAGTTTTTTGCAAATTTTTTTCGCCTAATTCACTGGCTTCTTTATATTGTTGGAGTGCGTTTTTAAAAATTTCATCACCTAAGACAGTTTCTTTTAAAGTTGCTATGTCCGCACTTTTAAAATTTTCTCCTTTCCATTCACCGGCGTGAAGGATGAGGTTCGTTTGATACAATTCAAGTCGGCTTTGGATCTGGGGTTCATTCCAGCTATCGATGAGGGAAAGAGTAACCAAACCAAGAGTTAAAACTGTGAGGATGCTTAAAATTATTCGTTTTATAGTCATTTGCCGTCTCCGTGCCGGATTTACCCGTATTTCATCATACATGGCTGGGGGAGAGTTGAAAGCGAGTGTTTTTTTGTACGGGGGGGTTCACAAAAAATAATAGCTCAAGTGAGCTTAAGCATATTATATTAATAAACCTAAAATTAAACCCTATTAAAAAATAGTCAAACTTTAGTTATACTCCAAAATATTTAATAGAGAACAAAACCTTTAAAAAATACTTCAGCAAAACTCCAAAACTCTAAAAAACTTAAATAATTCAACAGAAAACCCCCTCTGCGCCCTCTGCGCCTCCCTCCTTAACCTCTGCGTGAAAAAAAAGCCCAAAACACAAACAAACCCCTCTCTCCCCTCAACACCTCCGTGACCTCTGCGCCTCCCTCCCTAACCTCTGCGTGAAAAAAAAACCCAAAACACAAACAAAAAGCGCCCCCCATCTCTGGAGAGCGCCCTTTGTAATCATTATTCAGTTTTCGAGGATTAAGCCCTC
>DATNQM010000036.1:0-137306 GCA_036704045.1 Halomicronema sp. | reverse complement strand
CGCCAATGGCCAAGTAGGCGCAGGGGAATAGCAGCAAGCCAGACCAGCCGATAAATACGAAGCGATCACGCTTTAACCAGTCATCGAGTACATCAAAGATGCCTCTTTGCGCTGGGGCGCGTCCGACTGCAATGGTCATTTCGCGAATCTCCAGATTTATATAAGTACAGGGGTTGACACTTTCGCCTGAATGCGTTTTTCTGCTTAGCAGATTTTCGGCGTTCTGACGAGGTATCTTTACGTTTCTTTACCGTGATTCTCATTATAGGGGTAAGTTTTCTAATTTTCCAACCCCCTAAAAGAATTTCTTAAGAAGATGGGAGGGGGGAATGGTGAGATGGACGATGCTTTGAGGGGTAAAGGTTGTGAACGTAACTAGGAGTGATGAATTATGAAGGATGAAGTCCTGACATACTATAGAAAAAGGTTCTCCTGTGGAAATTTAATGGCCCATGTTTACAATTGATATTTCTTTGAAGATGACTCCGATGCCTGCATCTATCCAACGCAAAACTCAAGAAGATGCTGAGGCTGTTTACCAGCAAGTGTTAGATGCTATGCGTACCGGCCAACCGGATCTGCTGGAAATTACCTGTGAGCAGGTTCCTAATAAACGAATTACTCTCCGCAGTAGTGAAATTAATGCTGTCCAGATTTATCAAAAATCTGGTACTTCGGCTGCTTCAGGCAGGGCTCCTGGTTTTGCCGGCATTTTGTCCGAATGAGCGATTTGCTTGCAAATGGGCCGGCTCCGGCAATTTCAGTACGGGAGCTTTGCTTCAGTTGGCCCAAGGGACAACAAGTCTTAAAATCCTGTTCTCTGGAGGTTCCTAAAGGCGAGTTCTGGATGCTTTTGGGTACTAATGGCAGTGGCAAGTCTACTTTACTGCGATTGCTGGCCGGTTTGTTGCAACCTGTTTCTGGCGAGATTAAGGTTGAGGGCCAAATGGGGTTTGTTTTTCAAAACCCCGACCACCAGCTTGTTATGCCGACGGTTGGGGCTGATGTGGCTTTTGGTTTAGTGGCCGAAAATTTATCTCTGCGACAGGTGAAAATGCGGGTCAGTGAGGCTTTAACGGCTGTTAACCTTGAGATGTTGGAACGCCGGCCTATCTATGCTCTTTCGGGTGGCCAAAAACAACGGGTGGCTATTGCTGGGGCTATTGCTAGACATTGTGAAGTTTTGTTGCTAGATGAACCGACGGCTTTGCTTGACCCCGATTCTCAGTTAGATTTGGTGGCGCAAGTGCGTTCTTTGGTGAAAAGTCGCGGCATAACTGCTTTGTGGGTGACTCACAGACTTGATGAATTAAATTATTGTGATGGTGCTTTTTTGCTCGAAGGTGGGGAACTTGCCGATAAAGGTGATCCAGAACGCTTAAAAGGCAAGCTTCTTGCGCTTTAGTGTGTTTTCTATCCCGCTACTCACCGGCTCTCTCTAAGACTAATGAGGGGCCGGTGTGGTGAGCATTGGGGTAGGGGAATTGCCAACGCAGACCGTGCGAAAATAAAGCTATCTAGTATAATCCTGAATATCCTAGATTTATTATTCTTTACATAGCGACAGACTTTGCTGGCTCTACTACAACGAATCAGAGAAATTATCGATAGTTGGTGGTCGGAGTCCACCCTACGCACGCGCTTGCTGGCTGCGGCGACTCTGGTGTTCTCCTTGGTTATGAGTGGTCTAACTTTCTGGGCGGTTAATACAATTGAGTATGATGCTCGTTTGAATGATACTCGCTTTGGCAGTGATTTAGGTTTGCTTCTGGCTGCTAATGTGGCTCCCCTAATTGCTGAAAATAATCGTGCTGAAGTTGCTAAATTTTCCCACCGCTTTTATAGCAGCACTTCTAGTGTTCGCTATATGCTTTATGCCGATGAAGATGGAGATATTTATTTAGGAATTCCTTTTTCTGAATCGGAGGTACAAACTTCTTTAACGATTCGCCGACGTATTCAATTACCAGAAAATTATTCGGCTTCTTCGGAATTGCCTTTAGTCCGCCAACACCACACTCCTGACGGAGAAGTGACTGATATTTTTGTGCCTTTAACCCATGAGGGGAAATATTTGGGTGTCTTGGCTGTAGGAATTAATCCGAATATAACTTTAGGACGCTATTCTCACCTGACAAGAGATTTTACTATTGCGGTTTTTGTTTCGATTTGGGTTGTGGCTATTTTGGGTGGTGTTTTTAATGCTTTAACTATTACAAAACCTATTCGGGAATTGTTGGTTGGGGTGAAAAATATTACGGCGGGAAATTTTAATCAAAGAATTGATTTGCCGTTGGGTGGTGAGTTGGGTGAGTTGATTGTTAGTTTTAATGAAATGGCGGAACGTTTGGAACGTTACGAAGAGCAAAATATTGAGGAATTAACGGCAGAAAAGGCAAAGTTGGAAACTTTGGTTTCGACAATTGCTGATGGTGCGGTTTTAATTGATACGAATTTGCAGGTTATTTTGGTTAATCCTACGGCGCGGAGAATTTTTGGGTGGGAAGGTAAAAATTTGGTGGGGGAAAATGTGCTCCATCATTTGCCGGTGCCGGTGCAAGTTGAATTAACACGCCCGCTTTATCAAACGGTTAGAGGCGATAGGGATGGTGGCGAGTTTAGGGTGACTTTATCTGAACCGGCAAACCGTACAGTTAGGATTTTAATTACTACGGTTTTTGACCAATATCGAGAGAGTATTAAAGGCATTGCAATGACTGTGCAAGATATTACTCGTGAAGTGGAGTTAAATGATGCAAAAAGTCAGTTTATTAGTAATGTTTCCCATGAGTTAAGAACGCCGTTGTTTAATATTAAGTCTTTTATTGAAACTTTGCATGAATATGGCGAAGATTTGACAGAAGAACAACGCAGGGAATTTTTGGAGACTGCTAATAATGAGACAGATCGCTTAACTAGGTTAGTGAATGATGTTTTGGATTTGTCTAAGTTAGAGTCTTGCCGGATTTATCATTTGGAATCTGTGGATATTGCTCAACCTATTGAGCAAACTTTGCGAACTTATCAACTAAATTGTCGAGATAAGGGTATTGAGTTAAGTCATGAAATTGAACGGGATTTACCTAATGTTTTAGGGCATTATGATTTGTTGTTGCAAGTTTTTGCTAATTTAATTGGTAATGCGTTGAAGTTTACTGAGTCTGGTGGAAAGGTTGTGATTCGTGCTTATTTGTTGGAGAGAGAAAAATTAAGTAAAAATAATTCTAATGGTGAGAGTGGTTTATTAAGTTTGGCAAGTGATCATATTAATGAGAGTGGTGAGCAATCGACTGCTTCTCAATTGGTTCGTATTGAAATTTCAGATACGGGAATTGGAATTGATCCTGAAGATCAAGTGGCTATTTTTGATCGCTTTTTCCGGGTAGAAAATCGTGTTCATACTTTGGAAGGAACTGGTTTAGGTTTGTCGATTGTTCGTAATATTATTGAGAAGCATCATACTGCTGTGCATTTGGTGAGTGAGGTGGGGGTAGGGACGACTTTTTGGTTTGATTTGAGTGTTTATCAGGAGGCAAGGGGGCCGGTGATGACGCCGGTAGAAAAGGAGGCGATTGCTGTGAGTGCGGCAAGTATTTAATGCCGGTAATTAAGAAACCCAAGCTAATCCTTTTCTGATTTGCTACTGATTAAAATTGATGTTTACGCGGCTAATAAAACCCCTAAAGGGGGTTTGAAACTTTGAATTTTTTTAAAATTTTTTTGATTTAAGACTAACAATATATTTCCCCAAACAAGATATAAAGTTGAGTTTATCCATAGTGCTAAATTTTTTTAAAACACATCATAATTTCCTGTCCTCCGTAAGTTCAACGCCTCACTAAAACTACCACAAAACTAATCAACAGCAATCCTAACAAACTCAACAAACCGATGTTTCTTTGCAACCACAACCGCAACTGCTGAGATAATTTAATAACCGGCCTTTGTTGTAGTTTATTTTTTGCCTGAGAAATATCATCATAGAGAGTGCAACTTTCAGCATAGGGACGCTGGGGAAACGTACAAGTATCATCATGGTGGTAGGTGCAACTCTCACAAAGAAACTCACCGGCAACCGAACGATACAACGGAATCCCCGGATGGCCAAAGGCTTTAACCTCAGTACGGCAATGGGGACAGTTAATAGTACCGGCTTTTATGGGTTGATTACACTTAGAACAGTTCGGCATTTTCTCATGGGTGTTTTTTGATATTTTGACAAAATAGAAGTATTAGGGGCGGGTTTATAGATTTAGGCAGCCGATAAACCCACCCCTACATTTTTATTCCAATAATAGGGATGACACCGCATGGATGGTAATGATTTGCTCAAGCAGCTTGTAATGATTGGCATTGGGACGACTTCCCTAGTGGCCGAAAAAATCCGCCAAGTCAGTGAAGAGTGGGTAAAAGATGGTAATCTCAACCCAGAACAAGCAAAAAAGTTTGCTGATGATTTGATGCAGCAGCTTAAATCGGAACAGGGAACCTGGGAAACACAAGTGCAAAGGCATCTGAAAAATGTGTTGCAAGATATGGGAGTTCCTCGTCAGTCAGAAATGGATGAGTTGCGGGGCAGGCTTGATCGCTTAGAGCGTCAGATCCGAGATTTGGAAAATAAACTTTGGCGTTAAGTTGAGAGTGGTAAAATTTGGCGTTCAGCAGCAATAATCTGGCATTAAACTTAAGGTTGTACTTTTAGGGATTGCTCATAATTTAGGGAGGATTGGTTTTGCGAGAAATTATAATTACCTTCAGTGTGATGGTGGTTTGTTTTTTGGTTCTTGTTGTAGCGCAATTCACCGGCAACGGTTCTGAGGCTGTGGCTGCGAGTCTTAAATCAACCGAAACGCCAGTGGTTGTAACTACACCAAGTAATAATGACCCCATTGCTCAATTTTTACTTGCTCAGTCGCCCAGCGCGACTACTGAAAAAATTTCGGAGAAGAAAACAGTGGTAACAACGCCTTCAGGATTGAAATATATTGATGTTGAGCAAGGAACCGGCGCCGAACCAAAAGCCGGTCAAACGGTAACGGTTCACTACACCGGCACCCTAGAAGATGGTACAAAATTTGATAGTTCCCGCGACCGAGGCCAGCCTTTTTCTTTTAAAATTGGCGTGGGCCAAGTAATTAAAGGTTGGGATGAAGGCGTCCTGTCGATGCGTGTGGGTGGAAAGCGGGAGTTAATTATTCCTGCTGAATTAGGTTATGGTTCACGGGGTGCCGGTGGTGTAATTCCTCCGAATGCAACTCTTAAATTTGATGTTGAATTGTTGAGAGTTGGCAGTTAATTTTTAAGTTTAAAAAATCGGGTTTATTAAAGAAGCCCGGTTTTTTTGTTAATGCCGGCCTGGAACAGCCAGGTTTCGGAAACGGGTAAACTGAGGATCAAATAACAGTTTGATTGTGCCGGTGGGCCCGTTTCTATGTTTAGCAATATTGATTTCTGCTATGCCTCGGTCTGGTGTATCGGGGTTATAATATTCATCCCGATAAAGCATCATTACCAAATCCGCGTCTTGTTCGATAGATCCCGATTCTCTTAAATCTGATAACATTGGGCGTTTATTTGTGCGCGCCTCTACCCCCCGACTCAACTGTGATAAAGTCATCACCGGCACATTTAATTCCCGCGCTAAACCCTTCAAAGACCGCGTAATTCTTGATAACTCCTGCACCCGATTATCCGGGTTTGCACCCTCCATTAATTGCAAATAATCAATTAAAATCAAACCCAAAGCACCACCCTGTTCTGCTTGCAACCGGCGAGCTTGAGAACGCATTTCTGTTACTGTAATATTCGCCGTATCATCAATAAAAATTGGCAACTCTGTTAACGTTCCAATCGCATCGCTCAACGGTTCCCATTCATTTTGACTAATTCTGCCGGTTCGCAAACGATTACTTTCAATACTTGCCTCCGAAGCAAGCATTCGTTGTACCAATTGCTCCTTCGACATTTCCAAACTAAAAATCGCCACCGGCAACCGATGAATTAGCGCAATATTGTAAGCAATACCGATAGAAAAAGCCGTTTTTCCCATCGCCGGCCTACCCGCCACAATAATTAAATCAGAACGTTGAAACCCACCAGTAATTGCATCCAAATCATAAAAATTACAAGGAAGACCCGGTAAAGCCACCCCTTGATTGCGATTTTCAATATCCTGAAAAGTTGAAATTAAAGTCTGGGAAATTGAAACCAAACCCCCCTTGGGGCGCACCTGCGTCACATCAAAAACTGTTTGCTCAGCCTTATCTAATAAAGTTGGCAACTCCGTCGCCGTATCATATCCTAACTGGACAATTTCATTCCCCGCCCCAATCAACTTACGCCGCAAAAACTTATCAACAACCAACCCTGCATATTGGTCAATATTAACCGCCGAAACAGTCCTTTCAACCAACTGCAATAACTTACTTTGTCCCCCAACTTTCTCCAATAAATTGCGGTCAGCCAACCAAGCCGTTACCGTTAAAAAATCTGTGGGCCGGTGCTTGCTATGGAGGTCAAGCGAAGCCTTATAAATTGTTTGATGAGCCATCAGAGAAAACATCTCTGGTCTGAGAGTTTCCGCAATGCGAGATAAAGCTTCTGGATCCAGCAAAATACCACCCAAAATTGACTCTTCGGCCTCAATATTTTGGGGAGGAAGGCGACTATTACTAGCTTGAAAATTTGCTGAATCAACCATTTTAAAGTTGAATTATTCTCAAAGTAAGTTACTTGCTGTAGATTTTAGATTTCAGATTGGCATCCAATCCAAAATCCAAAACCCACATCCCAAGTCTTTACAGAGCCGCCACAACAATATCCACCACTGCTGTAACCTCTGGGTGCAATTTAACCTCAGCTTTGTAAGTCCCCAACTTACGAATATCTGGCAAAGTAATGCCACGACGGTCTACTTCTTGATTGGTAGAAGCCAAAATCAAATCTGCCACTTCTTGACTCGTCACGGTGCCGAAAATAGCATCGCCTTCACCCACTTGCTTATTAATGGTAAAGTTAGCGGCTGCTTCGAGAGCGGCTTTGCGAGTTTCTGCCTGTTGCTTTTCTTCCAAAAGCCGCTGGCGTTCTTTTTCACGCCGGCGTTCCACTTGTTTAAGAATGCCAGGAGTCGTCAAAACTGCCATTTTTTGGGGCAGTAAATAATTACGAGCATATCCAGGGGCAACTTCCACAAGGTCGCCATTACTACCCAGTTTTTTTACATCTTGGGTTAAAACTAATTGAATCCGTTTAGACATGATTTTTTTCCGTTGTCAACAGCGCCGCTCGGTCGGTTCGAGGCTTTTAAACACAAACCAAAACATCATATCATAGCTGATTTGGCTTTGAACCGGCAACTAGGGAGAGTTAAAGAATTGGGGGACAAAGACTACACCCCCAGAGTAACGCTAAAATTGGTCTTTCATTCCCCGTAACCGCGTTAAGGTTTGGACTTCCGAGGTAGCTTTGACTGCATTTTGCAACACCGGCTCATCCCACCGCAAAAAAGGATTAGTTGCCTTTTCTAACCCCAAAACAGAAGGAATTGTAGCTTCATCCCGGCTCCGCGCTTGTTTAACCCTCTCTAAACGCTCTTTTACTAAGTGGTTGCTACTATCTACAGTCAGCGCAAATTGCAAATTATTAAGCGTGTATTCGTGGGCGCACCAAACCCGCGTGTTATCGGGTAAAGCTCGCAATTTCCTTAAAGAATCAAGCATTTGGGCCGGTGTACCCTCAAACAACCGGCCACAACCACCCGCAAACAACGTATCACCACAAAAGAGCTCTCCCATTTCTTCACCGGCCACCGGCGGAAAATAATAAGCAATATGAGCCTTTGTATGTCCTGGCACAAAAAACACTCTCGCCCTGCGACCGGCAAATTCAACAAAATCACCTTCTTGCAAAAACACCTGCTGCCCCGGAATCCGTCCCCTATCCTCCGCACCAGCATAAACTCGTACCTGGGGAAAATATCGCATTAACTCAGCATTTCCGCCCACATGATCGTTGTGATGATGAGTATTAAAAATCGCCACCAACTCCGCACCCAAACTTTTTAGCTTTTCCAGCACCGGTGTTGCAAGGGCTGGATCGACCACTGCTGCAATGTTTTGCACGCTATCGTACATTAAAAATATATAGTTGTTAGAAAGGACAGCAATCCTATAAATTTTCATAAACCATTGCCTTAATGACCAAAATAAATCCTGCCTATCTAAAATTAAAAACCATTCACAGGCTATTTTTCATCTACCTATAGACTTTAATGTTAACTTGTTAAATGAATGGAGAGCCGGTCATGGCCCCAAAAATAGGAAGAAAAAACTAATTAAAACAACAAAACCCTCCTCCTGGGAGTAATCGCAAAACACCCCCTACAACCGGCTCATCTTTATATAATCATCGGCAAAAAATTGTCTTATGATCCGAAACTTATCCCATAAATCAAACCTCAACCTTGATGCAATAGTACATCGCATTCTTACCCAAGAGCGAATTACAACTCAAGAACATCTTCAAATTACCTCTGCTTTGCTTAGAGACTACCAACTTACTACAGAAATGCGTCGCGACCTTAACCTTATCTTTGAGCAAATTCAAGAAAAACGTATTTCTATAATTGAATAAAAATCTAAAAAACCAATGAAAATTATTCATAGCAGTAGTTGGTATTTGCCAGATACCTCTGGCGGCGTTGAAGTTTATATTGACGATTTGGTAAAAAACTTGCAAAATTTAGGTGTTTCTAGCACAGTTGTAGCCGCCCGCAAGACAACCAAACCGGAAAACTACACCTATAACGGTACAGATGTTTACCGTTATCCCTGCAACCCAGAAACTGCAAAACCGGCCGAATACGAAGAACAAATACCGCCAAAAGATTTTGATTATTTTTTTGATTGGATACGCCAACAAAAAGCCGATATCTATCATCAACACTCGTGGCGATTTGGTTGTGGGGTTCACCATCTGCGCGAAGCAAATAAGCTTGGTTTACCCTCTATTGTCACAATTCATCTATCCGAAGCAATTTGTTTACGCGGTACGATGATGCGCCAAGGAGAGACGGTTTGTGATGGTTTTATTGATGAAACGCTTTGTGGGCGCTGTGTGGGAGTACCGTCACGAGTTCCCTCTTGGGGAATTACGGCTTTAAGTAATTTGCCTGGGGCTACCTTGGCTTTAGAAACTTATCTGCTAGATTCTTCGGAAGTGCGGCTGCGTCAGCTTGCCAGGGCTATTGGTATTCCCCGTCGAGTTAAAGTTCATCGGCAGAAGCTTTTGGAAATGGCAGCTTTAGCAGATCGCATTGTGGCGGTGTGTGACTGGCTTTATGAGGCGCTGTTAATTAATGGGGTGCCCAAGGAGAAGTTAGTTTTGTGCCGGCAGGGTGTGAGTTCTAATATTGGTGGGGAGTTGTTAAAAATTGACAATCGGATAGCGCTAAGTGAAAAGCCTTTGCGGGTGGGTTTTTTGGGCCGGTGGCACGAAACTAAGGGGGCTGAAGTTTTGGTGGAGGCTGTTCGACGGTTGCCTAGGGATGTGAACATTGAACTAATTTTACATGGGATGGTTCATGGAGAAAGTGACCGGCAAGCCCGCGACCGAGCGTTGGCTATTTCCCAGACAGACTCGCGGATAAGGGTGGCTGAAAAATTATCTCGTCTTGAAGTGGCACCGGCATTGCGGAATTTTGATGTTTTGGCTGTACCTTCCCAGTGTTTAGAAACGGGCCCTTTGGTGGTGTTGGAAGCTTTTAAATTGGGGGTGCCGGTGTTGGGTTCAAATATTGGTGGAATTGCAGAATTAGTAGAAGATGGTGTGAATGGCTGGCTGATTCCGGCTTTGGATGTCCAAGCTTGGGGTAAGGCTTTGGCTAATTTGGCGCAAAATCGTGATGTGGTGGCTCGGTTGTCTGAAAATATTCACCACATCCCGGTGCGAACTATGCACAATGTGGCAACAGAAATGACAGCTATTTATGAAGAGGTTTTAAACAAGTCTAAGGGGGCTTTTCTAGGAACATGAATAATAGTTGTTTATTGAATAAATTTAGTTAATTATTAATACTAACTGTCTTTAAAAGTTATGTATTTAATGTGGTTTTATAAGTTTTTAAATGTAGATGACCAATAATAAAAGACAAAAAGTCAAAGTTTCTATTTTGTCACCCACTTTGTGTAAAGGGGGAGTAGATCGGGCTTATGTTTTGGCTCAGGCTTTACAAAAGCTAAATTTTGATGTAGAAATTCTGGGTTTTTTGTTTGGGGAAAAAATTTACCCCGAACCGCCGCCAACGCTGGAAGTTAAAGCTATACAAGCTTCGGGGTTGCCCAGTTTTGTGGGATATGGAGTAGAACTTTTAAACAAAATTGAGGGAGATATTATTTATGCAGTGAAACCAAAACCGGCAAGTTTTGGAGTAGGTTTGCTAAAAAAGATATTAACAAAACGGCCGGTTATTTTAGATATTGATGATTGGGAGTTAAGTTGGTGTGGAGGAGATGAGGGGCGTTATCGTCCTAGTTTGAAACAATTAGCTAGAGACATTTTAAAAAAAGATGGGGCGTTGCGAGATGTGTCTCATCCTGTTTATTTGCGGTGGATGGAAAAACTGGTAAAACAAGCAGATGCAGTGACAGTGGATACAAGTTTTTTGCAAAAACGTTTTGGGGGAGTATATTTGCCCAATGGCAAAGATACTTGTTTATTTAATCCTGAAAACTTTCATGCAGAAGAAAGTCGAATTCGCTATGGTTTAACTGGGTTGCGGGTGTTGATGTTTCCGGGGGCACCGCGTCCTCATAAGGGGCTTGAAGATGTTTTGATGGCTCTTGACCGGCTCAACAATCCTGTTTATAAATTGGTAATTGTCGGAGAAAATCCCTATGATAACTACGACAAAAGTTTAATTGCTCGTTGGGGTCGCTGGATTGTGAATTTACCGTCTGTGCCGGTGGTGGAAATGCCGGCGGTGGTAGCAGCAGCCCACGTTGTGGTGGTGCCACAAAGGGATGAATGGACTGCGGTGGGGCAGTTTCCGATTAAACTTTCTGAGGGGATGGCAATGGGGAAGCCGGTTTTGGCAACTCGTGTGGGGGATATTCCAGAAATTTTAGGTGAGACGGGTTTTTTAGTGGATGCCGGCCGGCCTGACCAAATTGCAGAGGCGCTGGAGACAATTTTTCAGGATATAGAAAGGGCTAACTTACGGGGTGTCATGGCTCGACAGCGGTGTATTGAGCGTTATAGTGTTGATGCGATGGCCGAGATTTTATCTAGGGTGCTGGTTTCTGTTCTGTTATAGTTGATGGTTGGATATTAGATGAGGGTTAATGCTAAAAGTATTGAAATTTTTGGATATAGGGCCAGCACCGAGCAGATGCCCCTACAAAGGGTGTAGTTTTTCTATTCTTGTGTTAACAATTGAGAAAACTTTTTTGAGTTTCTCGGATGTTAAAAAATTTAGTATATCTGATAATGAAGGATTTTAATTAAACCGCATTTTATAGCGGATAAATGTAGATAAGTTTATTGCTTATATTTGGTTTAATTAAAAGAACCTATTTTTAGCACATAACTTATTTGTTAAAGATGTTAGGCAAATATCTGCATTTTAAAAAATCCCACTCCATCATGAGATTTTTAGGGGCAATTTTTTTACTAATTTTGTTTCTTTTAAAACTTGAATATTGACCATTTGTCCACACTTGGGATGGCTATATGTTTACTAATAAGCTAATTCTCAAATTTGCTCAATACTATCCTTTTAAAATTTTTTTAACGATTGCTTTAGGGTTTTCTGGAGCATTATTTAATGGTGTTAGCACAACTTTAATTGTGCCGGTTATTTTAAGTTTATTAAATCAAACGGTGGACTTAAAAGAGGCTCCACCCATTATTAAATTTTTGTTAATGCCCTTTGCTGGAATCTCTGATGATTCGCGGCTAATAGTGATGGCTATGTCGATTATTTTAGCTATTAGTTTAAAAAATGTGGCCGGTTATGGTAGTACCTTGCTTTCTGCTTCTTTAACCCGAAATTTAACAGCAGATTTACGAGAAGCGGGCTTAAAATTGCTTTTAGATGTAGATTTAGATTTTTATTCTAAAATGAAAGTCGGTGATTTAATTAACCGGCTTGGTGCAGAAGTTGGACGTACTGCTAATGCCATTAGTACAACGATTCAATTAGTTATTAGTTCAATTACAGTCTTTGTTTTTATTTCTTTACTACTGGCTATTTCTTGGGAGTTGACGCTGGTTTCGTCGCTGCTATTGTCGTTTGTAGCTTTAGTAAATCAATTTGCAATTAGCCGCTCAAAATATTATGGCAAACTGCTTTCAGAAGCTTCTAAAGCTTATTCGGTGAGAGTCTTAGAAACTCTCAGTGGTATCCGTTTGGTAAAATCAACCAGCAATGAAGAAAGAGAATATGAACAAATTAAACTATTAATACGCGAACGGGAAAAAGCGGATTTTCAATCGGAAGCTAACTATGCTGCTATTTCGCCGTTAACAGAGGTTAGTAGTATTATTGCTTTATTATTAATTGTATTTTTGGGACGGACGTTTTTTGCCGATCAACTTCAATCTATTTCAACGGTTCTTTTAACTTATTTATTAGTTTTGTTTCGAGTATTACCGCAAATTTCTCAGCTTAATAGTGCTCGTAGTCATCTTGCTAATACCTCCGCCAGTGTAGAAGTTGTGAATGATTTTTTGCGGCGGGATAATAAAAATTTTATGATAAATGGCAGAGTTCCTTATAGCGGTTTACATGAAGGAATAGAATTTAAAGAAATTTCTTTTTGCTATCCCGATCATGCAGAAGTTGTGCTTAGTGATATTAATTTATATTTGCCGCGAGGAACAACATTAGCCCTAGTGGGTGGGACGGGTTCTGGTAAAACAACTTTAGCCGATTTGTTACCTAGATTTTATGATCCTACCTACGGTTCAATTTTAATTGATGGTCGTAATTTGCGAGAATTTGACCTTAAAACCTTACGAAAATCAATGGGGATTGTTAGCCAGCATACATTTTTATTTAATGATACTGTTCGTAATAATATTGCGTATGCGCGCCCAGAAGCAAGCGAAGAAGAAATTATGGAAGCCGCAAATCGTGCAAATGCTTATGAGTTTATTGTAGATTTACCACAAGGATTTAACACCGTAATTGGTGATCGCGGTGATAGACTTTCTGGGGGAGAAAGACAGCGAATTGCTATTGCGAGAGCCTTGTTACAAAATCCAGAAATTTTAATTTTAGATGAAGCGACAAGTTCTTTAGATACTGTTTCGGAAAGACTTGTACAATTAGCCCTAGAAGAATTAAGCAGAAATCGTACAACTTT
Source organism: Halomicronema sp. (assembly GCA_036704045.1). GTDB lineage: Bacteria > Cyanobacteriota > Cyanobacteriia > Cyanobacteriales > Oscillatoriaceae > Ancylothrix. The sequence continues at coordinate 123,942 of DATNQM010000036.1, read as the reverse complement.
GGTAATTGCTCACCGTCTTTCTACAGTTCAAAAAGCTGATAAAATAGCGGTTTTAAAAAAAGGTAGGGTCGTAGAATTAGGTTCCCATGAGGAACTTTTACGAAAAAAAGGTGGGGATTATGCGCGCTTATACTCTATGCAGTTTTTGCAGCAAGTTACCCGCGATGAAGCTTTGATCCGCGCTTCCTATGAAATTAGAACAAGATTAAATCCAATGATGGGATTTCTGAGATTATTAGCTGATGATTTAGTTGATTCTCAAGAAGAACGAGATGAACTAATCAAAGAATCTTCAATTTCTGCGTCTCGCATTTTAGAAATTTTAGAAGAAATAGAAGATTATGTGCGCTTGCGCCGCAGCTTATAAAACCCACCAAATCATCCCCAAAAAACAACCTCTATGTGACAACAAAAACCCAAAAATCCCTTCCAAAAAAACCATAAAAAAGACACTACCCTCTGTGTCCTCTGTGTCACCTCTGCGCTCTCTGTGTGAAAAAAAACCAAAATATCATCAAAAAGACAAATGATGAGAAAGCCAATTTAAAAGATTCAATTCGTGTAAAATAACTTGTCTTGCTTCAGCAATAGCCGGCAAAGAATCATGCCACAAATCAGGAGTTTTAATCACTTCTTCAATAAAATCAATACCTTTTTGGTCTAAGCTAGGAAGACGAATAAAACTGCCTTTTGGTAATAGCTTATCTGCCGCCGGCCCGCCATAATAAATAGGTAAACACCACGCTAGTAAAGCATCCCATAATTTCTCTGTCACATACCAAGAATTACCGGCATAATTTTCTATGGCTAGATTGTAATAATAGGGAGCCATCGCGTGCCACTTATTACTGAGAGCGCCATTATTTTTTGCCCACACCGGCAAATTGCGACCATACAAATCAAAATTTAATTGTTGTTCTTGTGCAGTTTTAAGAAATTCTAAACGTTGCCGGTGATTGTGACTGCGATCTATACCCGATGTAATCCACGAACAAGCTTTAATTTTTGCCGGTGCCGGCATTTCATTTAGCTCTCTAAAAGAATTACCATGATACCAAATTGCCGGCATATAATCAGGATTAGGAGCTAAATCATCGGGTGCGGAAACATAACCACAATATTTGCTAGAAACTTCATAATTTCTTTTATAAATCTCCACATATTCATCTAAAGGTGGTTCCCGCCATAAAGAAATAATTCGCTCTTTGGGAACGCCACGAAATAAAGGTAAAACTTCTTCATCTCGACTAGGGGCCGGTTTCCAACCTTTAGTAAAAAAAGACTTTAAACGTTGTTTTTTTGTAGGCGGATAAAGTTTAGGAAATTCAAAATTATATAGCAGCAAAAAATCAGGATTTGGCGCATTTGCTATCATTTGTAAATTTCCCCATTGCCCAAAACTTTGCGGTGTTTGATGCCATAACCAATCACTTTGAGCCTTGGCAAGGGGTTCGTTTTGACCTAGGGTAACGTAGCTTGTCAGCATACCAACAATTTGTGGTTTCATAACCTCCATTTAATCCTTGAGAAATATCTACTAATTCTATATAAAATTGAGCCTCAACCCCCTTAAAAAGGGGAGATTTTGTTTCCCCCCTAAATTGCGCTTAGCTTGGGCAATGCCCTTTGTTTTTTAAAAAAAACTTACATTTAACGCATGGAGTCGAGGTCGAGAGCTTCCGAACCGCCGCGCTCTAATTCTGCTAAAACTCGCCCTAATTGTGACCAAACTAAACGAGCAACTAAAAGGGTGAGTAAAACGGAAACAAAGTAGGCGAATTTGCCAGGAATTCCAAATACTTGTAATCCAGAAGCTAAAAATACTGCAATACCGCCCGATATGCCTAAAAATGGCGTTAAAAGTTGAGTTCCTTGGAGACTTCTTAGGGTTTTAGTAGAGCGATTTTTTGACCATTCTTGCACTAATTGGCGGAGGGTTTTATCAAAGGCTGCACCGGCAGCTATACCGGCCAACAAACTAGCTACAAATAAAAAGTAGGGTGGTTCTGGAATGTAATAGTAGTAGTACACAAATGGACTCCTGGGTGTTGTAAAAAAATAGAGATTTTGCCTAATTTAAGAACGAGTGAGTGCCGGCAAAATTGCGGCGGCACCTTCGCTGCCAAATTCGGCTAAGGCGACTAAGGCGGCACTGAATAGGCGGTTTGGTTGTAAGTCCTCTTTAACAAGGTTCCACAAACGCCGCACTTCTTCGGTGTGGAGGCGGTCATCTTCTGTGAGGGCTACCAGTAATTTATGGCGGAGAAATTTGCCTTCGTCTGAAAGCAAATACTGCAAGCCTAACTGGGCTGTGGGTAGCAAGTCAAAGCTTTTATCAGCACGGGCAATAGCAATGAGGTTTTCTAGGCGCTCCCATTGGAATTTACCATTTTTAAACAACACTTCTATTAACCGGCGCCGTAATTGAGATGATTCGCCGGTTAGTAAGCGTCTTGCTACATAGGGATAGGCGATTTCTACAATTTTGAAGTCCCGATTTAAGGTGAGGGCTAAACCTTCTTGTGTTACCAAAGAACGGATAATTAAGGCAAATTTTGCTGGGACTCGGAACGGGTAATCATACATTAATTCGCTGAAGCGGTCGGTGATAGTTTTAAAGTTAAAGTTGCCAACACTTTCTCCAATTATGTCCCCTAACACAGATTCTAAGGCCGGCACTATTGGCCAGATATCGGTTTCCGGTGTTAAAAATCCAAGTTTGACAAAATCTTCAGCCAGGGCTACATAGTTTTTGTCAATTAAATGTACAACCGAATCAACAAGAGTTTCTTTGGTGTATTCTTCAAGTTGATCCATCATCCCGAAGTCGATGTAAGCCAGTCTTCCATCGGGCATGGCAAACAAATTACCAGGGTGAGGATCGGCATGGAAAAATCCAAATTCTAGGAGTTGTTGTAAACCTGATTCTACTCCTATTCTCACGAGGGTATCGCTATCTAAACCGGCCGCTTTTACTTGCTTTGTATCTGTTAATTTAAAGCCGTTAATCCACTCTAGGGTCAGGACGCTATTGCTACTATAACGCCAGTAAATATCGGGTACTTTTACTTGGGGGTTGTTGCTAAAATTAACGGCAAATTTTTCAGCGTTTCTTCCTTCGTTGATATAGTCGATTTCTTCAAAAAGTTTGATGCCAAATTCATCAACAATTAAAGTGAGATCGTGGCCTAAATTTAGGGGCAACCAGGGTGCTATCCAACCAGCTGCCCAACGCATTAAGTAAAGATCCAGGGTAATAATTGGTCTTAAATTCGGTCGTTGGACTTTTACTGCTACGTCTTCGCCCGTATGGAGTTTGGCTTTGTACACTTGCCCTAAAGATGCGGCTGCTACCGGGTTTTCTGATATCTGACTGTATAGTTCTGTGGCTGGCTTGCCTAGTTGGGTTTCGATGATCCTAAAGGCGATGTCGTTAGGAAATGGCGGTAGGCTATCTTGTAACTTTTCCAGTTCTTCGAGAAAATCTTTGCGTATTAAGTCAGGTCTTGTAGACAGTGCTTGACCAACTTTGATCGCGGTGGGGCCGAGGGCGGTTAGAATATGCCGTAGTTGTTCGGCTCTTTGTGATTTGTGTTCGAGTTCTTGGTGTTGTCGGCTGTCTTGCCACATTCCTAATACAAAGCCGGTGAAAAACCAAATGATTTTTATCGCTCGCCCAATTACTTTCCAAGGACGAAAGCGGTAATACTGGCGTATTACTTCGGCATCGTATTTTTTTATCTCTGCTGAGCTATCTTGGGTGCGTGTTGTAAATTTCTGCTTAGCCATGCTTTTATTTGCCGTTTTGATTTATGTAGTTTTCCCAAGCCCGGAGGGGTGCCTCTTTGCCTACCACCGATATTTTTATCTTTTTGTTAACTCTAGTATATAAAAGTACAAATACTTAAGCACTCCCCTTTGCAAAAAATACCGCCGCCATGCCTGAAAACCACGCTAAATCGCCAAAAAATCCTTTTCTCTTTCCTAAGTGCCAATATAAAGAATTATTAATATTTTTTGCTTTATTGTTGTGGCCGGTAGTAGTAAAGGCCCAAATTATCCCTGATGGAACTCTGGGAGGAGAAATTTCTACGGTTAGAGGGGATGTGGAGTTTAATGGTCAAACTATTGACCGCATTGATGGGGGTGCTTTGCGGGGAATAAATTTATTCCACAGTTTTGAGCAATTTAATGTGGGCGAAGGAAGTGCTGTTTATTTCGCTAACCCCAATAATGTTGAAAATATTTTTACACGAGTCACAGGCTCTTCTGTATCTAATATTTTTGGCACGCTGGGAGTCACGGGCAATGCTAATTTATTTTTGCTTAACCCAAATGGTGTTGTTTTTGGCCCTAATGGGCGTTTAGATGTGCGGGGGTCATTTTTGACTACTACTGCTGAGAGTTTTAATTTTGCTGATGGGGGAGAGTTTGGGGTTAAAGCAAGTGCAACGGAACCAATTTTAACGGTGAGTGTGCCGGTGGGGTTGGGGTTGGGTTCCAATGCTGGATCTATTCGGGTTCAGGGTTCGCAGTTAGAGGTGGGGGCGGGACAAAAAATTTCTCTGGTGGGTGGCAATATTTTTATTGATGGTGGCAAACTGACAACCCCAGGAGGAAATATTGAACTGGGTTCTGGAGATATTTTGTTATCAAATGGTGCTGTTTTAAATACCAGTGGTAGCGGTGGCGGTGCAATTCAACTGCAAGGAAATACAATAAATATTAGTGGCAATTCTCAAGTTTTAACAAATACTTTGGGTGAAAATTCAGGCCAAGGTATTAATATTGTTGGTAATCAATTAACGCTTTCTGAAGGGGCGTTGTTATCGTCTTCTACTTTTGGCGCGGGGGCGGCGGGAAATATTAATATTAGTGGCGATAAAGTTGAAATTATTGGGCCTGGAAATACGGATATTATTGCAAAATTATTGTCGGGAACTTTTAACCCCCAAGTTGATAATGGAAATGGTTTATTTAGTTTAAGCTTGGAGTCGGGAAATGCGGGAGAAATTAATGTTAATAGTCGAAATTTTACGGTGAGAGATGGGGCTGTTTTATTGTCGATAGCCCTGGCAAATGGAGCGGGTGGAAATATGAATTTTAATGCTAGTGAATCGATGTCGGTGTTGCGAAATACATTAATTAATAATGGAACGGTGGGAATTGGACAATCGGGAAATATTGTGATTAATACTGGTAATTTAAGGGTTAATGATGGGGGTGTAATTACAACATCTCCTTCTTCTACGGCAACCGGAACTGGTGGAAGTTTGACTGTGAATGCGAGGGAGTCGGTGGAACTTGACGGGGTGCCGGTCGGCTATCCTGTGCCGGGGGGTTTGTTTACGACAACACTGGGGGCGGCTAATGCAGGCGATTTAATTGTAAATACTAAAGTTTTGCGGGTGCTGAATGGGACGCAAATTTCGGCGGCGGCTTCGGGGGCCGGTCAAAGTGGGGATTTGACGGTGAATGCTGAGGATATTGAGTTAGGGGGAATTTCGAGGGATGGCCGGTGGTTGAGTGGGTTGTTTACGTCGTCTTCGCTTTTGATTGTGGCCGGTCAGCAGGGTAAGGCGGCGGCCGGAAATTTGGCGGTAAATACGCAACGTTTGGTGGTGCGTGATGGGGCGCAAGTTTCGGCCGCAACGGGAGGAGAGGGGTCTGCGGGTTCGTTGAGGGTTAATGCTTCGGAGTCTTTGGAAATTAGTGGTTTTGGGGTTTCTAATAATACGGGTTTGGAAAGTTTGGGTTTGACTAACGAAGTGCGAGAAGGTAGGGTTCGTAGTTCTATTTCTGCTTTTACGACTGGGGAGGGCGAGGCGGGTGATTTGGTTTTGAAAACTTCTGAGTTAATTGTTAAAAATCAAGGTCAAATTCAGGTTAATGGGTCTGGGATCGGAAATGCGGGAAATTTGCAAATTGAGGCGGTTAAAGTTAGCTTAGATAATGCTTTTTTTACGGCGGCTACTGCTTCGGGTGAGGGGGGTAATATTCTTCTCGAAACTCAACAGTTACAGCTGCGGCAAAATAGTCAAATTTCTACGGAGGCTGGGGGGTCTGGTAATGGGGGGAATATTACTATTAATGCGGATACGGTTACGGCTTTGGAAAATAGCGATATTGTGGCTAATGCTTTTCAAGGTCGGGGGGGTAATATTTTAATTAATACTCAGGGAATTTTTCTGTCGCCTAATAGTTTGATTACTGCTTCTTCTGAACGGGGAATTAGTGGGGTTGTGGAGATTAAAACGCCTGATACTCAGTTAGATAATACGCTGACTCCTTTATCGAGTGAGTTTGTTTCTTCTGAGAAGTTGGTGGCAAATAGTTGTATTTCTAGGCGCAATGAACAACGGGGGAGTTTTACTGTTTCTGGTACTGGTGGGGTGCCGGTGACTCCTTTTGAGCGGGTTAATGGCCGGTTTGATGTTTTGGGGGTTGAGGGTTTTTCTGGTGAGGTTTCTAGGGGTGATAGGCTGTTAAATTTGCCGGGGAAAGGTTGGCAGTTGGGTGATCCTATTCAGGAGGCTCAGGGTTTGATTAAAACTGGGGATGGTAGGCTTTTGTTGGGGCTTTTGCCGCAAAATCCTGGGGTGACGGTTAGGGATGTTTTTTGTGTTGAAAAATAGAGTTTTTTTAGGAAAAATAGGATGATAATTAAGATTTTGTGGAGACATTTTTGGCGATTTTTACAATTTTTTTTAGGTTTTATAAAAATTAAAGAATGGGAATTTTTTAAAAATAGATTTATTTTTAAAGCCATCGACTTAAGTTTTGTTAAAAAAGTAACTCAAGTTTGTCTATCGATTTTTGCCTATAGGTTTTTTAAGTTTTCTAGGTTGGTGATTGTTTTATTTTTTGTGGGTTTTTTGAGTGTGGTTTTGGTTGAGATGCCGGTGAAAGGTCAAGATGTGCCGGTTTTTGTTCATCAAGGTATTGATTTATACGAAAAAGGAGATTATTTAGGAGCAATTTCTATTTGGAAAAATGCTCTTGAGCGTAATGATTTGGGTGCAAAGGATAGAGCGGTTATTTATCGTAATTTGGGGTTGGCTTACCGGCAGGTAGGTGAGTTATCAGAGGCTATTAAAGTTTGGAATCTGGCGGCTGATTTTTATAGAAATTTAGATTCGGAGGAAGACAAAGTTTTATTAGCAAAAATCCGAATTGAGCAGGGGCAGGCTTATAGTGATTTGGGTCAAAATAAACGGGCAATTGATTTTTTAAAAACTGCTTTGGATTTAGCTAAAAATGATAAGTTTACGCAGGCGGCTACCCTTGGCGCTTTGGGAAATGCTTTTTCGGTTTCTGGTGATTACAAGGTAGCTATTGACTATTATAAACAAGGTTTAAAGCTGGCGCAAGAATTAAATCAAAAGATTTTTGTTTCTACGCTTTTAAATAATTTAGGAAATGTCTATATTAAACGGGTGGAGAGATATACATTTCAAGCGAAATCGGCGCGATTAGAAGGGGATGATAAGGAAGAGGAAAAGTTGAAAGAGTTAGTTAAAAATGATTTGCTTTCAGCAGCAGAAGTTTTTGAAACAAATCTCCAAAACAGTAAGTTATTGGGAGGTTTTTCTGAGGTGCGGGCGCTGTTTGGATATAACAATTTTTTGCAAAAGTTTCACGAACCTGATCCTAATAATTTGCAGCAAAATCGTAACAAGGCTTTGGAAATTTTAAGGGCTTTACCGGCTTCTAGGGATAAGGCTTTTGGATTTATTGAGGTAGCAAATCAAATTAGTTATGGGGGAAAGGTTTTTTCTCTGGAAGCTTTGGGGATTTTAAATGAGGCTATGGAGGTGTCAAGAAAGGTGGTTGATCGGCGAGCAGAATCTTTTGCTTTAGGGGAATTAGGAAAGCTTTATGAAAGGGGAAAAAATAATGATGAAAAAGCGATGGAGTTTACTCGTTTGGCGCAGTTGGCGGCGCAGGAAGTGAGAGCGGCTGAAAGTCTCTATTTATGGCAGTGGCAAGGGGCGCGTTTGTTGAGAAAAAAGGGAGAAATTGTAGGGGCAAAATTAAGTTTTGAGCAGGCTATTGCTACGCTCGAAAGTATTAGGGGTGACATGGTGGCGGCGAATAAAGATTTGCAGTTTGATTTTAGAGATTCCGTTGAGCCGGTGTATAGAGAGTTTATTGATTTGTTGTTGAGTTTTGAAGGTTCTCTGGAAACAAATAATCAACAAAATGTTAGGAAGGCGTTGGATGTTTTGGATTTATTAAAGTTAGCAGAGTTGCAAAACTTTTTTGGAGATGAGTGTGTGGAGGTGGCGCAAGATACGGTCAAAAAAGATGGTCAATTAGTTGATAAATCGGCGGCAATTGTTTACTCGGTAATTTTGCCAAATCAGACTTATATGATTTTGGAATTGGCGAATGGAACGCTTAAAAATTTCCGAGTGCCGGTGAAAGAAGAGGTGATTGTGAAAGAAATTAATGCTTTACGGAGTGGTTTGGAAAGGAGAAGTACAAATGAATATTTAACGCAATCTCAGAAAATTTATGATATGTTAATTCGTCCTCTTGAGGCTGATTTGGCTAAGGGAAAACCGAAGACTTTAGTTTTTGTAAATGATGGAGTTTTGCGACAAATTCCTATGGCGGCGCTGCATGATGGGGAGGGATTTTTTATTGAAAAATATGCAATTTCGACAACGGCTAGTTTAAGTTTGACGGCTTCCTTACCTTTAGATCGTCAAAATTTAGAGGCTTTGATGGCAGGTTTGACAGTGGCAAAACCTCCTTTTGCTGCGTTGAGTAATGTGGAGGCTGAGGTTAGTGGGGTTGAGAAAATTTTGGGAGGAAAAAGTCTTTTAGATGAGGAGTTTACGTTAGCCAATTTGCAAACTAAGTTGGCAGAAGGTGTTTATCCTATTGTACATTTGGCTACGCATGGAAAGTTTGGAGTAGATCCGGCTAGTACATTTTTGTTGGCTTATGATATGCCAATTTCTGTGGAGGAAATTGACCGTTTATTGCGGTTAAATCTTCGGCAATCTGTGGAGTTACTAACATTAAGTGCTTGTCAAACGGCAGCCGGTGATAATCGTTCGGCTTTGGGTATTGCGGGGGTGGCTGTGCGGGCAGGGGTGAAAAGTTCTTTAGCATCTTTGTGGTATATTAATGATGCGTCAACCGTGCCGTTGATTGAAGAGTTTTATCGTCAATTACGGCAACCAGAGATTACAAAGGCTGAGGCTTTGCGGAGAGCTCAATTAATGTTAATTAATAATGAAGATTATGCTCATCCGGCGGTTTGGTCTCCGTTTATTGTAATTGGAAATTGGCTATAGTGCTTTAGCTTTGCTAGAAATAAGATGAATTTTGATTAGGGAAAAGTTATTGCCGGTTGAAGGCTGTTTAACCTATAAGCTTTACCGGTTTTATAAAATTTAAGTTGGTAAAACACCCCTACAATTCAATATGAATAGCCAACCGCTTAAAGCATATAGCAACGGGGTTAAGGGATGGTTTGGGCAAAGCTAAAAAAACAAATTTGGCAATGGCGGGGGGTATGGGTGACGGCTCCGGTGGTGGGGGGAGTCTTTTTGGTGGTGCGGTTGACTGGCTGGTTACAGCCTTTGGAATGGATGGCTTTGGATTTATTTTTTCGCTGGCGTCCTCCTGAGCAAAGAGATGAAAGAATTGTGATTGTTGGTATTGAAGAGTCGGATTTACAAAAATATGGTTGGCCGATTTCTGATGATAAGTTGGCAGAATTAATTGATAAAGTGAAAACACAAAAACCGGTGGCAATGGGTTTAGATTTGTATCGGGATATGCCGGTGAAGTCGGGTTATGAAAAATTGATGAAGGTTTTTAATTCGACTCCTAATTTAATTGGAATTGAAAAAAAGATTGGGGATAAGGATAGTTCGGCTGTTGCTGCTGCGCCGGTTTTGAAAAAACTAGGTCAAGTTGGGGTTAATGATGTTGTGGTTGATGATGATGGCAAGTTACGCCGAGGTTTGCTTTTTTTGGATACGCCAGAGGGGGAATCTTTGCCGAGTTTAGGGTTGATGTTGGCGATGATTTATTTACAAGAAAAAAATGTTTTTCCCGATCCAAATTCAGTTAATTTAAAGTTTAATAATGCGGAGTTTGTGCCTTTTGAAAGCAACGATGGGGCTTATATAAAGGCGGATGCTGGGGGATATCAAGTTTTGTTGAATTATCGGGGGCCGGCGCGGACTTTTTTTCATGTTTCTATGCAAGATGTGATGGAAAATAGGCTTTCTCAAGATTTTTTTCAGAATAAGGTTGTTTTTATTGGGCCGACAGCAACGAGTTTGAAAGATTATTTTTATACGCCTTTTAGTCAGCCTCAACAAACGGCTGGGGTGGAAGTTCAAGCAACTTTAACTAGCCAAATTATTAGCGCTGCTTTGCAAAATCGTCCTTTGCTTAAGGTATGGGATGATTGGTTGGAAAGTGTGTGGATTTATTTGTGGTGTGGGGTTGGTTGTTTGGTTAGTTGGGCGGCCGGTTCTCGTCGGTGGACTGTGTTGGTTATAGGTGTGGCTAATGTTAATTTAATTGGAATTTGTTATTTAAGTTTTTTGGGTGGTTTGTGGCTTCCTGTTGTGCCCCCGGTTCTTTGTTTGTTGAGTTGTTTTGCAATTATTAATGCCTATTTTGCTCATGTTGAACGTCAAGATCGACAAACGGTAATGAATTTATTTGGTCGTCATGTGACTCCAAAAATTGCTGAGGTAATTTGGCGAGAACGAGATCAAATTCTTAAGGAAGGCCGGTTATCTGGTCGCAAAGTTACGGCGACTGTTTTATTTACTGATATTAAAAATTTTAGTACCATTGCTGAAACTTTAGAACCGGAAAATTTAATGTGTTGGCTTAATGAGTATATGGAAGAAATGGCAGGTTTAGTGTTAGAAAAAGGTGGTGTTGTTGATAAGTTTATTGGTGATTCGGTGATGGCGGTTTTTGGGGTTCCTTTTGCTCGCACAACCCCAGAAGGTGTTGCTTCTGATGCTAAGGCGGCGGTGAGTTGTGCTTTGGAAATGGCTTCAAAATTGCGTTTGCTAAATCAACATTGGGAAAGACAAGGACAACCTACAATAGCGATGCGGGTGGGTATTTGCACTGGCTCAGTGGTTATTGGTAGTTTGGGTAGTCGAGAACGAGAAGATTATACGGTAATTGGGGATAGTGTAAATGTTGCTGCTCGTTTAGAAAGTTTTGATAAATCTATTGATGGTGGAATTTGCCGGATTTTAATTAGTGAGGAGACTTATTTTCATGTAAAAGGCGAATTTGCTACCCGATATTTAGGTTCAGAATTGCTAAAAGGACGTAAACAACCCGTAAATATTTATCATGTTATGCTCTAAAAATAGTTTTCAAAGTCCCTGAATACATTTAGGGATGCAAATATTATTAAGTGGTTGCTTTTAAGCGAATATTTTATAATTGATGCTTGTTTAGGTGTTTTTTCTGCCAATTTAACTTTTTTTAATAAATTTTGACGAAAAACACCTCTGGCGATTGAAAAAAATTGAGCTATAATAACAACAAACTTCTAAAATTTTTGGGGTAAGTCTGGCAGGCAATTTAAATAAAGAGGGGTTGCTTTGCAATCTACAATAAACCATCAAAAAATTGTAAAAGGATTTTAAAGTTATGGTCAATTTTCGCAAAATAACAAGTATTTTAACTGGCACAGCGACACTGTTAGTAATTCAGTTAATGGCTGGTCTTAGTTCTCCACAAAATTCAATTTTTATAACCAAACTTTTTAGTGGAGAATTAACATCACCCGCACAGGCTGGTCAAACTGCAATGACTTACAGACCGCCGAACCGAGGCGCACCGCGTAGCACTCAAGGCACGGGTTCACGGGGATGTGGTGATCAAGGGCCTATAGGTTTGAGTTTGCTTGCTCCCAATGACCACACCGGCCTAACTACAGCCGGTCATCCTACGTTTTTGTGGTATTTGTCCGACGTGCCGACGGCACCCCTTGAGTTTTCGTTAGTTGAGCCTGGGGTCGCTAAACCGCTTTTTGTCAAACAAATTCAGCCCAAAGAATCGGGAATTGTGCAAATTGAAGTTCCGAAAGAATTGCCAGAATTGCTAGCAGGACGTAAATATCAATGGTCAGTTAGTCTTATTTGCAATAGTAATCGTCGCTCTGCTGATGTATTTGCTCACTCTTGGATCGAGCGAACTTCGCCAACATCAGAGGTGATTGCTAAATTAGAAAAAGCAACTTCTGATGAAGAAAAAGCCGAAATTTATGCGAGTGCCGGTTTATGGTACGATGCTCTAGCCACGAGTTATAAACTATATACTACACAGCCCAAAAATCCGCTTTTATCTAATAGTTTAATTTCCCTTTTAGAGCAAGGGGGATTACAACAAGAAGCGACCAAAGAACGACAACGAATGGTAACTCAATAAAAAAAATCCCTTCCCCTTAATCAAGCCAAGAGGAAGGGAATAATTTAATATTAATTACTCTACAAAATATCCCCAGCGCTCTAATTCAACTTCATAAGTTTTGCCTTGAAATGTCACCAAATCACCAGAAATTAATTGTCTGCCTCTTCGGGTTTCAAGCATACCATTAACTTTCACTTGTCCGCCTTGAACGACTAATTTTGCTTGTCCGCCGGTGGGAACCGCACCCACCCATTTTAAAAATTGCCCTAGTCTAATGGTTTGATTTTCTTCACTCATAGTTTTTAGCAAGTTAAGTGTAATTGAATGTACCTTAAATAATCATACAAACCCCGGAGTGTAGGGGCAATACCGGGTTTATTTACCTCCTTATTTTAAAAAATTATTAAATATTGGTTTATAAAATTTTAAAAGCAAGCGCTATAATATCATTTATTTAACACCAACTAGAAAATTACTCTTGCCAAACCCTCAAGCCACAATTGTCGTGAAATTTAAACTATAAACTCTCAACCGTTATCAGATCATTGACGTTTTGAGAAAAATCGTTGAAAATTTACTATTAAACGTAAGTTTTCATGAACCTCTTTGCTCTTTGCCTTAAAAATCCATCCTCCTTAGAGGTGCAAGGAAAAATCCGTGAAAAAGAGCCAAAGAGTCAAAGAGTCAAACAGTCTAGTGTTTTAAAATTTGATAAAATGAAGGAAAATTACTTATAAGTTTTTTGTGATTTTTAAAAAAGCCTAACTCTATGGGAAAATTTAATTAAAAAATATGAATAATAGATATATAAACATTTCATTGACAACTAATATAGGCAACAAAAAATCAACCCATACCTTAGAACCTATAACTTCTCACTTTTACCTGCAACCCAAAGAACCCTCTTATTATCTGTACCGGCTTTTTTTCTTAAAAAAAATCTCTATCAGAAGGTTAACAATTACTGACTTACTCTCCTCAAAACCATCCATAAATTGCCAAAAAAATAACTACTTCCAAACTTCCTATCACGTTCGTCAGGGGAATAAAAATGCTTAATTTAATTCAACTAAAAATAGACACCCTAATTCACCGGTTGCAAACCGGCTATCGTAACAGCTTTTGTAACCAAAACTCAGGCTACACAGACCTCATAGCTTGCATTGCCAAAATTGTCCTAGAAAATATTGCCAAAACCGATGCTTTATATCACAACATCGATCATACAATTTTAGTCACTCTTGTAGGCCAAGAAATTTTACGAGGTAAACAAATAAAAGAAGCTAACGTATCCCAGGAAGATTGGGTGCATTGCATAATAGCTTGGCTGTGTCATGATATTGGTTATGTAAAAGGAGTTTGCCAATGTGACAAACCAACAAAAAGACTCTACCAAACCGGCAACAATAAAGAGTTTATTTCTATACCAATTTCTGCCACCGATGCCAGCCTAACTGCCTATCATATAGACCGAGGAAAACTATTTGTCCAACAATATTTAAGCAATTGTCAACTTATAGATATTAGCGTCATTCAGCGTAATATTGAACACACCCGTTTCCCCGTCCCCCCAGGCGAAACTCATAAAGATACTGTTACCTATCCGGGGTTAGTTAGAGCAGCAGATTTAATAGGACAATTGAGCGATCCAGAATATTTACAAAAACTGCCAGCCTTATTTTATGAATTTGAAGAAACCGGCACAAATAAACACCTAGGCTATAAAAATCCAGGGGATTTAAGAGCAGGTTTTCCTAAATTTTATTGGAACGTCGTACATCAATATATTAAAGCAGCTTTGCCTTATTTAGAAGTGACTCCTGAAGGCAGAAAAATCCTAGAAAGTTTAAACACCAATATATGCACCGTAGAATCAGAAATTACCTCAGCCACAACCTCCACAGACCAAAATTTGATTTCTAAAGAAATAAAAAATACGGCAGAAATTCCCAAAATTGAATTAGTTAATAATACTATTACACCCCTTTTACAGCCTATTAAAACAACTTAAAATTTTCAAAATTAAGTTGTTAACAAATATTTTTTAACCAGCTTTAATTAGCCCAAATATCAAACTCTAATATGACCCTCAAAACCCTTGAAATTCCTGTTCATTTTGATCCCAAAAAAGTCTCAGAATTTTGGCGAGTTCCCTACCAACAACGAGCCACAGAAGCGCGCGATTGGTCTTTAAAAAAACAAATCCAACCGGCAGCCAAAGATCAAAAAAAAATATGCCTTTTAGCCATTGATGTCCAAAACACATTTTGCTTACCAGATTTTGAATTATTTGTTGGGGGAAAAACCGGCACCGGCGCCATAGAAGATAACATCAGACTCTGTGAATTTATCTACCGCAATTTAGACATCATCACCACCATTATCCCTACCCTAGACACCCACAGCGCCCTGCAAATTTTCCACCCTATATTTTGGGTAAACCAAAACGGAGAAAACCCCACTCCCAGTGCCACAAATATCACCCTAGAAAGCCTAGAAACCGGTCAATGGAAAGTTAACCCAAACCTCGCTCCAAGCCTGACTAACGGCGATTATGAACGCCTAGAAAAACACGCTTTTCACTATGTTAAAAAACTCAGCGACGAAGGCAAATATCCCCTGACAATTTGGCCTTATCACTCAATGTTAGGAGGCATTGGACACGCCTTAGTTTCGTCCGTAGAAGAAGCAATATTTTTTCATAGCATTGCTCGCAATACCCAAAGCCTTTTTGAAATTAAAGGCAATAATCCTTTGACTGAAAATTATTCAGTTTTAAGGCCAGAAGTTTTAGACAGCCACGATAACAAACCCATTGCTCAAAAAAATACAAATCTAATTCAAAAATTACTGCAATTTGATGTAATTATCATTGCCGGTCAAGCAAAAAGTCATTGCGTAGCGTGGACAATAGACGATTTACTAACAGAAATACTGGCAATTGATGCTAAGTTAACCAAAAAAGTTTATCTATTAGAAGACTGCACCTCGGCGGTTGTCGTTCCGGGGATTATTGATTTTACAGAACAAGCCAATGCAGCTTTTTCTCGTTTTGCAGATGCCGGTATGCACCTAGTTTCCTCTACCCAACCCCTCCAAACTTGGCCCGATATTCCTATTTTTTAAAATTTAATCTAAGCGTGCTAAAAACTTGAGCAGCAGCGACAAAAATCTGACACCTGCTTTAAAAACATCATCCTGACTGCTATTTAATTCACCAGACAGAGTGCCGGTGCTTGCCCAACTGTGCTATCACAGAAATACATACTAGGCGCACGCTCTTGTCGTCAACGCCAAAAACTCACAGTCAAACACGATCTGCAAAGGGTCTTATGGGTGCGAGATCCTTCTGGGGGCAACACAGATCCGCCCAATCGCTCGACAAATAAAACATATTTTTAGGGCGTTAATATATCGCCCTAAATTGCCGGTAAAATGCCAGATTCTTCTAGCATTAATTTTTTAACCGGCCTCCCCCAGTCGGTTTTTCTCGCCCATTCTAAAGTTCCCGCAGTTCATGGAGGTTTAATAATTATGGCAGAGCTAAATCTGCGCATACAGTTAGAAGGAAATATAGAAAAAACCGTTATAGTAGATAGAAATGAATTTACAATGGGGCGTTCCCCCGAATGCAATTTACATTTACCCTACGGTTCCATTTCTCGATGCCATGCTCGTTTTGTAAAAACGGAAAATGGAAGCTGGCTTGTTGAAGATTTGGGAAGCAAAAATGGCACAAAATTAAATGACCAATTTGTAGTTTCTCCTTCTTTAATAAAACATGGAGATATTATTAATTTAGGTAATATTTATCTAACCATTCTGTTAAATCAACCTCAAAACTTGCAGGCATTAATGAACGTTCGCCCGCAAGTAAAAACTAACCCCTTAATCACAACACTCGGCCCTGGCATGACGATTTTACGAAATGCCAAAGACCTCCAAAAACAATGGATTGATGCCGATGCCGCCGGTGATAATCTCAGCAAAAAAGAACGCGCTATTGACCGTTTAAAAGACCTCGTAGACATCGCCAAAGGATTAAACTATGCAGAATCTATAGAAGCCATTTTTTCCCAAGTTCAAAAAGTCGTTTTCCGCGAACTAAGTAGCATCGACCGGCTTGCCCTATTAATTGATATCACCGGCACCGGAAAACTTGAACTTTTAAACTGTGCAACCCGCGAGGCATCTCAACAACATTACCTCCCCGCCAATGGCACCTGGATTAGTCGTAGTATTTGTCAAAAAGTCTTTGCCGAAAAAGTAGCTATTCAAACCGCTGATGCTCAAATGGATAAGCGATTTGAACACGAATTAAGCATCATTGCAAACAACATTCATAGCGCAATGGCAGTACCCTTATGGGATGAAACAAAAGTTGTCGGAGTGCTCTATGCAGATGCCCATCTTTCCTTTAGTAATTGGACAGAAGGTGGGGAAGATGACCTCAGTTTTTTCTCTACTTTAGCCAATTTAGTTGCCTCCAGTGTTCAGCGTTGGTTACTCACCCGTAAACTCCGAAGTGAAGAAACAATTCGTCATCGATTAGAGCGCTATCACTCCCCCGGAGTTGTGCAACAAATGATGGCAGAAGGAGCCTTACAAGCCGGTCGTATTGCACCAAAAGAAGAAGATATCAGCATCTTATTTGCAGACATTGTAGGATTCACAGCCCTTTCCGAACGTTTAAGTCCTGCGGAAATAGCCGAATTACTCAATGATTTTTTTGAAGAAATGCTTCAAGAAGTTTTTGCAGTTGGTGGTACTCTGGATAAATTTATTGGTGACTGTATTATGGCATTTTTTGGAGCACCAGAACCTCAACAAGATCATGCAGATCGAGCCGTAACTGCTGCTAAAGGAATGCTCGACCGGCTTGTTTATCTTAATAGCAACAATGTACTCCGAGAAAACCTACAATTACGCATCGCTATTAACAGCGGTAAAGCCGTTGTAGGCGACGTTGGAAGCCAATCTCGCGTCGATTATACCGTCTTAGGAGCTACCATTAATCAAGCCTCTCGCATGGAAGCTATTTGTCCGCCCGGTGAATGTGTTATTAGTGAAAGTACCTACAATTTATTGAAATCACCAGAGGATTTTTCCCTAATGGATGAATACCGTTTTAAAGGCATTGATAGGCCGGTTTTGGTTTACCAAATTAAACGAAATTAATCCATCTTTTAAGTACAAATTAACTCTTAGGTAAATAATAGCTTTGTTGATGGTGGCTAAATATTGCTATCTAAATACTTTTTAAAAACCCAATTAATGTATCAAGGCTATTTTTTGTAATCCAAGATAAAATTAACAAATCTACCTTTTTTGGGCCGATTGTTGAAGCTGTTGTTGATACCAATTAACATAACTCCATAAATAATAATCTCGATTTAACCATCCTTGCAAAAACACCTTTTGTGATGGATTTTCTTGAACACGCTTATAGCGATACTGCATTCGCGCTTCAATCAATTTTTTTGCCACATCCTCTTGATTTTGACTTGCCAAACTAACAACAGTTCCATCATTAAAAGAACCCGTTTTCGGCACAATCAAAACTTGTTGCAAAAACTTCACAGCCCCCGCCGGCCCAAAATTAACCGCCGTATCAAACATTGTAATTGCTAACACAGGCTGCATAGATTCAGCCCGCGAAGCTTTCCAATACCCATAATAAATTTCCCATATTTCTGCATTCTCAATTTGCCTTACATCTCTAACCGGCAAAAATTTTTGACGACGATAATTATCATAATTTACCTGCAAAATTCCCCGATATGTTTTCCCCCCCAAATCTGCTGGATGGTTAGAATAACCCCCCTCAACAAATAACGTAAAACGTAAAGCCGCTTCAAAAGTTTTTGAATAGGAATTAACCTGAGTTTGCACTGTTTGAGCTAAGCTTGATGCTGGTAAACCCATCCATAACGGAGAAATCACTAAAATCATCTTTAATATCAAAACCGGCAATTCTTTCCACAGCCCTTTTTTAGCCCTCATTAAATTATTTCTCCTCACCATCAAAACTTATTTGCCAAGTCTCTTTACCTTTTTCCAACCTCCCACCCGGAAGTTTTGAAAAACAAAAAAAACCTGGCTTATTTAAAACCAGATTTTGTAATAAAGCATTTTTCCATCGTACCTAACAGACAGAAAAAAGCAGTAAATTCGATAACTTTGTACTAAAACTCAATTAACCAAAAGTTGAACCATTCCAACCCCACATCGAGCCTTTAGCATCAGCAAACTCAATATAAATCCTATTAGCAGGAACTCCCAAAACCCGATTAATTTCTTGACAAAAATCTTGGCTCATCGTCTTTGTTTGCGCCCCACTCATCGAACCAACACTTTTAATTTCCACATAACAAACCGGCTCAATTGTCCCGGCAAAAGTCATAGCCACCCCAGGTTCAAAAGCAGTCATTACATAAGACTCCGGCTTGCCAGTATGTTTAGCCAGTTTTGCAGAAAGGGTTTTTAACAATTGCTCAACAATTGATTTTTCTGGAGCAGAAACCGAAGTTTGAACTTTAATTAACGGCATAAATTTTTCCTTTCAATTTACAGCAAAAAATTAAACTGTTTGGGTAATTCAAACCACTATCCAGCTTTAGCCGCCATAATTCCAGCCGGTGCTTTCTAACAACAAAGCATCACCTTCTCGATGAACACCGGCCCCCACAACTTCCCCCACAAACACCGTATGATCTCCATGTTCTACCGAACCAATCACCCGACATTCCACATAACCCAAAGTATCTGAAATAATGGGACAGCCGGTTTCCGTACCCAAATAAAAATCCACATCTTCAAACTTATTACCGGCCCGACGCAAAGGCTTAAAAAACTTCTGAGCCAAATCTTTTTGACCAGCCTCCAAAACCGACAAAGCAAACACCCCACTACTTTTAATCATGGCGTGGGAAGTCGAATCATTTTTAACACAATTAACCACCAAAGGCGGCGTAAAAGAACCCTGCATTACCCAACTAGCCGTAAAGCCATTTACCTCATCTCCATCCTTCACTCCGCAAATATATAAACCGTGCGGAATTTTACGCAACATTGTCTTTTTCGCTTGTTCGTCTAGCATGAGTTAGTTATACTTTCCGGTAAAATTTTCGCTTATCTTATCATAATTTTTATAAATTTTATCAATTTTCTACACACCCTTTTTAACTTCAGCATTAACGTTCAGAAACCGAGCGAAATAAATGATTATGTTCGGGATGATATAAACGCGAACGTGCTGTTTGATGAGATTGGGCCCAAGCCAAAGCCGGACTAATAATATAAAGCGTAGTCCGAACTAACTTTTCTTGTTTTGTATGTTGTGCCATTTCGTGCAGAGGAATTAACCATATTTTCTCATCCGGCCAACCCAAACGAAAACAAACTGCAATCGGCATATCTGCATGATAATAGCGCATTAATTTTTCTTGCGCTTCCTCCAAATGACGAGCACTTAAATATAAACATAAACTTGCTTTAATAGCGGCTAAATTTGCCAAATCCTCCGATTCAGGAATGCCGGTGCGACCAGAGACCCGCGATAATATAATTGTTTGAACTAAACCCGGCACCGTTAACTCTACTTTTAGCGCTGCTGCTGCTGCTTGAAAAGCACTAATACCAGGGATAACCTCAAACTTAATTTCTTCCTTAACTAAAGCTTGAATTTGTTCCCCCATCGCACTATAAAGACTCAAATCCCCTGAATGTAACCGCACCACAGATTTACCATTTCGCACTTTTTCTACCATCAAAGGAACAATTTCTTCAAGAGTTTTATCAGCAGTTGGAATAATTTCTGCATCGCCCCGCACACCGGCCAAAATTTGCGGAGGAACCAAAGAATCCGCAAAAATAATCACATCCGCTTGGGCCAATATTTTTTGAGCTTTTACCGTCAATAAATCGGGATCACCAGGGCCGGCACCCACAATATAAACTGCCGGTAATAAAAAATTATTTGATTTAAAGTTGGAATAATTCATATTCATAAAAGTTCCTTAATAATCCGCTTATTTTAACATAATTATCAAAATTCTTCTAAGAAACTAAGAAAAGCACCAAAAATTGCCCCAACCCTTTTTAGGAAGATGTAGGGAAATCAAAACAAAAAAAAATTTATGTGTACACAAAAAAAACCTCCTGATAATCCCCAGCATTTAAGTATCAGTGAGTGGTATTTTTACAGAGGACAATTAATGCGTTTTATGCGTGTCCAAAGAATAGCAATTTGTACATTAGCTGCCATAGCAGTACCCGAATTAACTCCAACAGTTAACGCCACAAGCGTTGCTTCTTCAAGCGAAACCGAAAGCCAACAATATATAGTCGAGCCGGTGCAAGCGGCTCCACAAAACCCCATTATTTCACTCAGCAGCCCAGAAACCCAGACAGCCCCGCAATTTGCCGGCGCCGGAGGAGGGGGAAATACTAAAACCTTAAGCCCAGATAACAGCCTAGATCCACAACAATTTATCGTAATTCCTGAGCAACAAACAAACGCCATCAACCCGATAAATAACCTTGAAGAAAACAAAATTCCAGCGCCAATAGCCCCTAAACCTCAACTCACCTTAGCGGCACCCCAAAGCCCAGAAAAAGAAGCCATAAAACCTAGCTATATTACCGAACCCCAAACCGGCATTCTTGAACATAACACTGTTTCAGAAAGCCAACCAACAGCCATTTCTATACCCGTATCTCCTCCAGAAAATATTACTCCTTCAAATAGCAGCGAACAAAACAACGCTCAAGCCCTATTGCCGGTTAAACCCACAACTTTAAGTCAAACAAACTCCAACACAACCATCCCCACACCGCAGGAAATACAAAACATCCAAAATCAACTCGGAAATATACAACAAAATGTCCCTGAATTTGGAGACATTTACCGAGGTTCCCCCGCATTAACTATTAGCAACCCATCGGGTTTTGGTGCAGATAATAACACCGGCTATATAGGCGTTGGTTATCAATCAAGAGTCCGTTATACAGACAATCAAGACGATGGCGGCATCATTTTGGGTGCCGGTTTTGGAGATGCAAGGAAATCTGTCGGTGTAGAAATTAGCTATACCCTCGCCAGCCTTACCTCAGATAACACCGAATTTGGACGCGGTGGGTTTAACTTAAAAGTTCACAAACAATTTCCTGGGGATATCGCCGTTGCTGCCGGTTGGAATGGCTTTTTAAACATTGGTGACAACGACTTTGAAAACTCACTTTATGCCGTAGGAACAAAAGTAATTCGCTTACAAGATGACTTGCGTCGTCCCTTTAGCCGGCTTGCCCTCACAGCAGGAATTGGTAACGGACAATTTCGCTCAGAAAATGATGTTGATAAAGATCGAGGCACAGTTAATGTATTTGGCAGTGCAGCATTACGAGTGATTGAACCAGTTAGTTTAATAGCCGAATGGACAGGACAAGACTTAGCTTTGGGAGCCTCCATTGTTCCTTTTAAAAACTTTCCTTTCGTCATTACACCGGCATTTCGAGATATTACAGGTGCCGGTGATGGCGCACGCTTTGTATTAGGAGCCGGCTTTTCATTTCAGTTTTAAACCGCAAAAAAAATAACCAACTATGCCTACACTAAAAGCTTTTTATTTATTCCTAGTCACATCTTTAACGGTTGGTGGAATTATGACAACTTTTCCAACCACAGCCCAAACCCCAATAGGTGGCAGTCAATCGGATATTCAAGGGCCGAATATTTGGAATAATCAAATCCCTTTATTTCGGCCAGAAAGCGGACTAGACCCCCAAATTATCAGCCGAGCCAATGAAATTATTAAGCAATTAAATGATGCTTATACCGACTATCAAGCTGCCGAAAAAACAGCATCCCAAGGAGTGCGCCGGTTTTCGAGAACTCAACGAACAGCAGCCTGTATAAATCCTCATACCGAGCGCGTAAATCGTCTCGTCAAAGAAGCCAGAACTTTGTTAAACGGAGTCAATAATAATCAGGCAGAAATTTTAAAAAGAAACCCGGCTTTTCGCAGTTGGTAAACAATCAAATTGGAGAAAATACAACAAGTTGCTGATTTTATAAAGAATATCAGAAAAACTCGGTTTTTTCTTCAAAATTTGAGCCTTACCTAAACAATCAGAAAACAAAAAAACAGAAAATACCTATGTTCCTAAACAGAATTATCTACAAACCCGTCATCAAACTTTTACAAGCAGCAATAGTAGCGGGTCTTTGTAACAGTTTTATTAGCCCTGCTGTACAAGCCGCAGATATATTTGGAAACACCGGCCTTCAATTTGAAGTAGACACAATAATTGAATTTGAATTTGTCGAATCCAATGGAGCATTTCAATCTAGCTTTGGAGTCATAAACTTAGACACCGGCGAAAAAACACCCCTGCTAGTAGAAGTAAAAGCCTCCGACACTTTTCAAGACCCCTCCCGTCCCTCCGACTTTCAAGACGACACCGGCACAGGTTCGAGAAAAGACTTTCGCGGTACACCCGGAAACACCGTACCCCAACCCCTAGCAGAATTTCGATTTAAAGCCAATACCCGCTATGGATTTTATTTAGAATCTACCTACAACGGCCGACCGGCAGGCATCCTTTACTCAACCGATAGCGCCAACCCCAACAACCAGCAGCAAGTAGAATTTCAAGGCGATTTTCAAGCCTTGGCCAACAACGGCAGTTTAATTCGCTGGGATGACTCTGGCATCGTTAAAGTACAACAAGAACGAGACTTTGATGATTTCATTATCCGGGCCGGTGGCAATCTCGACTGCGGCTACAACAATGTCATCAATCCTTGACAAACTTTAAACCAAATTCAAGGGCGTTAACACAATTGGTATCCCCCGCTTGCACTGTAATTACTGCGTGCAAGCTGTACCAGTGTAACGCCCTTTTTTCAAGGAAAAATTCACCGTCAAAACCCCTAAACCACAAACCCGAAAAAAGTATTTTTACTTAGGACACAAGCAGAAGTGTACTTTGGAATTCTTCACAAATGGAAACGCTGTGATAGTATCTGGATGGTTTAAGGCAGTTTGAGGCTGCCAATTGGCTTGAGCCTTGTGGTGGTGGAGGAGAAACCAGGAGTGCCAGAACGAATGTCAGTAGGATATTCCAATATTTCTATGCCGAGATCCCAACCAGAACCCATTCGCATTGGCGTTATAGGGGTAGGAAACATGGGACAACATCACACCCGCGTCCTTAGTTTGCTAAAAGATGTCGAGTTGGTGGGAGTGTCTGATGTCAATGTAGAACGGGGTCTCGATAC
Source organism: Halomicronema sp. (assembly GCA_036704045.1). Taxonomy (GTDB): domain Bacteria; phylum Cyanobacteriota; class Cyanobacteriia; order Cyanobacteriales; family Oscillatoriaceae; genus Ancylothrix. The sequence goes on along the minus strand of DATNQM010000036.1, from coordinate 100,244 downwards.
GGCCAGCAAATACCGAATCCGTTTTTTTGAAGATTACCGCGATCTGCTGCCCCGTGTTGATGCCGTGTGTATTGCAGTTCCCACAAAACTGCATCACTCAGTTGGTATGACCTGTTTACAGGCTGGTGTCAATGTTTTGATTGAAAAACCCATAGCGGCGAGTATTGCCGAGGCTGAATCGCTGGTTAATGCGGCGGCTGAGTCTGGCTGTATTTTGCAAGTGGGACACATTGAACGCTTTAACCCAGCCTTCCAAGAACTCAGCAAAGTGCTAAAAACTGAAGAATTACTCGCAGTAGAAGCACACCGGATGAGTCCTTATTCTAATCGGGCCAACGATGTGTCAGTAGTGTTGGATTTGATGATCCACGATATTGACTTGCTTTTGGAAGTAGTTGGCGCACCGGTGATTAAACTAACCGCCAGTGGCAGTCGTGCTTCTGGCAGCGGATATTTAGATTATGTAACCGCAACTTTGGGCTTTTCTAATGGGATTGTCGGTACTTTAACTGCTAGCAAAGTGACGCACCGGAAATTGCGGCGGATTGTGGCCCATTGTAAAAATTCTTTGACGGAGGCTGATTTTCTCAATAACGAAATTTTGATACACCGACAAACAACGGCAAATTACATGACCGACTACGGCCAAGTGCTTTACCGTCAAGACGGTTTGATTGAAAAGGTTTATACCAGCAATATCGAACCGCTACACGCCGAATTAGAACATTTTGTTAACTGTGTGCGTGGTGGCAAAAAACCCTCGGTGGGAGGCGAACAGGCTCTTAAAGCGTTACGTTTAGCCAGTTTGATTGAGCAAATGGCTCTTGATGGTCAAGTTTGGCACTCTTCGGAAGGCTCCCATGCTTTGAACACAGCCTCAGTGCCGGTAGCCTAATCTGTAGGGTGGGCCGGCCACCCTACCAACTCAGTCCATCTGCAATATGTTGGGCTACTTTTTTATTGCCTTTACTGCTGAGGTGGATGTGGTCGCGGTAAAAATGTTGTGGCTGTTCGTCTGCATTGAAAATTGGCAAAAAATCAATGTAGGGAATGTTTTCTGCCTTTGTTAATTGCTCAAGTCGCTGACGTGCTGTTTTTTCATACTCTTGCGGGCCAGAAATGCCGGTTTCCCTCAATAACGGTGTCATCGCTAACAAAAAAACTTTGTTTTGACTCTTGACAATTTTGTTGATTTGTTGTATTGATTCTAGGTTTATTCCTACGCGGTCGCCGGTTTCGGCTTGGATAGCTTTGAGGGCTGGTGAGGTCGCCGGTTTCGGCAAAATATAACGAGTGAATAGCTCAACAAGGGCTAAGGCCGGTTTACGATCAGGGTAGTTTAGGTCATGGCCCACCGGCTCACTTGTGGGGGCGGTGGAAAATAAATCATCGGTGTTGAGCAGCAAAACCACCGCAAAGGCATCAAACAAACCAAATTCTTGCAGATAAGCTAGTTGATTTCTCGGCCCCCAGGAATTGGCAGAAGCATTGAGAACTTCGACATCGGAAGCTTCGCCCAATAAACGCTCCACAAGAGCAGAGATAGTTTGGTTTTGGTCTGTCCACCAACTGCCATTAGCCACAGAATCACCAAGTAGTAAGATGCGTTTAGTATTGGCCGGTGGAATCTCGGAGATGGGACGACTCCTCATAGAATATTGGTTGATTGAAATTTGATTGCCAAGACGTCGGATTTTTTGATTCGGGCTGAGCAGATAGCCGATACGCGGATGGGGAATGTAGAGCAGCGGGTTTCCCAAACCAAAAATGAGCCGGCCAGCCAGTTCTAAAATGAGCAAAAAGCTGCTGAGGAGCAGGAGAAACGCCAAGACGATAAATAGTTTCATTGATTGAGGCAAAGCATTATCCAATCAGGTTTTGGTTCTTTTGTTTGTGGTAAAGAGATGTTGTCGGCTATATTACTTGAAGGGTATTTTATATGCCTGTGTTTTGTTGTGTGACTGGTAGCCCGCGTCCGAAGAGTAGATTGTGGACTTAATTGAGATTTTTAAGACGGCAAACCCAATTATAGGTGTTGTCCATTTGATGCCCCTGCCAACTTCGCCCCGTTGGGGTGGCAGTTTACGCGCTGTTCTCGACCGAGCGCAGCAAGAGGCAACTGCTTTGGCTTCTGGGGGTGTAAATGGCATCATAATTGAGAATTTTTTTGATGCTCCTTTTACTAAGGGGCTGGTAGATCCGGCGGTGGTGAGTGCTATGACTCTCATTGTCGGAGAGTTGATGAATTTGCTCACGGTGCCGGTGGGAATTAATGTTTTGCGGAATGATGCCAAAAGTGCTTTGGCTATTGCTTCTTGTGTGGGGGCAAAGTTTATCCGTGTCAATGTTTTAACCGGCATCATGGCTACCGATCAAGGTTTAATTGAAGGTCAAGCCCACGAGTTGATGCGTTACCGCCGCGAGTTGGGTAGTGATGTTAAGGTTTTGGCCGATGTTTTGGTTAAACACGCTCGTCCGCTGGGTAGTCCAAATTTAACAACGGCGGTGCAAGAAACCATTGAGCGAGGTTTGGCGGATGGTGTAATTTTGTCGGGTTGGGCCACCGGCTCACCGCCTAGTTTGGAAGATTTGGAGTTGGCGACGGCGGCGGCTGATGGGGTGCCGGTGTTTATTGGTAGTGGCGCAAGTTGGGAAAATATCTCGACTTTGATGCAGGCTGCTGATGGAGTGATTGTTTCTTCTTCTCTGAAACGTCATGGAAAAATTGACCAACCTATTGATCCTATTCGGGTAAGTCAGTTTGTGGAGGCGACTCGCCGTTATGTGGCTTCTAAGCCGGTGAGTGTGCCGATGTTGTAGGGTGAATGCTGGGCCCATCATTTTAAAGTGGTGGGCAAAGTATTGTCCTTTGTCGTCATTTTAAATTGGCAAACGATAAAATCAAAACGAGATTGGTGATGTGTCACCGGCACTGTCACAAGGACGGGATACAAACAACCAACGACAATTTAAAATCTAAAATCTAAAATCCTTAAATCTAAAAAAGTGTTATGGTTCGCAAACGTTCTACTCCTTGGATTCACCGCTGGTCTCGGTTGCTAATGGCTGGGATTGGTGCCGCTGGGGCTTTGGAAACTGCTTTTTTGACGGTGGTTGAGTTTACTGGTAAGGCCGGTGCGGTTTGTCCGACAAGCGGTTGTGAGCAAGTTTTGACGAGTCCTTATGCAAAGATATTTGGTTTACCGCTGACTTTGTTTGGTTTTTTGGCTTATGCAACGATGGCCGGTTTGGCGGCGGCTCCTTTGGCTGTTAATCCAGCAAATAATAAGGATTTACGCTCTAAGTTAGAAAATACCACTTGGCCGCTGATGTTTATTCTTGCTACGGCAATGGTGGTTTTCAGCGGTTATTTGATGTACATTTTGCTGTTTAACATTAAGGCTTTTTGTCCTTATTGTTTGGTTTCGGCTTTGTTTTCGTTGTCTTTGTTTGTTTTGAGTTTGGTGGGTCGAGATTGGGATGATATTGGTCAGCTATTTTTTAATGGTGTGATTGTGGGGCTGATAACGCTGATTGCGGCGTTGGGTGTTTATGCTAATGCTAATAATGTGGCGACTACGCCGGCCGGTCAAAATGCTACAACTGCAACGCCTGGTAAGGGAGAAGCGCCAGCGGTAACTACGGTTTCTGGAGAGTCAGAAATTGCGCTTGCTCGCCATTTAACCCAAGTTGGTGTTAAGGAGTATGGGGCTTACTGGTGTCCGCATTGTTATGATCAAAAGCAGTTGTTTGGTAAGGAAGCTTCGGCCTTACTTGACTATGTGGAGTGCGACCCAGAGGGTAAGAATTCTCGGACTCAATTGTGTGCAGATGCGGGAATTAAGGGTTATCCAAGTTGGCAAATTAAAGGTCAAATTTTGCAAGGGGTACAGTCTCTTAATAAGTTGGCGGAGCTTTCTGGATACACCGGCCCAACTAATTTTAAAAACAATCTGGGCATTCAAACGGCTCCTTAAAAGTTGAGTGATTAAAGTCCGCCAAAAGGCGGACTGGCTTTTGGAAAAAGCAAGATAAAATTTAGTTAAAGAAGGAGGTTTTAAAAAACTATGGCTAAAGTTAATACAACCGAGTCAGTTGAAGCCTTGGCAGCAGAAATTGGGGAAAATGTTTATATCGATATTGCGAAATGGCATTTGTATCTAAGGGAGGCTCATTTACATACTGTTTTGGCACAACAGCTTTTTCCTCTGTTAGAAAATAATCGGATTAATGAGGATGAAGTTTTGGGTATTCTTCAGGGAATTACTGTTAAGTTAGGTGGGGGAAAACGAGAGTTACCTTTGTCTGATTTGTTGCCCGTGCAGGCCCAAGTTCAGTTGATTGATGTTTTGGAAGAATTTCAGCGAAATATGTAGTTAGGAAATTTTTAGCAGCAGATAAAGACGGATAGGTTATCTGTTTTTATCTGCTGTTTTTTTATAGGTTATCTATTGAATTTTTGGCGAATACGGGCAACAAAAATATCAACTTCGGGTAGGTTTAGCTGAGTGGCGAGGAGGGCAAAAAAGGCTAAACCGGCCCCTCCGGCTACGCAAAGTTGGAGGAGTTGAATGAGTAAACCTTCTGTTCCTAAAAGTTGTTGTGTTCCTAATAGCGTTCCCCAAGTGACTCCACCGCAGACAAAACTGGCGCCGGTGAGGCTTAATAGGGGCCATCCCCAATCTTGCCAGGGTAAACCGTTGAGTTTACGGTTGAGGTAAAACAAGAGCATGATCATGGAGATGGCGTTAACTCCGACGGTGGCTAAAACTAAGCCTGGGGCGGCAAAGTATTTAACGAAGAAGTAGTCAAATATAACGTTGATGAAGATGTTTATGATGCTGATGCGGAAGGGGGTTTCGCCGTCGCCAAGGGCGTAAAAAACTCGCACTAATACGTCTCTTCCCAAATATACGAACATTCCGACTGAGTAGGCGATGAGGACGGGGGCGACAAAGTTTGAGGCGTCTTGGTTAAAGGCACCGCGTTCGTAGATGACTCGGACGATTGGGTAGGCAAGGGCGATCATTACAGCACTGAGGGGCAACATTGTCAAGCCGGTGAGGATGAGTCCTTGACGGATGCGATTTTTGAGTTCGGGCCAGTCTTGGGGGTCGGTGAGGCGGGAGAAGATGGGCAGCATGGGGACGAGCAGGACGTTGGAGATGATGCCCAGGGGGGTTTGGATGAGGAGGCCGGCGTATCCAAGGGCTGCTGCGGCTTGGGGGATGAAGGAGGCAAACCAGAGGTCTGTGTAGACATTGATTTGCAGCATTCCAGAGGAGAAGGTGGCGGGGCCAAGGATTTTGAGGATGTCGCTGACTCCTGGTTGGTTGAAGTTGAAGCGCAGGCGGAGGGTGCCAAGACCGGCCCGCCATTGGGCGACGACTTGGACAAGCCATTGGAGGATGGCACCGGCTAGGGTTCCCCAGGCAAGGACGAGTCCGCCGAGGAGAGCGTATTTGGGTTGGGTGATGTTCGGGCCGAGGTGGACGGTGAGCCCGATGAGGCCAAGGATGAGGGTAAGGCTGGAGAATAGGGGGCTGATGGAGGGTAGCCAGTATTGATCGGCGGCGTTGAGGGTGCCGAAGCCAATGCCGATGAGGGCGGCTAGTACGGCCATTGGGGCCATGATGCGGAATTGTTGGATGGCGATGTCTCGGATTATTTGGCCTTCGGGGGTTCTGCTGAGACCGGGGGCTACGAGGTCGGTGGCGGGGCCGGCAAATATGATGAGGAGGATGGTGACGATGAGGAGGATGCCGCCGACTAGGGTGGTGATGGTTTCGACGAGGGGGGCGGCGTCTTCTTTTTTGCGTTTGGCGAGGACGCTGACGATGGCGCTGTGGAAGGGGCCGTTTATGCCGCCTAGGAGGACGAAGAGGAAGCCGGGGATGACGTAGGCGTAGTTGTAGGCGTCTACGGCGGCGCCGACTCCGAAGGCTGCGGCTATGGCTTGTTGCCGGATGAGGCCGAAAATTTTGCTGATGAGGGTGGCGGCGGCGACGATGCCGGCGATGTTTATGAGGGAACGGGTTTTAGGTTTTGTCACTGATGGTTGAGAATAGTTAGGGCTACCGTTGTTTATTTAACCTTAATGATGAAGTTTGTTTACAAGTATCCGCCTTTGTTGTCGGGGATTTTGATTCGCCGGTATAAGCGGTTTTTTGCGGAGGTTGAGTTGGAGGGTGGGGAGGTGATTACGGCACATTGTGCGAACACCGGCCCGATGACGGGGGTTTGTGTGCCTGGGGCGCGGGTTTGTGTTTCTTGCTCGGATAATCCTAAGCGGAAGTTGGCTTATACTTGGGAGTTGATTGATTTGGGGGAAAGTGAGCCGGTTTGGGTGGGGGTGAATACGGGTTTGCCAAATCGGGTTATTAAGTTGGCTTTGGAGGAAAAGTTGTTTCCTGAGTTGGGGTTTTATTCGCAGGTTAAGGGGGAGGTTGCCTATGGGGTGGATAAGAAGAGTCGGGTTGATTTTTTGTTGTTAGGAAATGATGTGGATCGGCCTATTTATTTGGAGGTGAAGAATACGACTTTATCTGATGGGAATTTGGCTTTGTTTCCTGATACTGTGACGGAAAGGGGTCAAAAACATTTGCGGGAGTTGATGGCTTTGTTGCCTCATTCGCGGGGGGTGATGTTGTATTTTATTAATCGGGGAGATTGTACGGAGTTTTCGCCTGGGGATGAGTTTGATCGGGTTTATGGGGAGTTGTTGAGGGAGGGGATTAAGAGGGGGTTGGAGGTTTTGCCTTGCCGGTTTGATATTTCTCCTGAAGGGGTTAAGTTTTTGGGTTTGGCGAGGTTGGTTGTTTGAGGTTTGGTACGGATTAAACCACCGATTTTAATCGGTGTCTACACGAAGAAAACCCCCTTCGGGGGTTAGAAAGGTTTATGTGTTTGCCAGTGAGTAAAATTAGTTTTGATATTGAGTTCGTCATAGAAGTAAGTACAGGTTTCTTATTGCACAGTCTTTGCTATGATCATACAAAACTAAAAATGAGATTTTTTTATGCCTTACTTAACTGATGTCGGTGAAATTACAAATTTAATTACCAGCTTGTCTGAAGAATCAGAAATTCTCTGGGTAGATACAGAAGTCGCGGACTATAAAAGCAAAAAATCGAGACTTTCTCTCATTCAAATTTTAGTAGATCCCAGAGACATCACCGGCCAACAAACCTATGTACTTGATGTTTTAGATAAACCCAAAATAACGGACTTTTTTATTGATAAAATTATGGCAAATGAAGATATCGAAAAAGTCTTTCATAATGCCAGCTATGACTTAAGGTTTCTCGGAAAAACAACGGCAAAAAATGTAACTTGCACCCTTGAAATGGCAAAAAAACTGCCGTATTATCTTCTTCCGGTTCCTAATTTAACCCTCCAAACTTTAGCCACCCAACTTTGCAAGTTTGATGATGTAGATAAAGAAGAACAAACAAGTGACTGGGGAAAAAGACCTCTAACACAAAAACAGCTGGATTATGCTCATAAAGACCCAATTTATTTAGCTTATATTTATCGTGCTTTGCTGCAAATTTCAACAAAAAATAATCCTGACCCCGCTACGGAAGATTTAAATGCTTTGGCAAAACGCTATCAAGAAATTGAGCATTATTGGAAACTTTTAGACTCTGAAATGACGGCTTTACAAGAAAGAATTAAAAAAGCAATGCAGACGCAAAGTATATCAGAAACTGCTGATTTTAAACTGTCTGTATCTGAACGAAAAACCCTAAAAACTAATTTTGCAAAATTGGCGGAACTTGTGCAAAATCGCGGCTTAGAATTAGATTTTTCGATTACTTTGACAAAAATTCTCCAAGAAGTAATAGGGGATGCAATAAATGATTTGCAGGTGGATGTGGAAAAAACAACTGTGTGCCGGTTAACTACTAAGTTTTCAGATAATGAAGAACGTAATGAATAGGATTTTTTTTACAAAAATTAATAAAAAAAGCCTTGGATTTTCGGGGGATTAGGATAAAGTTAAAAAAGCCGGAAACTGGCCGATGATAAAAGTTAAATAATGGAGAACTTGTATGGTTTCAACTTCTAGTTTAGACCGCTTACAAAGTTTGCGATCAGGGGATCGTTTCAGTTATTATAACCTAAACTATAATGTCAAAGATTATAGCAGTTATACTGATGAAAAAGGGTATCAGACCGAAGAATGGTTACTCAATAGTAGCACGGGCTTTGAATATTACTTATTGCGAGAAGTTGACCCAGATAACCCTAGTAATTTTGTTAACTGGTATCTCTCCGAAGAAGTCGCCGAACCTAATTTATTTAATGCAGAAAACCAAGACAATATTATTACTTATTTATGGAAAGATATGCAGGAAGAAAATACTCCTTATGCAGAACTAAAGATTTATGGAGATAGCTACTATTTTGAATCAAAAACTGAAGGAACTTATCAGGGAGAATATGGAGAAAGTAACCGCATAACTTGGGATTATTGGGATAGAACCCATCAACGTAATTTAGCGATTGAAGCATGGCCAGATGGAGAGTTACACGTTTATTTAACTAAACTAATTAAACCAGAACAAATCACAATTATTGAGAAAAGTTTGATCAAGAAAAGTTCTAATCCCTTTCCAATTTTTCAAGTGATTTTTTCAGTAGGATTGATTATTTGGGGTTTACTTTTACTAAGGGGTTAATTATCAAAAAATGCCGATATCTTTATTTGTAGAACATCACAACACCGGCCTCACTTTTTATATCAACGGCGATTTGCAGTTTGACACCGCTGATGAGGCACTTTATCACGAGTTTTTAGTTATCCCAACGATAGCACTTACAGCACAGCGTTTTGCCGGCGTTAACCTGCGGGTTTTGATCTGCGGCGGCGGTGATGGGTTGGTGGCACGCGATGTGCTACGCTTCACTCAGGTATGTCACATTGATTTAGTTGATTACAACCCAGAGGTTTTAGAACTGGCAAAAACAGTTTTTAAACCTTATAATTTTGGCAGTTTAGAAAATAGTCGAGTGCGAGTTTATACAGAGGAAGCATTTGCATTTGTGTCTTCCATTGCAGACAATTCTTATCATGCCATAATCTGCGATTTTACTTACCCAACTTGCGCGGAAGATACAGCTATTTACTCCCAAGAGTGGTTTCAAGAATTAAATCGAGTTTTAATTCCGGGTGGGGTAATTTCTACAAATGGCGTGTCTCCCGAAAATCGCACCTCTGGTTATTGGTGTTTATATCAAACTTTGCTTTCTACCGGCTTGATGGCAAAACCTTTACAAGTGTCTATTCCTTCTTTTCAAAAGCATGATTATGGAAATTGGGGATTTTTTATTGCTTCTGCAACTACTATTAGTGGAGGTGAATTAGAAGCTTTGATTTTACCTGACAATTTGCAAAGTCTCAATTCTGAAAGTTTGCTTAACTCTTTTATTTTTTCGGAAGAAATTGCTAAATATCGCCAAGATGTGGCAATTAACACATTGAATTGTAAACAACTTTATTACTATTTGCTAAATCCTAATTTTAGGATTGCAGAAAATGCAGATAAAAGCACCAATATAGATTTTTTAGACATCCAAGAATTAGCCACTGGCATAATAACAAATCAAGACAACCTAGCCTTAGAATCAATGGCAAAAGTATGGTTAGAAAAAATCTATGCAAGCGAACAAATCACGCAAGAAGATATGGCAAAAATGGTGCCGGTGCAACACCGATATCACAGCCCTAGAATGACGCGAGAATGGCTTTCTTATTTGCAACAACTTTTAGGAGAAATTGATGCACTCCAACTACTTAATAAAATGCTAGAAAGGGCGCAGGAACTTCCACCGAAGCTGACAGCAGAATTGAAAGAACTAGCCGCCAAAATTAAGGCCGGTGAAACCCTCCCAAAACTCCCTCCCAAAACAGCAGAATTTATTACTATTTTGTCTGTTACCCTCTTAATTGCCAACGTATTAACCCCTGATGCTGTATTTGCAAAAGGCTATTATTCTGGAAGCAGCAGCCGCACTCGTACCTATTCCGATTCTTCTTACGATAGTAGCATCTATTGGAAACAAACTATCGGATATATCATGATTTTTGGAGGTGGTGTTTGGTTGTGGTACGCTTTAGAAGAATGGATAAAAAATGGTTCAGAAAACAGAAACTAATTTAATGCAACTACCCTTAAAATTGCAAACTCTAGGTTTAGCAGATAGCCAGTTTTGGGATAGGCTTTCTCAAGAGAGTTTTATGCAATCTTGGGCGTGGGCAGATTTTAAAGAATTAGAAGGTTATAAAACCTTTCGTTGTGGTTTATTTAGTGGCGAAATATTGGCCGGTGGCTGCATTTTTTACTATTATCCCCACCCAGGAAAAGCCAACTTATTACTTTCTCCAGGTGGCCCCATTTTACCAGAAAAATGCCGCGCAGAAGCCCTGCAATTGTTATTACAAAAAGCCGCAAATTTGGCAAAAAAAGTAGGTGCAATTGCCTGGAGAATAGAACCGCTTTGGCAAGAAAAACCGACCTTTTTAAAAACCTTTGTTCGCGCACCGGCAGACTTATTACCCTCGGAAAATCTGTTAATTAATCTCCAGCCAAATGAAGCCGAAATCTTAGCGCAAATGAAGCACAAAGGACGCTATAATTTACACCTAAGTAAAAAAAAAGGAGTCGAAATAGAATTCACAACCAACCCTCAAAGCATCCCCATTTTTTATGATTTATTTTGGGAAACAGTACGCCGGCAACAATTTTTTGGCGAACCCTACGGTTTTTTTATCAATCTTTGTCAGACGCTTTTTTCGGCAAATATGGCAGAAATTGGCATTGCAACTTGGCAAGGAAAAATATTAGCTAGTCTGATAATTATCTACTGGGGAAATCGCGCCACTTACCTCTACGGCGGACGCAGTTTTCAACATCCCGAAATCCGAGCATCCTATAGTCTACATTGGGAAGCTATGCGGCGTGCAAAAGCAAAAGGGTGTCAAATTTATGACTTTTATGGCTATACTCGTGATGAAAACCACGCCTATGCCAAATTCTCTCAATTTAAACGGCAATTTGGCGGTGTGCCGGTGACAACCATTGGCGCTCACGATTACTTTTTTTATGACAATCTTGCTGATACTCTCATTACATTATTACACCATTTAGGAGATAAATAATCATGCTGCAATGGGTTTTTATTACCTTAGAAATTATTATTGGTTTTGGAGTGTTTTGGGTTGGGCAATTTGCCTACCAAAAAATCTATCGCCGGCATATGAATCTCAACGAAGAACTCTTTATTAAAGATAACCCCGCCGTTGCTATTTCCTTGGTAGGTTATTACTTCGGAATTGTCTTAGCTTTAGGCGGAGTTTTAGACAAAACCTTCACTACTTGGGAAGGGGAATTACAAGTTTTAACTAGTTATGGTGCAACCGTAATTTTATTCATGCTTGCCGGTGCCTGGGTAGGAGATAAATTAATTTTACGTTGCTTTAATTGTGACAAAGAAATCCTCCAAGAAAGAAACACCGGCGCCGCAGCAGTCGAAGCAGGAAATCATATCGCCAATGGCTTAATTTTAAACGCTGCACTCGGTGGAGAAACCGGCACATGGTTAGTTGGTTTAGTATGCTGGATTATTGGTTTAGGAGTGCTACTTTTAGTCAGTTTAGCTTATCCCAAAATCACCAAATACAACGTATTTCGAGAAATTGAAAAACGCAATAATCCCGCCGCTGGTGTTGCTTTAGCCGGCTTATTAATCGCCACTGGCAATATTGTCCGCGTTGCATTTTCCCCCGAATTTATTGACTGGAAAACTAGCCTTAGCCAATACGTTTTAACTCTCTTATTTTGTCTTGTTTCCCTCATCGCTATTCGCTGGTTAGCCGATTTAATTTTAGTACCTGGAGTCAAAATATCCGACGAAATTGTAAATCAGCAAATCCCCAATTTAGGAGCCGGTTTAATTGAAGCTTTTGCCTATATTGGAGCATCTTTTTTAATCGCGTGGGCACTTTAATAGCCTAGGTTTAATGGGGGCAGAAGGTATCAATAATTTAAGCCGAACTACTACTTTCTCCCTTAATAACAGCAGCCCCTATTAAATGCGCTAAACGTAAAGCCTCCGGCACCTTTCCACACGCAGTTAAACGCTTTAAAACCTCCGCAATAACTTCGGGAGACTCCCCACAAACCTGAAAAAAATAAGGAGGATAAGCATAAATTTTACCTGCACGACTTAATATTTCTAGCCGCTTTTCTAGCATTGGAAGCCGACTCATAGCTTGCTCAATTTTTGTCATATTTGGAAGCCGGCGCATCACCGCCACACACGGAAGATTTAACCGCATAGCTAACTCTGGCAAATCAATAATATTAAAACCTCCAAACCCAATTCCATCAATTAAAATTAAATGCAATTGCCGAATAAATTTCTTCCCAATTAATAACTCACAAATTCTCTGAGTTGCATCCCAACCATCCGGCTCAACTTCTCCCCAAACCATCCCCTCAAATCGCGTTCCAGCACACACAATACCCGCAATATTTACACACTCACCACTACCCCGAATAAAAGGCGCATCATCAAAACCAATCACCCTAATTTCCCGATTTAAACGCAGTAAATCTGTTAGTTTCATAGTAAAATATATAAAGTCAATTTAAATAAATAGTTGTGATCACCGCAACATCTCCCTACAATGTCAAAAATTTTAACAGAAGCAAAAGCCTGTTTGCGCTTAGCAATACCCCTCGCCGCCGCGCAACTTGCTCAAGCCGCTACTAATTTTGCCGACACAGTAATGATGGGGTTACTTGGTAGCACAACTATCGCTGGTGGAGGTTTGGGATCTGTTATATATTCTACTTTGGTTTTAATTATCACCGGCCTTGTTTCTTCGACAAGCATTCTTGCCTCTGTCGCCTTTGGTATGGGCGATAAAGATCGCATTCGACGCATCACAAATCAAGGACTTTTGTTAGCTATTTTTATCTCTTTTCCTTTGATGATATTAATTGCTAATTTTGGTAATATTTTAGGTTTATTGGGCCAAGATCCCGATAATATCCGTTTGGCTGAAAATTATCTTTCTCCCATTATGTGGGGCTTTCCTGCTAGTATTGGCTTGGCAGTATTAAGAAGTATTTTATCATCCTTAAATCATGCCAAAATTATAACAATAATTGTTGTTATAGGCGTAGTATTTAATATTTGTGGAAATTATATTTTGATGTTTGGAAAATTAGGCTTTCCCGCCCTTGGTTTAGCCGGCATTGCTTGGGCAAGTACCTTAACTTATTGGTTAATGTTGTTTGCTGCTATTTTTTATATGCTCTCTCAACGTGAATTAAAATCCTATCACTTTTTTAAAAAAATATTCCAAGTTGAAATCCCAATTTTAGCCGATTTAATCCACACCGGCTTGCCCATTGGTGGACTATTTGCCTTTGAAGCTGGACTATTTGCAACCACTGCTTTTTTAATGGGATATTTAGGCACAATTCCCCTCGCTGCTCATCAAATAGCCCTACAAACCGCTGCCATGACATTTATGGTACCTGTGGGAATTTCCCTCGCCACCACTGTTAGAGTCGGGCAAATGATCGGGCAAAATGACCCAAAAGCTGCTAGATTAGCTGGCTTTGTTCCCATTGCCATAGGCGCTAGTTTTATGACAGCAATGGCCGTAGTTTTTTGGCTATTTCCTAAACAAATTGTCTCTCTATATCTCGATATCAAAAACCCCGAAAATTATGCTGTTGTCAACTATGCCATTTCTCTGTTAGGTGTCGCAGCTATGTTTCAAATATTTGACGGCATTCAAGCCATTGCAGGAGGCGCTTTAAGAGGCTTAAAAGACACCCAAATTCCTATGCTAGTTGGTATCTTTTCCTATTGGGGAGTTGGATTTGTCACCGGCTGTATTTTGTGTTTTTATTTCAAATGGGGTGGTCTTGGTTTGTGGGCCGGTTTAGCCCTTGGACTTGCCTTTACCGCCATAATTTTAACATGGCGTTTTACTCGTCTTATCAAACAAATTTTACTCTCCTAATTTTATTTTTTACCACCCCCAAAATCCTCTTTCACAAAATCTTAAAAATCCCGAAATAGTTAAAACTATCAACCTTGAAGCGGCATAGGTTGACTTTTCTCCCTGGCGTGGGCTTAGCAAAAATTGTTTGGTAGTGCGTCAAATCATAGTGGCTAAGTAGACTAGAAATACGTCCACTTTGAGGTATAGTCTAGGTCATGTCGGCTCTGTGGCGATCCCAAGACCTATAAACATGGCAAGGCTCCTACTAGCAATCAGCGGTATTTATTTCCTCAGTGCAAGCGCATTTTCAACTAAGTTACAGTATAACCTATACCTAGACCTTAATCCCCTTGACAATTTACTTTTAACTGGGCATTTTAAATATATGTTTGTTTCGATACGCTGGATCTTTGGTAATACTACAAAACGCTGATGCTGGTAGCACTATGGCAAATTTGCTCCTCTTTGCTTGGGTTTTCTTGATTGTTTTCTCTATTAGCCTTATTTCTTCCAATGGCTTATTGGCATTCCTGACATTTATACTTTCTTTTGTTGTTCTAGCAGCTTGGTCTAATACCCCAGAAGCCAAGGCAATTCGTAGTAAGCAAGAAGCTGAGGCTAAGCGTGCTGAACTTGCTGCTGCTAAAGCTGCGGAAGGATTAGAGAAGAATTTTCAACAATTGTCTAAAGACCCTACCAATACTAAAGCATTAGATTATGTTTTAGATGTACTTGAGGATCTCAGTAAAGAAAAGCTTAAGCCGCTAATCAGCAGCACCATCTTACCATTGTTAAAGCTTAAACCATTAGATGAGCGTGTACGCGCTACCGTGTTTTCGGCTGCTAAAAAATCTATTTCTCGTTCTGCTTCATCTGCTCAAGTTTCATCTAAAGCTTTTTATGACGCTGCTCTCGATATTCTCCAGCAGCATCCAGAACAGATGTCCCTTAAACAGTATGCTTTAGAGGTTGGTCGTTGGCATTACTGCATAGCTAGAGCAGATGGCAAGGTCACAATATATGATGAGCAATCTATACAAAACGACATTCTTGTTAGATCAAAATAGCATTCTAAAAACTTTGGCTGAGAGCTTTTGGTTCATCTTTGATATTTAAAGGATTGGTCTCTAAAAGCTCGTGGGTGGGCATCCTGCCTGCCTTAAATTTGCGGTTCAATAATGCCCCCATACCGCTTAAAAACTACCACCGGTATATCACTAATTTTCCCCAAATAATTCGAGGCAAAAAGCTTAATATACTCCCCGATAGACTAATTTAAATTTCCTATCTTCTACCTTTGATTGCCAAAAGTCTGCCGTTTTTAAATAATGCTTTTGACTGGTAAAATTTCCATTAGCTTTAGGAATATCTGCTTTATTTTAGTTTGATATGGTTTTTTTTTTCACACAGAGGACACGGAGGGAGGCACGGAGGAACACAGAGGTGGTTTTGGGTTTACTGTGTTCCTTTTTGGGTTATTTGGAGGGTCGGCTTGTTGAACGATAAAATGGTTTTTTAACTACGAGGGCTGGATGGGTTTTTCCCCGAATTTCTATCTCCAATTTTTGCCCAATTTTTGACAATTCATTCGGTACCATAGCCAAAGCAATTGGATATCCTAAAAATGGTGCCGGTGCCCCACTTGTCACAACCCCTATTTGTTTACCTTCATACACTACTGGATACCCGTGTCGGGCAATATTTCGCCCCTGCATTTGCAAACCCACTAGCCGTTTTTTCACTCCTTCTTGCTTTTGTTTTTCTAACACCGGCCTGCCAATAAAATCCCCCTTACTTTCTAAATGCACGACCCAATTTAATCCGGCTTCCAAAGGCGTTGTATGGTCATCAATATCTTGCCCATAAAGCCCCATTGCTGCTTCTAAACGTAGCGTATCTCTCGCCCCCAAACCACACGGAATTACCCCTGCTTCTATCAAAAATTCCCACAATTTTATGCCTATTTCTGGGTCTACCATTACTTCAAATCCATCTTCGCCTGTGTAGCCGGTTCTTGCCAAAAACCCAACTCCTCCCAAGACTTGACTTTCCAAATGTCCAAAGGCTTTTACAACACTCAAATCAGCCTCAACAAAGGGCTGTAAATATTCAACAGCTTTCGGCCCCTGAATCGCAATTAAAACCTTATTTTTCGACACATCTTGCATCGAAACCTGCTCTTTATTACAAGCTTCTAAATGCGCCAAAATCCAGGCTTTATCCTGCGATTTAGTCGCCGCATTAACAATCATTACGCCGTTATGAATACCGCTATCATCACACCCTTGATAATAAAAAATAATGTCGTCTAAAATCCCACCTTCTCCATTTAATAAAACTGTATATTGTGCCTGACCGGCCTGCAACCGGCTTAAATCTGATGGCACTAATTCTTGCAGTTTTTCAATCAGATATTTACCACAAAAGATAAATTTACCCATGTGAGAAATATCAAAAATACCCGCATCGGTTCTGACTGCTTGGTGTTCCTGATTAATACCACCAAACTGCACCGGCATTGAGTATCCCGAAAAATCCGTCATCCGAGGTTTGAGTTTTTGTATTGTCTCATACAACGGAGTCTGCAATAATGCCTCTTCGTTCGGGAATTTCTGCGTTTCGCTTGCTTCTATGTTAGCCACAAATAATTTTTCTATTTCCTAAAATCTCTTTCTATTTTAAGTGACAACTGCCAAAAGAAAGAAAATATTAAATTTTTAATTACCCCAATACTTAATTATGAGTATAGTTACTTATACGTCGTTTTTAGTAAAGATTATTATCAATTGCTTTTCGTTCGCTCTCGTTTCTGCTAGTGTTTATTAATGAAAAGCTGCATTCCCTTACAGTTTCTCTACTTTTTTAACCCAAATTTTATCCTCTTCGGTAAATTAGCAATTTCACCGGCTTCTCCGAAACCCTCCACCCCTTAAACAAAACTTATTTAAACCTGTTCATTACCCTCTAAAAAACCATGAATATAAATCATTACTGTGACGAATGGATTCAAGAATGGTGCGAAGAAAACGGCTGGACTGATTGGTTTAGAGAACGTTACAGTAATTATTGGGCTTTTCCGCCCGGCGCCGTTATGCCGGAACCCATCCCCACAAAAACCCTACGCTGCATTAAAGCCCAAAAAGGTTTAAGTCACCATGAAAAATTTTGGTCAGTTTCAGCATTTACTGCTACCGCTACCGGCGCTATTCTAAGCTACTTACTTCAGTCTCCTATGCCCCTTGTTTTTGCCTTTGCTTTTGATACAGTTGCGGTAGCTTTACTAGAAGAAGATGAATAAAATCTCTGGCAATTTCTGGTTCATTGTTCCTAGCAAGTGAGCAGTGAACCTTTATAAAATTGAAATATCCTTATTTATCTTTTCATATAGTTAATAAAAAGACTGCAATAAAGCTTTACTTAAATCTTGAGTATAAAATTCAAAATTAAAACTTATTTCTAATAATGGAGCTAAGCGGATTCGAACCGCTGACCCCCTCAATGCCATTGAGGTGCTCTACCAACTGAGCTATAACCCCTTGCGGTGTGCTTAATCATAGTGTCATAACTTCCCCAAAGATGTCAAGCGTTTTTGTCAATTTTTTTTGTAAATTCTTGAAAGACTAATCTTACTTAATGTTAAAGTCGATGGCCTTGGCCCTGAAACCATTTAAGGATGATTTATCGGCACCTCTGTAAAAAATGGTGCATCGGTTTGATAAACCCAGCTAACATATTCCGCCTCAGCAGAGTTTTCCAAAAAAGACTGCTGAGTTAGTTCGGTAACGTAGCCCACATAGCCCCCCATCAAAAAATAAACTGCGACCATAGCAGCCGCCGCTGATGCCACCAGAGTGCCGGCCAGCATCAAGGCAAACTCCCGATGTTGGACAGCTTCCTGCATCAGGTGGAGCGACCAAGCCACCAAGCCAATTACAATAACAAGTATTATGAACATTTCTTTACATAATTTAACTCTTTCTATCTTGACATATCGTAGGGGTTGTATCAACACCCTAGAGTAATCAAAACACTGAAAGGTCTCTTAAGAAATTATTAAGAAGGCCAAATGGAAGGGGAAGTATTTTTTTTCTGGCCATTCCCCCTCATCAGGTGGTGGGCCGGTGTATCTAGGTTCGCCGCACTGGCATATTTTGCTGAGTCAAATAATCCTTAATTTCTCCCACCGTTAACTGACCGTAGTGCAGCAAAGAAGCCAAAAGAGCAGCCTCAGCATGACCCTCACTCAAAGCCTCATAAATATGATGGCAATTACCGGCCCCCCCAGAAGCAATCACCGGCACCTCCACAGCCGCAGCTATCGCACGAGTTAACTCAAGGTCATAACCGGCCTGAGTCCCATCCGCATCCATACTCGTAACCAACAACTCACCGGCACCCCGTTTTACCACCTCAGAAGCCCAAGCCAGGGCATCAAGGCCGGTGTTTTCTCGACCGCCACGCACATAAACATCCCAGCCCGGATTAGCTGGATCTAAACGCCGGCGAGCATCTATAGCCACCACAATACACTGATTGCCGAATCGTTCGCTGGCCCTATTAATAAACTCCGGTTCTCGCACAGCCGCCGAATTAATACTCACCTTATCCGCACCGGCGCGTAACAATTTTTTAATAGTCTCTAAGTTTTGAATGCCTCCACCCACCGTCAGCGGAATAAAGACCTGTTCCGCAGTCCGATAAACCACATCCAAAATAATATCGCGGTCTTCGTGAGTGGCTGTAATATCCAGAAAAACCAACTCATCCGCACCGGCATCATTATAAACCTGGGCCAACTCCACCGGGTCGCCGGCATCGCGCAGATCAACAAAATTCACCCCTTTTACAACCCGACCGGCCTTGACATCCAAACAAGGCAAAATTCTTTTCGCCAGCATAAAATTTTTAGTTCGCCAGAAACAACATAAAGCGCTTGTATGCCAAGAATTTTACTACATTTTGACTGTTTTAATTATCTAATAAACGTAGATAAATTCTAGTGTTGTTTCATCTAGCAACTCTGTAAAAAGCTGAACAAAAGGCCAAAATTGAGTGTAAATTTTAAAGCCCTTATGGCTTAATAAATAGATGGCCTTACTTTTAAGAACAACCTAGCTTTGGTTAAGTAATGTATCCTAAAAAATTCAAATTAAAAGCTTCTTAAATTTCAATCTTTTATCTAGGTTTTTTAGATACAATAGCCCAGGTTTAAAATAAGCTTTTGTTGAATTTTTGCTCAACAAATTATTAAGCTTAAACCTCTTAGTTCTTTCTTAGAAAAACCTTAATTTCGATAGGGTTCTTGTCCTTCTCCGACTCTATAGGGAGGTAGTTCGACAACGTTAAACCAATACTTACTGAGGGTTAGCATCACATCCACTAAGGCATCAAAAGTCATGGGTTTGGTAATAAAAGAGCTAGCACCTCCGTCGTAGGCTTGTTTTATATCAACTTGAGCATTAGATGTAGTCAGCACCACAACTGGTATTAGGCGTAAATTTGCATCGGCTTTTATTTCAGCCAAGGCTTGCCTACCATCTTTTTTGGGCATATTTAAGTCTAGTAAAATAATCGTCGGTCTAGGAGCACTTTCTGGGTTGCTAAATGCTCCTCTTTGGTAAAGATAATCAAGGAGTTCTTCGCCATCTTTTACACAGTAAAGCTCAGCCGGTAATTTGATTTCTTCTATAGCTTCGCTGGCAAGTAGTTGGTCATCTGGATCATCATCTGCTATGAGGATGATAATTTTTTTCTGGTTAGATAAGTTCATACTAGCTGTCCTTTGTTAGTTTGGTGGATGGGTAAGGTAATGATGAAGGTACTACCTCCTTGGGCTGTGCTTTTGGCGGTGATGCTACCGTTGTGACGTTCTACAATTTTACGGCAAATGGCGAGTCCAATGCCTGTGCCGGTGTATTCGCTTTGGGCGTGTAAGCGCTGAAAAGGAATAAATATTTTTTCGAGATATTTTTCCTCAAAGCCTATGCCATTATCTTCTACGAATATTTGGCAATATTCCTCGGTTTCAGAGAAGTTGTTATCTAAGTTTTTGTAAGGGTAGCTATAAATTTTTATATGGGGTTTTCCTCCAAGGGGGTGAAATTTTAGGGCGTTGTCAATTAAATTTTGTAATAGTTGACGCATTTGGGTGGGATCTGCTTCTAGGGTTGGCAATTCTCCGATTTCTAATTGAGCATTTAACTGTTCGACTCTGACTTCGAGATCACTTTTAACTTCTGAGATAATTGCAGAGAGGTTGACGGGGCTTAGGGCCGTTGTTTGAGTGTTAACTCTTGATAGACTTAGTAAGTCGTTGATGAGGTTTTGCATTCGTTTGGCAGCGTTTTGCATTCGTTCTAAATAATCGCTTGCTTGTTCGCTTAAATTTGAGCCAGATTTGGCTTTGAGTCTGTCGCCAAAGGTGAGGATTTTTCGGAGGGGTTCTTGGAGATCGTGGGAGGCGACGTAGGCAAATTCTTCGAGTTGCCGGTTGCTGGTTTCTAGTTGTTCCATGTAAGCTTTTAAGGCTTCTTCTATTTTTTGTCTTTCTAATATTTCTTTTTCTAATTCTCGGTTGATAGCTTCTAATTTGGCAGGGCTAGGAAGGGCTAGGGCTTGGGGAATGATCGGAACGAGTTCAAAGGCTGTGTAAAGAGAAACAATGGCGGTGAAAGATTTGATGATTCCTGAGACCCAGTAATCAGGATTCCATAGGGTCCAGACTTCCATTAAATGCGTAGTTCCGCAGGCAATTATAAAGGATCCAAATAACCAAAATACTTTGGGAAATGGTACGTCTTCTCTGGTTTTTACAAAGTAAATAAGGATTACTGGTATGGAGTAATAAGCGAGGGCAATGAGAGTGTCAGAGAGAACATGAAGCCCTACTAAGCCTGTTTTCCAGAGATAACAGTTTCCGTGTGGCATGAATTGTTCTGCTAACAATAGTGAGGAGATTTTTACCATTGTTTTTTATTGATTTTTGGGTTTAGAGGGGAATTAAGGTTATTTTTATTTTGTAGGGTTTTAAGGCTTTAAGTAAGGATAGCAGGCAAGGAAATTGTTGGTTTTTACTAAATAATATTTTGGGCGTATTACTGGGGGTTATTCATATTTTACCTATTTTACGTTTAAAAAATAAGAAGCAATAAATTTTGTTTTTCAAATTATTGATTAGTTGGGATGATTTAGAGCTAAATTATGGTTTTTGATAGATAAAGTAAAGGGTGCATTTCGTTGATAAAGAAATACACCCTTTATGAGTTTAAGCTTCTGGTAATTTGTATTGGCTGATGATTTTTTTCGCGTAATCTGGAACGTGATCTTCTAGTTTTTCTGGGTGATTTCGTTTGACATAAAGATAGTTGCGCGTGAAGTGAGAATCGATGGAAAATCGGGCGTATTCTAGTCCTTTGGGGCCGATTTTTTCGATAACAACTCCCATCATTTTTGCAGCCCACATTGGTAAAGTGACGGCTTTATCGTAGGCGGGGATGCTTTGTTGAACGGCGGCTTTTCGGTCGCCAGAAGAGGTGACGGGTTGGGTATCAATTTGATCTTTTACGAGGTCTAACATTTGTTGGCCGGTGTCGTTGCGAACGACGATCCATTGCCAACCAAAGGGCGCTCCCATATAGCCTACAACTAAATCGGCCAGGGAGTTGACGTAATCAAAACAACTCATGCAGGAGGGGGCAAATACGTCTTTAAGTTCTTTGGTATTTAATCCAAAAAACGGTACTTTTTCAATGCTGCCGTCTTCATGTTTAAAGTGTACTTGAAAGTCTTGCATGAATTCGTAATAAACGACAGTAGAGGGAGATTTACTGGTGGTGTCTAGGAATTTTTGTAAACCGGCCCGACTGACGTTATCGACACAGGGTGTGCCTAAAACATAGAGCTTTTCTAAACCTAGTTTTTTCTCGACGGCGCGTAGGGCTTGAATTTGGCAGCCAACGCCTATTACGAGGAGACGTTTGAGGCCAGATTTTTCAATTTCTTCTAATACGGAAAGGTTGGGGGATAGGGTGGGTTTGTTGACTTTTGCTTTGAGGACTTCTTCGGGGGTACGGGCGATGACCGGCATGGGTTGAAAGCGGTCTTCTTTGGTGTTTTGGACGCAGACGACGCCTTCTACTATGCCGCGCGTGAGCATTTCACAGGCGATGCTGCTGACTATGCCTGTCCATTGGGCTCCTTCGATGGGTTGTTTTTTGCGGGCGGCCATCATGTCTTGATGTACGCCAAAATAGAGCTCGTTGGGGTTGTCGAGGTTGCGACTGTGTTGGTGTATTTGTTGTTCTAGTTCGCTAATTTGTTGGTTGATGAAGGCGCAGGCTTCCTTGACATAATGCACATAATATGTATCGCAAAGGCCGCATTCGCTGCATAGTTCTTTGGCGGGGCGGATGCTTCCTGGTTTAAGGGCTTTGGCTTTTTTGTGTTTGTCGGGTATGGGTGCTACTGAGGTCATTGAAAGTTGTTCTGTTATATTGGTCTTGTCTCAACAATACCCTTTCAGGTTAGGAATTTGACGATTGAATTTGAGGCTGAAGAGGGCGGCGGGTATCTGGCTGTTGTGGATCAGGTAGGATGAGGAAATTTCTGGGTTTTTGGTTTTGGGGTTGCGGCTTCTGGCGAATAGGTTAGAAGATTGTGAGCATTTATTGTGATAGTTTAAATTAGGAAGAAATCCTTTTTAAGTCTTTCTGATAGGGGAAGGGGAAAAGAGGTTATTTTTTTCGGGTATAGGTGCGGGGGGTTGGTTCTTTTTGTTTAAAATTTTTATTGTTTAGGTTGGTTTTTAACGTGAGTAATAATCCCCGTCAAGTTGCTTTTTTTGTGTTGCGAGAGGTTTACCGACATAATGCTTTTGCTGATGCTGCGCTTGATAGATGGCTGCAAAAATCGTCTTTAAGTATTCAAGATAAACGTTTAGCAACGGAGTTAGTTTATGGTTGTGTAAGAAGACAGCGGACTCTGGATGTAATTATTGATCAATTGGCTAAAAAGAGTGCTTCGCAACAGCCGGTGGATATTCGGATTATTTTGCATCTTGGGTTATATCAATTGCGTTATTTAAATCATATTCCTGAGTCGGCTGCTGTGGATACGACGGTGGAGTTAACTAAACAAAATTCTTTGGCCGGTTTGGCGGGTTTTGTTAATGGTTTATTGAGGCAATATATTCGGCTGGGGAAAGAAAAGGATGCGCTAAAATTGCCGATGGATTCGGTTAAGAGTTTGGGTATTATATATAGTTATCCTGATTGGATTGTTGCAAGTTGGATTGAACGGCTGGGGGTGGAAGAAACGAAAAAATTATGCGTTTGGTTTAATGATTCTCCGATGATTGATTTGCGGGTTAATGTTTTAAAAACTTCGATTGAAGAGGTAGAAAAGGCGTTGATGGATGCGGGGGTAGGTGTTAGTCGAGTGCAGCATTTACCGGAGGCTTTGCGGTTAACTGGTGGTGCCGGTGCTATTGATAGTTTACCGGGGTATAAGGAGGGTTGGTGGAGTGTGCAAGATAGTAGTGCTCAATTGGTGGGTTATTTGCTAGATCCGCAACCAAATCAGGTGATTATTGATGCTTGTGCGGCGCCAGGGGGTAAGACTACTCATATTGCAGAATTGATGGCGGATACGGGAAAAATTTGGGCGTGTGATAAGGCAATTTCTCGGTTGAAAAAGGTTGAAGAAAATGCTGTTAGGCTTGGTTTAAAATCGATACAAGTTTTAAGCGGTGATAGTCGCAATTTTCCACAGTTTAAAAATGCAGCAAATGGGGTTTTGTTGGATGCGCCTTGTTCGGGTTTGGGGACTTTACACCGGCGTGTGGAAGCTCGCTGGCGACAATCTCTGGAAAATATTACGGAATTGGCAAAACTGCAAAAAGAATTGCTTGCGGAGGCGGCGGAATGGGTGAAAGTTGGGGGTGTGATTGTGTATGCTACTTGTACGGTTCATCCTGCGGAAAATGAGGATGTGATTGAGGATTTTTTAGGTAAAAATCCGAATTGGGAAATAGATAAACCTTTACTCAATTCGCCGGTTAGGGCGTTTATGAGTGAGGAAGGTTGGGTGAAAGTTTGGCCGCATCTTTATCAAATGGATGGTTTTTTTATGGTGCGTTTAAAACGGCGAAGTTAGGAAGGTTTTTTTGCTAATAATAGTTGGCGGGCGTTTAGGGTTTGCCCTTGGAATATAGTTCAATTATGGTGCCGGGGTTATCCTCAGTGAAAACTATTTCCATGTTTGCCTACTTATGGTAAAGGTAGGAAAAGAAAGACGTAATAAATATATTATGGCTTTGAAACTTTGAATTTAAGATAGTTTTTGGGGAGGAATAAATTTTGGCTGAAAAATGTTTTTCACTGGGTAATCAAACTTGGTTACACTATCTTGAATCTTGTCAAAGTACGAATTCTTGGGCAATGCAACAAGGTCAAAATTTGGCGGATGGAGATGTGGTTTTTACGCGCAATCAAACGGCGGGAAGGGGACAGCATGGGCGCAGTTGGATGTCACCGGCTGGAGTTTTAACGGCGAGTTTTGTTTTGGATGATTTGGCGGTTTCGCAGTTAGCAGGTTTAAGTTTGAGTAGCGGTTTGGCGGTGGTTTATGCGGTGGAGGAATTATTGCCAAATTTACAGGAAAAATTGCGTTTAAAGTGGCCTAATGATGTGTGGTTAAATGAGCGTAAGTTGGCGGGTATTTTGTGTGAGGCAAGTACGAGTTTTTCTCGCAGTCGTGCTATTGTTGGTATTGGCTTAAATTGTTGTGTGGATTTATCGGCTTTGGGTCTGGATTCTGCTATTAGTTTACATGAGGTTTGTGGGGATGTACCGACAGATTTGATGTTGTTGGAACGGTTGCGTTATTATTTGTTGCAGGCGAAATCAATTTTGTGTAAATCTGATGGAGGTTTAGCTGCTTTGCTGCCAGAATTGCGCGGGCGAGATGTTCTTTTAAATCGAGAGGTTGTATTAGATTTGGGAGGGGAAGAATGGCGGGGAAAAGGTGCGGGTTTAGATGGAGAGGGTCGATTTTTGTTGTGTTTGGAGGATAATACAATTAAGGCTTTTTCTTCGGGTCGTGTGATGAATTTTATTTAACCATAAATGGGGGCCGGTAATCGGATATTGGGCAATTAAAATAGAGACCTACGGAATGCAATAATCTAAAAAAGATAATTTTATTAATCAAAATTAATCGGAGAATAGTTATTAAGATGAATCAAGATATTAACGTTTCAAAATCTCCCATTTGGCAACCATTTACCCAAATGAAAACTGCCCCAGCGCCGTTAAAAGTGGTGCGGGGAAAAGGGGTATGGTTAGAACTAGAAAATGGGCAAAAAATTCTGGATTGTATTTCAAGTTGGTGGGTAACAATTCACGGACATTCGCACCCGGATCTTGCCGAAACACTTTACCAACAAGCGCAACAGCTAGAACACGTTATTTTTGCCGGTTTTACTCACGAACCGGCAGAAAAACTTGCCCGGAAAATACTTTCTCATTTACCCCAATCTTTGACGCGAGTTTTCTTTTCTGATAACGGTTCAACTTCTGTGGAAGTCGCCCTTAAAATGGCTTATCAATATTGGCGCAATCGTGGCGAACCTAACCGGACAAGATTTTTAGGATTTGAAGGTGGTTATCATGGTGATACTGTTGGGGCAATGTCTGTAGGCAGAAGTTCAACTTGGTGGCAGCCTTTTTATTCGCTTATGTTTGCTACAGATGTTGTGCCGTTTCCCGCAACTTTTGACGGGGATGAAAACGTCGAAATTAAAGAAAATAAAGCTTTAGAAAAAATTGAAGCTTACTTGAAAAAACGCGGCGAACAATACGCCGGAATTTTTATAGAACCCCTCGTGCAAGGTGCCGGTGGGATGCGAATTTGCCGGCCTGAATTTTTGCAAAAATTACAACAACTTGCCCGTCAATTTGGCATACTTTTAATCTACGATGAAGTAATGACCGGCTTCGGACGCACCGGCGAGTTATTTGCTTGTTTAAAATCGCAAACTAACCCTGATTTATTATGTCTTTCTAAGGGAATATCGGGCGGATGTTTACCCCTTTCTGTTACAATTTCCAGCGAAGAAATTTATCAAGCATTTTACAATGATCAACCCCAACAAGCCTTTTTACACGGTCATTCCTACACCGGCAACCCCCTTGCTTGTAGCGTTGGAGTTAAATCTTTAGAATTACTAGAACAAAACCCCCTCTATCAAAACCTTGAAAGCCAACACCGCTATTTTTTAAACAAATGGTTGGCAGATCATCCCCTCATTGAAAACACTCGTATTTGCGGTACAATTTCTGCAATGGAAGTCAAAACAGAAACAGAAACCGGCTACTTTAACGCCATTGCCCCAATTCTTAAAGCCCGATTTTTAGAAGAAGGCTTTTTATTACGTCCCCTTGGTAATACTATATATATGATGCCGCCTTACTGCATTACTCCTGACGAATTGGAATCAATTTATCAAGTAATTCGCCGCGTCCTCGATAGTCTTTAGGAGTCTTACAAATGGTATTAACTTCCGTTATTTCTACCACCCCAAACTGGAATAATTTTGCTGAAATTTCTCTGGCAGGAGAATGTCTTTCTCGTCAAGAATCTTTGGCCGTTTTGCAAGCACCAGATGAAGTATTATTAGACCAACTTGCTGCTGCTTTTAAAGTCCGCCGCCACTATTGGGGAAACCGTGTACGTTTGCATTATTTACTGAATGCTCAAAGTGGTCTTTGTCCCGAAGATTGTCATTATTGTTCACAGTCAAAAATATCAACGGCTGAAATTGAAAAGTACCCCCTTTTGGCAAAGGAAAAAATATTAGAAGCTGCCGAAAGAGCAAAACAATTAAAAGCCGGCACTTTTTGCATGGTAATTTCGGGCCGGTCGCCCAATGAATCAACATTTAGTCGGGTATTAGATGCGGTTCAAACTGTTAAGCAAAATTATGATTTAAAGATTTGTGCTTGTTTGGGATTATTGAGTGAAGAACAAACAAAAAGACTGGCAGCGGCGGGGGTGGATCGAGTTAATCATAATTTGAATACTTCCGAATCAAATCATGCAAGTATTTGTTCAACTCATACCTTTGATGACCGGCTAGAAACCGTTAATCATGTCAAGGCTGCTGGGATAACAACTTGTTCGGGTGGCATTTTGGGAATGGGCGAGTCGGATGATGATGTAATTGATTTGGCGCTTTCCTTGCGTAATTTGGGCGTGACAAGTGTGCCGGTGAATTTTCTCATCCCAATTCCAGGGACTCCTTTTGCCGAGTTGCAGGGCTTGAACCCGCGTCAATGTTTGCGTATTCTTTGCCTGTTTCGATTTTTGTTGCCTTCCCAAGAAATACGGATTGCCGGTGGTCGAGAAGTGCATTTAAGAAGTTTACAACCTTTGGGATTATACGCCGCAAATTCAATTTTTGTAGGTGATTATTTGACGACACCAGGACAAGCAGCAAATCAAGATTGGGAGATGATTAAAGATAGCGGTTTTGTCTTAGAAACTGCCGATGGTTCGCCTTTGGGATAAGGCAAATTTTTAATAAAAAATACGAGGGGTGGGTAATGTCCACCCTTTCTTGAGACCGTTATTCTGAATAAAGTATATAAAAAAATATTCCAAATTCCTGATAAGCCTAAATATTGGGCAAAAAATAGTTAAAACATCCGTGTTAGGCTGATTCAATTGTATAGACAAGAAGCGCAGCTTTCAGCAGCTTAATTTTGTTGTTATCTTAAAAAGGCCGGTTTATTAAGGAAAACAGCTTTTAAAGCTGCGGAAATATTAAATTTTATGTCAACAACCGGCTCCATAAAATAGATTTGCTAGAGTGAACTGGTTTTTAGTTAGCTTAAACAAACGAAAACGACTTTACTATGTTCGATACCGCAGGACTTTTTGACGAAACTTTTTATCTTGAAAATAACCCGGATGTTGCTCTTGCTGTTAAAGAGGGAGTTTTTAGCAGTGGGTTAGAGCATTTTATGGAGTTTGGCCGGTTTGAAGCCCGCGATCCAAGTGAGTTTTTTAATACCTATTTTTATCTCAATAAATATAGTGATGTTTTGACCGCAGTTCAGCGAGGACAATTTACAGCGTTTGACCATTTTATCACCAACGGACAATTAGAAAAACGCGATCCTGTTTCTTGGTTTAACACATCTCTTTATTTACAAAAAAACCCCGATGTTGATGCTTTTGTAAAAAAAGATATAATCACCGGCATCAAACATTTTATCGATTTTGGTATAAAAGAAAACCGCACTTTTGCCAATATTTTACCAATTTTAAATAGGGTTTTGGTAGGCAATAGCCGAGGTGATAATGTTGTTGCTTATAATTCAAATACAGGAGAGTTTTTAGGAACTCCTATTGCTAAAAATAGTGGGGGTTTAGTAGACCCAGATACTCTGCTTTATGGCCCAGATGGTAATGGTGATGGTGTCTCAGACCTCTATATTAGTAGTGGCAATAAACCGGCCAATTCTAATCAGCTAGGGGCTTCGGCTATTTTGCGTTATGACGGCTTGACGGGGCAATTTATTGATATTTTTGTGGGCGACAATCCTAACACTTCAGTCGATGAAACCGGCGGTTTATATCGTCCCTATGGGGCGGATTTCGGCCCGGATGGGAATCTTTATGTCAGCAGTTTTTTCAGCGATCAAATACTCCGTTATAACGGCCAAACCGGCCAGTTTATTGATGTCTTTGCCAGCGGAAATCAACAGGCCGGTGGTTTAAATGGCCCCAATGGTTTATTATTTGCTCCCGATGGCAATCTTTATGTGACAACTCAGGGAAGTGTGGCAACAAATGGCGAAGCTGATTTTAGCGCCGGTTTGCCTTCTCAGGTATTAAAATATAATTTACAAACCCGTCAGTCAACTGTTTTTGCATCACCCGAAGTTTCCCCAAATGGCGCAGGATTTATTAGTTTGCTGGGAATGCAAATAGGCCCGAAAGATGGCGACCTTTATGTCAGTGATTTTGCCAATGATATCCGCCGTTATAATTTAAAAACTGGCGCATTAGTAAATACTTTTTCTACCAATTACACCGGCACTTCACCAAGTAATAATTTCACCGGCGATATAGCATTTTCCCCCAATGGGAAACTTTATACAGTTGGGTTTGATTACACAGAAGCAGGTAATAATATAGGGGCAATTTTGCGTTTTGATAGTATCACAGGTCAACCTCTCCCCGCTGTGGCTAATTCAGGATCGATTTTTGTTGCGCCGAATAGCAATTTAGTTCGTCCCATTGGATTAACCTTTTTTGAAAGCTAAATTTTTATCTTTAACTAAGAAAGCCGGTTTTTTTAAAATCGCCTTTTTTAGCTTTAACCGATAGCGTTAAAATTGAAAAATTGCTGTAATTTTTTGGTTCAAATAATGAGCGATTCATTTCTAAAGCTTTCCGGTAGTTGGCAAGAATGGTTGACTGTAATAGGCTATATCAGCTTTGTTATTTTCATCACCGCTTGCGTTTTAACCACAAAGAAAAGATAAATTATTTAGGTAAAAAAAGCCGGGATTACCGGCTTTCAATATTTATCAAGACTGGCTTAGCCTGGCTAAGAATTCATCGCGGGAACATTGCATAATCAACAAACTGCGTTCGCGGGGTGAAAGTTTAATTAAAGCCTCAACAATTGGGGATAATTCTTCATCAATTGCCCCAAATTTTATTTCCAGTAAACTTTCAACCATTTGCCGTTGTTCTTGCTGAATGCCTTGTTGAATGCCTTGCTGAGTAGCATTTTCTAGCCGTTGCAAGTAAAGCGGTGAAAGTTCCATAATAAACTCCTGATCTTTTCGATCAATATTTTGACGTACCTCTAAAATTGTCCGTAAGTTATACAGGAATTAAAATGATTATTTTCTGGAAGTTATATTCTTATTTTTGCACGCAGATAAAAGCAGAAAAATAATCGTCTGCGTGCGAAAAATTATTACAGAGATTTATTTAGTTTGTGAACAAAATTTGCCAGAATTTGTAACCCCGCATTAGATGATTTTTCAGGGTGAAACTGCACTGCCATTAAGTTATCTCGTGCAATCGCTGCCGTAACTGTTTGGTTGCCGTGCGTAACCGTTGCCGCTCGCACCGTTGGGTCTGCCGGATCTACATAGTAGGAATGTACAAAATATACCCAAGGCTCAACCCCTAAATTCTCCCAAAGATTGATATCAGGCTGTTTTATCTCTAATTGATTCCAGCCCATGTGAGGAATAGTGAGATTAGGTTCCGGCTTAAACCGGCGCACCTCACCAGGTATTACTCCTAAGCCCGGTTCCCTACCCTCTTCGCTGCTATCAAACAAAATTTGCAAACCTAAACAAATTCCTAAAAACGGTTTTCCCGAAGCAATTGCATCTTTAACCGGCCCAATTAAATCCCTCGATCTTAAGTGTTGAATTGCCGGATCAAACGCCCCAACCCCAGGCAAAACAACCGCATCTGCTTGCTCAATTTCTGCCGGCACATCCGTAATTTTTGGAGTTCCCCCAGCCTTTTCTAAACCCTTACAAGCCGAGTGCAAATTTCCCATATCATAGTCTACCACCGCAATCACTGGCATAGGATTTTTCCTTTATACTATTTCTTGAAACACCAACTATTATACTCCCAAATACACTTGTTTATGACCCCAAAAATTTTGTTAACCTCCTTTGATACTTGGCTTCCTCATCATAAATCTAACGCCTCCGATGATTTATTAGAATTAATTTCTCAGCATCCCAACTTTAACGATGCCATTTTTTTAAGAAAATTGCCCGTTGATTTTCAACTAGCCCCCATCCAACTTATCGCCAAAATTCAACAAACAAAACCCGATATAGTTGTTTGTTGCGGAATGGCAGAAAGCCGCACAAAATTAACAGTTGAATCTCAAGCAACCAAAGAAAAAAAAGTGCTTTTGACAAACATAAATCTTGAAAAATTAGTAATTGAATTACCCTTTACAGAAATTAGCCATGAAGCAGGAAAATTTGTTTGTGAAGCCCTTTATTATTCAGCCTTAAACGAACTTCAAAAACACCCCTCTACTGCCTGTACTTTCATTCATGTGCCGGTTTTAACAAAACAAAACACCGGCCCGATACTCGCCGATTTTTTAACCCTACTCCAGCGCCTCAAACTTTTTTACAAACCTCAGCAAAATTACTCTTGACTTATTCCTCTTCATCCCCGCACCAATTTTGTTAAAAAACTTATCCGTTTCAAACTTCTAGCGGTATTATCCGCTACAGTTAGAAAATCCCCCCACACTCTATACCAGAGTTAGAAGAAAACAACCACCCTAAACCCCGTAAAAAAATAAAAAAATGGAGTAACAAAGTGCGTTTTGAGAATTACGATCCTGGTGACTTTTATGATGAATTATTCATCGCCAAAGGCAAACCCCGTCCCGAAATTTTACCCCTCATAGAAAGAATAAACTCCCTACCAGAAGGCGAATTAAAACGCAGGCAACAAGCCGCACAAATTGCCCTATTTAAACTCGGAGTTACCTTCAACGTTTATGGCGACAGCGAAGGCACAGAACGCATATTTCCCTTTGATGTCATCCCCCGCATTGTTTCCGCACAAGAATGGGCAATCTTAGAAAAAGGACTCAAACAGAGAATTTACACCCTAAATGCCTTTATTTCTGACATTTACAACGACCAAAAAATAATCAAAGACGGCATCATTCCCGCCGAAATAATCAACTCAGCCAAAGGCTTTTTGAAACCCTGCATCGGCTTAAAACCACCGGCCGGTATTTGGTGCCACATCACCGGCACCGACTTAGTACGCGATAAAGACGGAACCTGGTATGTTTTAGAAGATAACCTCCGCGTTCCTTCCGGCGTTTCCTATGTGCTTGAAAACCGACGTGTAATGAAAAGCACCTTTCCCCAAGTTTTCCGCACAATGAACGTTCAGCCGGTCGATGATTACCCAAGTTATCTATTAGAAACACTCCTCAATCTTGTCCCCACAAATTTACCTGATCCCGTCGTAGTTGTCCTCAGTCCAGGTATTTATAACTCCGCGTATTTTGAACATTCCTTCCTAGCTCAACAAATGGGAGTTCAACTTGTAGAAGGACGCGATTTAGTCATCTCTGATGGCTATGTACAAATGCGGACAACCAAAGGATTACAAAGAGTAGATGTTATTTACAGACGCATCGATGACGACTTTATTGATCCTAAAGCATTTCGTCCCGATTCACTATTAGGAGTTCCTGGCTTAGTCGAAGTTTATCAAGCCGGTAGAGTCGGAATTGCAAACGCAATGGGCACCGGCATAGCAGATGATAAAGTCATCTATGCCTACGTCCCTGAAATGATGAAATATTACCTTGGTGAAGAGCCAATTATTTCCAACGTTCCTACCTATATGTGTTGGGAAGAAAAACACCGCCAACACGTCCTAGAAAACCTCGATAAAATGGTCGTAAAAGCCGCCAACGAAGCCGGAGGTTACGGAATGTTAGTGGGAACCCACGCCACCCCAGAACAACGTCAAGAATTTGCCGAAAAAATAAAAGCAAACCCCCGGAATTATATAGGTCAACCTACCCTATGTTTATCCAGAGTTCCTACTCTCATAGATAATGAATTTGCCGGCTGTCATGTCGATTTACGGCCTTATATTTTGTATGGCAAAGATATCTATGTCAACCCAGGTGGATTAACCCGCGTCGCCCTTAAAAAAGGCTCCTTAGTAGTCAACTCATCTCAAGGAGGTGGCTCCAAAGACACCTGGGTTTTAACACATTAATAAAACAAAAAAATAGGAGAAAAATCACAAATGTTAAGTCGTGTTGCTAACTCAATTTATTGGCTAAACCGCTATGTAGAACGGGCCGAAAACATCGCTCGTTTTATAGATGTCAACCTCAATTTATTGTTAGACTCTCCCCCAGGTTCCCGTACCCAATGGGAGCCTTTAGTTATTACCGCCGGCGATATGCCAACCTTTAAAGAACGCTACGGCGAAGCCAGCGCAGAAAATGT
The DNA here is from genome assembly GCA_036704045.1 of Halomicronema sp. GTDB lineage: Bacteria > Cyanobacteriota > Cyanobacteriia > Cyanobacteriales > Oscillatoriaceae > Ancylothrix. The sequence goes on along the minus strand of DATNQM010000036.1, from coordinate 67,160 downwards.
TATTCAGTTTCTTACCTTCGACCGCAATTATTCCAATTCCATCCTTTCTTGCTTGCAAATTGCCAGAGAAAATGCTCGCTCAATTCGAGAAATTATCTCCTCAGAAATGTGGGAACAACTCAACACATTTTACATGATGGTAAAAGAAGCAGCCCCTAAACAATCAGTCTTAGATTTGCATGATTTTTATAGCGAAGTAAAAATGGCAAGTCACTTATTTGCCGGTGTCATGGATGCCACAATGACCCACAATGAAGGCTGGAATTTTGGACAAATGGGCCGGCTGTTAGAACGTGCAGATAAAACCGCTCGTATTTTAGATGTAAAGTATTTTATTCTGTTACCTTCCGTGCAAGATGTAGGAACAACTTTTGATGAAATTCAGTGGATATCTTTACTGCGTTCAGCAAGTGCCTATGAAATGTATCGCAAATGTCAGCATCGCATTACCCCTTCAGGAATCGCTAACTTTTTAATTTTAGACCGCGATTTTCCCCGTGCAATTCGCTTTTGTATAACGAGAGCAGAACACGCCTTACACAAAATTACAGGCACTCAACCTGGAACCTGGCAAGATCCGGTGGAAAGATCGTTAGGTCGCTTACGTTCTGAATTGGATTATCTCACCATAGAAGACATTACTGATAAAGGTTTACATGAATTTTTAATGGATTTTCAAATTCACCTTAACAGCACGGGCAACAAAATTTTTCAGAGATTTTTTGCCTTAGAACCAGTAATTTAATTGACCTTTTTCCCGCACTTTAATAATGGGGAGACAGGCAAAATGCTTGTCTCTCATTAAAAATTATTTTATGCTTTTTGAACCATGAGCAAATACAGACAATAACCCTCCATCTACCCCTACTTTAAAAGAAAATTTAGTCTTCAATTTTATAGCCAAATTCACTTAATTTATTTCGAGATTGTCGCCATTTTGGTTGCACTTTTACAAACAACTCTAAATACACTTTTCCGTCAATTAATTTTTGCATTTGTTGACGAGCTTCCGTACCAATTGTTTTTAACATTGTTCCGCCTTTGCCGATGAGAATTCCTTTTTGTGAATCTCTCTCTACACAAATTGTCGCTAAAATACGAGTAATGCTGGGGCTTTCTTCCACACGCTCAATAATAACAGCAACCGAGTGGGGGACTTCTTCGCGGGTAAGTAACAAAATTTGCTCACGAATTAATTCTCCCATAATGAAACGTTCCGGTTGATCTGTAACTAAATCTGGAGGATAATAATAAGGGCCTGGTTCGAGATACTCAATGAGGGATTTTTCAAGAGTTTTAACTCCTTCTCCGCTGAGGGCAGAAAATTTCATAACCGGCCAATCTTTGCCAGCAATAATTTCTTGATAACTCTTATCAATACTTTGAAAATCAGGAGGTTGTTGGTCACATTTATTTAAGCCAAAAATTACCGGCGTTTGAACATTTTTCAGAATATCTACAATGTAGCGATCACCCCCACCAGAAGGTACAGAACCATCCACCAAAAACAACACTACATCAACCGAATGAATGGCACTTTGAGCATTTTTTACCAGCACTTCTCCCAGTTGGTGATGAGGTTTATGAATGCCGGGCGTATCGACAAAAATAATTTGCGCTTCTGGAGTTGTTAAAATGCCTTGTAAGCGATTGCGAGTGGTTTGGGCGACGGGCGATGTAATAGCAATTTTTTGTCCGACAAGCTGGTTCATCAGGGTAGATTTACCAACGTTAGGACGTCCGATAATGGCAGTAAAACCAGATTTAAAGCCATCGGGTGCAGTAGGAATAAGGGCAAAGTCGGAGGTGTTCAGAATATTCTCCTTAAAATTTGAGCAGCTAATATCAAGTTTACAAGTTAGATTTTAAATTATAAATGGCAAGCAACAGCATAAACAAGCTGGCGCTGACAATGGGTGTGCATTGGAGTATGGAAAGCTTTTCAATTTTAACTTTCGTTTCGTTACAGCAATTACAAAAAAATGATAGGAATTGTTATTGTATCTCACAGTAAAAAGTTGGCTGAAGGTGTCCAAGAGCTTGCACATCAAATGGGTCAAGGTCGCGTGCGACTGGCGGTTGCTGCTGGCATTGATGATCCTGACAATTCATTGGGTACTAATGCTATGGAAGTTTATCATGCAATTGAATCGGTTTGGGATGAGGGTGGGGTTGTTGTTTTGATCGATTTGGGAAGCGCTTTAATGAGTGCGGAAATGGCTGTAGAGTTTCTATTAGAAGAAAAACGCTCAAAAGTTAGATTATCTGAGGCTCCATTGGTGGAAGGAACTATGGCGGCTGTGGTGGCGGCTTCGGCTGGAGGAGATATAGAAAAAGTTTTATTTGAAGCGCGGAATGCTATTTTTATAAAATCTAAAATGTTTGGGGTTAATTTAATACCTGATCAAGAATTTAATTCTTTAAATAATAATCAAATAAATTTGAAAAATGTTAGAGAATTTATAGTTTATAATTCAATGGGTTTACACGCGCGACCCGCAGCCCAATTAGTAACTACTGCTAGTCAGTTTGAATGTGAAATTACTCTGAAAAATATTAGCCAAAATAGTGAGCCGGTGAATGCAAAAAGTATCAATCAGGTAATGACTTTGGGTGTCCGAGAAGGTGAGAGAATTCAAATTTCTGCGGCTGGGGATAATGCCGATGAAGCGTTAAAGGCATTAGAAGTATTAATTGCTTCTAATTTCAGGGAAAATTTGCCTTCTTTAGCGCCAATTTTTGAGGAAGAAAAAACACAACATAATGACAAAATAAAGGTATTAGATGGCAATTTTCATGGTACACCGGCCTCTCCGGGTATTGCGATTGGGCCGGTTTTTTTATATCAACCATTTCTTCATTTTCAAATTCAGCAAAAAGCAGAAAATTCTTTAGCAGAATGGGATAATTTTCAAGAGGCAATTTCTACTGCCAAAAATGATTTAGAATGTTTATGGCAAAAAACATTGGCTCACATCGGCCAAGAAGAAGCGGCAATTTTTTCGGCTCATTTACTTTATTTAGAAGACCCAATTTTATTAGAAACAACTCGTCGATTAATTTTTCAAGATCAATATACTGCGGCGGCAGCTTGGAAGACTGTTCTTGATGAAACAATTGGTGATTATAATAGCCTAAAAGACCCCTATTTACAAGCGCGGGGTGCCGATGTTGTGGATGTGGGAGAAAGAGTTTTACGCCTCTTGACAGGGATAGAAAATAAAACTACTCCATTAGAAGAACCAGTTATTTTAATTGCTTCGGATCTTAGTCCTTCGGAAACTGCACAACTTGACCTTAAAAAAGTATTGGGAATTTGTACTTCTGCCGGTGGATCAACGTCTCACGCTGCAATTTTAGCCCGTTCTCTTCGCATTCCCGCCGTGATGGGAATAGGGCCAGAATTATTAAGTTTAGAACAAGGTACTATTTTAGCTTTAAATGGAGAAACCGGCGAACTTTATATCAATCCCGATCAAACTCAGTTAGAAACTTTGCAACTCCAAAAAGATAGCGAACATATTTCTTCTTTGCGATCTAATACCAGAGTTAATGAACCTACCCTTACGCGCGATGGTCGTTTAATACAAGTTATGGCTAATATTTGTGGAATAGAAGAAGCAATAATGGCAGCACAGGCCGGTGCAGAAGGAGTAGGTTTATTGCGTAGCGAATTTCTTTATTTTAACAAAAAAAATGCCCCTTCAGAAAGCGAACAAATAAAAATTTACAAACATATTGCTAAGGCAATTTCCCCATCTCCTTTAATTATCCGAACTTTGGATATTGGGGGAGACAAACCCTTGCCTTATTTAAATTTTCCTGCCGAAACAAATCCATTTTTAGGATGGCGAGGAATTCGCATATCCTTAGAGAATAGAGAGTTATTTAAAACTCAATTGCGGGCAATTTTACAAGTTAGTTTTCAGTACGATGTTAAGGTTATGTTTCCGATGATTTCGCAAGTCATAGAACTTCTCAATGCCAAGGAAATTTTAGCTGAAACAATGGCCGAATTAAGACAAGAAAAAATAGATTTTAATGAGAAAATTGAAGTGGGAATAATGATAGAAGTGCCGGCGGCTGTAGCGATGGCAGAACGCTTAGCAGGAGAAGTTGATTTTTTTAGTATTGGCACCAATGATTTAAGTCAATATGTGATGGCCGCTGATCGAAATAATCCCAAAGTTGCCACCCTTGCAGATGGCTTTTCACCGGCCGTTTTACGAATGATTGAACAAACTGTTAAAGCTGCAAAACAGAATAAAATTTGGGTAGGAGTTTGTGGAGAATTAGCATCTTCTGCTTTAGCAATTCCAATTTTAATAGGCTTGGGAGTTGATGAATTAAGTATCAATGTTCCAATGATTTCAGAAGTCAAAAAAATAATTTCTGAATTAAGCATGGCAGAAGCAGAAATTATTGCTCAAGATGTGTTAGAGTTGGATTCAGCAGCAGCAGTACGGGAGTATGTAAGTAGTCTTTTGTGGGTAGAATAAACTCAAAAAGTTAGATACTTCCCGATAAAAGTTCGATTAATTTTTGAGAAAAAACCTCTAAATCATCAAAAAGAAAAAGGTAAAAATGACACGAAAATGCTTTATTATTGAAATGGGAATGGGAATTGATCAACACGGACAAGAACCGACGATTGCAGCCGCAAGAGCCGTGCGTAATGCCATTGCAAATAACGCCTTACTTGGCATTTGGGAAGTGGCTGGATTAAGCCATCCAAATCAAATGATTGTAGAGGTACAAATAGCAGTTCCCTATCCCGAACAAGTGCGAGAAGATGAAGTTTTAGCAGTGTTACCTTTTGGTCAAAAAACTCTCAAACTTGAGAAAGGTGGAATGGTGGTTCAAGGACGAGCCATTGAAGGTTTAAATGATAAAAATGATGAAATGTTAATTGCTAATGCAGCAGTTACAGTTTGGGTGGAAACAGAATAAATTAACTCTTAACTTATAATATTATCATTTAAATAAATTAAGACAATTATCAACCCATGAAAAAACTCATAAATTCCCCCCAAAATGCCGTCCGAGAAAGTCTTGAAGGCATGGCAATAGCACATCCAGATATCATCAAAATTAACTTTGACCCTACCTTTGTTTACCGAACAAATGCCCCTACTCAAAATAAAGTCGCCCTCATTTCTGGCGGCGGTAGCGGGCACGAACCTATGCACACCGGCTTTGTAGGAATGGGAATGCTAGATGCGGCTTGTCCCGGTGAAATTTTTACCTCCCCCACTCCCGACCAAATGTTAGAAGCTGCCAGAAAAGTTAACAACGGAAATGGCATTTTAAACATTGTTAAAAACTATAGTGGCGATGTTATGAATTTTGAAATGGCAGCCGAAATTGCCAACGCAGAAAACATCCCTATGCTTAATATTTTAATCGATGATGATTGCGCTGTTAAAGATAGTTTATATACCCAAGGACGGCGGGGAGTAGGGACAACTGTTTTAGCAGAAAAAATCTGCGGCACCGCTGCGGAACAAGGCTACAATTTACAACAACTTGCCAACCTTTGCCGCAAAGTAAATATCAATGGACGCAGCATCGGAATTGCCCTTACATCCTGTACTGTTCCCGCCAAAGGTAGCCCTACTTTTGAATTAACAAGCAATGAAATAGAATTCGGTATAGGCATACACGGAGAACCAGGCCGGCAACGTATGGAAATGAAAACCGCTGATGAAATAAGCGAAATGTTAACGCTTTCTATTTTGGAAGATCCTGCCTATACCCGTACCCTCCGCGAATGGAATTTAAAAACTCAAAAATGGGAAGAGTTACTATTAACAAATAAAGCTTTAAAATCAGGCGATAATGTTTTAGCTTTTGTTAATAGCATGGGTGGAACTCCCCTTTCAGAACTCTATATTATTTATCGAAAACTAGCCGAAATTTGTGAAAATAAAAACATCAAAATTCTCCGAAACTTAATCGGCCCCTACATTACTTCCTTAGAAATGCAAGGAGTCTCCATTACTTTGTTAAAATTAGACGAAGAAATGATAAAACTTTGGGATGGGCCGGTGAAAACAACAAGCTTACGCTGGGGAGTATAAAACCGTGATTACACAACAGCAAATACTCCAATGGTTGCAAACCTATGCAACATTTATTGAGCAAAATAAAGATTACCTTACAGAACTTGATGCCGCCATTGGAGATGCCGATCATGGCATTAACATGAATCGCGGTTTTCAAAAAGTTGCAAATCAGCTTTGTAGCCTTACAGAAAAAGATATTAGCCAAATTTTAAAAACTGTTAGCATGACTCTTATTTCTAGTGTCGGAGGCGCAAGTGGCGCTTTATATGGAACATTTTTTTTACAGGCTAGTAATGCAGTCACCGGCCTCTCAGAATTAACCCCCATAGACACCGCAAAATTATTAGAAACCGGCCTTCTGGGCATCAAAGAAAGAGGCAAAGCCAACTTTGGAGATAAAACTATGCTAGATACTCTAGAACCGGCCATTAATACCTTCACAAACGCTATTTCCCAAGGAAATAACACCCTTGAAGCCTTACAAAAAGCCGTCATTGCTGCCGAACAAGGCATGAAAAATACTATCCCTTTAATTGCAAAAAAAGGACGGGCAACTTACTTAGGTGAAAGAAGTATCGGCCATCAAGATCCGGGCGCAACTTCCGCCTATTTTCTGTTAAAAACCTTCTTAGAAGTCATCGAAAAATCTCAATAATTTTTATTAGATAAAACCCCTTATTTAAAATTATTGATCTTGGTTTATTTACCTTGTCTTTATAGCGGTTTTCAATTATTTGAAGTCTCGAAAAGGTTTTTAAAAACCAGCTTTTTTTAGAGTCTGGGTTTTTGGCTTACCTGTTCAAAAAACTGCTATTTTAGTTAAAAATTAATAGTCTTTTTTAAGAAACTCACAGGAAAAAAATTAGATTATAGCGGTTTTCAGTCATACCCCCCAACTCCCCCTAGTAGGAGGGGTAAGGAGAGGCAAGGCGGGCAAGGGGGTTTCAATCGTACCTCAGAAGATAGAAAAATGCTATAAATTGAAAGAAAATCAAACCCAACATTAACATTATTACAACATTTTTTTCAAACCGTACCGGTCGTTTACTCCATCAAAAATTAGAAAATATTGTTAAAATAAAATTTTATCAGGCATCAATATGGCAACATTACAAAACAGGCGACCTGAAAATATTTCTGGCGACTTTTATGTAGATAATACCTGCATAGACTGCGATACTTGCCGATGGATGGCACCGGCCACTTTCCACCGAGAAAACGAACAGTCCGCAGTTTATAATCAGCCGACCAGTCAAATTGAAAGACTGCAAGCCATGCAAGCACTTTTATCTTGTCCCACTGCTTCTATCGGCACAATTGAAAAGCCAAAAGATATAAAAAATGCCCAAAAAACTATCCCCATTTTAGTAGAAGAAAATGTTTATCATTGTGGCTACCATGCCGAAGACTCCTTTGCCGCAGCCAGCTATTTAATTGTCAGCCCTGAAGGCAATATTTTAATAGACTCCCCCCGTTTTGCATCCCCCTTAGTAAAAAATTTAGAAGCAATGGGAGGCGTACAATATATGTACCTAACCCATCGAGACGATGTAGCAGATCATGCGAAATTTCAGGCACATTTTAACTGCAAACGAATATTACACAAAGACGATATAACCGCCGATACCCGCCATGTAGAAATACAATTAACCGAAAATAAGCCGGTGGAATTTTTACCCCATATCTTAATTATTCCTGTCCCCGGACATAGCAAAGGTCATACTGTTTTACTTTACAAAAATAAGTTTCTTTTCACCGGCGATCATCTCGCTTGGTCAACTTATTTGCAACAACTTTACGCCTTTCGTAGATATTGTTGGTATTCCTGGCCAGAACAAATTAAATCTATGCAAAAATTAGCAGAATATAACTTTGAATGGGTATTACCCGGACATGGACGGCGATATCATTCAAACCCAGAAATTATGCGCCAAGAAATGCAAAAATGCCTCGCTTGGATGCAAAATGACATCGCCACATCCAACAGCCCTGACGATTAAAAATACCCCTTCTAAAAAAGACTGGCATTTTTTGTTAATCTTTTTTAGCCTTTATTTTTCCCGCACAATTTCCACCTGAATTTTACCGCCAAAATCAGGAATGGGCGCCGCCGGCTTCGTCAAACAAACCTGAATTTTTTCCACCTCAGCAAACATTAAAATCGCCTCAGAAATCGCCTCCGCCAGCCTTTCAACCAACGCAAACTTAGAAGTTTTAACTATATTTTGCGTAGTTGAAATCACCTTTCTATAATCCAATGTATCCTCAAGCGCATCACTTTTTCCAGCCGGTTTTAAATCTAACCACAAAGTAAGATCCACCTCAAACCATTGACCTAAAACTTGTTCTTCTGGCAGATAGCCGGTGTAACCATAACAACGAATATTAGTGAGTTTTATAGAATCCATAGTTTTTAAAAACTAAAATTTTGTAGGTTTCTGTGCAAACTTAACTAAATAAAATTATAGCAAAACTCCACCAAAATCTAAACTTTTATAAGTTAATTTTCCTAACCAAATTAAATAATTTAACACCAAAAACTACCCAAAAATTTAAACCTTTGTAGGTTGGGTTCGGCAACCCAACCAACTAATTTTATGGCAACATAGTCAAAATTTCAACACCATCTTCAGTCACCGCCACCGTATGCTCAAATTGGGCAGAAAGCTTGCGATCTTTCGTTAAAGCCGTCCAACCATCCGCTTGAATTTCTGCCTCCCAAGTCCCCTCATTAATCATCGGTTCAATAGTAAAAACCATCCCCGCCCGCAAACGCTTTCCAGTCCCTCGTTTTCCATAATGCAAAATCTCCGGCGCCGTATGAAAAACTCGGTGCACACCATGACCAGAAAAATCCCGAACCACAGAAAAACCCATTGCCTCAGCATACTCTTGAATTGCCGCCCCAATATCACCAGTACGACAACCAGGTTTCACTTCTGCAATTCCCAACATCAAACATTTTTCCGTTACATCCACCAATTTTTGCGCCAAAGATGAAGGCGTGCCCACACAAAAAGTTTTCGATGTATCGCCATGATAACCATCAACTAAAGGCGTAACATCAATATTAATAATATCTCCATCTTTAAGAACTTGTTTAGCATTGGGGATACCGTGACAAATAACCTCATTAACACTCGTACAAATCGACTTAGGAAAACCCTTATATCCCAGTGGTGCACTCGTTGCGCCATGTGCTTTTGTCCAGCGTTCTGCCTCGTCGTTTAGTTCCAAAGTCGTCACTCCTGGTTTAACCATTGGTTCCAGGTGATTTAGCAATTCTGCTGCTAATCTTCCCGCTTTCCGCATTTTGTCTAATTCGCGGCTAGATAATATTTCAATTGTTTCAGTTCTTGCCATTTTTTTATTTCCTCAAGCAGGCCGGTGTTTTTTTTAGCTCATTTATCATTATATTACAACATTCATCCCCTAGTAAATGATTAGAATAACTATAGAAAATTATTGATTGTGCTTTATTCCCAAACCAATCATATCTAAACACTATTTTTTAAACTTATTTAGGCATAATTATTATTAATTTATTAGCCTTATTTTCACCATTAATTATTTAAATTTATATTATCAACATCCAATAAAAATCCTCAAAAAATTGTTAACAAAAACCTAGGGACTCGGCAAGAACACCGGCCCCTATTCCACAATTAACAAAGTTTACAAATCCTTATGAGTAAAAGGTTTAGCATCTTTACCGGCATAACTAGCAACAATATGACCGGCACCAACAACCTGATATTTATAAGTCACCAAACCTTCCAAACCAACCGGCCCCCTGGGAGGCATTTGTTGCGTACTAATTCCCACTTCTGCACCAAAACCATAACGGAACCCATCAGCAAACCGCGTCGAACAATTATGATAAACCCCAGCCGCATCTACTTCAGCCAAAAACTTATTAGCAATTTCGGTATTTTCCGTAACAATTGCCTCCGTATGTTTGGAACCAAAATTATTAATATGCTCCAAACTATCCTCAACAGAATCAACCACTTTTATAGACAAAATCAAATCGCTATATTCCGTCATCCAATCTTCCTCAGAAGCCGGTAGCGCCTCGATAAATTCACAACTCCGCGCATCCCCCCGCAATTCTACCTTATGCTCTCCCAAAGCTTGCGCCATTAAAGGCAAAAACTCACCCGCAATATCCTTATGTACTAACAAAGTTTCAATTGCATTACAAGCCGCCGGATACTGAGTTTTAGAATCCACAGCAATAGCCACCGCCTTGTCAATATCCGCAAATTTATCCACATAGAGATGACAAATTCCTTCCGCATGACCCAACACCGGAATCCGAGTATTATCTTGAACAAAACGCACAAAAGAATTAGAACCTCTAGGAATAATTAAATCCACATATTTGTCTAACTTTAACAATCCTAAAGTTTCCTCTCTTGTCGTCAGCAATTGCACCACATTAGGGCTGACTTCCGTATTTTTTAAACCCTCGTGAATTGCTTTTATAATTGCTTGACAAGAAAGCAAAGCCTCCTTACCGCCCTTCAAAATCACCCCATTACCAGACTTAACTGCTAAACTTGTAATTTGAATCACCGCATCAGGTCGAGCCTCAAAAATTACCCCTAAAACACCCAAAGGACAAGTAACCCGCTTCAGAATTAAACCCTCATCTAATTCTCGGTTAATTTGAACTTTTCCGATAGGATCACTCAACCGGCCCACATCTCGAACACCGGCAATAGCAGCCTTTAATTTCGTCTCATCTAACTTCAAACGATTATAAAGCGACTTCGCAATACCCTCAGCAACAGCCGCCTCACAATCCGCCATATTCGCCGCTAAAATTGCTTCAAAATGAGCCTCCAAACTAGCAGCAATAGACTCTATAGCCACATTTTTAACATCAGAAGAAAGCACCCCAAGCAAACGTGCGCTATCACGAGTAACACGCCCAATTTCTACCAGAGAAGAACTAGCCAAATCCATTGAAATCATAAGGCAAAAAATCAACAAAAATTAACCGATTTCTTAATTTTAAACCTTTCTGACTCCAACACAAGCCCGTTAACCTAACTAAAAAAACCAATTTAAAAAACTCTAACTCCTTTGTCAATCAACCTCTGCGTCCTTTATGTGAAAAAATCTCTGTATTAAAGTAGTCTAAAATATCAACCTCAAAACACTCAAAAAACCCATGTCCTACCAACAAGAAAAACAAATCGCCATCAGCGCCGCCATCAGCGCTGCCAAACTCTGCGAACAAGTCCGCGCCGCCATCCCAGCCGCAATGGAAAAAACCGACAAAAGCCCCGTCACAGTAGCAGATTACGGTTCACAAGCCATCATTTGCAAAGCCCTCAGCGAAGCCTTCCCAGAAGACCCCATTGTCGGAGAAGAAGACGGCGCCCACCTCCGCGAACCGGCAATGGCCGAAAACTTGACAAAAGCTACAAATTATGTTAAAGAAATCCTCCCCGATGCTACTTCCGAACAAGTCCTAGAGTGGATCGACCGAGGCAATGGCAAAGTAGCGCCGCGTTTTTGGACTCTTGACCCCATTGATGGCACCAAAGGCTTTTTACGGCAAGACCAGTACGCGGTTGCCATAGCTCTAATAGAGGCGGGTGATGTCAAGGTGGGAGTTTTGGCCTGTCCGGCGTTTAAGCTTGAGTCTGGCGAAGTTGGAGCTCTATTTGTGGCTGTGCGTGGTGAAGGCGCAGAAATGATGCCTTTGGCCGGTGGCGAGTTGCGACCCATCAAAGTTGTGAGTGTGGATGATATTACAAATATGCGTTTTGTTGAGAGTGTCGAAGCCGCACACGGCGACCAAGACCGGCAAAATACAGTGGCAAAAGCGGTAGGATTTACATCAACTTCTGTGCGGATGGACTCTCAGGCAAAATATGGCGCAGTCGCCTGTGGAATGGCAGCACTTTATATGCGTTTACCGTCTCCAAAAACCCCCGATTATCGCGAGAATATTTGGGATCATGCAGCCGGTGCTATTGTAGTAGAAGAAGCAGGGGGTAAGGTGACAGATATGTACGGAATTCCTCTGAACTTTTCTAAAAGTGTAAAAATGATGAATAATCAAGGCGTTATTGTCAGTAATGGCGCAATTCATGATGCAGTCTTAGAAGTTTTCCGCGAAAAAATGCCTTAAATTACTTAATGATAAAAACCCGGCTTGTTTAATAAACCGGGTTTTTATAAATGCCAAAAATTAAGATTGTTCAGCGATTTTTCTTACCTCTTCTATTGGCAAATCTAATCCTATAGAAATTTGCTCTAAACTCAGGCCAATTTGAAGCAAACGCTGCACATTTTCTACCTGGACTTCGGCCCGGACTTCCTGGTAAACCCTAGTTTTTTTTAAATCATCTAAAGTGAACATTTGCTCTAGCTCCTGTGTGCTTAACTGTGGCAACTTATAGACAAGAACCCTTTCTAACAATTCTAAGACATCACGCTGGATATCTTCACCGGCTAACTGTTGTCTTGTCTGATCAATTAATTGTCGTGCTTGTTCTGTTGTGTTTTCTGCCGGTGCCATTACTAATTTGACAATTCCCAAACCAATCGAATTTTCTGGCAATTCTGGTAACTCATCCAAATACACCCGCCTTACACGATCACTTTCCAAAAGAATGCCATATTGTAAAGTTTCTTGTGCTTCCACATCCCTTGTAGGATAAATGACAATAGCATACCAAGGATTTGTTTTTGGTTTGTATTGCGCCAGATAGAGAAAAATTTCTCCAAAAAACCGAAAGTAAAAGTCATTTTCTTTGTAAAATTGTACTTCCACAAAGTAGATGGGAAATTCTGGGCTTTCAGTGGCCGGCAAAAATAACCCATCCAAACGAAAGGCAAGTTGCTTGACTTCTACAGAGGTAAATTCATAAACGTTTGCTTCTGCCGGATCTCGCCCTATCAACTCTAATAAGGCGCTGGGTAAAAGTTGAAATAGTCGGTAGAAGATTGGATCATTTTTCACAGATTTAAATTAAATTAATCAATTTTTATCTCAATTTTACTATAGTAGTTTTTCTTTCATTTCTTTTTGTTTAGCAATTATTTTTTTTGCTTTACCCCACAGTTCGTCTAACTCTTCAACCGTGTATTCTGTAAGCGGTTTTTGGGCAAAAATTTCGACTTGAGAAAAGCGCTTAATAAATTTTTGATTTGTATCTTGTAAAGCAGTAGAGAGGTCTATATTATACCACCGGCCTAATTGAATAAGAGAAAATAAAATATCCCCTAATTCTGATTGTTGGGCGGCTTTGTTTTCGTGTTCCACTGCGTATTTAAATTCTTCTATTTCCTCATGAAGTTTTGCCCAAACTCCCTCGACATTATCCCATTCAAAGCCAACAGCAGCAGCTTTTTCGGAAATTTTAAAAGCAGCAATTAAAGGAGGAAATGTCCGTGCATACCGGCTAAATTTGGCACTTAAAGGAGGTAAAGCCGGTTCACCTTTTTCGGAAGCTTTAATTTCTTCCCAATTTTGCCGCACTTCTTCCACAGAATTGACTTTTACCTCACCAAAAACATGAGGGTGTCGGCGGATAAGTTTTTCTGAGATACCATTAGCTATTTCCGCTAGGGTAAAGTCACCATATTCGCTGAAAATTTGGGCTTGTAATACTACTTGTAAAAGTAAATCTCCTAATTCCTCAGTAATCGCTTTTGTGTCACCGCTACCAATAGCTTCAACAGTTTCGTAGGCTTCTTCGATAATATAAGGAATCAGGCTTTCTGGAGTTTGTTCTAAATCCCAGGGACAACCGCCTTGGGGAGAACGCAATTGTGCTACAACTTCAATTAATTTTTGCAAAGCTTCGAGAGTGCCGGTGTGAGAGTTAGACATTGTAATTATTGAATCACTACTTAATAATTGTTAACTTTATTGGGAAAATTTGCCAGTTTATTTATTTTTTTGAGGTTTTTTTTTGCGAACCGGCCGGCGTTTTTTCGGTTTGGAAAAAAGCAACCCCTGCACCCCTTGGCGTTGGAAGCGTTTATAAGCTGAACCTGTTATATCACTTAAATAATGACTCATTGCACCGAGTTCTAAGCCTATGAAAAGCGAGAATATTTCTGGCAAGTGCTGTTTCAAGATTTGAAGGAATGTTTGGACAGTTTCACCCCAACTCCAGGGCGATCCGGCAAGCTGACCGGCCACCCAAACCAATAAAGCAAGGACAGCCAGCCAGCCGGCCAGGTAAATGATGCGGATAACGGTGCCAATAATGGGGCCGTGCGAGAAAACTGAGCGGTGACGCAGAGTTTGTTGATAGGGTATCCAGATCCAACGAAACAACCCCCAACGAGTGAAAGGGCGCGAGTGAAGATCCAAGTCGGGGCCAAACATCAAACCGCTGAACAAAAAGCCACCGGCCACAAATAAAGTGAGGGTACCGTTGCGAGTGACTGCGAAAGAGAGTGCAGTGATAAGCGGTAATATCCAAAGGGTAATACGGTCATGGGTGCGACCAGAAGGCATTTTCGGGTAGGGAGAAATTTCTTTTTAAAGTTAGCAAAATAGGGGTTGCTTTTTTTTGAGACTCTGCTACAATAAACTTCTGTGAGAAAAAAACGGGCGATTAGCTCAGCGGTAGAGCTCCTGCCTTACAAGCAGGCTGTCGGGGGTTCAAATCCCTCATCTCCCATTAAAGTCAACCATTTTCCTATCAATCAAAACAACCCTTAATAAAGGGTTATAAGTCTTTGACAACAAAATACATCCAAGATGGAAACTGCCTTAGCGCAATAACCGCAAAGGCAAACTATTTTCATATTTTTTGACTAGCGCCAACGCTCTGAAAATTCAAGGCATTGGCGATCATAGTCATTTATTTGCAATATTTAAACAGCCTCCATTGTAGATACATCTCTTGGCAATGGTTGATCCAAAACCACATCATTAAACGCTTGGCGTAGAGCAACCGTGCGATCATCCAAAATATGCTCCGGCTTAATCAAAGCAAAAAGACCCAAGCGTTCCAAACGATTCTGAATTTTGGTACTTGCGCCAACAACGTAAATTTGTAAACCCTTATCGGCAGCATCCCGAATCGCATTTTCAATTGCCAGCGAAGCAGTCACCCCAAGCAAAGGCACATCACTAAGATCCATCACCAAAGCATCAGCATCTTTCATAGCATTATGTTCGCGGGCAATAGCCTTTGACAAGCCAAAAATCATCGGCCCACTGAGGTAAAACAGCAACACGCGACCATTCGCCTTATCTAACAATTCCTTCTGCTCACTCGTCAGGCGGATATCATCATCGTTATCCGTAATCAACTTAACTTCCTGCGCTTGCAAGTTGCTCAACCGTTCGATAGTAAGAATATTCGCAATAAACACGCCCACACCTACTGCCACAATCAAGTCTACAAAAACCGTCAGCAGCAGCACCCCATACATAATCAAAGAACCTTTGAGAGAAACTATATGGGATCTCTTCAAGAAACTCCAGTCCAAAATATCAATCCCAACTTTCAACGCAATACCGGCCAATACGGCCATCGGAATTGGTTGGGTCAATTTTGCAGCCCCCAACACCACCACCAGCAACACCAAAGCACGAGTTAAACCAGACACAGCCGATGTCGCGCCGGTTTGAATATTAACCACCGTTCCCATCGTCGCACCGGCACCAGGCAACCCACCGCAGAGTCCAGAAACGATATTACCAATACCTTGACCAATTAACTCCTTATCCGATTTATGTTCTGTACGGGTCAAACTATCAGCAACTACAGCCGTTAGCAAAGTATCAATACAGCCCAGCATTCCCAACATCACCCCATCTACAACCATGATCGTAATTTGACCAGGGCTAAAGGTAGGCATTTGCAAGGTAGGCAAACCAACAGGAATTTCACCAATGCGGCGAATATCAACGCCGTTAAATATTGTCACAGAGATCAAGGTGCCAATAATCAAAGCTACCAACTGCGGCGGTACGATTTTCTTTATCTTTTTGGGCATCAAGAAAATAATCGCCAACGTCACCGCGCCTAAAATGGCTTCTGGCACCTTGATGTTTGCCAAAAGTTGCGGAATTGCCAGGAAGGTACCCAACACCCCGCCCTTCGGGGGGGCTTGACCAAGAAATGGGGCAATTTGCAGAATAATTAAAATAACGCCAATCCCTGACATAAAGCCAGAAATGACGCTGTAGGGCATCAGCGTAATATATTTCCCTAACTTGAAGATGCCAAAAATAATTTGAAACAGACCGGCCAGCATGACAACGGTAAAGGCCATCGCTAAGCCTTGCTCTGGATTACTTGCTGTCAAACTTGCGATGATGCCGGTTATCACCACCGTCATTGGGCCGGTGGGTTCAGATATCAGTGTTGGGGTTCCCCCAAACAAGGCGGCAAAAAAGCCTACGCAAACCGCACCGTAAAGTCCTGCAATGGGGCCGGCACCGGATGCCACACCGAAGGCAAGGGCAAGAGGCAAGGAAACGATTGCAGCCGTGACTCCGCCGAAGATATCGCCCCTTAGATTTTTGAAATGAATTTCGTTAGTTATTGACATTAGTAGTTAGGTCGGGTGAATTTTAAACGGAAAATTTATGCCAATTCGATTAATTTTTGAAACAGATAGTGTTTTCTCTGATTTTTTTCTGGGCTGCCCCGCCGGACACGACTGGGGGAGTGACTTGGTTTGAGGGGAAAATTAAATTTGTTTCAGATTCTCGAACACTGCCATCGGAAAAGCCGAGAGGTTCAAGAAAATGCAAAATCAAGGCAGGTTTTAACTAAAACCTCCCAAACGCCTCAAAGAGAGCACTTAATGAACTGGCAAAACTTTAGAACTCTTGTTTTTTAAAGTTACAATAAAGCAAGCACAAAATTTTAATTTTTTCTTAAGTCATCCATAGAAAGAATCAAGGGATTTTTTATTGACATAATCTAGTGTTTGTGCATTGTAGCCCTGCTTTGATTTATAGCATTTTTCTATCTGGTGACCCCCCCTTGCCGCCTTTGCCGCCCTTAATAAGGGGGGTTGGGGGGTTATTTTTGTACTTGATATAATTGAAAACCGCTATAATCCATAAGGCTTGAGTGCCTAAAGATCGATGCTTTTTTATAACTGGTGATCGGGGGTTTCAATTTTTCTACCCAAAAACAGCCAAGATAAAAAAAACCCGCAATGGGCGGGCTATGGTGGTTTCAAATTTTTGGAAAATTATCTGTTTTGGTGTTATTCCACCGGCTTTAATTCGGGTTGTTTTGAAGTTTGAACGGGAAAGCGAAAGATTGCAACAATCGCATTTACCGTAAAGAAAAACATCGCTACACCACCAATGGCAAACAAAATATCCCCAGGAATACGCAGCCAAACTGTCCAACGCATCCAAGGACTGCTAATCACTTCGGCACTGCGAGCATACCATGTGCCATGATTAATTGAAATCGCTAGTTGATAGAAACCATTGGGAATTAATCCAAAAATTAACATCCCAATTAAACCGCCATTTATACACCAGAAGGAAAAGTTTAATATCTTTTCATTCCAGGCTTTTTCTGGCACAAATTCCCGCAAGGAAAACAACATCAATGCTAGGGCTAAACAGCCATAAACTCCAAATAAAGCTGAGTGGGCATGGATGGGTGTGGTGTTTAATCCTTGGGAATAATAAAGCACAATTGGAGGATTAATCAAGAAGCCAAAAATACCGGCCCCGATTAAATTCCAAAAACAAGTAGCCATGAAAAATCGCAACGGCCAACGATAAAATCCTTCGGCTTCTTTGGAGAGTTTTAAAGCTTTAAGCACTTCAAAACCAATTAATGTTAATGGCACGACTTCTAAAGCCGAAAATACTGAGCCTATGGCTGCAATAAATGTGGGCGTACCGGAAAAATAAAGGTGGTGCAATGTGCCAATAACTCCGCTACCTAAATACAAAATTGTTGTTAGGTAGGTGGCGCGTAAAGCTGAGGATTTTTTTAGGAAACCGAGTTCACTACACAAATAGGCAATGACGACGGTGGCGAATACTTCAAAAAAGCCTTCTACCCAAAGGTGAATTACCCACCAGCGCCAATATTCGGCAATGCTTAAGGGGGTGTGGTTGGTGTAGGCTAAACCTATGGAATAAAAGAGGGGAATTGTTATCGCACTGTAGAGGAAAAAGTGACTGAGGCCGGTGGGATCTTTTTCTTTGACTAGGGCCGGTTTAAAGGCACGATACATTAACCACAGCCAAAAAGTCATGGCGATAATTAATAAGATTTGCCAAACGCGCCCTAATTCGATGTATTCATAGCCTTGATGTCCCCACAAAAAGCTGTTTTTGATGTCTAAAACGCCGGTAATTGCTTCCCAGGTTCCTATCATTGAACCAACAACAACGACGGTTAATGCTATTAGCAAAACGCTATTGCCAAGGGCTTGATTTTTGGGTTCAAAGTTGCCAAAACGGGGGGCAAAATACAGGCCGGCTGCTAACCAACAAGTTGCTATCCAAAAGATTCCTAATTGTAGGTGCCATGTCCGAGATGCGGCGTAGGGTAAGAAGTTTATGATTGGTATTCCATAAAATCCTTCGCCTTCTACGGCATAGTGGGCTGTGAACATTCCCATGAGAATTTGCACTAAAAATAGTGCCATTGCTACGCCAAAAAATAGGGAGGTTACTTTTTGGCTGGGGGTGGGAATTCGTACTGCTGGACGGGCGGGGACTGGTTGTATTTCTTCGGGGTCTTCTTGGGTTAGGTAAACAAACAAAAAGATGCCGGTGCCGGCAATTAATATGATGACGGAGACAATTGACCAGATGATAAATTGACCGGGGGGTTGGTTGCCAATTAAGTCATCATGGGGCCAGTTTGCTGTGTAGGAAAAGGGTGCATTTGGCCGGTTGGCTGCGGCTGCCCATGCTGTCCACACAAAGAAGCCGGTGACGTTATGAACTTGAGTTTCGTCTTTGAACCAACCTCGCGGGATTGAGTGTATTGATGACCCGTAAGTTAGCAGGGTGTTGTATTGCTCAAAGACTGTTTTTAAGCCTTGGGTTTGGGCTTCTGTAAGCAGCAATTCATGGGTTTTTGGATCGTATCTATTGGTTTTAAATTGTTCGCTTACTTGGGCTTGTAGGCTGGCTCTTTGGGGGGCCGGTAAGGCTTCTAAATCTTCTTGTGTAAAGTTGGGGTTGTTGTTGTATAAAACGCCGGCTGTTGCTAATCCCCAATGGTGCAATACGGCTGCTGTCCAGTCTGGTGCCAAATAGCTTCCGTGTCCCCAAATGCTACCAATATGCTGTCCGCCGCGTGCGAGATAGGTTTCTTGACCGGTTTGTATTTCTTGTTGGGTCAAGACGATTTCTTGGCCTGGAGAACGCATGGTTTCGGGGACGGGTGGGGCATTTTTCCAAATGGCTGCACCGGCTATCAGTAAGACTGTAAAGGCCACGATACAAATTAATACTAACCACACCGGTAAACTTAGTTGTCGCCTTCTTGATGGGGTGGCGGTGCCGGTGTCAATAACTGTGGTATTTGCCATTGGCAAACCTCCTTTATTTATGGCTCTCGTCTTTACATTTTGTTAAAATGTTGCGAATTTGACTGTATGATTTGCAGTCCTATCCACTTATTAGTAGCTATTTCAAAAGCTTTTGTGTGACTTTTCTATTTTTCTTAATAAAATATTAATTTTTACTTCCCTATTATGCGGAGTTGGTAAATAAAAGTATGCAGCCTAAAAGAACTACCTTTTTTGTTTGTAAACTGATAGCTGGCTGACTATTTGATTGTGGTTGCTAGGAAATGATAATAAATATCAATAAAAAAGGTAAAATTACAAATAGTTATTTTACCTTTTTTTAGCAATTATTTAATTAGAGGTTGTTTTTTCTCGTTCTCTTGCATCAGCAACTAAAGGCACACAAAGGGCTGCTACTGCTTTTTGCCACTGCTGACGAATTGTTTCGTCTTCTACGCCGTCAAAGGCTCCTATTAAGACAGGTATTGAGCGTTCTATGGCCATTTTTGGAACTGGCCGGTGGAGTTCTACTAAGCGGGTTAAACTTTCTTGGTTGTTGACAAAACCGATCACCCATTTTGTTGTATGGTCTGGACTATCTGGAACTTTTTTAACTCCTAGTTCATTTTTTAGCCAGTTGTAAAATGGGGGCAATTTTTCTGCTAAAACTCCGCCGGCTGTGGGCAATGTTTTTCTCAAAAGTTGGATATCTAAACTCTCAAGTTGTTGTTTTAATTCGGAGGAGTTAAGGCAATCTTCTAGGCTCTTAGAAATTAAGGTTTCTGCCTGTTCTTCGGAGATATTTAAGTATCCGGCAAATGTTTGGGCTGTTGACATTTTTACCATTTGTTTAATTAAGTTCTGCTTTCACTATAGTCATTGTTTCATCAAAAAAAATATAAAGTTTTTTGACGAAAACAATGGTTAGGGTTTTTGGGATTATTCTTTGGCTTGGGGGTTGTCAGAAAGAATTAGCAAAAATGCTAAGTTTTCTTGGGCTTTAAGGGCGTGGGGGGCGTGGGCCGGCATGAAGATAAAAACACCGGGTTTTAGGGCGATTTCTTGGCCTTCTAAGGTGAATATTCCTTGTCCTTCTAAGACGTGAACGGTGGCATTTTTGGCGGAGGTGTGTTCGGAAATGTCGGTGCCGGCGGCTAGGCAAAATAGGGTGTATTGACAGTTAGGGGTTTTGGCAATGACTTTGCTTAATACTCCGCCGGTTGGATATTCTATTTGTTCGTTTAGGTGGAGGGTGAATGAGCCGGTTTCTACGTTTTTTGTGGTCATGGTTTTTTCCTTTTTTGATAGCAAATAAATGCAGATAAACTTAGAGATTTTGTGGATTAGGGGTTTATTCAGCTATGGCTTGGAGGACTATGTAGCCTAAGTCTTTTTGATACTTTTTAAAAACGCGCCGCATGGTGAGAACTCGTTGGCGTATGAATGGTTTTGTTAAGACATTCCAGAGGATTTTGAGGGTGGGTAATAAGCCTTCGTCTTTGATGTTTTGAGGGAGGTTTAGTAAGGCGATGGGGCCGGTTTTATGTTGTTCTACTTTGAGGCCGGCTTGTTCATAAAGCGCCTTCCAGTTGTTTTCAGAAATGGGCGTGGTGTTGGTGTGGGCGAGGGGCCCTAATTCTTGGCGAATTTCTTCTTCGTGGTTTTGGGCTAGTAGTTCGTGGGAAAGAAATTTGCCTCCGGGTTTTAAACGGTTGCGTATTTGTTGCAATATTTTAATTTTTCCGGGGGGTGATTGCATTGATAATATTGCTTCGGCAAAAACCCAGTCAAATTGTTGATTAATAGCGTCTAAATCAAAGATGTCTCCTTCGATGATTTGCACTTGATTTTGTAAGCCGGCTGCTTGTATATTTGCTCTGGCTCTGGCGACGCTTTCGGGGTTTTTTTCGACTCCTACAACTTGCACATTAAAGCGTTGTGCTAGGGCTATGGCACTATATCCAAAACTTGAGGCTAATTCTAATACGGTGTCACCGGCTTTAAAATCTGCCCAGCGGAATAATTGTTCTGTGCCGGTGCGTCCGCCTGGTCTTAAAATTGTTTTGCCGGCGGCGGCAAGCACTTGATGCCCACCAGCTTTTTCTAAGTTGACTGTTGAATTATTCATTGCCTCGTCCTAATTTTTTTTTGATATATTTCTAGGATGGCAAATATATTGAGGTTTGTCTTTGATTTAAGTCAATTTTTTAGGGGAAATGACCGATTTTTTGAAGAGGTTGCTTTACAAACACTGCCTAGTAAAGTCGATTATCAATTTTTGTACTAAGTAAAATAAAGCAATCTTTACAACTTTGGTGGAGTTCAGCAAAGCATTTGCTGTTCTTGTTGGTCACAGGCTATTGTTTGGGTATTTTGTGTTATTAAATACGCCAAAACATGAATTAAACAATTTTCTCCTATTGTTGACTTTATTTATCAGCACCTATTTATCTTCAGTTGGTAGATGATAAGGAAAGAAGAATCAAGCATCTGGTTATCTTACCACATGATCTACCCTATCCCCCGATATATTTCTCTCTCCAGTTAGGCTAAAGGAATTTCAATAATAAATTCTGTTCCAACACCTTTTTCTGAAAGGCAACTCAGAGAACCACCATGTTTTTCTACCACAATCTGGTGGCTAATTGATAAACCCAGCCCGGTACCTTTTTCAGTAGGCTTGGTTGTAAAGAGGTAATCAAATATTTTACTGCGGATCTCCTCCGGCATTCCCATTCCGTTATCTTTAATCCGAATAATAGCTAAATTTCGGGAGTGGTCAACTTCAGTGTGAATTATAATTTGTCTTGGATTCGCTTTCAGTTCTTCTGAAGATAGCCCAATGCAAGAATCTTCTAAAGTGTCAATTGCATTGCAAATGATATTAATAAAAACTTGATTAAGCTGGCCTAAATAACACGGAATGAAAGGCAGATTCCCATAGTTTTTTACTACTTCTATTTTCGGATGGTTCTCATTTGCTTTTAGTCGATGTTGCAAAATTAGCAGAGCGCTATCAATTCCTTCATGCAGGTTGGCTTCCACTTTTGACGTGCTATCAGCGCGGGAAAAAGTCCTGATAGATACGCTAATTTGACGAATCCGTTCTACCCCTACTTTCATGGATGAAATAAGCTGAGGTAAGTCTTCTATGACATACTCTAAATCTATCTCTTCAGCACGAGTTGCAATCGCTGCACCTGGTGAGGGTAGCTGTTGTTGATAAAGTTGTAAAATTTCTAATAAATCTTGAACATAAGTTTCAGCATGATTCAAATTTCCCCAAATAAATCCTACGGGATTATTTATTTCATGGGCGATTCCAGCAACTAACTGGCCCAGGGTAGACATTTTTTCGCTTTGAATTAATTGGAGTTGAGTTTGTTGAATAGTTTGTAAAGCTTGTTTCAACTCGAAAGTTCTTTTTTCAACACGATTTTCTAATTCTTGATTCAACTGCTGTAGTTTTTTTTCTAAAGCAGTCTTTTCGTCTATTTGTTCTTGAAGCAGTTGATTTTTGCTGGCTAATGCTTGACTTAAGTTTCGCAAATCCAAATGAACTTTAATGCGAGCCAGCACTTCTTCTTTTTGAAAAGGTTTAGTTATATAGTCAACAGCGCCAAGGCTTAACCCTTTTACTTTTTGCTCAGTGTTACTTAGCGCCGTCATAAAAATAATTGGAATTTCGGAAGTTGACGGGTTGCTTTTCAGTCTATAACAAGTTTCAAATCCATCGATACCGGGCATCATAATGTCTAATAAAATTAGATCGGGAGTGATGTATTCTATTTTTTGGAGGGCACTTTCTCCATCTTGAGCGACTAACACTTCTAAGCCAGATTCATCTAAAACGTTAAAGATAACGCCCAAGTTTGTCGGATTATCATCCACTACTAAGATTGTGCCTTTTGAAAATAATAATTCAGTCATAATTTTTAGTTTACTCCTTGTTGATTAATTAAAAATTGCGTAGCTTTCTGACTATCTAAGGGTCGAGCAAAAAAGTATCCTTGTCCCCAGTTACATTTCAGTTTTTGAAGAATTTTTATTTGTTCTTGAGTTTCAATTCCTTCGGCGACTACTTCTATTTTTAAACTTTCTCCTAATAGTATAATTGTTTTGACTAAAGTTGTATCTCCGTGTTTTTCAGTTAGGTCACTTACAAATGAACGGTCAATTTTTAAGGTGTCGATAGGCAAATCTCTGAGCATTCTTAAAGAAGAATAGCCAGTACAAAAATCATCTATACATAGTTTTACACCGATTTCTTTTAAATCTTTAAAATTTAAATTTTCGGTTTTTAATAGGCAAGTTTCAATTATTTCTATATTTAAAGTATTTTTATTTACCCCAGTTTCTTCTAATATTTGTGCAATTCGCTCAAATAAATTAACTTGCTGAAATTGGACAGGAGAAAAATTAACATTCATTTTTAATAGGATCTCAGAAAATTGATCTTGCCAAGATTTTAACTGGCTACAGGCTTCGCGTAAAATCCACCAACCTAAAGGATTGATTAATCCTGTTTCTTCTGCAACAGGGATAAAAATATCGGGGTAAATCATTCCTTTGGGATGGTTCCAACGTACTAAAGCTTCAAAACCTTTAATTTTTCCGGTGATGAGAGATACAATGGGTTGATAATATAAGCAAAATTCTTTTTGAACTAAGGCTTTTCGCAAATCTTGTTCTAGTTGCAGGCGCCTAATCGCATCGGCTTTCATTTGTGGGTCGAAAACCTTATAATGCCCACTTCCCTGCTTTTTTGCTCGATACATAGCAATATCGACATCTCTAAGGATCTCCATCGGTTGTCGATAACCCATTATACTAGAAGTTATGCCAATACTGGCTTCTATCACAACTTCATAGTCATTAAAATTAAAGGGCAACTTAAGCTGTTCTAATAGGTATTGAGCTACGGAAATTGCTGTTTCTGGTTCTATTAAAATAACAAATTCATCCCCACCCATCCTCGTTGCTGTTTGCGAACCTGTTAAACACGCTTTTATCCGATTGGCTACGCATTTTAAAAGCTCATCTCCTGCTAAATGCCCCAAGCTATCATTGACGATTTTAAAGCGATCTAAATCAATAAACAAAACAGAATAACTAGAATTTGTTTCAATTAACTCCTGCAATCGCTTAATCAACCAGTCTCGATTTGGCAAGTCTGTTAGAGAGTCATGAAAGGCATTATGTTCTAACTTATCTTGACTTTCGCACAAATTTTGCAACGTTTTAGAAAGTTCTACTGTTCGTTTTTTTACTCGGAGTTCTAATTCTTCGTTTAATTTTTGCAAGGCTACACGGGCTTGTGCGTGTTCCTCAATTTCTTCTAACAAACGTTGATTTTTATTTTCAATAATTGTGATTAAATGTTGCCGTTCTAAATGAGTATTTATTCTGGCTAAAACTTCTTCTTTTTGAAAAGGTTTTGTAATATAATCCACCGCTCCTAAAGACAAACCTTTTACAATATTATCCGGTTCGGATAAAGCAGTAATAAAAATTATAGGAATCTGGCTATATAAGGGATTTTCTTTCAAGCGTTCGCAAGTCTGAAATCCGTCGATTCCCGGCATCATTATATCTAATAAAATTAAATCAGGATTTGCATAGATTACTTTTTGGACAGCACTTTCTCCATCTTGAGCTACCAAAACCTCAAAATTAGCTTCACTGAGAAAATCAGTTAATATTGCCAAATTGGTAGGGACATCATCTACTATCAAAATGGTACTTGGATAAGACTTTGAATCTATCATAAATTTACTTTTTTGTATTGAGTGAGCATTTCTAAGATTTTTTTCTCTTGGAACTCCCTCGCTAACTGCCGCAATTTAGAAGTGAATGGTAAATATTTTATGTCGGTTTTTTCCAGAAATTCTGATTGTTTAATAATCTCTTTCAAATTTCCTCGTAAAGCCAAGCCAAAAAGTTTATCTAAAACTTCTGGTGTCGGAGGTAGTAAAGTTAAACTATCCCCTTTATTTTCTAAACCTGACAATGATTCAGCTTGATAGATCCATTCTATTTGTAAATGAAGTGCTAATTTTTCAAAAAGTTCTTCGGCTTGAACGGGTTTTGCTAAAAAGTCAACCGCTCCAGCTTTTAAGCTTAAATTTTGATCGGTTTCAAAAACACTAGCAGAAGAAACAATAACTTTAATTTTTTTTAAACTTGGACTTTCTTTCCAGTATTGTAGTAATTGAAATCCATCAACTTCTGGCATAACTAAATCTGTGATAACTAAGTCTGGTTTAGTTTGCTTTGCTATTTCTAATCCAGCTTTCCCGTTGATTGCTTCTATGACTTCAAATCCTAGAGGAGTCAATAAATTTGCAATTACTGAGCGATTTTCCCAACGATCATCTATTACGAGAATTTTTTTGCTGCTTCCTTCAAATCCAATGATTTTCCCCTTTTCGCTATTAGAAGCTGTATTCACCCAGTCAATGGCTTCGGGTAAATCAAGCTCGAACCAAAAAACACTGCCCATCCCTACTTGGCTAGTAACTTGAATGGTGCTGCCCATGAGTTGAATAATTTTTTGAGTAATAGCCAGCCCTAATCCTGTTCCTTCTGCTTGATTTTTACGAGTACCAACCTGTTCAAAAGGTAAAAATATTCTTTCAATTTCTTCGGGTTTAATACCCACTCCTGTATCTTGAATAGTAAAGCGAATTTTGTAAATAACTTGCTTGGAAACATTCACAAATTTTTCAATTAAATAAATGCTAAAACTTACTTCGCCTATTTTAGTAAATTTAATGGCGTTTCCAATAAGATTAATTAGCACTTGGCGCAAGCGTTTTTCGTCAGCATGAACGCTAAGAGGTAAATCTGCATCTGGTTGATAGATAAATTTGAGACTTTTTTGTTCGGCGCGAATTCGACAAATTTCAGCAACGGCTTGTACAAAAGCGGGAAAATGAAAATCTATGGGATAAATTTCCATTTTTTGAGCTTCTATTTTAGATATGTCCAAAATATCATTAATTAATGTTAGAAGATGCGAACCGCACTGGTAGATAATGTCGATGCTATTTTGTTCGTTTTCTGCTAATTTTGGGGATCGTTTGAGGATTTGAGCATAGCCTAAGATACCGTTGAGAGGGGTTCTCAGTTCGTGACTCATATTAGCCAAAAACTCGCTTTTTGCTTTATTGGCATTTTCAGCGGCTTCTTTGGCGGCATAAATTTCTTGTTGGGCAAGCTTGTATTCAGTAATATCTTCTACTGTGCCTTCGTAGTAGAGAATATTGCCATTTTCATTGTAAATAGCACGAGCATTTTCTGAAATCCATATAATACTACCGTCGCGACGATAAACTTGTGATTCAAAGTCGGCAATGCTACCGAGATCGCTAATAATTTTCACAAACTCTTCTCGACGGCTAGGATCTACATGAAGTCGGTGCTTGATATTGCTTAAACTAGCCATTAATTCGGCAGCAGAATTGTATCCGTAAATTTCAGCCAAGGCTGGATTAGCACTTAGATATTGACCGGATGGAGTAATTTGGAAAATTCCGTTAATTGCCTTTTCAAAAATACTACGATATTTCTCTTCAGCAGCCAGCAATTCTTTTTGAAATTCCTGACTTTTTTTGCGGTTGGTAATAAAAGCTATGGAAACGTAAGTTACTACTGCTAATACTAACAATCCAAATCCAATTATTTGATATTTTCTAATTCTTAGCTGGTTAATTCGCTGTTGTAATAAGTTATCTAAGAGTGGAAAAGCTATATTGTAAAGTTTGATTTGCGACTCTAGGGCGTTTTGTGCTACGGATGTATATTTTTCAGGTTCCAGCTTAATATTTTTAGCGTTAATAATTTGTTGGTTGAGTAAGTCAGTAAATTTTTGTATCTTATAGAAGTTGTCGCGAGTGCTGGTTGATAGCAGGGGCTGAATTTGCGGATTATTATTTGCAGAAATTAGCAAGCCTCTGCGTACTTGTTGCAAAGGTGGCGCAATTAAACTTTGAATAATCAAAAGCTTTGCTCGTTCGCTCTCTTCAATCTTGTTTTTGACCGCGATAGTTGCCCCTATATCTTTAGCTTGAGCAGTGTTTTCTATGGCAATTGGCAGTTGATTAATAACTGTATCCATTAAATAGTAACTGTCTAAAGATGGGTCAAGAATTAGATTAGAAATATCTCCTATCTCGTTAATTAAAGCCAGGATGTCGCTAATAATTTTGGTATGT
The DNA here is from genome assembly GCA_036704045.1 of Halomicronema sp. GTDB lineage: Bacteria > Cyanobacteriota > Cyanobacteriia > Cyanobacteriales > Oscillatoriaceae > Ancylothrix. The sequence continues at coordinate 39,382 of DATNQM010000036.1, read as the reverse complement.
GATTGCCAGCTTTTACTAGAAGATAATTTGAATTTTTTTTCTTTTAATTCCTGCCAATTTTTATTGATGGAAGTCTTCAGATATAACCATTGTGAACTAATTTTAAGTTGGGGGGATATCTGCTTTTCTACTTTATTGAGCGTTTGGATTGCTTTTTCAATTTTGTCCTCTTGATTCGCAATCGCAGAAGCTAAAGACTTATCCCCATTTAAATACTGATTAACTTGCGTGCGTTCCTCCATAACATAAACAAGCAAATTTTTCAAAGGATAGTTATAAGCCAAGCCTAGTTTTTCTTTTTGAGCAAAATCAATCTTACTGTCTATTTCAGCAATTAATTGATAAACTACTAAAGCAAAAGGAAAAAGAAAAATCAAAAGTAATGTACTTAAGTTGATAGTCTCTGAAAAGCGTTTGTAAAATGATTTATTCATAATCTAATGAGTAAAAAATTAATAAATAGTTAGGAAATTAATTGTCAAACTAAGCTTTAGCGTCATAGCGAATTTTAGTAACCATTTCTTTAGTTGGTCTTTATCTATTCAGTACGCAAAGAGATATAGCCTGTAATTCCTACACCTGCAAAAATTTCTAAGATAAAAGGTCTAATTAACAGTCAGCGTAAAGCAACTTCGGGAATTGCAGTGATTAAGTGACCATTTGAGGCTTCTTGATAATTTGTCCTGGTACTTGGTTAAAATCATTTTACTCTGTCTTTATCATAAAAAACTACTATAGTTGAACAAGGATACTGATCTAAGTAGTCTGGTCTACATAAAAGTTAACATTAATGTTAAAAACTGTTATCAGATAATTTTTCTCTTCTCCACAGAAGAGACCTAAATCTGGTGCAAATTCTATTTTTCTGGAGTCTAAACCTATCGTTTTTACTGTAAATTTATGTTTTCAAATGTTGCTCGCTCACGAAAAATTCCGTTACGCAGTGTTTTAATTCTTCCTTTTGTTTTACAAATCTTTGCAGCTGTGGGATTAACGGGGTATTTTTCTTTACAAAACGGGCAGAAAGCAGTTAATGATGTAGCGAGACAGTTGCGCCAGGAAATTGCCACGAGAATTGAGCAGAACTTGCATACCTATCTTGCTCCTCCTCATTTAGTTAATCAAATTAATTCTGATGCCATTAGTCTGGGTCAATTGAGCATGGAAGACCTCAAAGTATGGGAACGTCATATTTGGCAACAAAAAAATCGGTTTAATAGCGTAAATGGCATAGTAATGATCAGTGAAAAAGGAAAAGGAGTAGCTGTTATTAGTAATGATGAAAAAAAGTTAGTAATTCAAGTAACAGAGGTAACAAAGCCGAATCAGGTAGATGTGTATTTAGCTGGTAGTCAAGGAGAAAGGCTCAAATTAATCAAAGAGGTCAAGAATTTTGATGTGCGAAAAATTAAAGCTTATCAACAAAGCATAAAAACTGGCAAACCTATATGGACACAAATTTATTTTGGGGAGGTTATTACTACCCCTCTCATAACAGCAGGTCTACCAGTTTTTGAGAAAAATGGGCAACCTATGGGGGCCTTATTAACAACTCTACGTTTATCTCTGATCGGGAATTTTTTGGAAACTTTAAAAGTTGGAAAAACAGGACAAACTTTTATTATTGAGCGAAGCGGAATGCTAGTGGCTACTTCCACATCAGAAAAACCGTATCGAAATAAACAAAGGTTTCTAGCCACTGACAGCCAAAATTTTTTAACCAATGCTACTGCTAAATATTTAACAGAGCGATTTAACAATCTCAATGAAATTAAAACTTCTCAACAATTAGATTTTTCAATAAATGGTAATAAACAATTTATACAAGTTGTCCCTTTTCAAGACGGTAAAGGTATTGATTGGTTAATTGTAATTGCAGTTCCAGAAAATGATTTTATGGAACAAATTAATGCGAGTAGACATACAACGATTTTACTATGTATTTTGGCGTTATTTGTGGCAACTCTTTTGGGAATTGTCAGTGCTCAGTGGATAGCCCGGCCTATTGGGCGTTTAGGCAAAGCAGCAAGTGTGATCGCTGAAGGTAACTTCGAGCAAAAAGTAGTCACTTCATCTGTTCAAGAAGTCAGCGCTTTAGCTACTTCTTTTAATTTAATGAGCCAGCAACTCAAGCAATCTTACGAACAATTAGAAGATTATTCCCATTCCTTAGAACAAAAAGTTGCAGAAAGAACTCAAGAATTAGAGAAAGAAATATGTGATCGCCAACAGATACAAGAAACACTGAGGGAAAGCGAACAAAGGTATCATTTAACGCTAGAAAGTGTTAATGAAGGTATTTGGGACTGGCGAATTAAAACAAACGCGCTTTATTTTTCACCTCAATGGAAAGCCATGTTAGGCTATCAAGACAGCGAAATTCTTAACGAAGATACTTCTTGGGACAAACTCGTTCACCCCGACGACTTGCAACTCATATTAGACTCCGTAGTAGAGTATTTGAACAGTGGAAATAACGAATCCTACAGTTGGGAATTTCGGATGCGACACAAAAATGGTAGTTACAGATGGATACTATCACGAGGTCGAGTTGTCGAGCGGGATGCAGAAAGCCAACCCCTACGTTTACTCGGTTCTCATACCGATATTACTGATCGCAAACAAGCAGAAATAGAATTGCAAGTAGCTAAGCAAGCTGCCGACGCTGCTAACCAAGCTAAAAGCGAATTTTTGGCAAACATGAGTCACGAACTTCGCACGCCTCTCAACGGAATTTTAGGCTACGCTCAAATTTTGATGAACTCAAAAAATTTCAACTCTACAGATTTGAGCAATCTGAAAATTATTTATCAATGTGGCTCGCATTTGCTCACCTTAATTAACGACATCCTCGACTTTTCTAAAATCGAAGCTAGGAGGATGGAGCTTTACCCCACACAATTTCATTTTGGGGGATTTTTAGAGGAGATAAGCCAAATCTTTCGCCTCAAAGTCGAACAAAAAGGTATCAGTTTTATTTGTCAATTTGACTCTTCTTTGCCCCCCAGCGTACAAGGAGATCAAAAACGCTTAAGACAGGTTTTAATTAATCTCTTAGGTAATGCTGTAAAATTCACTGATCGAGGCGGCGTTACTTTCAAAGTAGGACTAATAAAATCAATAACCTTAGAACCTAATCCTCAACAATTAAACGCCATCAATACTATCCGCTTTCAAATTGAAGATACGGGAGTTGGGATCAGCGAAAAGCAAATGCAGAAAATATTTCAACCTTTTGTACAAGTAGGTGATCGCGATAAGATGGCAGAAGGAACGGGTTTGGGATTGGCAATTAGCTTAAAAATTGCCGAAATGATGGGTAGCAGTATTCGAGCTACCAGTCAGTTAAATGCTGGTAGCCATTTTTGGTTCGATCTAGATTTACCTTCTGCTAGTAACTGGGAAGTATCGACAGTTCAACCACAAGCTGTGATCGCTGGCTATCACGGAACTAAACTGAAAATTCTCGCAGTTGATGATAAGTGGGAAAATCGAGCGGTACTGGTTAATTTGTTAACACCTATTGGATTTGAAGTAGTAGAAGTCGATAATGCCAAAGAAGCTTTAAAACAGCTTAACTCTTGCAAATTTGATGCCGTTATCACTGATTTAGTCATGCCAGAAATGGACGGATTCGATTTAATCAGCCTTCTCCGTTCTCAACCTCAATTCAAAGATTTAGTAATTATAGTTTCTTCATCTAGCGTGTTTGAAGCTGACCAGCATAAGAGTTTAGATATCGGCGCAAATGCTTTTTTACCTAAACCCATACAGGCTGATGAGTTATTCACATTGCTACAAAAGCACTTAGGGATAGCTTGGGTATATCAAGAGTTATCTCAACTCGATAAAAATGTTGATCAAGCCGTGCAATCAGATCCAACTTCTTCTTTAGTGCCGCCACCAGATGAAGAACTTGCTATTTTATACGATTTGGTAATGAGGGGGAATTTAAAAGCAGTTACTCAAGAAGTTGAACGGTTAAAAACTTTGGACACAAAATATATTCCCTTTGCAGAACGGGTAGGTGAATTGGCTAGAACGTTTCAAGAAAAACAACTACGGTTGTTTATCAACGATTACAGAACTGCTAACAGGAATCAAACAGAAAGTTGAGACGGTTTTTTCAATAATTGGTATTATTTCCCCTTGGTTGTCCGTCAGTTTCGGGATAAATAATTTCTGAATTTGTGAGAGATTCAAGTTGAGAAAACATAAACTGATCGCAATTTTACTGAGCAATATTTAAATTTTAATGTATTTGTTAGTTATCCACCGGCCAGTTAATTCCTATCACCGGCCCCGGCATAAAACAGCATACTCAAACAAGCCGACCAAACGCCAGATTAAAAATCAGCAACAATTGTAAAGGCTTATTACAATCCGTTGAAAAATCTTTATAAACCTGTCATCAAAGAAATATCCCATTAAACTAAAACTTTAAAACAATCAAAGATTAGAGGGACAATATGAAAAACGAGAATGGATATCGCTTAGTCTGCACGCTCACCTTTGGAGATATCTACGGTCAAATCATCATTTGGTTAATCGTCATTTTCCTCAGCCTTGCGTCTGCCCTTGCCCTGTGGAGCTCCACTCGGCAAATTTACGCCCTGGCAACCGTTGGTCTTATTCTCGTCCTTTCTCTGCCCTTTTTGCTTTTTGCCTTCGTCACGACCCTGCTTAATCATATCCAATTTGAGCCGGTTGAAACGGCGGTAGTCCCAGAGCCGGTGGGCAATGTCCCTAGTCAGCAAACTCTACAACCAACAAGCTGAAATTATCATTTTTCGGTGGATACAAGAGGTTACAGGGCCGCAGCAGGGGAACGGCCTATGGCGCATTAGCATTTTAAGGAGTAATGACAAAGGACAGATTTATAAAAACTTCCCTACCTTTTGGTGGGGAATTTTTTTGTTTAAGCGACTATATAAAAAGTAGAAAAATCCGAGAGGAATCATGTTAGAACACGACGTTATTATTGTTGGCGGTGGTTTGGCCGGCTGTCGCGCCGCTGTTGAAATCGCCCGCACAGACCCCAAACTCAGCATCGCCGTTGTTGCCAAAACTCACCCGATCCGCTCTCACTCTGTAGCCGCACAAGGTGGTATGGCCGCCAGTCTCAAAAATGTTGATACAGAAGATAGCTGGAAAGCCCACGCCTTTGATACCGTTAAAGGTTCCGATTATCTCGCAGACCAAGATGGTGTGGAACTTCTGGCCAAAGAAGCGCCAGATGTGGTGATTGACCTTGAACACATGGGTGTTTTATTCTCACGTTTGCCGGATGGACGTATCGCACAAAGAGCTTTTGGTGGGCATTCTCACAATCGAACTTGTTATGCAGCAGATAAAACCGGCCACGCGATTTTGCACGAATTAGTTAACAATTTACGCCGCTATGGCGTACATATTTATGATGAATGGTATGTGATGCAGCTTATTCTTGAAGATTCTCAAGCAAAAGGTGTGGTTATGTATCGCATCAAAGATGGCAAATTAGCTGTTGTTCGTGCTAAGGCCGTGATGTTTGCTACCGGCGGTTATGGTCGAGTTTATAACACTACTTCAAATGATTTTGCTTCCACCGGCGACGGTTTGGCGATGTCAGCGTTGGCCGGTGTTCCCCTTGAAGATATGGAGTTTGTGCAATTTCATCCCACCGGCCTCTATCCTGCCGGCGTCTTAATTTCCGAAGCTGTACGCGGAGAAGGGGCTTATTTAATTAATAGCGAAGGCGAACGTTTTATGGCAAATTATGCACCTAGTCGCATGGAATTAGCCCCTCGTGATATTACTTCTCGCGCTATTACAAAAGAAATTCGGGCCGGTCGTGGAATACATCCCGATGGTAGTGCCGGCGGGCCTTTTGTTTATTTAGATTTGCGACACATGGGACGCGAAAAAATTATGTTGCGGGTTCCTTTTGCTTGGGAAGAAGCACACCGGCTTGTTGGTATTGATGCGGTGGAAAAACCGATGCCGGTTCGTCCTACTGTTCACTATTCTATGGGGGGAATTCCTGTTAATGTGGATGGCAAAGTTCGCAGTGGGCCTGATGGTTTTGTTGAGGGATTTTTTGCGGCCGGTGAAGCAGCTTGTGTCTCGGTTCATGGTGCAAACCGGCTAGGGAGTAATTCGCTTTTGGAATGTGTTGTTTATGGCAAACGTACCGGGGCTGCGATTGCTGAATATGTGCAAAATCGCAAACTTCCTCAAGTTGATGAACAACGTTATTTAACTGCTGCGGTTAAACAAATGCAAGCTTTGTTTAATCAAAATGGAGAAATTAGGATTGGTAAATTGCGCCAAGATTTTCAAGATTGTATGACGCAACATTGCGGGGTATTTCGCACAGAGGAGGTGATGGAAGAAGGGTTAAAGCAACTGGAAGAACTCCAGCAACAATACCAAAAAATTTATTTAGATGATAAGGGAAGTTGCTGGAATACGGAGATTCTTGAGGCAATTGAGTTGAGAAATTTGATGATTGTTGGCAAGATGATTTTGACTTCGGCTTTGAACCGCAAAGAAAGTCGTGGTGCTCATTCTCGTGAGGATTTTAGCGAACGGGATGATATTAATTTCTTGAAACATACTTTTGCTTATTATTCGCCAGCGGGGATTGATTTACAATACCGGCCGGTTACGATTACGCTGTTTCAACCGCAGGAACGCAAGTATTAATTTTGGATAGGGAGTGTTAAGTTCCAATTTATTCCTATTTGCAGATTTCACTATCTGGCAAATAGGATATGTTTTTTTATAGAAATAAAAAATTTTCAGGAAAAAATCATGGTAGATAAAGAAAAAAAAGTTGTGCCGGCAACAGAAAATAAACAAGATTCTGGGGATTTACTGCAAGAAATTACAGAGTCTTATGGTACTGGAGTTAAGGAAGAACCGGGGATGAATGGTGCCCGCAGAATGCGTAAGGAAATGGCGCAATATAACTCGCTGAGTCCTGAGTTAACTGGTGGGGATATTGATGCGGCTTGGGATCAGGCAAATGTGGGGGATGAAGCGGTTGGTGGTACTGTGGCAACACCCGATCAAAATGTTGTGGAAGATTTAGCGGTTGCGGTAGGTTTAGAAATGGATGACCGGGCTTATTTGCGTACTGTTGATATATTGGAAGAACGCGATGATAAGAGATGGGAATTAGACCCTAGGGCTTCCGAAGATTATGAGGAAAGGCGGGATTAGTTTAGGTTTTTAAACTTGGAAAAATTTAGAAAGTTAGAAGATTTGAAGGAGTTTTTTTTCTGATGTTTCGTTTTTTTAACGCAGATAAATAGAGATATAATTTTTGTTTTGTGGATTTTTCAGCAGGGTTAATTTTTTTGAAAAGGCCGGTGTTTTGAAGCTGCACCGGCCTTTTTTAGCTTTCTAAATTTAAGCTTTTATTTCTTCAATTTTTTAACCTCAGCTTGCACAAATACTGTTAACTTTTATTCAGCATCTATCAAAGCTTGAATATTTCCCTCCATAATAATAGGAATATTGCGAGTAATTTTTTCTATTTCCCAATCCCACCAACGAATTTGTAGCAAAGTTTCTATTTCTAAATCGCTAAATCTCTGCTTAATTTTGCGGGCTGGGTTGCCACCAAAAACTGTATAAGCCGGCACGTCATTCACAACAACTGATTTTGCGGCAATAATAGCCCCATCACCAATAGAAACTCCAGGCATAATCACAGATTCATAGCCTATCCAAACATCATTACCAATCACCGTATCTCCTCGCCCTGGCAACGACATTAATTTATCCATTGCTGTTTCCCAACCTTGGCCAAAAACCGGAAATGGATAAGTAGAAATTCCATCAAGTTTGTGATTTGCGCCGTTCATAATAAACTTAACATTTGTAGCCAGGGCGCAGAATTTTCCGATAATTAATTTTTCGGGCCCATAGTTGTAGAGGACGTTTTTTTCAAAATTTTCTGGGTCAATGGGATCGTCATAGTAAGAATAATCTCCGACAATAATATTGGGTGATTTTAGAAAATTTTTGATAAAACAGACGCGCCGGTGGTCTGCCATTGGATAGGGTTTATTGGGATTGGGGCCGTAATTTTGTGTCATAGTTTTTTAAGTTAAAAAAGCATTAAAAAGGTTAAGTGTTCGTATTTGTTGAGTAGCTGCAAGGGCATCGTATTGCAGTTTAATTCGTAACATTGAACGAACCCTTGCCCGCAATTCAATACTATTAATTGGTTTAGATAAAAAATCATCTGCACCAGCTTCAAGACAACGGGCTAAGTCTTCTTTAGAACTTAAGGCTGTTACCATAATAATTGGAATTGGACACCAACGTTCATGGGATTTTATTTGCTGACAAGTTTCGATGCCATCCATTTCTGGCATCATTAAATCGAGTAAAATTACGTCGGGTTGAATGTCATCTATTTTGGTTAAGGCTTCTATTCCACTGGAAAAATAGTTAAATTCATAACCTTCTCTATAGAGTAATGCTTCGATGACTTCAAAAATGCTTTCTTCATCATCAATTACTAAAATGCGGAGTTTTCGTTGGCTTAGAGGAGTTTCTTGGGAAGAAGAATTTGTTGGAGGTGTTGAATTTGGCATAACCACGAAGAATTAAGGGTTAGTTTTGTAGACAGCAAGGTGCTGGGTAATTGTTTCAACTAGCTTTTTTAAGCTTACAGGTTTTGCCAGATATTCATTGACTCCAGCCTCAAAACATTTTTCTCGATCTCCAGGCATTGCAAGGGAAGTTAGAGCAATTATAGGCATTTTTGTAAATTCTGGAGTAGCGCGGAGAAGGCGGGTTGCTTGTAAACCATCCATTTCTGGCATTTGAATATCCATTAATACTAAATCGGGTTTTAATTGTTGAGTCATTTGCACTGCTTCTACACCATTAAAAGCAGTTGCCAGACGATAACCTCTAATTTCTAAATATTCTACAATGGTATTAATATTTGCTTCATTATCTTCGGCCAATAAAATTAAAGGTAAGTCATTTTGAGGAAGTGGTAAAGGCGTTTTTTCTTTGGTTGCTAAGGCAAGTAATTTTCGTAAAGCGATTTGAAATTGGTAGGCAGAGAAAGGTTTAAGTAAGTATTCAGAGGGGCCGGTATATTGTTTAATTTTGGCCGGTTCATCAGCGACAGAAACAATTAAAACGGGGATATTTTGGGTACGAGGTTCGGTTTTGAGTTGTGATAAAACATCCCAACCGGAACGATCTGGGAGTTGTAAATCTAAAATTATTGCATCTGGATTTGTTTTTATTGCTTCTTCAACTGTGCCGGTTCCCAAGGAATGAATTTCGCATTTTCTTACGTTGAGTTGTGATAAATAAAGAGCTATTTGTTCGGCTGCGGGGGGAGAGTCTTCAACAATTAAAACTGTATCTAAGTTAATGGCTAAGTTGGCTAAAGTTGATGGTTCAATTAAGGATTTTTTAGCTTCTAATTTCCAGGGTAAAGAGACTGTAAAGCGACTTCCTTGGCCGATTTCACTTTCTAGGGATACACTGCCACCGTGCAATTCTACGACTTGCCGTACTAATGCTAAACCTAAACCAGTACCGGCATAACGACGAGTAAAGGAACTGTCTAATTGAACGAAAGGTTTAAACAGTTTGGTAATATTTTCTTGGGAAATACCAATACCGGTGTCTGCAATGGTAAAGGTTAAAATTTCTTGTTCTAAATTGCCATCAACTTCTATCCAAACTTGACCGCCTTCGGGGGTAAATTTTACAGCATTACTGAGTAAGTTAATCAATACTTGACGAATGCGGCGCTCGTCTAGTTCTACTTGTTTGATGTGAGGAGAAATTTGTGAACTGAGTTTAATTTGTTTTTGATAGGCTTGTTGTCTTACAAAGGCTAAACTGGCTTGGCATAAACCGAGAATATCGGTATTTGCCATTTGTAAATCCATTTTTCCTGATTCAATTTTTGCTAAATCAAGAACGTCATTAATTAGTTCTAATAAATGTTGGCCGCTTTGTTCAATAGTTGCTAATTTTTGATGTTGTTTGGTAGTTAAAGGCCCAAAAACTTCATCTCGTAAAGCTTCAGAAAGACCGAGAATTGCTGTTAGGGGTGTCCGAAGTTCGTGGCTCATATTGGCAAGAAATTCACTTTTAGCTTTATTAGCAGCTAACGCGACTTCGGCGGCGTTTTGTTGGGCAAGTTCGGCTTCGTGACGAGCAAGGGCAATTGTAATAATTTCTCCTGCAACTTTTAATAAGTTAATTTCTTGTTCGCTCCAAGTTTTGGCACTTCGTACCGCATCTACTCCTAAGCAGCCAATAAGTTCATTTCTGTGAAGGAGGGGAATGTTAATTAAAGATTGTATAGAGAGATTTTCTAAAATAGCACGCTCAGCGTTGGCTTCGGTAGGTAATTCAGATATTTTAGAAATATTAATAACGGTTTTATTGTTTAGTTGATTATAAATCCAAGGGGCCGCATAAACGGAGATATTTTGTAAAATTGGTGCAGCAGGAGCAACTGTTTCTGCATACCATTCATGGGTGATACTCCAATGAGTTTTGCGCTCTGAATAACGAATTAAATAACTGCGTTCACTGTCTGTAGCTTCTGCTAAAATTTTTAAAATTAAGTTGAGGGCTGATTCAAAGTCTCTGTCAAGAAAGGCACGGGAAATATTGCTAAGATAATTGTCCATTTTGGCCCGGTATTCTAAGGCTTGCTCTGCTAGTTTTCTTTCTAGTTCTGCACCGGCTCTAGCGGCAAAAATTCGCAAAATTAACTGCTGGTTTGGGTCATTTTTCATTGGTTTGGTATCCATTACACATAAATGTCCTAAAACTTCGTTATTGGAGCCTAGCAAGGGTATTCCTAAGTAGCTTACTACTCCTAAATCTATTAATTCTTGATCTTGGGGAAAGTTGGTTTGAAGGTTATCAGGATAGTAGCAACATTGGCCAGCTAAAACTCTTTCACAAGGTGTGCTACCAAAGTCATATTCAAGGTCATTACTCCAAGTTTCTCCGAGCCAAAATGCTAAGGTACGAACTTTGGTAGTTTTTTTTATTTTGTGGGTCACAATGGCATAACGTACCCGTAATACAATAGCTAAATAACGAACACAAGAGCGGAAAAATTCTAAGCCTGTTTGGGCGGCTGTTCCTTCGACAATTAATTGTAAAGCTTTTTCTTGTTTTTTGCGTTTAGTAATATCAAAAATTGCCCCGTCAAGACAGAGTAAATTGTCTGATTGAAAAGAAAGTTGCCCTTTTTCATAAACCCAAAGAATACTCCCGGTAGCATTAAAAATACGATATTCTAAAACAAATGGTTGTTTAATTTGTACAGATTTATAAATAACTTGTTCTATATTTTCTTTGTCATCTGGATGAATAATACTTGCCCAACTTCTGACATTGTTTTTTATAAAATCACTGGCGGGATAACCGGTCATTTCTTCGACTTCATCGCTAATAAATTGCATTGTCCAATTGTGATCCCAAGCGCAGCGATAAATCACTCCTGGTATATTTTCTACTAAACTTCTAAATCGCTTTTCACTGTGTTGTAAGGCTGCTTCTATTTTTTTGCGATCTCGAATATCACGCCCTACCCAGGTAACAGTATTTTTGGAGGTAGGGGTGATGCTGGCTGTAAACCAAAATTTCTCGCCTTTGGCTTCTAAACTGTACTCAAAATTAACAAGTTTTTGCTCCGATAAAGCTTTTTCTACTTGTTTTTTAAAAACTGGTGCTTTTTCATCTGAAAAAAATTGCTCAATAGTTAAGTTTAAAATATCTACTTCTGGCGGGTAAAATCGAGCCGTATTAGTTGGGGCAATTTTTACACTTTCATCTTCGGTATTAAGGATTAACACCACATCGTTCATTGTTTCAAAAAAATTTCTAATTTCTATTTCTGAAGAATGTAATTTTTCTTCTAATAATTGACGTTCAGCAATTTCTTGCTGCAATTGGCTGTTTTGTTCACTTAGTTGTTCTTGGAGACGTTTTAACCTTAATTGATTTTCTACTCTTGCTAAAACTTCTTCGAGTTGAAAGGGTTTTGTAATGTAATCTACACCTCCTACCTCAAAGGCTTTTAGTTTTTCATTTGTGTCTTTTAACGCACTTAAAAAAATCACGGGAATATCACAGGTTTTTATGGAGGCTTTGAGTTGTTGACAAACTTTATAGCCATTCATATCTGGCATTACAATATCTAATAAAATTAGATCGGGAGATGATAATTCAGCAGCAGATAATACTCTTTTCCCTTTGCGAACTCCTCGGACTTTATAGCCTTGTTGCGTGAGAATATCAAATAGCAAGCGCAGATTATCAAGGGTATCATCTGCGATCAAGATACTGCCTTTTATAGGAGGGGTAGAGTAAATGTTCATTGCTGCTTTTATCGGGATGTAAAGTATGTCAAATAGCCGCTTTTCTTATTTTAAAGCAAATTCTAAAAAATTTAGCTGCCCCCAATAAATACTTGATGATATCAATAGAATCTGTCCTTTAATTTTTTAAGAAATTTGAAAATTGAAAAACATTTTTTACCTCTAATGCTTTATGAGTTACTATTTTAATTGTGTTTTTACCATTTTGGAGAAGATGCAATTAAGTCAATAATTTTTTCTGCTTCCAAGGGTCGAGAGAATAAATAACCTTGAGAATAATCACACTGTAAATTTCTCAAATGGTTTAGTTGTTGATGTGTTTCAATTCCTTCGGCAATCACACTCATTCCCATTGTTTTAGCAATACACATAATTGCCGGTACTAAGCCCAAGTTTTTGTCATTATCGTCTAAACAACCAACAAAAGATTTATCAACTTTAATGGTATCAACTGGGAAGGAATGCAAATAAGAAAGAGAAGAATAACCAATGCCAAAATCATCAAGGCTTAATTGAATTTTTCTTTCTCTAAGCTGTTGTAAAACCTTGGCGGCTGCTTGGGTGTTTTCCATAATAGCGCTTTCAGTAATTTCTAATTTTAAGCATTCAGGATTCAATTGAGTTTCTACAAAAACCTGATCAATTTGATCAATTAAATTGACTTGATTAAATTGTCTCGCTGATAAATTTACACTGATAGTAAGAGAAGAATCGGCAAGACCGGCTTTTTGCCAGACACTAAGTTGGTGGCAAGCTTCTCGCAATACCCACTTACCAATATCAGATATTAAACCAGTTTCTTCGGCTATGGAAATAAATTCTGCCGGTGGTAATAAACCACGCACAGGATGCTGCCATCTTACCAAGGCTTCTAAACCAGAAATACAACCAGTTTTTAAATCAATAATGGGTTGATAATGTAATTTAAATTCTTGTTGTTTAATAGCCCTCCTTAACTCAATTTCAACTTGCAAAAATTTACAAGCTTTCTCTTTCATGGTTTGATCAAAAATTTGATATTGATCTTTGCCAGTTTGTCGAGCACGATCTAAAGCAGTTTCAGCATCTCTCATTAAATGTTCTGGTTGAGAATAACTGGTGTTTCCCACAACAATTCCAATACTAGCAGTCATAAAAATTTCGTATCCTTGCAAATAAAAAGGCTGAGTAAGTGCTGCTTGAATCTGTTTTGCCATTTTGCTTGCCTGGATAGCTTCTTTGGTATCTATTAATAAAATTCCAAATCTTTTTTCATCTATGCGGGCCAAAACATCAGTTTTATTTAGACAATTTTGTAGGCGTTTGACAAGACTTTTAAGTAATTCATCTCCAATTTTAGCCCCTAAAGAGTTGTTTAAAATGTTAAAGCGGTCACAATCAAAAAATAGCAAAGAAAATTGATAATCTTGGTTTGTTTTAAGGCAATTGAGTGCAGTTTGTAAAAAGTCTGTAAAAAATTCTCGATTTGGTAAGCCAGTGAGTCGATCACAATGCAAAAAATTTACTTTATCTGAGGCAATTTTTAAACTATTTTCATAGTTTTGTTTTTGGGAAATAAGTTCATTCTGTAACCAGGTATTTTCTTGTTTGGTTGCTTTAAACTCAAGTTGAGTTCTAACTTTTCGGATAATTTCATTAGCTACAAAAGGGTTAGTAATATAATCTACTGCCCCAACTTCATAGGCTTTTTCTTTATAGAAGCTTTCATTCAAAGCACTTAAAAAAATCACAGGAATTTCTGCGGTGACAGGATTGGCCTTCAAAAGTTGACAAACTTGATAGCCATTTAAAAAAGGCAACATAATATCAAGTAAAATCAAATCTGGCTTGACTGTTTTAGCAATTTTTAAAGCGGTTTCTCCATTAAAGGCGTGATGAATTGTGTAACCCATTGGTATTAAAAATTTCCCCAGTAATTCCAAATTTTCGGGCGTATCATCAACAATTAAAAGATTACCTTGGGCTGCGCTTATTTGGTTTATTCTCATAGTTTCCTCTTCCTTTGCCATAAGGTAGGTAGGTTTTGTTTGTGAATGACATTTTTGAAAATTTACAAAATTTAAAGGAGAAAAAATCTTACCTGCCTGGGTATTCATAAAATTTGCCTGTAGTTTAAATATTTAAACAGGAAATCTAAATCTCCAGTACGACCGGTTGGTTTTGATGCCTGCCATTGCTGATAACTCTATTCTTCACGGTCAGGCAGGTTGTTGGGGAGAAGATAGTGATCTTAAGAAGAACTTAACAGGAAAAAACCACTCACTTGTCTGTTGATACCGCCTTTCGTCGATCAAAAAGCAGCGAGGAAAGAAACTTGTCTTCCTAACCTGAAAGCAAGTCCGATTATGAAGTTATGATAAGCTTCAAAAATACAGGAAATTGAAAGTAAACTTTGATTCAATTACAATGAGTCTTAAATTTATTTAATAATCTACTTAACTGCTAATTCCATCCTGAATTTTTATGTTTTAATCACAAATAATTAGTAGTTTCTAATGCCCCTAAAGCCTTCAATGTTGTTTTTTGTGCTTCAGTTAATCCCTGTAAATTTGTAATATTCATGCCCTCACAAATGCGGGCCGGTCTTATAGTTTTCACACAAACTGATTTCTCTACATCCCAACACTTAATAGTCTCATCTAAAGAACCACTAATAAGCATTTTTCCATCTTCAATAAAGCCCAAAGACCATACTCCACCTGTATGACCTTCTAAGACATTTAAACACCGGCCAGTCCCACTATCCCAAAGCCGAATTGTCCGGTCAGAACTACCAGTAGCTAGTAAATTTCCTTTCTTTTGAAAAGCCGCACATAACACTAAACTTTGATGTCCATGTAAAACTTTTTCACACATACCTGTCTCAACATCCCATAACTTTATCATGCCATCTTCTCCTCCACTTACTAATATTTTTCCATCCCCTCTAAATGCCAAAGACCAAATTAAACCCTGATGAGCAAATAAACTTTTTAATTCTCCATTTGTTAGGGAAAATTTTGCTAAGTTAGTTTTAACAACCACCGATGATAAAGATACACTTTCAATTAATTTATCCTTAATAGGTAAATGGTTTACGCTTTTATCTGTTTCTTCAGTTTCGACAAAATTTGTCATATTCCAAACTCTAATAACGCTATCTGCACTACTACTAGCAAGCCATTTTCCATCTGCACTAAAACCCACAGAAAGCACCCATTTTTCATCTTTATACAAAACTTTTAACAAGCAATTTTTGCTGATATCCCAAAGTCGTAGAGTTCCATCTGCACTTGCACTGGCTAATATTTTTTCCTGGGGATGAAACTGCACTCCCCAGACACAACCAGTGTGCCCAACAAATCGGATAATTTGTTGGCCGGTGGAAACATCCCAAATTACAATTGTTTTATCTTCACTCCCCGAAGCCAACCATTTCCCATCATTACTAAATGCTAAACAACGAATGGATTTTTGTGAAGCTTGCCAACTTCTTAAACACTGCCCATTTCTTCTATTCCATACGCTAATTATGCCATCTGCACCGGCACTTCCAAATATCTGTTGATTTTCATTTCCAGCAATTGCATAAACCGCATTTGTTTGACTTTGAATTGTTTGCAGTCCGTGAACCGTGCCATTTTCTCCAACTCGCCATACCTTCACCATTTGCTTATCGTTAGCAGCTAGTAATTGTTCTTTTTCATTCCAACTCACCGACCAAATTTGACTGCTAAAACCTGAAAAAACACAACGACATTCAGAAGTGTCAATGTGCAAAAGTTTTAAAACTTTGCCATCTCCTAACGCCAGCAGTTTATCGCCAAAACAAAAAGTCACCCGCCAAACAAAAGTAAAATCACCCTCAAAAGTGTAGCGACATTCCCCACTTTCTACATCCCAAACTTTAATAGTCTCACCATCACAACTTGCCAAACTTTTGCTATCCATACTAAAACAAATAGCTGAAATTGGATGCCGGTGTCCATGCATAACTTTTACAAAATTTCTCGCTAAATTACCCCTATTGCTATCAGCATTTTCTGTTAAATTCCAAAGTCGAATTGTTCGATCTGCACTCCCCGAAGCAACAAGCCCACCATTAGGACAAAAAGCAATAGTTTGAACAATATCTCTGTGTCCCTCTAAAGTTTTAATACACTCGCCGGTTAAAGGTTCCCAAATTTTCACAGTATGGTCACTACTACAACTTGCAATTACTCGACCTTCAAAACCTAAGTCACCTTGAATAAACCCACCTTTCTGCTTAATTTCATCCGGGTAAATGGCGCTTGATAAACTAGTTAGTAAGCGTTTTTTATCACCATAATTTAACCCTGGTGAATCAGGCGAAACATCTACCCCCCACACCCAATCTCTATGACCTTTTAAAACTTGAAAAACCTGGTAATTTTTAACATTTACTACCCTAATTGTTCCATCAAAACTCCCACTTACAAGCAGTTGCCCATCCCCACTAAATTTTAAACCCCAAACTGCACCGGTGTGTGAATGCAAGCGAAACAAAAGCTTTCCATCATCAATTGTCCATAAGCACACCTCACCATCAGCATGACTCGTTGCTAAATTTACCCCATCAGGGGAGATTACCATACTACAAATATTGCCAAAACTATCACTAAAAATACATTTCACTAAATGAGCCCCAGAAAAGTTACACCCACGCAAATTTACCCCCTTAAAATAAGCTTGTAAAATAGTTAAACCGGCAAAATTATAGCAGCTTAAATCTTCGCCCAAATGCACCAATAAATTAAGCGTATTTCCCGCCACATAACCCCAATTAAACGCCACATCTAAACGCAATTTATCTACAATTTTCTCAGCCAATAAAATCAACCCATCTAAACCAAGAAAACTGGATAATAATTCTTCTATCACTTGTTGTAAAATTATCTGCTTTTGCGAAAACCGCACGGCATCTGTTACTTCAGCTTTCATCAAAGCATGATCCTTAAATAAATTAAACTCTGCCAAATTTTCTGACTCTTGAAAAGCCCGAATTTCGTCACAAACTCCCTCAATTAACCGGCCCGTTACATACTCCATCACCACAGGTTGCAGCGTAAACAACTGCCCCATTTCAGTTGTTTTAATCTCAATCAACGAACGCCAACCAATAAATTCTACCGCTTCCAAAAGCCTCCCAGATGACACCAAACGAAGATCCTCCCGCAAACAATTTAAACTCACCGGTTCCCGATTAATTGCCAACCAAAAAAGAATCTGTTTTTCTAAAGGCGCTAAACGCTCAAATTGCTGCTCTAAAAGGCTACGAATTCCATTGAAAACACCAATTCCACATTGCAAAAATTCACCCAAATTTCCGCTAAAAATTTCTTGAATAGAAGTAGCCACAATTTTGAGAGCCAAAGGATTTCCTTGATAAATTTCAATCAATTTTTTTCGCTCATTTGCCAAACTCTGCAAGTTTTTATCCAGAAAAATTTGTTCGGCATTTTCTGTCGATAAACCCTTCAAACTAAACACCTTAACCGCCGCATTTTCTCCCTCAAAAGCAGAAATGCCTTGGGGTTTTTCCCGTCCCGTTAAAATCACACAACTTTGATGATTTGTTTCAGCAATGACCCTTAAAAACTCTCCATAATCTTCATAGCCTGCTCGATAAGAACCGGCCGGGCTACCGGGTTTTAAAATAGTCTCCCAATTATCCAAAATTAACAAACACCGTGCAGCCCGTAAATAATAAACCAATTGCGATAAATAACTCTGATTTGGTTTTCGCTGAGATTCTATTTCATGTTTACTAAAAAAATCAAGAATATCTATTAAAATTTCTTCTAAAAAATGCCCATTTCGCAACGAACGCCAAATTAAAAACTCAAATTGTTCTTCCAAAACTTGACCTAATTTCACAGACAAAGATGTTTTGCCTATCCCACCCATCCCCAACAACAATACTAACCTGCAACGGTCAGAAATCACCGATTTTTTTAACAGTTCTAATTCCCAATCTCGGCCATAAAAAACCGAAACATCCACCGCTTCCCCCCAATCTTGAGAAGAATTCACACAGACAATTTCTTCTAAACCTGGTTGGGTATAATCTTGTTCTTCTAACTCTAGTTGAAATACCTTAAAAATAAGCCTTAAAGACTGTTCATCACTTCCACTTGTCCGCCGCAATATTTTTCTAATTGTTGTCGGATGCAACCCTTGACTGCTAATGAGTTGGGTACGTTCAGATATCTTATTTGCATTATATTTTATACCCGTTTTCTCTTCTAACTCGCTGATCCGATTTTGGATTTTTTTCGCACCGGCAGACGTCAGGAGATACCCCCGGTGGCGTTTAGGTTTAGCAGCATTTTTTTCTTTCACGGCAGTTGTTTTATTTGTCAAGCGTTTCTTGTTGGCGCTACGCACAGGCTTAGGGCAATAATACAATAATTTTGTAAACTGTCCTACTCAATTTTTCCTCAAAAATAAACATTTTTCCTACCTTTTGATAATTTTTATAACATATTTTGCTTCAAGCTTTATCCTCCTCTGATTTTTTCAAAAATTAATTAAAATTAAAAAGTCTAAAATCCACAACAACAACCTAACTATAAATATAACTTTTAACTCGTCATTTTTATCGGTATCCTAAAGAGTATTACGACAAACATTATGGATTTAATTAAATAGCAAAATACTTTTGTGCCAAATATAAAAAACTTTGTTGTACGAATTATCAAAAATTATGTAAAACTTAAGGTAGAGTCTGGTTATTTGGGAGTTCGTTGGTCTCCTAGACAAAATAAGGTTGATTTTATCAACAAAATAGCCGTTTTTATCTCACCACACTATGCTAAAAAACGTTTTAATAACAATCTAGGTTTTTAATGTAGCACACCAATAACAAAGCCGCTATATAACCTGTACTTTAGTCTAGGTCTTACCTGTACTTTTGTCTAAAAATCACCAATCCTTAATTTAAGCAATAAAATTAAAAATCTCTAAAAACCCCAACTAATATAACTTTTCCGTAAAATGTTAAGTTTTCAATATTCACTGATAGCCCTATTTGCTTTTAAAATTTATAAAGTTATAGACCATTTTTCAAAATTTTTATTTACAATAAAAACCATTAACTGAATAGAGACACACGCAAAAAACTATGTTAACTATAACCGGGCCGGTCTCGCCTCCACCAATTATTGCTCAAGCCATTATTCCAGAACAAAACACGACCGGCACGGTTGTAACACCAAACGGTTCACAATTTAATATCACCGGCGGACAACTATCAGCAGATCAAATTAATCTTTTTCACAGTTTTCTACAATTTAACCTCAACGAAAATCAAACCGCAAACTTCATCTCCACACCCGAAATTCGCAACATTTTAGGCAGAATAACAGGCGGAGATCCGAGTTATATAAACGGACTAATTCAAATCACCGGCAGCAACGCCAACCTCTATTTAATGAACCCCGCCGGCATCATTTTCGGGCCCAATTCGACGCTCAATATTCCCGCCTCCTTCACCGCCACCACCGCCACCGGCATCCAATTTAATAACGGTTATTTCAATGCTACCGGCCCCAATAATTATAACGCATTAATTGGAACTCCCAGCGCTTTTGCCTTTCCTTTAAATCAACCAGGAAGTATCATTAATTTTGGAAATTTAAACGTTAAAAGCGGCCAAAATCTAACTTTTTTAGCCGGAAATATTCTCAACACCGGCACACTTTCAACAGAAAACGGCACAATTACTTTAACAGCAGTCCCCGGACAAAACTTCGTCCGCATATCGCAACCAGGACATTTATTAAGTTTAGAAATAACCCCCGCCAATACGGAAATATTACCGAATAACTGGACAATGCCGGTGCAAACTCTACCCCAACTACTCACCGGCCAAAATATCGAAAACGCCAATAACATAATTACTCACCCAGACGGCACAATTCAACTAACAGCAACACACCCCAAAACACCCACAGAAAGCGGCACAAATATTATAAGCGGCAACATTTTAGCAACCAATGCTGGAGAAATAAATATATTAGGAAATAAAATCGCCCTTTTAGATGCAAATATTAACGCATCAGGATTTAATGGCGGTGGAAAAATTCGCATTGGGGGAGATTATCAAGGTAGAGGACTGTACAGTGCAGAAAAAACATTTATTAGCAACAACTCGCTATTAAATGCAGACGCAATACTCAACGGAAATGGAGGAGAAATAATAGTTTGGGCAAATCAAACCACCGGCTTTTATGGAAATCTTAGTGCTAGAGGCGGCAGTCAATCTGGAAATGGCGGTTTTGCCGAAGTTTCAGGAAAACAAAATCTAATTTTTCGAGGAAATGCTAACTTAAGCGCAGCCAACGGAACCACCGGCACTTTATTACTAGATCCAGTCGATATCATTATCACAGATGGCAGTGGGGCATCAGAAGATAGTCAAGTTTTAGATGGGGCAATTTTGCAAGCAGAAACCCCCAACACTTTTACTATTTCGGAAAATAGCCTCGAAATTCTTTCAGGTAATACCAACGTAGTTTTAGAAGCTACTGACAACATCACCATTAATGATTTAACGGATAATATCCTTGGCTTTATTGCCGGTGCCGGTAGCATCACTTTTACAGCCGGTGGGAATTTTTCGATGAATGCCAGTGATACGATAAGCGCACCGGGGAGAAACCTGACGATAAATGCCGCAAGTATCACCGCGGGCAACCTTGACACCAGCAGCACCGGCAACGGCGGAAACATCGAACTCAACGCCACTGGCAGCCAAAGTAGCAACGATGGCGTTGTCATCAATGGTACAGTGCAAACCACCGGCAACATCGACATCACCGGCACATCCAATACCCTCGCGACAGGTTCCCAAGACGGCGTTGTATTGGTTAACAATGCTAGTTTAAGTGCCGGTGGCACAATCAATATTACCGGCACATCCCTTGCCACCGGCGGCGAAGGAAATGCCGGCATTGTCATGTTTGGAGGTAATACCATCAGCGCCGGTTCTGATATTAACCTCACCGGCACAGGAGGCAACGGAATAGGACGAAATTGGGGCATAATTTTACAAGGTTCCGATACACAAATTAGCTCCCAAAATGGAAATATTAACCTAACAGGCACAGGCGGACAAAACGGGAGTGGGAGCAGCAATTATGGCATATACATTACTAATGGAGTTACTGTACAAACTTTGGGCATTGGCGACATCAACCTCGACGGAAACTCAGGCATAGGAACATTTGACAATCACGGCGTACATTTAAATAGCAATGTAGCGATTCAAACCAACACCGGCAATATCGAGATTATTGGCAACAGTAGCGGCACAACCGAACAAAACAATTCAGCAATTAAAATAACAACAAACAGCAGCGTTATTAGCGACACCGGCAACATCACCCTCACCGGCACAGCAACCAGTGGCACCACAGAAAATTACGGCGTTTCCATTCTCAACAATTCCAACATTACAACCGCAGGAAATATCAACATCACAGGCACAAGCACAAATTCAAGTGGGTTTTATCTCAATAATTCCCAAATTAGCTCTTCCAGTGGAAATATTACCATTATTGGGGACGGTTTTCCAGGAATTTTGATAGATGCCGGTCAAATTAATCAAGACGTGACTGCTATCGGCACTTTAACTTTACAAGCTGATGAAATAGACATTATAAATTCCTTTATCGGGGGAAATAGCATTTTACAAATTCAACCGAATAATTCAGCTTTAGATATTACTGTTGGCGGCACAACAAATGATGCAGCATTAAATTTAGATACAGCAGAATTAACACAGTTGCAAGACGGATTCTCGGAAATTTTTATCGGAGGATTAGATAGTAGCGGCACTATTATTTTAAACAGCGATGTTAGTTTTTCTGACCCCATAACATTGCGTTCTCCTATGGATGCCGGTAGTATTAATACCACAGGATTTACCCTCAGTGGTGGCCCCGAAAGTGATGCCAGTATTACACTATTAGCTGGGGGAAATATTACAACCGGCAATATTACAAATAATGGTCGAGATTTGACCATTAACAGCAGCGCCGGCACCATTGATACCAGCGCCGGCATCATTGATACCAGTTCCACTACTGGCAACGGTGGCACCGTTACAGCAAATGCAGCCAATGATATTAAAACTGCTGATATCAATGCCTTTTCTACAACAATCAACGGTGGAAATATTAGCTTGACCAGTAATAACACGATTACAACGGGCAATGTATATACATCTGGGGCAGTGAATGGGGGAGAAATTTCTGTGAAGGCAGCCACGCAAATAACAGCTGGTGAAATTAATTCTAGTGGTATCAATGGTGCCGGGGGAAATGTGAGTTTAGATGCGACAGGAGATATTCAAGTAAGCTGGATTAGTGCCAGTGGTGGAACCACCGGCGGAAACGTGAAAATTGAAACGACGGGGGGCTATTTTCGCGCTACACAAACCTTTAATACTGCCAACGGACAAGCTGCAAGTATTTCAACTGTTGGAAGTAGCGAGGGTGGTAGTATTTCTATTCGGCATGGTGGTAATGAAGACACACCGTTTAGGGTAGGAGATGCGACAATAAATGGCACAGCGGGTGTTATTACCAGAGGTGTCGGTGGTGAGTCAACAATCCCTCTGGAAACGGTTTTACCCTATACTCAGTCTCTTGATGGTGGGACAATTCAAGTAATTTCTATACCGGCACCAACAGAAGCACCGGCACCTACCGAAACACCAGCACCAACACCAACACCGGCACCTCCACCAACACCAACACCGACACCCCCACCAACACCAACACCCCCACCAACATCGGTACCAACCGAAACACCAACACCAACACCGGCACCTCAAACCTCTAATCAAGAAAATTTTGAGCCCGTAAAAGAAACGTTGAAAATTGTTGAATCTCAAATTACACCGCAACAAATTGAGCAGAAACTAAACGAAGGTTATGTAGAATCAGCCACTATCTCCCTTGAGTCGTTATATACAAAAGAAGTAGGAGATTATACAGGTCAAAATTGGCGAATGGATTTAGATACCATTCCACAACTTCAGCAACCGTTAAAAAGTATTGAAAATCAGATAGGAACAAAGGCAGTAATTATTTATGTGTTTTCGAGACCCGAACAATTAGATATAATTTTAGTTCCATCTGGCGGTAAACCAATTCACCGTAGTGTGACCGATGCACCAAAAGAAAAACTTATTAAAATCGCTCAACAATTTTCGCAACAAATTACTCAGCCTCAACACCGAAACAGTACAAAATATTTAGATATTTCTCAACAACTTTATCAGTGGATAATTGCGCCAATTGAAGCAGATTTACAAGCCTTAAAGACCGATACCATTATGTTTTCAATGGATGCCGGTTTGCGTTCTTTGCCGGTGGCAGCGTTGTATGATGGCAAGCAGTTTTTAGTAGAAAAATATAGTCTGGGTTTAATTCCCAGTGTGAATTTAACCGACACGAGCTATCAGTCTCTAAAAGATGGACAAGTTCTCGCCTTTGGGGCTTCAGAATTTAAGGATCAAAATCCGCTACCAGCGGTGCCGGTGGAATTGCAAATGATTGTTAGAGATGGAGATAAAAATCTCACTCCAGAGACGACAAAAACCGAAATTAAATTTATAAAAAAGAACCAATCAGCCCCTCAAAATAATAGTTTGTGGCCGGGGAAAGCTTTTTTAAATCAGGCTTTTACACTAGAAAATTTAAAAGAACAACGCAGTGAATTTCCCTATAAAATTATTCACCTAGCAACTCATGCAGAATTTCAACCAGGAGACCCCGGCAATTCCTATATTCAATTGTGGGATAATCAGTTAAGGTTAAATGAAATGCGACAATTGGGATGGAAAAATCCGCCGGTGGAGTTGTTGGTTTTAAGTGCGTGTCGCACGGCGCGGGGAGATGAAACGGCAGAATTAGGGTTTGCCGGTTTGGCAGTACAAGCAGGGGTAAAATCAGCTTTGGCTTCTTTATGGTATGTTTCGGATACGGGAACTTTGGGATTGATGACTGAGTTTTACCGGCAACTGCAACAACCAGATGTGAAGATTAAGGCTGAGGCTTTAAGGCGTGCACAAGTAGAGATGATTCGAGGTCAAGTTTCTGTCAAAGGCGGTCGTTTGGTGTTTCCGGGGGGTAGTCAAATATTGCCTGGGGAGTTAGAAAGTCTTGGAGATATGACTTTGCAGCATCCTTATTTTTGGTCGGCTTTTACGCTAATTGGTAGTCCTTGGTAAAATCTGGATTGAGGCTTTTTTTCACACAGAGGATGCGGAGGGAGGCACAGAGGACGCAGAGGGTGGTATTTTACAACTAATTCTCTAGTTAAGACTGCTCCTATTTATCTGCTACAGGTTGTGGTTACAAAACCTATTTTGCTACTAGTAAAAAACCCGATTTCTATTAGAAACCGAGTTTTTTATTATGCTGTTTCTTAAAGTAATCCAACAAAGTGTAATAATCCTTGGCCGGTTATTAATTCAATCATTAAGGCTAGAAAACCAAGCATTGCCAGCCGGCCATTCCAGACTTCTGCATTCGGAGTTAATCCCCATTCCCAGCCTTCTTGAGGATACATCTTGACTTTTTTCGTCGGATGTGCTACTTCTTCAAATTTAACGCTGGGTTGATCGAGAGATTCTACAACCATTTCGGCGAGGTCATCCACAAAGACGGGATGGGTATTGAGGGCCGGTACACGGTAAAAGTGATGGATCCCGCTCTCTTCGGCAAGTTCGCGGTACTCCATGTCAATCTCTTGTAATGTTTCGATATGTTCCGAAACAAAACTAATGGGAACCACTAATAATTCTTTCACGCCTTGTTCTGCAAGTTGGGGGATGGCATCTTCGGTATAGGGTTTTAGCCATTCCACCGGCCCGACGCGGCTTTGATAGGCTAGGGTGTGGGGGTTGGGCCGGTTCAGGGTTTGCATGATCAAGTCTGTACATTCCTCTATTTCCTTTTGGTAGGGGTCGCCCGCTTCTTCTACATAGCTGAGAGGTACTCCATGGGCGCTAAAGAAGATATGTACTTGATCTGGGTTTTCTAGTTGGTCAAGTTCTTTGGCGATCAGGTCAGCCATTGCTTGTAGATAGCCTGGCCGGTTATACCAAGAAGGGATAACAGTATAGTCTATGGCTTGAAGGGCCGGGTCTTGTTGCCAAATTTTCTCAAGGAGACGGAAAGAAGAACCGCTAGTGCTAATCGAAAATTGGGGGTAAAGGGGCAGAATAACAAGTTTTTCTATTTTGTCGCGTTTTATGCGCGCAAGGGCTTCTTCGGTGAAAGGATGCCAGTAGCGCATACCAATATAAACTTGAGTATCTTGACCTTTTTGTTGCAAATGTTGTTGAAGGGCAAGACCTTGTTCTTCGGTGATGCGGCGCAGAGGAGAACCGCCGCCAATTTGACGGTAGTTGTCTTGAGATTTTGTTACCCTAAGCGTGGAAATGAGCCATGCTAGGGGTTTTTGCAGCCAGGGAAAGGGTAGTCTAATAATTTCTGGATCGGAAAATAAGTTAAAAAGAAATGGTCGGACGTCTTCAAGTTGATCCGGCCCTCCTAGATTGAGCAATAAAACCCCTACACGGCCCATAGCAGTTACACTTTATAGTTTGTTTTCATTTTCGTTACTGATTTTAACAATGATACGGCGTCCGAGGGTGAGGAGCAAAGACGAATTTTTCTGAAAATAAACGCTAGGCTGTATCTTGGGCTACACAAGTTTTGTGTATTTATTTAAGGGAGTTGAAGGGTGGCTACTATTTTGCGAGATTGGAGTTATCGCTATCAGTGGCTTTATGATGGCATTTCGCGCCTAGCAGCATTGAGTGTGGGAGGCGAAAACCGGTTTCGTCATTTGGCATTGCAGGGTTTGTCAATAAATGCTGATACTAAAATTTTAGATTTGTGTTGTGGTTCTGGGCAAACTACACAGTTTTTGGTGGGTTTGTCGGGGGATGTAACGGGGTTGGATGCGTCGCCTTTTTCTGTGAAGCGAGCACGGCAAAATGTGCCAGAGGCGAAGTTTGTAGAGGCGTTTGCTGAGGAAATGCCTTTTTCTGATGAGGTTTTTGATTTAGTGCATTCTAGTGTGGCGATGCACGAAATGGAAAAAGAACAGCGTAAGCAAATTTTTACTGAGGTTTTTAGAGTTTTAAAACCGGGGGGAGTTTTTACGATGGTGGATTTTCATTCTCCTAGTAATGTAATATTTTGGCCGGGTTTGGCGATGTTTTTATGGTTATTTGAAACTCATACATCTTGGGAATTGTTGGATATTGATTTGTTGGAATTATTAAAGGAAGTTGGTTTTGTGGAAGGTGAAAAAAAGTTGTTTGCTGGGGGTTCTTTGCAGGTAATAAAAATGGTGAAGTAAGTAGTAGCGTTTTAGGGTTTTATGAGAACTCTCAAACGCTACAAAATTTACTTTTATTTGGGGAAAAATAGTTAGTCGTCAATGAAACTATTTTGATAGATTTCTTCGACGCTTATAGTGAGATTTAAAGTTTGAATGTGGAGAGAGTCGGTTTCTTTGAGGGTTTGGCTTATCCAATTTCCTTGTTCATTTTTCCGGTGGATTTCTATTTTGGGTTCTTTTTCAGAAATTAAGAGGTATTCTTGGAGGGTGGGGATTAGTTGATAGTTCAAGAATTTTTCTTGCCGGTCGGTAGCTTGGGTGCGGGAACTGAAAATTTCTATGATTAGGTTAGGGTTAGTTTTATAGCGGGTTTCGGTTTTTTCATTTGAGGGAATAAGCATCATATCGGGATAGTAACAAACTGCAACTTGTTCTATCCAAAGTGGGGTTTCAAAGCTATGGAGTTGATAGGAATTTTCCCGCACTTTGGCAGAAAATAGGTTTTCAATTATTCTGGATATTAGATGATGTTCTTCGCTAACTTCGGGCATTTCAAATTTGTAGCCGCTGACATATTCGTGCCGGCTATCTTCGGTTTTTTCTTGTTCTATGTATTCGGCAAAGGTGCAAGATGGCATGGTTTCCTCTGTTGGATTTTATAGGTTATATTTTACATTATGACGGAATTGGAGATTAAGAAATTAGATAAATAATGTTTTTGTTTGAAGGGTTAATGATGAAGAGAACTGAAAAGGCCGGTGCATTTTCCAAAGCAGAGTTTGGCAGGAAATACACTAACCGGCCTGCTTATTTACGGTAATTTTTTTGCCCATTCAATACAACGATCTGCTTGCTGAAACCAAAACTCGGAATTCCAGTAAACATAACAACTGGTTTCGCATAAAAGCATTGGCATTTTATCTTTCTCAGCCTTATTTGCGTAGGTTTGACTTAATTGTTCAATGGCGGCTAAAACTTGTTGCCGGCGATCTCCTTCATTCCAGCTTTGATGTCCTCCTATCCATGAACCGCCGGTGGGTTTTAAGCGTACTTCTGTTGTTGCAACCTTGGGCAAATATTTATCAATATATTCGCTGACATTCATAAAGGCTATATCTTGCCAAGATTGAGAATTACGAAACAACGGTGCAAAGCTATTTCGGAAGTATTCAAACATCATTACATTACCATTTTCGCCGTCAGAAGTTGGCACGATTAAAGGGGGTATTTTTTCTGATTGTAATTCTTTGCCGCGATAACGGATATCGTTAATGCAACCATCGACATTTTGACCGCTTTGCTGACGAATTCCCATGTCAGTATCGCGGATGACGCATAAAATTTGCTCGGTTTCACCTTGATATTCAACTGTTAGCCAATGGACGCGATTTTCCAAGGCCGGCACACTCCAATTTTCAGGATGTTCGATGGCGCTACGGGGTAAAATTAGCCATTCATAACCGCATTTTTTTAACAAACGAATAAACCGCAAAGCTTCCGCAGGATCGCCGGTCATTCCCATTTCTGGCGGCCAAAAACCGCGTACTTTTGTAAGGGCTTTTTCGCCAAATAAATCAGCAAAAACTTTGCGCCATTGCATTATTTGTGCTTCGTGATCGCGTTCGGGTGTGGCGGGGAAATAACAATGACTATAGGCTGTACCGGCAAATTCAACACTATCGGGGTATTGATTTAAAATATACCGCCATAATTCGATGACGTTTCCAATAGCTTCTCCATCAACATAGATATGATTAAATAGGCCGGTGCTTAGCTTATTTAGTTCTTCTAATAATACTCCTGAATAGTCAACCATTATGCGGGGAGAATGCCCTTCTTTTTGCAAGATTTCTATGTAGCGGGCTGGGTTTTTGTAAGCTTGAGCAAACCATTGTGCATTCCAGCGTTCTTCGGAATTTTCGGGCCCATTGAGCATTTTTTCCAGGTTGCCGGTGAGGGTTTCTTCTACCCAGATGGGGGGTTGGTGAAAGTGTAGCCAGGGAACGAATACAGCTAGGGGTTTGTTTGTCATTTTTTGAGGGTTGTTTATAAAGGAATAAAATATATTATCGGTGTTTATTTTGGTGTTTGTTGGCTTTTTAAATTAAACTTAATTATTAGGAATAGCCGGTTTTAGATATGCCGGTACAAGAAAAACTAGGTTTAGGGCGGGCACCTTTACACCGCCCCTACAGAAACTAGGGTTTTAAAAACCTTTGTTTAGTTAGAAAATGTCAGAATTTTTGCGTTTCCATCATCGGTAAAACGCTGTTCTCCTACTCCGATAACTTGGACGATAATTTGACGAGGTGGAAGAGTAAAGTTGCCTTTTTTGGAGTCTATTTGTACAATGACTTTTTTATTTTCTGTGGAGACTGTGTAAGTGGTTGTGGCAAAGTTGCCAGTTTTGTATTCAAAAGTTTTGCCATCATCTTCATAGAATGTAAATTCGCCTTTTCCAGGGTAAATTTTTAGGGTCAATTCATCAACGGGATGCTGATCAACGTATTGCATAACCGGCATCATTGGAATAACAGCACCGGCCCGGACATAAAGTGGCATTTTTTCGAGGGGTGCGTGTGCTAAAATGTGCTGTGAACCTTGATAATGTTCACCTGTCCACCAATCAAACCACTCTCCTGCTGGTAAATAAACACTGCGATATTCCACGCCCGGACGATAAATTGGGGCTGCCATTATTGCGGAACCAAGAAATACTTGATCATAGAGTTGATAGGTTTGGGAATCATTGGGAAAATGATAAAGAAGTGGTCTTAAAATAGGAGTGCCGGTGGTTGCAGCTTCCCAGAAAAGTGTGTAAATGTACGGCAAAAGTTGATACCGCAATTGGATATATTCACGGCAAATTTTCTCGACTTTTTCACCAAAAACCCAAGGTTCATGGCGTTCTGTACTGAAGGCAGAATGGGCACGCATGAGGGGGTAAAGCATTCCTATTTGCATCCATCGGGCAAATAATTCGGCAGTTGCATTGCCGGCAAAACCTCCAATATCACAGCCTACAAATGCCACACCAGAAAGTCCCATATTGCATAACATTGGCAGGGACATTTCTAAATGATCCCATAAAGAATGATTGTCTCCCATCCAAACCGATGACCATTTCTGCACACCGGCATAACCTGAACGAGTTAAAACAAATGAGCGTTCATTGCGATGTTTTTCTAAGCCTTCATAAGTGGCTTTTGCCATCATTAAACCGTATAAATTATGCGTTTCTGTATGATTTGTTTGTTCATTAAAATCGCCTTGAGGGGCATCAAATGGAAACCAAATTTTATTACCAGGATCGCCAAAAGGCCGATCATCTAATGCCGGCTCATTCATATCACACCAAATGCCTGCAATGCCTACATCTGTTAAGGTTTTATGCCAATCTCCCCACCATTTTTGGACATCACTACGCATGAAATCAGGAAATACAGCTTTATCAGGCCAGACATAACCATGAAATAACTGTCCGTCAGCTTTTCGGACAAAATAATCGTTTTGGATACCTTCATCAAAAACGGCATAATCTGACTCTGGTTCGTATTTTACTCCAGGGTCAATAATTGTCACAGTTTTAAAACCTTTTTCTGCTAAATCACCAATAAAATTTTGATAGTTAGGAAATCTTTTATGACTCCAAGTAAAAACTCGATATCCTCGCATATAATCGATATCCAAATGAATGACATCGCAGGGAATTTGACGTTGACGGAATTCTTTTGTTAAGTCAAGAACAACATTTTCCGATTCATAACTCCACCGGCATTGATGATAGCCTAAAGCCCATTTTGGCGGCATAGGCATTTTACCAGTTAACTCGCTATAGGTTTGTAAAATTTGGGCCGGTTCCGGGCCGTAAATAATATAATAATCCAGTTCTGGGGCGCGAGTTTCCATTTTTAAAATTGCCCGTTCTTCTGCACCAATATCAAAGCGACTCCAAAAAGTAGTATTAAAGAAAATACCATAGGCTAAACCTGGGCGTAGGGCGATAAAAAACGGAATAGCTTGGTACATTTCATCGGTGAGGGAACCGTAATCAAGTGCATCTGTTGTCCAATTAGTTTTAACTTGGCTGAGTTTATCTAAAAAGCCGGTGCGTTCTCCAAAACCATAAAAATGTTCTTCTGCTTCAATTTTTTTCCAAGTTGCTGTCATTCCCATTCGCCAACCGATACTTGGGTTTACATCACAAGCAAAGGCATTTCCTTGTTTATCAAAAAACGAAATTTCGCTATTTTGGGCAACAGAAATTTTGATTTGTTCAGTCTCAATTTCTGTGTTATTATCAGTTTTATTGTATTCAAAAGAAACAACCGACCACTCGTTATCATCTTTCGCCACAGCCCAAGACCGGCGCGGTAAAAAATTGCCCTTTGGAGACATTCTAACTCGAATAAGATTAGGTGCGAGAATGCTAAGAATTAGATGCGCTTCGCCACACTTAAATTGTACAGAAAAATCATTTTTTTGCACAGATTCCACCGGCTCAATAGTTGACCAAGGTTGAGCGGTTGTTGGGAGTTTTCCGAAGTATTGCGGCATAATTAACCAGTTCTGAAAAAATAGACTTTTTACAACAATAACAAACAATTAAGGTTTACCAGTTTCCTCATTAGAAGCACCAACCGGCTTTGATTCAGGAGAACCTTTTTGACGTAAAAAAATTGACAAAACCACCACTGCGCCAATTGATAAAAACTCACTTTGCCAATTTTGAAAAGACTCAAACCAAAACTGCGAAGTTTCCACATATTCAATCGCAGAAACCGGCTTTCCCCCATGCGCTAACTGTTCTTCACTATATTCTATGGAACCACCAATAGCGTGCAAAATAAATGATATTAAAAATAGCAAAAATAAAGCCGTACTTAAAGAATTTTCATAAACTGTTTTACTCAAACCTCCCTGCCGCACCGGCCAAGGCGTTTTATCAGTAAAATCAGACTCATTTGGTTCTTCATCTACCGCATCTTTTTTATCAGGATCTTTTGATTCTGCCGAACCTTTTTGATATAAAAAAGAAGTTAAAAGCACATAAACACTCATTTGGAGAAATTCACTTTCCCAATTTTCAAATACCGCCTCAATAAAATGACCACTTTTTACATATTGTCCAGAGGTAACTTCTGGCTGATGGTGGTCTTTTTGTTCTTGATTATAAGCATTAAAACCTGTAACAGTTTGACCTAAAAGCGATATAACAAACAAGCCAAACATTACAAGAGATAAGCTATTTTCTCGAAAAACTCGGCGCAGTTTCATTGTGGATACACATAAAATTAGGCACTTTAATTTTTCAATATTCAACTAAAAATTTCATTGGTCTATAGATAGATTTTTTCTTCCCTCGTAAGACAGATACATTTTTATAAGGCTGTGGCCTAAATTTAACTTTTGTAAAGACAAAATAGAAACAAAAACATGAACCAAGAAGCAAACGGACTACACGAACAAGCTTTAAGCAAAGCAGCAGAAATTGGTATTGCCAGTCAACTCGATGAAGTCGAAGAATTGCAGGTAGAAATAAAAGCCGATCCCTTTAAAATGATGGCGGGAGAAATAGATTCAGTTGTCATAGAAGGCGAAGGTTTAGTCATGCAAGAAAGCTTGCGAATGGAAAAATTAGAAATGCAGGTTAACAGCGTTGCTATTAATCCTATGCAAGCAGCTTTTGGACAAATTGAACTCACCAAACCAACCCAAGGAAACGCCCGCGTTGTTCTCACAGAAAGCGATATTAACTCTGCTTTTAATTCTACATATATCAGCGAAATGCTGCAAAATTTGCAGATTAACATCGAAGGAAAGCCGGTGACAGTAGATGTAGAAAATGTTTATTTTCACCTCCCAGGAAATAATAAAGTTGCCATCAATGCAACCGTAAAATTACAAGAAACAAACGAAACTCAACAATTTTCATTCACCGCTGTTCCCCGCGTTCCTGCCAATGGCCAAGGCTTAATTTTAGAAAATATCGAATATCCTGAAGCCAAAGAATTATCGCCCGAATTAACCAAAGCTTTATTAGATAAGACCACCCAAATTTTAGATTTTAAAAACTTTGATTTAGATGGAATTTCTTTGCAATTAAACCAGGTTGATGTTAATAATAATCACCTTAATGTAAAAGCACAAGCCTATGTAGAAAAAATTCCCACCGACTGATTTATACCAATTCTAAGAATTGTGCCTTTACTATTAAAATTGGCTTACAATTTCCTTTAGTTTAACCTACAAACAAAGGATTTCTTTTTGAAAAATTGGTATTGTACCTCCTTTCTTTTCCCAACAGAAATATTTTAAATTTTATAGCCACCGCTTCTTAAAATTCTTAAAAACGGTGGCTTTTTAATCAGTATCTTGATGTTTATAAACGCTTTAAACCCTTAAAATTACGCCGTAGCCTTATCAATTTGCGCCACCTCTTGCGATGTTAATTTCACCTTCAAACTCTGCACAGAATCCTCAATACTAGAAACCTTAGTTGCCGCAGGAATAGGCACAATGCAAGGAGATTTTGCCCGCAACCAAGCCAACACAATACAATAAACAGAAACCCCTTTTTCTTTCGCCAAATTAACAATCACCGGCAACTCCTGTAAGCTTTTAGCCCGACGACTTCCCCCCAGAGGACTCCAAGGCAAAAACGTCAAAGTTTCCCGTTCACAATATTCGAGAACACCATCAAATTCAGGTTGCCGGCACCAAGGATTATACTGATTTTGTACACACACAACATCAACAACATTCCGCGCCCTTTTGATTTCTTCCACAGAAAAATTCGACACCCCAACAAACCGAATAAATCCCTTATTTACAGCATCCTTCACCGGCCCCAAAGATTCCTCAATTGAATAGTCAGGATCCGGCGCATGATATTGCCAAATATCAATCGCTTTTTCCCCTCCCAGCGCCTCAAAACTTGCCCGAATAGTCTCCCTTAAATGCTTCGGATTCCCATTTCGCCTCCAGCTACCATTAGGCCGCATTAAACCCCCCTTAGTTGCCACAATAACATGAACTTTATTCCCTGAATATTCATGCAGCGCCTTAGCAATTAATGCCTCATTGTGGTGTTTTTCATTTTCATCTTCACAATAAGCATCAGCCGTATCAATAAAACTCACACCCAAATCTAAAGCCCTATGAATAACAGCAATTGCATCAACTTCCGAAGGCCGGCCCTTTAAAGACAAAGGCATTCCACCTAAACCAATAGCACTGATCAAAACCCCCGTATTTCCCAAATGTTTAGTTTTCATTTGTATTTTCCTACTATAATATAATTTCTATCTTGGCACATTTCCACCCCACCATACTTGTCAATAACTCATCCAAACTAAATAGTTGTAAATATTTTATAAACCTCCATTTCCCCAACCCATCCCTAACTCGAAGCACTCGTATAAAAACGCAAAGCAAACCGCCAAAAACCAATCGAAAAAAGCAACAAAACCACCGCCAAAATTCCCGCCCCCAGAACCCAACCAACCTCACCTCTTCCTAACAACGTCTCCGCCGGTACCGTCGTTAAAAAAGCCACCGGCACCACAAACGTAAAAAACACTCTATAGCCCCCAGGATAAGCAACCATAGGATACCTACCCGCCTCCAACAAACCCCGCAAAACCTCCGTCACATTATAAATTTTCACAAACCAAATACTCATCGCCCCCAGCACAAACCACAAACTATAAAGACTCACCAAACCAAAACCCAAAGGAATTATCCCCCACCAATAATTACCCACCGGCAAATTTAGCCTAGAACCAGCATAACCCAACACAATCAACCCAAAAATAACATCCGGCAACCCCCAAGGCGAAACCGTCCTCGTAGACAACCAAAACTGTGAACTAATCGGTTTTAACAACACAAAATCCAACGTACCCTGCTGAACATGATCCACAATTTTATTAAGATTTGGCACCAAAAACGTACTCGAAAAACCTTGCAAAATTGTAAAAATTCCCAACACCACCAGCGCCTCCTCCCACTTCCAACCAGCAAAAGTATAGCCAGTGCGATAAAACAAAAATAAAGTAAAAATACTCCCCACCAAATTTCCCAAACTCGTCAGACTCGAAACTAAAAAATTAATTCTATACTCCAACTCAGCCGCAATAGCCGCCCCCCAAAAAAACTTTAAAACATTCAAATACCTAAACATATTCTTTACCCCTCAACCATGCTTCATCATTATAAATACCATGAAAACTCATCAGCAACCCTCAACCGGATTTAAAAAAACTCAAGTTCTACACAATTTAATTTACACTGGCCTTTTTTTATAGAGTTTATGGATTTGCCATCTTTTCTGTTATTGATAATAACTCAATCAATTAAATCAAAAGTTTTATCACTCTCAACCATCCTTTTATCAACCCCAATCTTAAAAATAACCAACCCGTCAAACCCACCAACAACCTTTAGAAACAAACCCCAAAAAAACACCAGAATCACCTAACCTATAAATAATCCCTATCCCCTAAGCAAAAAAACAACCATCCGACTATGAAAGATTTTAGCCTCGTACTCCTTAACAAAATAGACATAATCATCGAAAAATGGATAGAAGCAGTCCGCCAAGACGAACAAATTGAAACCGCCAAAGAACTAACCTATAAAGGCATCCGTAACAGCCTTCCCATCCTTTTACAAGCCATCGCCACCATCCTCTCCGAAACAGAAGACAGCGACATAAAAACCCTCATCAACAAAGCATTAGAACACGGAAAACTGCGAGCAAAACAAGGCTACGACGCCGAAGAAATAGCCCGCGAATATCGATTAGTCCGGTGGATAATATTCACAGAAATAGAAGAAGACTTACAACAAGCCTCCGCCACAGAAGTCATCCGCGCCATGCGCTTAATAGACACCGCCATCGATGAAGTCATAGCCCGCTGTTTTCAAACCTACACAGAAGAAAGACTCAAAGAATTTGAACAACTTCAACACGAAATGCGCCTCACAAACCAAGAACTCACCCGCCTAGTCCGCGCCAGCAAAGACAACCTCGCCCACCTCGCCCACGAACTAAAAACCCCCCTCACCTCAATCATTGGATACTCTGACCTATTTTTGCGGCAAATGAAACAAAATCCAGAATTAGAATACACCGTCCCCAACCTCGAACACATCGAAAAAGTCCTTCAAAATGGCCGGCAACTACTCCACCTAATCAACGACTCCCTAGAAATTTCCCGCTATGAAGCCGGTCAAATGCAACTTCACCCAACCGAAATCAACCCCCATACTTTAATCACCCAAATACTAGAAATGGTGGAACCCTTAGCAAATACCAAACAATTAAAACTCACCCAAGAATGTCAAAATTGTCCTCAACAAGTCATCACCGACCCCTTACGCCTACAGCAAATCCTTACAAACCTCCTCAGTAACGCCATCCGCTACACCCAAACCGGCACCATCCACCTACTCTGCCAAACCCTCCCCAACAACCAATGGTCAATAACCATCAAAGACACCGGCCAAGGAATCACCCCAGAAGACCAAAAACACATCTTTGACCCCTACTTTCGAGTCATCTCCCCCGATAAATCCTACCTTCCCAACAGCACCGGCCTAGGACTCGCCATCGTCCACCGACTAGTCAAAGTCCTCAAAGGCCAAATATTCCTCCATTCCGAACCAGGCATCGGTTCCACCTTCACCCTCATCCTCCCCACCCAATAAACCCTTAATGGTCGGTTTTCTGCGCCACCTGGGCAAACCTCTCCGCCACCGCCTTACCAATTTCCGCCACATCCGACAGAGGCATATAGCGAATTTGCTCGACAATATCCGTCAAATCCTTTGGCGAAGACACCTGCTTGCCCTCCAAATAACTCAGCAACTCTTCGAGGGAGTAGCCGGTTCTCGCAGCCAGTTTAGTCAACTGTTCCGTCTCAGGAAACGTCTGTCCCGTTTCCCACAACCTCACCGCCGTATCTGTAACACCCAAAAGCCGACCAAACGCACGCTTAGTCATATCGCCCCGTGCCTTTTTGACCAGTTCCATTAGTTTTTCTTTACTTTGTGCCGTTACCATCTAGCCTGCGTCACCCTCTCTACCCAAAACAATTTAACAAAAACTCTTCAGCCTACTTATCAGTGTACAAGTTTCATTTTCCTGCTTGACATCAATTAAGAAATCGATTAAAATAAAAGTACAAATCATAAACTACTCAACAAAACCAATCGGATCTGCCCATAAATCGACTCACAAGCCTTTCAGGGAGCCACACCTATGTCCTACTACCGTCAAAGCCTCATTAGCCGAAAAATCCTCCAACCCACCGTCCAACTCGCCAACAAAATCGACCAAATCAAGCGCCAACTCGCCGATATTATGGCCATGCCCCTTGAACATATCTATCAAGTTCGCCTACTGGCACATCAACTCTGGGTTTCCTACAAAGGCAAAGATGGCCGGTGTTGTTCAACATTTTTTAGTTACAGAAAACTGCCGGTGTGGCAAAACCTCGTTCTCCAAGCCATCGCCAAATCTCAAGACTTACCCACCGCCATCAAACTCCGCCACATCCTAAAATCCGAATTCAAGCACTATCCCTACCCCACCCACACCATCCAAATCCTCCAACAAGCCCTCGAAACCCACTTAAACTTCCTTACCTACTCCCCCCACATCGTCCCCTAAACTTCATAACATTTACAAAACTCCTCCCTATACCAAAAACTTACAAAAAAAGTTGACTAAAAAATCAATACAAGTTATAATCAAACAAACAATCAAAAAAAATCACAAGACCTTTAAAAATTGCTCCTTCGTGGCATCAGCAACCTTAGCTGAGGCCACTTTTGTCAAAAAAATCCGCCTTCAACCAACTCAAAAACCGATGAAACTATCAAAAATAGACCTGAGTAGCATCATAGCAGCAGGCCACAAAAACGGCCAACTTAACTTATTAATAGACCGAGGCCAAGCCATCGAACTAATAGAAATTCCAGCGCCGGTTGCCGCCTATAAAGGATTGCAACAAGTCGCCGATATTACCAACAGCAAAAGCAATTCCTTAACAGAAAAACCAACCCCCCAACCCATATCCATGTTACCCGTCAATTCAACAATGGCCTCGGCCATAGGCTACGATCCAGACCAACAAACATTACAAGTAGAATTTTCCAGCGGCAAAGTTTATCAATATACTGATGTCGAAGAAGAAACCTGGGAAAGCCTTTGTCAAGCCGATTCTATAGGAGGGTTTTACAACAATCAAATCAAAGGAAACTATAACTGTCGGCGTCTTAATGACCACCATTAAAAAATTAACATCCTCTAAAAACTTAGACCCATTAATAGCCCACAAGCCCCTGCTATAATCGGTAGGGGCTTATTTTTATTTTCTAAATATAACCTACATGATATATAATTAACGCCAGTTTACCCACCCAGAGCCGCTCTTGACAAAATCACAATCCTTACAAAACTGCCAGCATCCATGAAGCAAATTTTAGTAGTAGACGATTCAGCAACAATGAGAAGAATGGTAATGGCATCCTTAAGGCAAATTAGCGATGTCAACTTTAGAGAAGCAAGTAACGGACTAGAAGCAATAGAACAGCTTGTAATAGACCCCGTAGACCTAATGATATTAGACCTAAATATGCCAGATATGCACGGACTAGAAGTCTTAAAATTTATAAGAGAACATCAATTGTTTAAAAAAATACCCGTTATCGTATTAACAACAAAAAGCGACGACACCAGCAGAGAAGAAGCCCTAGAAGCCGGAGCCTCCCAGTATGTCACCAAACCCTTCGAGCCCCGAAGCTTTGCCCAACAAGCACAAGAACTCTTAAACTAAACCGTAAACAAAAACTGTGGTGGAAACAACCAACTCCTCCGATGACTTTTTTGCCAGTTTTCTGGACGATTATTTTGCCGAATGCGAAGAACACCTAACAGCAATTCGGCGGAACCTGCTCAGCATAGAAGCACAACCCAGCCAAACCACTGAACGACCCATAATAGACGAATTATTTCGCAGTTTTCATACCCTCAAAGGCTTATCCGGCATGGTAGGACTTAAAAAAGCCGAACGCCTAGCTCACGAAATGGAAAGCTACCTCCGCCTCGTGCGCGAAAACAAAGTAAAACTCAACCCCATATCCACAGACAGCTTAATAAGCACCACAAAAACCCTCGAACAAGTAATCGCCAACCGGCGCACCAACAGCATCCCCCCAGACATCGAAACAGCCATCAATAGCTTAAAAAAAGCCTTTTCCCAAAACCCAACACAACCCGAACCCCCCGAACCAAACAAAACCCCAGACAACCAAGCCCCAGCCCAAGAAACTCTCCCCAGAGTCACCTTAAAACTCCAAGAACAAGAACTCCTCAACACCGCCAAAGCATCAGGAGCCACAGCATGGCAATTTGAATTCTCCCCACAAACACACCTAGCAGCCAAAGGCATCAACGTCAACAACATCCGCGCCCGTCTGCAAGGCATCGGAGAACTTATACACGGCTCACCCCGTATTAACTCAAACGGTAGCATCGTCTTTGATTTCGTCGTCACCACTATCCTTGCCTCCACATCCTTTAGCGGCTGGGAAAACGACGGACTCAAATGGATACCCTATGAATTACCCGC
>DATNQM010000035.1:0-20972 GCA_036704045.1 Halomicronema sp. | reverse complement strand
GTTAAGTATGGCGAGTGGCGTGGCGAGTGGCGTGGCGAGTGGCGTGGCGCTTGGCGTGGCGCTTGGCGTGGCGCTTGGCGCGGCGCTTGGCGTGGCGCTTGGCATGGCGAGTGGCGTGGCGCTTGGCGTGGCGCTTGGCGTGGCGAGTGGCGTGGGAATACTTCGTCCTGAAAGTTGGCTTTTAGGTTTGTTGCTGCTATTCAAACCCCAACATGGATACTGGCAATTTTCCCGTGTCACCCCCCTTCCCCTTGTCAATTTATCTTTTCATCTAAAAAATTGGCTGCGAAAAGATTGGCAAAAAGGACTAGATAATCTTGAGCAACTGCTAACTTACACCCTTCAATTCATCCCTGTGATCCAGGCAGTTAACTTTGTCCTCGCAGAAATACCAGGCGAACATCTTATTTTTCGTGTTAACCAACTTGCTGAAACTGCCTATAATTGCGATGCTGATTTGCTGCGTTTTGCCTCGGCTTCTCTCAGCCAAACCATGAAGTCAAGGGCGCTCGATGGCTTCTTCCTACTTCCCGCTTTTGCCAAGCAAAAAATAAACAGATATTTGCAAACAGATATGCGGTTAGACACCCCAGCCAGGGCGGCGGCGGCGGGTTTTTATTACTTATCTGAAAAAGAACCAGTAAAAGCAGCAGAAGCCTTTAGCAGCTTGCGTTCTCTCCCCTATGGCGAGGAAATGTTTATTTTAGCTGCAATTCTCACCGCTTGTAATAATGCCCAAGAATTAACCGCTATTGCTAATATTCAAATTTCCAATTTTCCCCCAGAACCCCTATTTCGTTCTGCAACTTGGAAAGTCCTTGTCAGTCTGCGACGAGTGGTAGAGGATATCCAAGTAATTAAAAAAAGTCTATCTCGCACTCCCCGTTCTTTCGCCCTCAATCGCGCATTAGGAGAACTGACAAACATCCTCAATCAAAGAGAGACCTTACCCCGAACCGAGCGAAATATAATCATAAACATTGCAGAAAATTGGAAACAAATTTTGCTGCAAATAACCGGTGAAGTTGGGGAAATTTCTATTAAACAAAAAGTCCGTAATCCTTATATTGCCGGTGATCCTGTTGAGGGTTCCCTTTTTGTGGGACGCGAAGGCATCCTCACACAACTACAGGAATTGTGGGGATCGAGCAATCAACTACAATCTGTGGTTTTATTCGGTCATCGGCGCATGGGTAAAACTTCCATTCTCAGAAATGTAGGAAAAAGTTTACCGCCTGACATCACCGTTGCCTACATTAACCTCCTGACATTAGGGAATATTTCTCAAGGAGTTGGCGAAGTGCTAATAACGATCACCGATGCCATTTCCGACACTCTAAAACAATCCCCCCCAGACGATGAAGCATTACTCAAAATGCCCTACCGCAGCTTTGAAAGGTACTTAAAACAAATCGAATCTAACCTCAGCGGTGGACTAATAATCGCCTTAGACGAATTCGAGAAAATAGAAGACCTCATAGAAGCAGGAAAAATCCCCCCCGATTTTATGGAAGTGCTGCGGGGAATGGTGCAACAGAGTCCGAAAATTGGCTTTGCCTTTGCAGGTTTGCACACCCTAGAAGAAATGACCGCTGATTACTTTCAACCCTTTTTTGCCAGCGTCATCCCCATTAAAGTAGGTTTCATGGAACCTGCCGCAACTGTTTATCTACTCGCCAACCCCCACGAAGATTTTACCCTCGATTATAAACCCGAAACCCTCGAAGAAATTTATAACTTAACCAGCGGCCAACCCTATCTCGTTCAACTAATAGGATTTCAACTGGTTCGCCTTTACAACCACCAAGTATTTGAAACCGGCCAACACCGCGATCCCATCTTCACCCCAAAAGACCTAGAAACAGTTATCAATGATGGGGAATTCTTCAACCGAGGACGCTACTATTTCACCGGCGTATGGGGACAAGCCAAACAAGGAAACCCCCACCAACAAACCCTCTTAAAAACCCTCGCACCCCACCCCAAAGGACTCACCATAGAAGCATTAATAAAAACCACCGGCCTCAATGAAACCACAATAAACAACGCCCTCGAAACCCTAAAACGCCATGATGTCGTCAAACAAACTAATGGAAACTGGCATATTATTGTCGAACTATTTCGCCGGTGGCTATTAAACAATTAACCCCCAAAACCCCCACCTAAAACACCCCATTTCCCTGCACAATATGCTTAACCGTCGTCAAAGTCTCCAAACCAATCACCCCACGACGGTGCCCCTTTTGATTCGACATTCCCAGAAAAATAGTATCCGCTTGTTTAGGTTGCCGGTAAAACCGAGGCGACGCATTAATAAAAGTCGAAGCACTATTAATTCCCAAAGCAAACTGCCGGCTTTCCTGATAAGATTCCGTCACAATACAATCCGCATGACCACTACTATAATCATTAATCCAACCAATCCCCTCCTCCAAACTATCCACCACCTTAAAAGCCACCGTCTTAGTCAAATAAGCCTGATTCCACTCACCATCTTTTGCCTCAACCAACCCAGGAAAATCTGCCACCAAATCCGCATCTCCCTTAACCACAAACCCCTTTTCTTTTAAACTATTGAAAAGCATACTCATAGAAGTTGGCTTTTGGGTTCTGTGAATCAAAACCTTCTCAATTGCATTCACCGGATCAGGCTCACTTTGATGACTATCAAAAATCACAAACCTAGCTAAATCCAAACTGCCGGTAGGCGACCAATATAAATAACAATTTCCCATTGCCGACTTCAACACCGGCGCCGTCGCCTGACGCATCACCTGTTGAACCAAACTAGGCCGGCCATAGGGAATCACCAAATTAACATACTGTTCCAAAGTCACCAAATCACGAATCGACCCCCCCTGATCCGCCGGCAACAACTGCACACACTCCACCGGCAAACCGCCTTGTTCTAAACCCGCCTGCAAACACTCAACAATCGCTTTATTCGTGTGATACGATTCACTTCCCCCCTTCAAAATCAAACAATTACCCGACTTAATACACAAACCCGCAGCAATCGCCCCCAACTGAGGAAACGCCTCATAAACCAAAGCAATCACCCCCAAAGGCATCAACTGCGAATAAATTTGTGAATGTTCCAAATGGTAACTCGCATTCATGGCCCGTCGAATTGGATCACCCAACTCCGAAAGCCGGTTCAAAATTTGCACCGCCGCCTGAATTCTTTCGGGAGTCAACTTCAACCACTCCAAAACCAAATCGGGAACCGCCATTTCCCGCGAAGCTTCCAGATCAAGCGTATTCGCCTCCAGAACATCATTCGCATATCGTTTCAAAGTCTCCGCCATCGCCTTCAAGGCCCGATCCCTATCGTGGCCTTTTTTAGACGCCAATTCCAAAGAAGCCAGATGCGCTTGACGAGCCGCATCCAGAGGAAGCAAAAAAGAATTTAAATTATCAGTGGTCATCGAGCTAACGCCTGTATGCCAGCCAAACCATGAGCGCCGGCAACACCACCAACAGCAGCGCCACCATTGCCCAAGGAATAATATTAGAACCGCCAAACTTCATTGCCAGAGTCAGCCAGATAATCAACAAACCCAGAATAATCCCCAGTGCCAGAGGGAAATAACTATCCCTCAAACCAGAAGAAGCCTTATTCCATTGTTGACCAGTCCAGCGCCAAGCCTGTTTATAAGGATACGTCGCAGACAACTGTTCAATCACATAACCGCTATCATCCACAACAAAAATGTGCTGGCAGCGGTCACAGCCAAAAGCTTCCGTCAACGTAATCGGCATCAACCGGCCCCGGCGCCGGCAAGGGCAAGGATAGTCCGAACTTAAATCAATCTTATGGCCTTTATGAGAATGCACAAGCAGTTTTATTGGCAAAAAT
Organism: Halomicronema sp.; assembly: GCA_036704045.1. Lineage (GTDB taxonomy): Bacteria > Cyanobacteriota > Cyanobacteriia > Cyanobacteriales > Oscillatoriaceae > Ancylothrix. The sequence continues at coordinate 17,113 of DATNQM010000035.1, read as the reverse complement.
ATTAAAAAAAAGTTTTATCTAAACTTAGGAGTCTCAAATCATAAGGAATCAGAAAAAAATAACATTCTTCCCACCCCTTAAAAAACACCCAACCGAATCCTCAGCCCCCATCTTAGCACCCTCCCAAAAAACCATGAAATCTGTCTAGGGGAGTGATTAAAAAACGAAGCCTTTTCCAACCACAGAAAGAAAAAAAACAGGGGTTTAGCCTGCTTTTTTGATTATTTTTTTTCTTTTTTTAAAGCGGGTGACGCGATTCGAACGCGCGACATTCACCTTGGCAAGGTGACGCTCTACCACTGAGCTACACCCGCGTGTCTCTCAACAATATTTATATTGTCAGATTTTCCAGAGTTTGTCAACACCTTTTTTTGAAATTTTTTTTGGCGGTCAAAACCCCAAGGTGCTGAGCCTTTAAGCCTTTCCTCAAAGCGTCAGACCGCCCGAAATCAAAAATTAAGGGTCTTGGGCCGGCTCCATTACAGCCATTGCATTTTTAAGAGGAGCCGGTAAAACCGTATTTCCAGGAGGATTATTCCCATAAACATCAGACGCAGAACTAGATTTAATTTGCTGCATCAAACTGGCCATTTCCAGAGCACTCATGGCATAATTCCAACCCAAATTACTCTTAATGCCTGCACGCTCCAAAGCTTGCTGCATAGTATCTGTTGTCACCACCCCAAAAATCACCGGCACCCCCGTTTGAAAACCCGCGGCCGCGATGCCCTTAGACACCTCCGCTGCGACATAATCAAAATGAGGAGTTTGGCCCTTAATCACAGCCCCCAAACAAATGATGGCATCATACCGGCCCGTAATCGCCAACTGACGAGCCACCGCCGGCACTTCAAAACACCCAGGAACCCAAGCATAATCAACCTGAGTGCCTTGAGGGTTAATATCCACGCCGTGACGCTTCAGGCAATCCTGACAGCCTTCTAGCAGCTTGCCGGTCACTAAATCATTAAACCTACCAATAACGATGGCAAACCGCAGCGAGGCCGTTTGCGTAAAATTGCCCTCAAAAACAGCCATGTTTGTCTTTCGTCCTTTGTCAATAGTCTTTTGTCAGTTGTTCATTATCCTTTGTCAGGAGTCAATCGTCATTTGACTAATAACCCTTGACAAAGGATACAAAACCGGCCTCAGACTACAAAATAGTTCAATACGCCAACAGCGATGACAAGGGCAAACCAAAGGCCAGACCCCAGGTAAATCAGCCGTTTAGACTGATCCCAGTTTTGGGGAGAAGCATAAGCCACTGGTACGCCAATGACCATCACCAGAGAAACCAAGACAAGAGCAGTAAGTGCGATTTGAAATATTATTGACATTTTTGTTTTTTCCCAACAAAGCAATCTACTGGATAACGCCAGTTACCCCAAACATAGGCTAATTTAATAAAGCCTGAGTCTAACGCTATCAAAAAATGACCCTCTCTCATAGTGGGGTTAATCAGGATTCGTAATTGAGATTTGATGGCCAATTCCCCGGTAGGGTAGAGACAAAGTAGCCGCCTTCCCTTACAGAGATGCTGGTGTTTAGGCTAAGCAAGCCGATCTAAGCCTACAAGCCTCTACCTGTCCAACTACGTTTTATCGAAAAACTCCTCGTCAAACTGCCAAAATGGATTTAATTTTGTGTCACACAACCGCAGATTTTGATACTCTTGGTGCTGCTGTGGGACTAACCCGCTTGTGTCCCGGTGCAAGAGTGGTATTAACTGGCGGGGCTCATCCCACTGTACGGGATTTTTTGGCTCTTCATCGCGATGAATATGCTTTAATTGAACGCCGCTCTGTTAATCCTCAAAAAATTCGCTCTATTTTTGTTGTAGACTCGCAACAGCGTGAACGTTTAGGCAAAGCAGCTGAGTGGTTTGATTTGCCAAGTGTGACTGAAATTAGCGTTTATGACCACCATCTCCACATCAAATCTGATATTCCTGCTAGTTATATTCAAATTGAGCCGGTTGGTGCTACTACGACTTTAATTGTTGAATTGCTCCAAAAGTCTGAGACCGGCCCCCTGACTCCGGCTGAAGCAACGGTGATGGCTTTGGGCATTCATTTGGACACGGGTTCTTTAACTTTTGATCATTCGACTTCACGGGATGCGAAAGCTTTAGCCTGGTTAATGGAACAAGGCGCAAGTCTGTCTATAATTGCCGAGTATGTTGAACCGGGTTTATCTCTACAACTGCAAGAATTACTGTCTACAGCCCTTGAAAAAATCCAGATTGAAAATGTCCGAGGATATGATGTTTCTTCGGTGCTTGTAGAAACTGATGATTATATTCCTGGGTTATCAAGTTTAGCGTCTCAATTAATAGATATTACTGAAATTGATGCCTTGATTTTTTGCCATAAATATGCTGGACGTGGTTCTGGAGATGAACGTTTAAGTATTATTGGCCGGTCGCAAATTCCTCATACTAATTTAAACACTTTATTCAAATTATATGGGGGTGGAGGTCATGCTAGAGCCGCCTCTTTTGTGATGCGAAATGGTGATGCAGAGTCGATTTTAAAAGAATTAGTAGAAAAGTTGAAGCTTCAAATTCCTCATCCACCGGCTGCGAGAGAATTAATGTCATCGCCGGTTCGCACAATTTTGCCAGAAACTACTATTTATGACGCTCAAAGAATTTTATTACGTTATGGACATTCTGGCTTGTCTGTGGTTGATAAAACCGGCCGTCTAGTAGGGGTAATTTCTCGCCGAGATTTGGATATTGCTTTGCATCATGGCTTCACTCATGCGCCGGTGAAAGGTTATATGACTACTAATCTTAAAACGATTACTCCAGACACTTCTTTACCGGAAATTGAAGAGTTGATGGTAACGTATGATATTGGAAGATTGCCGGTTTTAGAAAACAATCAATTAGTAGGAATTGTAACTCGCACAGATGTTTTGCGAGAATTACATCAAAATGAAACTATCGGCAATCGAGATAAAAATAACTTATTTACAGATTATTGTCCTGTTCCCCAATCGTTGCCCGAACAACTGCGTCAACGAATGACAGAACCATTATGGAATTTGCTAAAAACGGCCGGTGAACTAGCAGAAAATCGCGGCTGGCAGCTTTATTTGGTTGGTGGTGCTGTACGGGATTTGTTATTAGCAAAACCCGATGATATTTTAGAGATTTCTGATATAGATTTGGTTGTTGATGGGTATTATAAATCGGAAGCTTTGATGGGAAATGTTGAGAAAATCCAATCAGGTGCCGGTGTAGAATTAGCCAAAGCTTTGCAAGGACGTTTTCCGCAAGCAAGATTAGATATTCATGGCAAATTTCAAACAGCAGCCTTGTTGTGGCATAAAGATACTGAATTAGGTTCATTATGGGTAGATATTGCAACCGCCAGAACAGAATTTTATCCGTATCCAGCAGCTAATCCTGAAGTTGAAGCTTCTTCAATTCGACAAGATTTATATCGTCGTGATTTTACGATTAATGCTTTGGCATTAAGAATAAATGGAAATCGGGCCGGTGAATTGCTAGATTTTTTTGGGGGATTATTAGATTTACAATCCCAACAAGTTCGCGTTTTACACACCAATAGTTTTATCGAAGATCCAACTAGAATTTATCGTGCTGTGCGTTTTGCAGTGCGGTTAGGTTTTGAAATTGAACCGCAAACAAAAGGTTATATTCGTCATGCCATTGAAAGCGGAGTTTATCATCGGCATCCCGGCGAAAATACCCGCGCACCGGCCTTAGAAACTCGCTTAAAATCTGAATTAAAATATATTTTGCAAGCCCCATACTGGAAACCGGCTTTGCAATTATTGGGAGAATTACAAGCCCTAAAATGTATTCATCCAACCCTAGAATTAGATGATAAGTTATGGAAACAGGTAAGGTTAGTTGACCGATGTTTACAAAAATTTGATGCAGAGAAAACTTTAGAACATTGGCAGGTAAGATTAGAAGTTTTGATTGCTTATTTACAACCAGAATATCGCTTAATAGTTGCGGAAACATTACAGTTACCAGCCCCAAGTATTGCGCGGTTAAATGGTTTAGCAGAAAATCAGCAAGAAGTAAAAGAAACCTTGCCCCAGCGTCAGCAAGTCAGTGAAATAGTGAGATTTTTGCGACAGTATGATTTATCAAATTTAATTTTAATAGCAGCCCAAAGTAAGCGGGGAGTGCGTCGGCAAATTTGGCAATATTTAACAGTGTGGAGCCACATTAAACCACCTTTAAATGGACATGATTTAAAAAAATTAGGTTATAAACAAGGTAGGGAATTTAAACAAATATTAGATGAATTATTAACAGCGAGATTAAATGGTAAAATAGGCGATAATCGAGACGAAGCTGTGAATTTTTTACTCAGAGAATATCCCCTGAATTAGGAATTTATTATAATTAGTGTTAAAACCATAAATAGTTAACAATTAACAAACTGAAAAATATGTTACGAAAAATGAACTTGCAAGCCAGACTGATGAGCGGATTTTTGTTAATGGGCTTGCTTGTATTTATCGTCGCTTTCTTTGGATGGAGAGGTACATCAAGCCTAAGCGAACACATCAATACTATTGGACAAAATAAATTACCAAGCATTGACGCTTTGTGGAAAATTAACGAAGGGCAGACGCAAATAGAATCTTCTGAAAGAGCACTTTTAGACTTTACTTTGAGTTTACCAGAAAGACGCTCGGAACTCGAAAGAATACAAACAGCCTGGCAGCAAATTAATGACGGTTTTAAAGATTACGAAGTTATACCTCGCTCATCCGATGAAGACATAGCTTATCAAGAAATGCAGGAAAAATGGGAAACTTGGGAAACCTCTCACTATCAATTTATGCGGCTCAACGAGCAATTCCAGCAACTCGGAATTTTAAATTTTTTTGAATTACAAAATAGACAAAACGACAACAGTGAAAATAATTCCCCTGAACTTCCCAAAATTAAAGCAGCAGCCCAAGTTTTCAATCAACTTAACGCTCAAAAAAAGGCCAATCGTAGCTTATTTAAATCCTCAGAAAAATCTACTTTAAAACTTTTAGAATTAAACCGAAATCAAGCCTTAGAAGCAACTCGCAGAGCCGATCAAGATAGAATGCAGACTCAATTGGCAGCACTTTTGGCAATGATACTAGGGCCAACAATAGCGATTGTTTTAGGCACCCTTGTAAGTAAAGTAATTGCTAAGCCTCTTGATAAAGGAATTGCTGAAATTATTACTACCATTGGCACTTCTTCTAATCAAATTGCAGCAACCGTAGAACAACAAGAAAAGATAGCCGGATCTCAAGCCATAGCAGTAAATGAAACCACAACAACAATGGATGAATTGAGTGCATCTTCTCAAGTGGCGCTCTCCCAAGCCGAAAATACAGCAAAATTAGCACAACAAGCCCTTACACTTACAGGAGGCGGTGCAAAAGCCGTTCAATTAACTCTCAAAGAAATAGCAAAGATACAGCAAAAAGTTATGGCTATTTCATCTTCTATGGAACGCTTAAGCGCTAATGCGGAGCAAATTGGTACTATTTCTGCTTTAGTGGGAGAATTAGCAAGCAAAACAAATATGCTGGCCCTAAATGCTGCGGTGGAAGCGGTGCGAGCCGGTGAAAATGGTAAAGGTTTTGGAGTCGTGGCTAGTGAAATTCGCAAGTTAGCCGATGAAAGTCGAGCCTGTGCAGAAAAAATAAAAGCCCTTGTCAAGCAGATTGATTCTGCTGTGCAATCTACTGTTGCTGTTAGTGATGAGGGAATGCAAAGTGTAAAAAATGGCGTTACAATTGCTCAGAAAAGCGCTTATGCTTTTAAACAAGTTGCCGATGCGATGCAGGAAGTGGTGGTCAATAATCAGCAAATTTCTCTCAATGCTAGACAACAAGCTGTGGCAATTTCGCAAGTAGTCATAGCGATGAATTCCATTAACAGCGGAGCACAAACCACAGCAAGTGGTATTACCCAAACCAAGGTCAGCACTCAGCAATTACACCAAGCAGCGCAAAATCTTCAAAGGTTAGGATTTCGCTAAAATTTTAAAGGGCTTGAAATAAAACCCAAAATATATTAATCAAGAAATAAGGGCGAACGATGGGACTTGAACCCACGAGTGGAGGAACCACAATCCTCTGCCTTAACCACTTGGCTACGCTCGCCATTGCATTAACTACTATAACACCTTTTTCCAAAAATGATCTACCCTTTCAAAGAAAATTTTTCCAAAATTCCGCCAAGTTAGGAGCAATGCGGAACTCAGCAGTTAAAAACCGTAGTGAAAAGTACCAGGTTTAGCATAAATCCAATGAAAGCTTTAAAAATGGCCGCCGCTGTTGCGGGAGTTTTATTTGTGGGTTTAGGGGCGCTTATGGTCGCTACTAATCCCAACGCTTCTGCCTATGAAGAGTATGGTACAGAAAAGTTGACGGCTTATGTTAAAGACAATATATGCCAGAAAACTTTTGTTCTACAAGATCAGTGTGTCTCGCTAGTAGATTCTCAACAGTCTGAGATCCAAGAGGTTCTTGCGGCAAATACTAGCCGTCAAGATTTTATCTTTTTTAGTATCTACAAAACGGATATTTCGGTAAGTTCTATTGTCCCTGAACGAGTTAAGTCTTTTTTGCCGGCAATTCCTTCTTACCAATTTGAAACTTTTGGCGTTTTTCAAAGTTTTTATACTTATAAGTCACAGAAAAAATCCCCTCAACCAGATTCAACCCAAAAACGACACAATTCTACTATTTTTAAAACAAATGTGATAAATTATACTGCTTTTAAACCAGGAAGTTTTCTCGTATATTAGACATTATAATTTATAAAATTGATATTTCCAACAAAACCTATGGCCTATTGTGTTATCCCTAGCTGCGAGAAGCCCCAGAATTCTGAAGATAACAAAATTTGTCAAAGCTGTGGTTTTAAAATTCGTTTAAAAGACCGTTATAAACCGATGTCTCTTATTGGTAAAGGGGGTTTTGGTCGTACTTTTTTAGCTATTGATGAGGATATTGCTTCAAAACCAAAATGCGTTATTAAACAACTTTATATACAAAATTCCGAACCGGGTATTTTTGAAAAAGCTCTGGAGTTATTCCAGCAAGAGGCTATTCGTCTGGATTTTTTGGGGCAACACCCACAAATTCCTTCGCTTTTTTCTTATTTTCAACAAGATGATTGGTTTTATTTAGTTCAAGAATATATTGAAGGAAAAAATCTCGCTGAAGAGTTACAAGAAAAAGGAAGTTTTGGGGAAGCAGAAATTTATCAACTTTTGCAAGATTTACTTCCGGTTTTACAATATATCCATCAATATCAAGTTATTCATCGAGATATTAAACCGGCCAATATTATGCGCCGTTTTAGTGATAATAAGCTAATTTTAATTGATTTTGGTATTTCTAAACTTTTTGCCCTTACTGATTTACAAAAAACTGCCACAATTATCGGGACTCCAGAATTTATGGCTCCCGAACAAATGCGAGGTAAGACTCTTCCTGCTAGTGACCTTTATAGCTTAGGATTAACTTGTATTTATCTTCTGACTGGTATTTCTCCTTCTCGTTTATTTGATTTTAATAATCAAGGTTTTTTATGGCGAGATTATTTGCCAACAACTTCAAATATTCTCCCAGAATCACGAGTGAGAATTCGCTTAGGTCAAGTTATTGATAAGTTATTACAGGAAGCCGTAAAACAACGCTATCTTTCAGCCGCCGAAGCTTTAGCTGATTTGAAAAATTTGGGGCAATATTCCGCATCATCCAACTTAACTAATAGTCAAAAAGCGCCCCCTATGGTGATACCACCTACTCTTCCTTCACCAATGCCATCAACACTGATTTCAAGTTCTAAGAATTCTCAACTTTCAGCCAATTCTGGTGGTAAATATAACCGCCTATCGTTTATTAAAAAGATGTTAAGTTTGGGTGAAAAATCAGTTAAAAGTAGTGACATTTTAGAATCTAGTAATTCTGTGGATTATAGCCAGTTACGAGATTATTTATTAAGTAAAAAATGGAAAGATGCTGATGAAGAAACTAAAAAAGTTTTGTGTTTGTCTTTGGGTAAACGTTTAGGCTATATTGATGCTTTAGAAATTGAAAAAATTCCCGTTAAAGACTTACAGACTATTGATAGATTGTGGGTTAAATATAGTAATGGTAAATTTGGATTTAGTGTACAGACAGGTATTTTTAGAAGGGTTGGCGAAGACTATTCTAGTTTTTGTAGTGAAATTGGTTGGCCGGTGCAAAATACAATGGATTATAAAGTTTTTCAATATACCCAAAAAGCACCCAAAGGTCATTTACCTTCTAGGAATTGGTCGGGAGGTTATCATTGGTGGAAACACGCTGCTGCAATGGCGGCAAAAATAGACAGTTGCTTTTAGGGGCGATAAATTTTGGGTGGCCGGTGGTATAATGCGAACAAAACTTTTTGCAGTAAATTGCAATTGACAACCTTGCACTAAAAGAGAGATTTTTGCTTGAAATACCCTTCTAGCTATTTTTTGGTAACTCATGGTAGTCGTGATCCTCGTCCCCAAAGGGCTGTAAAAAAATTAGCGGCTCTTGTGTTAGAATGCCTGGCAAAAAAATATAATCAAACTACCTTGCCATTGGTAGATATTGGCAGTCTGGAATTTGGGCCGGCTTCCCTCGCAGAGCAACTTCAAGACTTTGCAAAAATTACTTCTGCCAATAATCTATCTACAATTAAAGTAATACCCTTGTTTTTGTTGGAAGGAGTCCACGTCACTGAAGATATCCCCGCAGAGGTTGAAGTAGCTCAAAAAGTTTTGGAAAACAAGGTGAAAATTGAAATTTTACCTTACTTAGGCGGAGAACCGGAAGTTTGTAAGTTGCTAGAAAATCAACAGGGATATAAAAGGGCAGATAGTTGGATTTTATTATCTCATGGAAGCCGACGTTCTAGCGCTAACGAAACGGTTGAAAAACTTGCTAAAAACCTTGGGGCATTTTCGGCTTATTGGTCAGTAGAACCGAGTTTAGAAAAGCGCGTTAAAGAGTTGGTTGAGTCTGGTTATAAAAACATTGCTATTCTTCCTTATTTTTTGTTTTCGGGAGGTATTACAGATGCAATTGCTCAGAGAGTTGAGCAGTTAGCTTTGCAAATTTTTCCTGTGAATTTAGTGCTTTTAGAAACCTTAGAAGCTAATCAACAAATGGCGAAGATCATTGTTAATTTAATTTTGAAACATCAATGATTTGGGGGTCAATATTTGCCAAGGAAAAAATATGAATAATACTGTTTTTACAGCAACCCAAGCTATTCAAGCTATCCTTGCACCGGCAGTAATGATTTCGGCTAATGGCTTGTTTTTGTTGGGTTTAAATGCTCGACAAACTTGTGTTTTTAATCGTATTCGCTTACTCAATGATGAAAAGCGTAAAATTAGACGAGACATTAATCAGTCTCTTGACGAACATTTTGATAATCTTCGCTGTAGCAGCATTGAGCATCAAATTGCTGTTTTATTGCGTCGGGCTTGGTATGTTCGTAATTCGTTGATGTGCTGTACAATTGCTGTAGCTTTTTTTGTATTAAGTTCTTTTGGCATAGGGGTAAATTTTTTGATAGCTGGTAATTGGGTTAATAATTTACCGCTTTATTTATTCATTTTGGCAATGTTTTTGGTTTTATCTGGTGTAATTTTTTTAACTATTGATGAGTTTATTTCTTATTATGTAATTATGATAGAAGTTCGAGAAAAGTAAGTTTTTTTGACTAAGAATAGGGTAAAAAGAAAAGCTCGTCAGTTTTTTTATCATGCCTAGTTTGAGCAGACGAAAAATTTATAATTTTAGAGGTTTATAAGTTTTGAGGAATGGGTAAAAAAACAATAAGGGATAACAAAAAAAATTAAAAAAATGTAGAGGGGATGCAACAATTTATCTATGTCTAACAAATAATTTACCAGACAACCGATCTCAACTAAACTTAGATGAAAATGTCTGAAAGTAAAACTGTGCCGGTGGCGGGGAAAAGTTGTTTATTTTTACAGTTGCAAGGTGATGCTATATCCCTACAATTAAAATGCCTGGGATTTGGAGACGGCAGCCTGTAAAACTAAACTTACAACACGCAATCACAAGGGAGGATAAGAAAAACCGTGAATTTAGATTTAGTAAGAGAACTTTTTGACAAAGGTGGCCCCGCCATGTGGCCCCTCCTGGCTTTGTCGGTTTTATCCGTTGCCACCATTGTAGAGCGGCTGTGGTTTTGGACGAATATTGCCATCAAAGAAAGAGCGATAGTAAATCGTGTTTTAGAGGCGGCTCGTTATGATTGGGGAGTGGCCAATGAAATCGCTAGACAAGCGAACCGGCAGCCCATAGGACGCTTTTTGTATGCTCCTCTGCGGTTGCAAAATCCTGATCCGGAACTGTTTCGGCTGGCTTTGGAGTCGGCAGCGGATGATGAAATTGCCAATATGCGACGAGGAGATAAGGTTTTAGAGGCGGTGATCGCTTTGTCGCCTTTGCTGGGTTTGCTTGGTACGGTTTTGGGTTTGATTAATTCGCTACGCTCAATCCGACTTGGGGATTTGGGAACATCATCAGCGGCCGGTGTTACCCTGGGAATTGGGGAAGCACTTATTAGTACAGCAACCGGCCTAGTTGTGGCTATTACAAGTTTGGCTTTTTACCGAATTTTTCAAGCGTTTATTTTCAAGCAGGTTCAAATTTTTCGCAAATCAGGAAGTGAATTAGAGTTGCTTTATCGGCAGTTTTGGCCTCAAGCGAACAAGTTTAATCGCTTTAGTGAAACATCGCCTGCTGTTAATTCTCGTCCACAAGAAAATGAGCGTTTTTCTCGTCGGGAAGATGTTTTAAAACCTTCTTCTTTACCTCCAGAAATAGATATTGAGGAGGTTGAAACTCAGGGTAATAAAAATCAAGTGGTCAGACCTTCTTCTTCCATTGATTCTTCTTCTACAATACCTCTGGAGGAAGAAAGTAACTCTTATTTGGTATCAAATACACCAGCAGAAGAATCAATTACGATAGATGTTTCTGAAACATTGGCTAATAACAATGGAGCGCATTTATCAACGGCGAGTGGTAAGGAGATTTCTAAACCGGATGAAGATGCTAAGTCTTCTGAATCTCACCAAGGGGATAATTAAAGGTCTATTGTTGTTGATTTCTCTTACAAAAATTTTGGATTTGTGGCGTTTTTAGGCTATGAAAATTAACTTTGATTCTCCTGCGGAAGAAGCTCGGATCGAAATTGTGCCGCTAATTGATGTCATTTTTTGTATTTTGACATTTTTTATTTTGGCAGCTTTACAATTGACTCGCCAGCAGGCTATTTCTGTGGATTTGCCAAAGGCAAGTACGGCTCAACCGCAGGTGCGGCGGGAGATGTTGCTTGTACAATTGGATGCTTTTGGTCAGGTTTATGTGCAATCTCAGCGTGTTAATTTGCAACAGCTTAATGAGGAGTTACTTGATTATCGCTACAAAAATCCAGCGGGTTTGATGGTGCTTTATGCGGCTAAGGAAACGAAATATAATGATGTCGTGCAAATTTTAGATAAAATGCGAGAAATTGGTGGGGAACGGGTGGCTTTGGCGACGCTTCCAGGTTCAGAAGATAAGCCTTCTAATTCTCCGTTAAATGCTCCTGTTTCTCCTGCGACACCAAATTTGACTCCTGTGCCTCCTGGGGTGTCTCCTGGGATGACTTTACCCCCTGGGATGCAGCCTTTGCCTGGGGTTCCCAGTAATGTGCCGCCTACTGGTGTGCCGGCACCACCTGCGGATCTTAATTCTGGGGCCGGTCAAAATCCTTAATTTTTAAGTTTTTACGGGTCTTGTTAAAAACCCGGTTTCTCATATTATTTTTTAACCTCCAATCAAGGAAGTTTGTTAAGAAACCGGGTTTTTGTGTTAGTTAGAGTGTAATAACCAAACCAACAAATAGGGAGAGATAAAAAATGACTGATGATGCGGAAATGTTGGAGAAAATTCGTCGGCAATTTGATAGGGGGCCTTATCCAAGAAAGCCTTTAGAACTTTCTCCTAAAAAAAATTATGATGTTTTGTTTAATCATAATTTAATTACTGCGTATTATTTAAGGAATCACAAATTAATTGAAACTCAAGGAAAGGTAATTTTAGATGCCGGTTGTGGCAGTGGTTATAAAGCTTTAGCTCTGGCGGAGGCAAATCCGGGGGCGAAAATTGTGGGAATTGATATTTCTGAAGAATCAATAAAACTATCTAAGGAACGCTTACAATTTCATGGCTTTAAAGAGTTTGAAGGCTATGTTCTATCCATAGAAGATTTGCCTCAATTGGGAATGCAGTTTGATTATATAAATATGGACGAAGTGCTTTATTTATTGCAAGATACGGTGGCAGGTTTGCAGGCACTGAAAGCTGTACTTAAGCCAGAGGGAATTATTAGAACTAATTTCCATAGCTATTATCAAAGAATCTATTTTTTCCAGGCTCAAAAAACTTTTAAAATGATGGGGCTGATGGATGAGAACCCAGGTGAGATGGAAATGGAAGTGGTGCGGGAGATTATGGATTCTCTCAAAAATGATGTGGTGCTGAAAGCGAGAAGTTGGTTAGCGAGTCCTTTGGAAAAAAACGAAGAATGGCTGCTGTGTAATTATTTGTTACAGGGTGATAAAGGATTTAAGATTTCTGAAATGTTCGCGGCTTTGAAGGCGGCGGGTTTAGAGTTTATTAGTATGGTGAACTGGCGACAGTGGGATTTGTTGAATCTTTTTAAAGATCAGAACAATTTACCGGCTTTTTTGGCGATGAGTTTACCAGAACTTTCGATGCAGGAGCAGTTACATTTGTTTGAGTTGCTCCATCCGGTTCACCGGCTTCTGGATTTTTGGTGCGGACATCCGGGGGAAACTTCAGCAGAAGTGCCGGTGAGTGAGTGGCAGCCGGGAGATTGGGAAAATGTGACCGTACATCTGCACCCACAGTTTAGAAATGAGGATGCGAAGCAAGACTTGATTACGTCGATAGAAGCTAGTAGAGCTTTTGAACTCAGTCGATATATTCCTAATGTGTCGCTGACTCCGCTGATGGTGGAAAGTTCAACGGCTGCTACGTTGCTGCCTTTGTGGGAAGGTGGGATGCCGGTGAGTCAGTTGGTGGAGCGGCGCTTAAAGATCAGGCCGGTGGATTCGGTGACGCTTGAGCCGGTGAGCTATGAGCAGGCGTGGGAGCAAGTAACGGGTTTGTTAACGGAACTGGAAACCTTTATGTATGTGCTTTTGGAACGTTCGTGACAGTTTAGCCAAAAATTTTAGGGGGCTGACGATATCAAAAGAACCAAAACTGGGTATTATATTAAGCTGGGTTTTTCTGAAAGCCAAGCAGAAAAAAGAAGGAAAAAAAATTTTTATGGGTGTGATATAAAACTCAGGGAAACGGGGTAAGTTAAAACTACGAAGAAAGAAACAAGCATCTCACCCCTAAAGGAGCCTTAGATATGAAGAGCGAATTTAAAGCCAAATTCCTGCAACACCTTAATCAAAAAAGACAAGATAAAGGTTTCACGCTAATTGAACTGCTGGTTGTGGTTATCATCATTGGTATTTTGGCGGCTGTGGCTTTGCCTTCGTTGTTGAGCCAAACCAACAAAGCCAAGCAAGTGGAAGCTAGAAATAACACAGGTGCGATGAACCGGGCGCAACAAGCGGTTTATTTGGAAAAACAAGCTTTTGCCTCTCAACTCAGTGACTTGGGCATTTCTGTAAAAGACAGTGATAACTATTCCTACACTATTACAGGTGGTGGAAATAACGTAACTGAGGTTCGTAATAATGCCAACATTAGAGGCACAAATAACCTGAAAGGATATCAAGGTTATGTCTACACTAGCGTCACCAACGTCGGTGGTGTCAACGAATCCTTGACTTCTGCCATCCTTTGCGAAGCCAAAAACCCCAACGCCAACGCAGCTAACGCTACTGCCACCGGTGGTAATGGTGCCTGTGCAGGTAATGATGTCAAGTTGGGTTAATAAAAATTTATTGCCCTGCGGCAATAGTATTGTTTGATAAGTTAAGTCTAAATTTTTGTTGGGAGTGGGTAAAGTAAATTGCTCACTCCTATTTTAATTACATCACTCTGTATTTTTTTGTCTTATGAAGGTCAATTTATCGCCGGCTGAGTCTGAAAATTTGGAGCAGCTTGCCTATGAGTATTTGCTAAAACAAGAGTATGAGCAGGCGATTTCGCTTTACGAGCAAGCGATTGAAAATTCACCGCAACAAAAGTCTTCTTACTGGTATTTGGGATTGTCGTTTTTGTTAGCAGGGAAAGACGAGGAAGCTAATACAACATGGCTGTGTGGGATGATGGATGGAGAGGATGAGGAGATTGAGCGCTGTACCGCAGAACTTGTACAGGTTTTGGATAGAGAAGCTGTCCGATTCTTGGCATTGGGTGAAGATTCTCAGGTGTGGTTGTTGCGAGAACACCTACGCGAAGTGATGCCGACGCATATTAATAATTTATTGCTTTTGGTGCAATTGGCAATTAAACAGGAGAATTTGGCTGCTGAAGATTTGACTAATTGGGGAGTTATTTCTTTGTTGCAAGAGCCGGTGCTTGTTGCCGTTGACAAAATTTTATTGATGCAAACATTACAGCAACTTTTTGATTTTGCGCCTTTACATCCTTTAAGCCTAGAGTTTGCTGGTGCTTGTGTGGAGCATTTAAAAGAAAATAACGATTTTTCTTTACTTTTAATGCTGATGGCGGCGAAAATTCATTATTCGATGAGCAGGCCCGATCTGGCAATTTCTTTAGTCAATTTATGTTTAAAGATTGATGAAAATTATCACGAAGTTTGGGCACATTTATGTAGTTTTTATATCGGGAATCAAAGTTATATTGAGGCAATTAAGGCGGCAAAACGTTGTTATGAGTTAAGCCAAAATTTAATAGAGAAAATTTATGGCAATCACCAACTCATAAGAGCTTTGATGAGTGCCGGTGGATATTGGAATGAGGCGTGTTTAGCTTTGGAAGAACAAGAGTCTTTGTTATTATCGTTGATTGAAAATCCGCCAGCCTTCTCAGATAATTTAACGGCTTCTCGTTTACTGTCTGCGTGTTTCTTTTTTCCTTATATTTTTGATGCACCTCAGCAATACCGAGTTTTGCAAAATCAAGTGGCACGTCTTTGTCAGTCTTATTTGGAGCATTATGTGGGTGAGGTTGCTAAGCAACATCAACCCGCTTCCAAAAAAAATAAAAGTTTAAAAGCCTCGACCAAACTTTTAAAAATTGGGTATATTTCTCATTGTTTTAATAGTCATTCGGTGGGATGGTTGGCTCGTTCGCTTTTTAAAGAACATGACCGCCAACGCTTTGAACTTTATGGGTATTTTCTTACTTATAAACCAAAGAAAGAGCCGGTGCAAGAATGGTATGAGAAGCAAATGAATCATGTTCGCAAAATTGAAGGAAATAACAGTTTAGAAATTGCTCAGCAAATTGTAGAAGACGAAATTGATATTTTAATTGATTTGGATAGTTTAACTTTGGATACAACTTGTGAAGTAATGAGTTTTAAACCGGCCCCAGTTCAAGTTAGTTGGTTGGGGTGGGATGCTTCGGGGTTGCCGACGATTGATTATTATATTGCAGACCCTTATGTTTTGCCTGATTCGGCTCAAGAATATTATACAGAAAAAATCTGGCGTTTGCCTGATAGTTATATTGCTGTAGATGGTTTTGAGGTAGGGTTGCCAACGCTACGGCGGGAAGATTTAGAAATTCCTAAAGATGCAGTGGTTTATTTTACCGGCCAAACTGGTTATAAGCGGCATCGAGAAACGGCAAAATTACAGCTAAAAATTATTAAAGCAGTATCGAATAGTTATCTTTTAATTAAAGGTTTGGCAGAAGCAGAATCAATCCGAAGTTTTTTCACTCAGCTTGCTGAAGAAGAAGGGGTGGGTGCAGACAGATTAAGATTTGTACCCCTTGCTCCTTCTGAGCAAATTCACCGAGCTAATTTGGCTTTGGCGGATGTGGTGTTAGATACATTTCCCTATAATGGTGCAACAACTACGCTGGAGACGTTGTGGGTGGGAGTTCCTCTGGTGACGAGGGTAGGTCAACAATTTGCAGCCCGCAATAGTTACACAATGATGGTGAATGTAGGTGTGACGGAGGGAATTGCTTGGACAGATGAAGAGTATATAGAGTGGGGAATTCGTTTAGGAAATAATGAGGAATTGCGAAAAGAGATTTCTTGGAAATTGTGGCAATCTCGAAAAACTTCGCCGCTGTGGAATGGTAAGCAATTTACCCGTGAAATGGAAAAGGCTTATGAGGGAATGTGGCAGCGTTATTTGCATGGGTGAAAATAGAGGGGTTTGCAGTTTGATGGAGTGTAGAAGGAAGGTTTTTCTATACTCCACTCGTAAGAAAAAGGCGATATTTTTTTCAAGACAAAGCTGCTTCAGATTTCACTAATTCTGTGTGGACAATTTGCCGATAAAAGTTGTCTAGGGCTTCGACAGAAACTTTATCATCGTAAAGATAGGAATGACGTTCTGCCATGCGCTGAATTATATTGTTTCGCCATTCTAAATCGTGGCCTAATTTGACAGCAATTTCGACATATTCGGCATGATTTGGAGCGATGGTGTCTGTAACACCCAGCATTTTCAAGATGGCGTAGGAATGTCGTCCGCGCATAAATTCCCCTGGATAGGTAACAACTGGCAAATTACAAGCAATGGCTTCTAAAGTTGTGTTACCACCAGACCAGTCTAGTGTATCTAAAAAGATATCAGATATTAAGTTGAGGTTTAAATAGTCAGCCCAGCTTTGCTGTGGAAGAATAAGACAATACTGTTCGCTGTCTAAATTGACTTGTTTAAAAGCCTGCTGAAGGCGTTTTTTAAACTTTTTATCAACGAATTTACTGTTAGATAAAAAAGCAAATTGAGCTTGAGGAACACGACGAGCAATTTCAGAAAAAATCCAGTCATGTTGGGGCAAATATTTAAACAGAGATTGGCTGCATAAATATAAGATGGCATCTTCTCTCAAGCCATAGTCTAAGCGAGTTTTTGTTTTTTCTGGAATTTCTGGTTTTTCATAG
>DATNQM010000034.1:0-190699 GCA_036704045.1 Halomicronema sp. | reverse complement strand
CGCCAATGGCCAAGTAGGCGCAGGGGAATAGCAGCAAGCCAGACCAGCCGATAAATACGAAGCGATCACGCTTTAACCAGTCATCGAGTACATCAAAGATGCCTCTTTGCGCTGGGGCGCGTCCGACTGCAATGGTCATTTTGTTCTAAGCCTCTTGTATTAAAACGGCGAGGTTTCTAAGTAAGTTAACATAACTATATAAGAAATTTACCAAAATTCGTACACCCCTACTGAAAAAGTTGGGTTTTTCCCCTGCAAAATGAATTTCGGAAGTGTTAAAGCGGGCAATAAGATGACTGGACAAACTATCTCAAAAAATGACCGCATTCTGCGGCAAAACATTATCGGTTCCCGCCGGCCCAGCAATTATTTCTGGGCATCTGTTATCAGCGTCGGTGGCACCGGCTTTTTACTCTCAGGACTGTCTAGCTATCTGCACAAAAACCTCCTCCCCTTTGCCGATCCCACTCAACTAATCTTTGTCCCCCAAGGTTTAGTTATGGGACTCTATGGAGTAGCTGCTTTGTTGTTGAGCCTTTATCTATGGCTGTCTATCATTCTCGATATTGGCGGTGGTTACAACGAATTTAACCAGCAAACCGGCAAAGTGAAAATTTTCCGATGGGGCTTTCCAGGGAAAAACCGCAAGGTTGAAGTTGACTGTTCAACAGATGATGTCCAATCTGTGCAAGTAGATGTTAAAGAAGGTCTCAACCCCCGTCGTGCCCTCTACTTACGTCTGAAAGGCCGCAGAGATATTCCCTTGACTCGTGTGGGTCAACCCATGTCTTTGTCTGTATTAGAAACACAAGGGGCTGAGTTAGCTCGCTTTCTCGGTGTACCTTTAGAAGGTCTATGATTGTAAGGCCGGCCCTGATACCATGAGCATTTGCTCACAAGAGGCAGAATTTGCCCTCATGGTTTGAAGGCACCGGCCTTTATGGTTCCTATAAAAGATAGGTATGAGAATTCAAAGTTTCTTGATTTCAGTTTTTTTTGTGACTGCTTTGCTCTTAGGTGGGTGTGCGTCTCAGCAAGCTAACCAGTCCTCTGCCACAGCAACAGAAGCCCAAACAACGCCTTCTGGCCAAACAACAACAGTGGCAGATAATGCCCAGTTTGCCAAGTTACCCCGCTTGGAAGGCATGGCTACTGTGGTGATGGTGGTCAAGGGCCAACCAATTACCATTGAAGTTGATGGCACTAATGCACCAGTCACAGCAGGCAATTTTGTTGATTTGGTGCAGCGAGGTGTCTACAATGGCTTAGTCTTTCACCGAGTGGTCAGAGAACCTCAGCCTTTTGTTGTTCAGGGTGGCGATCCTCAAGGCAAAGATCCGAATGTTCCTGCTGAACGTTTAGGAACTGGTAGTTTTATCGACCCCAGCACCTCTCGTCCCCGTTTTATTCCTCTGGAAATTAAGCCTCAAGATGGCAAAGAACCCATCTACAGTCAAACTTTTGAAAAAGCTGGAATTCGTTCTGCACCGGCTTTGCGTCACAAACGCGGTGCCGTAGCAATGGCCCGTTCTGCGGCCCCCGATTCCGCTTCGGCTCAGTTTTATTTTACTTTGGCCGATCTGCCTTTTTTAGATGGCAGTTATGCCGTGTTTGGCAATGTTACTGAAGGTTTGGATGTCATAGATAGCATTGAACGTGGCGACCGCATTGAGTCTGCCAAAGTCACTAAAGGTGCCGAAAATCTCAAAACCGGCTCTTAGGATTAAGACATGGCCCCTACTTTTCCCTATCCGCCTAGGGCCATGCTCTCCCCAGTTATCTGAGAATTTTGTAAATTTTTGTAAAGACATCGGTTATCCGGGGTACTCACGGCACATCACCCCCGAAGGGCCACCGGACAGAAAGTTTGAGAGATATGGATGTTGTTGTCACCGGCATAGGATTGATTTCAGTTTTGGGAAATTCTTTAGAATTAAGCTGGAATCGTCTCCTGGCAGGAAATTCAGGAATTAAATTACATCAACCTTACGCGGAACTGCCGCCTGTGCCCCTGGGTTTAATTCACCAGAGGCCGGTTGATTTATTTGACCTAACTCAGCAGGTTGTCTCGGCAGCTGTAAAGGATGCCGGTTTAAAAGTACCCGCATCGGAATGTGGGGTAGTGATCGGTTCGTCTCGTGCTCATCAAGCAGAATGGGAACGGTTGGCCGGTGTTGACACCATACCTGACTCTTTTATTAATTCTCTTCCCCATACCCTAGCCCTCTCCGCAGCACGTCAAATTGGTTCGTCGGGGCCGGTTTTAGCGACTATGGCAGCTTGTGCGACAGGAATTTGGGCCTTGGCGCAGGGGTTTGGCTTAATTCAAAGGGGAGAGTGTCAGCAGGTTTTGGCCGGTGCAGTGGAGATGCCCATCACTCCTTTAACTTTGGCCGGTTTTTCCCAAATGGGGGCGCTGGCTTCCACCGGCTGTTATCCCTTTGACCGGCACCGGCAAGGTTTAGTTTTAGGAGAGGCCGGTGTTGTCTTTGTTTTAGAATCGCTCCAAATAGCCCAGCAACGCCAGGCAAAAATTTATGGAAAAATCCTAGGTTTTGGCTTGACAAATGATGCTTTTAATGCAATATCTCCTAACCCCAATGGAAAAATGGCAGCCGTAGCCATAAAAGACTGTTTATATAGAAGTGCTTTGTCTGTAAAAGACATTAACTATATTCATCTTCACGGCACCGGCACAATTTTAAATGATAAATTTGAGGCAAACTTAATTCAAAAATTATTTCCTTTTGGAGTGCCAGTAAGTTCAACAAAAGGCGCCACTGGTCATACACTAGGAGCATCAGGAATGTTGGGTGCAGCCTTTTGTTTAATGGCTTTGCAAAAAGACATTGCACCACCCTGCGTAGGACTAACCACTACAGAATTTGAATTAAATATTATCCAAAAAGCGCAACACATTGCCCTACAAAATGTACTTTGCTTTGGCTTTGGTTTTGGCGGACAAAATGCCGTCATAAGTTTGAGTAAATTTGCAGAAAATTCCTAACAAACCCACCCAAACTTCCCATTTTTTACAAACTCGAAAAAGATTCAATAATTTTTACAGCTTCTTCAGGAGAAATTTCATTCCGACACTCAGAAACTCTTTGATTTTGTCGCTCTCCATAGTAAGCTTGACGCACTAAACCGGCACCAACAAGACGATAAAACGGCCCCCGACCGGCCCAGTCCATATAAAGTAAAGATGCCGAAGAATTTCGACGCATTTCTGGCATTTCGTACTGCCCATAATAAAGCGTAGATTCCCCTAACTCACCCATATTTAATTTAACTTGATTTACCAACTCAGGAACACCTCCCACGCCCCCGCCGGTTGCTTCAATGGCAAAACAAGTATTATTTGAATTTTGGTAAACAATACCATACTGAGGGCCAAATCTACAAACGCCTGTAGCACTACGTTCCGTCCCACTGGGACAAGGTTTTATCTCCATTTTTGCAACTCTAAAACCCGCCGGAATATAGGTGGGAACAAAAACTTTAATTCCTAAAGATTTTAACTGTTGAATTTCTTTTCTATTTAGTTCTGCTTTTGCTAAAAAAATAGACGAATCTTTAGCAAAAACCGGCCCCATACCTACTGCCAACAAAAATAAACTAAACATCAAACCACAAGTCTTTAGCTTGTTCATAAAATCTATAACCCTCTCTGAATGTAATTAAGATTCATTTTTTATCCAAATAATTGAAATAATAAATTTTGCTCTCCCATTTTCTAAAAAAGTTGAGCAAAAAACCCAGTTATCTTACATTTGACCACCCTTGATTATTTTATAGTTAAAACTTGTGCAATTAAAGTGGCAACAAGCCTCTATCAATAACATAATTGTGCTAAAAAGTCAACATTTTTGTTACAATTTATAATTTTTTCTAAAAACACCATTGTCTCCTAAATTATAAAATATAGATTTTCCCTGCTTTTGTAGTGTAGGCTTAGCTCAATCGTTTAATTTACAGCATCCACAACGAGCAAAAAACAAACTAATTCCTCATCCATTCCTTAAAAAAACCTGCCATCTTTATGAGATTGCAAAAATTAAGAGAAGATAGATTAGCATCCTCCTCACTATTTCATCCAGGTATCCGCAGATGGATCTCAAAAATCACTCCTTCATACTTTACTTTGACGCCTTGGAAGGGGAAAAACTATGTCAGCAAGCAATAGTAGAAAAATTTGCAACCGAAACCATAATTTTTGAAGAAGGAGAAATACCAGACTATTTATACCTAGTATTAGAAGGACAAGTAGAATTTACAAAACAAGTTGGTATTGGCAAAAATCAAACCGTAGCCTTCGCCAACTCCAACGAATTTTTTGGAGAATTTGGAGTATTAGACGGACAACCTCGGAGTGCAAAAGCTATCGCCATTGCCGGTACTACTCTAGCAAAAATTCCCTGCGATCAACTCATGGAAATTTTACAAACCACAAACGGTAAAGTTATCCTAGATATCTTTCGTAATATTATCCGACATCTGCGAGGAACCACAGAACAATTAGTTAGCCAAGTTGTTTACAAAGAAAAAATGGTTTTAGTCGGAGAAATGGTAAACACCCTCATCCATGATTTCAAAAGCCCTTTTACCGGCATCCAACTCGCTAGTTCAATGCTTAAAGAACAGCATCTCGACGAGGACACCCAAGAATGGTGTGAGCTCATTCAAGCCCAAATTACTCAAATGCTATCAATGGCTGATGAAGTCCTAGAATTTTCACGAGGAAAATCTACTTTACATAAAAATCCTACCAAACTCCTAGACCTCTTAGAACAATTTCATAAACTAAACCGCACCTATTTTCAACACACAAAAGTTGCTTTTATTTACGATTGTCCCGATATTACTCTCAACATTGACCAAACAAAAATAATGCGAGTTTTACAAAACCTAGTGAGTAATGCAGTTGAAGCATTTAATAACAGGGGCGGACAAATAGAAATCATTATTCGACCCATCAATAACCGCGTCCAAATCAAAATTTCTGATAATGGCCCTGGTATTCCCCAACAAATTCAAAATCGCTTATTTGATCCCTTTGTTACCTATGGAAAAAGTGGAGGTACGGGCTTAGGAACTGCAATTTCCAAATCAATTATTAACGCCCACGACGGTCAAATTTCTTTTCAATCCACAACCGGCGTAGGCACCACTTTTTACATATATTTACCCCTCACCTAATTTTAAGTTATCCCAATTAAAAAACCTATCCAAAAACGGGCTTATAATTTGCAGCAGTTGACAGTTATCTGAACTAGCAAAACCGTATCTATAAGCCCGTTTTTCCTTAAAAAACCCGGTTATTACTTAACCTAATGATTTCAAAAAAGAGTTTTTTCAAACTTGCTTAGTTGGTTTAAAAAATTAAAATCTAACAGGTAAACCTACAGTTTTTTATCTTTTTTTATTTTTATAAACCCTTAAAATCCCTCCTCAAACACAACCGCTTAGATTGGGCTTAAACAGTTAATAAAAACAGTTTATCAACCAAAAAAGTATGCAACTTTGCTTAGATTTTTTCACACCAATATATAGATACCCAAAGAGATTAGGCAGCTGAAACTTCCTCAGCAAGACGCTGGCGAACAGGCACTAAAATAGTAAACTCAGTCCCCACGCCCAACTGAGAATTAACAAAAATTTTACCTCCATGCTTTTCAACAATTTGATAACAAATAGAAAGACCTAAACCAGTACCTTTGCCCACCGGCTTTGTTGTAAAAAACGGATCAAAAATCTTATTTATAACTTCCGAAGACATCCCCATACCATTATCTTGAATCCGAATTAAAACCCAATCACGACTATCTCGATAAAACTCTTTACCAAAAATGCTTAATCGATTACTATCTCCCCGAACTAACTCAGTAAAAATAGAAATCTTACGGAAACCCTTATTATTTTCCACCGCATCAACCGCATTACTTATGATATTCATAAAAACCTGATTTAACTGCGCTGGATAACACTCCACCACCGGCAACTCACCAAAATCCTCTAATACCTCAATAGGCGAACGATTTCCTTTTTCTTTTAAACGATGCTGTAAAATCATTAGGGTACTTTCAATTCCCGAATGAATATTAACCCGCTTCATTTCCGCCTCATCCAAACGCGAAAAATTACGCAAACTAACCACAATATGGCGAATTCGCTCAGCCCCTACCTGCATAGAAGAAAATAACTTTGGCAAATCTTTCATCAAAAAATCTAAATCAATTGCATCAATATGCGCCTGCACTGCAACCACCGGCTCAGGGTAATATTTTTGATAAAGTAATACTAACTTCTGTAAATCAGCAATATACTCTCCAGCATAAGTTAAATTACCATAAATAAAATTCACCGGATTATTAATCTCATGGGCCAAACCCGCCACAAGTTGACCCAAAGAAGACATTTTTTCCGTTTGAATTAACTGCCCTTGTGTCTGTTTTAAAACCTGCAAAGTCTCTTCCAACTGTGCCGCTTTCTCTCTTAATAAAGCTTCCGAAGTCCGTAAATTTTCCTCAACTAATTTACGTTCCGTAATATCTAAAATCGTCCCAAATAACTTAACAACCTTTCCTTTTTGATCAAAAATCGGCTGTCCTTTTGCCGCTAAATATCTAACTTCTCCATCCGGGCGCACAATTCGCTGATCAAACTCATAAGGTTTTCCCTCACTCATCACACGTTTTAGTGATTTTTTAACACTTTTCACATCTTCAGGATGGACCCTCTCCAAAAAATCAACAAAAGACGGCATAATTTCGCCCGGCGTTATCCCAACAATTCTAAATACTTCATCAGACCAAGTAACCTGATCTGTAGAAACATCAAATTCCCAACAACCAACGTGCGCCACCTTTTGCGCCTCTGCTAATAAAGAAGCCAAAGATCGAGTTTCTGCCTCGCTTTTACGCAAGGCAATTTCCACCCTTTCTCGATAATTAATTTCCTCACGCAACTGATTAATTACCACCCATAATTTCCGGGTGCGTTCTTTAACTTGATCTTCGAGACTATCTTTTGCTTTTGCTAGTTCAGCTTCAGCTTTTTTGCGTTGAGAAATATCTTGAACTACAATAATAAAATATTTGGGTTGTTTACTTTCTACACCTTCTCTAACCAAAGCAACCGTCAAATTTACCCACACAAGGGAACCATCTTTATGAATACAACGTTTTTCAATAGAATAAGTAGAAATTTGGTTATCTATTAAAAGTTGTCTTTGCTCTAAATCCGTTTCTAAATCTTCAGGAAAAGTAATATCTCCAAAAGTTAAAACCTGCATTTCTTCCGCAGAGTAACCAACAATTTCACAAAAGCGCTGATTAATTCTCAGAAAGCTACGATCTAAACCGCAATGAGCAATACCAACAGCCGCCTGTTCAAAAGTTGCTCTAAATCGTTGCTGGCTTTCTTTTAAAGAAGCAATCATTTTATTTTGTGCAACCTCCGCTTCCAGACGGTGGGTAATATCAATACCGGTAGCAATTAAATATTTAAGAGAGCCATCATTATTTAGTAAAACTGTATTTGTCCAAGCAATACGGCGACGATTTCCATAACGAGTAACACAGTCACTTTCTTGTTCTTTTGGGAAACCCCCATAAACCTGTGAAACTTCCGAATATTGTCCAAAATTTCGATAAGGAAAATGTAAAGGCCCATCTATTTTTTCTTCATTTGCCAAATGCCAACGCTGCAACCACTCAGGTACATCTTCCGGTGCTAAAAAAACTTGCCAAAACATTTCTCCTTCTAATTTTCGCGCTGGATAACCCGTCATTGTCAGACAAGCCCGATTAAACCTCACAATACGTCCACAGCGGTCTAACACAACCACTAAAGCCCCCGCCGTGTCTAAAATTGCCCCCAACAAATCCCGTTCTTCTTTATAGTTAGCTTCCGCTTGCTTGATTTTGCTAATCTCCCAGCACACCCCAGCGCTTACCGGCATCCCATTTTCATCCCACAAGCAATGTCCGCGACTCGCAAGCCAGCGAACACTTCCATCAGGAAGAACCACCCGAAACTCAATATCCCAGTGCGGTAAACCGGCCCATATTTCGCCAAAAACCCCCCGGTCGTCTGGATGGATAAGTTCCAGCAACTTTTGGCTATTTCCCCCCAAACTACCCTCAGAGATTCCAAACAAAGATTCTATATTTTCAAAGCTAGTGAGTGTTCTCGAACTCAAATCCCACTCCCACCAACCAAACTGAGCATTAGTAAAAAATGATTTTTGCTGATGATTTAAATTTGCCAGACTTTTCATAACTAAGGTTTTTTAAAAGGTTAGTTGTTATTTCGTAAGTCTTAATTGCACTTTTGTCAACAACCAAATTGTTAACAAGATTGTTACTTTATATTATAAAGAATCTTTTAAATTGCAAGCTTAAATTATTCCTATGGTTTGCATATCCAAATATCGCTGATTTCAAAAGGGTTTTTGTTCCAAAATTATAAAAAACATTGCAATTTAAATGTATGGTATTAACCAGTTCTTCTTTAAAAAAGCCGGTTTAAGTTCAGCGCCTACCCTCAGTAGCCTTAACATTTTTTTATAATGTTTCACCTCCTCCATAGCTTTTTGACAATCACTACACCTTAAAAAGTAACAGAAGCTACAGGTTTATGCTTTAAAGGTAGCATAAGCCCAAACTCTGCACCCTGACCAGGCTCAGAATTTAACCAAATATGACCGCCATGCTTTTCAATAATTTGATGGCAAATAGAAAGCCCCAAACCAGTACCTTTCCCCACAGGCTTTGTTGTAAAAAACGGATCAAAAATCTTATGTTTGATGGTCGTTGAAATACCAGGCCCATTATCTGCAATCCGAACCACCGCCCAAGAATGACAATAACTTAAAGAAGAAACATCCTTACATTCAGCTTGTAAATTTTCTTTCAATTCCGTACAAATTGTAATCACACCATTTTGATTGTTCGTCACCAACGCATCCACAGCATTTGTAAGAATATTCAAAAAAACTTGATTTAAAGAAGCTGCATTACATTCAATTTTTGGCAAATTACCATAATTTTTAAAAACAGAAATACCTTCCTTATTAAGCCGACTACTCAAAATTAACAACGTGTTATCAATTCCCTCATGGATATCCACAAACTTAGCCTTAGACTCATCCAACCGAGAAAAATTTCGTAACGACAACACCAATTGACCTATCCGTTCAGCCCCATTTTTCATAGAAGATAAAATTCTGGGGACATCTTCCCCAATAAAACTTATCTCAATTTCATCTAAATACTCTTCAATTTCTGGCCCTGGTTCAGGACAATAAGCCTGGTAAAGCTGAACCAACTTTAACAACTCTTGAAAATAACTTTCTGTATGGCTAAGATTTCCATAAATAAAATTAACAGGATTATTAATTTCGTGAGCAATTCCTGCCACCAATTGACCCAAAGATGACATTTTTTCACTTTGCACCAAATGCGCTTGTGTGCGTTGTAACTCCTGCAAAGTCTGCTCTAACTGCGTCGCTTGTTCTTTTAACTGCTTCGCCGACAAACGTAACGCTTCCTCAGTTTGTTTTCTTTCTGTAATATCCCTCGCCACACAAATCAAACCAATCACCCGTCCATCGGGATCACGATACACATCTTTTTTCGTCAAATAAATTCGCGCCGAAGCCAAACTATCTAATTTTTCATCACCTCTTACCATCACAACTTCCTCAACCGTTTGAGTTTCGCCACGAATCATAATTTTGCGGTCACTTGCCATAATTTGACGAGCAGTTTCTGGTGAAAGAAACTCTAAATCATCCTTACCAATAATTTCCTCTCTACATCTTCCCAAAACCCCAGCCACAGCCGAATTAATTAACACATAACGCCCTTGAGTATTTTTTACATAAATTGCATCTGTTGTTCCCTCAATCACCGCTTGCAAAAGATTATAACTTTGTTGCAAAGCCTCCTCAGTCCTAGTCCTTTCAGTAATCCGTTGTTCTAAATTAAAAACCGTTTGTTGCAGTTGGGAAACCATCCCATTAAAAGCTGATTTTAAATTACCAATTTCGTCATTATAACTTCCTACAATCGGCTCCAAAGACTCAAATTTTTGCATTTCCACAACCCCAGTTAAAGACTGAGCTAAATTAGCTAAATCTTGCAAAGGTTTCCTAATAAAACGGTTAAACAAAAAAAACGTTAATAAAACTACACTACCACTTACAAAAATAGATTGAACACCCATAAAAAATATAGAATCAATCAATTTTTTTTCCGCCGATCCTACAGAATAACCCAGGCGAACTTCTCCCACCACCAATCTTTGTAACAGAATAGGAGACTTGATTTCTCTAACTTTATAATTATTTTTAGCCTTATCAATCAACAAACTTCCATTGTTAGAAAATTGATTTTTTTCTTTCAATTCAGCTATAGTAGAATTATCACGGTTCACAAATTCTGCTAAAGTTTGTCGATCCTGATTTAGAACCCGGCCATAGACAAAATCCGAATCACTTGCCATTTGTTTGATCACCGGTTCTAACATCCCTACATCCGATGTTTTTAGAACTTCACCAGAAAAAGCACCCAGCAACCTTGCTTGCATCATCGCTTTAGCTTCGAGATCGTCTAACTGTTGCTCAAATTGCTGATAGCCATTAATCGCACCAAAAACTAATTGAATAACCACTAAAAAACTACCAGCTACCCAAAGATAGCTAAAAGCAATACTATTTTTTAATGCACCTGCGTTGTTAAATTGTCTGGTCATTAGAGCTTGACCCACTTTTAAATTAATTCCAAGAGAAAACTCTCTAGGTAAAACTAGAAGTTAATAGCTCAACCTTAACACACCGATTTTTTGTTGTCTCCTATGTGCATTTAGCTCTAACTTAGTATGCCCACATCAACGAAAAAAATAACCATTGCTAAACACTACAAACCTTTAACCGGCAAAACTATTTCAAACTCAGAACCCACCCCAACCTGCGAAGAAACACTAATTTTGCCCCCATGCTTTTCCACAATTTGGTAACAAATAGAAAGCCCCAAACCAGTCCCAGTACCCACCGGCTTAGTAGTGAAAAACGGATCAAAAATTTTATCCTTAATTTCCGCAGCAATTCCCATACCCCTATCGCTAATTCTTACCTTTACCTCTTCCCTTCCATTATCTTTCTTTTCTAGTTTAGTTAAAATTGTAATAATTTTTTTCTCCCTGTGTTCTTCCATCGCATCAATAGCATTAACCAAAATATTCATAAAAACTTGATTTAACAAAGCCGGATAACACTCTATAAAAGGTAACTCATCGTACAGCTTTTTAACTTCCACATTCTTTGTCATTAGTCGATTATGTAAAATCACTAACGTACTATCTAAACCTTCATGTAAATCCGCAGCTTTTAAATCAGACTCATCCAAGCGAGAAAAATTACGAAGCGACAAAACAAGCTGACGAATACGCTCCGCACCATGTTTCATAGAATCAATAATTTTCGGAAAATCTTCTTGTATAAAATCTAAATCCGCCTTATCCAATTCATCTTGCATTTCTGCTAAAGGTTGGGGATAATATTTTTGGTAAAAACTGATCAACCTCAGCAACTCTTCAGCATAACTTTCTGCATATTCCAAATTGCCATAAATAAAACTCACAGGATTATTAATTTCATGGCAAATTCCCGCCACCATTTGACCCAAAGAAGACATTTTTTCCACTTGAATTAGTTGCGCCTGCGCTTGTTTCAACTCCTGTGTATAAATAGAAACCCACTCAATTAACTGATTCAATGAACTTGCCAGTACCCCCACCTCATCATCACTATTCACCGGCAATCGTAAATCAAAATTAGCCTCCTCACTCACCTGTTTAGCAAGTTTTGTAGCATTTTCTAAAGGACGAGCAATCGCATGACTTGTATAAACTGCCATTACGCCCGCCGTCGCCGTAGAAGCAAATAAACTACCAATTAAAATTAAAGTACCTAGTAACTCCGCTTCTTGGTAATCTTGCAATTCTTCTTTACTTTCCTCCTCAAAAGATTGTAACAATTCAGATAATTTATCGGCAACTTCAGTGAACTTTAAAGAAACCGAGCTTTCTGTAAATTTAATCAAAAACTCTCTAGCAACTTGCAAATCTTCCTTATTCAATTTTTCAGGATTAGATTCACTGAACATTTTATAAACTTCCTCTTGGTAATTTTCCATAGCCCCTTGATAAACTACCAACAAGTTTTTCAATTCTCTTGCATTATTTTTATGGTGGGGATTATCTAAATAAGCATAATCATTTTCCCAAAATTCTTTAGTTTTATCCAACAAAGTCTGAGTACGCACAGTAGACTCTAAAAAACTTAAATAATAAAACCTTAAATTCTCACTATCTACAGGCAAAGCAATAATTTTTTGCTGGTAATTCTGAGACAAAATCATAGCCGTTTGCAAATCATTCAAAAGAGTCGTCGCTTCCTGAGCTTTACCTAACTGCATCATCGCCACATTTTTACTGTAACCTTCCACAAGCCGACCAGTAAGCGTTCCCAAAACAGCAATACTCAAAGCTAACCCATAACCATAGCTAATTTTTTGTCTAATACTCAACCCACTCAACAGAGATTTTAACCAAAACTTAAAACCCCCTTTTTCCGCAGAATTTTTCTTTCGATCCCCGAAATTCAAAAAAGACCAATTTTTGATACGAAAAATAGCATTGTGACGATGCATCATATTTTCTCTCGTGAAACAACCAAACAAAACTATTAACTTATACCATTATTTAGCACCCAAAGCAGACATAAAAACCCAACATTATAAACTTTAATCCCCAAACTTGCCAGAGGAACAAAAAACCTTTCCTACTTGCTTCCTTCTCGGATATAACTTTAAATCCTAACCCTAAAAACTCTTTACTAAAAATAAAATTGTAACAAAAACTGTCAACTTATCAATCAACCCCCAGTTAAAAAATATTTCTCAAAAATAACAGCAACCCATCAAACATAATCCCTCTCATTAAAACCTCCCATTGCCTATCGCCAACAAGCAATTTAAAATCAAAAAACTATCAAACCATCCACCCCCACTCCCAAAAACAGACCACCCATCATAAGCTGGATCAAACACACCCAACATCGAAATACCATGCTTCAAACCCCTACCCCAACAACACAGACAACCCCACAAACAGAAAACTGGCCCAGCTTATTACAACAAATCCTCAACCGGCAACCCCTCAGCCGCGACCAAGCAGCACAACTCATGCAAGGCTGGTTAAACGAACAAATACCAGAGTCCCTTTCAGGAGCAATACTCGCCGCCCTACAAGCAAAAGGCATAACCGCCCAAGAACTAGCAGGCATGGCCCAAATATTACAAGCCCAAACCCGCCCCCAAAACCCCCCAGGTTTCAATAGCATAATAGATACTTGTGGCACTGGCGGAGACGGAGCTTCCACATTTAACATCTCCACCGCCGTCGCCTTTGTCGCAGCAGCAGCCGGAGTCCGAGTAGCCAAACACGGCAACCGTTCCGCCTCCAGTAGAGTAGGTAGCGCCGACGTCCTAGAAGCCCTAGGCATCCACCTCAACGCCCCCGTCGAAAAAGTAGAAGCCGCCCTCTCCCAAGTAGGAGTAACCTTTCTATTTGCCCCA
Source organism: Halomicronema sp. (assembly GCA_036704045.1). Lineage (GTDB taxonomy): Bacteria > Cyanobacteriota > Cyanobacteriia > Cyanobacteriales > Oscillatoriaceae > Ancylothrix. Next base: position 177,056 of record DATNQM010000034.1, on the reverse strand, counting down.
GGCTGGCATCCCGCCCTCAAAGTCGTTGCCCCCCTGCGTCGTACCCTAGGCATCCGAACCATATTTAACCTCCTAGGGCCCCTCGTTAACCCCCTACGGCCCACCGGCCAAGTCATCGGCGTAAGCGAACCCAACCTTGTAGCCACCATCGCCGAAGCCCTAGGACTACTTGGAACCAACCTTGCCATCGTTGTACATGGACGAGAAAAACTCGACGAAGCCGGTTTAGGAGACATCTCCGACTTAGCCATCCTAGAAAACGGTCAAGTTCATTTAAACACCCTTAACCCCAAAGAATTAAACCTAACCCCCGCCCCCCTCAGAGAATTACAGGGCGGAGACGTCCCAGAAAACGCCCAAATTTTGCAAAACATCCTTCAAGGAAAAGGCACCCAAGCCCAACTGGATGTAGTCGCTCTCAATGCCTCCCTCGCCCTTCAAGTCGCCGGCACCATTCCCCTCAAAAACCACATCGCCGGCATCACCCTTGCGAAAGACATCCTCCAAAGCGGTGCCGCCTGGTCAAAACTCCAACAACTTGTTAAATTTCTTGCCTAAACAAAAGGAAATTAGGTAAATAAAATTAGCTTAAACAATAACAAAGTTTAACCCTATATTTTTGCTTCCTAATTTCCTTCTTTTTCTATCATTGTGAACGCAACTCTACTACATCTTTTTTAATCGTCACATCATAAGCACCAAAAAAATTCTGTCCCAAAAGCGGCACCGAACCAATAGAAACCTGCACATTACTTGCCACAGCACCGCCAACATTAATTTGAGAAACCTTCCCCGTAGGAAAATCTACAAAATCACCGCTTGCCACTTGTGCTCTAATTTTTCCATCGGCTACCACTCCTAACGTCTTAGCCATTGCCTCCGTAATTTTTGTAATAGAAGCCCCTGTATCCAGCAACATTTCAAATTTTTGCTTACCATTAAACATCACATCAATGACAGGAATTCCCCCATCTCGTCGTTTAATAGGTACTTGAAAAACCCCTGATTTTGTATCATTACTTGTCGTAGGAATTTGAGCCGGTGTAGCTTGAGGGCAAAGTGATGGTAAACTCACAACTTTGCCATTGCCATCCACAAAAAAACATCCTTGATATTCTTGAGTTAGCGCTACCGGTTGCCAACCCATCGTCACCGCCGCCATCATCACAAAAACACCGAAATTTTTTCTCATTTTATTATTTCCCTTTTTTCATAAATAAATAAATCCTCCTTTCAAATACGCTTAAAGCGGCCTAAACTCCACTACACTTTCTTTTAAAGTTAATTCGTATTGACTGAAAAAATCTTGTCCTAACAAACCAATTTGAAGCTGCGTTGCAATTGCCACCGTTACATTTTGAATACTTGCTCCTCCCACCTCAATACTTTTGACTTTACCAATGGGAAAACGCACAGCTTGGTGACTCGGTGTAGAAGCCACAATCACTCCGTCTGGCACTACATTTAAAGCTGCTGCCATAGATGAAGTAATCACTGTACCACTCGCACCAGTATCCAAAATCATCTCAAACGTTTGCTGATTATTAAAGGTTACATCAATCACGGCTGTTCCCCCTGCACGCCGTTTAATTGGCACTTGAATTACATCTCCACTAGCCCCTCCTCTCGGCGCAAACCCTGAACTCGCTCCAGACCCACCCGACATATTAGAATCAGAATTAGAATTTGCCCCCACCACCGGCCCAGAATTTCCAACCGCTACCCTCACAGAATCGGGTTTTTTTGGCACACCGGCTTTAATAGCTTCCTGTTTGGCAATAGTTGCATAGCGTTGATATTCTTTGATTTTTCCTTGGGCAGATTTGTATTGACTGCTAGATGCCGATACACTTTTTAACAATGTAATTGCTTCTCCCCACCGGCTTTCCACCAATTTCCAATCATCAGGCGATTGTGCAGATTGAGAAATAGACGCCGCACTATAGGCTTTATCTAAAGCTAATTGATAAGTTTTTCCCCCACTGGGATCATTACTGACCGAACTAGCAGGCTGTTGAGGTTTTGGCTTTGGTTTTGCTGGTACTGATAGCGGTACCGCAGACTCAGGATTAGGGCTTGTAGTTGGGGTACTATTACTACTAAGATTTCCTCCCATCAGGCCGGTGTTGCAACCCCCACTTCCTAAACCTAGACCAGCCCAGAGAAACATCATAGATGCACTAAGTTTAAATTTTTTAAACATGAAAAAATTTAGGCGAGTATGTGCAAAAGTAAATCTCGTAAGAGTTGGTAATTCTCCAGAAAGACCATCCAAGAACTTTATAGTTAAAGTGAGTCATAAAAAACACTGCGCCTATTAAATCCTTTTTGGGCTTTTTTTACCTCCTCAAACTTATATTTTGACATACTATATTTACTTGTGGAGTCTTTTTTAAAATATCTATATACTATTTCGCTATTGCCGTGATTTATAAACGATGTGCCTAAGAAATAACCCTTCCTTAAGCTCAAACTCCCAGCCCTCAAATAGTTTAGCAATTTGACCCTTGATCTGAGAAAAAATTTTTACAAGGGGTTCAAATTAATACGCTTTTTAAAGAATTGATTAAGGTAGATAGCAAAAACGGCCAGACGTGATAGCATAAAATGGTAAACAAAGCACAAAATTCAAAGAAACGCTTAATATTCACCGCCCGAAAAAATTTTTTCACCCAACCAAACTGAACTTTAGGGCAGACCGCGCCACAGAAAGCGTGAAGATAGACAACCAGTTAAAAAAGTGAAATAGACGGAAGAATATAATTAGCGCTCATCAATGAACCACAACTAAACCCAAGAGTAAAAAATTAGGGTGCAAAAGGCTCACAATAAAACAAAAAAAATTGTCTGCCACACTTACATTAAAGTGGGCCAAGAAAAAATTAAAACTCTCACCAACTAAACCTTGTTAAAACCTCTAAAAAACAGTTGTTAAAAACAACAAACCTCTCATCCTAAACCTTGTAAAAATAATCAAGGAGGAACTATGTTTACACATTTAGGTTATAAAAAATACGCCTCCTGTGCCACAGTGGGACTACTAACTGTAGGTTTAATAATTAGTAGCACCCAAAAAGCAACAGCTGCAACCTTTAGTAAATCGTGGGATGGAGAACAAAACTCCCTGCAAAACTTGTTGAATAACATTACAGTAAGCGGCCCACAAATCAACACCGAAAAAGCACAGACAAACTATCAATCCTTTACAAACACAGCCACCGGCATATCAGTAGGCACCTTCATGTTTGAAGTAGCAGGCATGGCCGGTTCAAACAAACTAGGAATTTATAACAAAGGAAACCACAATCAAAGAATACAACTATTTGACGGAGCCAACAGCCCCGGAGCCGGCACAACAATTAACTTTTTAGAAACAGGAATCAACGTAACAACTCAACAATTTAATCCGCAAACAGGCATACCCCAAAATAACCCACCCCTAACCAGCAACTACTACCAAGAACCAAACTGGAACCAATTTGGCTTTTATCTTCAAAACGGGCACGGAAAAATTTTCTACACAGAAAATAGCCTAAACCCAGACGGAAAACAACAAGCCATAGTTTACCAAGGAAACAACCAAACAAAACTTCAACTACCAGGCCGACAAAAAGGCACCTTTACAGACAATGAATACATCATTGCCTTTGAAGATTTAGCATTAGGAGACATTGCAGGCATAAGCAGCGATTGGGACTATAACGACTTAGTAATAATGGTCGAATCCATAGAACCAGCAAGCGTACCCGAACCAGCTACCCTAGTAGGATTAACAGCAATTGTCGGAATCCTAGGAATAACGCGCCGACGAATAGACAACAAATCCTAAAAGATATTAAAACCAGCATCTCAAAAACAGCTAAAAAATTGCAGTCACCCAGACCCATCAGTGACTGCCTTACTTTCCCCTACAAAAAACGTGTTAGCAACAGCCGGCAATTCAACACAAACCAAATACCAGCCCCTATCAACTCATGGGATAATATCTTACGCCAGTGAAACTTAAATATTGACTACTTTATGCCGCACTCTGCTGCTCAACCGGCCCTACTAATCCTCATTGATGGCACCGCGTATCACGGATGGTCCTTTGGAGCCACCGGAACCACCGTCGGAGAAGTTGTCTTCAACACCGGCATGACCGGCTATCAAGAAGTCTTAACCGATCCCAGCTACTGTGGTCAAATCGTCACCTTCACCTATCCAGAACTGGGAAACACCGGCATCAACCCCGAAGACGAAGAATCAAACCACCCCCAAGTAAGGGGAGCCATAGCCCGCAACATCTGCAAAAGACCCAGCAACTGGCGGAGCACAACCAGCCTATCAGACTACCTCAAACAACATAACATCATAGGAATATACGGCATAGACACCCGCGCCCTAACCCGCAAAATCCGTTCAGTCGGAGCCATGAATGGAGCCATATCCACCGAAATCCTTGATCCAGCAGAACTACTAAACACAGTTCGTCAAGCCCCCGACATGACCGGCTTAAACCTAGTCCCCGCCGTCACAACACCCCAATCCTACGAATGGAATGAACCCACAACAAACCTGTGGGAATTCAGCGAAAGCGCCCAAGACAAAAACACCAAAGAATTTACCGTCGTCGCCATCGACTTTGGCATCAAACGCAACATCCTACGCCGCCTCGCCAGCTATGGATGCCGACTAATCGTCGTCCCCGCCGACACACCCGCCGAAGAAATCCTCAAACACAACCCAGACGGAATCTTCCTCTCCAATGGCCCAGGCGACCCGTCCGCAGTAACCGACGGCATAGCCACCGTCAAAGCATTATTAGAAGCGAACAAACCCATGTTTGGCATCTGCCTAGGACACCAAATTCTCGGACTCTCCCTCGGCGCAGACACCTTTAAACTCAAATTTGGACACCGAGGCTTAAACCAACCAGCCGGCTTACAACAACGCATCGAAATCACCAGCCAAAATCACGGCTTCGCCATCAACCCCGACACCCTAACCCCAGAAGTAGAAATCACCCATCTAAACCTCAACGACCGCACCGTAGCCGGAATGCGCCACAAACAACTACCCTTATTTTCCGTACAATACCACCCCGAAGCCAGCCCCGGCCCCCACGACGCCGACTATATCTTTGAGCAATTCGTAGAAGCCATGCGTTCAACTCGCTCACAAACCAGCACAACCGTAAAATAGCCCTTCTGGTAGCCCTCTACCCGAAACGCCAGAAAGTATAGACAAGTAACTGGAAAGCAACTATACTAAAGCGTCGATTTGAGCAAAATGCAGCTAGGAGGGAGCTATTGCTGAGCCACTCACCCTAACGGTTAGCCTCAGAGGCACCCGCGAAGTTAGGGACAACCTACAGTTATTCCGCCTCACCGGATTACTCGATGCCTTTTCCGAAGCCACCTTTCGCAGAGTCATCGGCAAATGTATTGAAGACGGGCCAAAGCATCTCGTTTTGGATCTTTCCCAAATAGATTTTGTTGACAGTTCAGGTTTGGGCGCTCTGGTGCAGATCGTCAAATCAGCCCAAACCGAAGGCGGCTCTTTACAAATTGTCACCAATGCCCGCGTGACACAAACAGTTAAGCTTGTTCGTTTAGAGAAATTTCTCTCTTTGCAGCCCTCCGTCGAGGAAGCTCTCAACAACATTAAGTCGTCTAGTTAACGAACAAAACCACTTACAAGCTATCCAGTTTTTTTTAGCTGGGTAGCTTGTTTTTTAAGAGGACAATAGCCCATCACAACATATAATTAGAAACACAGAAACAAAACAATTTTGTCCAAATGCCCTTTGTCATTTGTAACAAACAACAACAGTCAGACTTTACAACACCCAACGGCAGGTAAGATATATCAACTATTCCAGCATCGAATCCCCCATCTGATTCTCTCTCTCCTTCCTTAGCTCGGATGATTCCATCTACGCTTGATGAAAGCCCCGACGAAGATAGTGTAGTAACCACAGCGTTGAGTCCTTTGTTTTCGCCTTGTTTATCAGCTTCCCAAATTAAACAACTCTCACCGGCCGCCCTAGCCTATCTTGGTGATGCCGTCTACGAACTTTACATTCGTAGCTATTATTTAATGCCACCCAAGCGATTAAATGCCTATCACCAGGAAGTTGTAACCCAAGTACGCGCCGAAACACAAGCTCAACACCTGAGTTTGCTCGAACCCCACCTCACCGCTGCGGAATTAGAGATCCTCAAACGCGGACGCAACGCCACCAAAACCGGCCCGAAGCGTCTCTCCCCGGCCATTTACCAGCAAGCTACCAGTTTAGAAACTTTAGTTGGATATCTTTACCTCAGCGATCCCAAACGCTTAACTGAATTATTTGGTTACTTGAAACTCGCTTTACAGCCCAACTCATAAGTCTTTCTGATTCAAGCCGCTTGGGGCCATTGCCCGAAAATCATCAAAAACTGCCGACCTGCCTAAACAAAAACAGCGGCAAAAGTCAACAATAGCTGACAAAACTTGACAATTCAGGAAATCATAACAATGACCGAGAAACCACAAAAGAAATCTTTTCGGGGTAAACCCAGTGCCGGTAAATCTTCTGGCCTGAAATTTAAACGCAGTGCTGCACCGAAAAAAGACAATGGTTCCAAACCAGACAAAAGCTTCTCCAAAGATGGCCCCCGTAAGGTAGACCGGGAAAGAACTTTCTCCCAAGATCGTCCCCCCCAACGGGAAAAAACTTTCTCGCCCAAATACTCAACTCGTCCCGAAGCGGAAGTTAACCCCTCCGATGAAGAAACCGACCTAATCTATGGTCGCCATTCAGTCCAAGCAGCCCTCAACAGCAACCGGGATCTCCACCGGATTTGGATAACATCTCAACTCCGTCACGATCCCCGCTTTTATACTGCCATAGTAGAAGCTAAACAAAATGGCACCGTCGTCGATGAAGTAGATTTTCGCCGCCTTGACCAAATAACAGGCCGCGCAAACCATCAAGGCGTAGCTGCTCAAACAGCACCCTATAAGTATTGTGAACTTTCCGAAATGCTCGAAGTTGCAAAAGCTGCCGGTGATCAAGCCGTAATTATCGTTGCCGATAGCATTACAGACCCCCACAACCTCGGTGCTATTATTCGCACTGCCGAGGCAATGGGCGTACAAGGCTTAGTGATCCCCCAACGTCGGGCTGTTGGTATTACCTCAACAGTAATGAAAGTCGCCGCCGGGGCTTTAGAAAAATTTCCAGTCGCAAGGGTTGTCAATCTAGCGAGAGCCTTGGAAGAATTAAAGGCAGCAGGCTTTTGGGTTTACGGCACAGCCTCCAACGCTAGCCAACCACTACACACTCTCAAAGTCCACAACCCGACTGCCCTAGTCGTTGGTTCCGAGGGCGAGGGTTTGAGCCTTTTGATACAGCGCCTCTGTGATGAATTAGTTTCAATTCCTCTACAGGGCGATACTCCCAGTCTCAACGTCTCCGTAGCAACCGGCATGGCTCTTTATGAAATTTACCGCCACCGCTGGGTTAATACGCGATACGTCGATGTAAAACAATCCAACAATTGAAAAAAGAAAAACAACCGAGTATAAAGAAATGTAAATTACGCGAACATTTGCGTATCACCCCACCAACCAGTCGCCACAAGCGACCCTACGCCAACGGTAAACAGGCAAATGACCATGAAAGAATTCTTGATTAGCTTGCTATCCTTTTTCGGATTGGCCTTTTGGGTGGAAATAAGCACCGAAAGTCCCCGCTGCACCTACTACTTTGGCCCGTTTTTTACGGCTAAAGAAGCAAATACCGAAGCAGCCGGCTATGTTGAAGACCTCCAACAAGAATCCGCCCAAGGCATCAAAGTTCTCATTAAGCGCTGTAAACCTACTACCCTAACTGTCTCTGAAGACCTGGGGGAGATTCGTGAGGCTCACCGCGTGCCGGTTTTTAGCGGTCAGCCTTGATCTGGGTTCTTGCACTACCTGATACTCAAAAAATAGCTACCCACCCACCGGTAGGGTTACTTTTTTTTGTTAACCATCAGCTAAATGTGTAAGAGTTTTTATTTTCCGTTTCCGTCAGCGCCTAAAACATTGGGTCGGCCTACTGCTTGCGGGTGCAATTGTATCCACCGGTCAATATCGGCTAATACTTGGTTGGGTATTTCCCAAGGAAACAAGTGTGCTGTGTTGGGATAGCAATGAAACTCGCAATCTCGAATATTTTGGGCCGTCTCTAAACTTGATTCGGCAGTGATGTGCCGGTCTGCATCTCCTGCCAGCACTAAGCAGGGACATTCTAGTTCGGGCAACCTTTCAAGACGGTTATAGCCTTCCCGTAAGGCTTTGTTGAGGGCTCGTACCGCCGGTTTGGAGGTTTGCAGGTAAGCAGTCATAGCGTTATCTGCTAAGTATTTATAGGCAATGGGCGTGTGTTGAGCCACTAGGTAACGGTAAAGAGAGCGCTTGGCAAAGGTTTCTATATTCCATTGCCAGCTAGGAATCGCTCGGTTGATTAGTGAAGCAATGCCGGTGTAGGCCAAGTCTTGCCAGCTTACCGACGGATGGCTGCTTCTAGGCTTTGCCGCTGAAGCCACTAAAATTAACCCACTTACAATTTCTGGTCGCTGGAGTGCTAATTCCAAGCCTATAATGCCTCCTAATGACCATCCCAACACTAAGCACTGCTTAATTTTTTGAGCTTCCAGCAAAGCCTCTAAATCTTGAAGGTGATCCCTCATTTCAAAATCATTTTTGGTAGCGCTTTTACCATATCCACGCAAATCAGGTGCTAAAGTTTGGAAGCGCTGGGATAAATGGTCTGTAAATACAGACATACTTTCCCCACAACCTGGATGGCCGTGTAAACAAAGAATCGGAAATCCTTTTGAGCGCACAATTACATTTAACGCACAGATACCTGGATCGTTAAAATTTGTCGCTAATCCTGAGCCGATTTTTTTCATTGTCTTTATCTTTTTGTTTCAATTCCTATCAGCGATAAAAAATATTTCGACCTAAAAGGTATAGTGGAAATGGCAAACCCCTTGATTTAATCATACTTCTGTCAATGGGTCGATGATTCCACCTACTATCGCTCCTGGGAGAAAAAGACCCCGATCTCGGTCACTAAAAGCCAAGTTTGTGATAACGTTGCATGAGTTAAGCTAGATGAATTCTCCTCCCTTGAAATGCTCAGATGGCGAATCATATTAAATTAGAAATCCAAGAAACTGCCGAAGAGTTGAGAAATCTCCTCAAAAAAGAAACGAATACCCAAAAAAAAGAAAGGCTCCACGCTCTGTACTTACTTAAGTCAGGCCAAGTTACTACTCTGGAAGCTCTTTCTAAATTACTAGTGAGAGATACATCAACAATATACCGATGGTTTCAAAAGTATAAAACGGAAGGATTAACCGGCTTTCTAAAATTATATATCCCTGCCGGTAGACCCTTAACTATTCCCCCAGAAGCCTTAGAACAGCTTAAGCAAAAAGTCCAAGAACCAGAAGCTTTTAAAACCTATGGAGAAATTCAGCTATGGTTAAAAGCTAATTGCGGTGTGGATGTTGATTACTATGTAGTTTATCGAACTGTACGCTATCAACTAAAAGCTAAAATGAAAGGGCCTCGAAATTCAAAAAAAAGTTCTCTTCGTGACACTTCCCGTGATAGCGATATGGCCCTTCCTTCTTCCAACGCAAAATCTTTAAAAAGTCCTAACAACACTTATAATACCTCTGGCGAACAATCTATGCGCTTTGTACCGGCTTCTCCTTCTAGTCAAGGCTTTGTCTGATATTTTTGTGTGTTTATATAAATCTTGTCAAAACACTCCTCTTTCTGTGTTCAAAATTCAAACCAGCTTATGGGGATAAAAAATTTTCATGAGTGGAGCAGGAAAACCGGCAGGGACGTAAAAGCCACCCATAGAAAAGTCGGTGAACCTCCCCCTACTTATCCAACCAATTATGACAAAAAATGCGACACTCAAAGTAAAAGATCCAGCAATACTTTAAGAAAAAACCACAGGTTTTAAGCAGCGGATCTCCCACACAAACACGCCGTTAGACTTGAGGGAAAAATAATGAAACTAGCCACAACAATAGAAGATATTTTTACTGCTAACTTAGAAAAATTTGAGTTAGCTTGGTGGGTAGAAATTATCACCACAGAACCCGCCTGTACCTACTATTTTGGCCCCTTTATCAGTGCTAAAGAAGCCCTTTTATCTAAAGATGATTACATCGAAGACCTCGAACAGGAACAAGCCAAAGGAATAACTGTACAAATTAAGCAATGTCACCCCCAAGAATTAACTATTTTTGAAGACTGAATTACCCAAAAAATATCTTTTTTCTGGGGTTTTGTCTAAGAAAAACCTAATTAGGATTAATTGTGATTTTCCTTAAAAGCCAAATATTTAGTTTTATCCTCAAGAGGAAAATATTAATTTTAAACAATACCAGTAGCCTAAAAAATTCTTAATTTCAAAGGAAAAATGGACATTTAGCGGCAATTTAGAATTTATTTTTTCTATGAGATTAATAAATTTTAATTTACCTAAGTAGTTAGTTTGTAATATTTATAACAGTAACAAAACAAGATATACTAAAAAAACAACTCATTGCCTCACCTTTAATAAGGTGTTGGCTAAAAAATGCTCTCAGAAAAAACCATCAATTCCCTAGACAGCCAAATACTAATTCCGCAATCCGTCTATGTGAAAAAATTGCGCCCTTTGCTCCCAGTAGATGCTTTTGATCCGAACCCCAACAAATTACTTATCCTGTTTATAAATATCGGGATTTTATTACTGGGATGGGGAATTGCGGCTCATTTAGATCAATGGCCAATTTATCTTTTATGGCTCTATTTACCTCTGGCCTTAATAATGGCTAATAGCGTCATAGTTTTGTTATTTAGCTCCCACGATATTATGCACGGAAGTGTCATCAAAAAATCCTGGTTGAGCTATTGTATTAGCTTTCTGGGACTAACGATGTTATGGATGCCTCCGACTCAGTGGAAATATCTTCATAACCTTGTTCATCATAACCACACAAACTCCCTGAAAGATCCAGATCGCAATTACCTTTCTAAACAGCCTGAAACCTGGGGAAAATGGATTCAAAATCTATTTGTTCCTTCTGTAGAAGTGAATTTTTTATGGTTGATTTTAGGAATGACAGCATCTTGGGGAGTACATAATTTTCGGAATTTATCGTCTGTGGTATTTTTTAATAGTGAATCCGTTAGTTATGTGCCTGCTGCTTTTAAAGTTCCTAAAAAAGAGCGTTTAATTATCGCATTGGAATTTCTAGGAATTGTAGCCATTCATGTGAGCATTTTATTTTATATAGGATTTCACCCTCTAAAACTTGCCCTTGGCTACTTTCTACCGATAGCAATTGGTCATGCAGGAGCAATGTTTTACATCTATACCAATCACATGACTTGTCGAATGACAAGCATTAATGACCCCCTCATTAATAGTGTTTCCCTGCGGGTTCCAAAAATCTTTGACTTGCTGCACTTCAATTTTTCTTACCACACAGAGCATCATATTTTCCCCAGCATAAACTCAGACTATTACCCCTTGGTTCAAGAATTGTTAGAAATTCATTATCCAAACCGAATGAACTTACTGGATGCCGGTGAAGCTTGGGAGTTGTTGATGCGAACACCTCGACATTATAAAGACGAAGTTACCCTCACAGATTCGTCTGGAAAACTTACTGTAACTTGTCCGCTTAATAAAGATTAAAAATAAAGCCACCAAGTTTAATTGGTGGCTTTAATGTTAGTAAAATTGGAACTTATTAGCGAGAAACTCGACGACTTAATTGCTTTTTCAACAACTGTAAACGCTGAGAAAGGAAATTCATATTGGCCCCAACACCTCCATAACGCCAGCCTACATAAGCATCCGTAATTTCATTAACAATCTCACCCCATGCCGAAGGATAATTAATTTGAGAATTCCTGGCAAATTCTAAAGGAGTTTGAGCAGGATGCTTAGGAAAGCCACGCTCAGCTAAAATCGTCAACATTTGCTGGTAAATACTTTCAACAGGTGCTAACTTAGCCAACCATCGACGGTAACGCCAAAATCGCCAACTCTTCCAACTCAACCAACCGGCAAAAACCAAACCCATTCCCATCAAAATTAGAGTAAATAACCCTAACCACCCCTGAGAAAGCAAATTCCATAACCAGGCAAAAAAACGCAAAATATTAGTAAAAATTCCCCCAAATAACCGATTTAAAAAACCAGTAACAGGGGATGGTAGCCAACCGGCAACCCAACTCCAAAACTGTTGTAAAACTCCAAAAGTTTGATTTTCTTCAATCGAAGGCGGGATCACTTCATGCCCCGGAATTGGGTCAAAAGCAAACCAACCATACTTAGGGAAATAAACCTCAGTCATCGCATAAGCATCCGTATTGCGGACAATATAAAACCCCGTAAACGGATTAAATTGTCCGGGGGCATAGCCAACTACCAAACGAGCCGGTATGCCAATCGAGCGTAACATCACAGTTAACACAGTAGAAAAATGATCGGGATACCCTCCTTGATATTTAAAAAGAAAAGCATCTACCAAATCTTCATTTTTTTCTAAAAACGGCATACCAGGCTTTAATTGATAACGCTGTTTTAAAGCTTGGGCCAAATACAAAGACTTTTCGTAGGAAGAAGTAATGGGTGTAGGAGATTGAGCTAATAAATCTTCAGTCAATTTTTTTACTTTACCCGCAATCGTTGGAGGAACTTGCAAATAAAGTTTTTGAAAAATTTTATACCCGTTGGTATTTTTAGAAGAAATAGGAGCAGCATTTCGCAATGCCGAACGATTGCGATAAGGAACATCAGAAATTACAGTATAAGTAATACCTTCCGATAACTCTACCGGCGAACGTAAACCCCCCTCAGTATCAAACGCCACCTCTGGAGTGGGGAAAAAAAGCTGTTTTGGCTCTGCTAACGCCGGAATCAAATTCGGCATATCTGAAATAGCCGTATAAGTTTGAATTACCTCTTTTGTACGATTTGAAGTTATTGGCGAAGGCACATAAAATTGATAAGACCAAGGCGGACGAGAAAGTTTTTTTGCCTGTTCATTGCGAGAAATTTTCCATCCTTGGCCGGTGTAGCGATCAAAAGCCAAAACTCTCCAAAAACCAGGAGATTGAGAACGAACCCGCATTACATCCTTGGGCTTCATAACACCCCGCAGGTTCATATTCATTTGGCTATTAAAGCCATAGTAAAAAGTATCATCAAGTTGACCAGGGCCTTCTTCTTGCTGACCGCCTGCACCGGCCCCATTATAACCTTCACCACTACCACGACTCAAACGACCATTAAAAATTCGACTGCTATCAAATTCTCCCTGAAATTCAATAGGCGCACTAACAGGAAAAGACCGTAATTGATACCCTGGAAAGCGAGGAAGAAGAGCAAAAACTGCTAAACCTAAACCGAGAATAAAGCTAAAAAGTAAAAAGTAAAACTTAAAAAGTCGGCGATTTTCTTGAGGAGATTTTTTGATTTTTTGCTTTTGAGACCTAGGTTGAGAAAGCCCTAAACGTGAGCGGTAATCTAAAACTAAAGTTGGCAAAGCAAGGGCAAAAAACACCAACAAAAACGGCCCAAAAGCTAAAGTTTGAGATAAGGTACCGGCTACCCCAATTAAAATTAGCCCAATCACGGTTGAATACCCCAAATCTTTGCGACGGGGCAAATCAAAACTGTGAAGGACTTGCACTTGAATTAACAACCCAGCCAGCACTGCTCTTGTATCATTTGTTGCATCAAGAACAGATGCAAACAACCCCTGAAAGAAAAATCCTAAAGCTAGGAGCATTCCAATAGCCAGTACAAATTTAACCGGCACATTAGCACGGCGACGCTGACGATAACTCCAAAAAGCTCCGGCAATACTCAAAGGCACCGCCCAAAAGCTAATTTGAGTTTCTGCCGCAATATCAGTCGCAATAATTGCCACAATCACAAGGGCTTGTACCAACACCCTTAGCCAGATAGACTCTTCCGGCACTGGAGGCGGTATCGATTTAAGGCGTCGCCACAAATCCCCAATCAGGGGAAAATTAGAAAGGCTACGACTTCCAAAAGAATTTGACATGGTAGATGTCCGGTGCGTTGATTTTAGAGACAAAAGCATGAATTTGAAACCCAGCAGGAGGGCCTGCCTTTCAAATTTCATTGCCCTCTTTAATCTAAAATCCCTTTAAAGGTTCTGCCACCCATCACCAAGCAAATTAGACCGAGAAGATATTAAAAGCAGCAAAACTTTTAATATGATCAGAAATTTTTACATTCAAACTATCAAGCACTCACCTCTGTTTAGGAGACCGGACAAACTGCCAGCGACAGCGGTTGAGCCTCAAGCTGATCTAAACGAACCTCAAGAGAATAAGTAGTGTCGGGTTGAGGATCAAAAATCTCCACACTCAGACAACCAGCATCAGGCCGGTGAGCACTAGCAAAAACTTTGCCGCAAGACATCTGTAACAAACCCCCGGCTGGAACCTGACACTGCACCCGCAATTTTGGCAAATTAATGTCCGCTTCATAAAAAGCTTCCACCATCACCATACCAACCGGAGTTTCCCATGAACGCTCCACTACTGGCTGATTAGGTGAAACCACCAGCCTCAAATGGCCCATAATTTCCCTCGCTGCCAGTAAAGACAGGTGCATTTTTTGACTTGCAGTTGCCTGTTCATAGGTTGGGGGTAAACTTGATCCCCCGCGAGCAGCCCCCAGCAATACCAAAGAAGCCACCTCATTAAGTGCCCCCGATTGACCTGGAAACAAACTCTCCACAGCCCGAATTAACCTAACCCCTTCTCGGACTGAAGAATTAACCAAACTCAGACTACGCTCAAAAATTTCTAACAAAACGGTTTGAGGAACCGCCGGGAGATTAAGACTACTCAGATGATTTGCCCAAAAAGAGGAATCGGGAACAACAGCCTCAAATCCACCATCTGGATATTCAACGACCTCGGTTTCCCAAGGAAAGAGCGGCGGTTTTGATTGAATTTCAGTTTCCATTCTGCGCTTTAGTAACGCCTTAAAACGGTCTTGCACGACAGGTATTTCTCCCAGACTAAAAGGTTGGCCCTCCTGTATTTGCGGAGTAGCTAACGTTGGCAAAGTCTCTGCAAAGTCCCAAGCCGAATCATTAGAAACCAGAAGAGATATATCTTCCGAATCTAAGGGATCGATCTCAGCTAATAGTAAGTCATCCTCAGCCTCAACCCCCATAGACATTTCATTCTCAGGCGATTGATTTGTCTGAGATGAGGCATCGGTAGCTGTTTGGTGTAAAAGCTGAGCGAATAGACTTTGTAGCGCTTCTGAGTCACTATTCATCAGTAGATGTACCCTCTCCGGACACTAAACGATTGCGAAGTTCCCAAGCTTGCTCAAGTAGTTTAAACCATCTTTTTTGAACAGAGTTGACGGTGCAGCCTAACTTTTGTGCGATGGCTGCATCTGCAAACCCCTGTTGTTTTAATTTTATTAATTCTTTATTTTCTGCCCCCATTTTAGCAAGCCATTCTTGCCACTGTTGCGGCAATAAACCGAGATTTTTTTCTAAGTCTGCTTCTAACCACTGGTGAACAAGTTCCCAACGGTGTCGCAGGGCAAATCGAATTAAATGATATTTGAATCTTTGTTGCAAATAATCTCTCTGGCGAGGGGTTAATCCTAAAATTGATTCAATTTCGCCGGTGGTTAAATCTTTTAAACGTAAGGCAAAGTAATCAGCACAATCACTTTGTTTATTTTCTTCGAGATAAATCATCAATTCTGTGATGACTTCTGTTCGTAGGTCTTCAACCATTGGTTCCGGTTCGCTAGAAACCATTTGCGAGCGTACTTGCTGGACTGAGGTATCATTCCAGGTTTGATCCGACTCTACACCGGCCCCTTCGGCAGCCTGTTCCATGTCTACGGAAGTTTCTGGCGGTTGCTGTTGGGAAAAAGATTGGGCTCTCAATATAATTAGCTGTTGCGACCGGCCCCCTCGCAAGGGAATCCGCCGTTTGCCGTAACGTTCGGCAAAGGCCATATACTCGGCTAGTTCTAGCAAGCTTTGGGGTCTATATTTCAAACTCAGGTGGGCTTCTCTACGAAAAGCTTTTAAGGCTTCTTCATAAAAACTTTGCAAAAAGTCTTCTATCAAACTCAGCCGCGCTTGATAGCTGGATCCGGCGGCCAAGGGAGTGAGATAACGGTAAACTATGGCGCTGAGAGTGCTGTGTAGTTCTACTCGCCCCTGCCGTGAACCTAAATTGTAATAGTTAAGGCATTGTTGCAGTCTATGTCTGGCGAGGGCTGTTGCCCAGGTTTCTACTTCGCCGGATGCTTGAATTCGCTGGCTTTGTTGGCAAATGCGCGTTACTTCTTCGGCAAGCCGACCGGCTACTTCTCGGCAATTGCTTTCGGAGGCGCGAGTCGCCTGCTTGAGTTCTGTGTATAGTAGCTCAAATATTACTTCCACGCTCTCTTGTAGGTCTCCCTTTGTATGGTTTGTTGCCATGCAAAACCCTAGTACGCTTCCTAAAAAGGGCGTTTATTTGGATTTTGAGGCGGGTGTGGCTTCGCCTATGCTTAATAGATAACTAGCAAGGGCTTGTGAGTGTTTAACTCACCAAAGTGTTTGAAACTTGAGTTCCTTGGGTCTCAAGTTTTGTTTATTTTTGCTAGCATTGCTTTTGCGGTAAAGCGAGAGTTTTCACCTAAACTTCTCTTTTCACTGTTTGAACGGTAAAAACAGCAATAAATTTATGTTTAATTAGTAAATTTTTCTTATCTGTAACCAGAATAAATATTTTTGTTGATTAAATTCTGAGCCTTTCTAAATGGTTTTGTTTCTGCACCGGCTTTGTCTGAGGTTATTGAATTTTGTTTTGATCTAGTCAAATAATCTGGCTTTTCTTATGCTAAGATTATAGCCTCGCTTCAAAACGCTGATGAATTTAGATAAACAAATTCAAGTTCTAATTGATAATGCCCCCCAAGATGGCACGACTCCTCAGATCGTGGCGGCTATTGCGCCGGCTCTCAAAATTCTGGCCGGTCAACTAAGTCATGCTCAATATTATATTGTCCAATCTCTTAAAGGTGAGTGGGTACTGACGACTTTAAGCAACCGCGCCCAACCTAATTTGGAAAAGCAGGTGATTTATGCGTTTCCTACTAGTCAAGATGCTTTGTCTGGGGAGTTTGCGGCTAAAAATCCGCAGTTAATGGCATGGCCGGTGCCGGTGATTCACATTTTATTTCAAATGCTGACTCTACAGCCGGTCGAGAGTATTCTTTTTTTTGATATTCCGGGTAATCAGTCAACGGGGACTGAGGTTTTGCGCTCTCAGGTGCAATATTTAATTCAGGAAGAGTTGAAAAAATTAAAGTCGCAGCCAAAGGACAATTTTAATATTCCTCCTGATATTGCTTGAGCTTTTTAATGTGCTTAAAAACCCGGTTTCGTGAAAGAAATCGGGTTATTGTTTATAGGTTTTTATTGATGTTTGTTTTGTTAATAAAGCCGACTTACTACATACTCGGCTAAATCCATTAGGGCTTGCCGGCATTCGGAAGGTGGTAACTTCAATAAATGCTGCACTGCTTCTTGGGCGTGGTGGGTGGCTAGTTCACGGGAACGCTCAATGCCTTTACTTTCTGATATAAAAGCGAGAGCTTGTTCTATGTCTCCTTCTTGGGAAAATTCCCGGTCGATTAGCACTTCTAAATAAGGTTTTTCTTCTAAAGCATATAGTACAGGTGCTGTCAGGTTTCCGCTTTTGAGGTCGGAGCCTGCCGGTTTTCCTAATCCTTCTGTGGAGGCGGTAAAATCCAAGATATCATCGACGATTTGGAAGGCTAAACCAATATGGCGTCCATATTGATAGAGGTCTTCTGTTAAATCATCGGCTACGTCGCTAAGAATAGCTGCGGCTTTTGAGCTATTGGCGATTAAGGATGCTGTTTTGTAGTAGCTTTTTTCTAGGTAAGCTTCGATGGTTAAGCTGGTGTCAAATCGGTTTAGCCCTTGTTGGATTTCTCCTTCGGCAAAGTCTTTGATGACTTCTGATAGTAGTTTGACGACTTGGAGGTTATCAAGATTTGCTAGGTACCAAGAGGATTGGGCAAAGAGAAAATCTCCGGCTAAGACGGCGATGCGGTTGCCGAAACTGCTGTGGACGGTGGGAATTCCTCGCCTGAGTTCTGATTCGTCTACCACATCGTCATGGACTAGGCTGGCGGTATGAATCATTTCCGTAATTTCAGCGAGTCGCCGGTGTCGTGGTGTAATCTCTTCTGGTAGCATGGTTGCTCTTGAGATTAGTAGGACGATTGCCGGTCTCACTCGTTTTCCCACAGCGCCAAACAGATGTTCCGCCGCAGCAAAGAGGATTGGGTGACGGGCGCTTACGAGTGTTTTTAGGTTTTCTGTCAACACCCGCAGGTCTGCTTCAACCGGGGAAAAAAGAGATGTGGTTGACGTCATGGATTGGCTGACTCAGGCGTTATTTACGAAATTTTACATATCTTATCATCTTTTTAAGATATGTTTGTGCTGTCCTGAAAGTTTTGTTGGGGCAATAGCAGTCTGTTCCGGTGATTTTTTATATTTTTGCTTGTCAGGGTTTTTTGCATGAAGTTGTTTGCTCGGCGAAGGGTGGTTATGTGTAATGTAGTGTGCTGATTTTCTCTACATTGCTTAGAATGGCTGGTGGTAGTTTTGGCTTTTTCATTTTAAATGAAGCAATTTTTTAGTTTAAAAGCTTTGTTTTTAAGATATTTTTGAAAATGTATGCTGCACTAATAAAGTGAACGGTAGGGGAAGATTTTCTCAGTTTATTGTCAGATAACTCAGAGAATGGCCGGTGGAGGCTGGTGACTGCTTACTTGTATGGGAACCTTTTTGAGGGGTTTTTGAAAATATGTAGATTTGTAAAGGATTTGCTGAGAGAGGCTGTCAAAAATACGGATCTGTGTTATTTTTAGAGTAAGAATTTCAACAATTCCATATATTCACGGAGAAACAGTAACAGATACTAAAAAATCTAAAAACTGTACTCCGGCAAAATCTCCTTGACGTTCGCCCCTACGCTGGCGGTAAAATTGTGGGTCTGCCTGTTGTTCAAACCCACTCTAAGAGAAACTGCTGCTATGTAAAGCAATGGTTTTTTGCTGGGTGGGGAAGTTAATAAAGGTGGGGCCGTTGGTTTAAGGTAAGCCAGCCAGTTCTGAAAACGAGCAATGAAAGTTTTTCTGGCGAAGACGGCGCTGCGATTGTGGAGTCGTTTTAAGTCAATGAGTGCTTTATAGTTTGGTTTTGGTGTGTATCGCATATCAAAACTAAGTCGGTTAGCTTTCTGAAAAACTCAAATTTGCGGGATTGGCTGCGTTGGGGTAAGGGCGAACGGGTGTGTTTATTCGGTGGAATAAACGGGAGAAAGATAAATTTGTTGGGGATAATAACTTTCCCAATTGTTTGCATTGTGATATCAGCTTTTCTGCTTTTGGATGTGGAAATGCTGATGGTTTTACATGAATTGAATTTTTAAGTTAACGTCTCGCTCACACCCCGCTCACCCTAAGAATGGCCGTCCTATGACTTACCACGATATTCCTCTAATTATTCCTTTTTTGGCAACGGGTTATCTGCTAACAATTTATGTTTTACTGGGATTTGCTCAGAGAAACACGACGAGAGTAAAAAGTTAAAAATGTTTTCTGAAATAAGTTTTGATGGTAGAGGGTAGAGAAAACCCGATAATTTTTATGGGCTGGTCTTCTTTTATTTTTCTTACCTTGCTAATAAGGATGGGAAGGAGGGAGGCTAGCATTTAGTTTTTTACAATTATAAAAACCTACGAATTATAATAAGTTATCAAAAATTTTAGTGTTTAGGTTCGTGGGAGTTAAAGCCGAGCTATTTAATATTAAAATTGAAGAATTTGTGACAATAGTAAAAATTTTTTGGTGAGTATTTTAATGATGATGAAAATGAGGTGAAAGCCACCAGGATTTTTAAGGCTGGTGGCGACTCAATAAATAGAAACTGATGTTGATTGTGTCTATGAAAGAGCAAGGTAATTATTCAGCAGAAGCCTTATGAACTGGCTCATAAACCAAGGTCGGTAAGGTTATTTTTTCTACAGAAGGAGTGTAGCCTAGCCAAGGTCGGGAAAGTTGAGCAAACTGTTGGGGACAACCGCTGACGCCGAAACGAGTCGGTAGAGGTTGACGGGTTTCGCGGAGGCCCAAAAGTTCTAACTCACGGGCTGCGGCTGCGACCACATGGACTGCTGGATCGATCAAGCGCACTGTACTGGGGAGAATTTGGCGCAAGACCGGCTCTAAATGAGGGTAGTGGGTACAGCCATAAATGAGAGTATCAATTTGCTGCTGCATGAGGGGAGCGAGATATTCCCGCGCTACTTCATAAGTATAGGGGTCATTTATTCTGCCTTGTTCGATGAGGGGGACAAATTCGGGACAGCCGACTTGCCAGACAGCGCTATCAGGGTTGATTTCAAGAATTGCTCGCCGGTAGGCATTGGAAGCGGCGGTAGCGGGAGTAGAAATGACGCCTATACGTTGTCCTTGCTGGACTGCGGCTCTGGCACCGGGGAGAATGACACCGAGGATAGGGATATTAAATTCAGAGCGGACGGTTTCGAGGGCGAGGGCGGAACTGGTATTGCAGGCCATGATCACCATTTTGACGTCACATTCGGTCATCCAAGTGAGAATTTCACGGACGAACTGCAAGATTTCTGTGCTTTGACGAGTACCGTAGGGCAGTCTTGCCGTGTCTCCAAAATAAAGTATGGATTCCGTTGGCAATTGCCGGTAAAGCTCTCTCAAAACAGTTAAGCCACCTACACCACTATCAAAAATACCAATTCGTTTTTCTTCTGTCATTTGTTTTGCAATCAGCGTCAGATTATGTGTCCATTGTCGCTGTCGTTTGTCTGCTTGTGTTTTAGCAGCCTGGTTTGACTTTTGACAAATGGGCTAATTTAGGCTGGGTTCTGGAAGAGCGATTTTAACAACATCCTATATTTAGTGAACCCATAGTTACTAGCGATTTTGCTGGATGTATTGCAGGATACCGCGAGTGATGGCTTCTGCTAGGACTCGACGATAGGCTGGGTCGGCCATGCGTTGGGCATCCTGGGCACCTGTGACAAAACCCACTTCTACTAAAACGGCGGGCATGGTTGTCTTGCGTAAGACATAAAAGTTTGCTTGCTTGACTCCTCGGTTGTTGGCGCCGGTGGCGGCGAGGAGGTTGCTTTGAATGCTGCGAGCTAAACCAAGGCCACTGTTGTAATAGAACGTCTCTATACCGTTAACATCAGGACGACTCATGTTAATGGCGTTGGCGTGGATGCTAACAAATAGGGTGGCGTTTACTCGCTCGGCAAGTTGGACGCGGGGTTCGAGTTCGATTTCGCGGTCGTCGGTGCGGGTGAGAATGGCTTGGATGCCGTTTTGTTCGAGCATTTGGGCCACTTGGTAGGAAATATCGATTACGATGTCTTTTTCCCGAAGGCCACCTATACCGACGGCTCCGACATCGCCGCCGCCGTGTCCTGGGTCTACGACTACGCTGATACGGCCACTGGGGATGCGGGGGATGTTGGCTTCGGGTGTGTTGTTGGGGGGGGTGTTTGGGGCTGCTTGCAGTTGCAAGGAGAGCATTTGATTGGTTGGTTGGTTGAGTTCGCTGAGTTGAACTCCGGGGGCTGGTTGTACCCAAATGACAACGGTGTTGGGGTCGGCTTGTTGGAGGGCGACTCGGAGGGCGTTGGTTTGGGGTGATCTGACTCCGGCACCGATGCGGGCGGAGGGAATGGTGATTTGAAAATAACCGGATGCTCTATCCCATCCACTTGTGTAGGTGAAGGGGCCGTCTGTCTGGACAACCATTTGGCTGCCACTCATTTCTACGGATTGGATGGTGGTTAGTTGGCCGGCGATGGGGGTGTCGGAAACTTGGGGCTGTCTGGCTGTTGTGGTGGTTGTGTTTTGGGGTAGGATGATTATTTTGCCATTGTTGTTGGCGCTGGCTGTCCAGTCTTTGTTGGGGTCGGTGACGTTTAGGGTGATGCGGGCCACCGGCGGGCTGGTTTGGATCTGCCCTACTTGAATGCTTCTGATGCCGTTGCGATTGACGTTTTGCTGGTAGCCTTGCAGTTGGCGTGAGAGAGTTGTGTTTTGTAGGTCAATGTTGACGGTTGAGCGGTCGCTGCTTTGCTCGATGTTAACTTCTGGGGTTGTTCCTCTGGTGTCAAGAAAGAGTCCGTCGCCTGTAATTCTGACGTTGTTTAGTGTGGTTTGAAGGCCGGCGGCGGTGGTTTGTGGGGGTAAGGGGGAGGGGGTTGTACCGGTGATTAGTTGGGCTTCAGGGATTTGTACTGTCCACTCGGAGGCTGTTTGACCTCGGACGATGACTTGTTGGGGGTCGATGGTGTAGCCGCTATTGAGTTCTATTACTAAACGGGTTGTGTTTCCGTCAAATTGGCCTGCTCGGACGGCTCGTATGGCTCCTCCTACGGGTTGGGTCATTTGGGGACGGCCAAAGGTGGTGGAGGGTAGGTCTATTACTAAGCGGGTTGGGTTAAATAGCAGTTGCGCTTTTGGTTGTACGCCGTCATCAGTTGTTATGTAAAGTCGGTTTTCGGTGGTGTCAAATCGCCATGATTGTAATCGAGCCGCTTGTGCGCTCGTTGATACTAAAAATACGGAAATTATGCTGGGTAGTAGCCAGTGGAATCTCATGCGGCGCTTCTCCTTTTTTGCGTTGCTGCGTGCTTTGTGCCCCCAGATGGGTGCTTGAGATGTACCAATACACCCCCCCCTGCGCGATCTTTGCGGCTCCTCACTATTTAAGACGCTCGTTGAAAAATAGCATGAGTTGGGGCCGTTGTGTTGGATAAGGCTGCTTTTTTTTTGCGAGTTGGTTTTGCTGTTGGGTGTTAATTGTGTTTATTTTCTTCTGGTGGCGGGACTGGATCGTATCCGCCTGGGTGTAAAGGATGACACCGGCATATTCTGGCTACTGTCATTTTTCCTCCTTTCCAAGCCCCAAATCTCTCGATGGCTTGGAGGGCGTATTGGGAACAGGTTGGTTCAAACCGGCATACGGGCGGAAATAAAGGGGAAATAAATGTTTTATATCCTTGAATTATTCCAAGTAATATTATTTTCATTGATTTTTTGTCTTGGATTTTTTGCTTTTTTATTTGGTTTTCAATGATTATTGATTTATTTCAAATTTTTTATGTCCTTGAGGTTTTTCATGGTTGATGCTTATGTCGGTTACTTGGGCTGCTGATGGCCCTTGCCGACACCAGTTTATCATTTCTGTAATTGTTTGTTGGGTTCCTTCAAAAATGGCTTCGACTCGACCATCGGGGAGGTTTTTTACCCAGCCGGTGATTCCTAGCTTTTTGGCTTGTTGTGCTGTGTAATAACGATAACCGACTCCTTGAACTTTGCCGGATATAATTAGATGGGTCTGGATTATTTCAGGGTTCATGGTTTATTGGTGTTTGGATAAAGCCAGGAAATATTAAAGTAAAAAGGTTGGCTAAAAAAGGATTATACAATGATTGGGAAAGATTTTTTTAAGCTGCTTATCTATCGAGCTAGCGAAGCTTTTTTTACGATGACAACATGGGAAGATTGGGTTTTTTGTGGGGCTATTTTAGGTGTTTATATTTTGATTAGTTTGCCGGTGGGTTGGGGGTTTGGTTTTTTGAGTTTCCAACCTAAAAAATCCCTTGGGGTGGTTTTGGGAGTGATTTTTGGTTCTTTGTTGCACCCGGCTTTTTTTGAAGAGTTGTTTTTTCGGGTTTTGTTTTTACCTCATAGGAGTGAAAATGTTTCTGGTTTGGGTTTATGGGGTTGGATGTTGTTGAGTTTAATTTGTTTTATTGTCTCTCATCCTTTGAATGCTATTATTTTTTTTCCGCTGGCTAAAGAAGTTTTTTTTGATCCGATATTTTTGTTTTTGGCGGGGGTTTTGGGTGTGGGGTGTACGGTGGTTTACTGGTACAGTGGTTCGGTGTGGCCGGCGGTTGTTTTGCATTGGGTGGTTGTGGTGGTGTGGTTGTTATTGTTTGGAGGATATGAAAGGTTGTATGCTAGGAGAGGTAAGGGATTTGATTAAAAGTTTCCCTTTGAATGTTTTTTTAATGTAGATGGAGTTATGTCTGATTTACCGGCTTTGAATTTTGAGACAATTTGGGCGATTCTAAAAGAAGAATTGGATGATGCGACAGTTAACCGGCTGGTTTGGCATTATTTGGGTTATCGTTATGATGAGAATTCTAATAAGTGGGATAATTCGGCGGTTCCAGAGGAGTGGCGTTCTGAATATCCAGAACCACCAGATTTTATAGAAAACCGGCCTCCTACTGTTAAGTTAACGCGCTCTATTCCGTCGGAAAATAAGCAGCTTTTGAAGGAAGAGTTAGGATTTAAGGGATATAAAATTGGTGAATTTGGGCCGCGACAAACTCGCCGTGCAACGATGGCTAATTGGTTGTTAAGTTATATGAAAAACAGGTAGGCTAATGCTGTGTCTTGATATTTGAAATTCTGGACACAGCTTTGCCCTAAAAAGTATGTTTAAATCGGGTTTGGTTTTACAAAATCGCTATCAACTTCAGGAGTGTTTTTCTGAAAATTATGGTCGCCAAACTTGGCTGGCTGAGGATTTAGAATCTCACGATAAGGTTGTGGTGAAGTTGTTGGTATTTGGTGGGATGTTTTGGGATGATTTGAAGTTGTTTGAGCGAGAGGCTAAGGTTTTAAAACAGTTAAATCATCCCCAAATTCCTAAATATCGAGATTATTTTTCGGTTGATGCACCGACGGTTTATTTTGGTTTGGTTCAAGATTATATTCCGGGGTTTTCTGTTAAGCAATTGCTGGAAAGTGGGAAAGTTTTTTCTGAGGAAGAAGTGCGGAAAATTGGGCGTGATGTGTTAGAGATTTTAATTTATTTGCATGAGTTGAAACCTGCGGTTTTACATAGGGATATTAAGCCTAGTAATTTGATTTTGGGGGAGGATGGGAAAGTTTTTTTGGTGGATTTTGGGGCGGTGCAAAATCAAATGAGGGTGTCTGGGGGAAGTTTGACGGTGGTGGGGACTTATGGGTATGCGCCGGTGGAACAGTATGGCGGGCAGGCGGTTCAGGCTTCTGATTTGTATGCTTTGGGGGCGACTCTTATACATTTAATAACTGGGGTTGCTCCGGCTGATTTGCCGTTGCGAGAGTTGCGGATTGATTTTCGGGAGCAGGTGGGTAAAAATGTGAGGTTATATTTCGTTTGTTGGTTAGAACGAATGACGGAACCTGCTTTAGAAAGGCGTTTTAAGTCTGCTTTGGAGGCGCGGGAGGCGATGGAGGAAAGGTTAAGTATAGAGGGTAGAAGTGAGAGATACGAAGGGAGATTAGTGGGAACGCGGGTAGTTTTTAATGTGAGGGACGGGAGGTTGGAAATTTCGATTCCGGCGCGGGTGGAGGTGGAGATTTTTGAGCCGGTGATGATGGTTTTAAATCGGTTTTGGGATAGGTTTAAAAATGGTTTGAAGCTGTTAGTAAATGAGGTAAAAAGTTCTTCTATTTTGGCAAGATCACCTGCTTTGGTACGGGTTGGTTTTTTGGGTGGTTGTTTGATGTTGGTGGGTATGGGGTTTCCGGCTATTTTTTCGTTGATTCCGTTTTTGGGTGGGGTAATTTTTTTTGGGGTTTGTTTTGGGGCTGGGAATTTTTTGGGTCGTTCTCGTAGTTATTTTGAGCGGACTTATGTGTGTTTTGATTCGGAAAGATTTGTGATTGAGTTTCAGGAGGTTTGGTCTTTGAGTTATCGTCGGTTTGGTGGGGAAACTGGGGAAATTGTGGAGGTTTCTATGGGGCCGGTTTCTGAGGGTAATGGCCCAGCTTTGTTGGCGGTTATTTTGCGGGTTGGAATGCTGTCTGGGCAGTTGGAAACTTTTGTTTTTGGGCAAGAGTTAAGTGAGGCGGAGTTGAAGGAGTTGGTGCGGGTTATTGAGGATTGGTTGGGGTTTAGGGGGTGATTATGGGGTTTTAAAAGGTGTTCATTTGGGGTTTTTTATACATAATATTTATCGGTTATTTTTTGTAATATTTATTAACAAAGATAGGTTTTAATTGGGTTGGAAATACTTAAGTGAATTCAGTTTTATTTAATGTCCTATTTTTTGAAAGTTATTGGTATTATTTGGGTGATTTTTTGAAAAAATTATTTGGTGAGGTGAGGGATGGTTGCTTTAATTATGATGGTGGTTGTTTTTTGATTGGGTATTTTTTTGATTGTTTGGAACAAGCTACCATAGGGGCGGTATCATAAAATAAGAGGTTTAGGTTGAGGAGTTTATGCAGGGAAATTACACAAAAAACTTTATTTTACTTCGGGTAGTGCTGCTTTTGTGGGGAGCGATAACGTGGGGGGTAATGGGGCTGGTTTTGCCGGTGTTTGCGCTGCCGGTAGAGTCTCAGTTTTATGCTCAAGAAGAAAAGCCAAAGCCGGACGAAGAATCAACGAAAACTGAAGAGGAAGAAGAGGAAGAGGAACAGTTACAAAGGCTTAATTCTCAACAGCGTTTACAGTTTCTTATTCAAAAAGGAAATGAGCTTTTTGATAAGAGAGATTTTGCTAAGGCAGAAAATGTTTTTCGGAAAATTCTTGAAATAAGAAAAAATGATCCTATTTGGCACTATAAGTTAGGAAATGCTCTTGCGGCTCAAAGGAAATTTGAAGAAGCGGTGGTTGAATATCAAGAGGCTATTCGTTTGAATTCTGATTATGCAGTGGCTTATAATGCTTTGGGTAGTGTGAGGGCAGAGCAAGGCCGGTGGGAGGCTGCTGCGACGGAATATGGCCGCGCAACAGAAATTAATCCAAATTATCCCGATGCGCTTTATAATTTGGGTGTGGCTTTGTGGAAGCAAGGCAAGGTAAATGAAGCGATTCCGCCTTTGGAAAAAGCTAAAATTTTATTTAAAGATCGTGGTCGTTTTGCGGAACTAAGGCAAGTGGAAAAACTGCTTGAACAGGTGTACAAGGATAAACAAGAAGTTTCTTAACCAAGCCCTACTAAAAAGTTAAGAAACCCGGTTTCTTTGAGGGAACGGGTTTCTGTAGGGTTGGTTTTAAATTTTCTTTTTCCATATCTCAACGGTGGCACCAAGGGCGGCACCCGCACCCGCCAATAAACCTACGCTCATGCCTTCCACAGTTTTGTAGAGAGGATCTTGGGTTAGGCACTCATTGCTGAGGTTGGGAGCCGCTTGACATTGGTTAATTTCAGCTTGGCTGGCAGTTCCGCCAAGGATGACTCCCACTGCACTGCAAGCGAGGACGAAGATGAAGAAGCGAGGCGTTTTTCTATCCATAGATAGATGTCAAATAATTGCTTAACTGCTTTTTATTTTGCTTTGTTTTGTTCATTTTGACACCAGTAGAAATACTGATATTTTGTCAAATTTTTTAGGGAAAAATACTAGAGTTCGGTATTTTTTTGATAAAGTAAGTGCGGATTATGGTTTCTCAGGTTTTTGTGGGTATTTGTCAAGGTTTGGAGAGGGAAAAATGTTGTGTTTGGTTGTTAGGTAAAAGGAAATAGCGAACGAAGTTAATAATAAAGTTTTGGATCAATAAAAGTTAAGTTTTGCTATTATAGCGGTTCTCAATCATATCAAGTACAAAAATAACCTCCCTAGTAGAAGGGGCAAGGGGGGTTCAATCATAGAAAAATGCTATAAATTGATTTCAAATAATAAGGTTTGGGCGATTGTAGAATAACAAAGTGATGTTTATTGATAGGTTTTTAAGATATTAAGTAAAGGTAAAGTTCTACTGGTATAAGTATATTGATGGTGTTAATATTCTGTGTTTAAATTTTTAATTTTTAATGATATAGCTACTAAGATTGGGTTTTTTTGATCAGTATGGTAGGGCAAAAACCCGGTTCCTTTAAGAAACTGGGTTTTGAAAAACTTCTACAAGATTGAAAAGTTAGTTTTTTTGAGTGTTAAGAAGATTTTTATCTTGTGGGTAAGTCGGTGGATGGTAGTTCGGAAATAATGCCAAGATTTGTATAAATTGGCACGATAAAAGGTTTTAAAGTGGGGAGTTGTTTATAAAAAACAAATGAGCCTGCTATACAACAAATGCCTCCTAATATTAGGGTGTTGGGTGCACCAATATAGTTGGCTAAAGTACCGCCGGCTAAATTTCCTAGGGGTACAGTTCCCATAAAAGACATTGTAAATAAACTCATTACTCTTCCGCGTTTATCGTCTTCTACAATAGTTTGTAAAAATGTATTGCTGGAGGCAACTTGTAAAATCATTCCACAACCAATGATGGGCATAATTAGGAAAGAAATCCAAAAGTTACGCGATAGAGAAAAGGCTATTAATCCTATGCCTAAAAGGGCCGGTGCTAAGGCTATAATTTTACCTAAACCGCGTACAGTTTGCCGTGAACTTAAGTAAATTGCACCGGCAAAAGCACCTAAGCCTGAACCGGCCATTAAAAATCCTAAAGTTTGTGAATTACCTTTTAAAATATCGGTGACAAAAACGGGAACTAAAATTGTATAGGGCATAGCAGCAAAGCTAACTAATGCTAATAATAATAAAATTGAACGAATGGGAGGAAAGCCAAAAGCATAAACAAATCCATCTTTTAATTGTTGTAAAGGACGAGTGTTTGTAGGGTAGATTTTACGGGGTTTTAAGTGCATTGCCAAAAGTGAATAAATTACGGCAATGTAACTGACACCATCTATTAAAAAACAAATACCTTCCCCGACTGCTGCTAATAATAAACCGGCAATGGCGGGCCCAATTAAACGAGCTCCATTAAAGAGAGAAGAATTTAAAGCTATGGCGTTTCCTAAATGCTCTTTTTTCTCGACCATTTCCATTACAAAACTCTGCCGGGCTGGTACATCAAAGGCGTTTACAAGCCCTTGAAAAATACTTAAGATAATGATGGTAAATATATCAGCTTTTCCTGTCAATGCTAAAGCTGCTAATGCTAAGGATTGAACCATAGAAAGCACTTGGGTAATAATTAGTATGCGGTGCCGGTTGTAACGATCTACAAAAAGACCTGCAAAGGGAGACATAAAAAAGCTAGGAAACTGACTCGCAAACCCTACTAAGCCTAATAACAAAACGGAATGGGTTAAGCGATAAACTAACCAAATAGTAGCAACTTGAGTGATCCAAGTTCCAATTAAAGATATACCCTGGCCAAAGAAAAAAAGTTGAAAATTTCGAGATTCAAAAGAGCGGAAAATTGCTGTAAATTTTTCTGGTTTCATGTAAGTTATTTCTGTCCTATTTATGGATTTTTGAATAAAATATCTAGGTTTTATTTATGGAAATTACTAGGATTGTAGGGAGAAAAAGTAAGTTGAGTATTTTTTAATTGTAGGGGGATACAAAATAGGTTTTATGTTGCTAGTCTAGTTATTTTCTAAGTATTTACTTAGAATGCGTACTATTTTGAGTTTTTTAAAACTAACGAACGGATAATGATTCGTATGCGTACTATTTTGGAATAAAAGTTAGTTTTAAGATATCACCTATAGGATAGATTATAGTTAGAGGGGCAGTCAATCTTCGGAAAGATTGGCGAGAATTTGGTCTAGTATGTGAGAAAAGCGTTTTTGGTCGGCAATGGAGATGCCTTTTACTGTGTCTTGGCGGAGTTGGAGGGCGATGGGGGGTAAAATGTTTTGTAGTTCTTTGCCTTCTTCGGTTAGCCAAATACGCCAAATGCGCCGGTCTTTAGCATCCCTTTCACGACGGACAACACCTCGTTCTTCCATACGGTCGATGACGCCGGTGAGAGTGCCGCCAACTTGTTGTAATTTCTCACTTATAGTTAAGGTGGGTAAGCCGTCTTCTTGCCACAAACAGCATAAAACTAACCAGTGAAAAGGAGTAAGGCCGTAGGGTTCCAGCCGGTCTTGAAATTTTCGTGAGAGTATTTGTGAGGCCAATTTTATACGGTAGCCTAAGCTGTGGGGGGCCAAAACTTCTTGCCAAGTTTGGAGGGGTTGGCTTTTAATAGCTGTGTGGGTCATAAGGAATTTCCTTAGCGTGCGTATTATTAGGGTAGCATTTTTTTTCGTGAGTGTAAGGAAGGGTATTTTTATTGTAGAAATCGGTGGTTTGGGTTGGATTTTTTAATATTGATTTATGAAAATCTTTTTAATTGACAGTAAAAAATATAATTTGTTATACTACAAAATACTAAATAAATATTATTAGGAAATGATCAAAATGATAGAAAAACAACTTTACACAAAAGATTTTTATGAGTGGCAGCAAGATGGTTCATTACTTTCTGCCCGTCAAACAATACCGCTAGTTTTAGAATATTTTAAACCGGAAAGTGTAGTAGATATAGGTTGCGGCGTAGGCACTTGGTTATCAGTTTTTAAAGAGTTTGGAATTCAAGACTGTTTGGGGATGGATGGAGATTATGTTGACTTGGCAATGTTAAAAATTGCTTCTTCAGAATTTTTGCCACGCGACTTAAAACAGCCCTTAGAAATTAATCGTAAATTTGATTTAGCTGTTTCCTTAGAAGTAGCAGAACATTTACCAGAAAATTGTGCAGAAAATTTTGTAGAATCTTTGACAAATTTGGCGGAGGTGGTTTTATTTTCTGCTGCAATTCCGTTTCAAGGAGGGGATGGTCACATCAATGAACAATGGCAAGATTACTGGGTGAAGTTATTTGCGAAAAAAGGCTATGTAGTTATTGATTGTTTGCGGGATAAAATATGGAATAATGAACAAGTAAAAGCTTGGTATGCTCAAAACATTTTCTTTTTTGTTAGAAAAGAATCTTTGAGTAATTATCCTAAACTAGAACAGGAGTATAAAATAAGGGAAAATTATCAGCTTACTTTAGTTCATCCTGGTACTTATATGCGGGTGGTAACCTGGTATGATCAACAGCTAAAAAAAATGTATTTAGAAAAGCAATTGTCCTTACTACCTGAGACGATAAATTTACGTCAAATTAATATTATTGCTTTTCCATACTGGACTCAATCTGAAGAAAATATATATCAAAATTTATTGCCTTTGCTAAAAACAGTTTTGTCTCATCCACGCAAGGCAGAAATGACATTACTGCTGGATACTACCGGCATTAGTAGAGAAGATGCAGAGTTAATTCTATCTTCAATAACAATGGAATTGATGTCTCAAGAAGAATTTGATCTTACAACTTATCCAGAAATTTGTTTAGTGGAAGAATTGACGGCAATGCAGTGGGAAATATTAGTTAATTTTATTTTAGTTCGTGTCTCTTTAGAAGATGAAAATCAGGAAATGATTCAAAAGTGGGCATCCGAATTAAAGGTTTTATCGATTTTTGGCTTAAGTCAGTAAACAACTTAATTAAGATCGAAATAAAGCGAGGCAAACATGGTAAACTTTTGTAGAATTATTTAACAAAGTTAAACCACAACCGGCCCGTTTTATGTTTTTGGAAATAGACCGCAATTTTCTCCGCCAGATCGCCACAGACTCGGATCGAGTCCCTACTTTATATTACTCGAATTACTGGCCGGTGCGCGAGGTATTTTGGATGCGATTAAAAATGATCCATCATCATCTAAAAAGCTTGTCAGTTGCTAAAAATAACTGCTTAGACTTTGGGGGTGGTGGTGGTGTATTTTTACCAACCCTAAATCAGTTATTTAAACAAGTATTTTTTCTGGACTTAGAAGATACAGAGGCAAAAAAAGTAGTTGAAAAATATCAACTACAAAACATTAAAATTATCAAACAAGATATAGCTATTGCTGATATCCCTAATGAGTTTTTTGATGCTATTATAGCCGCCGATGTTTTAGAACATTTTCAAGATTTATCTGTGCCGGTGACAGCCTTAAAACGGTGGTTAAAACCCGATGGAATATTACTGACATCTTTACCCACAGAAAACTGGGTTTACGTCTTATTGCGTAAAATATTTGGCATAACCAAACCCGAAGATCATTACCACACCGGCTATCAAGTAGAAACCTACCTAAAAGCCAACGGTTTTAAACAAATAAGCCAGACATTTGTTCCCCTATATATCAACTTATTTCCTCTTTTTCTTGTCACCGCTTGGAAACTAAATAAATAAACTATAGCTACTCATCAAAAACTTATTTACATTTATCTATGTTCATCTGCGGTAAAAAAAATGCAAAAAATAGCCGTTGTTATCCCTTGTTACCGAGTTAAAAAACATATTTTAAATGTAATTTATAAAATACCTCCAGAAGTAGATAAAATCTACATCATAGATGATGAATGCCCCGAAAACACCGGCATTTATGTACAAGAGTCAACCGAAGATCCCCGCATCAAAATTATCTTCCACCCCACTAATAAAGGAGTCGGAGGCGCAGTTATTTCGGGATACCGAGAAGCCCTAGCAGACGGCGCACAAATTATTATAAAACTCGATGGTGATGGTCAAATGGAACCAGCCTTAATACCTCAATTTATTAAACCTATAAAACATGGAATAGCCGATTATGTAAAAGGGAATAGATTCTTTGATTTAGACCTCTTAACTTCTATGCCAAAACTGCGGTTAATTGGTAATGCCGGCCTATCTTTTATTAATAAAATGGCAAGCGGATATTGGGACATAATGGATCCTACTAATGGCTATACTGCCATACACAGTAGCGTCTTAAAAATGCTTCCACTCCACAAAATAGACAAAAGATATTTCTTTGAAAGTGATATGTTATTTCGCCTCAATACCATTCGGGCAGTAGTTTATGACCTACCAATGGCCGCAAAATATGAAGATGAAAAAAGCCAAATGAAAATCAGTAGAATTATTTTAACTTTTCCAGGCAAATACATTAATAGAATTCTTAAAAGAATATTTTACAACTACTTTTTAAGAGATTTTAATATTGGTTCTGTTGAACTCATTGCTGCCATAATATTAATTAGTATTGGCTCAATTTTTGGCATTTATAACTGGTATCTTAGCCTAATAACAAATATAACGGCCACAAGCGGAACAGTAATGTTAGCATCTCTGCCAATAATTCTAGGTTTTCAATCTTTACTAGCAGCCATAAATTATGATGTCACCAACATCCCCCGCATCCCAATTCACAAAATATTAGAACTTTAAGAAATATCTGTATTAATCTGAGTTAATTGATGGGCTAATTAAAAATTACTTATGCCAAAAACAAAATTTTTTAAAAATCCTGAAAAACTTTTTTCATTAATAGCCATCATTTTTGGAACTCTATACTTACTAATAACACCACCTTTTCAAGTAGCCGATGAATATCAACACTACTTCCGTTCCTATGAAGTCTCTGAATTAACATTAATTTCCCAAAAAAAAATTACCGACTGTTACCGTATCCACACCTTTAAACCAGCCAGTCTTTGTGTTGGAGGAACCTTACCCCTTGGGGTTTTTCTAACAGCAAAAAATTCATCCAGTGTAGACATACGCTTTCATCCTGAAAAAAAGCAAAATCCCGACGATTTGTTGGGCTTGCTTAAATATCGATTAAACCCCAAAAATCGCCTTTTTGTATCTTTTCCCAACACAGCTATATACTCGCCTATTCCCTACTTTCCACAAGCCTTGGGAATGGCAATGGGCCGAATATTACAAAAACCACCAATTGTATTAATTTATTTAGGTAGACTATCCAATTTATTAACATGGACAAGTTTAATTTATTTGACAATTAAAATTATTCCCTTTTACAAATGGCTAATATTTTTACTAGCCTTAACTCCTATGTCTTTATTTCAAGCATCTTCGCTGTCAGCCGATGCTTTCACCAACGGCATATCATTTCTATTTATTGCCACAATTTTAAGCTTTACCTTTGCCCCTTTTAAGTTTTTAAAAACCAAAAATATCCTAATTTTAGGGATTTTAGCGATTTTATTAGGACTCTCAAAATCAGCCTATTTTAGCCTACTATTTTTATTTCTAATTATTCCCATTTCTAAGCTAGAAACACCCAGAAAATACTGGACAACCTTCGCCCTATTATTAACTACAAGCCTTACTTCTGTTGTGGGGTGGTCTATACTTGTAAAAAAAGCCCTTTATGTACCTCTCAACTCCATCGCCCAAGTCTACCCAAACCAACAACTCAGCCATATTTTCAATCATCCCCTAGAATTTATCAATACACTGGTTAACTCGATTCTCACCTATGGGCAATATGGAATCGAACAATTTATAGGACGTTTGGGTTGGTTAGATACCGTTTTACCGCCGTTTTTAATAACATTTTATACAATACTTCTCTTAATTGTTAGCATCACTAGCTATCATAAACAAATATTATTATCTGTTTGGCAAAAAGCTATTTTTCTATTAATTTTAATTTTAAATGCCTTATTGATAGCCACTGCTTTATATTTGACATGGACACCTGTAGGTGCAAAACTAATAGAAGGTGTCCAAGGAAGATATTTTTTACCCATTTCCCCCCTATTTTTTCTGTTATTTTATAATCAAAATGTAAAATTTTCATTGAAACTTCCCGTTGCTTTATTTGGCTGTTTTTCCTTATTTTCTTGTAGCCTGACATTCTTAACATTACTCAAAAGATATTGGTAGATTTTTAATGAAAAATAATCTGTTTTCTCTCAAATTACCTGAAAATATTTTAGTCATTATTTCCCTATTTTTTGGCGTATTATTTCTTTTGATAACACCGCCGTTTCAAGCCGAAGCCGAATATCAACATTTTTATCGTTCCTTTCAAATTTCTCAAGGAGAAATTCTCGCCCAAAAGAAAATAACAGACTGCTACGGACACCAATTTCAAACTTATCTACCGCAAACTCTTTGTGTGGGCGGAATGCTACCCAAAAGTTTAGTTAAAACCGCAAAGCAAACCTCCCAACTACAAATCGAATATCACCCTGAAAAAAAACAAAAACTATCCCATATAATTGCCCAAACAACTATACCCTTAAATCCCAAAGATCGCGTTTTTGTCCGCTTTCCGAATTCCGCCATTTATGCCCCTATTTCTTATCTACCCCAAGCCATCGGAATCACTTTCGGTAGATTTTTTTCCCTACCCCCAGTCATCCTTTTATATTTCGGCAGAATCACTAATCTTATTATTTGGATAAGTTGTGTTTTTTTCGCCATCAAAATAATCCCTATTGGTAAAAATTGGTTATTATTATTATCCTTAATGCCAATGTCTTTATTTCAAGCAGCTTCTCTTTCCGCTGATGCAATCACAAACGGTTTATCATTCCTTCTGATATCACTTTTTTTAAACCTAGCTTTCTCGGCAAAAAAGACTATTCAAAAAAATGATATTTTTCTTATTATCATCCTTTCAATTTTACTTTCTCTCTCCAAACTTGGGTCATATTTTCCTCTTTTATTCCTCTTTTTTCTGATTCCACAAATAAAATTTACCACCGCTAAGAAATATTGGGCAACCTTTAGCCTTATTCTGCTATTAAATGCCGCAACTGTTATTTTTTGGTATAGCCTTGTTAAACATCTCAATGTTTCCACCCTAAACCTCCGAGTTGCCAACGTTTCCACCACCGGCCAACTCATCTATATCCTTAACCATCCCTTCCAATATTTATACATTAACCTCAAAACATTCTTCACCTACGGAAAAGACTATTTTGAACAATTTATAGGCCGGCTGGGATGGATAGACACTGCATTACCTACCCCCCATTTACTATCTTATGCTATCCTCTTAATTGCTACAGCAACCGGCAGTCATCACCCATCTATTCTTATTAGTTTGCCTAAAAAGTTTTTATTAGCAATTATTGTTATAATTAATAGTATTTTTATCGCCACTATGCTATATTTGTCATGGATGCCGGTAGGTTCTCAAATTATCCAAGGAATACAAGGCAGATATTTTATCCCTATTTCTCCACTTTTTTTACTTCTTTTTTATAATCAAAAAAACAATACTTTTTTTAAAATACCCCTAAAATTTCTTAGCAGTTACATCATCTTTTCTTGCACAATCACAGTTGCGCTATTATTAAAGAGATACTATTTGCAATAAAACTTAACAACTATGAAACTCAACCCCAACCAACGCACAAAAATAGACGACAGCAACGACATCGAATTTTACGCCTATCCTCGCTTAGTTACCCATGTTGACGAAAACTTTATTGACCAACTCACCCAACTTTACCGCCAACGCCTTAAGCCCAATACCCGCATTTTTGACATGATGAGTAGCTGGGTATCTCACCTCCCAGAAGAAATAGAATTTGACCACATAGAAGGACACGGAATGAACGAAGAAGAACTCGCAAAAAACCGCAGGCTAAATCATTATTTCATCCAAAACCTGAATCAAAACCCAAAACTACCCCTTCCTGACGCTGATTTTGACGCCGTTTTAAACTGTGTTTCTGTTCAATATTTGCAATATCCAGAGGCTATATTTCACGAAATCCACCGTATTTTAAAACCTGGTGGAATAGCTATTATTAGTTTTTCCAACCGAATGTTTTATCAAAAAGCTATCCAAGTTTGGCGAGATAGCAACGAACAAAACCGCGTCGAATTAGTAAAAAACTATTTTAAATCCATCCCCGGATTTAGCGAACCCGAATTAATATTTAAACCTTCCACAATGCCCACCTTTTTACAAATGTTAGGTATGGCCGGAGGAGATCCATTTTATGCAGTAATTGCTACAAAATTGTAATAAATGTATAGCTTTTTGCTCTTTAGCCATTATTAAAAGAGCATTTTTTATACGTTCTTTAAGCCTTAGTTTCTGGCTAAATGTCTGCAAAAAATAGCCAGAAACTAAACTCAGTAATCCCAAACTACCAAAACCTCCTTGTTAATAAATAAAATAAACCCGATTTTCTAAAAAACCGGGTTATTGATTCAATTAATGAGCCCACGAATCACGCCATTTCACAATGCCTTCATCCGCTAAAAGCCAGCGACGACAGACAATATTTTCCCGCGCCGGTGAACCTCCGTCTCGCCACATAGCATACTTATAAGCAATCGGTTTACCCGCCGTTTCATCAAAAGGAATCTCAGCAAACCAGGTATTTGCATTAATATATTCCATCGGGTAAGCCTTAGCAAGATCCCAATTTCCTAACTCAGGACAATCGCCCATAATCACAACAGTTTCGCCCGGATTTGTATTAATGCCATTTACCTGTACCCGCGCAATAACTTTCCCTTTGATGCGTTCGCCAACATGACTAATTACTATCACATCTTTTGGTTCTAACTCCAAATTATGTAAACACCCTTCCGTCACCTCAAATTTACGGCGTGAAACAATACAAGTATGCTCACCATCGGGTAAATCAGTTTGTACTTGCTCAATTTTCACAGAATCAAAAGAACGATTCATAGCCACAAAACAGCGAGAATCGCGATAGCGACGCACATAACAATAAACATCAGGAGTGATGTATTTTTGCCATTGACTACCCAAACAAACCGCAGGATTTAAACGCCGTAAACCAGAAAGTAAACGCATATCCCGATAAACTTGAGTATCCGTATCCCATTTATCCATCATAGGCCGGTTATACGGGTCATTATTACCATAAATATTGGCATCACAATTAGTATCGTTGTGCAAATATTGTTCAGTTCCGTAATAAATACATGGAATCCCGCGACTTGTCATCACCAAAATAATCGCCATCCGCAAAATATCAGGATCAGGATTAAGCGATTGGAAGCGGTGCATATCGTGATTATCGATAAAAGTAATCAACTCCGTTGCACTTTCATAAAAATGATCCATGTCAAAAATATCTTGTACAAGCTGGAAACCTGCCGGATCTCCTGTTGCCAAAGCTTGACGAATTGCCATACACAAACCAAAATCCAAAATCGTCATTCCCGAACGATTTGCATACTCAAGTGAGCGAGCATTTTGGGGATGACTGCAAATCCATTCTCCAAACACAAAAATATCTGGTTTATAAGTTTGGATATCGGCATTAAATTCTTGCCAAAACCAAATTGGCATATGTTTAACCGTATCCACACGCAAAGCGTCTACACCTCGGTCAATCCATTGTTTAATGGCAGATTTGATATAATCGCGGTACTGGACATTATTTTCATTAAAAGTAGCCAAACCGGATAATTCACAGTTTTGAACTTGCCATTCATCTTCCCAATTTGTCACTTCACCATAGTGGTGATACCAATTATCTTTATCATCATTAAAATCAGCAATTTTTACGCCATCATCGTATAATTCACCTTTTTTTCCACTGAAGTCGGGGTTACTATGGTTACACACAATATCGAGAATAAACTTCATATCCCGCTTGTGCAACTCTTCAATTAAGCGGTCAAAAGTTGTATTTTTCAGTTCTTGAGTTTTGTTGAGGGAGGGGTCTTCATTTTTGCCAATAAAGCGAGGATTGATGCGTTTAAAATCTTTAATCCAGTAGCCATGAATTGCAGCTTGTTCTACAAATAAAGCTTCCACTTGTTCAAATAAAGGAGTTAGCCAAACGGCAGTAACTCCCATGCCTTTGAGGTAATCTAATTTATCAATAATTCCTTGTAAATCTCCCCCCCAATATTTTCCCCAATCTTGGCTATTAGGGTCATAAAGTTCGGGGTTTGGCCCTTCATCGTTATCTGGATCGCCATCGTGGAAACGGTCAACAACAATAAAATAAATGGTTTCTTGACGGAATTCTATGGAACGGGTATAAAGAAATTCATAAGGGTTCTCATCTTGTTGGGAAAGGTTAATTTGTTCAGCAGTACCGGCATCAATAATGCCTTCTGCTTCTGTTAAAGATGCTGTTTTTGTTTGGATAGTAGATTTTGGTTCCATGAAAGAGGGCTCCCAGCGGTATCTGCGTAGTTTAATGGTGACTAACTAAATTGTTGTCACAGACACAAGAGCCCGGCTACTATCGCTAGGAATATATTTTTAGTAAAAAAAAAGCAGACTTTTTTTCACTTCTCCCCCTAATGGAAGAGGTTTTTAGGGGGAAAAAGCAATAATAATTATGTGTCGCCTGTAATTAAATCAATTTTCCAGCCGGTTAAACGAGAAGCAAGTTTGACATTTTGTTCCTCTGGGCCAAGGGCGAGAGAAAGTTGGTCTACAGAAACAGTAACTTGGGCGTGTTGTTTTTCAAGGTCGAGAATATTTACTTCTTGGATAGTGGCGGGTATCAAAGCATTTTTAATGTAAACAGAAGGGTCTTCCGACCATCGCAGAATTTCTATTTTTTCACCGCCTAATTCTTGAGAAATTACTGCAATGTTAACGGAATTTTCTCCTAAACAAATGCTAACGGGATCGATATCTGATTGGGCAGTATTGACGGCTATTTTTGTGTGAGAAATAATTTCGGGATTTGCCGGTGTAGAGTCGCGGACAATGTTAGTAATTTCAATGGTTTCTTGTTGAATTTCTGGCACTAAACTTGTTAACATTCCCGCAACTAGGCCGGTAGTTGCACGCGAAACTCTTAGTGGGGGCCCTTGACGCGGAGTGTCGTAAACTTTTTTTAAATAAACTTTCATTGTTGCGCCTAAAATATAATTATCTTGGTGCAATTTTTCATAGTTTGGAAGTTCGGCATACACTTCAGGATTTCCTTTACCGGCATTCAGGGCAAAAATTGCTGATTTTCGATCAATACGATGCACTCTGGCATCCTGAACTGTTCCTCGTAAAGGTTGAAAAATTTCCTGTACAATTTTTAACTGTTGTTCTTGAAGCTTTTGGGTCAAAACTTGTTTTGTTTGCAAGGCTGCCAATCGACCAAAGTCTCCTTGAGAAGGAGTAACATCAACCCAAATCTTATCACCTAACTTAGCTTTGACGGCAATTTTTGATAAGGCTTTCAATGCAACTTCTTTATCCGCCTCCATCACCTCTTCGACAACTGTTTTGGCAGCCAGAATACGGTAGCCTTCGCCTACGAGGTCAAGCTGTACCTTAAATGTATCGAAGTAGTCCTCTGTGAAGTTTGTACTTTCTTTGCCTTGGGTACGTCTATAACGTTCGTATCCACTCTTGAGTGCTTCTTTTAGGGCGTTTTGCACTGCCGACTCTGGCAGACTTCGTTCTTGGCTCAAACTTTCGATAATAGTTTTGAGGCCAGGTAATTTTACCATTGACATAGCATTTTCTACGTTTTAACTAGTGTTTTTGTTTTGGCTATCCATTTTGAGGATTTTTGGCCGTTTTTATATTGTCACTGGTGATTGGTTATTGGTGAGTGCTGAATTGGGAAAAATAACAGGGCCCTTCAATTCTGATGGACGGTTGCTGAGAATAATTCCCGACTGCTGATTGGGCAATTTCTCGTCTACTTTCCCACAAAAACACCTAAATATCATAAAATATAAGTAGAAAAATTTCCAAATAAAAGGATTATGCCGGTAAAAAATTTCTTAACAGAGGAGCAGAGAAAGCAGTTGCAAAAAGCCGTCCGAAAGAGTGACTGTCCTCGCTTGCGAGAACACGCTTTGATTTTGTTGTTGCAAAATGATGGTAAAACCTATGAAGAAATTGCTGATTTCATTGGGTGTTCTTACCGCACGGTTGCTTATTGGTGTGTGCATGGTGATCCAGACGATCTCGACAGTCTAAGAGACAAGCGGGAACAAGGAAATTATCGCAAGGCTAATGAAGACTACATTCAAATTTTACTTGATGTTGTGAAAAAAGAGCCGAAAAAGCTTAGCTATGATTTTGATGTTTGGACGAGTCAGCGCTTGGCTGCTCATTTGGCAAAGGAAACATCTATCGAAATCAGCGCTACACAAGTAACTCGCATTTTAAGAAAAAATAAAGTGCGTTTACCTCTCAGTCGAGGTTAGCGTTTTTTTCTGCTTCCTAGTTATTGCAATTTAAGTGTATGAGCAGTGGGAGCCGGTTTTGAATTTTTACCTACCGGCACTGCTCAACGCCTGACCCACAAAGATTTTCTACTTTTTCTCAGTAAAATTTTTTTGTCGCTATTCATAAATTTTTTAGTTGAGACGGTTATTACCCGTTTCGCGAACAATAACGTTAGCACTGTTTTGTTTTAACAGTTAAAAAAATTAATAATAATTGAGAGTTTCCTTAAATGAAGCTTTACTCTCACTCAGCCTTTCAATAGTTTATTTTCTTAGTTTAATTTTTTTGTTTTCTTTACTTTATTAATCAATAAAATTTGTTATATACCAGTTTTTATATTGGTGAGATATTTCCCAGGGGGGCCGGCACTTCTGCACCGCCCCTATAATAATTGGGGGTGTACTTCATCTGCCTAAAAACGGCTACAATTACTTTTTTATATATTTTTATTTTAGTACCAAATCTATAAAATACTGCTACACATATCCCCTCCCCGCCCCCTATATCCCTCTTATAAAGGGAAATATAGGGGGTGGTGTGGCT
Organism: Halomicronema sp.; assembly: GCA_036704045.1. GTDB lineage: Bacteria > Cyanobacteriota > Cyanobacteriia > Cyanobacteriales > Oscillatoriaceae > Ancylothrix. The sequence goes on along the minus strand of DATNQM010000034.1, from coordinate 135,542 downwards.
TCCTTGAACTGTAGTAAAAATTAGGGAAATTGGTATTACTAGCAAAACAATCTTTTTTGTAGTTTAAATTAAAGATTTATACTAAAATTAGTTTTAAAAATTTCCCTACAATCAAATGACAAAAGATCCTTATCATTGGCTAGAAAAATCTCTCGAAACTATCCACAAAGTCGGTTGGTATCGTTCTGTCCAAACTATTAAAGGGCTCACGGGTGCTACTGTTGACATTGATAACAAAAATCTCATCAATTTTGCGAGTAACGACTATCTGGGACTGGCAGGACATCCCCGCTTAATTGAAGCAGCTATCAAAGCTACTAAAGAATACGGCACCGGCACCACTGGATCACGTTTAATAACAGGACACCGGCCCATACACCGGCAACTAGAACTAGCCCTTGCTTCTCTAAAAAAAACTGAAGATGCAATTGTTTTTAGTTCTGGTTATCTTGCTAATATTGGGACTATTTCTGCTTTAGTAGGGAAACGAGATTTAATTTTATCTGATAGCTATAATCATTCAAGTTTAAAAGCCGGTTCTATTCTTAGTCAAGCCACAGTTTTTAATTATCGACACAACGACATTCAAGATTTAGAAAACCTCCTCAACCAACACCGGCAAAATTATTCTAAATGTCTTCTACTTACTGATAGTGTTTTTAGCATGGATGGGGACATTTGTAAATTACCAGCTTTATTAAATTTATCCCAAAAATATAGCTGTATGTTGTTAGTGGATGAAGCACACGGCACCGGCATTTTTGGAGAAAAGGGGGCCGGTGTTGTTGAGCATTTTGGATGTACCGGTAAACCCCTAATTCAAATGGGAACTCTCAGCAAAGCTTTAGGAAGTTTAGGGGGTTATGTAGCCGGTTCAAGTAGTTTAATTGATTATCTCAGAAATCGCGCCCCTAGCTGGATTTATACCACCGGCTTATCCCCAGCAGATACAGCAGCAGCTTTAGAAGCAATTGCCCTTATTCAAGAAGAAGATTTGCAAAGAAAAAAGCTATGGGATAATGTGGATTATTTTAAACAAATTTTAGACGAATTTAACATAAAATCTCTTTTTCAAGAATCGCCGATTTTTTGTTTGCCGGTGAAAGATGCCAAAACAGTTATGAGTTTGGGAAAAAACTTAAAAGAAAGCGGAATGTTAACAGGAGTAATTCGTCCACCCACAGTCCCCACAAGCCGAATTCGCCTTACCTTAATAGCAACACATTCTCACAAACACTTAGAAAAGTTGGGGGAAAACTTAGATATTTATTTAAAACAAAAATAATATTTAATACTCGATTTTGAAAAAAAGCATTTCAAAAGCTTACCAAAATATAAACTAATTTTTAGATAGTTGGTATTAGATGAAAAGTTAAATTTACCCTTCATCTAATACCAGAGCAGAAGTAATTAAGCGCCTTCTCTCAACTTATCTAAAACACTGCGATCTTCCAGCGTCGAAGTATCACCGACCACATCTTGACCGGCCGCAAGATTCCGCAAAAGCCGGCGCATAATCTTTCCAGATCGGGTTTTTGGCAAAGCCTCAGTAAAACGAATTTCACCCGGACGAGCTATGGCCCCAATCTCACTCACAACGTGCTGCTTAAGAAGCTTATTCAACTCCTCACTAGCAATCGTATTACCTTCTAAAGTGACAAACGCCACAATTTCCTCACCCTTGAGGTCATCCGGTTTGCCCACCACCGCCGCTTCAGCAACCGCCGGGTGAGAAACCAAAGCAGACTCAATTTCCATTGTTCCCAAACGATGACCGGCCACATTAATTACATCATCCACACGGCCCATCACCCAAAAATAACCATCCTCATCACGGCGGGCCCCATCACCGGCAAAGTATAAATAATGCCCATCTTTGGGGGGGATATGTTCCCAATAAGTGCGGCGAAAACGATCCGCATCACCATAAACCGTCCGCATCATACCAGGCCAAGGATGTTTAATTGCTAAATACCCTCCTTCATTGTCGGGTACTGGGTTGCCATCAAGGTCTACAACTTCGGCCATAATACCGGGAAAAGGAAGAGTAGCCGAACCAGGTTTCGTAGGAATAGCCCCTGGTAGAGGTGTAATCATAATCCCGCCGGTTTCGGTTTGCCACCATGTATCAACTATCGGACAACGCTCACCACCGATAATCCGATGGTACCACATCCAAGCTTCCGGGTTAATGGGTTCACCGACCGTACCCAGCAGTCGTAATGAAGACAGATTACGCTTGTTGGGGTGATGTTCGCCCATTTTGATAAAAGCTCGGATGGCCGTAGGAGCAGTATAGAAAATTGTTACGCCATACTTTTCTATTACATCCCAGAAGCAGCCAGGGTTTGAGGCTCGCGGGGCTCCTTCATACATGACGGTGGTGGCTCCGTTAGAAAGGGGGCCATATATAATGTAGCTGTGGCCTGTAATCCAGCCTACATCAGCAGTACACCAATAAACATCTGTATCTTGGAGGTCAAAAATCCATTTCGTTGTTATATGTGTATATAAATTATACCCGGCTGTTGTATGAACAACGCCTTTAGGTTTTCCGGTACTACCAGACGTATAAAGTATAAAAAGTAAATCTTCGCTGTCCATTGGTTCGGCGGGACAATGGCCAGATACGCCTTGCTGCAAGTCATGCCACCAATGGTCACGGCCCGGTTCCATGTGGACTTGCTGGCCGGTGCGTTTGACGACCAAAACATCTTTAACGCTTGGTACGCCTTCGGATAGGGCTTTATCGACTTGTTCTTTTAGGGGAACGGCGGTGTCTTTGCGCCAGCCACCGTCTGCGGTAACAACAAGTTTGGCTTCGCCGTCAATGAGTCTGTCTCGGAGGGCTTCGGCGCTGAAACCGCCAAATACAACGCTGTGGGGGGCACCGATGCGGGCACAGGCCAGCATGGCGATGGCGGCTTCGGGGATCATGGGCATATAAATGCCAACGCGGTCTCCTTTTTGGATGCCTAGTTGTTTGAGGACGTTGGCAAACTGGCAGACTTCGCGGTGCAGTTGGGCGTAGGTGAGGGTACGGGAGTCGCCGGGTTCGCCTTCCCAAATGAGGGCGGCTTTGTTTTTGCGCCAAGTTGTGAGGTGCCGGTCGAGACAATTGTAGGATATGTTGGTTTGGCCGCCGCTGAACCATTTGGCGAAGGGGGGGTTTTGCCAGTCGAGTACGCTGTCCCAGGGTTTAAACCAGTGGAGTTCTTTTTGGGCGAGTTCTGCCCAAAATGCGGCCGGGTCTGCTTTGGCGCGGTCGGATAGTTGTTGATAGTCTTGTAGGCTTTTGATGTGGGCGTTTTGAGAAAATTCGGCCGGTGGATCGAAGTGGCGTTTTTCTTGGAGTATTGATTCTATTGTTGGTTGTGACATTTTTGTTTTTTTGTGTTTGCGGTTTCTCTTTGTACTATTTTTGACACTTTTTGCGACAAAAAATTTTGAAGTTTTTTAAAGTTGTGTCTGTTTGAGGTTTGGTCTGTTCGTGGCGGTCTGCCGGTGCTACAGGTTAATGAGTTGGAGATAATAAGATTTTGATTTTTTTAAATTTTAATTGGTAAGTTTCTTTGGTTTTTAGTTAAAAAGATGGGAAATTTAGTTTTTGAGAGATGCTGCCGGTGTAGGATTTTTTGGAACCGGCTATTTTAATTTATTCGCTGTTGATGAAATTTCCGCTTTTGGGTTCAAAGAATGGCTAGTTTTACTTTTGCTAACATTGCAATAATTCTACGTCCTCTTCTTCTACTTCGTTCATTTCTTGTAATGTTTGCCAACCGGCCATCCATTGCGCCCTATCTTTTAAAGATTTTGCGTTCAACCAAAAGCGGACATTTTCATCACAAGAAGCAACCATTTCTGCAAATACCCATTCTCCCTCGTTTTTGCGGTTGACAACTTGAAAATGTCGCCAACCCCAAGTTTTTTGTTTTGCTGTCCATTTTGAGCCGACTAAATGGGGGAATTTTTGCTTTTTTGCCATTGCTTCTTTCTCCTTTATGTTTCTATGGGGGTGTCTTTGGTTTCGGGTTCGGTTGGAATTGTTTGTGGTGTTTCTTCGGTTTCTTGGCTATTAATTTCTTCCATTTCTGCTTGCCATTCTACCAATTGTTGAAACAATGATTCATTAATGTTAAAGATTGGTTGTTCGGTCATGGGTTTTTTCCTTTTAGATTTTTTAAATTCGCTTGTTTTTTGGCAAAATTCGGGCTGCTAAAATGCCGCCTATGAAACCAAATAAATGTCCTTCCCAAGAAATTCTAGGCATGGAAGGTAAGACTCCCCAAATTAAGCTTCCCCAGAAAAATGCTACTAATAATGATAGCAAAATTGAGGAAAAATTGCGTTGAAAATAGCCACGAAATAATAAAAAACCGAGATAGCCAAAAATGACTCCACTGGCGCCTATATGAACGCTATAAGGTGCGCCAAATAACCAGACGCCTAAACCGCTAACGAGCATGGTTATGGCAGAAACGAGAAAAAAATGGCTGGTTTTTTGCACCATGACTAGCCAACCGAGAATTAAAAATGGGCCGGTGTTGGTGGCTAAGTGTAAAAAATTTCCGTGTAGAAAAGGTGCAAAGAAAATACCACGCAAACCGACTGGACTGCGTGGAATAATGCCGTAACTATTTAGACTACCTCTATACAAAAATACGTCGATTATTTCTATAAGCCAAAAACTGGCAACTAATGCGCCTAAGATAAAGGCTTGGGTTTTAAATTCACCGACCAGTGCTTTAAATTCACCGTTACTCATTTATATGCCTCTGGGGGTAGTTCGGGGAGGTTCTACTCCCAGAGTAATATAATTTTTTAGTTTCTGGCTATAAAAAATTCTCAAAAAGAGAGTTTTTTTGAATTTTCTAAATCCAGTTTACATTACGCAGCCATCGCCAGACGCCGGTTTGTCTTCTAACTTTTACGCCTTCGCTGTTTTGTTGAACAACGGCTTTTAGTTCGTCGGGGGTGAAGTCAAAGCCTAATTCTTGGGCAATTTTTATGAATTCTTGGGGGTTGGCTGCTTGCTCAAATTTATGTTGAAATTCTAGGTCGTGGACAGCTTTTGATAAAAATTGATTGGCGCTTTGTGCAGACATGATGATTATCTCCTTTTTAATTAAAATTTTCTGGGTTGTGAGCAGAAAATCTTTGCTTACGGAAGTGAAAAAATTGCCCGGAATGTAGCTAAAGAAAATTTTTTATTGCTTTGGCTAATCCTTGGGTAGGCTATAGTTCCAACATAGCTTGTGGATTGGTAAATGCAAAGAGGTAGATTAAAAATTTTCATGTTGAATAGTTAAGTGTTCCCCCTCTTCAGAGGGGGAATTTTTGATAGTGGAAACGGTGATAGCAAGCGAATTCTACAAGTTAAATATTTCTACGGGCTGAATATTATCTGCGGGTAAAAAACCAAAAACCTGTGAATAGAAATAAAATTCTCCATCTAGGGCACGTTTTATGTTTTCTGCACGACGAAACCCGTGTTGTTCTCCTTCAAAAGGTATATATGCGACGGGTAGTTTTTTGGCTTTTAAGGCTTCTACCATGCTTTCGGCTTGGTTGGGGGTGACGACTTTATCTTCGAGTCCTTGAAAGAAAATGACTGGGCAGGAGAGCCGGTCTGTATAATGGATGGGTGAGCGTTGTTGGTATAAATCTTGGCGGTCGGGATAGGGGCCAATGAGCCGGTCGAGGTAACGGGCTTCAAATTTATGGGTGTCGCGGGCAAGGGCTTCTAAGTCGCCAATGCCATAATAACTGGCACCGGCCTTAAAGACATCTTTAAAAGTGAGCGCACAAAGTGTGGTATATCCTCCTGCACTGCCGCCGGTAATGGCAAGTCGGTTGCTGTCTACTATGTTTTGTGAGGATACATAGCGGGCGGCATTGATGCAATCATCGACATCAACGATTCCCCAGGCGTTATCTAAGCGGCGGCGGTAGTTGCGCCCGTAGCCGGTGCTGCCTCCATAATTGACATCTAAAAATGCAAAACCACGACTTGTCCAATATTGAATGCTTAAACTGAATCTGCTAGATGCTGCTGAGGTGGGCCCGCCGTGACTTTTGACTATTAAAGGAGGTTTTTCCCCATCAGGGGCTTTATAGTCACGGTTTTGGGGCATATATAAGAAGGCGTGAGCAGTAAGGCCGTTTTCGGTGGGAAATTCTATGGATTGGGGTTTGGATAAGTATCCTGCATCAAGATTTATTTCACTGGAACGCCGCAACACTTGGGTGGAATTTGATGTGAAATCTAGCTGCACTATTGCTGTGGGTTCTAATGCTGATCCGGCTAGCAAAAGGGCAGAGTTTCCGACCACTACTAACTCGGTGATGTCGGTATAGGGTGTTTCAATGGGCTGTAGGGTTTTGGTGTGGGTATCTAAAATTGCTAGATGCCAAAGGCCGTTTTGTGTATAGGTACAAAGAATTTTTTGAGCAGAGATAAATGTATAGGTCTGCATTCCAAAAACCCACTGCGGCCGACCAAACTCTGCTTCCATTTCGCAGAGAGGTTCTATTTTTTCGCCGCTGTGGCGGTATAAATTCCACCAGCCGGTACGGTCACTCACGAAGTATAAAACTCCATCGGGCGACCATTCTGGCTGAAATATGGACTCTTCTGGGCCACCGGCAATTAATTGTTTTTCTGCCAAACTGCCATCGGGGAGAATTTCTGCGACCCATAATTGGGTACTATCCCAAGGTAAGTTAGGGTGATTCCAACTTATCCAAGTTAGTTTTTTTCCATCGGGGCTTAAGCGGGCTGAGGCATAAAAATCATCGCCGGAAACTAATATTTCGCCGCTATTTTTTTGGTCTAATTTAATGCTAACAAGGGTGTTAATGGGTTCTTGAGTGGTGCCGGTGTGGTCTTCACGGACGCAAATTAAACGGTTGTGTTGTTTGTCAAAAATTGCGTCTGCATAACGCATTTTTATTGCTTCTGGGGTGAGGGCTTGCGGTGGAGTATCGCTGGTTTGTTGATAAAGTCTGCCATCACTAAAGTTAGAAAAAAATATGTTGTTTTCTGTTACTAAACAAGCCCCTCCACCATATTCATGAACACGAGTACGGATGTTAAATTCTGGGGGGGTGAGGTTTGTTGTTTTGCCGTCGGGTGTGCGTTGAATTAGTACATTTCTTCCGGCTTCTTTGGGTCTGTTTTCTATCCAATAAATATTTTGTCCTTGTGCAGCAATTGATGTTAGACCGATTGTTTCCCCGACAATTAATTCGCTACTGATGGGAGATTTCCATGAACCGTAGGGGGCAATTGTTGTGTGAGTCATTTTTGTGCTTTTTGGTATTTATTTTCTATTATTGTAGAATAGTTTGAGGTAAGAAGGATACTCTATATAAAGGTTCGTTTTGTTTTTTTACTTGTAAATAAATTTGATTTTAAATTGCCTCAAGTACAACTTCAGGAATTAAAACGGGTCTATCTTCTCGGATTTCAATTTTTCCTATTCCTAACAAAATTTTGCTTTCATTGTAAACCTGTACAAAGTTATTTATATAGTTTGTTTCTGCTTCAAAATAAGCAATTTTTTGACCTTGACACCAACGCTTTGCTGTTGTTTCGGTAAGGGTTATAGACGTTAAATGAGATAAGGCTTTTTGGGGATTAACAAGTTGGAATGTGCCTTGATTAAGGGAGTCTTCAATGGCATCAAAAGTCATGCTATCTGCTAAACTAAATCCACTGCTTTCTGTCCGGGTTAAATGGGCAAGAGTTCCGCCAATATTGAGGGTTTTTCCTAAGTCGCGGGCAATGGATCTAATGTAGGTGCCGGGCCCACAAGAAATGTTAAGATCAATTTCTGGATATTCTGCCGGTCTCCATGCTAATACTTCAATTTTATAGATTTGGACTTCGCGGGCAGCAACGTTTATTTCTTCACCTCTTCGGGCTAAGTCATAAAGGCGTTTGCCTGCAACTTGGATAGCGCTATAGTTAGGTGGTATTTGCTGAATTTTTCCAACAAAAGACTGATTTAAGATGTCTTTAATGGTTTCTAAATTTAAATTATTTGCTGCTATTTGAGAAATAATTTCTCCTTCTAGGTCATCTGTTGTTGTTTGCACTCCCAGACGAATTGTAGCGTGGTAGGCTTTATCATCGCGCAAAAATTGTAGCAGTCTGGTTGCTTTACCAATAGCAACTGGCAAGACGCCAACGGCAGCGGGATCTAAGGTGCCGGCATGGCCAATTTTTTTGAGGCGTAAAAGCCGGCGTAGTTTGGCAACGCAGTCGTGAGAAGTCATTTGCAGGGGTTTGTTTAAGTTCAAAAATCCTTGCACAGCACAATTTTTTTAAGTAACAACTTTCCTATGTTATCGCAATACGCTTACCTTGGCATTGACAGAAAGGTAGTTTCTGAAAAAAAGTAAGTTTTTAAGTATTTTTTAAGAGTTAACATAGATTTTTATCTTCCTTCAAAAGCTTGTTTTAATTGTTCTGCCGTAAGAGATTTAATAAGGCTTAAAGGTAGTGGTTCTCGACTGATTGATTTAGCATAAGATGCTTGTAAATATCGATTATATTCATTACGATTAGCTAAATATGTTTGGAAGAAAGCTAAACTCAAAACCATCACATAACGACGCGCTAAAAATGGAGAAGGGCCAATAACTTCTGAAGGAATAGGTACAATACTTCCCCCCCCTGGTAAGTCTGCTTCGGCGAGGGTAGAAAAGTGGGTACTGTTGTTAATTAAAACCAGATATTTATTAAGGGTTTTTAACCAGGTAAAGGGTTCAATTTGTTCTGGTAAAGCGGGGGCTGCGGTATCTGCATTGCCGGCAATTAACATCACCGGCAGTTTTATTTGTTCTAGGCTTTTTTGTCCTAACACACTACTATTAATGGGGTTAATAGCAATAATGGCTTTAATACGAGGATCACTCAGCGAATAGGCAGTGTTTGGAAGTATTTGGGCACGACATTGCAACAGTAAAGAAATATTCCAGCTATCGTTAGAAATTTCACAGTCTTTTTCTAGTTCTTGAAAATCTATAGGTGCCCCTGCTAGGGCTAGGGCAGTATAACCTCCAAAAGATTGTCCGATAACACCTACTTCCTGTAAATTTAATTTGCCATTTAAGGTTGAATCAGTTTTTTCTAGGTTGGTAAGAGTGTCGAGTAAGTATTTAATATCAAGGGGCCGGTCTAAAAATTCTGTGGGTTCGGCAACTTCGGAAGCAGTACCATTAACTAAGGCTTGTAATTGATTGGCATCACTACCTGGATGTTGGGGAACAGCGACAAAAAAACCATAGGATGCGAGATGTTCTGCTAGGTATTGAAAAGTCGTTCTTGCGGAACCTAAACCATGCGAAATAACAATTATAGGGGCCGGTTTATTTAAGTCTTGAGGGATATAAAGATCAACAGGAAAACTTCGGTTTCCCAAGGATGTTGGTGTGGTACGATTTTGGACGTTAATAGTAATAGATTGAGTTGTCCAATTTATCAATCCTGGTTTTGATAAGTCAATGGGCAAAGCTTTTGTATTTTCTATATCTGTCGATGCTGTAGATATTAAAGATGACAGGGGATTATTCATTGCTTCGGCTGCGGAAAGACGGTTAATTAAAGCAGTTGCTTGATTAGTTTGATTGACAATTCGTTGTAGTTCTCCAGCAATTTGAGAAGCCCGACTTAAGTCAATACGAATACCCTCGGTAGGAAACTTTTTTAGTACATTTAAAAGAGTTAAACCTTCCGGGTCAGAAGCTGCTAAAATTAAAGCTGCACGAATTGCAAATAAACCCGGTTGTCTCGCCCCTGTTTTGACGACTTGACCCAATCTTTGCAAGGCCACTTCTCCTTGAGGAGTATAAAGAAACTGAGATATAATAACAGGGCTAATATCTGCTTTAAGAAGCAAAATTTTTCGCAATTGTTCAAGCTGTTCTGGGGTGGCATATTGAGCATAAACAGCTAAGTCTTCATCAAGAACTCCTTCTTTAGCATAGGCTTCTAAAGAAGCGACTGAAATAGAACGTTCAACAATAGCATAATTAGCAAAAATTCGTTCGGCTGCAAAGGCTTTATAGGGCATTAACAGATGAGATGCGAAGAGAATAATGCACATTATGTTTTGCTTGTTAGTCATGATAAGGCGTTTTTTTTGCATTGTTGATAAAACTATTTTAGGGCGGTTCATTTTTTAAACCTCTTGTAATAATTTAACATTTCAAAAACTCTTTCTTCCACCCTTGCTAGGGAAATTAGAAAAACCTCTCCCTAGACTTTTCTTAAAAGGATAGAGAATAATTATTTTTCTTTCGGATAGAAGGAGAAGTTTTATGTGATTTGTTTTTTATTAATTATCTCTAGTTTCTACAGCAAATGCCAAGGTTTTGAATTTTATTGTCCCCTCAAATTCTGCCTTTTTCTCTAAGCAACTATCCAGCAAACAACCAGACAATATCCTTTTTCAAGAAAATTTTATAAAACTTTCTGGAATCTTTACAATTCCTTTGCTAGATTAAGGTTATAAACAATATAAAATATTTTGTATAAAATTCTTTATAAAATCCTCCTAAATAATTCATACTATGTCAACCTACAGCATTGGCGAACTCCTCCACGAAACTGAAAAAACTCTTGTTTATCGAGGTTACAAGCAACCAGAACAGCAACCAGTTATTTTCAAAGTTCTTAACAGCGAGTTTCCGACTCTTGAAGAAACCAGCAGACTTAAACAAGAATATCAAATACTCACCCAACTTAATATTCAAGGAGTTATCAAAGCCTATGCTTTAGAAACGTTAGAAAATCGATTAGCTTTGGTTTTAGAAGATATTGGCGGAATTTCTCTTAATACTTATTTAAATTCTCATAAAATTACTTTAGAAGTATTTCTTGAAATTGCTATAAAAATCAGTCAAGCCCTTTCTGAACTACACTTAAACCAAATTATTCATAAAGATATATCTCCAAAAAATATTATTTTCAATCCTGAAAATTTTTTATTAAAGCTTACCGATTTTGGTATTGCTTCTCGGCTTTCTAAAGAACATCCTATTTTAAGAAATACCAATTTTTTAGAAGGAACAATTAGTTATATTTCGCCTGAACAAACAGGCCGAATGAACCGACCAATAGATTATCGAACAGATATTTATTCCCTTGGCGTGACGTTTTATGAAATGCTTACCGGCAAACTTCCATTTCAAGTTAACGACCCTCTGGAATTAATACATTGTCACATTGCTATAACTCCTAAACCTCCCCATCATTTAGATCCAGAAATTCCCGAAGTCGTTTCTCAAATTATAACCAAATTGTTAGAAAAAAATCCTGAAGACCGATATCAAACGGCATTGGGGATAAAAGTAGACTTAGAAAAATGTCGTGCCCAACTGCAATCAAAACAAAAAATTGAAAGCTTTTCCCTAGGAAAAGAAGATGCTTCTGGACAGCTTTTAATTCCTCAAAAACTCTACGGAAGAGAAGCAGAAGTTGCCGAATTAATGGCAGCCTTTCAAAGAGTCAGTGAGGGGGCCGGTGAAACTCTTTTAATTAGTGGTTATTCAGGCATTGGCAAATCAGCCTTAGTCAATGAAATACACCAAACCATTGTCGGAAAACGCGGATATTTTATTTCGGGTAAATTTGATCAATTCAAAAGAGATATTCCCTACGATTCCTTAATTCAAGCTTTCCAAAATTTAATGCAGCAATTGCTGGCAGAAAGTCCTGAAAAACTCAAAATTTGGCAAGAAAAAATACTCTTAGCAATTGGTAATAATGGACAAATTATTATTGAAGTAATACCCGAAGTTGAATTAATTATTGGTCAACAACCTGAAGTCCCACAACTGGGGCCGGCAGAATCTCAAAATAGATTTAATCGCGTTTTTCAAGAATTTATGCGCGTATTTGCCCGCCCAGAACATCCCTTAGTATTGTTTTTAGATGATTTACAATGGGCAGATAGCGCTTCCTTAAAACTCATTCAAACTGCCCTAGCCGGTGTCAAAAATCCTTATTTTTTGATGATTGGTACCTATCGAGATAACGAAGTCAATTCCTGTCATCCCCTCATCCAAACCTTAGAAGTAATAAAAGAAACAGGTATTTCCATAAAAAACATCACACTCACTCCTTTAAAACCCCAAAATATTAGCCAGTTAATAGCCGATACACTCAATCATCCTCCTGACACTAAGCCCCTTGTGGAATTAATTTTCAACAAAACCAATGGCAACCCATTTTTTTTAACCCAACTTCTTCATTCCCTGTATCAAGAAAACTTAATTACCTTTAATTATTCTCAACAAATTTGGCAATGGGATATAAAACAAATACAGGCAGTTGGAGTTACTGATAATGTCGTAAATTTAATGATTGGGAAAATTCAAAAACTCCCTCAAAACACCCGAAACTTACTTAAACTTGCTTCTTGTATTGGCAATAAATTTGATTTACAAACGCTTTCTGTTATCTATAAAAAAGTATTTATAGAAACCGCAGGCGATTTATGGCCGGCCCTTCAAGAAGAACTAATATTACCCCTTAGCAACAGCTACAAAATTCCCCTAGTAGTAGGACAAGAAACCGCCGCAGCCTTTGAATTTGATACAAAAGTAACTTACAAATTTTTGCATGACCGCGTACAACAAGCCGCCTACAGCCTCATTCCTGAATCTGAAAAACAATTAACTCACCTAAAAATAGGTCGTCTCTTACTACAAAGCCTCACAAAAGAAGAACAAAAAGAAAACATTTTTGAATTGGTTAATCAACTTAACTATGGCGTAGACTTAATAGAATCTCAACTCGAAAAAAACCAACTTGCCCAGCTAAATTTAGTTGCCGGTCGTAAAGCCATCGACTCCACCGCCTATCACAGCGCAGCCAATTACTTAAATACCGGCTTAAAACTACTTTCTCCTGATAGTTGGAAATCAGAATATAACTTAACCCTTGACCTCTACGACACCGCCATAGAAGCGGAATATCTCACCACAAATTACCAACAATCAAAAGCCCTTATTGATATAGCCCTTCAAAAAGCAAACACTGTTTTAGATAAAACTAGAATCTATAAACGCCAAATTCAATTTTATATCAGTCAAGGCGACTTACCAGCCTCCATTGATACCGCTTTAAAAAGTGTAGAAATTCTTGGAATTCCCATTCCTACCGACCCCGAAAACATAAAAAAATACTGTGAAAAATTGCAAAAAAAATTAAATTTTGAAAAATATCAAATTGCAGAATTTATTAACCTCCCCCCCATTACAGACCCAAACAAACAAGCAGCAATGGAAGTTTTAAACACCATGCCGGGGCCGGTTTATATCGCTAAACCTGAACTTTTGATGCCCATGATGATGACCTTAACCAGTCTATCTATTGAACATGGAAACTGTGGGCCATCTTCCTATGCCTATATTATTTATGGACTAGTTTTAATTGGTGTTTTCAAGCAAATTGAATTGGCCTATGAATTTGGCAAACTTGCCTTAAACGTCTTAGAAAAATATAACGAAAAAATCTTTAAATGTAACGTTTTAAAAGTTTATGCCAGCCATATACACTCTGTTAAACATCACCTCCGCGAAGCCGTTGATTACCTACAATTAGCTATCGAAAGCGCCCAAGAAATAGGCAACCCAGAATATATAGGCTATGGATCGGCTGAATTTGTTATTTACCTATTTTTCAGCGGCGAAAATTTAGAAATTGTCAATCAAAAAGCAGCAGTTTATGTAGAATTGGTCGAAAGTTATAAACAACCTTTAGGAAACTACTATATCAAAATTAGCCATCAAATAGTGCTTAATTTACTCGACCAAGCGCCCGATAAACTTAAACTTATTGGCAGTAGTTTTAATGAAGAAACTATGCTACCTATAGTCAAAAAAGCCGGGTGGGCAACCTTAATGTTTTGTGTTTTTCTATTTAAACTAATTTTGGCTTATTTATTCAAAGAATATGACCTAGCCACCGCCCACGCCACCGAAGCCCAAACATATTACTCTGGAGTGGCCGGCATGATGATGGATCACGAGTATAACTTTTATCACTCTTTGCTTTTGCTAAAAACTCTTCCCGAAAACTTCCTAGAACAAATAGAAACTAATCAAAAAAGTATGGCTGAAAAAGCCTATCATGCCCCCATGAATTTTCAGCATAAATATGACCTTATAGAAGCTGAAAAATACCGTGTTTTAGGAAATAAAATTGAAGCAATGGAGTATTATGACAAAGCATTAATAGGCGCAAAGAATCAAGGGTATATTCAAGAAGTAGCCTTAGCTAGCGAACTTGCTGGCGAATTTTACCTCAGCCTAGGCCGTGAAAAAATAGCAAAAACCTATCTAATTGATGCCTACAAAGCTTATCAAAGTTGGGGGGCAAAAGCCAAAATTCATGATTTAGAAACTCGCTATTCTTATTTAATTAGTAAAAGGAAATCTCTAACTTTTGCTAACAGAAATAACCCCATTAACTTCACTTCCACATCCACCGGCATCTCAGACATCCTCGATTTATCCACCGTCCTCAAAGCCTCCCAAGCTATTGCCAGTGAAATAGTTTTAGACAAACTTTTAGACAAATTAATGAAAATTGTTTTAGAAAATGCTGGTGCTCAAACAGTCTTTCTTCTCTCTTCAAATAATGATAATTGGTTTATCAAAGCCAGCTATTCTATTGTACCCAATAACCTACTAAATTCAAACCCAAAAGAAAATACGCAATTCCCCCTATCACTAATTAATTACGTTGAAAGAACCGCCACAAATGTTGTATTAAGCAACGCCCTAAAAAACGACATTTTTAGCAAAGATCCCTACATCCAAACCCACCAGCCAAAATCTATTTTATGTATGCCGGTTATCCATTCAAGCCAACTGAAAAACATCCTGTACCTAGAAAGCAATATTCCGGGGGCTTTCACTCCTAAAAGAATCGAAATTCTCACCTTACTTTCTGCTCAAATCGCTATTTCTCTCGAAAATGCCCAACTTTATACTAACCTTTCTGATGCCAAAGCTCAACTAGAAGAATACTCGCGCACCCTTGAAGAAAAAGTAACAGAAAGAACCCAACAATTGCAACGAGCAAACCAAGATTTAAGCGATTTTGCTCACGTCGTTTCCCACGACCTCAAAGCACCCCTCCGCTCAATTTCTACCATCTCCCAATGGTTAAAAACAGACTATGACGACAAACTTGATGACGATGGACGTGAACAATTAGACTGTTTAAACGAACAAGTTAAATGGGCTCAAAATCTCATAAATGGCATCCTTCAATATTCCCGTCTTGGCAAAAATCAAAGCGAAAATATTGAAATAGATTTAAACGAAATTGTCAGTGCAGTTATTCAAACTTTAAAACCCCCCTCTCATATTTCTATTACCATTCAAACTCCACTTCCTACCCTGTCTTGTGACCCCATACAAATGCAGCAAATTTTTCAAAATCTACTTAGCAACGCTATTAAATACAACAACAAACCCCAAGGAAAAATCCTTGTTAATTGCACAGAAACCGAAAATTTTTGGCAATTTAGCGTCATAGACAACGGCACCGGCATCGAATCAAAACACTTTGAACGCATTTTTAAACCCTTCCAAACTGTTAACTCTACACCTCAACAAGACAGCACCGGCATTGGGCTTGCTACCGTCAAAAAAATTATCGAGTTCTACAACGGTATAATTTGGGTAGAGTCTCAACCAGGTCAAGGTTCTACCTTCTTTTTTACCCTACCAAAATAACACTATATCTTTCAAATACAACTTCCTCCATACCTGTTATAATTATGCTCAGTCTCACAAATATTTTGCGCCAAAAATCTCCAATTTTCTATGCTAATCACATCAATGCAATATAAAATCCTACTCATAGAAGATAGCAAAATAGACCAACTCATCTTTAAACGACTCGTCAAAGAACAAAAACTTCCCTACGACTACAGCATCGCTAGTTCCGTCAGCGAAGCTAAACAAATTTTGTCTCAACAAAAGTTTGATCTCATCCTCACCGATCACCAACTAGGCGACGGCACCGGCTTTGACATATTAAACTTAAAAATTAACACCCCAGTCATTATGCTTAGCGGCGGTAGCAATGAAGAAATTGCTCTTCAAGCCCTCCAACTCGGCGCTTACAATTATCTCATCAAAAACTGTGAACAAAACTATCTAAAAATTTTACCCCTCACAGTCGAAAACACCGTCCAAAGATGGAAAGCTGAGGGCACATCAGCCCTCCTATTAGCTGCCCTAACAAAAATCAAAGAAAGTGTATATATTATTAACTCAGAAGACGATAAAATTATATTTGTAAATCCAGCTTTTACTGAAATCTACGGTTATCAAAGTGAAGAAATTATCGGCCAACCCAGTAAACAACTGTGGCCCGAATTTACCAGCAATGATATACAAAAAACTCTACGATGCACCACCGGCCTACTACAAGAACGAGGTGAATATAATCAAAAAAGAAAAAACCAAACCCAGTTTCGTGTTTATCTTTCTTGTTCTGAAGTAGAAGCTAATGGACAAAAATTTCACATTTTTGTCACCTCTGAAATTAGATCTCCCAAACAAACAGAAAGCCCCATTGAAGAACTAAACAAACAACTACAAGAAGTTAACCAAAAACTCCAAAAAGAAATTAACATTCGCCAACAAACCCAAGAAAACCTACAATCTACCCTATCACTACAGCAAGCTATACTAGACAATCCCCACTATGCCATTATCTCCTATTGCCCTACTGGCAAAATTATGACTTTTAACAAAGGCGCTGAAAACCTCCTGGGATATAGTGCTGACGAAGTTATTAGCCAAAAATATATCAACCTTTTTCATGACCCCCAAGAAATAGAAGCATACATAACAGAAATGTCTAAAAAATTAGGAACTAAATTTAATAACATAAGCGAATTATTTTGTTACCAAATTAGTATTAACTGTAATATAAAACGCCAGTGGAATTATATCAATAAAAACCAAATAAAAGTTCCTGTATTTCTCTCCCTTAGCCCTTGGCGTGACCAACAAGCAAACATTATCGGCTTTTTAACAATAGCAATTTCTGTTAACTAAATAATAGAAAACACATCCTAAAATTATTTAAAAATCTAAAAAAACTCTCCTATTTTTTCCTCAACTAAACTCCAAAACACCCGCCATAAACTATTTCACCGGCGGCTTATACCCTCTCTCCAAAGCAAAGCGTACAACTTGAGAACGATTTTCTATCTGCAACTTACTAAAAATACTGCTCAAATGGGCTTGTACCGTCCGAGGACTAATAAATAAACGTTCGCTAATTTGTTTATTTGTATAACCTTGAATAACTTCCCAAAACACCCGAACTTCCGCCGGTGTTAAAGGCAATTCTGGTAAAACCTGTTCAATGGGCGGTTTTTCTACTATTTTTTCTTTTGGGGCAGATTGTTGTAACAACCTCAAAATTTCTGAATGGATGCGGTGAGAACGCTCTAACTGTGCCCTCACTTTTGCCAACATTTCTGCCGGTTGAAAAGGCTTAATTAAATAATCATCAGCCCCTATCGAATGACCTTCTACTTTCGATTCTATATCGCTTTGACCTGATAAAAATATAAAAGGCACTAATTTTCCTGTCCGACTAGCTCTCAAGCGCCTACAAAACTCAAATCCATCCATATCTGGCATCATTACATCAGAAATTACCAGATCCGGCGGATCATCATCAAAAATTAAAAGAGCCTGCCTTCCAGAATCAGCACACTGCACCAGATAACCTTGACTCTCCAAGTACATTGCTAAAATTGTTTGGCAGTTTGGTTCATCTTCAACAATTAAGATCCGTTCCATCCCGGCTCCCTTTCTTTTCCCTTGTAGTTTTCTATTAATATTTACCAAGAATTATAGACTAACAGAATTGGCTTTAAGAACAAATATTTACACCGCTTTTACCATCTATCAGAAAGGCCAAACATAGTTATGTCTGCTTGCTGAATGATATCTAAAATTTCTCTTTCAAGCATCAAAAATTAAATAACATCTTCGATGGCCGTCAAGTTCTACGCTTTAGATAGCCCTCCTCATTAAAATAGCATTTCAAAAATCGCTATTTATAAATTAACTTTACCATTTTTTGTCATTCTCATCCACAAAAGACGCCGACTCAGCATTAGTATCAGAATAACGTGGGTGAGTCCGTCTTGTTACAATAAAATTCTGCTTTATAAACAGCTTTTTCTAACTTAAAAACATAATTATTTTCCCTAGGGCAGCCATCACACCAAATTATTCCGCCAATTTGCTAATAAATACTTAGCCAAATGGCTAATGAATTCTTTATACCCCATAGCGGACAATTAAAAAGGGTTGATAGCCTAGGAAAAAGTCTTAAAGAAAAACAAAGCAAAAATTAACAACTTCAGCAAATAATATCAGCGCTCAAAAAAAATTATGAATGACTTTTCAAAACCCAAAAAAACTCGTCGGACAAAAGACTCAGCCTCCCATGAAACGATCAATCCCGACTGTCTAGATCAACTTTGTAACGAGCTTCGCACGCCTTTAGCCAGCATGAAAATGTGGGTTATATTCTTAGAGGCAGCCCTAGAAAAAGAAGACTTATTTAATTTAGAAAAATCCGAAGCATCCCAGAGTTTACCACTCCAAGAAAAACTAATTTATTATCTCGAAAAATTAAAACATCATTGCGATGAACAGCTACACTTGATTAATAACTTCCTAGAGTTACAGCGCCTAGAAAACCAATCCGAACCTTTAATTTTAACCAAAATAAAGTTGCAAGATTGGATTCCTTATATTCTGGAAATATTGGACATCAAAGACCTAAATAACATCCAGCGTTTTCAAACAGAAATATCGCCAGAACTTCCTATCATTTTCTCAGATATTTACTACCTAGAGAGAATTTTAATAGAATTACTAAAACACGCTTGTAACTGTACTCCACCTACTACAAAAATTACCCTTAGTGCCAGTAAAAATGAAGAAAAAATAAGCTTAAAAGTGAGCTATATCCCTTTTCCCTATCAAGTTGGAAATAACATTTATCCGTTTCCCCAAAACACCGAAACCTGCAACAACACAATAGATGGATTTCCTCTAGTAAAAAAATTAGCCAACTATATCGGAGGTTCTATTTCTGTCAATAACAACCCCGATATAACTCATTTAACCCTAGAATTACCAATCAAAATATAGTCCTACTAAATTGAATTTAACCCAAATCTTTTTTTGGATGTTTTAAATTTGCCAAATCAAGAATTTTTGTAACTCTTGATTTGGTACTATCTCCTTTTTCCTAACGCAATTGTCATAGAACCAACCACCACAAAAAACGCTCCTAAAACAGCTAAAATTGTAATACGTTCCACCGGCAATAAACCTGGCACCCAAAACGCCACCAAAGAAACAGAAATTAAAGTAACAATCGGAGTCAAAGCCAAAACAGCACTAACCCGCGAAGCCTCCCAATGTTCCAAAGCCTCCGCAAAAGCCCCATAAGCAAACACCGTATTAAAAGCAGCAAAAATTAACATTCCCCACTGCAAAGGTGAAAGCAAAAATAAACTTGACGGAGTTGCAAAAGGCGTAAACAAAAACCCACAAATTCCATAAATAATCCACATCACATTAGCTGAGGACAACTTTTGTAATAATTGCTTTTGTGCCAAGGCATAAAATGCCCAACTCAACGACGCCAAAACAATCACACCACAGCCAAGCAAATACCTTCCTTGCGCTGTAATTAAAGTCCGCAACTGTTCATTAAAAAACAAAACAAATCCCAAACTCAAAACACTCAAACCCATCCACTGACGCAGCGTATAACGTTCTTTAAAAATCACCAAACCCCCCAAACCCATCAACACCGCAGCCAACTGAATCAAAACCTGAGCATTCCCCGGAGTCGTCAAACTTAAACCCAACATAAAAAACACATAATTCAGCGCCAAACCCACCACTGCTACCCCCAGCAAAGACAGCGGAATTAGCCTTAACTTTTCTGGGGAAGGCAACTGTTTTCTCGCCGCCAAATACGCCCCTAAAACTCCAAACGAAACCAAAAAACGAAACCAAATAACCGTATAAACATCAAGTTTTTGCAAAGTAACCGACAAAGCCACCGGCAAAACTCCCCATAAAAAAGCCGTTGTTAAAGACAACGCCAAACCAAAACGCCAGCGCCCCGAACTTTGATGTAACTGCATTTTTTGCCCCAAAAAAATAACCTAAATTACCCAATTCTCTTTAATCTTCCAATAGTTTCAAAAATTGTGCCTCATTCAATTGGGAGATTCCCAACTCTTCAGCTTTTTGTAACTTCGATCCAGCATCCTCACCAACAACTACATAATCAGTCTTACTACTCACAGAACCTGTTACCTTTCCACCGGCATTTTCAATCAAATCCTTAGCTTGATCTCGCTTTAAAGTTGGCAGAGTGCCGGTAATCACAAATGTTTTCCCAGATAACGTTAATTTCGCTTCCTTACCCCCTTTATTCCCTGTGGTTTCTTGATTCGCCAATTGCAAACCAGCCCCTTTTAAACGCTCAATTAACCGCTGATTTGCCTCAACCCGAAACCAATCAAAAACCGCCTGAGCAATTTCAAAACCAATCCCATAAACCCCCTCAATATCACTAATTTTAGCCCCCGCCAACTCCTCCACACTTCTAAACTTTTCCGTCAAAGTTTTAGCATTCACACTCCCCACATGACGAATACCCAACCCATACAAAACCCGCGCCCAAGGCTGCTTTTTAGAAGCAGTAATCCCATCAATTAATTTCTGGGCGGATTTTTTCCCCATCCGTTCCAAAGCAGCAATATCATCCACAGTTAAATCATACAAATCTGCCACAGAACTCACGACTTTTTTATCAACAAATTGAGCAACAATTTTCTCACCCAAACCATTAATATCCAACGCATCTCTACTAGCCCAATGCACCAGAGAACCGCGTAAAATTGCCCCACAAGAAATATTCACACATCTTGTCACCGCTTCGCCCTTTTCTCGAAACACCGGCTCACCACAAACCGGACAATGATTTGGCATTTCAAAACACTTTGTTTTCTCTGGACGCAACTCTTTTAAAACCCGCACAACCTCCGGTATAATTTCCCCAGCCTTGTGAACAATTACCGTATCTCCAACTCGAATATCCAGCGATTTAACATAATCAATATTATGCAAAGTAGCCCGTGAAACCGTTGTCCCCGCCAACTGCACCGGCTTTAATTCTGCCAAAGGAGTCAGCGCCCCAGTCCTTCCCACATTCACCGAAATATTTTCAACCAATGTCGGCGCTTCTTCAGCCGCATACTTTAATGCTACTGCCCAACGGGGAAATTTTTGGGTAACACCCAGTTGTTTTTGCAACAAAACCGAATTAACTTTTACTACTACCCCATCTGTCATATAAGGCAAAGTTAACCGGCCCGTATTCCACTCCTCATAATACGCCGCAACTTCTTCCACAGAAGCGCATAATTTGCGGTTAGGATTAACCCGAAACCCCATTTGTTCTAATTTTTCTAAACCTTCCCATTGCGTAGCCGCCACCGCCTCATCATCAGTATCAGCAATTTGCAAAGTATAGGCAAAAAAATCTAATTTTCGCTCAGCTACAATTCTTGAATCAAGTTGTCGTAAAGTCCCCGCCGCCGCATTCCGAGGATTAGCAAACAACTGCTCACCTTTTTTACCCCTCTCCTCATTAATTTTCTCAAAAGTTGCCAATCCCAAAAAAGCCTCTCCCCGCACTTCAATTCGGGCTGGAGGGTTATCCAAATTGAGCCGCAAGGGGATAGAACGAATAGTTTTAACATTTTGAGTAATTTCTTCACCCGTTTTGCCATCGCCTCGCGTAGCTCCCCTTACAAGAAGCCCATTTTCATAAGTCAAAGCAATAGCTGAACCATCAATTTTTAGCTCACAAACATATTCAAATTTATCCGTAGCATAAACTCTTTGCCACCGTTCTTGCCAGCGGCTAAATTCCTCAATATTAAAGGCATTTTCCAGACTATAAAGAGGGATATTATGTTTAACAGAAATAAATTGAGAAGCCGGTTTTTCTCCCACTCGCTGAGTAGGACTATCAGCAGTAATAAGTTGGGGATATTGGTTTTCTAAATCTTGCAATTCCCGATAAAGCCTGTCGTACACTTCATCGGCCATCATCGGGTTATCTAGCACATAATAAGCATAGCTGGCTTTTTGAACTTCCCGGCGTAGTTGTTCGGCTCTTTGTTCTATTTCTGGTGTTGGCTGTGCCATAGTTTTTTGCCTTTTTCCTTCAATATCCCCCAAACTTTTAATCAAAAATTATTTCCCCATATTTTGCTTCATATTATTAAGTTCTTCCTCAGCTTCCCAATTTTTAAACTCTTGCTCCAAAGGATCAGCACCACTACTAAAGTTATAGGTTTTATTAGTTGAATTCCACCCTGCAAATTGAGCTTCTTGAGATTTTTTTGTAGTTTGAGCCGTTGAAACTTCTGCCATTTTTTTCTTTAATTCTTGGCGAGAAGAATGAACTTGTCTATACAGTTCTTTTGCTTTCACCATTCGCTCTTGAAAGCCCTTCATTTGCCCCCAAAGTTGATTACCTTGGCGCAAAAGAGTTGCTTCTCTTTCTTCAGCCGCCTTAACCAAATCTTGGCGATTGGCTGCTTGGGCTTTTTGAATACGTTCATGCCAGCGCTGAATATCAGTTGCAGTATCAAGAATTTGATTTTTTACTGTTTTTTCTTTTTTTTGTAAATCTAAAATTAACCGTAATGTATCCTCTTCTTGTTCGCGCAATTGTTCATCAAGTGCTTGCAATTCTAAATGAGGATTATTCTTCAAAAATTCATCTAATCTTGTTTGCAAAAACCGGCTTACATCGTCAAAAACACTCATCTTAAAAACTCCCTATGGGCGACTAAGGCGTAGAAGCGATACCCCCTACGCCTGTCTCCTTTACAACTGCTGACCAACACCAATCGAGCGTACTTCACCATTACGGCGAATCGTTACGCCGTCTTTACTGACTTCTCCAAGAGTCCAGCCACTTGAACCAATGGTTTCGCCCACATAGACACGGCGAGGAACACCATCAATATCAAACAAAGCAGCCGAGCGTTCTCCAAACTCCAAAGTCCCCCGTAGGATAGACATTGAGCCAGAGGGAGTCATAGCCACCGGCGGAGCAACCTCTGGTGGGAGTGTATCCAAAGTAGGCAAAGCTTGTAAGGTAATTTCTGGTGCCGGTCTCGGAGCAGTCTCAGCTTGAGGGGAAGCCGTCACCGTCACTGTCACCGCTGGAGTTGGTGTGGGGGTTGTCGTCACGGTTTGGGTAACCGTTGGCGTGGGAGTCGGCGTAGTGGTGGCAGTAGCTGTCGGCGAAACCGTAGGCGAAGGCGTAGGAGATGCCAAGGCTACCTGCTTGCTGGGGGCGGGAGTTGGGGCTTTAGCCACCGTTGTTGTAGAAGCCACCGGCAAAGGAGAAGCCTGGGGCGGTTTTGTTGCGGTGGAAGTTGAGGCCGGTTGCTGCACAGCCACTTTATTAAGAGAGTCAGCCAGCCGGTTCAGCGCTTGTGCCAAAGAAGGCGCATCTGCCAAATTAAGAGACATGGGCAACGGCGCTAAATTAATCGTAGAGACTTGGGGAACCCCAGGCTGCTTGGTGGCAGTTTGAACGGCAACTTGCTTAGTGGCAATGCTATCAAGGGACTGAAGCATATATTTAGAAAACTTTGCATCGGCCTCAGCTTTGGGGTTCGGGGGTGCCGGTGGTGCAGAAGGTGCAGCAGCAGGGGCCGGTGCTGGTGCTTTTGTAAACATTTGTTGTAACTCAGTGCGACTTGCCAGCCACAACAACAAAGTAATTGCCAAAGCCCCACAGGCTCCACCAAACAACAATTTATCAAAAGAGTTGCCGTCTTTATCTTCAGATTTAACAGCTTTTGCTTCGACAGTTTTACCTTGACGCCGCTCTTTTTGGGGCGGTATTACTACCGTTGTTGGCAAAACTATTGGCGGAACGTTTACGGTTTGGACAGATACATATTCGGTACGGAGGGGTTCTTTTGGTAAACTGCCACCATCAAGCACCCGTTCGACGTCTTCAAATACCTCGTTAATTAAACGTTCAGCGTACGATTCTACAATCTCTGGGCCGCTTTGTTCTTTTTGCAGATGGGTTTGTGTCCCGCTGCCGGTGCTCATTGTCATCGGTTTTGTACTAATGTTCATTCTTTAGACTCCTCAACTCCCCCCAGCCGACACAGTTTAATAAATTTATGACACCGGGGACTCTTAAAATTTACCAATTGAATTTACTTAACTGTTGGTTTTTCACCAACTATTTTAAAAATTATGACATCTCGTTTCTCCCTTGACCCCCCCAAGGGCCTTTTTCACTGGGTTACAGAAAGTGTTTTGCCTTGCCCTGGAAGGGGTTGGGGGTGAGAAGTTCAGACCGGCATTAGTTCTGTACTGCCGCTGCGGCGACTCCGCAACTCTAAATAAACTAAGAGGGCATTTACGTCGGCCGGATTGACTCCTCCAATACGACAAGCTTGCCCAATTGTCAAGGGTTTAACTTTGGCTAATTTTTCCCTTGATTCTTTGGAGAGGGTGTCAATGTTGGCATAATCTAAATCTGGGGGCAATTTCCGGTTTTCATGGCGAGAAATTTGGTCTATTTGATGTTGTTGGCGTTGAATATAACCGCTGTATTTGATGTCAATTTCTGTGCCTTCTTTTTCGGCTAAATTTAACTCGGTATTTCCCAAATTATGCCGTTCTAAGGTTGTATAATGTACTCCTGGCCGACGTAACAAATCAGCGAGAGTAATTGCGCCTTTTATGGCTTGTTGAGTTTCTTTGATGATGGCTTTTCCTACTTCTTCATGTTCTTTAATTCGGGTTTCTTGGAGTCGTTTCTTTTCTGCTTCAATATTGGTGTATTTGCGAGTAAAGTTTTCCCACCGCCGGTCATCAATTAAACCAATTTCTCGCCCTAAAGGTGTTAAGCGTTCATCGGCATTATCGGAACGCAAAATTAGCCGATATTCTGAACGAGATGTTAACATCCGGTAAGGTTCTCGTAAGTCTTTTGTACAAAGATCATCGACTAAGGTACCTAGGTAGCTTTGTTCGCGTTTGAAGATGATCATTTCTTGGTTTTTTACCAACCGCGCCGCGTTAATACCGGCCACAAGCCCTTGGGCGGCGGCTTCTTCATAGCCGGTGGTTCCGTTTATTTGACCGGCACAAAATAAACCTTCAATTTTTTTGGTCATCAAGGTTGGGTAACATTGGGTGGCCGGTAAATAGTCGTATTCGACTGCGTAAGCCGGTCTTAACATTGTGCAATTTTCTAACCCTGGAAGACTCCGCAGCATTTGTAATTGCAGATTTTCTGGCAAGCCGGTAGAAAATCCTTGAATGTATAATTCTGGGATATCTCGACCTTCTGGTTCAATGAAAATTTGATGACTTTCTTTATCAGCAAAACGGACAATTTTATCTTCAATACTAGGGCAATATCTTGGGCCTTTGGCATCAACCCAACCACCATAAACCGGCGATAAATGCAGGTTTTCGCGAATCAAACGATGGGTTTCGGCGGTGGTTCGCGTCAGGTAACAATTCATTTGTTCGCGTTCGATCCAAACTTCAGGATCGAAGCTAAACCAGCGTACATTTTCGTCTCCTGGCTGCGGTTCCATTTTGCTATAATCTACCGAACGCCGGTCAACTCTTGCGGGAGTTCCTGTTTTTAACCGGCCGGTTTCAAAGCCTAAACGATTCAAAGTTTCTGTTAAACCAACAGCGGCAAATTCTCCGGCGCGTCCCGCAGCCATTGATTTATTTCCTACCCAAATTTTGCCACCCAAAAAAGTGCCGGTGGTGAGGATAACTGCTTTGCAACCAAAGGCAACACCAAAATAAGTTTCAACGCCAATTATTTCATCATTTTTCCCTAAAACCAAGTCTGTAACCATGCCTTCACGGACTGATAAATTTTCTTGGTTTTCGATAATTTTTTTCATTACACCGGCATATTCGCGCTTATCCGTTTGGGCACGCAAAGCCCATACTGCCGGTCCCCGTGAAGCATTTAAAATGCGTTTTTGGAGATAAGTACGGTCGGCCATTTTGCCAATTTCGCCGCCGAGTGCATCTACTTCGTGAGTTAGTTGAGATTTTGCCGGCCCACCTACAGCGGGATTACAAGGTTGCCAAGCAATTTTATCAAGATTAAGCGTTAGTAACAATGTACGGCATCCCAGACGTGCGGTAGCGAGTGCGGCCTCACATCCAGAGTGGCCGGCACCCACCACCACCACATCAAATTCATCCATAAATTCTATTGTTGTTTGTGGGGTCATGGGTTGGGTTTGAGTGAGAATATATTATTTTATTTTAGCTCTAAAATTCACTTTTTTTCTTGGGCATAGCTTTTTCCAAATCAAATACTCCTAACTCTTGTTAACAAAAAAAGCATTCAATTTCCACCACTAATAACAAGATATTATCCCATCAACTAGCGGCGTGGAATCTCCAAAACCCCCATAATTTTACCTACCGTTGTTTGCTTATCTCCTTCGGCAATACCATCTCCATTTTCATCAAATAAATTGGCCGCAAAAAAACCACACTCAATTTCAACCTTACTAGAATTCGCCCCACTATTAATCAATAAATCTCCACTAAGAGTTGCACATTCAAACTCATATTCTTTAAGTTTTTGAGCATACCTATTTCGCAATTTTGCCAACGTATTTTTACAAGCTTCGTCAGAACATTGCCACTCACTTTTAAACTTTGATTCTTGACCCGGAAAAGGTAAAACGCCCAAAACATAACCCATCCGTGAACCATTCGCATCTTTTGGTTCCCAACAATTGAAACTCACCCTTTTACCTTCACCGGCATTTTCATAAACTTGTAAACCCAAACTATTTTTACCTTTGCATTCCGATTGATATTTTCTCACCCAAACCGGCCAACGACTTTTTAACTGACCTAATAACTGCTCACACTTTTTGCCTCCACAATCACCTAAAACCGTATTTTGCGCTACAGCAACTTCAAAAAAAATCAAACTTCCTACCGCCAAACCCATCATTACAAAACCATTTAAAACCAATCTATTAACTTTTCTCATATATTTTATCTGCTACTTACCAAGAATCTATCATCAATTTAACCCAAATTCAATAAAGCTTTATGTAAAATTTAATTGTTTTTTTATTTATCCTAACAATTGTATTTTTTTACTAGGTCATTTTATCATAGTTTGTTACGTTTTCAGTATTTAAATTAGCGACATCATCTAAGTAAACACAGAAACAATTACGGCCATTATCCTTAGCCCGATAAAGAGCATTATCTGATTCTTTGATTAAAACTTCAGGAGACTGTTGAGAATCAGGGATTTTAGCAGAAATCCCTAAACTTAATGTAATATACTCGCTAACAGATGAGTGAGCATGAGCAATTTTTAATTTTTGAATCTCAAACTGAATATTGCGCGCAACTTGCTCAGCACCGGCCAAATTAGTATTAGGAAGAAGCACCACAAACTCCTCTCCTCCATAACGCGCTACAAGATCCGCAGGACGCTTAATAGACCCCTTAATTACTTGGGCAATTTGATGTAAACAATTATCCCCCGCTAGATGGCCGTAAGCATCATTATAAAGCTTGAAATAATCAACATCACAAATAATCAAAGATATAGGTATTTGCTCTCGAATTGCTCGCAACCATTCTCGGCTTAAGCATTCATTAAAATG
The DNA here is from genome assembly GCA_036704045.1 of Halomicronema sp. Classification (GTDB taxonomy): domain Bacteria; phylum Cyanobacteriota; class Cyanobacteriia; order Cyanobacteriales; family Oscillatoriaceae; genus Ancylothrix. The sequence continues at coordinate 107,721 of DATNQM010000034.1, read as the reverse complement.
CCGACGATTGGCAATTTCTGTTAAAGCATCTAAAGAAGCAATTTTTTGTAACTTTTCGTTTGCTTTTTGTAAGGCTTCCTCCGCAAATCGACGTTTTTCTATTTCTTCAAGCAACAAATTATTTTGATGTTGCAATTGAATTTGTAGCTTTTGAATGGTTAGCTGATTTTCTACTCTCACAACAACTTCTTCTAAATAAAAAGGCTTGGTAATGTAGTCCGAACCACCACAATCAAAAGCTTTAACAATATCAAAAACCTCGGCCAAAGCACTAATAAAAATAATGGGAATATGCCGAGTTTTTTCGTTAGCTTTTAAACACTTACAAAGCTCATATCCATTCATTCCTGGCATATTAATATCCAGCAAAATAATATCTGGCAATAGTTTTTCACAAGCCATCAGTGCCAGTTTTCCATCCAACGCTTTACGAACTTCATAACCGCGCATTTTGAAAATAGAAGATAAAACGCGCAAATTATCGGGTGTATCGTCAACAACAAGGATGCTACTTTTTCGTATTGGTTCTGAATTTTTATTCATTTTCTTATTTATGTACAATTAAAGGTTTAATGCCAGTTTTAGAGAAAGCCATTTATATAACTATCCAATTCAATTTTTATATAAAAAATAGTTGTTGTCTATAACAAGTTTAGTATTTGTCAATTAAACCCTCTTAATTCTGTTTTTAATGATTTTTATGGGTCTCTGAATTATCCTTTTTTATATTAAAAATTATTTTTTTGTAGGAATAAGCAATCTAAGTCAGAAGCAAATACCTACCTTTTAAAGATTCAACCAAGTAAAAAACAAAATTTGAAATTTTTTTCATCTTGGGTGATTAACCATAATAAAGGGCTAGACTATACCTAGTAATTATACCTAAATTTAACTTCTAAGAGCTAAAAAAATATTAATTTATAATAGAATTATTTCGTGACTCACGAAGTTATGCAAAAACAACTAACTACATAAATGAAATTTAACCATTGCTCAAACAATCAAATTAAGCCAAAAATATCTTCTAATTTTTACTTAAACCATCTAAAACCTATAGAACAACTATAAACAAAGCAAAAATAGTATTTTTACATTCAAAATACATCATAACAATGTTCCTTACCTCAGTGTTTTTAAATACAAAAAATCCTATTTTTCTTGTTCTCCAGTTGAGTTTAGACTGAGATAGAATTTATTAAAGATAAACACTTCCATAGACGATTTTTATTTAAACAAGAAAAAATCTTAAACTTAATATTACCCTAAAACAGGCTTTGTATTTTTTAAACAACACTCACTTCATCCCTGGTATTGTGATAAAAATAAACCAACAACTTGCGAAGCCCGAAACTTGGTTTAACAAAAACAATTATCAGGTTAATATTTTTCCTGCCGACCACGAACAATCATACATATTTCAACAAAAAACCAAAATTTAATGACATTTATTATAAAAAACAGTGTTCGCAAGGCATCAAAAAGCCTTATAACCGTAACTAAACCAAAACAGACAAAACCTTGACTCTTAAAAAATAGACATATCAACAAAACCCAGCTTAGAGTCGGCGATACCCACTCTAAAAGGTTTATGAGAAATGTCTAATGAAAAGAGATAATTTTAGCAAATCAACCTCAAACACTAAGACTTGTGAAATACTTTTTCTTAACCCAAGGATGGACAATAGGACGCGTATGGAGCGCCGAAGGACTGTGGAACGAACTGGCCTGGAGACGACCAGCCGACATCCAGAGACTAAACCTGTGCTTACTAGAAACCGGCGAAAAACTGTGGCTTTACCGAGTGGAAGAAGCAGTCCTCATGGTAGAAGTCAAACCTATCAACCCCCCCAACGACCCCGAAGCCCAACCCTTTGCCCAAGTTGTACTCAAACGCCTGATCAGCGCAGATCAAGTTGTAGAAAGACTGTGCTCCACAGCAGCCCTTTGCCAAACCGGCGGCATCCTTGAATTTATCGATAATTCCCAAACGCAACAATAATATTAAATAAAAAATTCCTATCCAAGCCACGAAAATAAACAACCCGCTTGCATTAGAACCCCTCAATGGTTACACTTCTTTAAATACTACTCATTTTCGAGCGTCGTCTTGTCAAACAGCCGGCAACTACCAAAAAGTAACCCTTGCGGTAAAAATTGCAGACCGTTAAGACAGCCGCGCATAATCAGAAAATTGATAAAGTTTAACTAAACATCGCTCATTGAGGAGGAGTCGTAGTCAATGGGACTACCCTGGTACCGAGTACACACAGTCGTCCTGAATGACCCAGGCCGGTTGATTGCAGTACACCTAATGCACACCGCCCTCGTCGCGGGCTGGGCCGGTTCAATGGCCCTCTATGAACTCGCCATTTTTGATCCCAGTGATCCCGTCCTCAACCCCATGTGGCGTCAGGGGATGTTCGTCATGCCCTTTATGGCACGTTTGGGAGTCACAGGCTCTTGGCGTGGTTGGAGTATCACCGGCGAAACCGCCGTTGACCCCGGCTTCTGGAGTTTTGAAGGCGTAGCCGCCGCCCACATTATCCTCTCCGGGTTGCTATTCTTAGCCGCCTGCTGGCACTGGGTATATTGGGATCTCGAACTCTTCAGAGACCCCCGCACCGGCGAACCGGCCCTCGACTTGCCGAAAATGTTCGGCATCCACCTGTTCTTATCTGGTCTACTTTGCTTCGGTTTCGGAGCCTTCCACCTCAGCGGTCTATTTGGCCCCGGTATGTGGGTATCAGACCCCTACGGGCTTACCGGCCATGTTCAAGCCGTCGCACCATCGTGGGGGCCAGAAGGTTTTAACCCCTTCAACCCCGGTGGTATTGTCGCCCACCACATCGCCGCTGGTATCGTAGGCATCATCGCTGGTTTGTTCCACCTCAGTGTTCGTCCCCCAGAACGCCTCTACCGCGCTCTGCGGATGGGTAACATCGAAACCGTCCTCTCCAGCAGTATCGCCGCCGTCTTCTTTGCAGCCTTTGTTGTGGCCGGCACTATGTGGTATGGCTCAGCAGCCACCCCCATCGAATTGTTTGGCCCCACCCGCTATCAGTGGGATAACAGCTACTTCCAACAAGAAATTCAGCGCCGCGTCGAAAGCAGTGTCGCTGACGGCCAAAGCATCGCCCAAGCTTACGAAGAAATTCCAGAAAAACTGGCTTTCTACGACTACGTTGGTAACAACCCTGCAAAAGGTGGTTTGTTCCGCGTAGGCCCAATGAACAATGGTGATGGTTTAGCCAAAGGTTGGCAAGGTCACGCCGTATTTAAAGATGGTGAAGGACGCGAGTTGTTTGTCCGTCGCATCCCCAACTTCTTTGAAACTTTCCCCGTACTTTTGGTTGACAAAGACGGTGTACTCCGTGCGGACATTCCTTTCCGTCGCGCTGAGTCTAAATACAACTTTGAGCAAGCCGGTGTAACTGTCAGCTTCTATGGTGGTGAACTCGACGGTCAAACCTTCGATGACCCCGCCACAGTTAAGAAATTTGCCCGTAAAGCTCAACAAGGCGAAATTTTTGACTTCGACCGCGAAGTTTTCAATTCTGACGGTGTGTTCCGCACCAGCCCTCGCGGTTGGTTCACCTACGGCCACGCTTGCTTTGCGTTGTTGTTCTTCTTTGGACACATCTGGCACGGCACCCGCACTATCTTCCGCGATGTGTTTGCTGGTGTTGACCCCGAACTCTCTGAACAAGTCGAGTTTGGTCTGTTCCAGAAATTGGGTGACACCTCCACTCGTAAGCAAGAAGTATAGACCCTGTTTGATTGGTGTAGAGGCGCTCTTGGCAGTGTCTCTACACTCAGATAAAAGTATCTTGGTAACTAACTAGCTCCTGAGAGAACCTAAAAATGGAAAGCTTTGTTTACGTTCTAATTTTGGCTATGACCATCGGCTTACTATTTTTTGCTATCGCATTTCGGGAACCCCCCCGGATCGAGAAAAAATAAGCCTCTTCTCAGTTTTCTGATTGTTCCTAACTCCCTATATCAGGCCGGTTTAGGAATACAAATTTGGAAAATTTAAGCCAGAGCAGTGCAAAACCGGCTCTGGTTTTTGTTTGTTTTTTAAAATATTGGTTTTATCGGCCAGGAATGCTAGAGGCTGGCTGTCGGCATTTTTATTTACAAAATAGTTCTTCCTTATCAATTTTATTATAGCATGGCTGGGGGATGGATGTCAACTTCTTTCCTCTTTATAAAAGGCCGTTTTAAACAATTAAATTGTTTCTTTTTTGCTTTGCTTAGTTCATTGACCGTAATTTATTCTTCCGCTACCTTTACTTTAAATTTATTAACTTTTTGTAAAAATTTGTTGGATATGGAAAACTATAATTTTTGCCCAAAAATACTATATTTCCGACTTTTTGCCAAAAATATTTAAAATTTAAAAGGCTTTTTTTTGCCATCTTCCTAAAGATTGGAAGATAATAGATAAAGGCAGAAAAAGTAGGTAGCATTCAGCAAAGGTAAAAAAATAAGCTGTAAATTTAAAAGATTTTGAGATTTGATTTTCGCTTAGTGCTGCTTAAGTGCTGCATTTAAACTGTTCAGAATCTTAAATTTTAAGATTCCAAAACTTATGTCTGAACAAGAAGGCAACCCCAACAATGATATTTTAATCGGAACAATAGAAGCAGACATCCTTAAAGGAAATGCAGGCAACAATATCTTACTTGGTTTAGGCAATGACGATCTATTGTTTGGCAATGCAGAAGATGATTTAATTTTTGGCAATACTGGTAATGATACCCTACGGGGTGGAAAGGGAAACGACCTACTACAAGGAGGCGCTGATAATGATCAAGTCTCTGGAGATTTAGGCAATGATACAGTCAATGGTGAGCTAGGCAACGATACTTTATTTGGCGGATGTTTCGACGGCAGTAATAATGATAGTAACGGGCAAGACGTACTCATTGGTGGTAGCGGGGATGATTTAATTTTTGGTAATGGTGGAGATGATCAGCTTTTCGGAAACACCGGCACCGATACCCTAGCCGGCGGAAAAGGCAACGATACTTTAAATGGTGAAGCCGGCAACGATATCTTATCAGGAGATATGGGAGATGACCGGCTTGTTGGAGATATGGGTGCCGATACCCTTACCGGCGCTTCTGGTAATGATAAGTTTGTGATAGGTTTACGCAAAGATGTCCCTGAAGTCTTCTCTACCGGCGGTGCGGAAATTAAAGAGGCTGATTTGCTCACAGATTTTGTAAAAAATCAAGATCAAATAGAAATCCTGGGCGGTTTAACTTTTGAGCAGTTAAACATATTTGCCGGTACTGGTGAGTATGCTGGATCGAGCATTATTCAAGAAACGATTTCCGGGGAATATTTAGCAATTTTACACGGCATAGAAGCAAGTTTAATAGAACGCAGTGATTTTGTTGGATTAGCACCAACAACACCGGCACCGACTCCAACTCTAACACCAACACCAACACCAACACCAGATCCCACGACACCAACAAATAATTCACCCATAATTGGCATAGAAATAACATCACAAAAAGCAATAGTAAATAATGAGTTTACGTTTCAAATACCAACGTGGAGTTTTAGTGATAGCTATGGAGATATACTCACCTATAGTGTTAACTTAACTAATGGAAATAACCTACCTTCGTGGCTACAATTTGATGCAGAAACTCGCACATTTATTGGCACACCAACAGACGCAGATATCGGCACACTTTCTTTGACAGTTAGCGTCAGTGATGGAAAAGGTGGAACGGCAGACCAAAACTTTGATGTTGATATAGTTCTCAATAACATCCCGGTTGCAAACAATGATAACCTTGGGGATTACACAGTTTTGTTGGGAACAGGAATTTTAATTGACCCTTCCAATTTACGCTCAAATGATAGGGATGTTGACAATAATTCCTTGAGTTTGATAGAAGTTTCAAACCCTACAAACGGTAATGTATCACTGGCCAATGAGGTGATAAAATTCAATCCCACAACTACAGGTTCAGCGTCATTTACTTACACGATATCTGACGGAAAAGGGGGGACAGCTTCGGCAACGGCAAGCCTAAATTTAATATGTATAACTTCTGTTAATGCAGTGAATTTAAGTGATGTTGTAGCAGGGACAACATTGCCTTTAGGGATTACTGGTTTTGCTTTGAATGGCGGAAATGATGATGATCATGCAGGCAATTCTGTCAGCAGTGCAGGAGATGTTAATGGTGATGGTTTGGCTGATTTAATTGTTGGTGCTCCTGGTACTGATCTTGGTGAACAGGACAGGGGACAAAGTTATGTGGTGTTTGGCAAAACTGACAACTCTACTGTGTCTTTGAGCAATTTGGATACTGGTGGTTTTGCTTTAAATGGGTGGAGTGATGGTTATCTACCTCCAAGACGTCCAGTATCACAAGAACTGAAGTGGACTGCTGATCTAGCAGGCTATTCTGTCAGCAGCGCAGGGGATGTGAATGGCGATGGTTTGGCTGATTTAATTGTTGGCGCTCCCTATGCCGATGACCGTAAAAAATTGCCAATATTGGCTGGACAAAGTTATGTGGTGTTCGGCAAAACTGATAACTCTGTTGTGTCTTTAGGCAATTTGGGGACTAGTGGTTTTGTTTTGAATGGGGGAAATCGTTATGCTCATTCAGGTCATTCTGTCAGCAATGCAGGAGATGTGAATGGGGATGGTTTGGCTGATTTAATTATTGGTGTTCCTGGTGCTGATGCCGATGACGGGCGCGCGGGAAAAAGTTATGTGGTGTTTGGCAAAACAGATTCTACCACTGTTTCTTTAAGTAATTTGGGTACTGGTGGTTTTACTTTGAATGGGAGAAGTTATATTGAGAATACAGGCACTTCTGTCAGCAGTGCAGGAGATGTTAATGGCGATGGTTTTGCTGATTTAATTATTGGTGCTCGTGCGGGAAAAAGTTATGTGGTGTTTGGCAAAACAGATTCTACCACTGTGTCTTTAAGCAATTTGGGTACTGGTGGTTTTACTTTGGATTATTCAGGCAAATCAGTCAGTAGTGCAGGAGATGTGAATGGTGATGGTTTTGCTGATTTAATTGTTGGTTCTCCTGGTGCCGATAACGGTCTAGCAGGAGAAAGCGGAAAAAGTTATGTGGTGTTTGGCAAAACAGATTCTACCACTGTTTCTTTAAGCAATTTGGGTACTGGTGGTTTTGTTTTGAATGGCATCAATTATAAAGATAGAGTTGGCAAGAGTGTCAGCAGTGCAGGAGATGTTAATGGTGATGGTTTCGCTGATTTAATTGTTGGTGCTTTAAATGCCCATAGCGGTGATTTGTCCACTGGACAAATTTATGTGGTGTTTGGCAAAACAGATTCTACCAGTGTTTCTTTAAGCAATTTGGGTACTGGTGGTTTTGTTTTGAATGGCTTAAATTATAACGATAAAGCCGGTCATTCTGTCAGCAGTGCAGGGGATGTTAATGGTGATGGTTTTGCTGATTTAATTGTTGGTGTTCCTTATGCCTCTGCCGGTGGAACTCACAGGGGACAAAGTTATGTGATCTTTGGCGGTAACTTCACCGGCGCCGTTAGTCAACTTGGTACTGATGCTGTTGATAATCTCACCGGCACCGCAAATGATGAAGCTTTAGTTGGTGCAGCAGGCGATGATATTCTCAGCGATGGTGGTTTCACCAATATCCTGATGTATGGTGGTGCGGGTAATGATTCTATCAGCATCAACAATTCCAATTTCCGCCGTTTAGATGGTGGTTTAGGAAATGATACTTTGCTATTAGCAGGAACCGGCATAACTTTAGACCTCACCGGCACCGCAGATAACACTAAAATCGTCTCTTTTGAAACTATCGACTTAACCGGCACCGGCAATAACACCCTAACTTTAAGTTATGGTTCTCTGTTGAATTTGGTTGAAGAAACTCGCGCGAATGGTGGCTTCAACCGTTTAACAGTGCGTGGTGATACCGGCGATATTATCACAGCCAATTTAACCGGCTTTGGCTTTACCTCATCGGTTGGTGCAACTGAAACCACCTACACTAAAGGCAGTTTGCAGTTAGTTGTGGAAAACGATATCACTCAAACCGGCATTCTGATTTAATCTCCACAACCGGCTTTTTCACTTGTAAGTAAACCTTTGAGAAAGCCGGTTTCTCTCTTCAATTTTTGCCAATCAAAAAAACTGAAAAAAATCCCTAGTTTCTGCCAAAAATTGCTTGACAAAAGGGTAGCAGGTGTGATAAGCTAAAATCGATAAGGAAGAACTATCACAAAATAAAACCAAAAATTAAAGAGGCCGGTTGATCGAAAGATAAGATTGCAGAAAAAATAAAAATAAAAACCTGGCTTTTCCCATCATTCAACCCAACAAACAAAAAAAGCGTTAACTATTAAGCCGAAAAGAGTTTCGGCATCCGCATTTAGGCAGGATAAGAAACTACTTTGTGAAAATGTCAATTAAAAATCCATAGAGTTCCAAACGTTGAAAAAAAGCTCAGATGAATATTCGGAACACAGTTTGATAGGATAAGAAAAATTGATGCTTTTTTTAGTTTTTTAAAACAAGCTGATTTCTTTCCCCTATCCCCCAACCCTCAATTATGCGATGTCCTTTTTGTCATTACACCGATAGTCGCGTTTTGGAGTCGAGGTCTTCAGAGGCCGGTGCATCGATCAGACGACGGCGAGAATGTCTCAACTGTAAGCGGCGTTTCACAACCTACGAAAGAATAGAATATGTGCCAATAACAGTTATAAAACGAGATGGCCGGCGCGAGTCCTTTGACCGATTTAAACTGTTAAGAGGCATAGTCAGAGCCTGTGAAAAAACCGGCATTCCTTCGGTTCGCTTAGAAGCATTTGTCGATGAACTAGAATCAGAACTTCAACAACAAACCTCACGGGAAGTCAGCAGTAGTGAAATAGGAGAACTGGTCCTCAGTCGTATTCACAGTCTCAGTGAAGTAGCCTATATAAGATTTGCCTCCGTCTACCGGCAATTTCAAGGCATCCGTGATTTTGTAGAAACCTTAGACCACTTGCAAAACCATTCGCTTTCCTCAGCCTCAACAGAAGAATCACAACAGCAGAACTCCCGAAACGAGGCAGTCATCCCCAAGTCAGCATCACTTTTACTGTAATTCCGTTAAATAGCATTTAAAATAAAAAATTTGTTAAGTTAAGCTAAGAATCCAATAAAATCAAGACTTTCGAGATTTTTTATCATCCATCATCGACCTCAAAAAGCCTAGCTAAGTCTGACAAATAAGACCAGATTTAGGGTAAGGGACAAATAAAGTGATCGCAAACTAGGGCATCAAGTTATAATAGAAGATCGAAGCTTTCACGACTTCCAAGGCTCCGCCTAAAAAGCGATGGAAGCGTTTGTAGATGTAACGAACCACGAATCAAAGCCGTGTCAGTCCTACATTTACAGGAGGCCAAATTACTACGGAGAATACCCAGCAGGAAACAAATCGCATGGTCAATCAGAAAACTATCACTAAAGAAGTTGGCTTTACTCACGAAGACTTCGCAGCGCTACTTGACAAATACGATTATCACTTTAGCCCTGGTGATGTAGTAGCAGGTACAGTATTCAGTATAGAACCTAGAGGCGCTCTGATTGACATCGGTGCTAAAACAGCGGCCTACATACCTGTTCAGGAGATGTCAATCAATCGTGTAGACTCTCCCGAAGAAGTTTTACAATCCAACGAAACCCGTGAATTCTTCATCCTCACCGATGAAAATGAGGATGGACAGTTAACCCTATCAATCCGGCGTATCGAATATATGCGGGCTTGGGAGCGGGTACGCCAGTTGCAAGCTGAAGATGCTACTGTCCGCTCCCTTGTGTTTGCGACAAACCGAGGTGGCGCCCTTGTTCGCATTGAAGGGTTGCGTGGTTTTATCCCCGGATCTCATATCAGCACCCGCAAGCCAAAAGAAGATTTGGTGGGAGAAGAATTACCTTTAAAATTCTTGGAAGTAGACGAAGATCGTAACCGTCTGGTTTTAAGTCACCGACGCGCTTTAGTAGAGCGCAAGATGAACCGGCTCGAAGTTGGCGAGGTCGTTATCGGCAACGTTCGCGGTATCAAGCCCTATGGTGCGTTCATTGATATCGGTGGAGTCAGCGGCTTACTGCACATTTCCGAAATTTCTCACGATCATATTGATACTCCCCACAGTGTGTTTAATGTCAATGATGAAGTCAAAGTGATGATCATTGATTTGGATGCCGAACGGGGTCGGATTTCTCTGTCTACCAAGCAACTCGAACCAGAAGCGGGTGATATGGTGAAAAATCCGCAGTTGGTTTATGAAAAAGCAGAAGAAATGGCTGCCAAGTACCGTGAACAACAACGGGCTAAACAGCAAGCTCAAGCTGCCGGATCTCAGCCGGCCGGCGCTACAACAGATGAAGTGACCGACGAACTAGAAGAAGTGCCTCCAGCAGCGGAACTAGAAGAAGTGCCCCCAGCAGCGGAACTAGAAGAAGCGCCTGTAGCAGCCGAAGTTGCATCTGAGGTGGCTGAAGCTTCCCCCGAAGAGGAATTAGTCAGCGCTGAAGAATAAGCCAACATGGCTGTATCTGTGCAGCCGGTGTTTGCTCAAAAACCGGTTGCGCTTAACAGAGGGCGCAACCCTCTTTTTTTTTGTAAGTGATAGCACGAATATTAATTGCAGATTTAACAGTTGGGGGCTGCAAAGAGGAGGAAATTGTGGCGACAATTGAATGTCGAGGTGTGAAGTTCCCAAATATTGAGGCAATCATTTTTGATAAAGATGGCACGTTGGAAGATACGGCAGATTTTTTACGAAACAAGGGACAAAAACGTGCCCGAATGATTGATGCTCAAGTTCCTGGTGTGGGGGAACCTCTGTTAATGGCTTATGGTATTGAGAGTGGAAAACTTGACCCCACCGGGCTAATGGCGGTAGGAAGCCGACGGGAAAATGAAATTGCTTCGGCTGCTTATGTGGCAGAAACTGGGCGTGGTTGGTTAGAATCGCTGGCAATTGTCCGTCGTGCTTTTGATGAGGCCGATGGGGCCTTAAAAGATTATTCTCCTTCTCCAATTTTCACCGGCACTAAAGAAGTGCTGAAATTTTTGGCTGATGGGGGTTTAAAACTGGGTATTCTTTCAGCAGATACAACCGAAAATGTGCGTAAATTTGTTTGCCACTATGAACTTGAGCCTTACATTCAACTGCAAATGGGAGTCGATGCCGGTGTCAGTAAACCTGATCCTTCTTTGTTTTTAGCGGCTTGTCGAACTTTGGCAGTAGAACCCTCGTCTGCTTTAATGGTCGGAGATTCGCCGATGGATATTCAAATGGCACGAAATGCTCAGGCGGCCGGTTGTATCGGTATTTGCTGGGGAAAATCGGCGGCTTCCCATCTTCAAGGTGCAGATGTGATTATCTCCCAACTTAACGAAATTTTTATCGTCTCCTGAATGTGTCCCATTTTGGGGGATGATGGATAAATTTACGACCACTTTGCAAAATTTTCCAAACTTAAGGAGGAAGAATCCTTGACGAAACGTTATCTGTTTACTTCTGAATCTGTGACCGAAGGACATCCTGACAAAATCTGTGATCAAATTTCCGATACGATTTTGGATGCCTTGCTTTCAGAAGATCCGAAAAGTCGTGTTGCTGCTGAAGTGGTGGTGAACACCGGCCTGGTTTTGATTACCGGCGAAATTACTACTAAGGCGAATGTTAATTTCGTTAACTTGGCCCGGAAAAAAATTGCTGAAATTGGCTATACCGATGCTGATAACGGCTTTTCTGCCAATAGCTGCACGGTTTTGCTGGCTTTGGATGAGCAGTCTCCTGATATTGCTCAAGGTGTGAATACGGCTCAAGAAACTCGCGAGCAAAGCGATGATGAGTTAGATAAGGTGGGTGCCGGTGATCAAGGCATTATGTTTGGTTTTGCTTGCAACGAAACCCCTGAATATATGCCACTACCGATCAGTTTGGCACACCGGATTGCTCGTCGGTTAGCAGCTGTACGGAAAACCGGCCAGTTGCCTTATTTGCGTCCCGATGGCAAAACTCAGGTGACGGTGGCTTATGAAGATGGCCGGCCGGTTGGTATTGATACAATTTTGGTTTCCACTCAACATGATGCAACGATTGGTGAGTTGACAACCGATGCCGATGTGCAAGCCAAAATCAAGGAAGACCTCTGGACGGCAGTGGTGCAGCCAGTGTTTGCGGACATTGAGGTTAAGCCTGATTCACAAACTCGGTTTCTTGTCAACCCCACCGGCAAATTTGTTATCGGTGGCCCCCAGGGCGATTCAGGTTTGACGGGTCGGAAGATTATTGTTGATACCTATGGCGGTTATTCTCGTCATGGTGGTGGTGCTTTTTCTGGCAAAGACCCCACAAAGGTTGACCGTTCGGCTGCTTATGCGGCTCGCTATGTGGCAAAGAATATTGTGGCGGCTGGTTTGGCTGCTAAATGTGAAGTGCAACTCAGTTATGCAATTGGGGTAGCACGTCCGGTGAGTATGATGATTGAGACGTTTGGAACTTCTACGGTGGATGAGCAACGTTTACTCGAAGCTGTTCAGCAGCTTTTTGAGTTGCGTCCAGCGGGGATTATTCAGGCGTTTAATTTGCAAAAGTTGCCTGGTGAACGGGGCGGTCGTTTCTATCAAGATGTGGCTGCTTATGGTCATTTGGGCCGGACTGATTTGGATCTTCCTTGGGAGCAAACGGATAAGGCGGCTGTCTTGAAGGAAATGCTCTCTGAGGCGATTTCTGTTCGTTAAGCGTTTTTTGTGTTTTTAATTAGATACCCGTTTTCTTTAGGAAGGCGGGTTTTTTTTTGTCAACAGGATTTGATAATTTGACGTTAAGTTTTTTAGGGGTTTTTAATATTTAACTTTCAAAGGGTTGGCCTTGTTTTATACTTATTAATGCTGTTCTACTTATAGCCTTGAGGTGGTAAGTATGGATTTTTCTTTTTTATGGCCGTTGGTATTTGCTGGGGTGGTTTTTTATGTTTTGAAGCATTCGGCGGATGAAATTGCCTATATATCGGTGGCAATTTTTCTTGTTTGTTTGCTGGTAAGTTTGATGATTGCTCCTTGGCAGGTTCAGTTTTTGCTTTTGGTTTTGGTTTTGTTGGGTACGCAACGTTTATCTCAATCGGGTGATGGAGAGGTTGATGATGGTGGAGAAATAAAGGATTTTTCTGTTGGTTTGAAGAAGTTGTCTAAGGTTGTGGATGGGGTGGGGGTAAATAATTTTGGTGCAAAAAAAGATGCGCCGGTGTCTGGGGATGAAGTTTTACACGAGCATTTGAGTTACCGGGGCGTTGATTATGACGTGGATGTGCCGGTGGTTAAGGAAACTGAGCGGGAAATTACAGGGCTATACCGAGGTCAGGTTTGGAGTTCTCAGGAGGTTGAATCTTCTAATTTGCCGCAGCCTAGTTTAGAAATTAAGTATAGGGGTGCAACGATTAAAATTGAGCCGGTTGGGGGCGATGAGGGAAAGGTTTAGCTTTTAGGGCTGAGAGATTTTTTTTAGAAGTTTAAAGAAGTTGTTTTAAGGCTGTAGTTGATTGTTAAGCTTGTAGGGGAGGAATTTGCTTTTCTTAAAAAGAGGCTGGTTTTAAGCTTTTGTCAAACTATGTCAAATTTTAGGTTTAAGTTTGCTTGGAATGAGGGGGTACTTTTTGCCACCGGCTATGATTGCCTGATGCTCTGAGCTTAATTCGTCTAAAATATGGGGGGTTTTTATGAGAATGTGTTTGTTTTCCCCCCTGGGTAAATACGATGAGTTGATGGGAGTGTCTTTTTTATGATGGGCAAGGAGTTTAGATGGTATGGAACCTCAAGAGCATTCTACTTCTGATAAAAATAGTGCAAGGGCTATTCGAGTTGGTCTAGTTTCTGAGCAAAGCAGTAACTTTTTATTTGGCTCTTCTTGGAAGTCTTCTGTTCGCCCTTGGCGAATGCATCAAAAAATTGGCTATGGCTATTTTTTGGCGCTGGCTATTGGTTTTTTTGGCTCGATGATGGGGATGATTATTGCTGATTATTTTCAGGGGGAGGGGGTTGAGCAGTTGGCTGATGCTCATATTCAAGCGCAACTTTTAGGTAATTATAAGGATGCGGTGATGGAGGCTCAATTGCATGGGGCTCAGATGGCTTCGGTGGTGGATGATGCTCAGTTGCTTTCAATTGAAAAAAATCGTTTTTTTGCTAGTGTTGCTAGGACGAAAAGGTTGCGGACTGAAGTTGAAAGGTTTATTAAAAATAAGCCGGCTTGGTTGGCAGCTTCGCCTCCTGTTATTTATGAGTTAATAGAAAATTGTGAGGGCCGGTTGGAATTGTATGCGGAGCAAATAAGGTTGATTTTGCAAGGTGTGGAGCCGCAGAAAGTAGATGTTGAGGAGGTTGCTGATTTAAGAAATAAGTTACTTTCTGTGGCAAAAAGTGAGGGGGTAAGGAGTTTGGAGGAGTTGAGTTTTGAGTTGGGTAAGTTGTTAGAAATAGCGCAAGAGCAAGAGCGACAAGGCGAAGTTTTGATGGAGGATGCTCAGGGTATTGAAAAGTTGATTATTGTGGTTAGTATGTTGATTTCGGTGGCGATTGCTTCGTTTTTGGCTTTGCGAACGAGTCGGGCTATTGCTAGGCCGGTGGTGACTGTGACGCGGGTGGCGGAACGGGTGGCGAGGGAGTCTAATTTTGATTTGCGGGTGCCGGTGGCGGCGGCGGATGAAATTGGTTCTTTGGCGGTTTCTTTGAATCATTTAATTGAACGGGTTTCTGAACGGACGAGGGAGTTGGAGACAGCAAAGGAGGCGGCGGAGGCGGCTAATCAGGCTAAAAGTCAGTTTTTGGCGAATATGAGTCATGAGCTTCGGACTCCTTTAAATGCAATTATTGGTTATAGTGAGTTGTTGCAGGAGGATGCTATTGATTTGGATTTGGGTGATACGGATTTTGTTAGTGATTTGCGTTCGATTAATTCGGCGGGTAAGCATTTGTTGAATTTGATTAGTGATATTTTGGATTTCTCGAAGATTGAAGCGGGAAAGATGGAGCTTTTTACGGAGAGGTTTGAGGTTAAGAATTTAATTGATTCGGTGGTGGCGACGGTAAGGCCGGTGATGGAGAAAAATAATAATGTTTTTGAGTTAGTTTGTGCTGATAATCTTGGTCAAATGTACACGGATCAAACTAAGTTGCGTCAGGTACTTTTTAATTTGTTGAGTAATGCGGCTAAGTTTACGGCAAATGGTAGGGTAAGTTTGAAGATTTATAAGGAAGAGAATATTAATTCTGAGTTTTCTATTATTTTTAAGGTTTGTGATACGGGAATTGGGATGTCTCAGGAACAGTTGGAAAGGTTGTTTGAGGCTTTTAGTCAGGGGGATGCTTCTACGACTAAAAAGTATGGGGGTACGGGGTTGGGTTTGGCGATTAGTCGCTTTTTTTGTCAGATGATGGGTGGGGAGATTTTTGTGGAAAGTAAGCTTGGTGAGGGGTCTGTTTTTACTGTGCGTTTGCCGGTTTCTTTTAAGGATTGATGGGGAAGAGGTGCTTAGGTTGGGCTTATTAATGTTGTTTGTGGGATGCTTATATTTTTGAGGAACCAGCTTTTATTCGGCTGCTAAGTCGGCTTGGGTTTGGGCGTAGTTTAGGTTTTTTTGATATTCTATTGCTTTTTGTTGGGCGGTTTTATAGTTGGGATGGGTGGGGGGTACTTTTTGCATTAATTCGATGGCTTTTTGCCATTTTAAGGCTACTTTTTCCCAATCTTGTTGTGTTTTTGCGGTTTGGGTGATTAAGCCGGCATTCATGGCGTTATTGACTGCGTTTTGAAACGGATCTGTGCTTGGTTTTGCTGTTTGTGGGGGTTGGCCGGTGGTTTTGATTATGAATTCTACTCGGCGGTTTTTTTCTCTTCCTTTTGGGTTGTCTGTGTTGTCGGGGTTGTTGTTGGCGGCGATGGGTTTTGTTTCTCCATAGCCTTTGGTAAATATTAGGGTGGGGGTGATTTTAAAGTTGTTGACGAAGTAGTATTTTACGGCGGCTGCTCTTTTTTGAGATAGTTCTAAGTTATAGTCGTTTTCGCCTTTGTTGTCTGTATGTCCATAAATGAGTATTTGCGAGTTTTTGTAGTGGGTTAAAAGTTGATTTATTTTGGTTAGGGTGGGTTTTGCATTTGCACGAACGTTGTATTTATCAAATTCAAATAAGATGTTTTCTGGAATATTAATTTTTATGCCTTCGGGGGTTTTTTGGGCTTTTAATTCAGTTAATATTGGTTCTATAGTTTTTAGGTTAGTTTCGGGTAAGGCTGAGATTTCTACTTCTGTGGTTGTTGTGGTGGCAGGTTGGTTTTCTGTGGTGGTTGGTTGGGGGGTTTCTAGGGTTGTTGTGGTGGTGGCAGGTTGGGTTTCTGTGGTTGTTGTTGTTTGAGTTTCGGGGGTGGTGGTTGTTACTGTGTTATTTTCTTGGCTGGTTGTTGTGGTTGTGGGTTGATTTGTGCTGAGGGTTGTTGTGGTTGTTGTTCCGTTTGCGCTGAGGGTTGATACGCTTTCTGTGGCGGGAAATACTTGGTAGGTTGTTACAGAAACCGGCACAATTTTAACGGTGGTTTCTTTCGGATATTTGGGTTTTAATATTTCATAGGCAATAGCACTGAAAATAACCAATAAAGCAAAGCCACCGCTTGCTTTGAGTGCGGGAATTATAAACTTTTTCTTGAAGTTTAAAAATTTGGCTTTTAACGCGGATGTTTTCATAAGTTTATTATCTTTTGATAGGAATGTTTGAAAATCTAATTTCTGGTGTAATAATACGCTGATAATAATTAGCCTGGCTCTCATTTGTTACTAAATTTAAAAACCTGGTTCTTGGTGCTAAACGTCCTATAAAAACAAACTGTCCTTGTAATGTGGCGCGTGGATCTATAGAAATTTTGGGGTTATCAGGGGCTTCTACTAATCGGTAAGTGTTTCCTAAGTCATCTGAGATAAACATATCATCATTGTCGTTCAGCCGAATGACTTGTTTGTTCCCATTTGTAACAGCTAAATCAACAATTATGGTATCTTCGGTAAAGGTGATTTTAGACAAGCGCATGACGATCCCTTGCTCTGTATTTTGTTGTAAATCATACGTTTGCTGTGGGGGAAGGGGGCCGGTTGCTTGCTGCGTTGTGGCTTGTTTTTCAGTTGTGGTTGTGGTGTTCGAGTCTTGGGAGTCGTCTTGTTTGCCGGCACCGAAAAATTGACAACCTGCTGTTAATAACGAGAGTGCGGTGAGTAGGGGGAGGAGATGCTTGAGCATGAGGGATTTCTAACGTTTTTTGGATTTTATCATTTTAGGGCGATGAGAGAAATAGGTTTTAATGTTTTTTTCTATGTCAAAAAAAGGGCCGTTGTTTACTGATGGTAAAAGTTTCAGCCTGCTATTTGGTTTTTCTTAGCAGGCTAAATTTATTGATAAAATTAGGCCGGTTTAGCTGGGGTTTATATTAGCATTAAAGTCAGGTTATCTGCCTAAGCATGACCTTTTTTTTGACAATTATAAATATTGTAATTCGCGAGGGATAAAAAGTTATTGTAAAGTGAAATAAAACAAGGTAAAATGACAAAACGAAGCGCTTGAAATTCACCGGCACACCATGACACAAACTATTGATTTCCTTAGCCATCTCAATACATCCCAAAGACAAGCAGTAGAACATTTTTGCGGGCCCTTATTAGTTGTGGCCGGTGCCGGTTCAGGAAAAACTCGTGCCTTAACTTATCGCGTTGCCAATCTCATCCGCAATCAGCGGGTTGATCCTGACAATATTTTAGCTGTTACTTTCACCAACAAAGCAGCGCGAGAAATGAAAGAACGCATTGAAAAACTCTTTGCTAGTCAAATTGCTTTAGAAAAATATGGTAAACCTTTTGAAGCATTAAATCCCGATGAACAAACCCGTTTAAAATCGCGGGTTTATAAAACTTATATTAAACCTCTGTGGGTTGGAACTTTTCACAGCTTATGTAGTAGAATTTTGCGTTTTGATATCGAAAAATACCGGGATGAAAGAGGAAGAAGCTGGAAGAAAAATTTCTCTATTTTAGATGAATCAGACGCGCAAAGTTTGGTCAAAGATATTGTTATTCGTCAAATGAATTTGGATGACAAAAAATTTGAGCCGCGTTCAGTACGCTATGCTATTAGCAATGCCAAAAATCAAGGTTTGTCACCTCAACAATTTGAGTTTGAGCAATCCAATTATAAAGGTAAAATTATTGGTCAAGTGTACAGTCTTTATCAAGATGCTTTGGCTGCTAATAATGCCCTGGATTTTGATGAATTAATTCGGGTGCCGGTGGAGTTATTTAAACAAAATGAATCGGTGTTAGGTTACTGGCATCAAAAATTTGCTCATATCTTGGTTGATGAATATCAAGACACCAACCGTGTGCAATACGATTTCATTCGGTTACTGGTTACAAATGGTGCTCATCCTAAAGAAACAGACTGGCGAAATCGTTCAGTTTTTGTAGTAGGTGATGTGGATCAATCTATTTATTCTTTCCGCATGGCAGACTTTACAATTTTGCTTGATTTCCAAAAAGATTTTGGTGATGGTTTGGCGGATGATGATACGCGGACAATGGTAAAATTAGAAGAAAATTATCGCTCCAGAGATAATATTCTACACGTTGCAAACGGACTGATAGAAAAAAACACTGAACGTATTGATAAAATATTGCGTCCGACACGCGGCGAGGGAGAACCAATTTATGTAGAACGGGCAGATGATGAAATAGAAGAGGCGCAGTTTGTAACGCATCAAATTTTAGGAATGGTGCGACAAAATCCTGATTTAAAATGGGGAGATTTTGCGATTCTTTACCGTACCAATGCTCAATCACGGGTGTTTGAAGAAGCTTTAGTAAGGTGGAATGTGCCTTATAGTTTAGTAGGAGGTTTGAAATTTTATGACCGCAAAGAAGTTAAAGATGTAATTGCTTATTTGCGGTTAATTGTTAACCCGGTAGATACCGTTAGTTTACTGCGAATTATTAACACTCCAACACGGGGAATTGGCAAAACCACCATTGACAGAATTGTTCAAATGGCTCAACAATTAACGGTGCCGGTGTGGGAAATTTTGACCGATGAAGATTCAGTTAAAACTATAGCGGGAAGAGCAGCAAATTCGATTATTCAATTTGTGGAAATGATTGTAAAATGGCAAAAAGAATTAGAAAATATCCCTGCTTCAGAAATTGTGCAGGGAATTCTTGATGATTCGGGTTATGTAGCAGATTTAAAAAGCAAAAAAACTGATGAAGCGGAGGATCGTTTAGAAAACGTTAAAGAACTATTAAATGCAGTTTTGCAATATGAAGAAGAAACCAGTGGTAGCGATAGCCCAGAGGTAAGTAAACTCCAAGATTTTCTTTCCAATGCAGCCTTGAGTTCGGATCTTGATGATGTGAAAGAAGGAGAGGAAAGAGTTTCTTTAATGACTCTTCATGCTGCAAAAGGTTTAGAATTTCCTGTAGTATTTTTGGTTGGGCTGGAACAGGGAATTTTACCTCATTTCCGCAGTTTAGATGATGCAGCTTCTTTAGAAGAAGAACGTCGTTTATGTTATGTTGGAATTACTCGTGCACAAGAAAGATTAATTCTCAGTCATGCCATTGAACGCCGGACTTGGGGAAACCGGCAAACAGCAATTCCTTCTGTATTTTTAGGAGAATTACCTAAAGAATATCTCAGCGGAAGTATCAGTAAAAAACGTGCTGCAACTGTACCATCTTCTACATCTTCAAATTCTCGAAAATCTCTCAAAGAAAATCAAAAAGTAGTTGATTGGAAAGTAGGAGAAAAGGTATTTCATCAACATTTTGGTGTCGGACAAGTTTCGCTGGTTTCGGGAAGTGGAGAGAAACTGTTTATTGCTGTAAAATTTGCCAAAGTTGGGCAAAAAATTCTTGACCCAAAAGTAGCGCCACTACAAAAAGTAGAATAACTTTTAACCGCAATGGATGCAACGCCGCCTAGGGGCATTCATCTGCGGTTAAATTTTCTACTCCTCGCATTGCCAACAAAGCACTCCCATAAGCAGCCTCAAAAGAAATCGATTTAACCATTTCTACCCCCAAATAACGACCACGAATTTTTTCCCAGACTTCATTTTTTGCCCCACCTCCGGCACTATAAACCCGCTGTAAATTTGTGGAACCTAACTCTTGCAATAAGTTATAACCCCGCGCTTCAATTTTTGCTATACTCTCTAATAAACCATGCAAAAATTCCTGTTTATTGGCCGGTTGCGGAGTCAATTTAGGCTGCAAAAAAGCGTCATTAATAGGAAATCTTTCTCCAGGTTTTGTCAAAGGATAATAATCAAATTCACTAGTTTTTGTTGGGTCAATTTTTAAGCTTAATTCTTCTAACTCTTTATTGGTAAAAAATTGTTTTAATACCGCCCCGCCTGTATTAGAAGCACCACCAACTAGCCAAAGATTCTCTTTAGAAAAAGAGCAAAAACGGTGACTATAAATCCCAAAACGGCTATCATCAATACGAGTGTTACTAAGCAGCTTTAAAACCAACGTTGAACCCAAGGAAGTCACCGCTTCACCGGCCCACTTTGCCCCACTTGCCATAAATGCCGCAATACTATCTGTAGTACCGGCACACACCACACAATTTTTTGAAATTCCAAACTCTTCACATATTTCTGTTTTTACATTTCCCACCGGCATTCCAGGAGTCAAAACTTCCGGTAAATTCGGTAAATTATCGATACTTAATAACCACTCAGGATAACAACATTTTTCAGGATCAGCCCCAAGCTTTAAAGCATTATGATAATCACTTTTTCCTATTTCTCCATGCAACAAAAACCCTAACCAATCAGCTTGATGTAGAAAATAATAATCTTCAAAATTATCATACAAAGATTGCCACCAAAGCAACTTTGCTAAACTCGAAGTTGCACTAATAACCGGAGAATTTGCCGGTGCCAAACTTGCTAATTTTTCTAATGCTAAAACACCACGCCCATCATTATAAAGCAAAGGTTCTGTAATCGGAATACCAGCCTTATTACATAAAAGCACCGTTGAAGAAGTTCCATCAATCGCAATTGCCCTTAAACAACAACGTAAATCTAAAGGAATTTGGGAAATTAAACTAAATAAAGCCCTTTGCCAAAGATTGCTTAAATTGTTCTGTTCTTCAAAGAAAAAATGCGCCTCAAAATTAACAATTCCAGCAGCATCAATCACCATTGCACGAGCACCAGAAGTACCAAAATCAAGACCTAAATAACAATTCATAAAAACCTATTTTCTCCAATAATCAATATATTTAGCATAAAATAGCTCAATTTTTGGTAAAATTTAAAAACCACAAAAACCAAACTCTCAACCAACCATGACAGTAGCCGTCTACCTTGAAAACGTCGAAAAAATTTACAACAACCGACCAGTAGTAAACAACTTATCCTTTACCATCAAAAAAGGAGAAATGTTTGGATTATTAGGCCCAAATGGAGCCGGTAAATCCACTACAATTCGGATGCTCACTACCCTCACAAAACCCACAAGTGGACGGATAGAAGTCGCAAGTTTTGACATCAATAAACAGCAAAACTTAGTCAAACAATCTATCGGAGTCGTATTACAACAAACCAGTGTAGACGGCGATCTTAGTGTATGGGAAAACATGGAACTACACGGAAGATTGCATCACATTCCCAACCCCAACCGGCAACAATTAATCAACCAATGGCTAGAATATGTTGAACTAAAAGACCGGCGCGATGATTTAGTCAAAACTCTCTCTGGTGGAATGAAAAGACGCTTACAAATTGCTAGAGCATTATTACACCAACCCCAAATATTATTTCTCGATGAACCCACTGTTGGACTAGACCCCCAAACCCGGCGCCGGTTGTGGGAAATTATTAAAGAACTAAACAAACAAGGCATGACCATACTATTAACAACCCACTACATGGATGAAGTCGAATATTTATGTAATCGCATCGGAATAATGGATAATGGAAAACTCATAGAACTTGGAACCTTACAAGAACTTCGTACAAAACACGGCGAAGGATTAGTAATGAAACAAATAGGAGAACGATGGGAATATTTATTTTTTCCCAACCTAGAAAAAGCCAACCACTACCTAGAAACTCAAAACGATAAAACAGGTATGATGGTACGTCCATCAAACCTTGAAGATATCTTTGTCGAACTCACCGGCCGACAACTCGATTAAATTACCAAGGACAAATGACCATTGACAAATGACAAATATGTTTCGATTAGCAACAACAATAGAAGCCATTTTATACCTGAAAGGTAAACCAGTTTCCTTAGCAGAACTCGCTGAGTATGCCAAAGTAGACCGCCAAGATGCCGAAGAAGCCCTCATCGAACTAATCAACGACTACGCACACCGAGACAGCGCCTTAGAAGTCGTAGAAACCAAAGCCGGCTATTGTTTGCAACTGCGAGATAGCTATCAAGAATTAGTCCACACCCTCATTCCCGTTGACTTAGGACTAGGAGCCTTGCGTACCCTCGCCGCCATAGCCCTCAAAGCCCCACTTACACAAAGTGAGTTAGTGGAAGTGCGAGGCTCCGGCGCCTACCAGCACGTTCAAGAATTACTAGAACAAGGCTTTATTCGCCGCCGTCGCAAACCCGACGGACGTTCCTACTGGCTGCAAGTAACCGATAAATTTCATCAATACTTTCAACTTGACCAACTACCCCAACAACTTAAATTACAATTTCCTGCCATTACCCAAACTCAAGAACCCGAACTTAACCCCGAAGAAGAATTTCCTCCAAATCTTCCTGAAGAACTATAACTCAAAGTAGAGTAACTGAGCGAATTTTCACCCTAAAAATTAAGCGCCTTCAGAGCCAACCAAACCCACATTTGATCACAATCGTTTAAACTAGAACATAACAAGGCAAACATTCAGAGGCCCGATGGTGTTTAATCATAACTTTAACAGTCCTGAAACAGAACAAATCCTAACCAACCCCCTATTAAAATACTTGCAGCATCAACCACCAGAAGTTTTAGCTCGTGTGGCTAAGTCTGCCAGTCCAGAAATCAAGCAAATTATTTCCCAAAATGTACAAGGATTGGTGGGAATGCTTCCCTCAGAAAACTTTGATGTACAAATTACCACAAATCGGGAAAATTTAGCCGGCTTACTAGCAAGCGCCATGATGACCGGCTATTTTCTCCATCAAATGGAACAGAGAATGAAACTCGAAGAAACCTTAGCCGATTGTGCTTCCCTTAATAAAGATACAGACAGTAAAAGTGAAAAGTGAACAGTCGTCCAGATAAAACAGTGAAATCCCGAAACAAATCAAAAATTTCTCAAAAAAATTTAGTTGTTTCAATCTTCAGCTTTCACTGCAACTAACGTAAAGAATTGAGCGGAAAAGCCCCCGGACGTACCCGAACTTGTTGCGTCGCTCCGTTGCGGTTAACTTGCATTTGCACTTCTCCCCCAACACCGGCCACTTCCACCCGTTCTTGAACCTCCGAGGTTGTTTTCACCGGCACCCCATTCATTTTTTGAATAATATCGCCTTCCTTTAAACCCGCTTTTTCAGCCGGTGAACTCTCAACCACCCCCAAAATCAAAACCCCATTATCTTGCGTAACCTTAAAACCACCTTCAATATTTGAATTAATTTCTTGACGTCTTGCGGGAGTTAACTCTAACATTCTAATTCCCAAAAACGGATGTTGCACCTCCCCTTTTGTCGCCAATTCATCCGCAATACGCTTAGCAGTTTCAATGGGAATTGCAAAACCCAAACCCTGAGCATTGGCGCGAATAGCCGTATTAACCCCAATCACTTCCCCCCGTTCATTTAACAAAGGCCCGCCAGAATTGCCCGGATTAATTGCCGCATCCGTTTGAATAAAACGTACACGTTTATCAGGAATACCAACCTCCGAACTTGACCGGCCCGTAGCACTAATAATCCCCACCGTCACCGTATTATCTAACCCCAACGGATTACCAATTGCTATCGCCCACTGACCAGGCACCAAAGCTTGAGAATTACCAATTTTTACCGCCGGCAAAGAACTAGCCTCAATCTTCACCACCGCCACATCCGTCAGCGGGTCTGACCCCAAAACCTTACCATCAAATTGTCGGCCATCTTTAAGCGTAACCTTTACCTCATCCGCACCGGCCACAACATGAGCATTAGTTAACAAATTCCCATCCGTACTTAAAATAAACCCAGAACCCGTCCCCCGTTCCACCCGTTCCGAAGGAACAGGCATATCTTCACCAAAAAACTGACGAAAAAAAGGATTTTCCAAAGGTTGTAAAATACCCTCAGAAACCTTGCGAGCCGAATCAATTCGCACCACCGCCGCACCCACCTGATTTGAAACCTCCGAAATAAAATTTGAGTGAGCACCACTTTTCACAACCGGCCCAGGCATAGGCAACTGAGCGACAGTCGAATTTTTTAACACCACTGGCAAAGCCTTGGGCTGGCTAGAAAAACCCCGATCTAAAAAAGTGCTACCCCAAAAACCACCCACGCCCCCAATCACAACTACACTGCCATAAACCACCCATTGCCACACTGAAGAACTCATAAAATTTTCTCAAAAATAAACTATATTTAATCTCACCTATCTACTTTATAGCATTTTTCTATCTGGTGACCCCCCTTGCCCCTCCTACTAGAGGGGGTTCGGGGGTATGATTGAAAACCGCTATAGCGTAAAAATTTTCCTACCTCAGCCTTTCTGTCAAACAGTTAATAAAAACCTCCTCTTATTACTCGTTTAAAAATCCCATTCATCTCTTAAAACAAACAATTAATTTCAGCAAAAATAGAGAATTTTACTAAAAAAATAAACATCAATCATCCTCGAAAAACCTAAAATTGCAACCAAGAACACCGGAAAAAAAACTCTAGTGGCCGTCAGACAAAAAATGTATTAAATTATATCAAGGTGTAAACCTAATATCCCAATCTTAAAACCTATCGCTATTATTAACAAATTTTGTGTTAACCCACACCTACGATTTACACTTAGTAGCGCTTTCAATAATCATAGCCACCGTTGCTTCACATACGGCAATTGATCTAGCTGGCTTCGTGAGAACCGACAAAAAACGTAAACCAGGCTGGTTGATTGGTGGTGGCTTAGCAATGGGAACAGGCATTTGGTCGATGCACTTTGTGGGAATGCTTGCCTATAATCTCAGCATTCCCGTTCGCTACAACCTACTATACTTGTTGCTATCCCTATTTTTGCCAGTTGTGGCCTCAGCCGTAGCCTTAGAATTGTTGAGTCGTGAAAATTTGAAGTTTCGGCAAATGGTAGCCGGTAGCATGGTCATGGGAGCAGCCATAAGCACAATGCACTACATCGGCATGGCCGCCATGCGAATGCCCGCCCATACCCACTATAACCCCCTGCTGGTTGGGCTCTCTATACTCATTGCCTGTCTCGCCTCCTTTGCCGCCCTATGGTTGGGAGTTCAACTGCGAGGCAAAACCTCTTGGGATTTGCAGAAATTGGCCAGCGCCCTCTTGATGGGTGTAGCGATCAGCGCCATGCACTACACCGGCATGGCAGCAGCACACTTTACACCCAGCCAAAACATCATCATCGATCCCCTAGCCATCGATACATCTTCTTTGCCTATAGTCATTAGCTATAGCACGCTGATAATTTTAGGATTAACAATTTTTAAAAGTACCGTAGATAGGCAATTAAGCACTGCTCACAATAGCATCGAAATGCTTAATAAATTCATCCAGAAAATGCAAGTAGGAGTCATTTTTTTAGATACAAATTTGAAAATAATTTTAAGCAATTCCCTAGCCGAAGAATTACTAAACGCAACAACCACAGACCTAAATAAAAACAAAGCTTTTGATCTTAGTTGGGGACTTATCAACGAAGACGGCAGCCCCATCCAAAATGATAACAACCCCGCCATCACCGCCCTTACACAAAAAACCGCCGTCACTAATATAATTTATGGCATAGAAACCCAAAAAAGTTTAGAAGACACCGATAATATTAATTCTATTCGTTGGCTTTTAATTAACGCTAATCCCATTTTGACAGCCGAAGACGAAATCGAAGGCATAATTTGTACCTTTACAGACATTACTGAGCGAAAACATATAGAAAATGCTTTGCAAAATAGTGAGGCAAAGTTGCAAAAACTATCCACGAATATTCCGGGGATGATTTATCAATTTTGCCTAAAAGCTGATGGCAGTTTTTCCTTTCCTTTTGCTAGTTCTGGTTGTTACGAATTATTTGAAATTTCAGCGGAAGCTGTGCAAAAAAATGCCAATTTATTAATCGCAGGTATTCATCCCGAAGAGATTGTTTCTTTTATGGAGTCGATCTCGGTTTCTGCCCAAACGTTGAAACCTTGGCGTTGGGAAGGTCGATTTATAACCCAGGAAAGTAAAACAAAATGGCTTAAAGCAGCTTCCCGACCAGAAAAACAAAACAATGGAGACATTATTTGGGATGGGGTAATCATTGACATTACTGAACAAAAACAAATTGAAGAAGAAATATTTAAACAAAATCAACGCATCCAACTTCTTTCAGATACTAACCTCAAAATTCGTGAATCCTTGCAACTTGAAACAATTTTACAAACCACAGTTGATCAAGTTTTAAAAATTTTGGAAACAGACCGCGTAGTTATTTATCGTTTTTGGCCCGATGGCAATGGGGAAGTAGTCACAGAAGCACTGGTAGGAGATTATCCTGTTATCTTAGGTAAACTAATAGTGGATCCTTGCTTTAATGAAAAATATATTGAACAGTATCGCTGCGGAAGAATTAGCGCTATTGACAACATAGAAAGTGGAGAAATTCAGAAATGCCATGCAAAAGTGTTGCAACAATTGGGCGTTAAAGCTAACTTAGTTGTTCCAATTATTCAAAGCGATGAAACGATTATAGATTTAAAAGAATACATTTCTCCTAGCGAACCTCAACATCATTTATGGGGATTACTAATTGCTCATCAATGTGGCACAACTCGCCAGTGGACAAGTGTTGAAATTGAACTGATGCAACAGTTAGCAAACCAGTTGAGTATTGCCCTAGGTAAAGCAGAATTAATTGAGAAACAAAACAAAGTTTCTAAACAACTTGTAGAACAAAATATAGCTTTAGAAAAAACCCTTAAGGAACTACAACAAACCCAAGCCCAACTGGTTCAACAAGAAAAAATGGCATCTTTGGGTCAATTGGTGGCCGGTGTCGCCCATGAAATTAATAACCCAGTGAGTTTTATTGCGGGCAATGTAACTTATGCCCGAAACTATGTACAGAGTTTACTAAATTTGTTGAAACTTTACGAAAAATTTTATCCCCAACCAGTCAAGGAAATTACTAAAACCTGTGATGAAATTGATATGGAATTTTTGAAAGAAGATTTACCAAAAACTTTATCTTCTATGGAGGTTGGGGCTGATCGGATCCGCAAAATTGTTTTAAGTTTAAGGAATTTTTCGCGGTTAGATCAAGCAGAAAAAAAACGGGTGGATATTCATGAGGGTATAGATAGTACGTTATTGATTTTACAACACCGCCTCAAAGATTCTGGACGGCAAGGAGGAATTGAAATTATTAAAAAATATGGTATTTTGCCGCCGGTGGAGTGTTATCCTGGTCAACTAAATCAGGTTTTTATGAATATTTTAAGTAATGCGATTGATGCTTTGGAAGATCAACCTCAACCAAGACAAATTACAATTATTACAGCCATTAAAAATTATCAATCAGTTAAACAACCTTGTTTGCCTATGACAGAAAGTAGTATTAAGCCTGATAGTGGATTACAAACTACTTTAGAAAATCCTTTTAAGCCTGCATTATATAGTCAAAATTCTTGGGTGTTTATTCACATTTCCGATAATGGGGCCGGTATGCCAGAAGATGTTTTAAAGCGGCTTTTTGACCCGTTTTTTACTACCAAACCCCCAGGGAAAGGAACCGGTTTAGGTTTATCTATTAGTTATCAAATTATTGTAGATAGACATGGTGGCAAGTTATTTTGTAATTCTAAAGCCGGTCAAGGTACAGAGTTTTTTATTGAAATTCCGATGCTTTTAGCTGGGTGAAAAAATCAAAACTTTCGCCTCAAGGAAAAGGCTACTTAATAGGTTAGATTTTCTTGCGATACTAAGGCATTGCTTAGCTAAAAACCTAACCTACTAAGTAGAAGCACCTAACTACTGGTAGAACTTAATTATTTGTAGGATGGGTTAAGCGTAAGCGCAACCCATCAAAGCCCCTCAAAAGTTGGGTTTCGTTCCTCTACCCAACCTACATTACCTAGAATTTAATTAAGTTGACTTACTTAATCAAGGAAATTTAACACCTAAGTTGGGTTTTGTTCCCCCGCTAGGACATTGCTTTACTAATAACCGAAGCTACTACTTTTTGAGTTGGGAATAGGTAGGAATACAGCAGTAGCGGTTAGTAACTCCGGGGGCTTGATTTTGTAACAATAACCCATATTCTAATCCTTCCACCACTGCCTGATAAGAAGCATCTAAAATATTCCCAGAAACTCCTACCGTCATCCAACGTTGTTTACCATTACTTGACTCTATCAGTACGCGGGTTTTTGCAGAAGTACCGGCCCCTCCGTCTAAAATTCGTACTTTATAGTCTGTTAACTGAAATTCGGCAATTTCTGGATAAAAATTTACTAAGGCTTTTCGCAAGGCTGCATCCAAAGCAGAAACCGGCCCGTTTCCTTCTGCGGCTTCTAATAAATCTTTACCATTAACTGCGACTTTAATTGTTGCCAAAGCATTCTCTGTACCTTGGGCAATTTCGCAATGGACTTGAAAACCTTTTAATTCAAAAAACTGCCGCCGCTGACCTAATGCTTCTCGCATTAATAACTCAAAGGATGCTTCGGCTGCTTCAAATTGATAACCTTGATTTTCTAATTCTTTTAAACGTTGCAAAATTTGCCGGCAGGCGGGATCTTGTTTATCCATTTCGATGCCAAAACTGCGGGCTTTTGCTAAAACATTACTTAATCCAGACTGGTCAGAAATAACTATTCTGCGTTGATTTCCTACTTGTTCTGGTTGGATATGTTCATAGGTTAAAGGGTTGCGTTCCACTGCGGAAACATGAATTCCGCCTTTGTGGGCAAAGGCCGACCGGCCCACATAAGCAGCGTATTCATCGGGGGCTAAGTTGACAACTTCACTGACAAAACGACTAGTTTCTGCTAAGTTTTCTAACTGGGTTTTTTCGATACATTTATAACCAAGTTTTAACTGTAAATTGGGGATAATTGAACATAAATTTGCATTCCCACAACGTTCGCCATAACCATTAATTGTTCCCTGTACCATTCTCACACCTTCCATTACCCCAGATAAAGTATTGGCAACGGCTGTATCAGCATCGTTGTGGGCGTGAATGCCTAATTGAGGTAAAACAGATGCGGGATTAGTAATTGAGAATTCGGCAATTACTTCGCGGACAATTTGGGAAATTTCATGGGGAAGAGTACCACCGTTGGTATCACAAAAAACTAACCATTCTGCACCGGCCTGCCATGCAGTTTTTAAGGTTAAAAGGGCATATTCTTGATTGTTTTTATACCCATCAAACCAATGTTCTGCATCATAAATAACTCGTCGGCCTTGGGAAATTAAATATTTAATTGTGTCTTCAATCATCGCTAAATTTTCTTCGAGGGTTGTTTTTAAACCTTCGATAACATGAAGATCCCAAGACTTGCCAAACACTGTTACCCAACGAGTACCGGCCGCTAAAATTGGCTGTAACATTGTTTCTTCGGCGGCGGTGGTTCCGGGGCGACGAGTTGAACAAAAAGCTACCACTTCTGCTTGTTTGAGGGGTTGTTCTTGCAACTGCCAAAAAAACTGCACATCTTTGGGATTAGCGCCAGGCCAACCGCCCTCAATAAAGGGAATGCCCATTTCATCGAGTTTATAGGCAATTCGTAATTTATCTTCAATCGAAAGGGCAAGCCCTTCGCGCTGGGCACCATCTCGCAGAGTGGTATCGTAAAGCCAAATTTGATTAGAACTTTGAGGAGTCATATAGGAAGGCGAATGCACAATAATGTACTATTGTCAATAGAAGAAATTGGGGGAATTTATCTTAAAACTCTACCCTCTACCAATCAATTACAAAACTATTTTATAAAACGATGCGAATCAAGTTATAAAAATTAATATAAACTTTGTTTGAGAGAAAGAAGGATGCCAAAAATTACAGCCCAAGGAAAAACCTTTGAGTGTGCTGAGGGTGAGAATTTACGTCAAGTTTTGCTGAAAAATGGCATTGATTTATACAACGGAGGAGCAAAGGTCATCAACTGTCATGGAATAGGAACTTGTGGAACTTGTGCGGTAGAAATTTCTGGGCCGGTGTCTGAACAAGGATGGCGAGAAAAAGCCCGGTTGTCGGTGCCTCCTCATTCGGCTGAGACAACGCGCCGGTTAGCCTGTCAGACTAAAGTTTTAGGCGATATTAAGGTGACAAAATTTGAGGGTTTCTGGGGTCAAGGTTCGCAAATTTGCTGGACACCAGAAGCTTAAATTTTTGAAAATGGTTATGGGTAGGCAAAAATGTATAGCTTTTTGTGCCTAATTTTGTAAAAATTATTAGTAGCAAAAAAGTAAAAAAAGGTCTTTGCCTGCCCGCCGGCCCCTGTAAAAATTCCTGCTAAAAATTGTAATGAACTCAAAGTCTGACATTTTAATTATTGGCGGTGGTATTATTGGCTTGTCAATTGCCATCGAATTGAAATTACGAGGTGCTAGTGTCACCGTCCTTTGTCGTGATTTTAAAGAAGCAGCCAGTCATGCGGCGGCTGGGATGATTGCCCCCCAGGCTGAGCAAATTCCAACCGGCCCAATGTTGGATTTATGTTTGCTTTCTCGTCAACTTTATGCCGATTGGACAAGTAAAATTGAAGAAATTTCTGGCTTAAATACTGGCTATTGGCCCTGTGGAATTTTGGCGCCGGTTTATGAAGAGAATTATCATAAAAATTCTAGCCTTTTTGGTGGTTTTTGGCTTGACAAAAATGCAGTTTCTATCCATCAAGCCGGTTTAGGAGAAGATGTGGCCGGTGCTTGGTGGTATCCCGAAGATGGGCAAGTGGATAATCAAGCTTTAGCGCGGGCTTTGTGGGCGGCGGCGCGGGAGTTGGGTGTGGATGTGCGCGATGGTGTGCCGGTGGAGGCTGTAGGGCAGCGCAACGGCAAAGTTTATGGGGTTTCTACTCCTGCTGGTAATTTTTCGGCTTCCCATTATGTTTTGGCTACAGGGGCTTGGTCAAATGAATTATTGCCGGTGCCGGTTTATCCCAAAAAAGGACAAATGTTTTCGGTACGAATGCCTGGTTTAATAACAGGAGAAAAGCCGGTTTTACAACGGGTTTTGTTTGGCCCAGATACCTATATTGTGCCGCGTCGAGATGGTCGAATTGTGGTCGGGGCGACGACTGAAAATGTGGGATTTATTGCTGGTAATACTCCGGCGGGAATGTCAAACTTGCTGGAAAGGGCGCAGCGTTTATATCCGGTTTTAAAAGATTTTCCAATTCAGGATTTTTGGTGGGGTTTTCGACCGGCTACTCCCGATGAAATGCCGATTCTTGGCCGTAGTTTATCGGAAAATTTAAGTTTAGCCACCGGCCATTATCGTAACGGAATTTTACTCGCACCGGCTACAGCAAAATTAATGGCTGATTTGATTTTTGATGGCAAGGCAGACTTGCTTTTAGAACATTTCAGCGCCCATAGATTTTTTAAAGCTTCCAATTCACCAATTTCTGAAAAAATTACTTCTAAAAAATCGATGCTTACTTACTCAACTGCCATAGAAAAACAACCTTTAGCGACCGTTTCAGACAAATCTTTAGTTATTGCCGGCAGGCAGTTTAAATCTCGGTTAATGACCGGCACCGGCAAGTATCGTAGTATTGAAGAAATGCAGCAAAGTGTAATAGAAAGTGGGTGTGAAATTGTAACAGTGGCGGTAAGAAGAGTACAAACAAAAGCGGCCGGCCATGAAGGTTTAGCTGAGGCATTAGATTGGTCAAAAATTTGGATGTTGCCAAATACTGCCGGTTGTCAAACTGCCGAGGAAGCAATTCGCGTCGCACGATTAGGTCGAGAAATGGCAAAATTATTAGGACAAGAAGATAATAATTTTATTAAGTTAGAAGTGATTCCTGATTCTAAATATTTGTTACCAGATCCAATTGGAACTTTGCAAGCTGCGGAACAATTAGTTAAGGAAGGATTTGCAGTTTTGCCCTATATTAATGCTGACCCAATGTTAGCAAAACGTTTAGAAGAAATTGGCTGTGCAACGGTGATGCCTTTGGGTTCGCCCATAGGTTCAGGACAGGGAATTTCTACAGCGGCAAATATTCGGATTATTATTGAAAATGCGAAGGTGCCGGTGGTGGTGGATGCCGGTATTGGTGCACCTTCGGAAGCAGCCCAAGCAATGGAAATGGGCGCTGATGCCTTATTAATTAATAGCGCCATTGCCCTCGCAGAAAATGCCCCCGCGATGGCAAAAGCAATGGGCATGGCAGTTGAGGCTGGTCGTTTAGCTTATTTGGCTGGAAGGATGCCGGTGAAAAACTATGCAAGTGCCAGTTCTCCGCTCACCGGCACAATTACAAGTTAAAAAATACTGATGGTAGGCTGGGAAAATCTTATCTCTGCATTGCCATTAGTACACTCTTCCTGCCTGTGTTCCCTCCCAGTGTCCGTGATAAAGTTAAGTAAGTAAAAAGACTGAGGTTAATATTCATGCCCTATACCGAGGAAGAAGGCGGACTGCTGAATAACTTTGCCATTGAGCCCAAAATGTATGAAGCTCAGCCACCCAGCCAAACTCAACAACGAAAGTATCTTATTTTAGGAACTTTGGCGGCAGTTTTGGTAGCTGGTTTGATTTTTGTTGCTTTTTCTGTCTCCTAAGTTGGCTAATAATAAACTATTTTCTTGAGTTTTTAATTCCTTACTTAATTTTGCTTACCCGGATGCCTAGTTTTCAGGTATTCGGGTTTTTTTATGGGGGTTGTTTTGCAATTTCTGGTTTTTGAGATAGGTGTTTAAAAGGCCGGTGAATGGTGAGTTTTTAAAATTTGCAATCCGTATGAAATCAAGAAATAACGTCCCGTCTATTTGGGAGGGATAACCGCTAAAACTTAACTAAATACTGAGTTTTTCTTGTTGGCAACAAACTTTTATCCTAATGAGGATAAGAAATTATGATCGTCCTGATCCCCAAAATGATTTGCGTAGAAAGAATTGGAAGCTCTGATACGGACATCTTTTATGCGGATCTACACCGGCCTTTTCTTATTTACTCTGCTGTCTGTAGGGCTAGCAGTACAATTTCAAGGGGGTGCAAAAGTTGATGCAAGTTTGTCAGACATTAATGTAAGCCAAACAGTTCAAATAGAAACTATACCGGATATTTTGCCTCATCGTGGTAGCGGACGTTTGGCTTAAATTCTATCCTGTTTCGTCAATGACTAGCAGCCTTTTATAGGTTTTTAAAAACCATCCCTGAATATCCTTTGTTCCTTGCCCCATGCCGCTTTTCTAATTAGTAAGAAAGCAGCATGGAGCAACCTATTTTATTGTTTTTAATATAAAAAACAACTATTTCAATAAGATTTGAAACTGATTTTGTGTGTTTTTTAAAAATCCATAAAAATCAAAAATACTTAAATAAAAATCCATTTTTCTCTAAAAAAACATAACTTTTATCTACATTTATCTCATGGCTTCTGTAATAGGATGCAGTTAAAATATCTCAATAACAAAAAAACCATTATTTAGGATTAACATTAAATATACTGATAAAAAAAACAGAGGTAACATGATTTTGTCAGATAAATTTAATGAAGCATTGATTTTTGCTGCAAAATTACACGCGACACAAACTCGTAAAGGTAGCGAAATACCTTATCTAGCCCATTTATTGGGAGTGGCGAGTATTGTATTAGAATATGGCGGTGATGAAGACGAAGCCATTGCGGGGCTTTTGCATGATGCTGTCGAAGATCAAGGGGGCGTAGCAACACTACAGGAAATACGCCGCCGGTTTGGCGAAAGAGTGGCAGAAATTGTGGATGGGTGTACCGATGCGGATATAACACCTAAACCTCCTTGGAGACAGCGCAAAGAGGCGTATATTGCCCATATTCCCAACGCTTCAGCATCAATTAGGTTAGTGTCTTGTGCAGATAAGTTATATAATTCCCAGTCGATTGTCAAGGATTACCGACAGGTGGGAGAGGAAATTTGGCAGCGGTTTACAGGTGGAAAACAGGGGACGCTGTGGTACTATCGGGCTTTGGTTGAGGCTTTCCAGAAGGCAGAAACTACCCCTATTGTGGAAGAATTAGATCGAGTTGTTTTGCAATTAGAAAGTCTTGTGAGCTAATAATAGAGAATGGGGATGATAAAATATATTATCAATTCCCCTCTTTCCAAATAATTACCACAAATTTAAAAATGTCTAATGTTTGTTTAGAAAATATTACGCGCCGGTTTGGGAATGTAAATGCTATTGATGACATTAGTTTTACTATTCCCGATGGAGAATTTTGGGTTTTAGTTGGGCCGTCCGGCTGTGGAAAGTCTACGATTATGCGGATGATTGCTGGTTTGGAAACTGCTACTTCTGGCAATATTTATATTGATGATTTTTTGGTAAATGATGTGCCGGCAAGGGCGAGAGATGTGGCAATGGTGTTTCAAAATTATGCACTTTATCCTCACATGACAGTTGCGGAAAATTTGGCGTTTGGGTTACAAATGCGAAAGGTTGATAGGGAGATAATTAAAAACCAGGTAGATTGGGTAGCGAAGTCTTTGAATATTTTTCATTTATTAAATCGTAAACCAAAGCAGTTATCGGGAGGACAACAGCAAAGGGTGGCTTTAGGGCGGGCAATTGTGAGAAAACCGAAGGTTTTTTTGTTAGATGAACCGCTTTCAAATTTGGATGCCCAATTGCGGGATGATACACGGGCAGAGTTAAAAGAGTTGCATCAAAAAGTGGGTATTACGACTATTTATGTGACCCATGATCAAGTGGAAGCAATGACTTTAGCTGATAAAATTGTGGTGTTGAATGGTGGCAAAATTCAGCAAGTAGGGGAACCTCAAGTTATTTATAACCGGCCTGCTAATCGGATGGTTGCTGAGTTTATTGGGAATCCCTCTGTGAATGTTTTTGCGGCAGTTTTTGATGGGGTTGATTTTGAGGTTGGTGAACAAAAAATTAAGTGCTCAACTGCTATTAGAGAACAAATTAAACCGATTTCTGCCCAGGGATTTGATTTAGGAATTCGGCCGGAGTTTATACATATTATCGCCCCAGAAAATAAAGAGAATTTTGCTGAATTAAAGGTTTTAGTTAAGGTGGTGGAACCTTTGGGGCGAGAAACTGTTGTTAGGGCAAGTTTACCTGGGGTTGAGGGTTTTTTAAGTTTGCTTTTATCGGCTTCTTTCCGTCCAAGTTTGGGCGAGTCTATTTCTGTTTTTTTGGATTTGAATCAGTTGTTTATTTTTGATGCCTCTACGGGGGAAAGGTTATTTCCTGTTTAAGCTTTTTTGGGGACTAAGAATGAGGGATAAAACATCTTGATCTTGGGAAGGCTGAATTGTTTTTCTCCATTGGGTGATGCCACCTTTTAAAGTTACCATTTTGAGGCCGGTTTCTTGTAGTAATTGATAGGCTTTTGCAGATCGGGGGCCGCTAGCACAATACAATACTATGGTGGGTTTTGGTTGGGTTTGTGGAACCAGGTTAATTAGTTGTTTAATGCCAAAACCGGCCTCAATATCTGTAATCGGAATCAGGGGGCTATTTCCAATGTGATCTTCTTTGTATTCTTCAGGGGTTCTGACGTCAATAAAAATAACGTTATTAAGTTTACGTTGTTGAATGTCGGTAGTGGTTATTTCTTCCACTTCAGTACGGGCTATTAGGGCGGGTATATTAAAGATGTTGATGGCTACGGCTGTGAGTATTCCTATTCCGAGGGCTGTTAAGGATATGATTAGGGTAATTTTGCTAAGGTTTACTCTGATTTTTTTTTGCATTTTTTTGAGGTGTTGTTATTTATGGCTATAATATCGGATTTTAAGGTTTTTTTTCACACAGAGGTTTCGGAGGAAGGCACAGAGATCACAGAGGGTATTGATCATTTTTTGGGTTTGTTTTGGGGAGTTTTTGGAAGGGGTATAGTGTTTGTTTTAGATAGGTATAGGGGATTGGTTGAGTAAGGCCATATTTTTGAGGTTTTCTGTTAGGTGATAAGTAAAAAGTTCTAAAGATAATATCGATGATAGGAAGTTGGGCTGCAAAGTTTTTATGATGAGTTTCTGGAT
Source organism: Halomicronema sp. (assembly GCA_036704045.1). GTDB lineage: Bacteria > Cyanobacteriota > Cyanobacteriia > Cyanobacteriales > Oscillatoriaceae > Ancylothrix. The sequence goes on along the minus strand of DATNQM010000034.1, from coordinate 71,231 downwards.
GCTGGTTGTGATGCCAGCGATGGATTTCTGGGGTGACAATTATGTGGTTAATAAAGCCTAGTTTTAAGTTAAGGTTAGAGTGAATAAAAAAGGCTTCAAAGGCTGAAAATAAGGCGAATAAGGTCAGAGTTTTTTGGGAGTATCCTAAAATATAAATGGGGAGAATTTGAGCAATTTTAACAAGGATTTGATCGAGGGGATGGGCTCGTACTGCTGCTAGCCAGTCGAGGTTTGTACTGCTGTGGTGGATGCTGTGAAATTTCCATAGCCAGGGGATGGTATGAGATAGCCGGTGGGCTGTATAATAGCCAAGTTCGGCAATAAAAATTGTTTGGATAAATTGCAGCCAAATTGATTGATTAGCAATGAAGTTTTGCAGGTTAGGGTTAATTAAGTTTTTGAGAAAATAGCTGACTAAAATGCTGCTAATTACCCAAAGTGTGCTACGTCCAATAAGGTAGCCGGTGAGGTAATATATGAAATCTGTTATCCAGCCCGGACGAAAGATTTTTTGGGGGTGAAAGGTCAAAAATCTCTCTAGGGGAACTAATATTAGAAACAACAGAAAAAAGCCTTTGAATGCGTCAAGAATCATATTATCTTTCGGGGAAAGGAAAAACTTGTTTAGTGTTGGGGCCGCAGGTTGGTTTATTGTTTACAAAGTTGGGGTTTGTTGGTGGAGTTTTTCCTGCTTTTTCGGCTTCGCAAACAATTTGTTGGAAAATGATTTCGTCTTTTGTAGCTGTCGATTTTGAAGGCGCTAAAAAAACGGCCCCGACATAACTTTTTGTAGTGTTTGTTCCTTGTTTAGAAAGGGCGTAATGATAGCTACCGCTGTCGGTGTTACGGAGAGAATAGGAGTAATTATTTGTTTCTGTTTTAATGCCGATTTGTAATGTTTGAATATTTTTTGCGAAAGATTTATTCTCTAAATAAAAAGCTTGTTGGGCGCGGTTCATTACGCCTATAATTTGTCTGGCTTCGGCTTGTTTTGCTTTGTTACCGCATCCCGTTAGTGGAGTAAAGAAACTAGGTACAAAAATTAAAAAACCAATGCCCCCAAAAAATACAAGGCTACATATTAATAACCCAGGAAATTTTTTAGGGCGTTGATAGGGTGTGGGGGTTTCTTGGGGTTTGGGTTCGGGTTTGAGAGAATCGTTTTTTTGCTTTAGTTGCATGATTTTCTCCTGGGGTAGTGTAAAGGTTGTTTTTTTTACTTCCCCTTGGCGTTGCCGTTTTTCGGAGACACCGGCATCTTTTTATACTGATACTTAAAGCTTTCTGGTGTTGGCACCACAGTTTAGTTTTCCATTAATATAAGTCGGTTGGGCTGGCTTTTTTGCACCAGGAGTATTTGCCTCGCAAACAATGGCATCAGGCACCTCTCCCTGAGAATTTTTGACAATAAAAACTCCACCTACATAGCTTTTTAAACGAGGATCACGGGGAATGGCGTAGTGAAATGCAGCTTTGCCCACAACTCGCATTACATAGTTATAATTTTCTGTGGTACTTTTAATACCAATTCCTAATTTTTCTATGGAATTACTAAAAACATTATATTCAATAAAATAGGCTTGTTGAGCGCGATTCATTGAACCCACATAGTTTTTTCCTTCAGATTGTTTTGCGCGAATTGTTTGCTGTTGTAATACATCAATTAAAGACGGTTGTTGCAAAGCCAAAGCTGGTAAAACTTGAGGCCAGAAAATAGCTAGGCCCCAAGTTCCTATACTCCCTAGCACTCCTGCACAAATTAAACGCTTACATGATTTTTTTGCCATAAAAGCAGTAGAATTTGAGTTTTTTTGTGGTGGGAGTTTCATAGATTTTTAAACCGCTTGTTTTTCCTGATATTGTTTGATTTCACCAGGGGCAACTGTGCCAAATTCTGTGATAATGCCGGTGATTAATTTGGCCGGTGTTACATCAAACGCTGGGTTATAAAATTCTACACCCTCTGGTGTAATTCTTGTATCTCCAACTTGATACACTTCAACCGGATCGCGTTCTTCGATGGGAATTTGTGAACCATCAGAAAGGGAAAAATCAATGGTAGAAAGTGGTGCCGCTACAAAGAAAGGAATATTGTGTGCTTTGGCAACAATTGCTAAACTGTAGGTGCCAATTTTATTGGCTGCATCGCCATTAGCTGTAATCCTATCTGCGCCAACAACAACGGCATCAATCAAGCCTTGTTTCATGCAGTGGGCGGCCATATTGTCGCTGATTAATGTGACAGGAATTCCCTCTTGCACACACTCCCAAGCTGTTAATTTTGCCCCTTGTAAACGTGGACGAGTTTCGTCTGCATACACTCTTGCAAGCCGGCCGGCACTCCAAGCAGAACGAATTACGCCTACAGCAGTACCATAACCGGCTGTTGCCAAAGCACCGGCATTACAATGGGTTAAAATTCGCAGTTTTTCTGGCAGTTGTGGTAAAGCTTTTAAGCCGTGTTCTCCGATATCTTTGCAGGTTTGTAAGTCTTCGGCGTGAATAATTTTTGCAGTTTCTAGCAAGATATTTTTGAGGTGTTCCACCGGCCCAATTGTTGACTTTGCTGTGTTCATCATTCGGGTAATTGCCCAAAATAAATTAACAGCTGTTGGCCGAGTTGAACGCAAGATTTCTGCAATGTTTTCTAGCTGATTTAAAAACTCTGTGCGGTCGTTTGTTTGCAGTTCTCGCGCACCCAAATATAAACCATAGGCGGCAGAAACTCCGATAGCCGGTGCGCCTCGAACTATCATAGTTTTAATGGCATTTGCCATACTTTGATAGTCGCAAATTTCTACAACAGTATATTCTGCCGGCAGTCGCGTTTGGTCGATGAGTAAAACGCGGTCTTCTTTCCAAATGATGGGGTTAACTTCTGTGTTCGAGGCAGTCATAGCACTTTTTTAAATGACATCCTATTTTACCAGAGCGTACACAGTCGAAGTCAGAAACCGGGTTTCTTTTGATAGATTTGTAGGTTGGGTTGAGTGAACGAAATCCAACTATAATGGTTGGGTTGAGGAACGAAATCCAACCTACGCTTTAATTATTTTTCAGCATAAAATAACCCGTAGCCGGCAATGCCAACTTTTAGTAATTTATATTGAGCAATTCCAGCACCGGCATTTTTGTCTAAAACTTGCAGAGTTTTGGAATTTTTCTTTAAAAGTTTCACCATCTTTAAAAGTGGATAAGTAAACCGGCACATATTGTACAGTTTTTTGGATGAGGGAGTTACTTGTTCGGTTTTATCCCAAAAGTTGATATTTTCAAAGCCGGCAATTTCTAAATCTTTATGGAATTCTGGGATTAAACTTGTGGCTGGTAATGCTAGTCCTTCTTCAAATTTATGCAGGTTAATTTCTTCTTCTGGCGTTTGCGGTTGACGTTTTCTAAACCCATCACAAACCAAAACTCGACCGTCTTTTTTTAGCAATCTGTAGGCTTCTTTTAAAAACTCCAGTTTAACATTTGCATGACAAACACTTTCTAAACCCCACACCACATCAAAAGAACCATCAGCAAAGCCGGTGTTTGTAAAATCTTTTATATAAAACTCTGTCAAATCTTCAACGCCATTTTCTTTTGCAAGTTTTGTGGCTTCTTTCTGCTGGTTTGGGCTGAGGGTAATGCCAATAACTTTACAACCGATATTTTTTGCTAACCAAATTGAACTGCCACCCACTCCACAACCGGCATCTAAAACAACATCAGAAGCTTTTATTTTTCCTATTTCTGCCATGAATTTATTTGTATTTATAAAGGCTTCATCTAAAGTCTTTGTGTCTTTTTCCCACAAACCATAATGCAGAGAATAGCTCGTCGAATCTTTATACCAATATTTTTGATAAGCCCGTAAGGTTACATCATAATATTCTGAGATTGTAGACAGTTCCATTTCTTCTTTAAAAAACAGCAAGTTAATGATACCTTTTGTGTCCTTGTTTGTCAAAAAAAAGCAAACATTCACTTCCACTCATAATCAATCCTTGCAGACTAAAGAAAAACCCTATAAATTTAGGCCACAACCACCCCCAAAAAGCCGGTGCAAACTAACAAACTCCTAATCCTCATTACTAGACAAGCGATATTTCTGGATACCAAGACTTTATAACAGCTTCTAATTTTTTTGTAAAGAAATATTAAAAAAGCTCCGGTATTATTTTTTCTCAAGGATACTACAAAAGTACAGCTTTCTCTGCCTTAAAACATAGAAAAGCCCACTCCTAACTCTGTTTTTAGGAATAGAGGCGCAAAAAACCTTTCTAACCAAAGACAGATAACAACCCCTTTCACAAACGACTCACAAATTTACACACGATGCCAGTACCTACAAAACTCGCCTTTGTTGATCTCACTTTTGCAGACATTCAAACACGCTTAGGCGAATTACCCGCCGACACTGAAGTAATTTACCTTGATGCAAACAAAGACAAACTCCAGCAAATTACAGAAACCCTAACCAGCCGACACAATATTTCTCACATAGACCTCTATCTAAACAGCGAAATAGAAAAAACATCTTTAGCATTGCAACTACGCCCAGTAGCCAACTCACTAACACGAGAATCTGAAATTATCCTCCACAAACTAAGCCCCAGCAGCGACATTTCACTCAATAAAGGCGAAATTTTAACAGCTAAAACTCCCCCCGGAATTACCATAATTGAAGGCGATGGTAGCACAGACATTACCGAAGGCGGGGCCGGTGATAGTTATCAAATCGTCCTCAACAGCAGACCTCAAAGTGCTGTAAAAATCACCCTCAACGCCGACAGCGAACTCAAAATCACCCTCAACCCAAACACCCCCGATATTCCAACCCGCCGTTCCAAAGACGAAGCCCCACACCTCATCTTTACCCCCGACAACTGGAACCAACCCCAAACCGTAACAGTAACCGCAGCCGATGACGAAGTAGCACAAATTAAGCACACTGCAAGCATAAAACACACCGCCACCGGCATCGGCTACGACACCATAAGCATACCTGATGTCACCGTCAACATCAGTGACCCCCCAGAAACCCCGCAAACTCAGAACCTAGGCCAATTATTCAATCCAGGCGGATACCTTACCGAAGCCTCCGACGCCCCACCTTTAGAAATCGCCCTAAACTTTATCCAGCAGAATGCCGAGAAACTAGGGTTGAGTGCAGCAGATGTAGACGAACTAACCGTCACCGATCAATATCAAAGTGAACACAACGGCGCCACACACATATATTTGCAACAGGAACTCAACGGAATTACAGTCTTTAACGGCAACCTCAACGTCACCCTAAATAAAGACGGGCAAATTTTAAATATTGGCAACCGATTTGCCGGCAACCTAGAGCAAAAAATTAACCGCAGCACTCCCATAATTGAGGCCGGTGTTGCGGTGCAAAACGCCTTGAATGACTTAGGTTTAACCGGCACATCTCAGCCACAACTCCTAGAAAATAAAGGCGGAATTTCCCAAGAAACCATCTTTACCGGCGGCGAATTTTCCACACAAAACATCCCCGCCAAACTAATGTACGACATCCAAGAAAACGGACAAGTGCGATTAGTATGGCACACCATCATTAACAATCCTCAATTTTGGGGAGAAGTTAATATCGATGCCGAGACTGGGGAAGTCTTACGAAAAGTTAACTACCAAAACAACGCCACCTACAACGTCATCCCCCTGCCAAAAGTTAGCCCCCTCGACTCACCCTTTCAACTGATCACAGACCCCCATCTAGCCAACCCCGCCGCCTCACCCTACGGCTGGCACGACACCGACGGGCAACCAGGAGCCGAATATACCATCACGCGGGGCAACAACACCTACACCTACGAAGACAAAGCCGGCCAAGACAAACCCGGTTACAGTCCCGATGGCGGCGCAGGACTAAATTTTAACTCTACCTATGACGCAACCCTCGGTGCCGATGCAGCGGCGAACCTCAACGCCGTCATCACCAACACCTTTTACTGGACAAACATTTCCCACGATATTTTCTATCGCTACGGCTTCACCGAAGCAGCCGGCAACTTCCAAGTCAACAACTACGGCAAAGACGGCAAAGGCAATGACGCTGTGTTCGCCGAAGCTTTGGATAACTTTAATGGGGGTGATCGTAACAACGCCAACTTTGCCACACCCCCAGATGGCGAAAATCCCCGGATGCAAATGTATGCAAGCAATCCGGCTGGGAATCCTTTGCGGACAACTGACCTAGATACGGTCGTGCTGTTTCACGAATACGCACACGGTGTCACAAACCGGCTCACCGGCGGCCCTGCAAACTCAGCCTCATTGGATAACCAGCAATCAGCAGGGATGGGAGAAGGATGGGGCGACTTTTTTGGCCTTGCCTTCACCATGCAGCCAACCAACAATCGCAATCAAGATTATTTTGTAGGCACCTATGCTTTTCCTCCTAGGGGCGTTCGCTCTCGCGCCTACAACGAGAAAATCACCGACAACGAGAGCACCTTTACCTACGGCGATATCAAGAACCGTCTTGAAAGCGCTCCCCATGCTGTCGGTGAAGTCTGGGCCGCAACCCTGGTAGATTTATACTGGAATTTTGTAGACCCCAACAAAGACGGCATTAACGACAGCTTTGGCGATATCTACACCGGCAACGGCGGTAACAACAAAGTCATTCAATTAGTGATGGATGGCTTAAAAATCCAACCGGCCAACCCCAGTTTCCTTGATGCCCGTGATGCCATTTTACAAGCCGATGTCCTGAACAATAACGGGGCAAATCGCAAAATTATTTGGGAAACCTTTGCACGGCGGGGGATGGGTTTCAGTGCCAAAGCCAACGCAGGCTCAAACTCAGTGGACGTCACCGAAGCCTTTGATTTACCAGCGGATCTCACCACTCCCAAACCCACCGGCACGATAGTTTTCACCAAAGACAGCTACACCGTTGACGAAGGCAACACCGGCACCAACAACAGCGTAATTGTCAAAGTCGCCCGTCTTGATGGTACCACCGGCGCAGCGAGTGTAGAAGTTGGACTGGCCGGTGGCACCGCAACCGCAGGCACCGCATCTCCCGCAGACTACGACAACACTAGCTTCCCGATCAAAATTGACTTTGCCGACGGCGAAGGCGGCGAAAAAACCGTTACTGTCCCCATTTTTGGAGACACAGATTTTGAACCCAACGAAACCATTAACCTGCAACTAGCGCGGGCAATTGGTGCAAATTTGGGTAGCCAAATTACCACAACTTTAACGCTCAATAATGATGATGCCCCGGCAGCCGGTACGTTGGAATTTACCAGCGCCACCTATAGCGCAGCCGAAGGTAACAGTGGTGGGCCGGTGGATGCCATTGTTGCTTCCGTAAAACGCACCGGCGGTACCGATGGCACCGTCACTGTTCAAGTACGATTAAAAGCCTATGCCGGCACCGACGGTTTAGAAGCAACAGCCGGCGAAGACTACACCAATAACTTACCAATTACCCTGACGTTTAATGCTGGGGAAACGCAAAAAGATGTTGTGATTCCCATTGTCGGGGATATTGTTGTTGAACCAGACGAATTTATCGCCTTAGAATTAAACGGCGTGACGGGTGGTGCGAATATTGGGCCGGTTTCGTCGGCGACTTACACGATTACGAATGACGATACTCCCCCTACTACTGGCATCTTTGAATTTGTAGATGCTTTTCGCAGCGCTGCTGAGGGCAACACCGGCACGGCGGTAAATGCAGTGATTGCCACTGTACAACGCACTGGTGGGAGTAGTGGTGTTGCAACAGTAGATGTTTTACTTGATACAGCTTTTAGCGATGCTGAAGCCGGTACAGATTTTACCAACAATCTGCCAATTACGCTGACATTTAATGATGGCGAAACGCAAAAAGATGTCGTCGTTCCCATTGTGGGGGACACGATTTTTGAGCCAGAAGAATACATTGCTTTGGAACTGGCAAACCCCACCGGCGGAGCGCAAATTTCTGAGGAAAAATACTATGCAGATTATGGCATAGAAAATGATGATGCTGATGCCACTCCCCAGCCTGGAGTCATCGAATTTACGGAGAGTTTCTATCAAGCGAATGAGGGAAACACCGGCACGCCTGATGTGATTATTGCCAAAGTAAAACGCACCGGTGGCAGCAGTGGAATTGTCACGGCAGAAGTAGTTTTAGATCCTGATTTTTCGAGCGCCACACCGGGGGATGATTACACAAATAATCTGCCGATTACGGTTACTTTTGCTGATGGCGATACGGCAGAGAAAGATATCGTGATTCCGATTGTGGGAGACACTGTTGCCGAAGAAGATGAATTTCTTTCTTTCCAGTTGCAAAACCCGACCGGCGGGGCAACTTTGGGAGAAAATTTCTTTACGGATTATCAAATTACTAACGATGATAATTCGCCTGGAATTGTTCAATTTACAACAACCACTTATGCGAATCCTGAAGGCAATTCTGGCTCAACAAATCAACTGGTAGCGCAAGTTGAACGGGTTGGCGGAACGGCGGGACAAGTAACAGTTGAAGTGCAATACGATGACTTTTTGGCAGGGGAAATTGATACGGCAGTACCGGGGGAGGATTTCACAAATAATCTGCCTATAACTGTTACTTTTGCTGATGGTGAAAGTGGCATTAAAGATGTACAAATTGCGATTGTGGGAGATGCAACTTTTGAGGAGGATGAGTATGTTGATTTAATGCTGGGAAATGCTACCGGAGGTGCGGAGATTTCGGAGGATGGTCAATATACGTCTTATCTGATTCAAAATGATGATATAGAGGTGACGCCGACTCCAACGCCTGAACCAACGCCAACTCCAACACCCACGCCGACACCCGCTATTCCACCGTCTACAGAGAACGATTCTTCTGATACGAATGGTTCGATTAGTGATATTCTTCCCGATCCAAATCTCAATCCTATACAGTCGCCTGTTCCTAGTCCTAATTCGGCTAATAATACGGTTGAGGGAAATGAGGTTAATGATGCTTTAAATGGCACTGATGGTAATGATGCCATAAATGGGGAAAATGGCGATGATTTATTGATGGGAATGGGAGGCAATGATAACTTTGCGAGTGGCGATGGTAATGATGTTGCCTTTGGCAATTTAGGGGCTGATTTGATTCAGGCTGGCAGTGGTGATGATACGCTGTTTGGCGGCAAAGACAATGATGCTTTGTTTGGTGAAGCCGGTAATGATTGGCTGTTTGGAAATTTAGGCAATGATAGTTTGGATGGGGGTGATGATAATGATTTGCTGTTTGGCAATCAAGGCGATGATTTCTTGGATGGGGGAAATGGTAATGATACGCTTTATGGCGGGAAGGAGAATGATCTTTTAATTGGTCGTTTGGGTGATGATATTTTGTTGGGTGATTTGGGAAATGATAGTCTGGATGGTGGGGATGGCAATGATTTGCTGTTTGGCAATCAAGGCGATGATTTCTTAGATGGTGGCACAGGTAGTGATACTTTGGCCGGTGGAAAAGAAAATGATGTTTTGCGTGGAGGTTTGGGCAATGATTTGCTGTTAGGAAATGTGGGCAATGATAGCATTGATGGTGGAGATGGTAATGATGTTATCGGTGGTAATTCTGGTGTAGATTTGCTGGATGGTTCTGTTGGGGATGATACACTTTATGGGGGTAAGGAGAATGATTCTTTGATTGGCAATACGGGCAATGATTGGCTGTATGGTGATTTGGGAAATGATTCTTTGCGCGGGGGTGATGGCAGCGATTATTTTGTTTTGGGTAGCGGTTTTGGTGCGGATACGGTGGTAGATTTTGCTGCTGGTTCGGATTTGTTGGTGTTAGGAAATAATTTAACGTTTGGGCAGTTGTCTATTACGGATGGCAGTGCTGGGGCGTTAATTTCTATTGCCGGTACGAATGAACTTTTAGCTACTTTAAGTGGAGTTTCTGCTTCAACAATTAGTAGTGGGAGTTTCATTTAATTGAAATAGTTTGTTGTAGGGGCCGTGCCCCCGAATCGGGGCAACCACAGGGGGATTGCGTGTACAATTTTCACAGGATTAACTGGGGCAACCACAGGGGGATTGCCCCTACAATTTTAACTATTTAATAGGGGATAATTGCGGGCTAAAGGTCTTCAAAATGCGTTCAGAAATTTGGGCCGGTGTTAAGCCTAAATCAGCTTTTGATTCATTGGGTTCGGCATGATCTACGAGGATGTCAGGAACTCCAATACGCATTACTGGAACTAGGACATTATTATCCTGCAAAGCTTCAGTAACGGCAGAACCAAAACCGCCCATTGTGCAACCTTCTTCGAGAGTAATAACGCGACCAATTTGTTTAGCTAAGGGAACAATTAACTCTGTATCTAAAGGCTTGACAAAACGGGCATTTACCACAGTTGCTTTGACGCCATGTTCGCTGAGAATTTCTGCTACTTGAATTGCAGGGTTGACCATTGAACCATAGCCCAATAAAAGCACATCATCGCCGTGTCGTAAAATCTCAGCTTTTCCGATGGGCAATTCTTCCCAACCTTCATCCATTAAAGGTACGCCGTAACCGTTGCCACGAGGGTAACGCATGGCAATGGGGCCATCAGTATAATTGATGCCGGTGACGAGCATTCTTTGTAATTCTGCTTCATCTTTTGGTGCCATTATTACTATATTGGGAATGCAACGAAGGAAGGATATGTCATACATTCCTTGGTGGGTGGGGCCGTCTGCGCCGACAATTCCAGCACGATCTAGGCAGAAAAAGACGGGGATGTTTTGAATGCAAACATCGTGGATAATTTGGTCGTAGGCGCGTTGTAAAAAGGTGGAATAAATTGCTACTACGGGGCGTATTCCTTCGCAGGCTAAACCGGCTGCTAGGGTGACGGCGTGTTGTTCGGCTATGCCAACATCAATGTATTGTTTTGGTAGTTTTGCTTGCAGTTTATCGAGGCCGGTGCCGGTTGCCATTGCGGCTGTTATGCCTACTACTTTGGGGTTTTCTTCGGCAATTTTTATGAGGGTTTCTACAAAGACTTTTGAGTAGGCGGGGGGTTTGGGTTTGTTGGAAGGAATGGCTTTGCCGGTGGCTAAATTAAAGGGGTTTTGGGCATGATAACCAACTTGATCTTTTTCGGCGATGGCGTAGCCTTTTCCTTTGACTGTGGCGACGTGAACTAATACCGGGCCGGTCATTTGATGGGCTTGTTTAAAGGTGGTAATTAATTCTTGTAAGTTATGTCCGTCCACCGGCCCGATATAGGTAAAACCAAGTTCTTCAAAAACGGCGCCTACTTTGGGAACGGCGAGGCGTTTCATACCTTCTTTGATGCGTTGCATTTCGGGGGTGAATGTTTCGCCGACAAAGGGGATATGTTTAAATTGTTCCTCTAAATTATCGGTGAGGAATTGCATAGGAGGAGAGAGGCGCATTTTGTTAAGATAACGAGGAATTGCGCCGACGTTTGGAGAGATTGACATTTCGTTGTCATTGAGGACAACTAAAAGGTTTGTTTTGGGTAAATGACCGGCATGATTAATGGCTTCTAATGCCATGCCGCCGGTGAGTGCTCCGTCGCCAATTATGGCTGCAACTTTATAGTTTTCGCCTTGTAAATCTCGCGCTAATGCCATGCCTAATGCGGCAGAAATGCTGGTGGAGGCGTGACCGGCGCCAAAGTGATCAAATTTGTTTTCGCAACGTTTTAAATAGCCTGCAATTCCGTCTTTTTGTCGTAGGGTATGGAAGTCTTTGTAACGGCCGGTGAGGAGTTTGTGGGGATAGGCTTGGTGGCCCACATCCCAGATTACTTTGTCGTGGTCGAGATCGAGGGTTTGGTATAGGGCAATGGTGAGTTCAACGACTCCTAAACCAGGGCCAAGATGTCCGCCGGTGGCGGCGACTGTTTCTAGGTGTTTTTCCCGAATTTGACGTGCAATTTGTTCTAGTTGATGGATTGATAAACCGTGTAATTCGTTGGGATGTGTGAGTTCACTTAGGTGCATTATGATTCCCTGTTTAAGTGATTGGGTTTTGTGTGGAGTGATTCAATAACAGAATCCTTCAATTGTCCCTGGCTTATGGCTGGGGCTGTTTTGATGGCTCTGTTTTATAGATTAATTCAATCTCATGGCTTTTATGCGTATTTTAAGTAACTTTTTGTCAAAATTATTTGTTTAGGGTGTTAAAAAAAGTATGTCATAAGTGGTTATTTTTTAAGTGTTAGTTTTCTTTGTTAGGGGTGTTTAAAGTTGGTTGATTTACGGTTTATACTTGTAAGATGTTTATTGGGTTGAGAAATTATGCCTATTAAAAATTACATGATTGATGTGGAGACAAATGCGGGGATTTGCATTTATAATCTTACGCCTAAAATTGTGGAAGTTTTGGAATATTCAGGTATAAAAAATGGGCAAATTTTGGTATTTTCTCGTCATACAACGACGGCTTTAGCCATTAATGAATATGAGGAAAGATTGCTGGAGGATATTAAGGTTTATTTGCGAAAGTTGGCACCGGAAAATGATAAGTATTTGCATAATGATTTGCATTTAAGGGTTGTTCCGCCGGATGAGCCGGAGAATGCTCACTCTCACTTGATGGCGATGACACTTAGTACAAGTGAGGTGGTGCCGGTTGTTGATGGGAAGTTAGGTTTGGGGACGTGGCAATCTGTGTTATTTTTTGAGTTGGATGGGCCCCGGACTCGGACGGTTTTGGTTCAGGTTTGTGGGGAGTAATTTTTTTGGCGGGCGGTGCTGATTAATGGTAAGAACTAACTTTTCTCAAAAGTTATAAAGCTTACCATACTTGGCTTATGGTAATTTCAAACTCCTCAATTCACACTTATATTCAGCAACGCCAATCCAAAAACCAAGCGTGCAATCCCACAGCATACTGCGGCACAATCGAAGCACTACCCACAGCCTCCAACTCAAACACCAACCCCACCAACGCCGTAGAAACCGGCCAAGCATCTCCAGATGCCCATAATATTTTCCCTCTTTTTTGGCTTCTAACCATCGTCTCACCTATATCTATATTTACTTAACCTTACCAAACTTCCATCGCCCTGTGGGTATTATTATTGCCTGCCATAAACCTTGACATAAAACACCCCTTGATATATGTCTTCCAAATTTTTTAAATATTGAAAATTACCTCGGTATGATATCCTTTTAGATCCGCTCATCTTTTCCAGGGATTAAAGTCATGCAACGGCCAATTTTAGACTCCAAACACTTTGAAGAATTAATCAAAGGTAGTGGCATAGACTCTAACCTTATTTCCCTAAATTTTACCTCCCTACAAAACAACATACCTTACGAATATTTATTCATTTCAAATCAACTTCCTCGCACAAATATTGGCCAAATTAGTAGCAATTGGTTGCGCCGTTATGCCTTTGTAAAATTAGGCGGATGGTGGTGTTCTGGACTTGACCCCCTAAACCACTGGGATGCAATGGAATGGGGATGTTTTAAACCAAACAAACCCCGTAAAAACAAAAACGGAAAACCCATCAAATACGAACACCCACCCCTCACCTCTACCAGGCTTTTTTGCCTGCGAATTCCCCTGCATATTTGGCAAAAAATTGCAGACAGATATAACCTATTTTTACCCAAAAATATTACTTTCAGTAAAAACGGAGAAGCCCTCGGATTTTGGCAGTGGGCTATTAACAATAACCTACCTATTATTATCTGCGAAGGAGTTAAAAAAGCCGCCGCCTTATTAACAATTGGCTACCCCGCCATTGCCCTACCAGGAATTACCAACGGCTACCGAGTAACAAAAGATTCGCAAGGAAAAATCCTTAGCAGAAAACTAATTCCTGAACTTGCCTTTTTTACGCAATTTCAACGCACATTTTATATCTGTTTTGATTACGAAACTAAACCCAAAACCATCAAAGCTGTTAATAACTCTATTACCCACTTAGGAGAACTTTTAGAAAAACAAAACTGTCCTGTCAAAGTCATTACTTTACCTGGTAAAGAAAAAGGCGTTGATGAATTTATTATTTCTCAAGGAGAAAGCGCTTTTCACAGCATTTATTCTCATAATTTAGACTTAGAAACTTATCTCGCTAAAACCAAACCTCACAGCCAATTAACTTATCTTCCTTCCCTCACACTCCAACAACGCTATCTCGGAAAATTGCCTTTTCCAAAAAGTGGTTTAGTAGGAATAAAATCTCCAAAAGGCACCGGCAAAACCACAGCACTATTAGATCCAGTGCAACAAGCTAAAAAAACTAACCGGCCCGTTCTTCTCCTCACTCACCGCATCCAACTTGGTCGTTTTCTCTGCGATAAAATTGGTGTGAAATGGATTAAAAATGACCCCCTAAAAACACCCTTATCCACCCTACAAAATTCCTTGGGTTTATGTGTAGATTCTATTTGGAAATTAAACCCCAAAGAGTGGGAAGGAGCCATTATAATTTTAGATGAAGTTGAGCAATCCTTATGGCATCTACTAAATAGCAACACTTGCAAAGAAAAACGAGTCAAACTTTTAAAAAACTTTCAAACTTTAATTTCTACCGTTCTCAAAACCGGCGGCTTGGTGATTGCCCAAGATGCCGATTTATCCGACCTTTCCTTAGATTATATTAAGTCTCTTTCTACCCAAAAAATTGAACCTTGGGTAGTAATTAATGAATGGAAACCGCAAAACGGCTGGAATATTAATTTTTACGAATCTCCCAATCCTACCCCCTTAATTCACCAACTTGAACAAGACTTAATGGCCGGTTTAAAATGTTATGTCACCACCGATAGCCGCTCAGGACGCTACAGTTGTGAAACCATAGAAAAATACATCAAACAACGTCTACTAACCTTCCAAAAACGGTATCCAAAAACCTTAGTTATTAGCTCTCATACTACTAATACTCCTAATCACGAAGCAGTTAGCTTTACTGAACAAATCAATCAAAAAGCTAGGCATTATGAAGCTGTTTTTGTTACCCCCAGCTTAGGCACCGGCATTAGCATTGATGTAGAGCATTTTGACCGCGTATATGGAATTTTTCAAGGCGTAATTCCCGACACAGAAGCACGTCAAGCTTTAGCCAGAGTACGCCCCAATGTTCCCCGTCTAATATGGTGTCCTAAACGAGGAATTGGCTTCATTGGTAGTGGCAGTAAAAATTATCGTGTTTTAGCAGAATGGTATCAGCTTTCTTCCAAAGAAAACCTTGCTTTGATGAATCCATTTTATCAAATTGATGTCGATTTACCCTTTGTTTGTGACTTTATTCATTTACGCTGCTGGGCAAAATTAGCAGCACGAGTAAATGCCTCTATTTCTCTCTATCGGCAATCTATGTTAGAAGGTTTACTAAGCGAAGGGCATCAAATTAATAGAATTACAGAAACATCCTGCAAAGAACGCATTGCAGAGTTACGAAAAGCATTTTTACAAACAAAATCGGAAGATTTTTCATCTCAAAAAAAGTTAATTTTAGAAATTTTCTATTTACAAAAACAATTAGAAAAACAAGCCACCAATGCTAGAAATGTTAAACATCAAATTCTTAACCTTCAACAACAAATAGAATGGCGTACAGCCCAAGTAATTGCTGAATCACGCGATCTTAATTCTTTTGAATATGAACACTTACTTGCCAAACGCTCTCTAAGCGAGGAAGAACGTTACCAAACCCATAAATATTTTTTAAAACAACGCTACGGAGTTGCTGTAACCCCGGAATTAAAACTAAGAGATGATCGCGGTTATTATTCCCAACTATTAACCCATTATTTTCTCACCCATAAAACTCACTACTTCCATAGAAAAGATAAACAAGAATGGAACCAACAATTACAAAGAGGTGAAGGCCAAATTTTCTTGCCAGATATAGAAAATCATACTCTTAGAATAGAAGTTCTTAGAGCCTTGGGTACAGAAAAATTTTTGCAACCTAATCGGCAGTTTCACGAAAAAGATTCCGACTTAATTATACTCAAAGAACAAGCAATTAAATATGCCAAACACATCAAAAGAGCCGCTGCTATTAATATTCCTCTCGACATCGAAAAACAACCCATCACCGCAATCCAAATTCTGCGTCAACTTCTACGCTTATTAGGATTAAAACTGCACCGCATAAATAACTTTTATCAAATTGACCCCGAAACCCTCTATGATGGTCGGCAGGCTATCTTTGAAATTTGGCTAGCTCAAGATATCCTCAACGCCAATTCCTATATCCCCAACTTAGAAACATTAATTCCTAACTATCTCAACACAAAACAAACTCAAAAAAATGAACATTTCACTTTTGCTTAAAAATCCCCAGCTTTTCTTAATAAATCCTTTCTCCTATTAGCAAAAAGCTGGGGATTTTCTTATTTAAGAAAACCTAGTTTTCGCTAGGAATATCATCACAAATTTGACGATCATCTTTAACCTTTGGATTATTACTCAAATAATCTTTTAACCAATTGCAACTCAATCCTAGTAATTGATTAATATCCAACTCTAACCGCCAAACAATAACCTTACTATCAGCCCCTCCACTAGCCAACCATTTACTATCAGGACTAAAACTTATACTCGTAATTCGGTCATTGTGTTCTAAAAATGTTTGTAATTGGCGCTTGTCAGAAACACGCCAAAGTTTAATAGTTTTATCGTCAGAAGCAGATGCTAAAAGTTTCCCGTCAGGGCTAAAATTAACACTATTAATCCGAGCCGTGTGACCATTTTCACTACTTAAATTAGTAACTCGATTTTCTGCCCAATTCCAAAATTTAATGGTTTTATCATCACCGGCCGAAGCAATCATTTTACCGTCAGGACTCCAACTAATGCTATTTACCGCTTCAGTGTGACCATTTAAAGTTTTTAACAATCGACCATCTCGACTCCAAAGCTTGATTGTTTTATCATAAGAAGCCGAAGCTATAATTTTTCCATCAGGACTAAAAGCCACCGCTGTAATACGATCTTTATGACCTGTTAGAGTTTTTAATAAACTGCCTCCTCGACTCCAAATTTTTATTGTTTTATCATTACTTCCCGAAGCAATAATCTGATCATCAGGACTCCAACTTAAACTCGTCACCCAATTTTGATGACCGTTTAAAATTGCCAATCTTTTACCTTCAAAGTTCCAGAGAATTATCGTCTTATCTTCCGCCCCCGCCCCCGCAGAAGCCACTCGCTGACCATCGTGACTCAAACTCACACTACTTACCCAATCTTTATGACCAGTCAAAGTTTTAATAACCCGGCCTTCTCGATTCCAAAGTTTAACAGTTTTATCTGCTGAAGCAGAAATTATCGTCTTACCATCTGGGCTAAAACTAACATTATTTACCCGATTAGTATGGCCGGTAAAAATATCCGTCATTTCTCCATCCAACGCCCAAATTTTTACACTTTTATCTTCGCTAGCCGTTGCTAAACTTTTACCATCAGGCGAAAATTTTACCCCCCAAATTCTATCTGTATGACCTTCTAAAATTTCCAACAATTGCCCATCTTTATTCCAAAGTTTAACCGTTCCATCTTCTCCCGCCGATGCCAAAATTGGCTTAGTAGGAGAAAAACTAAGGGCTAAAACTTTATCACTTTGCTGCAAAGTTTTCACCAAAACCGGCAGTTTTTTTCCTGTTTTATCTAACTGCCACAACATAATTGCCTGTTTTGTGGTAGTTTCCGGTGATTCCTCAGCTACTTTATCTGTTGTTGCTGCGGCTACCAAAAAAGAGCCATCAGGACTAAAACTGAGCGTCGTAAACCCTGCACCTTCTGGTGCTTTTAATGTTGCCAATACAGTCCCAGATAAATTCCAAATTTTTACAGTTCCATCTAAACTTGCAGAAGCAAGTTTTTGTCCATCCTCAGAAAAAACTACATCTAAAACCCAATCTTTATGACCCTTAATAGTTCTTATTTCTTTCCCTTCTTTAGTCCACAATTTTATCGTATAATCTGCCGATGCAGAAGCAATAAGCTGACCATTATTACTCCAATTTATTCGGGTGACAAAATCCTCATGCCCTTTTAAAAGTTTTTGTGATTCTTCGGTTAATATTCTTGCTTCTTTTTGATTGTATTTCCATATTTTAATAACAGTATTTTCTGCGGTTGCAACCGCTGTACCTAAAGGACTAAAACTTACTCTAGTAATTGCTTTATCACTGCTTATTTTTTGTAATTCTTTACCATCTTTTGTCCATAACTTAACAGTTTTATCTGCACTAGCACTTGCCAGAGTTTTGCCATTAGGACTAAAACTAACATCCAAAACGCTGCCCATATGTCCTTCAAGCCGATTTCTTTCTTGAACTGACGAAATAGCTTGCTGTAGCTTTTCTTCTGTTTGAATTTTAATATCCGAATTATTTTTTGCATCAGTATTTTGCAGTTTATTACCCGCCTTCACACTGGCAATTAATCCCCCTAATTGATCATTGGAAACACGCAACGCTTTTGATTCAGAATTTCGCGCTTTAATTTCAGCAATTTCTGCTTGTTGTCTTGCGGAACGTGCCTGCCATGCCAAAGCACCAATTCCTGCCAGCCCAAAAAACGCCAGTACCAAAACGCCTAAATAAAATTTATTCAACCGCGATTTCATATTTTTTTCCTTCTCTTCGGCTTTTATAAGCTTTTCGCTGAGTTCCTGCTTTTGTCGCAATTCAACATTTTCTCGGCGGAGTTTTTCGGCCTCTAAAGGTGTAATTTCTTGTTGCTGACGTATAAAAGTCACAAGATAATCATGGACAAGCTGAAACAGTTCCGCCGGCATTTCTTTGATGCGGAAAACTAACCCTGACTTCACTAAAATATCTAAAACTAATTCTAGCTTATCATCTTCTTGATAACGAGCTAAATCTGTTGCCAATTCCGCACGGGTTTTCAAAGGTCTAGTATCATTTTCATCCGTCAAAAAATACAACACCAAACGTGCCGCTCGTTCGTTTTCAGGCCCACAATCCCAAATCACTTGTTCTAAAAATCGTTCAACGAGCTTTTCTTTAGGGCCTTTTTGTTGATATTCAGCAAGAGTTGTAATATTTTCTGCTTGCAATTGAGCGCCAACAACTTGTAATTCAATAGGACGGACTTCTTCCGCATTACCGGCCAAATCTCGCACCAATTCCGAAACTAGTGAATCTTCTAACTCAAATTGAGCGCGTTTTGTTAAATTTTTAATAATTTTATAAGTATTTTCAGGGCTAAAATTTCCCAAATAAAACAAAATATCTTTGCTAAGAATATCATTATTAATAGCATCCAAAGAAGTTTGTCTTGTTGCTTCTAACAACAAATATAAATAATCTTCTCTAAAGGAAAATATTACTTTAACAAAAGGCTCATTTAAGCAATTTTTTAAAAACTCAAAAAAAGCTTGTTTTTTATAACGATCTTTCCAGACAAAGAAAAATTCCTCAAATTGGTCAAAAATTAAAACTGTTAGTAAATTATTTTCAGTATTTTTCTTTAATTGAGAAATAATATTATTACCTGTTATTTCTCCAACTCCTACCGATTCTATTATATTATTTCTTCGAGATTGTAATTCGGCTATTAATCGTCTATAAATTTCAACAAAAAAATCATTATAAACCTGCACAACAACCGGCAAAACTTCACGAGTACCCGCATTTTTTTGTTGAAGCGCCGGCACCAGTCCTGCCATTACCAGCGAACTTTTACCTACCCCAGATTGACCATAAATCACAATTAATTTGTCTTTAGGAGTCAAACAACGATTGAGTAACTTATTAAGATCCTCAACACGACCCGTCGCCGTAATTTCTATTGCTTGATGAGATGAAAAATTATCACTATTTTTAACATTTTTAGAATCTTTCACCAATTCTAAAGCCGGATCAATCACTTGCCGATGAGGTTCAAGCCGACCGGCCCCCATAAAAGCTCGTAATCCATACTGTGCCTCAATTGTCCGACTTTCTTGCTTTCGGTCAAACGCCGCTTGATAGTGACCCAAAGCAAAATAAACATCGTGCAATTCTTGTAAAATTTCCAAATATAATCGCGGATCATATTGAGGATCAGTTTCCAAATGTGCGCTTTCTAAATTATCAATTGCTTGCCAACTTTCCCCCAACTTATGTTGTGCTTTTCCTTTGAGTAATAAATACAAACCCTTCTGTTGAGGTTGTAAAGCAGATGGTGTCTCTGTAGTATCAACTTTCCCTAAAATTGACAGAGCTTGTATCGCTTTTTCTTCCGCTTTTTTCCACTTCCCTTGCTGCAAAGCAACGGCAGATAAAAAACCATAATCTTGCGCTAAACCAAAAAATTGATCATGAATTTCATGGATTTTTTGTGATTTTATAGCCAGTATTTGTAAATCTTCCCAAGCTTGAAGATGTTGTAAAATCTCTCCCAGGTGAGGGATAAATTTACCCACTAAATCCGGCCGTTCTGCCTGCTCAAAAATGTCTAAACATTGTTGTAAATAATTGCGGGCTTGTTCTAAATACTCACGGCTTTTTAAACGGTTTTTTTCTGCAAACCGCCTATAACATAAGCCAGTGTGAAATAAAACTATTCCTTGCCTTTTCAAAATCAAACGTAATTTTAAAGAAAGCTGACCAGCAACACCCCTATCTCCAACTTCTTCATTAACTGCTTGTTGCCAAAATTTAATACTTTCTAAATAGTGTTCTTTAGCAGTTTCTATTTCCTGCAAAATATAGCTTTTTCGCCCTAACAAAAACAAAAGACTGGCTTCCAAAACCGCATCTAATTTAACTCCCCGACTTTGCAAATCTTTAGCCGCAAATTCCAACTCCGAAGCACAAGGTACTCCTAAAATTGTAGAATTTTGTAAAAATTGCTCCGCACCGGCATCCAACACTCCCCTAAATACTTTTTCTGTGCTTTGGCGGATAAAATCAATTAGCTCTTCTGTAGTCAAAGAAAATTCAAAAGCACTACCATAAGTTTCAAAATCTGGAGCGAGACGAATCAACTTTTGTAATACTGCGTCATTTACCCATAAAACCAAACTAAAAGGAAAATTCTGGGGAAATTCATTACGGACAAGGTTGGTAGAAATCAGTAACTCATCAAGCGCTGTAACTTCCTCTAACCCAAACACCATTAATGCTTCTGGCGTTTGTTCTTTTAAAGAATTTTTAATAGGTGTGTAGAGCATTTTAGCATTCGCAGGCAAATACACATCTTCAATGTCAAGCTTAGACTCCAGGCGTAATTTTTCAGCAATTTTTTGTCGAACTTGCCCATAATTACAGTAAGCTAAAATCAAAGAAAATTGCCCTTCAGAAAGCCTAATAGCTCTAGTGAGAGTCTGTAAGGCATTTTGATTTTCTTCAACAATGTCTGGCCCGTGTGTCTGTTGCATGATTTATTTTCTTTTTAGTTCTTTTCAATACAAGGACGCTTTGTTGAGGCTGGCTTCTCAAAAATTTACTATATTTCCAAATAACAGCAAATTTTCTTGATTAGTTCTTTTTTTAGCCATGCCTCTACGATAGCGTATCCCTAGACTTATCCTTGCAAACTTTGCTGTATTTTTTGAATGTTTAGTTACAATTAATCCCTAACCAAGTACACTCCTCTGTCCTTCCTTTTCTGCGTGCAGAATATCCCCATGCAAAAAGTTGAGGTTTGAGGTTGACTCGCGCTTCTGTGTAGGCTGAGTTTATTTTATTGTCGTTTTTAGAAAATTTTAAGTTCTCGGTTAGACTTGCACTATCGGAAGCAACCAATAGCAACATAATCGGCAAAGTCAGCAATAATTTTACAAATTGAGTTTTCATGGTCATCGCTCCTTTTTTACTACATAAAAAATATTCAGGCTTATTTCTCATATTCTGGTAAATCATAGTTTTATTTTCTTGACATAGATAGTTAGAATGCTTGTATTGTCCACAACGTGGCCCCAGCTTAGGTTTGTTCTGTCTTCAGTTTTTACCGGACTTGCTGAAGATTATTGTCATAAAATAAGAAATATTAATTTCACACTTAACTTTTTCTGCTTTGGGCATAACTTTTTTACAAGTAAGAGTCCCTCCTTTAATTTTTTGTGATCTTGCGTCAGTTTTCCTCCGGCGACAGCATCGCTTAGAAGCATCTATCTTTATTGTCGCTCTTTTCTTAGATAATGGTGTGTGGTATGTGTCACTAAACTCAACAATCATGCTTGTGATGGGCGACAACAACAGAAGCTTAAAGCAAGCTTTAGGGCCGGTAAAATAACTGTCATAACCCTTTAGACGCTTACGGCCTTTTTATCCTTCCCAAAAAGCCAAAAATCAATCTTTCCGTCTCAAGATAGAAACGCTTTTGTATAGCAGAAATATTCTTAATTATGTTTGACAAAATCAGCCAGCCAGTGACTACCGCGCAACAACAAAGCATCAAGATCCAAAGTTTGAGGTTCAATGCTGTCTAAATTCCACAACTTTACGCTTCCATCCCCACCGGCACTTGCTAAAACATTTTCTTTTGGACTAAAACTGACTTGAAAAACCATCTCTTTATGACCGGCAAAGGTTTCTAATTCAGTACCATCCACTTTCCACAATTTAATAGTGTGATCCATACTAGCCGAAGCTAACATTTTTCCGTCTGGACTAAAACAAACATCCAAAACCATATCCGAGTGAGCAAGCCAACTTTTCAACAAAACCGGCTGCTTTGTTTCTTCTATCTTCCAAATTTTAATAAATTTATCACCGCCCGCAGAAGCTAATAATTTACCATCTAAATTAAAACAAACTGAAAAAACGCGTTCTGTATGGGCTTCTAAAGAACTAAACATACCCTTTTCTATATTCCATAATTTCACGGTATGATCCCAACTTGCAGAAGCTAAAATTTTGCCATCCGGCGAAAAACTGACAGCCCAAATTTTATCAGTATGGCCGGTTAAAGTTTGTAACTCTTTTCCTTCTAAACTCCAAATTTTAATTGTTTTATCGGCACTAGCAGAAACAAATTTTAACCCATCAGGATGAAACGCCAACGCCGTCACCCAATCTTGATGAGCCACTAAACTCTTTTGCAAAACAGGCAAAAGTAGCGGCTGTTGAAACTGCCAAATTTTCACTGTATGATCTGCACTAGCTGATAATAATAAATTGCTATTTGCTGAAAAACAAACTCTTTTTATCCAGTCTTGATGCTCCCCTAAAGTTCCTAATAAATTTCCATTTTTACCCCAAATTTTAATTGTTTTATCAAAGCCAGCCGTAGCCAATAACTCACCATTGGGGGAAAAATTGATGCCTAAAACATTTCCTTGGTGTCCCAGTAAAGTTTGCATACAATGACCATTTGTATGCCAAAGTCGAATCGTTTTATCGGCACCGGCAGAAGCCAATGTCATCCCATCTTTAGAAAAACAAACATTGTTGACTTTATCAGTATGACCATAAAAAATTGCCTGTAAAACCGGCAGCCCAGATAGAGTTAAATACCAAACTTTTACCGTGTTATCCCAACTGCCGGTAGCAAGTCTTTGTCCGTCAGGGCTAAAGCTAATACTTGAAACCCAATTTTGATAATCGTCAAGAGTATTTCGTAAAACAATATCAGTCGTTTCAACTTGCCAAATTTTTACCGTATTATCAGCCGAAGCCGATGCCAAAAATCTACCATCTGGGCTAAACACAACTTTCCAAACTCTTTCACTATGAGCCTTTTTTTCAATTAATAAACTTCCATCGGTTTTCCAAATTTTAATATAATTATTTCCACAAGCAACTGCTAACAACTCTCCATTTAAACTAAAACTTAAATGATTTGCGCCTCCAACATGACCAACTAATACTTGATTTTCCGTCCAATTTTCCTGCACGTTCCAAATTTTAACAATACCATCTGCACTACCGGCCGCAAGCAAACGACCATCAGGGCTAAAACTAACTGCATAAAGTCGCTCAGAATGGTTTTCTAAACTGATAATTAAACTGCCATCCAGATGCCAAACTTTAACTGTTTTATCCCAACTTGCAGACGCGATCATTTTTCCATCGGGGCTAAATGCAATACTCCCTACCCAGTCTTGATGTTGTCGAAACGTAAGAATTTCTGTACCGTCTGTTTGCCAAAGTTTAACCGTTGTATCTGCACTCGCAGACGCTAATATTTGACCGTCTGGATTATACACAACTTGTGTCACCCAATCTTGATGTCCTTTTAAGCGATTTTTTTCGCGGACTTGAGCAAGAGTTTGTCTTAATTTTTCAATAGTTTTCTGTTTAATATTCTCAGGAGAATAGGTTTCTTTTAATCGCCTACCGGCTTTAACAATTGCTGCCAATGCTCCTAGTTCATCATGGGAAAGTAGCATCACTTGAGACAAAGAACTAAGCGCTTCTATTTCAGCAATTTCTGCTCGGTTTCTTTCTTGTTGTTCTTGATGTAAAACTTGTCGGAGTTGTTCTTTAGTAAGTCGCAGTTCGGTTTGTAATTCTGTTTCTTGGCGTCGTCTAATTAATGGTACTAAATAATCATGGATAAGCTGATAGAAATCCACTTCTTTTTCTTTAACTAAAAAAGCAATTCCTGATTTCACCAAGATTTCTAAAACCACTTCAATTATTGGGGTATCTCCTCCCAATTCTGTCGCAAGTTGTGCATAGGTTTTGAGGGGACGTAAATTATTTTCATCTGTCAGCAAATATAACACCATTCGGGCTGCGGATTCATTTTCTGGCCCGCAGTCGTGAAGCACTTCTTCTAAATAATCTGCTACAAGTTTTTCCTTGGGGCCTTTTATTTGATATTGGGCGAGAGTATTAATATTTTGAGATTGCAATTGATAGCCGGCAATTTGCAATTCTATAGGACGGATTTCGCCTTGATTATCTGTTAAATCTACAACAAATTGCTCAATTAATTCTGGTTGCAAATAAAGTTGAGCATTTTGACTTAAAGTTTGAATAAGAGTTTTGGCTTGAGATGTGGAAAAATTGCCCAAATAGTAAAGAATATCTTTGCTAAGAATATCATTATCTATAGCTTCTAGGTGGATGCGCTGAGGTACTTCTAACAAATAATGCAAGCAGTCTGTTCGCATAGACAAAATAACTTTGACAAAAGGCAAATTCAAGCAGTTATTAAAAAAGTGATAAAATTGCAGCTTTAGTTCCAGATCACTGCAAGTCCAAAAAAATTCTTCAAATTGATCAAAAATTAAAACCGTGAGTAAATTTCTGTTAGCTGTTTCTTCTAAAAATTGTAAGATTTCGTGAGGGTTTTCGGGTGGAGTAATTTCTATACCTTGCTGTTCTAAAAAAGATTCGGCTAATTTTTTGCCTAACCTACTCGCCCATTCATTATAAACTGGTAATACAACCGCCAACACATAACGAGTGCGAATATAGCTTTGTTTGAGAGCAGGAACTAAGCCAGCTGTAATGATAGAACTTTTCCCGACTCCTGAAACACCATGAATAATTGTTAGGGTGTATTGATGGCTATTAATTCTATTTTTTAAATTTTCTATATCTTGTTGACGGCCAGAGGCAATAATTTCGCGGGAAACAGTACCATGAGACACTAAAGAATCAACAGCAAGGTTTAGTATTGCGTGTTGGGGCTGGAGGCGAACTGCGCCGATAAATGCTCGCAAACCATATTGTTGTTCGATGGATCTTTGTTGTTGTTTAATTGCAAAAGCGGTGAGATAATCGCCTTCTTCAAAATACAATTTTCGCAAAAGTTCTAAAATCCGAATATAGCGCTGTATATCATATTGTGGTTCGCTATTTTTTAAGGCATCAATCAATAAATTAGAAGCTATTTCAATATTTTCTTGAGCTTTTTGTTTTTCGTTTAAATGCCGATAAGATTTTACTAAACATAGGCGAAAAAGTTGCTCCCATAATAACGGGTAAAGGTCAGGATGCGTTTCTAAAGAAGAAGCTTTATTTAAGCTTTCTATGGCGAGTAAGGAGGCTTTTTTTGCATCTTCCCATTGACTTTTTTCAACAGCGACTTTTGCTAAAAATCCATAGTCTTGTGCAAGACGCAACGACTGATGATAGTTTTGATGAAGTTGAGCAGATTTTTTAGCGATAACTTTTAAAGTATCCCAATCATTTTGACGGAGTAAAATTTCTCCTAAATGACTAATTAATATGGCTACTAAATCAGGCCGATTGACATCTTCAAGAGTTTGGATACCTTCTTGATAGAATTGACGAGCTAAATTCCAATAATGTTGTTTTTGGGCGGGGTATTTTTCGGCTTGGCGTTCGTAGCACAATCCGATATGAAATAACACAATTCCTTGATAAACGTTGCTGTCGTTTCCCAGGGCGAATTCTTCTAGGTTTTCCTTGGCTGGACAAAGAGAATTTTGCTGCCAAAATTGCAAACTTTTTTGATATAAATTAAAAGCTTGATCGATTTTATCACAAGCAAAAGCATCTCTACCCTGCACAAACTCTACACCGGCTTGTAGTTCAGAATTTAAAGATATTTTCAGTTTTTGTAAATCGGTAAGAGCCGATTGAAATTCGGCCCAACCTTGCTGTCCTAAAATGCTAAGATTAGAATAAAATTTACCGTTGATTTTGGTGGAAATGCTGTTAAAAGTTGTTGTAATTTTGTCTTTTAGAATGGCTAAAAGTTCCTTACTTTTTAGATGAAAATTAACGCTGGTACTCCAACTTTCAATATCAGGAGAACGACGGATAAGCTTGGGGTGGATTTCATCATTTATCCATAATAAAAAAGGATAAGAACAGTGTTGATTGAATTTTGGCCGGTCAAGGTTCATGGACACGATGGCTTCATCTAAAGCCGTAATATATTCTATGCCAAAAACCATCAAAGCGGGAGGAACTTCACCGTCTAAAAGAGTTTGAACAGTGTCATATATTTTGCTTGTGGAAGGAGGCAAATAAATTTCTTTAATTTTAATAGTGCAAACTTTTTGAAGTTCCGTAACCATTTGCCGGCGTAATGTTTCATAGTTACATTGAACTAAAATTAAAGAAAATTCTCCTTCACCAAAAATTATCGCTCGACACAGTGTTTCTATGGAAATCTGATTGCGAGCGATAATATCTTCCTCTGGGTTTGAAGCGTTTTTAGGCAATATCATTTCAGAAATTCTTTTGCCTCTGCCAAAATCGGGTTAACATCATACCACCGGCCCTGATCATTGTTATATTCAAAAACATACATACTGCGTAACAAAATTTGATATTCTGTTTCGCCACGAACATTTTTATGTTGGGCAACCTGACGCAGCAATTCCCATTCTTCAGGATCAATAGATCGGGTGAGTTCGTTACAACGTTCACGAATAACACTTTCTAAACGTTGGCGACCAATTGGCGGATCACCTTTTTGCAAACAACGATACAACAATCCTAACAAATTACGAACATGACCGCCACTAACCCGACAAAGCCTTTCTAATGTTTCCTGGCTATCAAATACTTCAGTTACTAAATCAAGACGGTGATTTTTTTCTAGTTCTGGAAAAGCGCGAGCCAGTACCATTTGAGCCAATAATTCTATACCTTCATTGCAATCGCTTCCATCAGATAATTGGGCTGGCACCATTGGTAAAACTTTGGCTCCCATGCCTTTTCCTAAACGATAAATAACCGAGCTATAATCATTAGAAAAAGTCAAAGCCAAGGGAATAGTATAAACCACATGACAATTAAGTTTACTAAGCTGTTCGCCCCGGTCTACAAATAAATATTCTGGTAAACTTCTTCCTGTTTGTAATCGTCGATTATCCACACGATCTAAGTTATCAACAATTACTACTAAACCTTGTTTACCGCGTTTTTGTAATTCTCGATTGGCCGGTTCTAACAGTTCCCGATTAATCGCTTCTTCAATATTTTTTGTGCGTGGTTCCAAATACTCTCTTAACCAACTTCTCACATCAGGACTAGCTTTTGCTTGGGCCGTAATTTTAGCAATTCCTGTAGATAAAGAAAACTTGCCATCACTTCCACCACTCACGGTTCCAATTCCCGGAACATTGGCTTCTGCACTAATATCAATGCGAGTATTTAATAAGTCTTTTGCACCTTTTAATATTGCTTTGAAACCTTGAGGTTGTAATGCAATATCTATTTTTTCAATACTTTCGCTAACTTGACGGGCAATACTTAGAAAAATATCACTTACATCCACATCACTCATTTCTAAGTCTTGAGTAGACTCGAAATAAACAACATGAAAACCTTTATTTTCCAGTTCAGATCGCAGTCTCAAAAGTTCCGTAGATTTGCCGCAACCAATGTGGCCACTAAATAGCTGACAAGTAGGTTCATCAGCCAATAATAAAGAAATTGTCCGCTCAATTTCTTCGATAGTTTGGCCACCTCTTACTGCCCCAAAATCAATGTAATATTTTTGATCTTCAGGGTTTTTTAAATCCAGAACTTTGGCCGGATTACAAGCTCGATAAAATCTTTTTAAGTCCAGTACCATGAATTTTCCTTTTTTGTGGTGGGCGTGAGGTTTTTTGTAGGTATAATTGCTAACTATCTATCCTTTTTTAAAAATACTCTCTATTTCTATTTTGCACAATTTACCGCCTAAATGTGCTTATAAATGTGCCGATTTTAGAAATGGTCTTTCCTATTTTAATTTTAGGATTTATCCTTTACATTTGAGTTTGGGCTGGCTGAGAGTTAAGCTAGAGATGTATCAATGTTAGTGGATGTTCCCCCCATGCGGGGCAAGTAAACTATAAAATGGCTTTTCACCACACTTGACAAAATGACATCTTTGTTATTTTGTTATTTCTTCCCAATTACTAATCCTCAATCCCCGATTCCTAAAATGCTTCCATCAGAAAAATTCAATTCCCTAAAGTTAATGTTATTTACCGGCAAAGGTGGGGTTGGCAAAACCACTCTTTCCTGCGGTTTTTCTCGCTCTTTAGCAAAACAATTTCCTAACGAAAAGATACTTTTAGTTTCCACCGATCCTGCCCATTCTTTAGGCGATGTTTTACAATTATCTGTAACATCCGATGCCCAACAAATGCCAGACATTATTAACTTATCTGTTCAAGCATTTGATGCTGAATTATTACTAAAAGAATTTAAAGAAAAATATGGAAAATTCCTAGAAATTTTAGTTGAACGCGGCAGTTTTGTTGAAGGCGAAGACCTCACACCGGCCTGGGATATGAGTTGGCCTGGTTTAGACGAATTAATGGGATTATTAGAAATTCAACGTTTATTTACAGAACATTTGTTTGACCGAGTAGTTGTAGACATGGCACCCACCGGCCATGCTTTAAACCTTTTAGGATTAATGGATTTTCTCGATAATTTACTAGCTGCTTTAGAACTTTTTCAAGAAAAACATCGCGTCATAAGTCGGTCATTTGTCGGTCGTTATAACCCCGATAAAACCGATGATTGGTTAGAGAAAATGAAGAAAGACTTAAAAGCAGGAAGAGAATTAATTCAAAATATCAATCATACCGCTTGTTTCGTAGTTACAATTGCCGAACCCATGAGTTTTTTAGAAAGCCAAAGATTAGTTGAACAATTACAACAGCTAGAAATTAACTGTGGGGGATTTTTTATCAATAGAATTTTGAATGAAAAAGTCTTAAATGACATCAGTGTTGGCAATTTACATCGCTACGGCGAACAGCAGCTTATCCTAGAAAAATTTATATCCATTGCTGGAGAAATGCCGGTTTTTACTATTCCTGAATTAATCCAACAACCATTAGGAGGAAAAGCTATAGATGATTTAATTACTCAAATTCTCCCTTATTCAGCATCAGACTTTCCTGTGAAAGTATCATCTTTGCCTATTTTTTACCCAGAAAAAGTCCTACCTAGTTTTACAGATTTTATCGCTGAGGGGCGTCGATTAATTCTTGTGGGCGGAAAAGGCGGTGTGGGTAAAACAACAGTTTCTGCCGCAATTGGTTGGGAAATAGCTAAAAAATATCCCAACAAAAAAGTTAGAATTATTTCCATTGATCCTGCCCATTCTTTGGGTGATGCTTTAGGAGCAAAATTAGGGCATCAACCAACGGAAATCACAGAAAATTTAAGTGTACAAGAGGTAGATTCAGAAATTATTTTAAATCAATTCCGCGAAGATTATTTGTGGGAATTAGCAGAAATGATGAGTGGAGAGTCCGGGGATGAAAATAGCGCCATTAAACTTGCCTATGGGCCGCAAGCATGGCGACAAATTGTTTCTCAGGCTTTACCAGGAATGGATGAAATGCTGTCAGTAGTAGAGATAATTAATTTATTAGAAGGAAATGAAATAGATTTGATTATTTTGGACACTGCACCGACCGGCCATTTATTACGATTTTTGGAAATGCCGGCCGCGATGAGTGATTGGTTAGCATGGATTTTTAAGCTATGGATTAAATATCAAGATGTCTTAGGAAGAGTCGATTTTATGAGTCGGCTTCGGAGTCTACGAGTTTCAGTTGTCCAAGCCCAAAAGAAGTTAAAAAATCGAGAATATACAGAATTTATTGGAGTTGTGCAAGCAGAAGCAGCTATTTTTGCCGAACAAGCCCGTTTATCGCAATCTCTCGAAGAAATGGGTGTTTATCAGCGTTTTTTGGTTCATAATCGTTATGATGGCAATATTCAAATTGATGGGAATTTATTTACTGGTAAAACAGTCGTAAGGTTGCCGCTTTTACCCCGCAGTGTTGAAGCTTTAGAGTTAATTGAAATGGCCGGAAAGTTGTTATTTTAGTTGCGGTATGTAAGACAGCTTTAATAGCTTTAAAATCTCAATTTTCCGAATTCCAACCATCACAATACTACAACCATGAAAAATCCTGAAAAAGCAACATTTGCCTGCGGCTGTTTTTGGAAAGTAGAAGATACTTTTCGCAGCTTAAAAAAAGTAATTTCAACTGCGGTAGGATACACCGGCGGTCACTGGCCAAACCCTTGTTATTTAGACGTTTGTGCTCGCGTCACCGGCCATGCAGAAGCAGTACAAATAGAATACGACCCGAATATTATTAGTTATGAGCAATTATTAGAGGTATTTTGGAATTGCCACGATCCAACACAATTAAA
This sequence comes from Halomicronema sp., assembly GCA_036704045.1. Taxonomy (GTDB): domain Bacteria; phylum Cyanobacteriota; class Cyanobacteriia; order Cyanobacteriales; family Oscillatoriaceae; genus Ancylothrix. The sequence continues at coordinate 40,235 of DATNQM010000034.1, read as the reverse complement.
CCGCCAAGGGCCAGATCGAGGTGAGCAGTATCGTTCAGCGATTTTTTACCACACACCAGAACAGGAAAAATTAGCCAGAGAATCAAAGCGAAAATTACAGATTTCGGGCCGGTATGATAAAGAAATTGTGACGCAAATAAAGCAAGCCGGTGAGTTTTATTTAGCCGAAGAATATCACCAACAATATTTAGAAAAAAAACGCCGACAACTGTAAAAAAAAGCCGGTTATTCAAACAAACCGGCCCACAACTCATCATCAAATCCCCCAAAACCCCAGCAAACTAACAACGCAACCGACGCGAAGCACCAATCAAAGGACGACACCGGCCCCCCGTACAATCCAAATGCAACTCATGCCAATATAAAGTAGGAAGAGCCCAACCCCGATCTCCTGCGTGTTCCTTACTTAAAAATCGCGTCTCCAAATAATCACTAGGAGACTCATAACGACGGTTACGCCAATAAGGAACAGTAAAAGAACCAAACGCCTTACGATACTCATCAGAATCCAGCATTTGAGACACCATTGCCCCCACACCCTGCCGAATTAAAATATCATCATAAACCCGAATTTCCGACTCATCATGCAACGCCCGACCCAAAAAATGTTTAAACGCATTCTCAATAAATTTAATATTAGAACTGCATTCATAAAAACACTTTAAATAAACCGGCGATACCGCCAAACTTTTCAGGAAATGACGAATTCCCAACTTACCCTTAAGAAACCCTTTTTCTAACTCAGCAATTTGCTTTTTTTCAAACACATAAGGTTGCCTTTCCAAAACCTGCGAATAAATTTGCCGTAAAATAAACTCCCTTTCTTCCACAGAAGCAGAATGACTAGTTTTAATTTGTTGCGTTAACATAATACTCCTCCAAACTTCCAAACTTCCAAAAATTTATCAACCCTAGTTTTACTTTTTAAAACTTCCTATAGATGCAACCCTGATAGAAACGCCCAATTCTTAAAAACTCACCGGCACTTTTTGCATAGAAGCCATCAACTTAGGAGGCAAATCCAAAGTTTGTAAAACCATATCCAAATAAGGATTAACTAACTGTTGAACCTGCGCTGGTAAATATTCGTGAACAACATCTTGTAAACAACGGTACGCCACCAAACAATTACCATTTTGTCGATAAGCCCCCAAAATATTTGCCTGCCAGAAAAAAAGGCTTTCCTTAAAAAATTTCTCATCATCCCGCAAAATCGACAAAGCAATATAACGTAAAGCCTCATTCATATCATAAACACAGCGTTTGCCATGTTTTTGCATTACATCAGGATGCAAAGGTTGATACTTTTTCAGCGCCAATTGCACCAATTTATCTCCCTTATCTCTCAACAAATTATAAGTTTGTACCCGATTAGAAAAAGTTTTTAAATATCTCTGTACCGGCTGAAGTTCTGCCGTAGTTAAATAACGTCCCTCACTTGAGAGCGCCAATTCTTCCAAAGTTGAATTAAGACTACGCATTTCTCTGTCCTTATTTAAACCCCACCTTTAGTTTCAGCCAAACGCAAATTTCTCGCAAGCAATTGATGTAATTTTTAACATCTTATTCTCACTACTATTAACTTTGCTTAATAATTTTTTTCAAACTTCAGTAAAAATACGGATAATTTATCTTCACAACCTCAACTTAACCCCTCCCTAAATTTGAAAATTCAGCCGCAAAATGATAAGCAGGCATAGCTTTTCCCACAAACAACTCCCAGTATTTACACCGTTGCTGCCACTCTTCCAACCGCTGCTTTAACAATAATTCTTCATTAAGTTTTATTAACAAATAAACCCTCTCCAAATTAACCTGCGCCGCTACCCGCTTCATTTGCGGATAAAATTCAGCAATCAACCCCAACAACACATCTAACTGTTCAGCCTGTTCTTTCAAAAACAATTGACTACTTTCATAGCGTTGCTTTTTCGCCAAAAAATACTCCTTACCCCGCACCTCCGCAGAAATAGAAGCCGGCTTAGCCTCCACCGGCACCATTTTTAACAAAAACTCACCCTTCCCCTCCAAATAGCCCAATTTTTGAGCAAAATCATCTTTTCTAACTTCCAAATGAGAACGAATTGCCTCAACAGAAACAAAACTACTACCAAACCGCAAAGGCAAAACCGCCCCTTGCTCAAACAACTCACAAATTACCCGATCATGACACAAAACTGCCTGCAACAAATCCTCCTCATTTTGTTGAATATCCTCCAAAACAATACCCCTTTCTACAACAGCCGCCAGCCCATCTACCACAACAACTTCTAACCCATTCCCCATCCCCCTAGGCAAAATCAAATCAGACTCAGGCAACTTCATCAAAACATAAACATAAATAGCAGTCATAATTAATTACCAATAATATCTAAAATCACTAATTAAAGCAAAAAAACAGCCTTTATAAAAATAATTAACGCCCCAAATTTGATCATTAATAAGCAACCAACCGCCAAACCAAACTCAACTTAACAATAACCGGCCTATCCGCACCATCTACCCCCCCATAACTCACCTCACAACCCTTTAATAATAAACCCATTTCTGGCACCAAAAAAAACTGCTTTCGTACCCACTTCATCAAATTACCCACCGGCACCAAATCTCGCAACAAACTACACTCATCCGAGCAAATCATCGCATCATTAACAACCCCAACACCCCGTAAAACCAGACTATCACCAGTCCTTAAATCTATACTTTTATTCAACTTACCCGAATCCCTACCCTTTACAACCAAAACCGGCACCAAACTAAACACCCCCTTTTCCCAGCCCCCACTAGGTTGCAAAACCCTCGCCCTTACCCCACCAACTAACTGCATAACCACCTCCGAACAACCAATAAATTGCCATAAAATCCGTCGTCTAAAATCTTCCAAAAAAAACCTATCCTCCCCCAAAAATCCGCGCAAAAAACAAGCCCCACTCACCACATCTAAAAACCGCGAATTTCCCTCATTTTCTTGTGCAGAATCCACCATCAAATTTGCTGCCATCTCCCCTTCCCCGCAATTCAAATCTCCCACCGGCAACCCCATCAAAAAATCCTTCACCAAATCCTCAAAATAACCTTTTGCTAAACCAGAACTGCCTAAAACAAAACCCTCATCATTATGCTTAAAATCCTCATCAAACCCCATTACTCCCTCCAAAAAATCCCAACTCCAACTCAACCCCAAATCACACAACAACCATTCTTGATAGGGACACAAAACCTGTCCCGAAAAACCTTTAAAAAAAACACCCAACTCTGGAGAAACCCGCAAAACTATTGCCTGCAACCTTTCTAATAAACTTTCTGAAAAAACACAATCCCTTCCCAAAAAACCACCCTTAAACTTAATCAGACGCGGCGTAAACCGCCCCCCATCCCACACCTCACCAGTCCCCAAATCCACACCCCAAAAATCCTCAACAGTTTTCACCTCCAACACCGGCACTAAACGCAAAATACCTATTTTCCAATCTTCCTCAACATTCAACTGAACCTCAGCCTGCACACCCCCAACCAAACGCATAATTTCCGGCGAACTTTTTGCCAAAAACCAAAGCAAACGACGCACAAAATCAGCCATCAAAACATAACCAGAAGAAAAAATAACAACTTTTTCATCCCTCTTATTTTCTTCATTTAAAGCTTGCAAAACCTCGCAAACTTCCTCCGTCAAATAAGGCAATAAATTCTCAGGAGTGGGCTGCAAATGAGCCGGCCAGCCGCCCTCTGGCGAACCCACCTGCTCTACCATAACCATCAGCCGTTGCATAGCTTCCACCGCCACCGGCGAAACCCCGCCGAATCTTTGTAGCTGCACCTTCCTAATAGCATCAGGAACCTTAACAATAGTTTTTAAAAGTTCACTTTTCATTGACTCGTAATTTACTCTTCTTTTTGGCAGTTAAAATTAATATCAACCTGGAAATTATATAAATAACTTTTCCCTTCCGTAAAGCTAGCCAACAGCAAATTATTCTTACCACTACCAGCCAAAGCCGTAGTTACTTTTGGCCCATTTAAATAACCTAAATGTCGGCCTTCCTTATCCAGAAACAAAACTTTACCTTGAGGCGTTGCCAAAACCCAGCCATCAGGAATAGCCACCGCCAAAGTCGGCACAGTTTCTAACAAAATCCGCATCACCTGATAAGGCTGTAAACGAATTCGATAAGCTGCATGATTTTGCCCCTTTTCAATACCTAAAAGCGTGTAAGGTTCATTACCCAACGTCAAATTATTAAACAAAACCGGCACAGTAATCAAACTCAAAAATTCACCCCGCCGATTATAAAGCTTAAACAAAGTTTGTTTCTTTTCTAAATTAGAAAAAACCACCAAAATATGCCTACGATCTAAAAAAAATAAATGCGATAAATTTTTAGATTCTAAACCAAAAGTACGCACCAATAGCCCCTCAACACCACCCTCACTACCGCAGCCATTTAAAACCGAATAAACCTCTAAAACCCCATCCTTTGCCAGCGCCAACCATCGACCTTTCGGTTCCACAGCCGCCAGATAATTTCCTGACACCAACCCTACAACTTTTTGAGCCTTCCACACCCCAGCCCTCAACCAAAAAACACCACCCTCCGTCATCACCAAACAACCATAATCAGTAACTTGTAAACCACAAACCGGCAGCCCCAAATCAACCTCCTGTCGAGGCATCGAAAAACTTTCCCAAACCCAAACAAAACACCCCCCAGCCCCACAAATTACAGACCCAGAACAACTCAAAAAATCCAAAGCCAACTTAAGCGTTTTTCGCTGAACTTCCGGCAAAGGTTTAAAATGCGGGAAAACCTGAGAACCACTCCCCAAAGGCAAACTTTGATGTTTCAAAGACTTAACAGCCGGATCATCCAAAACCTCACGCAAAGCCCTAGCCATTGCAGCCGCACTACCATAACGGCGGGCCGGCAATTTTTCCAAAGACTTTTTAACAATAACTTGTAGAGACAAAGGCAAACTTGGAGGAAGGTCTAAACGTTCATTTAAATGTGCCCACATCAACTTTCGTGGCATACCAACAAAAGGCCGATTTCCCATCAGCAACTCAAACAACATAATACCCACAGCATACACATCAGAACCCGGAGAATAAAGGCCATAAAATCGTTCCGGCGCCATATAAGCCGGTGTTCCCATTGCTAACTCGTGAGAAAGTTCCTGATGAACCGCAACATTTTGAGATTTTGGCAACCGAATTGCCAGCCCAAAATCAGAAATTTTTGGTATCCAACCCCCACTTCCCAAACTCAGCAAAATATTATCAGGCTTCATATCACAATGCACAATTCCTTGGCGATGGGTATATTCCAAACCCGACAAAATCCCTATCACCAAATGCAAAGCTTCAACTAACTTCAACGCCTTCTCTTGTTCCATCAAATTGCGAAGAGTTCCCCCCTCACAATAGTCCATCACCAAATACCTACCCGTTGCCGTATGTTCCAAAGCCAAACAACCAACAACCGCCGGATGACGTAGCGTAATTAACGACCACAATTCCCTCAAAAACTTATTCGTCGGCGAATTATGATGACTTAATTCTTTAAGCGCCACAATTTCGCCACTGGGGCGCATGATTGCACAAAAAACCCTTCCAAATTGACCCTGCCCAATTTGAGATAAAATTCGATACTTAGAGTGCTGCTGGCTGCTAGAAGCAACTCCGGCAGGCTGCGAACTCAAATTTTTTACCATTCCACACGCCCCAAAGATCGCTATTGCCGGCAAGCCTTCGGTTGGCATCAAAGCTGTGATGCCGTTTCAGTCGAGTTGTACTAAGATTATCATGCTTAGCTACCCCATAGGAGAGTTTCGCACAGCACCCTCACATCAGCAACAAAATTTTCCCACACCGACTTGTTGCAGAAGGCAAATTTACTTACCCTTAGACCCAAGGGTAAAAACTTTTCGACTCAAATATATCTTAATATTGAGACGGTTTACTTTTTTCAGGATAGCTGCACTACTCTTAATCCTCAAAAAACCATTGGAAATTATCCCTCTCAACTAAAAAAATATGGCAAAAACAATTAGATTAGACCCCCTCGCCTTAGAGACTTCTGTTCAAACCAACTCCAACATTCTCTCTGCTTTAATCGCCAATGAACTAAACGTTTTAAAAGAATGTGGCGGACGAGGAATGTGCGCTACTTGTCACGTTTATATTAAGCAAGGAATGGACGGTTTATCAGCCATTCAACGCCGCGAACAAAGAACCCTAGAAATTATTACAACAGCCTCAACAAACTCTCGTCTAGCCTGTCAAGCAAGAGTCTTAGATGAAGGCGTTATTGTAGAAGTCCCCACCGGGATGTATATCAACGCTATTCAAGATATTAACGCCCTCATAGGACGTCGTGCAGAACAGGATCTTTTGCACCCCATCACCGGTCAAGTAGTAGTAGAAGCAGGTAAATTAATTACTCGTTCTGTTATCACTCAACTCGAAGAAACACGCCTCCAAGTCGGGCAATATCTTGCCCAAACTCGCGATGCTTAAAAAGCTTTTCTTAGTCTACTTTTCCCCACAAAAAAATTTATGCTAACTCAATTTGCCCGCTTAAGTGTCGCCGCTGATGGACGCTACGCCACCTCCGAAGAACTACAATTTTTAAAAGATTATTTTAAATCTTTTAATATTCGTCTCAGCGCTTATCAAAAAATTAGAGCCTCTGAAACTGAAATTATCCGCCAAGTTCAAGCAAAAATTAAATCGATAGACTCCACTTTATTTCAGAGCGGTTCCCAAGATGCAACTAATAAATGGAAACTTGATACAGTCAGAGTTTTGCGCCATACAGCCGCCGCCTTACTGTTCAACGATACCGACAGGTTTAAAGAACAATTTATTTCCTGGTTTCAAACAATTTTAAAAGCTATGAACGTTGAACGCAGTGCTGAACTTACCTATCAAGTTATGCTAGAAGTCATCAGGCAATATTTAACCCCAGAAGAAGCCACCATTTTTATTCCTCTTTGGGAACTAAACCGCCTGAAATATTAGTTTGTAACAATACATTAGACATCTTTAAAAAAACTATCATAACCAGCATTGCGCTAACCCCCTTATCTTGCTTTTTTGAGATGTCTAATGTATTGGTAGGTTGCAAAAAAAATAAAAAAATACAAAGAATCCTTCTCTATTGATTGATTAAAAGACTCATAATTTCATCATTTTTTTTGCCTTCTGTTAGCCAAACATCCACCGATTTTAGACGCTCAGGTAAACCCAAAATAAAACGGTTTGTATCTGCTTGCAAAGACTCACAACTCGTCTGCACACAATGCAACTCTCTCCCTGTCAGTTGGCTAAAAAATGAACTTAAAATACCGGCCTCTAAATGACAGACAGGACGATTAGTTTGGGGAGCATATTTTGCATAGGGTGAATGGGTAATTCTTACCTCTAAAAACCCATTTTGGTAATATTTTGGCTCCAGTTCAAAACTACCCCATCCCAACGTTTTCCAACACTGTTGTAAACACTGCACAAACTCCACCATTTCCATTGTCGCCAGCGGTTTACCATAATACTCACTCACTTCTTCTGAAAACCGCGCATAAAAATTTTTACCCCACCACCGGCCACAATTAAACAAAACCAGACGCGCCGCTTGACCAGTTTCTTGTTCCAAACCCAGATAAATTGCCTCAATTAAAGTCTCTGGTAAAGCAAGTAACCTATCACCCCTTCGGCTTTCCAGTAAACCTAACTCCAGATCCCCACGAATATAAGCACTTGCTGCAAAATAGTTCCCCGGAATTCGACGAGACTCAAGCAAATCAGACATCGTAATCATAACAATTTTCTCCCCAAAAATTCACAAAATTACAACAACAAAAAACCTTGCCAACCAATCAATAATTTTACAAAATTCGCCTTACATTAAAGCACAAAGCAGATAACTATTACCCCTTAAAAACTCATTTATTCAAAGAAATAAAGGGCGTTAGCGAAGGGTTAAAACTTGAAAAAACGGCCCATCGCCCCACCCATTTATCCTTCTATAAGAATAGTTTTTGCCTTACTCAAAAACGGTTGAAGCAATGCCAAGGCCGGTGGAGCCATCAAAGTTTTAAGTTGATTTTGGAGCAAATCATAAAGTTTAGTTTCAATCTCCGTTGATTGGTGAGTTTCCACAATACCTTTTAACCAATCAAGTAAATTTGTTTCTAAATATTGGGCATCATTTATCAACATTGCCATTGCACTATAACGCAAAACCAACACCCAATGTTTCAAAGACCTTTCCAATATTTCTTGAGGAATTTGTGGAAAAGCTGCGACCAACTGATCAGCAATGGGTTGAAAAATCTTCATCTCTTGATCTCTCAAAAATTCATAGGTTTTGAGGCTTTGGGCAATGGAAATTGCATACTGTTTAAATGCCTCAATTTCTTCGGCTTTCAAGTAACGAGTTTCTGCCTCTTCTATGAGGTTTTCTATTTTTGGGTGCATCTCTTTTCTAAAACACAGCGGTTAATCAGTTTAAAATCTCTCCTCATAACAAAATTGTATTCTCAGCCCCACCTTGGCGCCTATCCAAGAAGGGTTAGAAACATATTTGTTTTTTAAAAGAGAGATAGTTTTCCAAAGAGTTTGGAAACTACAAAAAAGAACCTTAAAACAGATCCATAAGATCCGCCAGAGTCGATTGTTTTTGAGTTTCACCAGTTTTTACAGAAACAGCCCGTAGAGGTTTTGGAGCCATTGCCACCATAGGCATTCCTTCCCAAGGAAAAGCGAGAAAAAATTCCCGCACACTAACTGTAAAAGGCAACGGATCACCAGGCTGCATTTGGTGCAACTCCACCGGCTGACCGGCCCAGTTACAATCCCCAAAAAAATCCTCTACAGACAACTTCAACCATGATAAATTTTTGTCGTCATTGTCACTTAAAGAAGTAGAACTCATTTCAATCGCTCCCCATCTAGCAAGCGTTTTTGAATATCTCTAGCCGTTGCACCTTCATTAAGCCAAAAAGACGCCGCATCAATGCGGTCTTTATTTCCCAACAAAAACTTACAATAAGTTTCCCCCATCGAATAACATTGAATTTCAATACAGTTTAAAGGCTTTTTCACCAAACTGCTAAAAAACCCAGAAAACAAACCCGCATAAAGAAAACAAACCGGTTTTCCAACATCTCCTAAAGTGCGAGCCACCGCTGAATCAAACAAATTGATAAAAATAAATCCTTGTTTGCGGTCACTCATATCAACTTCCCACCGGCCCCAACCTTGAGCCGTAAAAGGCCACCACCAAGTTTCTAACAAAAACATCAAATTAGAATTATGGATATCGCGGTCAAATTCTTTCTCAAACCAATTCCGAAAAACTAAGGCATCACGAGTTCCCCACTGATTACCAATAGTGTACATAATCACACTAGAAGCATTACCAACTTCCTCTTCCAAACCTTCTTGTAACCCAATAATAAAATCTTCACTGGTAAAGATATTTCGGCTATCATTCCAATCGGTAATAATGCCGGTCGAGTTATCCATTTGGAAAAAATCTTGAAATCCATAATGGTTATGCTTTTTAGGCCGCTTACGCTTTTGGGAGTGGCGCTCAACAGCATTAGCAGGTGTTATGGAAGTTTCCCGGTTGGGGGCCATAGTCATATTTGAAACGCTCCTTGGTGGGATCACTGGCTGTGAAAACGAAGCAATATATCTCGCTCTTTAATTTTAATCCTGATGCTTGGTTTATGGTTCATTTCTTTATAACTGGAAGTGAAAATCATTTTGCCGGTGCAAGATATCCCCTAACGCTGTAGTCAAACCACCGCTTACAATATGTTATGTTTTCAGCAAAACGCGAAATATTATACAAAAATGGTAAAAAATCACGCTTGCATAGCCATTGGCATTAATCATTATCAGTGCTTTGAACCCTTAAACTACGCCGATCAGGACGCAGAGTCCCTATACAATTTTTTGGTGAGCGAAGTCAGCATAGGTGGCGAGGGTTGTGTACTAATGACAAACTCTTCACCGGCCTATGATCAGTCTTCTACCCATCCCAACCGGGAAAATATTCTGGAAATACTAGACATTGTTTGCCGAGAAAAAGTAGAAAAAGATGACTTATTATGGTTCTTTTTCAGCGGCTATGGTTTAAGCCAGCAAGGGCAAGATTATTTAATGCCAACCTATGGAGATCCAGCAGATATATCCGCTACCGGCATTGCCATGCAAGAAATATTTGCTACTCTCAAAAAAGCCAACGCTCAGATGGTAGTAGTCTTATTAGATATCAACCGTACATCAGGTATGGGAGGTTCTCAAGCCGTTGGGATAGAAACTTTAGAACTAGCAAAAACTTATGAAATTCCTACTTTTCTTTCTTGCCAAAGTGAGCAATTTTCCCATGAGGCTAGAAACTTACGTCATGGATTGTTTGCGGCTTGTTTGTTAGATGGTTTGCGTTATAACCGCTGTCTTAATTTAGACAGTTTAAGTCGCTATTTAAATCAGCGTCTACCTGAATTATGCGAACACCATAATTTGCCAGTCCAAGAGCCGGTTTGCTGCATTTATCCAGATGTTAAAGGAAAGTGGTTAATTTGGCCCCAAAATGAAGTCGTGGCTGCTTCGGCTTCCCTAAATGGTTCTCAAAATTCTCACTCTATTAGTAGTAATGGTTCGCGTCCTATTTCCAATGGCACTTTATACAAAGAACCAGATTTTGATCTCTCTACCTCTATAAATATCGTTAATAGTAAGCCAAAAAACCCCGATCCTAGTCCTCTCCCCATAGTTCCACCTCCCCCGCCTGCTGTTCCTGTACCAAGTCGTTCCGATGGGCGGGTGTCGCCTCTTCTCTGGAGTGGCGCAGGGCTATTAGTCTTGCTTTTGGGAGTGTTGGTTGGCAGAACTCTGTTTGTTTCTCCGACTCCCTCAGCTACACCGGCCGCTGTCACCTCCACCGCTGATATTGAAAAGGATCAGCCTTCGGAAGTTGACAAAACCCAGATTACACCGGCAACCGTGCCAGAAAAAAGACCCGAAAATAATAATTCTCGGCCATCCACACCGGCTTCCCAAAAATTGCTCGACCAGGCGGTGCTTTTGGTGGAGCCGGTTTCAGCATCGCGCTTTAGCTATGCCATTGCTAAAGCAAATCAAATTCCGCCCGGAGATGCGCTTTATGCCGAGGCTCAACAAAATATTCAGCGTTGGTCTTTTGTAATTTTGGATATTGCTAAGGGTCGAGCTAAACAAGGCAATTTTTCAGGCGCCATCGCTGCCGCAAAATTAGTACCAAAAAGTCAACGTGGTTTAAGTCAGCAAGCACAAGTTTTGTTAGAGCAATGGCAGGGTCAATTGCAGTTACAACAAGCCAACCAGCAGCGGTTAAGGGTGGCGAGTGGTTCTGTTCGTCGTGGTTTATTGCCGTCCTATGTCCAGGCTATTGCCAGTGCTCGTCAAATACGGGCCGGTCAGCCCAGTTACTCCCAGGCTCAGATTTTAATTGGCCAGTGGAGTCAGGAAATTTATAATATTGCTCTTTATCGTGCTGCACGGGGCCGGTTCAGTTCTGCTATAGAAGCAGCATCTTTTGTGCCAAAAGATGCCCCTGCCTATTCTCAGGCTCAAAAATCAATCCGCCAATGGCAAAAGCGTTAAAGAATCGATTTTTACTAATTTCTGGCTTGAAAAAGTGACCTATCCTACTTCAGCTTTTATCTGCCAGAAAAATAATAAACCGTTCAAAGGTACATCCAGAATCTCCAAAAAAATACCCTTATTTCAAAGGAATTTCTATTTGAAATTCTGTACCTTGTTTAGAGCGGGACAGATAATGAAAGTTTCCTTTGTGTTTTTCGACAATGATTTGATAGCTTATTGCTAGTCGTAAGCTATTATTTTTACCCTCTGGTTGAGAGGCTGCATAGATAGCATTCAAGGCTTTATTGATTATTTCTTGAGGCAGTCCGGGGCCATTATCTGCGATGGAAACCCTAATCCAGAGGGAATCATTCTGTTTTGTTTCCTTAGTTTCATTATTAAATAATTCAGTTCGGATAATAATTTGACTAGGATTTTCTTTTATTTCTAAAAGAGTTCTTTGTCGGTCTCTTTCGTCTAAGTGTTCAATGGCATTACTGAGCAAGTTCATAAAAACTTGGTTCAGGGAACCGGGGTAACATTGCACCGGCGGCAAATCGCTATAATTTTTAATTACTTGTATCCCCGGATAATCAATTTTAGATTTAAGCCGATGACTTAAAAGCATTAAAGCACTATCTATTCCATCGTGGATATTAACCGGCTTCATCGCTGATTCATCTACACGAGAAAAAACCTTTAAAGATTGAACAATATCACAGATTCTTTCGGCTCCTACTTTCATTGAATTTAACAATTTTGGCAAATCTTCAAAGATAAATTCTAAATCAATTTCTTCTTTTTTTTGTTTGATTTCTGGAGAGGCTGTCAGGGAATTTTTTTCATAAATATGGACTAAATCAAGGAGGTCTTGAGAGTAGGTTGTGGCGTAGGAAAGGTTGCCATAAATAAAGTTAATGGGGTTATTTATTTCGTGGGCTATACCGGCCACTAACTGCCCCAAAGTAGACATTTTTTCACTTTGAATTAACTGGGTTTGGGTTCTTTGCAGTTCTTGGATTGCTACCTCTAGTTGTTGGGATTTTTCTCTTTCTCTCGCTTCAGATTGTTGCAAAGCTGCATTTAATTTTGCCATTTCTTCGGCGTTTTTTAGAACAATTGTGATAATAGCATTTCTCAGTTCTAGGGCAGATTCAATTTCACATTCTTTCCAAGGTAGTGATTTTCCTTGGACTATTTCTTTCCACAATTCAAAAGATTTACGCGGCGACAGTCTGACTGTACCATCTTCTTCTATTTGTACACCTTTCCTAGGGTTGCCGGCCCATTCAACCGTTTGAATCACTTCCGGGCGAAACCAAATTACATAACTATTATGAGTAGGAGAAAATGATAGGGCTATTAATCCGCTACCTATTTCTTTAAAATTTTCTGCCAGTGTATATTCTTTGGCTAGGGAATCGGTGACATAAACTAAGTTATTTTGAAGTTTTTTGTGTAGCCACTTTGTTAAACCTTGTAATTGTTCTGGTTGGGGGGTTTCTCCCACCGATTCCCATTGGTTCCCGGCTTTGATAATGGCTCCTGTGGCTCCTACGACATCAAGTAAATTCGGTTGATGTTTTAATAAACCGTCAATATAATCTTTTTCATTACTCATGTATTCAATTAATTTGGCATTAATTGATTTTAAGTTTATTTGATATTCGTAATCTTCATTTTGTTTTTTGGCAGCAATTTCAAAAGATATAACTTGACCAATAAATTCGCAGGCTTTACGAACTTCATAGGAAACATATTTTGGGGATTGATGGTGACAGGCTATTAATCCCCACAGTTTTTGACCTTTTAATAGAGAAATGGACATTGATGCTGTAACGCCCATATTTTGTAAGTATTCAAGATGGCAAGGCCCAACTCCTCTAAGCACGCATTGGCTTAGATCCAAGGGTAGATTAGAAACTGGGTTGTGGATGGGCACCATTTCTACCGGCTCATAATTAACATCTGCTATTAATCTCAGCCAGTTATATGTATAAATTTGTCTGGCTTGTTTGGGAATGTCTGACACTGGATAATGCAAACCTAAAAACGGTTGTAGGTTCTCTTTTTTATCTTCCGCTATAACTTGACCATTGTTATCAGCATCAAATTTGTACACCATAACGCGATCAAAGCCGGTTAGTTGTTTCACTTCTTTAACAGCTATTTCGCACATTTTTTGCAATGTATCGGCATTTTGCAGTTTGGCTGTGGAGGCTCTAACTCGATGGTAAAAACTTATAAAACTGTCTGCTTCTGGCGCTAATTCTGGCTCTAATTCTAAGATTACTACTCCCCCATAACGGTGTAGAATCCCATTTAATAGAAGGTTTTTTTTGTTGCTAATATTAATTTTAATTGGATTGACTGTACCTATATCTTCCTGTTGTAAACCCATTTGAATTTGATTTACTTGCTCGTCATTTAACAAAATAGTTAAGTTTTGGTTAAGCAAGTCTGTACAACTAGATATGTTAAAAATCATTTCAGCATTTTTGCTGATTTGTAATATTTTTAAAGTAGTCTCTTCTAAGACAATTAAAATTCCATGCGGCTGAATAGTTCCAGGAATTTGTATAGGTTCTCCTTCATACTTTGTTAGATCAAATTCTTCTGGTTCTAGGTTAATAATGTGTAAATTTTTCATATTTTTAACTTTTCCTTCTGAATTGGCAATTTATCATATTTTAGCTACTACCATCTTTAAGATACTTAAATTTTGCGTAACAAAAAAGTAAAGAAAAAAAGTTGCCAGTGAGTTTTTTGGATTCGACAAATTATGTTCCTAATCAATCTTAATATTTGACTAAAAAACTATATAATTAGCAACCCAAGTTTACTGGCAAACAGATTTTCGATAAATTTGCAGGGAAATATTTTATTAAAGTTGACCTCGCTAAAGAGTCGTTTACAAAATTTTTGAGGGGAAGATTTAAGTTTCCTGGAATTATAGACTTTTTCCTAAAAAAAAGCAATCTTGACCGGCCCGTTTTAAAGAAACCAGTTTACTCTGTAATAATCTCCATTCAAAAAAATTTGAAACTGACTGCTATAGGTTTAAAAGTGATTTTATACATTATTAGATGCTGCGAGCGCAACATTTGAATTAGACTGAACAATGGGAATTTGGATAGAAAATTCTGTACCTTTATTAATTTGAGACCGGCACTCAAAACATCCACTATGTTTATCCACAACAATTTGCCTGCTAATAGATAAACCCATGCCGGTACCTTTACCAATATCTTTGGTAGTAAAAAAAGGTTCAAAAATTTTTTCTCTAATTGACTCAGACATTCCGGGGCCATTATCTGTTATCAAAATTTCTGCATAGGGGATATTGTCATCTGACAAAGGTTGAGAGTTAGAAGAGAGTAAACCATTGCGGGTCACAACAGAAGTACGGATAGTAATTTGGCTAGGTTTAGCTTGAATATCCGCAAGGCTGCGCTGTTTGTCGTATTCATCAAGAGCATCAATAGCGTTACTAATAACGTTCATAAACACTTGATTTAACGAACCGGCAAAACACTCCACCAAAGGTAAATTTCCATATTCTTTAACCAATCTAATTCCGGGGCGATCTGGCTTAATTTTGAGCCGGTGATGGATAATCATTAAAGTGCTATCGATACCTTCATGGATATCAACCGGCTTCATTTCCGATTGTTCCAGTCGAGAAAAATTGCGTAATGAAAGAACAATTTGACGAATCCGATCAGCACCAACTTGCATAGAAGAAAGCATTTTAGGCAAGTCATCAATAATAAAATCCAATTCTATATCTTCGATTAATTGCTCAATTTCTGCATCGGGATGGGGATAACGTTGCTGATATAATTGCAAAAGATCAAGCAAATTTTTGGCATATTCACTAGCATGGATAAGGTTGCCATTAATAAAATTAACAGGATTATTAATTTCGTGAGCAACACCGGCCACTAACTGACCAAGAGAAGACATTTTTTCACTTTGGATAAGTTGGGTTTGTATTTGTTGTAAGTTATCTAAAGTTTCTGCAAGTTGTCGAGCGTGGGAACGGGCTGCATTAGCAGCAGCTTGGCTTTGTTCGTAAAGTTCTGCTTGTTGAATGGCAATGGCAGCTTGACTAGCTAGTTGTTGCAGTGTATGAATTTCATGGCTATACCAATAACGAGGCGTTTTGCAACAGTGAGCAATCAACAAACCCCACAATTGACCATCCATAATAATCGGCACCATTAGGTTTGCTTTTACTTCAATACCTTGTAAAAATTCGCGGTGACAGTCGCTTAAATTTTCTTTTTCAACATCATTAATTGCTCTGGTTTTGCCTTGTAAATAGTCGTTGACATTTTTATGAGGAAAACAATCTGTATTAGTTTCTATTCCCAAAACCGAAGAAAATTCGTCTGTTTTATCTTCTACAGTAACTTTCCCGCTACAGTCTGGTTCTAGCTGATAAATCACAACTCGGTCTGCATTAAGCAGGCTTCGTACTTCTTTAACAATAGTTTGGAGGATGGTTTGAAGATCCAAGGTACTGCGAATTTGATTAGTTATTTGTTTGATGACGTGGGTAAGTTCGAGGCTTTGTTGTAGTTGCGCCGTACGTTCTTTGACTTGGTTTTCTAAGCTGGCATTTAATTGCTGCACTTGTTGATAAAGCAAGTATTGTTGAATTGCCATTGAAAAATGATTAGAAATAGCTTTAGCAAGTTCGACATCTTCTGGTTTCCAGGGGTAAGATTGTCCTTTTTTAGTTTCTCTTTTCGGTTCAAAAGTTTGTCTGGGGCGTTGAGGTTTTTCTGGAGTTGGATAGTGACCGGCCCACCATTTTTCAATTTCAATTTCATTACGAAAGATGCTGAGGTAGCCCAGAAATTGATTTCTGTACTGTAGCGGAATTATAATCATTCCTCGGATAAGAGTAGTTTCAAAGGCTTTTATCAAACTTTGAAGTTCGGGATGTTTGTAGATATCTTGGATAACAAGCGGTTCGGTTTTTTGTTTTGTCTCTGTCCAAAAAAGTTGTTTTTCCAAGGCTTGCGGCGAGGAAGGTTGTTCGCCGAAGGTAAAGAGTTGATGTGTTTCCCAGATGTAGAGTCTGCCACCACTACCCTTAAGGGCGGTGTTGGTAGCTTCGAGGGCGGTTTGTAGTTGCAGGGTAGGGCTGGCGTGCAGCAAGCTGGCGATGCTGTTGATAGTAGCTTCTCTTTGTTGCTTTTGGCGGGCTACTTTAAGCATCGTTGAATGGGCGATAGCAACAGAGACTTGATCGGCTACTTGTTGAACAAGTTCTAAGTCTTGTTCAAAAATGAGTTGTGATTGGCTATGGTGAGAGACAAGTAAGCCCCATAAATCATCATCGTCAAAGATGGGAACCACAAGGGATGATTGAATGCCCATTGCTTGCAGGTAAGCTATGTGACAGGGGTCTACGGGCCGGTAGTTAAAGTTTGAGGTGGCGATGGTTTCCCCGTTTTCACTACGGTTAGGAACCGACCAAGTGAGTTGTTCGTTTTTAACATCAACGATGGAGCGTACTCCTCCTTTGAAGAATTGTTCTCTGGCTTGGGGCGGAATGTCGTCTTCTGGGAAGTGTAGACCTAGCATGGAGGGCAGCCGGCTGGTGTCAACAGACTCGGCGATGACTTGACCACTACCGTCTGGGTGAAATTGATAGGCCATTACTCGGTCGGTTTTTAGTAGCGAACGCATTTCGTTGACGGTGGCTGCTAAAATTTCTTGCAATTCTAATGATTGTCTTATCCGGTTAGTCATCCGGTTTAATAAAACTTCTTGGTTTAGTATTATCTGTTTTGTTGCTAGATTTTTTAATGTATTCATTGTTGGCGGGCTAAGATTTTTTTGTTTTTTAGATGGTTGTATTATTAAATTTTTCGGCTTTGTTGCACATCCGTATAACTTCCTGATTTTTGATTTTTTTTATCAAAAACTCAGAAAACGTGCTTAGCCTTTAGCTTAATGTAAACTAACTAAAACTGACAACAAAAGGCAAAGAGACCGCGAGGGATCGCTTTTAGCCCAGAAATTTTAAGATTTGTGTCTTTCTTTTTAGTTCTCAAGGACTCTTGACAGAATTAGTAAAAAGTAAGTGCCTATTGTTGTTTTAAGAGTTGACTTATTTCTAGTCGCACACTCATTAAAATTTTTCCCAATTGATTTTGGCCTGTTTTATCGGCTCCGCACCCCCAGTAATAGTCTCGCGGGGAGTCTTCAACAATTATTTCATCGCAGGTTGCTATAAGCAAGGCTTGGATGTCTTTATGGGTGATAAATTTGGTTAAGACGGCTTGCCGCATAATACTATATTTTGATTGTTCCCAGTCGGGGCGCAAAATTAGACTGGGATCTCGTCCAAGGGCGGCGGCTTCTTGGGGGGTTGGGGCACGGTGAATAAGGGGAATTATTTCTTCACATTGACTTGTTACAAATTTTTGGGCTTGATAATAATGTTCTACTGTGGGCCAGTTAAGTCCGTCTATGTATATGGGATGGGGTGAAAAGTTGGATAAATAACCGTAGGGTTCGCTAACTTTATAAAAGTAAATGGTCATTTTCTGCGGTGATTGGTTCTGGGTTAAAACTGTTAAGTTAGTTTATTGACAGAGTTTAAGTTTTTGTCAAGTTTTTAAAGTGGATGGAGCTTTCTTCTGCTTGCCTAGGATAGGCTGGGAAGAAATTTCTTCTATAGCATGACTCATAATGGCTTGCGCTTTTTTGGGGTGTTCGTAAAACTTGATGCTACATGGGGTAGTTTTTTGGCGATAAGGTTATGGGTTTGAAGGCGGTTATTTAAGTTTATTTGTTGTAAGTGTAATGCAAAATTTTTAAATTTCTGATTCTATTGATTGAATTAAGGGAGGTTTGTTTCATGAAATCGGGTAGTTTTGAAAATACTAACCTGGGTTGGCAGTTGGGACAAACTCAGCAAAAGGTGGCTGAGTGGGTGGAGTTACAGTTTTCTAAACTTAATTTCAATGGGCCAAAAGCCCCGCCTTCTTTTGGGGAGATAAATTTTGGTTGGGTAGAGGTGCTTTTGCAGGGGATGTTTTGGCTGATTTTGGCTTTGTTGATTGTCTGGTTTGGTTGGCTGATTTGGCGGCTATGGCCAGGTTTTTTTGCGAGGTTGAGGGGTTTAGGGAGTTCTTCGACGACACCGGCCCAACAAGCTGCAAAACCGATGCCAACGGCTGCTGAGTGGCTTGTACAGGCTGCGAAGTTGAGTAGGGAAGGTGATTTTGGTTTGGCTTCGCGCTGTCTTTATATGGCGATGTTGGAGCGTTTAAATGATAGCAGTACAGTTGATAATCAACCAAGTCGAACTGATGGGGAATATCGGGAATTGTTAAAGCGTTTTTCTGGCCGGAAAAGTTGCGAAGTTTTGCTTTCTACCCATGAACGTTTATGTTTTGGAGAAATGCCGGTGACTGGTGAGGAATTTGAGCGTTGTCAGGAGGCTTTTCGCAAAATAGAAAAGTTGTAATTTGAAAAAATAACTTAATATTTTAGGGGATAAAATATGGGTTTTTCTAAGAGAAAAATTTGGTTTTTTGTGGGAATTGCTTTAGTATTATTGGTGTTTTTAACGTTGTTAATGGCACCAAGTAGTAATCGTTTAACTGTGGGTTCAACCTATGGTCGTTCTCCTGATGGTTATGGGGCGTGGTATGTCTATATGCAAAACCGAAAAACGCCGGTTTTTCGCTGGCAAAAAACCTTTGCAGAGTTGGTAGATAGTCAAGAAAAAAATATTACTTTATTGCGGGTGAATTCGCGGTTAAGTTCGGGCCGTTTAAGTAGGCAAGAAATAGACTGGATAGGTAAAGGCAATAGGCTGGTGGTTTTGGGTATTCGGAATCAAGTTACGGAAGCGCCTTTTAGTTCTCTTTTAAAATCCAATTTAGGTGGGGTAAAAATAGAAACATCTCGCCGTCTAAAAGTTGGTGAAAGGAAAGAAGAAAAAAGTTTATTGGAAGATACTTTTGGCAGTGCAGTTTGGCAAAAAACCATTGATAAAGGGGTGGTAATTAATTCTATTACGCCGCATTTAGGGGCTAATGCTTATCAAAATGAAACGGGTAATTATGAGTTTTTGGCACAATTGTTAAGCCAAGAAAATCAGCAGATTTTTGTAGATGAGTATATGCACGGCTATCGAGATAAAACTGCTAAAACTGCACAGTCTCGTGACGATATGTTTAGTTATTTGTTAAAAACGCCAATTTTTACGGCAATTTTACAAGGAGTAATTGTATTTGTAATTTGGGTTTTAGCGCAGCGGCGACGCTGGGGAAAACCGCAAAGTTTAACGGTGCCGGGGCTGGATAATAGTGAGGCATATATTCGGGCGACGGCGGGAGTTTTAGAAAAGGCGGAAATGGGTAATTTTGTGATAGAACTTTTGGAAAAAGAAGAAAGGTTGCAGTTACAAAAATCTCTGGGTTTAGGGTCAGAGTTGTTGTCGTCAAAGGCTTTAGTTTCTGCTTGGGTAAGCCAAACTGGAAAACCGGCTTCCGAGTTAAGTTCTTTGTTGGAAATGAATGGAAAAAAGGCTAAAATTTCTAAGGGCTATTTAAAAAATTGGCTAGAAAAATGGCAAAGGGTAAGACTGGGTTTATTTAAGGGTTAGTTGTGGTGTAGGATGGAATTTACTTTGCCTTTTCAATGGCTAGTAATTGATTTTTAAAAACTAACAAAATTAGGATTTTGGGGAATTGAACAATATGGCTAAAACTAATGAACAATTTACAAATCTCCGTAGGGCTGTTAATGAAATTATTGTCGGACAGTCGGCGTTGGTTGAGCAATTAATCGTGGCTTTATTGGCGGGTGGTCATGTAATTTTAGAGGGGGTTCCAGGGACTGGTAAGACTCTTTTGGCACAGGTTTTAGCGCGTTTAATTCAAGCGGATTTTCGGAGGATTCAGTTGACTCCAGATATTTTGCCGGCGGATATTTTGGGTACGAATATTTTTGATTTAAGTACGCGGAGTTTTTCTTTAAAAAAGGGGCCGATTTTTACAGAAATTTTGCTGGCAGATGAAATTAATCGCACTCCTCCAAAAACTCAGGCGGCTTTGTTGGAGGCAATGGAGGAACAGCAGGTTACTTTGGATGGGGAAAGTTTATCTTTACCGTCTTTGTTTTGGGTGATGGCAACACAAAATTCTTTGGAGTTTGAGGGTACTTATCCGCTTCCAGAAGCGCAGTTAGATCGGTTTTTATTTAAGTTGGTGGTGGAATATCCAGAGGCAAAAGCTGAGAAGAAAATGTTGTTGAATAGTCAGGCTAATTCGGCATCGCGTCGCCTAGATTTGGCGAAGCTTAAACCAATTGCCAGTGTTGAGGATGTTTTGCAGGCGCGGCTAGAAGTTAGGGAAGTAAAAGTTGCTGATAATGTGTTAGATTATTTGTTGAATTTGGTTCAAAAGTCTCGTAAACATCCTGATTTAGCTTTGGGGGGTTCTCCTCGTTCTGGTGTTGCTTGGTTGCAGGCTTCTAAGGCTGTTGCTTGGTTAAATAATCGGGATTTTGTAACTCCAGATGATATTAAGATGGTGGCGGTTCCTTTGTTGCGTCACCGGCTAATTTTGAAGGCAGAATCTATGTTAGATGGGGTGCAAATTGAGGGGGTTGTGAAGGGTTTGTTAAATGGGGTGCCGGTGCCCAGATAACTAAAGGAAAAGCGATAAATTTAAGTTAAAGTCTGGTAATACGTTTTCTCCTGATAATTCTGTGGGAAGATTTCGTATTTCTATTTCTTTTTGGGGCCGATAAATTTCTACTTGCTGTTGTTGGGGATTAATTAACCACGCTAATTGTACACCGGCCTCCATATATTCTTGCATTTTTTCTCTGAGCATTTTTAGGCTGTCGGTTTCTGACCTTAATTCAATCACAAAATCTGGTGCAATGGGGGGAAATTTGCGTTTTTGTTCTGGCGGAAGTGCTTCCCAACGTTGGCGTTTAATCCATGCTGCATCTGGAGAACGATCTGCACCATTTGGTAACTTAAATACGGTGGAAGAACTGAAGGTGTAACCGAGTTTTGTTTGCCGATTCCATATTTCTAAGTCCGTCATTAATTGTACTTCACGATTGCCACTTTCTCCTCCGACTGGGGACATAATAATTAATCCTCCTTTGCTGTTTCGTTCAAACTTTAATTCATGGTTATTTTGACAAAGTTCGTAAAATTGTTCATCTGTGAGACGAACCGTATCTAAGTTTAATGTTAAAGGAGTTGCTAACATATCCTTAACCTCAATGCTTGTGAAAATTATATCATGTCACAGAAAAAGCCGGTTTGTTAAAGAAAGCCGGTTTTGATAACCCAAAAAACAATCTATAATAAACAGCAATAAACCTTTTTTATCAACAATCTCTTATGATTCCCTCCCAACGTGCTTATTTACTTTTAATCTTAGGCATTGGAATTGCGCCTGTGCTCGCTATTGCTTTTAATCAACAAATTAGTCTTATAGCAACTTCAATTTATAATGCTTTGATTTTATTGCTTGTTTTTTTAGATAGTTGGCAAGTGAAAAATCACCGGGCTGAAATTACCCGCCAACCGGTAAACCGGCTTTCTATTGGTAGAGAAAACCCTATTTTCTTGTTGGTAAAATCAGTTAATCACACAATTAACCTTCAAATTCGTGATAATTATCCACCAGAATTTGAAATAAATAATCCCATCCTTAAAACATCCTTACCATCCAACACAGCCACCGAATTAACCTACAATGTTAAACCTTCTCAGCGAGGCGAATATGAGTGGGGAGATATTCAAGCCAGACAACTTGGAAACTGGGGTTTAGCATGGCATCAATGGAAAATTAAAGCTAATTTTAAAGCAGAAGTTTACCCTGATTTAGTTGGATTACGATCCCTAACAATTCGCTTAACATTGTTGTCTACCGGCAATATGACACAAGCCAGAAAATTTGGTAGCGGCACCGAATTTGCAGAATTACGCGAATATAATTCTGGTGATGATCCGCGTTTAATTGATTGGAAAGCAACAGCACGCCGACTGGCTACACCTAATAAAATGCCTCTGCAAATAAGAGTATTAGAACCCGAACAAGAACAAACTCTAATGATATTATTAGATAGAGGCCGGTTAATGACAGCCCAAGTGCAAGGTTTAAAAAGATTTGATTGGGGATTAAATGCCGCCTTATCGCTGGCAATGACAGGATTAAATCGGGGAGATAAAGTCGGAGTTACAGTATTTGATCGCAATATTGCAGCCTCCATACCCCCAGAACGCGGACAAGGGCATTTTAACAAGATTTTGGAACGTTTAACCCCCCTTCAGCCGGTGTTATTAGAACCCGATTATGTAGGCGCTGTAACCACGTTTGTGAAACAACATAATCGCCGCTCATTAGTTGTTTTAATTACCGATATTGTAGATAGTACCGCTTCAAACGAATTATTAGCAGCCTTAGTACGTTTAACACCTCGTTATTTACCGTTTTGCGTTACATTAAAAGACCCACAGGTAGACAACATTGCCCATAATTTTACGGCCGATATTACTGCAAGTTATGGCCGTGCGGTGGCCTTAGATTTATTAGCACAGCGTCAATTAGCCTTTGCAAAATTAAAACAAAAAGGAGTATTAGTTTTGGATGCACCGGCCAATTTAATCAGCGATCAATTAGTAGAAAAATATCTGCAACTTAAAGCTAAAAATCAACTATAATAATTTGATTATAAAAGCCTACTTTACTTCCTCATCCTGACGGCGTAAACAATAATTCACCAACCCCACAAATAAACTCACCCCAAGCAAATATTTAAGCGGATTTGGCACCATAGGAGAAGGAGAAATAAACCCTTCAATAATACCGGCAACAATCAACATCGGTACAATTCCAAACACAAGTTGCACCGCCTGAGAACCATAAAACTTTAAAGAATCACCCAAACGAAACTTACCCGGTAGCAAAAGCCCCCGCGCAATTAATAAACCCGCACCCCCAGCAAAAAAAATAGCCGGCAACTCCAAAGATCCATGAGGAAAAACAAACGCCCAAAACGGATAAGCTAAATTATTTTGCCCCACCAAAGTTGCCACCGCCCCTATCAGCAACCCATTAAAAAATAAAATAAAAACTGTATAAATTCCCGCCGTAATTCCCCCAGCAACCGCTCGAAAAGATACCCCAATATTATTAACCATAATACTACTAGAAGCCAAAGGTTCTGTGCCAAGAATTGACCCCATCCACAACTCCCCTCTATCTCTCACTTGAGATATCATAGACTCCGGTACAACTAACGACATAAACTCTGGATCATTCCACGCATACCACCAAGCAATCAGCGCCCCCAGCAAAAAAATCGCCGTTGCAATTGCGCTATAAACCCAAGTTTGCCTTACAACCGCCGGCAATCCCCACAAATAAAACTCCCGCACCGCTTTCCAGTCTTGCCGGCGTGATCCTTGGTAAATTTGACTATAACTCCTAGAAGTGAGGCTTTGTAAATCTCTCACAATTGTCTCACCTACTTGGTTCGTTCTTGCCCGCGCCAAATCAGCACAAACCGAACGATATAAACTCGCCATTTCCCTAATTTCAAAAGCTTGTAGAGATTTTATTCCCTTTTTTTCTACCCGATTCAAAAGAGTCTCTAAACGCTTCCAGTTTACTTCCCGCCGTGCAATCCAGCGCTGAATATTCATAAATTTTTCTTAACAATTTACCCACCATTATGCCAACCTTAGCTTAAGATAACCACAAAGCCAAAAACTTATTTAACAAAAGGTTATTAACTTATGTCCAGGTTGAACCCTCAAACTCCCAGCCAACCCCTCAGCATTGGTAATGTTGTCAGCACAGGAGTTCGGCTGTATCGTTCCCATCTAAAAGACTACTTAAAACTCTCTGCTATAGCCAATTTGTGGTTTTTAATTCCATTTTTAATCATCATTACTTTAACTGCGATAATGATACTAATGGGTGCCGGTTTCAACCTTTTTATCATCATCCCAATTGGCCTCGTATTACTCATTTTTGGCTTAGTGAAATTCTACTCTTATTCTGCCATAATTGCCCGCTTAGCATTTGTAGAAATCGCCGATAAGCCAGAAAGTGTAAAAATGGCAACAGACAATATTATGCCCCGTCAATGGTCTTTTTTTAACCTCGCTTTTCTGGTCGGAATTTACCTGTTTTTACTTTATTTCGGTTTTTTTATAGTAGGGGCATTAGTAACCGGTATTATGACAGGAATTTTAATAGCAGTTCTCGGACAACAATTTGCTATTATCGTTCCTTTTTTGTTGACAAGTATTGTAGTATTAGTAGTCCTCTTCTTGTTAACTTGGTTTTTTTCTCGCTGGTTTGTTGCAGAAATGCCCCTTGCTATCGAAGAAGGAATGACCGCCAATCGCAGTATATCTCGAAGCTGGGAATTAACAAACAAAGCTGTTTTGCGAATTCAAGCCATCGTTTTATTAGCTTCCTTAGTCTCCCTTCCTCTACTTTTAATTACCAGTTTCCTCCCAAGTTTTTTTGTAGGCCGTCTTGACCCTCAAACCTCCCTTTATTGGATTACCTACGGTTTTTCTATGATTTTAAGTAGCATTGGTAGCGCTTTAGTATTACCCTTTTGGCAAACAACAAAAGCTGTTTTATATTACGATCTCCGCAGCCGCCAAGAAGGTTTAGGTTTAAAATTACGCGACCACAATATCTAAAAAATTTCCTTCAAAATAATGCGATTTTTTAACCGAATCACTCTCCAAACTCCCGAAAGCGTAGAACTTGAATTTACTCTAGCCGGTATTGGTAGCCGCCTCCTTGCCTTACTCATCGACTATTTTCTTTGGAGTATTACCCTTTTAATCTTACTTTTTATATGGATAATTTTTTCCTATCAATTTATTGATATTCTCAGCCAAAACTTGACTTCTAATCAAATACAACAATGGTTAACAGCACTCTATATCCTCATTAATTTTGGTGTTTACGTCGGCTATTTCGTATTCTTTGAAACCCTCTGGCAAGGACAAACACCCGGCAAAAGAATTGCCAATATTCGCGTTATTCGAGACGACGGACGTAGCGTACGTTTACCCCAAGCCACCCTGCGAGCTCTCCTGCGTCCCGTTGACGATATATTATTTCTCGGAATGTTGTTAATTATCCTCACCCCGCGAGAAAAACGCCTCGGAGACTTCCTCGCCGGCACCGTAGTAGTATGCGAAGAAACCACTACAAAATCCCCAGATTTTACCTTATCAGAACCGGCCCAAAAGCTCTCCCCAAAATTAATAGAAGTTGCCAATATTTCCGCCCTTTTACCCGATGACTTTGCCATCATTCGAGAATATTTACAACGCCGAAAAAAAATGAAACCCCAAGCCAAAGACGAATTAAGCCGGCAACTCGCAGCCCAAGTTAAAACCATCATTTCCCTTGATAAAATCCCCGACAAAGTAAGCGCCGAACAATTCCTAGAAGCCGTCTATCTCGCCTATCAACAACAATTCAAATAATCTTTCTTACCAAAACAGGCAATGGCTAAAAAAACAAACCCTGTTAATTTTCTCACCCCCGCCCAGGCTTTTAATATCGCAATGCGCCTTTACCGGCAAGACATCAAATTATATCTCCCCCTTATTTGGCAATCTTTCATCTGGCTTTTTGTCCCCCTTTATGGATGGGCAAAAATAAGCGAAATTAAAAGCACAATATCGCGCTACTCTTTCCAAAAATTAATCGACGAACCCGAAACCCTAGCCATCAGCAATCAATTTGTTAAAAAGCGCTTATTCCAAATTATTCTCCTCAATACCTTAGTGCTAATTTTTATGTGGTTATTGGCGATTTGGGGATTTTATTATTTGCACTTAATCTCCATTTCAATTGCCAGTGCTTTTCTAAGCCTGGGAGGATTTATATTTGCTCGACTGATAACGATTATACTAGGCTTATTTTTACTCAGAGAATTGAATTATTGGTGGATGCGCGTTTTTCTCTCCCAATCGTCCCTAGCTATAGAAAGCAAAATCAATTCCGCAGAAAAAGCCCTTAAAAAAAGCTTTATCCTCAGCAAGAATTGCCGTCAAACATTATTGCCAATCATTTCTTATACCTCTCTTAACCTCTTCCCTATCTACTTTTTAATTTATTTAACTACGTTTTTAATTGTTGGCGTTTGGCGGTTACCATTTTTAGCAAATAATTTTCAAGCAGACCTTTCTGGTGTTTTCTATTTCATTTTAATTACTACATTTTTTGTACTTCGTACCACCCTCATGCCTTTAGAGCAAATTGTTAAAAGTGTAATTTATTACCAGCAAAAAGTTTGCTTAGAAGGATATGGCTTAAAACTTCGCCACAATCCACCCCACACACGAACTGGCACAGTTTGGGAAACCGTACAAAATGCCGGTCGCCTTATTATTCAAACCCCTGAAAGCGTAGAATTACAATTTACCCTAGCATTGGTTGAAACACGAATAAAAGCTTTATTACTTGACATTCTTATACAATATTTCCTTTCAATTTTTATATTTTCGTTCTTTGGCTTTTTGTTTCAAGAAATTTCTAACTTTCTCAAATCAACCTTCGCCCAAGAACAAATCGACCTCTGGTTAAGAGCAATTTATATACTCCTAAATTTCCTCCTCTATATGGGCTATTTTGCAATTTTTGAAACCCTGTGGCAAGGGCAAACCCCCGGAAAAAGAATGTCTAATATTCGAGTCATTTGTGAAGATGGCCGGCGTATTAGCTTTTCCCAAGCAGCATTACGCGCCCTTCTACTTCCCTTTGATCAATTATTAGGTATAGGTGTTTTCTCAATGATTTTAACAAAGCGAAAAAAACGCCTCGGAGACTTGATTGCCGGCACTCTTATAATCAGCGAAGAAACCCGCAAAAATTCCCCCAATTTAGCCATTTCCCAACTGGCAAAAAACCTCGCCAAAAAACTACCCGAAATAGCCCATTTATCCAACCTCACGCCCAATGATTTAAACGTTATTCAAGAATACTTAAAACGCCGCAACGTCATGGAAACCGAAGCAAAAGCCCAACTCAGCCGGCAACTCGCAGCCCAAGTTAAAACCATCATTTCCCTTGATAAAATCCCCGACAAAGTAAGCGCCGAACAATTCCTAGAAGCCGTCTATCTCGCCTATCAACAACAATAACCTTTGCCCACCTTTAAAATTAGCCGATGGGCAAAGCTAGTCCCCCCTTTTTTAAGAGGGGTTGGGGGGTATCTTAGGATTTAAAAAAACACCCTAACCACCCATACCAGGAATCAAACTCTTACTCAACTTTTTAATAGCCCGATCCGCAATATCTCCATACTGCAAATCACCACACAAAACCTTACCCAAAGTTTGCGTAGCAGCCGGTCGTTTTACCCCCACCTTATAAGCAATACCCGGAATTTTGAAAAACACACCACCCAAACGTTGAGCCCAAACCATATCCGAACCCCACTCATCCTGCATCACTTGAGTGTACTTTTCCAAAGCCTTATCATCCCCAGCTAAAGCCGCATTTACAGCATCAGCCGCCTTCAGAGCACTAAACATAGAAGGACGAACCCCCTCCGCAGTAAACGGATCAACCACCGCCGCCGCCTCCCCAGCCAGCACAGCATTTTGAGTGTGCAGCTTGTGATTACCATCCCACAAACACAGCGGATGGGTATATTTCGTACCGCCACTCAACCTTAAACCCTCACCATACTCAGACAAAGGGCCATTAAAATCTTTTGGATCCCCACCGGCAAAACTTGCAGTACCCACCGAATAACCATCAGCCTTGGGAAAATTCCAAACAAAGCCATTTTTACTCAAACCAAACTCAAAATTAATCACCGCATTTTCAGGAGAAACCGCACCCGGTATTTCCCAAGCCACCCCCATCCGCTTCTTACGTTCCTTAAAACCAAGCAATTTAGAAAGAGTGCCCTTAGCGCCATCTGCTGCAATCAAAAACCGACCTTCCAAAGTTCCAGTCGTTGTTTTTACCTGCCAAGAACCATTTTTAAATTCAATTCCCGTAACTTCAGTTTTATCTTGAACTTCAGCCCCTTGATCTTTTGCCTTTTCAATCAAAAAATTATCAAAAACATCACGCTTCACCATCCAGATCGGTTCCGAAATATTCAGCGTCACATCCACCGGATCATCCATTTTCCAAGTACAGCGAATTTGATTTGTTTTAAGCGAAATTGCCGGCGAAAAATCAAAATCAAACCACTGAGCAATCATCGGAGAAACAGCACCACTGCAAGGCTTATAACGCGGTAACGCCTCCTTTTCCAAAACTAAAACCTTCCGACCCCGCTTAGCCAAATGATAAGCCGCCGTTCCACCGGCAGGGCCAGCACCCACAATAATACAATCAAACATACTACTCCTCACATTCTCTTTGAGTTAAATTTCTCGTGTTAATCTATACTAAGACATCCGCCGAAAGAACGAATTTTCTTGTCCTACTACAGAATTTATAGCTCAGCCTCGCAATTACTATGACAGCGAGAGTAAAATCATTTTTATCATTTTAGCCACAGCCTGATTTTTTGTCAGAGAAAACCCTACATCCAAATTCAGTAGCAGATCATTCCCCATGACAGACTGAAAACAGATAATTAAATTAAACAAAAAAAAGCCGTTTCTTAAAGAAACAGACTTTCTAAAAACTAGATTTTTTCATAACTCACTAAAAAACCGGGTTCCTTATAAAAATCCTTCGTTTTTTAACAAAGTATCTACTCATAAACCCGGTTTCTCAGTCCATCTGTGTAAATCCTATTTTGGGTTGAATTACACAGTCGTGATATCCTTTTCCTTTTCTGTTAGTAACTTCTCAACTTTTCCAATGTACTTATCCGTCATTTTCTGAATTTTATCTTGCAAATCCCGCGCCTCATCTTCGGTGATTTCGCTAGATTTTTCTTGTTTACGGATAGCATCAACCGCATCGCGGCGGATATTGCGGATAGACACCTTACCCTCCTCAGAATACTTCGCAGCCACCTTGACAAGTTCCTTACGGCGTTCACTCGTCAAAGGCGGAATATTCAAACGAATCACTGAGCCATCATTACTAGGAGTCAAACCCACATCCGACAAAGAAATAGCCTTTTCAATCAAAGACAGCGAAGAACGGTCATAAGGCTGAATAGCAATTGTAGTCGCATCAGGCGTACTAATATTCGCCAGAGACTTCAACGCCGTAGGAGTACCGTAATACTCCACCATCACCTTATCCAGCAAAGAAGAATTTGCCCTGCCGGTGCGAATCGTATTAAACGCTCGTTGAGTTGACTCAACGGCTTTTTCCATGTGACTTTCAACATCAGCTAACTTCACAACTACCTCCGACAACTGTACCAACAGGTTCACCCATAACAGCACGGTGGATATTTCCCCGCACTGATAGATCAAATACCATAATAGGAATGTTATTTTCTTTACACAATGCAATTGCCGTACTATCCATTACCCGCAAGTCGTGCATCAAAACATGACCGTAGGTAAGAGTTTGAAACCGGCGCGCCGTAGGATTGAGTACAGGATCCGAATCATAAATCCCGTCTACCTTAGTCGCCTTAAAAATCACATTGGCATCAATTTCAGCCGCCCTCAGCGCTGCGGTAGTATCGGTAGTAAAGAAAGGATTACCCGAACCGGCCCCAAAAATCACCACCCTACCCTTTTCTAAATGTCGAATTGCCCTACGGCGGATATAAGGTTCAGCAACCTCTTGCATAGCTATAGCTGTTTGTACTCGTGTCGGGACTGACTTACGTTCGAGAGCATCTTGCAACGTCATCGCATTCATCACCGTAGCAATCATACCGATATAATCACCCGTTGCCCGATCCATCCCACCAGCCGCCGCCTTAAGACCGCGAAAAATATTGCCGCCACCCACCACAATTGCCACCTGTACGCCGGTAGCCACCACATCGGCGATTTCTTCAGCGATTTCTTGAACAACAGCCGGATCAATGCCATATCCAAGATCACCCATCAAGGCTTCACCGCTGAGCTTTAACAAAACCCGCTGATAAACTATCCCCATGAATTCTTTTTTCTCGCTTACAATTATTCCACCCTACGATAGCAGCATTTGGTCAATTGACAATTGACGAATGACAATTACCAATTGACCAATAAAAGTTGACTACTGTCGCCACTTCACCGAACAACCCACCGGCTCAGTTTGGGGAACACTCACCGGCTCACCTGCCAATAGTTCCCTAATCGCATTTACCAGATACCTCACCATCGCAGCCTGCTCATCACTAGCATTATCATCAATTTGACCGCGATAACAAATTACTCCACCGGCATCCAGCAAAAATACTTCTGGTGTTTTTTGCGCCCCAAAACAATGCGCCACATCCTGAGTTACATCCCGAATGTAAGGAAAATTGAGAGAATTTTCGGCAGCGAAAGTTTTCATTTTTTCAAAACTATCGTCGGGATATTGAACAGCATCATTTGCATTAATGCCAATCAATTTTACCCCTTGGCCTTCAAAATCCGCTTGAATTTGTTTGAGCCGGTTTAAATACCAGCGCACATACGGACAATGATTGCACATAAAAACCACCACCACTGCTCGATATTCTTCTAAATAACGAGCTAAATGATGGACTTGTTCGTCAGTTCCGGGCAATTCAAAATCAGGAGCATAGACGCCAAGGGGAGTAGCCATTATTTCGATTCCGCTCATTTTCTACAAATCGTCTGAATTACAATCGTGCCACAAGGGGTAAAGGTTGCGGGTGAGGTTTCTTTTTCGTGACGATTTTTTTTACCAGCCCTGCGCTGTTGCTTGATAGCCTATCATTTTGTACACGAGTTTGGCGGCTGTAAATTCAGAAACCACCGAATCTACCAGGGGTGCTAATTCCATTACATCACAGCCAATCACTTCATGGCTTTCAAAAACTCGGCGCATAAATGTTGTCAGCGAATACCAGTTTAATCCGCCTGGTTCGGGAGTTCCTACACCCGGAATTAAGGTAGGATCTAAACCGTCTAAATCGATGGTGAAAAAGACTTTTTTTGTTTGGATACTCGCCAGGGCTTTTTCCATCCAGTCTGGTTGCGCGACAATTTCTCTAGCTCGAAATACGGCTAAGTTTTTCTCTTTAATTAAATCTGCTTCTTCTTTACAAATTGCTCGAATCCCTATTTGTAAAGTTGGCAATTCCATATCAACAACACGCCGCATCACACAGGCATGATTGTGAATTGATCCGTGATATTCGTGGCGTAAATCGCCGTGTGCATCTACTTGAATGACGGTAAAGGGTTCGTTGGCGTAAGCTTTGCGATAGGCTTCTACGACACCGGCAGTAATGCTGTGTTCGCCTCCCAAGGCTATGACAAATTTACCATCTTTGATTAGTTGGTAAATTGTTTTTTCTGTAACTTCGAGCATTTCTTCGGAACTGACGGGCTGGTTATTGCGGGTATCGGCAATGGCATTATGAGTATAGATACCAACTTCGTAACAAATTTCACGGTCAAGTTCTTCGTCGTAGCATTCAAGTTGATCAGAAGCGTTTAACAGTTCCGCCGGCCCGTTTTGGCAGCCGCGTCGGTAGGTTGTAGTGGCTTCGTAGGGAATAGGCAAAATTACGACGCGAGCATCTGAATAGCTCCATTCAATTTCAGCACCCAGAAAAGGCTGCATCTCACTCTTCGCTACAGGGGTTAACACCGACATATCTGCAATTTTTAGAAACAATAGTCAACATCATGCTTATCGTGACATATTGTTGCGTGGCTTGGATCTAAAAGATTCGGTTATTGGTTGTCAGGTTGAACAAAGCAATCAACAATGAACAAAGAACTATCAAAAATTTTTAATTTATCCTTATGTCTTCTGTCATTTCTGCCTCAATAAAATCACAAACTTGGATGTGGCGCGGTTTTCCGATTTGTTATCAAACTGCCGGTCTTAGCGGGCCGGCGGTGGTTTTGATACACGGTTTTGGGGCTTCTTGTGGTCATTGGCGGAAAAATTTGTCGGTCTTGGCTGAGTGTTGTCGTGTTTATGCTCTTGATTTGATTGGGTTTGGCGGTTCGGCTAAACCGGCCCCTAATGTGGAAATTTCCTACACCTTTGAAACCTGGGGTCAGCAAATTGCAGATTTTTGCCGCGAGATAGTGGGGGACTCTGCTTTTCTGGTGGGTAATTCTATCGGTTGTGTGGCCGTTATGCAGGCGGCGGTGGATTTTCCTGATTTGGCGAGGGGTGTGGCGTTGCTGAATTGTTCACTGCGGTTGCTGCATGAACGGAAACAGGCTGGTTTGCCTTGGTATCGCCGTTTTGGTGCTCCAGTCGCACAAAAAGTGCTTTCATTCAAGGCTGTTAGTCAGTTTTTTTTCAATCAAATTGCCAAACCGGCAACCGTGCGGAAAATTTTGTTACAGGCATACCGGCGTGCAGATGCAGTGACGGATGAATTGATCGAGCTTATTTTAGAACCGGCCCGCGATAAGGGCGCAGTCGATGTATTTGTTGCCTTTACTGCCTACTCTCAGGGGCCGTTACCAGAAGATTTATTGCCAATCTTGCCTTGTAAGGCCATCATTTTATGGGGAACTGATGACCCTTGGGAACCAATATCATTAGGGAGAGAATTTGTCAAGTATCCGCAAGTAGAAAAGTTTATTCCTTTGGAGGGGGTTGGTCATT
The DNA here is from genome assembly GCA_036704045.1 of Halomicronema sp. GTDB lineage: Bacteria > Cyanobacteriota > Cyanobacteriia > Cyanobacteriales > Oscillatoriaceae > Ancylothrix. The sequence goes on along the minus strand of DATNQM010000034.1, from coordinate 6,887 downwards.
GTCCCCAGGATGAGGCGCCGGAGTTGGTCAATCCTATTTTGCAACAGTGGATTTTAGAAAAATCGCTACCTATAGATGTAACTTAATAGTCATAAAGCTAAATTGACATTTTTTTAAGTTGCCAGTTATTTTGTGGGCAGCTTATTTATTATGTGCTATTTGGCCATCATATTTAGACAAGTTTAATGAATGCCATCTTTAAAATCTGCATATATCACTGTCAGCAGATAGTGGCTTTAGCCCTATTTTCGGGAAAAATCCCAAAAAAATCTAGTTAGTCAGCCTTTTTAAGCCTAAAAATAATAAGCAAATGTCTATTTGTCTATCAGTTCCACCTTGAAAATCATCAAAAAATAAATTCATTTTCTTACGCCTATAAAAATATTTAATAAAAATTTATGACTTTACCTCTTGACACCATAACTCCCTGAAAACTTAGATTTATGACCATTTCTTACGCCCAGCCAAAATTCAAAAAGTATCAATTAATACAAAAAAGCCTAGTAAAAAACTTTACAAGCACTAGAAATAAAAATTAACGAAAACAAGAGTCAAAACAAGTTTTTTTATACTCAAATTCAAGTAACCTATGTCTTTAGGCAGAGAATCAGCCAAACCAAACCATCTTGTGATGAAATGGCCGATAGCGTAGTGTCGCGCAGTAGCGCGATAGTAACCACAAACCCTGGAATTGAGAGCCTTTGGGCAAAAACCCAAGGCAATGACCAAATTTGCGTCGCAGTGCTGGATGGCCCAGTAGATCAGACTCACCCCTGTTTTGCAGGAGCCAACCTGACACGATTGCCGACACTCGTGCAAGAAGAAGCTAAGCCAGACGGTGGAATGTCGCTGCATGGCACCCATGTTGCCAGCATCATCTTCGGGCAACACGGCTCAGAAATTCTAGGAATTGCCCCGCAATGTCGGGGGTTAATTGTTCCGATATTTTCCGACGAGCAGTTCCGGGTGTCTCAGCTAGACATAGCTCGTGCCATCGAAACCGCCGTCAGTGCCGGTGCCCACATTATCAATATCAGCGGCGGTCAACTGACCGAAATAGGCGAAGCCGAAGGCTGGCTAGAAGCTGCCGTGCAACTCTGTTCAGATCACAACGTTTTAATCGTGGCGGCGGCTGGAAACGATGGTTGCAACTGCTTGCACGTCCCGGCAGCATTACCGGCAGTCTTGGCAGTGGGAGCAATGGACGAACAAGGCCGGCCACTAGGCTTTAGTAACTGGGGAGAAACCTATAAAAATCAAGGCATTCTGGCCCCCGGAGAAAAAATACTAGGAGCAAAACCTGGAGGTGCAAAGAACCGGTTAAGTGGTACTAGCTTTGCCACCCCCATTGTTTCCGGCGTAGCTGCTTTATTACTGTCCCAGCAACTACAGCAAGGAGAAACACCAGATCCTAGCAAAGTACGGGAAGCCATTTTAAAAAGCGCCTTACCGTGCAACACCGACACAGAAAGCACAAACCGCTGCTTAGTTGGCAAGCTCAACATTTTAGGCGCAAGTTATTTAATAGAAAAAGGAGGAAAAATGTCAGAGCCATTAGAAGCTGTCGAGGCCGCCGGCTGCGGTTGCGGCGGCACACCAGAAGTGGTTTTAGAAGAAACTGTAAAACCCCAAGAACAACCAGAACCAAGCTTAGAAACCGCACAGCCTTCTTTAGCAGTACAACCTACCGCCCAAACTGTACCAAGTTCTACACAATTTTATACCTCTAGCACTCCAAGCAATTCTATGAGCAACAACCCCAGAACCGGCATCGGCGCCAGCCAAGCACCAAGCGACCTCGAAAAATACCAGCTTGTCTACGCTTTGGGAACATTGGGCTATGACTTTGGCAGCGAAGCAAGGCGCGACTCGTTTAAACAACTGATGCCGGCTTATGAAATTGACAATACCACTGTGCCGGCTAACCCCTACGACGCTCGCCAAATGGCCGATTATTTGGAACAAAACCCCTCCGAAGCAAAGGCATTAATTTGGACGCTTAACCTAGAACTGACTCCCATTTACGCCATTGAGCCGGTAGGGGCATTTGGCCGGGATGTGTACGGTATTTTGCAAGAATTTTTGGCCGGCCAAGTCGAAGCCGAAGACAGCGAAGATTATGTGGAACGAGTTAGCATACCAGGTGTGCTCACCGGCAGAACCGTTAAACTTTTCTCTGGCCAAGTCGTGCCGGTGATTGAGCCGCACAACACACGGGGAATGTACAGTTGGAAAGTTAATACCCTAGTCAGTGCTGCTTTAGAAACTGTCCGCAGCACCGCAGACGGCGCCACTGAAGAAACCATGCGCCGCACCTTGGGCAGTTTCCTTAACCGCATTTACTACGATTTACGGAACTTGGGCACCACTTCCCAAGATCGTGCTCTTAACTTCGCTGCTACCAACGCTTTCCAGGCAGCTTCTACCTTTGCTGAGGCTGTAGCAACAGGTATGGAACTCGACAGTATTAACGTTGAAAAAAGCCCATTCTGCCGGCTTGATAGTGATTGCTGGGATGTGAAATTAAAGTTCTTTGACCCAGAAAATAGCCGGCGTGCAAAGAAAGTTTACCGCTTTACGATTGATGTTAGCGACATGATCCCAGTCACCCTGGGCGAGGTTCGTTCTTGGTCTACTCCTTACTAATTTTGGAGGGTTTATGAGGTTGCCTAAATTATCGGCGCCGGTGAAAAGACCGGAATTAATTCATCCCCATCGTTGTGTGGATGTGATCAATGGCCGGTCTGAAGATTTGGTGGATATCCGCATCGATTTAATGCACGGTGCCAATTACAATGACCCCCCGGCTTTTGCTTACCGCAGTTATCAGCAGCTTAAGAGTTCTGGTTGTGGTTCTTGGTGGGGCTGATAGTAAACTCAGGCCGAATTTAACCCAGGTATTTGTCACTTGTCATTTGTCCTTAGTTTTTTCAAAATCCAAAAAACAAAGGACTCTCTTTAGTTTTTCTCACAGGACAAATGACAAGTGACAAATGACATAGGAAATAATTGCAAGACAGGAGATAGTTAGCATGACGAATACGAATTCTGTGCAAGAACGTTTGCAAACAGTGCTAAATTTTGATGGCATTGATGACAAAATTGATATTAGCTATGCCAAAGAAATTAATCCTGCTACTTTCACCGTTGAAGCGTGGGCGATGTTTATTGGAGGAGATGGATACTCCTCGGTTTTGACTTCGCGGGATGGTTCCGACAAAGACGGTTGTAAGGGCTTTATGTTTTATGCCACACCGGCCAGAAAATGGGAATTTTGGCTCGGTAGCGGTGAAGTGGGAGCAGGTTGGACTGTCTTGCGTGGGCCCAATGTTGAAATTAATGTTTGGGTACATTTAGCAGGAGTCTATGATGGCAAAACTGATACAGCTTATTTCTATGTCAATGGACAAGAAGTAAGTAAGCAAACTAATGTGAAATTTAAAGCTAATAGTAAACGTCCCTTCCGCATTGGTGGAGGAGACACCGAGCAACCAGGTTACGGAAATTATTTGTTTAATGGCAAAATTTCTGAGGTTCGTGTTTGGAATAAAGTCCGCACAGCGAAAGAAATTCAATCAAAGTTAGTTCACCGTTTAAAAGGTGATGAAACAGGCTTAGTTGGCTATTGGCCGTTGTCAGAAGGGTCGGGAACTTTGGCAAAAGAAAAGGCGAAAAAACCTCAAAATGGCAAAATTTATGGAGAGGCAATTTGGGGTCAGTCGTTGATGCCAATTATTGATGCGCCAGATCCCAAAGACCGGTTATTAAATTCAACGGGATTGGAAGATTATGGCTATTGGTGGAAAAAGTTATCTGAGGGGCAAGCAGATAAGCCGCGAGTACCTTTCCGTCGAGGTAGAATTTGGACTTAAAACTATCTCAAAACTGGATGATTTGAATTGTTAATTAAGTAAGTAGCGGTTGACTTTTAACTGATTCAACCGAATTTATTCTTGCCCATTTTTGCCTAAAAAAATCCACAAAAAATTACCAAAAAAACCTTGACGTTTCAAAAGTTTGTCGTTACCTTTAATGCAGAGCAATGAAAGCAAAATAATTTTGTTGCCAGTTTTAATAAAGACAGGCAATAGACTTTCATTAACTGCTCAATTGCGCTAGGCGCTACACCCTATTAACCTACTGCATCCTTTGCAGACAATAGCCATCACTCTCGCAAGCGATGGCTGTTCTAAACAATCAAATTTCTCAGTAAATTTTGAAAAAGTAGGAACCAAAAACGATGAAACAGAAATTCAACTATCTTTAAACTGTTCATTCTGCCTGCCTTGGGAAAACTTGTCAGGCTCGGTTTGTATTCCTAACCAAACTTTCAATATTTAGGGCTTCATTTATTGAGCCAGAGAAATTACTTCTCACAAACCGAACCTAACATAAACTCTCCCACAGAAGCTTCCTCATAGTAATCGATTCCCGTTGCAGCCGCAAAAAGATCACTATTCCCTGCACCTAATGCAGAGGGGGCTAAATTCATGCTAGTGGCAACAAGGTAAAGCGTTTGATACATAACACCAACGTGCTTTAAGATTGCTGCATAACCCATTGACCGGTATTTCCAAAAAAGCCGACCAAAACGAGCAGTAATCACCAGCAAAACTTGAGGTTTTACTTGTTGACCGTTAGCATACCAAGCATCTGTGATCAAGGCTTCTGCTTCTGGAGTCCATTCAGAAATCGGGCAAAGTACATGATCTAAGGGATGGTATTGATAAATACCCGTTTCTAGCCCCTCACAATTACGCACAACTGGATAAATTTCAAGTTCGTAGATGGCTCCACCGCCAGGATAGGGACGACGGCTTATTTCCCCAAAGTCGGTTTCTAAAACCTTCTTGACACGAGCGCAGCGATACAGAAGTTCTCCCAGTTGTTGTACAGTCATAGGGGTTTCGCCGTGCTCCCGAATTGAAGACCGTTTTTCTAGGGCTTCTGTTAAAGAAATATCAGTTTTCTTAAGTTCGTCTAGGTTAGGTTTTGCAAGCTCAATAATGGTATCCCCCATCAAAGGTTTAACCGCCGGTAGCGGATCAATTTTGCCTTTGAAAGGAAAAATACCGCCCAGGGGGTAGTTATGTCTGCCATTGCGACTACGGCTGTGAAAAAGCAAATCGTGGAATTCCCAAAAAACTAAAGGAGGTTCGTCTGTCTCAAACGAAAGCATTTGTGTCGCCAGAAGCAGGTAGATAAATTGCTTGCCAATTTCTTCTGAAATATCAGGAATTCCTGCTATTAATTCAGTCACAGTTTGAGGTTCAGCTAATTTTGCAATCAAAGCCGCACTCCGCCAATCTAACAAAATAATTTTAGTTTGGGAGAGGGGGCATTCCAGAACAGTTTTTCCTTCAACCTGACGCAAATAGGCAAATCGGGAGAGGGTAAATACGGTTTCTTCCCAATCAATATCGTAATGATCAAATTGATAGTTTCCCGCCATTGGAATCGCTTTTATAAGCGAGAAAGATGAAGGGATAAGGGAGTGACAAACCCATCCAAGGTGAATCAATCTTTCTAAGTAGGCTTCAAACTGTTCTGCGCTTTCAATTCCATCAGTTTCGATTATTTGCTGTTGGAGTTCATCCAAGGTTTGATTTCCTTGTTTAAGAGCAGACAAAGCCCCTTGCAGTCCAGCTTGAGGTTTATGAAAGGTTAACTTGCGAACAGGAGATTGCAAAATCAGATTTTGTTCTTGTGGTACGAGGGTTATTTCTTCTCGCAAGGACAAAGTAAAAGATGAAACGCTCATTTTTCAAAATTTAAAGGCTAAAAGGGTGTACAAAATATGACAAAAAAACGCTGTTTACCGATGCAATCAAGCATCACCCATTCAAAAAAAGAGAGAGAATTTAGTAAAATTCCTGCACCCTAAAGGTGTCTAAGGATTTTAATTCGTCTTTATCCCGCCGTTTTTACTTTGTTCATCAAACAACGCAAAAAAGTCACAAAGATCAGGAATAATAACCCTCGATTTTGCCTTTGGTTAAATAGACAATAATAACGAGGGTTAAAAAGTTTATTTCTTTGAATCTTTGAGGGATAAGTTACACAATTTACTCCGCAGAATCATCCGCAAATGGAATCTTTCCCATCAATTCCGCCGATGTAGCCATTACTGGACACATAGAGGGTGTAATTGAACTTGATACCCCAATCCATCCCAGAGTTAAAGTCTCTTCAGAAAGGCCACTAATTGGTTTGGAGATAAAGGTGCGATTGACGGGCTTTTGTTGTTTGGGGTTAAGATTTTTTTTGTCCATTTTAGACTTTTCCTTTACTTACAAACTTCACATCTTGTTAAGATGCTTATGGGCTAAGACTAGCATGGTTGATAGGATGTGTCTAGTAAGGATTATTAAATTTTAGGAAAATTAAAATCAAATTTTTTAATAAAATTTCATAAAAATGTATAGACAACAGCCAAAAAAGTTGGTAACATAAATCTCAAGTTTTCTTAACGGAAAACTAAGTTAAACTTCTCGCAAGAGACAACGATGGAAAAGAAAAATCTAAACCCGAAACAGCAGAAGCCTGTTGTTCGTACTTCTATCAATAAACCGACAATTGAAGGTTTATCCGAAGAAGCTTTGACGGAAGGGTGGAGCGGTGCATCATCCTCACTAACTCCCTCAATTACTTGCACTCTAGTCTGCATTCCCTTTGCTGGGGATGATGCAGAGTAATTCTAAGTAGTATTACGCCTAAGACAAGGTTGAGAAAAGACATCATCTTTGCTCAAGAAGTCTCAATTCAAACAAACTCAATTGCGAAAAAAAAAGGAACAATTGATCATGGACAAAAAGAATCTTAGCCCCAAACAACAAAAGCCGGTTGCTCGTCCTTCCATCAACAAAATCGAAGGTTTAAGCGAAGAC
>DATNQM010000033.1:0-26869 GCA_036704045.1 Halomicronema sp. | reverse complement strand
AAAAGGGGTTAGGAATGAATTTTTCAGCAGTTAATTCGGGCCGGTTTAAATAGCCTTTTGCTAATCCATCACCGCCGACATAAATTTCACCGGCAACCCCTATCGGAACCGGTTGCAAATTGCGATCAAGCAGGTAAATTTGTGTATTAGAAATTGGGCGACCAATGGGAACTTTCTTCAACAAATCACCCTGAGTTGCATCATACCACGTCACATCAGCAGCAACTTCTGAGGAGCCATAAAGGTTGATTAATACCCGCTGGGGTAGGCGTTCACGAAACTGCTGGCATAGTTCTATAGGCAAAGTTTCCCCACTACAAACCCAATATTTTAATTTAGGTAAAAGACGGTCTAAATTGGGGAAAGAATCTAATAAAACACGCAACAAAGATGGAACCAACACCAACCGCGTTACATTTTGCTTTGATAAAATTTCCAGGAATTGGTTAATATCTTTAACTGCTTGATTGGGAATAATAACAGTTGCCAAACCATGCAGCAAAGGAGCAAAAATTTCCCAGACAGAATCAACAAAATTTAAGGAGGTTTTTTGACAGCAAATTTCTCCCTCAGTAAAGGGATAGGGATTCCAAAAACAGCGATTAATTACACCTCTGTGAGTGCCTAGTACGCCTTTGGGGGTGCCGGTAGAGCCAGAGGTATAGAGGAGATAAGCTAAGTTATCAAACCCCTCTTTAACGGCGGGGTTTTCATCATTTTGCTGGGCAATCGCTTCTTTATCCGCATCGATAAATACAACTTTTGCGTTATGTTCGGGGATAATTTGTAGCAGTTTTTTTTCAGTCAAAATCACAGAAACTTTTGCATCTGCCAACATAAAAGCAAGACGTTGTTGAGGATAAGCAGGATCGAGAGGAACATAAGCAGCACCGGCTTTAAGAATGCCCAAAATTGCCGCTACCATTTCCAGAGAGCGCTCTAAACAAATGGCTACTAAAGTTGCTTTTTCTACCCCCAGAGATTGCAGATAATGCGCTATTTGATTAGCTTTAAAATTCAATTCATGGTAAGTCAATTGTTGATTTTCACAAATTGCCGCTACTGCATCCGGCGTTCTTTCTACCTGGGCTTCAAATAATTGCTGAATTAAGGAATTGTGGGGATATTCTGCTTCCGTATTATTCCACTCTACGAGCAATTGTTGCTTTTCAGCAGGGCTCAATAGCGGCAATTCTAATACTTTTTGCTGGGGATTGACAGCCATTCCCTCAAGTAAAGTTTGCAAGTGTCCCAGCATTCGCACAATCGCATTTTCTTCAAAGCAATTGCCATCAAAAATAATTTTAATTGTCAACTCTTCCCCTGGTACTGCGATCACTGTCAGAGGATAATTCGTTGTTTCTAAAGAGCGAACATTTTGGATTTTTAAGTTATAAACTCCCTCCTGCAACGTATCATCAAAAGGATAATTTTCAAAAACAAAAAGGCTCTCAAATAAAGGCAAATTCCGGGGAATTTCGCTCCAACGCTGCACCTCCACAAGGGGGCTGTATTCGTACTGTCGCGCCTCAAATTGTTGATCCTGGATTTGTTTTAACCAAGATAAAAGAGAATCCTCTGGGCTAATTTTGACGCGCACCGGCAGAGTATTTACAAACAACCCCACCACCGATTCAGCACCGGCTAAATCAGGTGTTCGCCCAGAAACAACCGCACCAAAAACTACATCTTCCTCGCCAGTATATCGGCTCAAAAGTAAAGCCCAAGCTGCTTGAACGAGAGTATTTAAAGTTAGCTGATGTTGACGAGCTAAAGATTGCAATGTAGTGGTGGTTCTTGCAGAAAATTTAACCTGCTTTTCACCGCTGATTTCTAACTTATTCTCCCCGCTAAAATTACCCCGAATCAGCGAAGTTGGAGTCGTAAAATTTTTGAGAGTAGAGCGCCAAAATGACTCAGCCGCAGATAAATTTTGTTGGTGCAACCATGCGATGTAATCTCGATAAGGACGAGGGCGTTTTAGGTGCAATTCTTCACCCTTACAAACCGCTTGATAAAAGGAAAAAACTTCATCCAAAACGATAGAAAGTGACCACCCATCTAAAACTAAGTGATGGTGGCTCAAAATAAACTGAAAAGCATCTTCATCTAACTGCGCCAAAGCAATACGAATTAGAGGAGCAGATTTTAGATCAAAACCCTGCTCTCGATCAGCTTGCAAGAAAGTTTCTAACTGCTGTTTTTGTTGGGTATCAGAAAGAAAGCGCCAGTCCATTTCTTTACAACAAATTTCAGCTTGTTTGCGGACAGCTTGCACCGGCTCTTTCAAATTCTCCCAGACAAAAGCAGTCCGCAAAATGGGGTGCCGATCTACAACTTTTTGCCAACTATTTTTAAAAGCTGAAACATTAAGATAGCCACGCAACACACACATCAATTGCCCAAAATATACCCCCGAATTTGGCTGATAAATGGCATGAAATAAAATACCCTGCTGTGCGGGAGATAAGGGATAAAAATCTTCGATATTGCCTTTGATAATGTTCATTACATCTCTCCTAAAATTGCAGCAATATTATCTAAATCATCTTGGTTCCACTGGCTCCATTTAAACTCAGAAAAGTCAGAAGGAGTGAAGCCGCCAGCTTCCAAAGACTGGCAGTATTGAATTATTAATCGCAGCGCTTCTATAAATTCCAGCGCTAAATTTTCAATCGTTTCTTGGCGGTGGATATTTTCGCTATACGTCCAATCTATTTGTAACTTTCCACCGGCAATAAACCCGTTAATTTCGATTAAATAACGGCGATTTCCCTGCGGGCTGCGAATCGGGCCACTCGGTTCTGAAGATAACTTTAATAAAGAAGATTCTGGCAACAGTTGATCAAACTGTCCAAGATAATTAAAGCATACCTCAGATTGCAGCAAATTGTCTAATTTTTTCCCAAGTTCTCCGCTCAAATATTTTAACAAACCAAAACCTATACCGCGATTTGGTAAACTGCGTAACTGCTCTTTCACAGATTTAAGTGCAGTTCCTAAATCAGCAGGTTTTTCTAAATTTATCACCACAGGAAAAACTGTGGTAAACCAGCCTATTGTACGCGATAGATTGACATCTTCAAAAATATCTTCTCGCCCATGACCTTCTAAGTCAAGTAAGAAAGAATTACTACCCGTCCACCGGCCAAAAACTTGAGCTAAAGCAGTCAGCAATACATCATTAATTTGAGTGCGGTAAGCAGCAGGCACTTCTTGCAAAAGCGCTTTTGTTTCTTCAGCACTCAAAGCAACTGATACTGTCTTTTCAAAAGCCACTAAATTAGCTTTTTGGTAATCCACCGGCAAGCGAGAAACTTGCTTATTAGACACATCCAGCCAGTAATTTAACTCTTCCTGTTGTTCTTCGGATTTTACCCACTTTTGTAAGCGTTCTGACCAAGTTTTAAAGGAGGTTGTTTTGGGTGGTAAACTAACCGTTTTATTACGGCTAATTTGCTCATAAATTATCTGGAAATCCTCAATCAAAATTCGCCAAGAAACAGCATCCACTGCTAAATGATGAATCACAAATAATAAACGATTCAATTGCTGTTCACCAAAATCAAATAAAGCAGCAACAAACAACGGCCCCTCAGACAAATTCAAACTAGCTTGCAATTCAGCAGCCTTGGTTTGAAAAGCCATTTCTTGCTCTTCTGGAGGCAACAAAGACAAATTAACTGGGCTAAAGGGCACATTTTTTTCTGGATTAATAATCTCTTGTTGCCACCCAAATTTTCCTCGCTCAAAACGCAGACGTAGCGCGTCATGGTATTTCAACAATTCTTGCAAAGTCTGCTCAATTAATACCGGGTCAAGCGGTTGGCGCAATTCTAAAAGTACGGCCTGATTCCAGTGATGTAAATCGACGAGATTTTGTTCAAAAAACCAATGTTGAATCGGTGTTAAAGGAACTGAGCCGGTGATTAATTCTGGTTCAGGTTTGTTTACCTGTTCCGCATCTGCTACGGTGGCTAATTGGGCAATAGTTTGGTGTTGAAATAGTTGTTTTGGTGTCAATTTTAAACCGGCTTGATTAGCTTTAGAAATCACTTGAATGCTGAGAATAGAATCGCCCCCCAATTCAAAAAAATTATCCTCAACGCCAACTTTTTCTAAACCGAGGACTTGCGCCCAAATTTCCGCGAGTATTTGCTCAACCGGCGTGCTGGGTTTGACAAAATTTTCAGAAATTTGCCCGCGATCTCTTTCCGGTGCAGGCAGTGATTTGCGGTCAATTTTGCCATTATTAGTTAAAGGCAAAGCCTCTAGCAAAACGAAGACAGCCGGCATCATGTATTCTGGTAATTTTTCTTTCAAAAAGCAGCGGAGTGTGCTAATTAATTCGGAGTTTTTAGGTGCGCGTCCCGCCACGCCCCACTGTGTAGAATTAGCAACAATATAAGCAACTAAACGTTTTTCACCCGGAACATCTTCCCGCACTATAACAACAGCCTGCGCGACATCTGGATGCTCTCCTAATGCTGCTTCAATTTCTCCTAATTCAATGCGAAAACCGCGTACTTTTACTTGGTTATCTATTCTTCCCAAATATTCTAAATCGCCATTGGGTAAATAACGAGCTAAGTCTCCCGACTTGTACAGTTTCGCGCTGGAATTGTTATTTAAAAAATTGGCAATAAACCGCTCATTTGTTAATTCAGGCCGGTTGAAATATCCCCTTGCAACACCGGCACCACCAACATAAATTTCACCCGGAATACCGATAGGAACCGGCTGCCGATTTTGATCAAGTAAATACACTTGTAAATCAGCAATTGGACGACCAATAACACTCGCATTTTTACTTAAATCAGCCATAGTTAGCGGTCGATAAGTGACATGAACAGTTGTTTCTGTAATGCCGTACATATTGACAAGTTGTGGTTGCTGCTCGCCGTGCCGGTTGAACCAGGGATTTAAAGCTTTTAAATCTAAAGCTTCACCACCAAAAATTACTAACCGCAAACTCAAATCTTGAGAAATTCCTAGCGATTCTTCCGCCTTAATTAACTGATAAAAAGCCGAAGGCGTTTGATTAAGAACAGTAACTCGTTCTTCGCATAACAATTTATAAAACTCTTCAGGAGTTCGGCTAACAGAATAAGGCACAATTACCAATCGTCCACCGTAGAGTAAAGCACCCCAAATTTCCCACACAGAAAAGTCAAAAGCATAAGAGTGAAAAAGTGTCCACACATCCTGTTGATTGAAGTTGTAATTTGATTGTGTAGCAGCAAACAAACGAACAACGTTTGAGTGAGGAATTAAAACGCCTTTGGGGGTGCCGGTGGAACCAGAAGTGTAAATAATATAAGCAAGATTTTCGGCAGAGATTTCGCTGTCAAGATTTTCTTTACTGTATTCAGAAAAATCTGCATCAATGCAAACAATTTTAGCGTTGCATTGAGGTAAGCTTGGCAACCACTTTTCTTCAGTCAGCAACACCTTTAACTGAGTGTCTTCGAGAATAAAACTAAGCCGTTCCTGGGGATTAGCTGGATCAAGTGGAACGTAAGCCCCACCGGCTTTTAAAACTCCAAGAATTGCAACGACTGTAAGCAATGAACGCTCAACACAAATACCCACTAAAACTTCATGTTTTACGCCAATTTTTTTTAGGTAATATGCGAGTTGATTGGCTTTCTCGTTCAGTTCGCGGTAAGTAAATTTTTGGTTTTCAAACGTCACCGCCACCGCATCAGGAGTTTGCTTTACCTGTGCTTCAAATAATTGATGAATACAGCGATCACTGCTATATTTGCTGTCGGTTTTATTCCATTCTACCAACAATTGATTCTGCTCTTTTTCTCCCAATATCGGCAACTCTTCAATTGCTCTATCTGGGTTAGCATTTAGCCCTTCCAGCAACGTGAGAAAATGCCCCGCCATCCGGTTAATAGTAGCTGCATCAAATAAATCGGTGCTGTATTCAAAATGGCCGTTAATTTCTTCTCCATTTTCTTCTAAATGCAGAGTTAAATCTACTTTGGAGGTTTGATTTTCTACATCTAAAAGAGAGATGTTTAGTCCTGGCAAAGACTCAGCAGCAACCGGCGCATCTTGCAATACAAAAGCTACTTGAAACAGTGGGTTATAGCTCAAATTTCGCTCTGGTTGTAATTCTTCAACCAGTTTTTCAAAAGGTAAATCTTGGTAATTATAAGCTGCTAAAGTAATCTCTCGAATGCGAGCGAGTAACTGCTTAAATGAGAGACTTTCTGATAAATTTGTTCGCAATACCAAGGTATTGACAAAAAAGCCGATTAACCCTTGAATTTCTGGCCGGTTGCGGTTAGCAATAGGAGAACCAACGCAGATATCCGACTGTCCTGTATAGCGATAAAGCAGCGTTTTAAAAGCTGCTAATAGCGTCATAAACAGCGTCACATTTTCTTGCCGGCTAATATTTTTAAGCGCTTTAGTTAGGGTTTTTGGCATCAGAAAAGACTGTTTTGCACCGCGATAAGTTTGCACGGGGGGACGGTGCCGGTCGGCTGGCAATTCTAACAAAGGAGGTGCGCCACTAAGCTGCTTTTTCCAGTAGTTAAGTTGAGTTTCTAAGCGTTCGCCAGAAAGCCATTCCCGCTGCCAAATTGCAAAATCAGCGTATTGAATAGCAAGTTGAGGAAGTGGGGATTTTTTGCCACTAGAAAAAGCTTCATAAAGGGCTGCTAATTCTTTTAAAAAAACTCCAATTGACCAGCCATCAAAAATAATATGATGTAGGGTAAGTAATAGGACGTATTCTTGAGAATTTAAGTGAAGGACTGTAGCCCTTAAAAGCTCACCTTTTGTTAAGTCAAAGGGCTTTTTAGCTTCTTGTGTTGCTAGTTTTTTAACTTCTGCTTCTCGTTGATTTTCTGGTAATTGTTGCAAGTCTAAAATTTGTAAGCGGAAATTAAAGTTTTGCCGAACTACCTGCACCGGCTGCCCTTCCGCCATTGCAAATGTTGTCCGTAAAATTTCGTGCCGGCGGATAATTTCTTTAAAACTTTGCTCTAGCACCGGCACATTTAACCGGCCTTTTAACAATAAGGCTGCCGGCAAATTATAAAAAGGATTCCCCGGTTCAAATTTATCGATAAACCATAGTCTTTGCTGAGCAAAAGAAGCGGGGAAAACAAATACTTCTTCTTCGGAAAAATTCGCCGATTCGCTATTTTCAGTCTGATGTTTTTGAGAGTAAGAAACTGTCATGGGATTACTAGGTATTGGTGAGGAGTAATTATTTGCGAATAACAGAGTATTTAACTCAAAGAGGATAATTTCATGCGATAGGCCGACCTGGAAACCGGCGCAATCATTGGTTCTTCAACGGTGCTTTTTTGAGCTTTTCTTTCAGAAATCTTTTCCGCGAGAGCAGCCAGTGAATGCCTTTCAAAAATCTCACACAAAGGCAATTCTACCTGACAAATTTCTCGGACTTTTCCAGCTAATTGAATTGCCAAAAGCGAATTTCCGCCTAGTTCAAAAAAGTTATCGGAAACGCTTAACTTTTCAATGCCCAAAACTTCCGAGCAAACTTTTACCAGCATTTCCTCAATGGGTGTGTCAGGTTCAACAAAAATCTTTTCTTCTGTAATTCCAATATCCGGTTCAGGTAATGCCTTACGGTTAATTTTACCATTCGCAGATAGTGGCAATTTATCAATGATTACAAATGCCGACGGCACCATATAATCAGGTAGTTTTTCGCTCAAGAACTGCCGCAATTCGCAAGTTGCGGGAACAGTATTTTGTTGAGGCAAAATATACGCGATTAAGCGTTTTTGACTGTGGTTTTTTCCAAATGCCGTAACAATCGATGTTTTGACTGCTGGATGCTCATTTAAAGCTGCTTCAATTTCTCCTGCTTCAATGCGATATCCGCGAATTTTTAAACGGAAATCTTCTCGCCCTAAAAATTCGATATTGCCATCAGGTAAATAGCGCCCTAAATCTCCTGTTCGATACAACTTTTCACCGGTGATAGGATGGGTGATAAAACTGGCTTTTGTTTTTTCTTCATTTCGCCAATATCCTTTAGTTAAACCTACTCCAGCACAACACATTTCACCGGCAACCCATACGGGGCAATCTTCCAATTTTTCATTCAAAATGTAATACTTTGTATTAACAATTGGCTTACCGTAGGGAATGCTCTTGGAAAAACATTTCCTTTGAGATTTGTTGTAGGTTGGGTTGAGCGCAGCAAAACCCAACTCATTAGTTGAATTGAGCTCATTAGTTGGGTTTCCTTCCTCAACCCAACCTACCAATGAGTTCGTTTTTCCATTTGGCGAAGGTATTAAGTCCGTTTTTTCATTTGGCGAAGCTATTGAAGACGGATCGACGTTTTCCACCACATACCAAATATTCCAAAGAGTTGTTTCAGTGGGCCCGCCGACGCTGACAACGCGGCATTTTTCCACGAGTTGCGTTAAGCGAGCAGGCAGTGTCACCGGAATCCAATCACCTCCCAAAAATGCCCACCGCAAGCACACTGGTAGCACATCATCTCGCCCGGCAGCGTAATCCAGCAGCATTTCCATCATCGGCGGCACCGAATTCCAAATTGTGACCCGCTCTTTGAGCATCAATTCCCCCCAGTGAGAGGGATCTAGCCGTTTTGCAGCATCGGGAATAATCATCGCGCCACCGGCAGCCAGCAAACCAAAAATGTCATAAACCGACATATCGTGGTGCAGCGCCGTCACTGCCATAGCGCGATCCGAAGCACCTACCTTAAAAACTTCGTTGGTGTGCAGAATGGCATTTACAACGCCTCGGTGGGCAATTTCAACGCCTTTCGGCAAGCCGGTGGAACCAGAAGTATAAATCACATAAGCTAAGTCTTCTGGTTGCTGCACCGGCACCAAAGCTTCCTCACTTTCTCCCCTCAATTCGTCAGTATCCAGGCATATTCGCTGCACATTTTCCGGCCACACAAAGCGCTGATTTACCCAAGATTGCGTCAAAACAAACTGAACTTCGCCATTTTCCAGCAAATAGCACAGTCGTTCTTGGGGTAGCGCCGCATCTATGGGCAAGTAAGCGGCCCCAGATGCCAAAATCCCCAGCACAGCCACAATTTGCTCCCATCCCTTCTCCATGACAACGGCAACCAATTGATTAGGGCGAACGCCTAAACCGCGCAGCCGGTGCCCAACTTGATTGGAAAGACGAAATAACTGGTCATAAGTGAGAGTAAGTTCACTCGTAATAACGGCTGGTTCCTCTGCTCGCAAGGCCACTTGGTGAGCAAATAACTCATGCAGCAAGACATCAGGTATAGGTGCATTGATGCCGTTAACAGCCCCTCTTTGTTGCAAGTGTGCCGGGGGTAGCATTGTTTGTGCCGATTTCTGCCAAGCTTCCTCTTCTGTGGCGAGACTTTCTAGCAGCCGACAATAGGCATCAAACATATCATCAATCATGCCTTGCGGGAAAAGGTCTTGCACCGCATCCCAGCTAAAAGACAACCCCTCAGCAGTTTCGGTAAATTGTGCATCTATCCAAACTTGCGGGGTTTGCCCAATGATATAAATTAATTCTCCCAATTTTTCAATCATCGAGAAAATTGAATTATCTTCCCCAGGCGCATTTTGTGGATCGATAGTGAATACAACCGGCATCAGCGCTGCGGTGGTACCTTGGGCTTGGGCAAGTTCTCGCAAAATTCGCACACCGCTAACATATTGGTGTTCTAAATCTTGCCATAATTGTTCTTGCAAACGTTTTGCTTTTTTCTCAAAACTTTCTCGTTTCGAGTTATCAACTTCTAGCAAAGTAAAAGAAGCAAATTCGCCGATAAGTTCCTCAACTTGAGGATGCAAAGGAAGACGATTAAAACGCGGTACGTTAAGGGTAAACCGAGGCGTTTTACTCCACAGAGAAAGAATCTCTGCATAAGCGGCTAATAATAAGCCGGTAGGAGTAAGATTAGCATGAGCAGTGCGAGTTTTAAGACGCTGCCATGTTTGCAAATCTAAACGATTACTCCAGCGTTTAAATCGCGGTTGTTTTAATAAATTTGGCTGTTTGGCAAGGGGTAATTCTGGGGCCGGTGGCAGAGTTTTCAGGCGATTTTGCCAGTAGTTTAAAGACTGCTCAAATAACGGTGATTTTTCTAACGCGATGTTGGCTAATACGCAATCACGGAAAGAAAGTTTTAAGGGTGGAATCTCGATATTTGGATTGGTGTAAAACTTGACCAAATCTCTGAATAAAATTTGAAAACTCCAGCCATCTATGCACAAAGCATCAATACTAATGTGCAGGCGAGTACGGTGATTTTTAATTTGGCAAGCGCAAATTTCAAAAAGCGGCCAACGATCCAAAGGTAGAACTTGATGAGAAAGACGATTGCGAATTTCTTCGAGTTTTTCACGGCTTATTTCTGCATCGAGATTTCGCAAATCGAAAACCTCAATTTTATAAATCGGCACTTTTTCTAAAATTTGCTGTTCTCCGTTTGGCAAAACTATTGCCCGCAGCATATCGTGACGTTCTACAACTCTCTGCCATGCCAAAGAAAAGCGCTCTAAATCTAAATTATTGCTCTCAATTTCTACATAACCGTGAATGGCAACATTGCCCATTTCAAAAAAGCTATTTCTGCCAATCCAGTATGCCTGCTGCATTTCGTTAAGCGGAAAAGTTTGGTAGCGATTTTCCACATCTGGAGTAATCACCGGTAATGAAAAAATCGGCTCTTTTTCTTCCTTTTTCTCATCAGCAATTACTGCTGCCAAACTTGCCACAGTGGGGGATTGAAACAGAGAACGAAGCGATAATTCAACTTGAAATAAATCACGCACTTTAGCAATCAATTGAGTTGCCAGTAAAGAGTGACCTCCCAACTCAAAAAAGTTGTCTTCTCTTCCCACCTGTTCTACACCCAAAACCTCAGCCCAAATACTAGCTAATCCTTGCTGTTCTAAAGTTTGAGGTGCGATAAAATTAGCTTCTAATGTGTTTGGCAATGGTGCAGGAAGTGCCTTGAAATCAACTTTACCATTAGGTGTTAATGGCAGTGATTTTAAAAACACAAAACTGGCCGGTATCATATATTCAGGCAACTTTTCTCGCAGAAAAGAACGCAGATTTTTAATTAATTCTGAATCTGCCGGTGCGCTGTCTGCTTTCCCATTTAAAACAACATAAACAACTAAACGCTTATCTCCTGAATCTTCCTCCCGCACAATAACTACTGCTTCCGCAACATCTGGATATTGACTAAGTGCAGATTCAATTTCTCCCAACTCAATACGGAAACCGCGAATTTTTACTTGTCTGTCAGTACGACCAATAAATTCTAAATTTCCATCGGGAAGATAGCGCACTAAATCGCCGGTTTTGTAAAGTTTCTCACCTTCCAAATTGCTAAAAAGATTAGCAATAAATTTCTCCTGATTTAGCTCTAAACGGTTAATATAACCTCTGCTAACTCCCGCACCGCCAATATAAAGTTCCCCCGCTACCCCAACCGGCACAGGTTGCAAATTCTCATCCAAAACATAGTTACAAACATTCGGAATAGGACGACCAATTGGCACTGATTTTGCTGTAGAAAATTCACCAGCTAACTCGCACCAAGTAGCGACAATTGTTGTTTCTGTAGGGCCGTAAGTATTGACAAGCATTACTTTTTTTGATACGCAATTTCTCCACTGTTTCACCGACTCTAAAAGTGCTGCTTCTCCGCCAATAATTACCAAGCGTACCGATGGCGGAAATTCTTGTTTTTCGCTGTTGAGTCTAGCAGTTAATTCTCGCCAATAAGCTGTCGGCAAATCTAATATAGTTATTTGCCATTCCTGACACTTTTTGAGGAAAGAAGAAATGCTATCTAACATCGAATATCCACGCAATACCAAAGTTGCACCTTGTGTTAAACAAGGATAAATTTCTTCAGCGCTGGCGTCGAAACTCAGAGAAGCAAATTGTAGAACTTTATCACCGGCTTTAATGCCATATTCAATACTCGCAGCTTGAGTATAATTTGCCAAAGATTTATGCTCTACCATCACTCCTTTTGGCTTGCCGGTAGACCCCGATGTATATATAACATAAGCCAGGTTTTCTGGCGTAACTACGCTCTCAAAATTTGATGAATTTTCTTTAGCAATTCTCTCCCATTCTGCATCCAAATAAATCACAAAAATATTATTTGTTGCTGGAATTTCTGCTTTTAATTCTGTTTGCGTTAACAATACCTGAATTCCTGCATCTTCTAGCATAAATGCGAGGCGCTCTTTGGAATAGTTCGGATCGAGCGCTGCATAAGCACCACCGGCCTTTAATACTCCTAAAATAGCCACAATTGCATCAAATGAACGCTGCATATATATGCCAACAATTGCATCAGGTTTTACACCAAAAGATTGCAGGTAATGTGCAAGTTTATTTGCTCGCTCATTGAGTTCGCGGTAGGTAAGAGTTTTGCATTCAAATTGCACCGCCACAGCATCAGGAGTTTTTGCGACTTGTGCTTCAAATAAGCGATGAATGCAAGCTTTTTGAAAGTTATTGTTTTGAGTATTATTCCACTCAAATAAAAGCTGGTGAGTTTCTGCTTTTGTAAGCAAAGATAAATCTGACAGCCGTGCTGCGGAATTGGCAACGATACTTTCTAATAAGTTCTGAAAGTGTCCTACCATTCGGGCAATTGTGGCCGGTTTAAATAAATCTGTGCTGTATTCAAACCACCCTTTAATCGTTGTTTCTGTGGCTTCTATTTCGAGGGTTAAATCAAAGTTTGTGGTGCCGGTGTGTATCTGCTGGCAATTCAAATTTAAACCAGGCAATTCTAAAGCGAATTCTGAAGCATTGTGAAAAGCAAACATCACCTGAAATAGCGGTGCGTGGCTCAAATTCCGCTCTGGCTGTAATTCTTCTACAAGCTTTTCAAACGGCAATTCTTGATGTGCATACGCGCCTAAACTTACCTCCCGAATTTGAGCAAGCAATTGTCGGAAAGTTAGATTGCCGGTTAAGTTAGAACGCAAAACTAAAGTATTGACAAAAAATCCAATTAATGATTCAGTTTCTCTTAAATTACGACCGGCAATTGGTGAACCGATGAGGATATCTTCTTGGCCGGTGTAGCGGTAAAGCAGCGTTTTAAATGCTGCTAACAATGTCATAAATACAGTTGTTTTTTCCGTTCGGCTTAATTCTTTAATTGCTTTTGTTAAATGCTCTGGTAATTCAAATAATTGCCGGTTTCCCTTATAACTTTGAACAGCAGGACGAGCAAAATCTGTGGGTAAAGTTAAAATTGTTTCACTACCCTTTAATTGCTCTTTCCAGTAAGCAAGTTGAGTTTCTAATTTTTCTCCCTGCATTTGTTGACGTTGCCAGTTTGCAAAGTCTGGATACTGAACCGGCAACTGTGGAATTACGGCTAAATTATTATCAACAAAACTTTGATAAAACGCGGCTAATTCACGCAAAAATACCCCCAAAGATAAACCATCAAAAATGATATGGTGGGCTGATAAAAGTAGAATATGTTCACTTTCCGATAAGCGCAAAAGTTTAGCCCTCAGCAAATTGCCTTGAGTTAAATCAAATGGTAATTTTGCTTCTTCCGCAGAGAATTCTTGCACTTTTTCTAAGCGTTTGTCAGGGTCAAAATTACTTAAATCTATCACCGGCAATAAGAAATTACCAGCACCCTTAATAACCTGAATTGGTTGTTTTTCTGCCCTTGTAAAAGCAGTTTTCAAAATCTCGTGTCGGTCGATTATTTTCTCAATACTTTGTCTGAGTGCTTCGGCATTAATTTCTCCTGTCATCCGAACTGCACCGCAGAGGTTATAAAAGGGGTTTCCAGGTTCCAATTGATCAAAAAACCACAACCTTTCTTGAGCAAAAGAAAGCGGTATATTTTCAAGCCGAGAAACTGGCTGAATATAAACACTAACCGGCTCTTTTGTCAATTTTTCTAAAATATTTTCAGCCAATTGAGAAATCCTCAATTCCTCAAATAAGTCTTCAACGTCTAAAGCTATTTTTAAGTCAGCTTCTATTTGATTTTTAAACTCAAACACCGTCAAAGAATCAAAGCCAAAATTACTAAAATCTTGCCTTGATTCAATTTCCGACAAACCAACTTTTAACAACCGCGCTACTTGTTGTTGCAAATAATTTTCTAACTGTGTCTGCTGTTCTTCCAACTCCGCTGTCAGCAGACTTTCTCGCGTCAGCTTATTTTCAATTTCAACAAAATCAGATAATTCTAAAATGCTACTAACAACAACTTCCAAATTCCCAGCTAAAAACTCAGCATAAGCCGCCCGACGCTGAATTTTTCCGCTAGTTGTTTTCGGAATGCTGCCAAGTTTTATCAGCACAACTCCATAGGTTTGCACCTCATATTCACGGGCAATACTGTCACGGATAGCAGTGATAATTTCATCACTATTTGCCCGCACTTTGCGACTTTCTAATTCTTGAACAATAACCAGTTCTTCAACACCGCTCACTTTCAAAGAAAATGCCGCATTAGCCCCCAAACGTAAACCGGCATGACTACGTTCTGCTGTTCTCTCTATATCTTGCGGGTAAAGATTGCGTCCTCTAATAATAATTAAATCTTTAAGCCGGCCTGTAATAAACAGTTCTCCCTCGCGTAAAAAGCCTAAATCTCCAGTTCTTAAAAACGGCCCCTCTCCCGTATCAGAAACATAGGCTTGAAAGGTTTTTTCTGTCTCTTCTAAACGATTCCAATAACCTCGCGCTACAGTTTCACCGGCTACCCAAATTTCTCCTACTTCATTAGCAGCGCACTCTCTCAAAGTTTCAGGATTAACAATGACAACTTTAGTACCAAATTCAGGAAAACCGCAACCTACTAAAGTTCTAATTTCTTCATCTTCTGTTGAAGCTTCTACAATTTGATTGTTTTCCAGCGCCTCAGCTTTTACTGCTAAAAAAGCCGGTTTTTCTCCGTTGCGAACTGTAGAAATTTTCAGCGTTGTTTCTGCCATTCCGTAAGCAGGACAAAAAGCATCAGCCCGAAATCCGCAGTCCTTAAAAGCTTCGCTAAATTCTTCAAGAGTTTCTTTATTGATCGGTTCTGCGCCATTATATGCAACCCGCCAACTGCTCAAATCTAAGTTTTTTTTGTTGTCAGAGAAAATTTTACGCGAACACAAGTCATAGGCAAAATTTGGGCCGCCGCTGTGGGTGGCTTTGTAGCGCGAAATAACTTCTAGCCAACGAATCGGGCGCTGGATAAAAGCCGAAGGTGGCATAAAGTAGCACGGAATCCCTAAATAAAGCGGTTTGAGCAATCCGTCAATTAACCCCATGTCGTGAAAGTGGGGCAGCCACGTTACGGCTACGCTTTTAGTATCGTGCTCAAAACCTTGATGAATGTATTCGATATTGTACAAAACGTTTGCGTGGCTTACCATCACGCCTTTGGGTGTGGAGGTGGAGCCGGAAGTGTACTGTAGGTAAGCCACTTCATCGGGTTTAATTTGCGGCGCTTGCCATTTTTGGGGGTCATCGTAAAGCGTTTCTATTGCCAGCCAGCGCAGGGTTTTTAGTTCTGGCGCTTGTTCCCATAGCTGCTCTAAATTTTCTAGGTGTCGAGCGGGCGCTAGGGCTAATGTTGCCTGGCAGTCTTTGGCAATGGCGCTAATTTTCCCTAAATTGCGTTTCAGCTTTGGTGGATAAAGGGGAACTGGTATAACTTTGGCGTACAAACATCCAAAAAAGGCTACTAAATACTCCAATCCTGACGGGAAAAGCAGTAACGCTCGCTCGCCACTCACACCCATTTGCTGAAGCCGGGCGGCGTGTGCCCGCGCCATTTTGTCTAACTCTCGGTAAGTCAAGCTGGCTGCTTCGGTTTCTCCATCGGAGAGAAATGTATATTTCTGCTCTGGTTGGTGGAGCGCTCTGTTTTGCAGAAGTTCTACTAAATTGGCAAAACTTTGGGCTGGTTGCTTTGCGTTGATGCTAGTGTCACTCATGGATTTCTCTTCACCTAAAAGTCTTGTTTGCAGCACGCCAAGGGGTTAGATCAAAAATTCTCAAGCAGGGGTTTTTCGAGGAGAGTCGCTTGCTGGCGTTACGAGTCTCTTGTTTGGGCCGTTTTAGTCTTTAGTTCACAGACAAGCGCTTAAAAGGGTAAAAAGCGTTGGTTTTCAAGTCTTGCTGCTGATCGCAATCACGTTATGTGCCTAGGGTCTGGGCGATTCACAGCTATTGACTTTCAGTACAGTAGCGTACTTAGTAGTTATTCTCAATAGTAGTTTAGTAATTCTGTTGGTTATTGTCTTCTTATATATGAAAATCTTTTTTAACTGGAGCCTACTAGTTTTGACAATTTCCTTTGAAAGCGTTTGAAAATAGGCATTTTAACCCTATCAGACAACCATCCTCAGACGTTTGATGTCTAAGGCAAAGTTGAAAGTAATTTTCATTAATTTAGTATTGACAGGTGTGATCGCTCTGTTATCTAATTAATATGCTTTCTCAATAAGATTCGAGAACTTGCTCTAACTCAGGCAAAGGCCAACCCAGCCAAGTTGTTGACTTGTGCACCTGACTGAAGCCACGCTGCCGTAGCGCCAGCATTCCTAGACCAAGCCCTTTAGTAGCGGCAAAATCAACTTGATTGATGCCCAAAACTGGGGTGTATCTTGGGCTGGGAAATTTCGGAAGCTTCAGAAGAAGAGCAAGCCTTTAACAGATCGTGTGTGCAAGCAAATTCAAACCAAAAAGCTAAAGTTCCATAAATTTTTGATTAAAGAGTACAGTAATGAACAGATCCCAGCAATTACTAAGCAGCCTTGGCCTGGCAGGTTTTACTTCGGCATTAATCGTTCAGTCGGTGTGGGCTGCCAATATTGCCCAAGTGATTGCTGTCCGCCTCAACCCTACAGCGGATGGTATTGAAGTTGTTTTAGAAACTGAAGATGGTAGAGCTCTGCAAGTTTTCACTACCAGTTTTGGTGACACGGTACAAGCTGATGTGATTACTGCTCAACTGCGTCTGTCGGGTGGAAATGAGTTTCGTCAAGATAGGCCGGCTGCTGGAATTGCTTCTGTAAGCGTTACTCCTTTAGATACTAATAGCATCAGAATTAAAGTTATTGGCGAAGGGGGGCTACCAGTGGCACAGGTGGTTCCTAGTCGTGGAGGGGCAATTCTTAGCTTAAAACCAACAACCGATAGGACTGTTCAGGTTCCCGTTCCTTCTCCGGGAAACTTGCCGGTGCTGCCCCAACCAAGTGTACCTCCTACAGTCCAGCCTGGGGTGCCGGTGGAGCCAGGAGTCCAGCCCCCTATGGCTCAGCCTGGAAGGCCAGCCCAACCTACAACACCTCAAGCAGGTACAAATCCGATTGAAATAGTTGTAACTGCAACGCGAATAGAAGAAAGTGTAACTAACGTGCCGCGCTCCATAACAGTAATAGATACAGAAGAAATTGAGGAGCAGGTAGGGCCATCGCGAAATATAGGAGAAGCTTTAGCAAATCAGGTTCCAGGCTTTGCGCCTCCAACTCAGACAACGAGCACCTATGGTCAAACTTTGCGCGGTCGTGATGTTTCCGTTTTGATTGACGGCGTACCGCAAACAACTAACATTCAATCTTTTGGCAGAGAATTTAGAACAATTGATCCCAGCGCTATCGAACGCATTGAGGTCGTAAGAGGTTCCAGTGCTATATATGGCTCTCAAGCTACCGGCGGTGTGATTAACATTATTACTCGCAGACCCACAGAAGATAGCCTAACTTCTACAGTTGAATTAGGTGCCAGTAGCTCTTTAACAAATACCGAAGATGGTCAAGGCTTTAACGGTAAATATGCTATTTCTGGTCGAGAGGGTAATTTTGATTTTACCGGTAGTGTTTCTTTGGCAAGTAGTGGTGCTTTTTATGATGCCCAAGGTGATCGAATTCCCTATTTTGAACTGGGTGGAGATAGTAGCAGAATTCTCAATATACTAGGCAAAATTGGCGTAGATTTAGACGACCAGCAACGGTTACAATTGAGTTTCAATCGCTATCAGGAAACACAAAATCCTGATGTTATCCCCGATTTTAGTGTTGACGAAGAAGAGGGAAGACAAAAAGCGCGTGCCATAAAAACCGGCAATTTAAATATTATTGGAAGCCCAACACCAGGAAATAGAAATACACTTTTTAATTTGAGCTACACCAACGATAACCTTTTTGGTAGCAGCCTACAAAGTCAGATTTACTATCGAAAAAATTATAATATAGGAGTTCCTTCAGATTATCGAACTTCTGATTTTTTTGGCCCTTTTATTGGGGTTGCTAATTCTCGAACCCAAACCGAGCAATTAGGAGGCCGGTTAGCAATTACCACACCTTTATCTAGTGATGAAAATGTCCGTCTAATTTGGGGGGCTGACTATGTAAACGAAGATAGCGAACAGAATTTTGACCTTTATGATACAGATGAATTTGACACAACTGGGGGTCGAGTTTATCGAAAAATTAATGAGCGTCCTTTCGTTCCGCCTTATAGTTACAATAGCCTTGGTTTATTTGGTCAATTAGAATGGAATATTGATGATATGGTCATTTTAAGTGGCGGTATTCGTCACGAACGTATCGGCCTAAGCGTTGATGATTACACCACCTTTAATGAGCGAAATATCCAAGGCGGAGAGCGAAATTTTGATGCTACTGTTTTTAACTTAGGTGCAGTCTATAAAGTTAACGAAAACTTTAGTGTATTTACCAACTTTTCTCAAGGCTTTTCTGTACCAGATTTTGCTCGGATTCTCCGTCAGCCGCCTGATGATTTTGTGGGTATTGAATCTTCTTTAAATATCACTCAACCACAGAAGGTTAATAACTACGAAATTGGCATCCGAGCAGGCAGTTCTAATGTGCAAATGTCGTTAGCTGCTTTTTATAATACTTCCGATTTGGGAATAAGTTTTCAGCCGGTTGGCAACACCGGCCGGTTGGAACTTATCCGCGCCCCAGAAAGGATTTATGGTTTAGAAGCGACCGTTGATTGGCAACCGGAAGAAACTTGGTCTATTGGTGGTACTGCTACTTATTTGGAAGGCGAATATGAGGGCGAAGATGGAGAATATCTTGCCATAGATAGCAGCAGAATTCCCCCGGTCAAACTAACAGCTTATCTGGAAAATCAAACTACATCAAAATGGAGTAATCGTCTGCAACTTTTATACTCTGGAAATCGGGATCGGGCTTTTGAAGATGGCTCTGATGGAGGTTCTATTAGCAGCTATGTAACTTTAGATTACATCAGTACAATTCAAGTAGGAAATGGACTATTGCAACTAAAAGTCGAGAATTTATTAAATAACCAATATTTTCCCGTTCTTTCGCAATATTTAGGAGGCTTTGGTGCAGATAGTTCTAACTATGCAGCGCGAGGTTTAACTTTCAGCGTTAATTACCGTTTGGACTGGTAATTATTTATTAGTGGGGGAATTTGGATTAATCAAAACAGGCTTTGAGGAAAATTTCGAGATGAGAGTCCGCAAACTCGCCTTGACACTGCATTTGTATTTGGGATTAATAGTAGGAATATTGCTTGTAGTAATCGGTTTAACCGGCAGTTTGTTGGTTTTTAAAAACGACATTGAGCGATTCCTTAATCCCCAACTTTTGCAAGTAATTCCTCAAGCCGAAAAAATTCCCCTAGAAACTATTTTGCAACTTGTCGAAAAAGCTTATCCCCAAAACCAAGCTATTAGTATTTTGTTACCGCAAAAAGTCGAGGATGTTTGCCAAATTTCGATGCTTTCAAAAAGCGAAGAATTGGTCAATGTTTACGTTAATCCTTACACCGGCAGCATCCTAGGTTCACGCCTTTGGAAACAAACTTTTACGGGTTTTTTGTTTACAATTCACGCCGAATTAGCTGGGGGAGAATTTGGCCACTTTGTCGTCGGAATTTGTGGAATTTTAACTTTAATATTGGCTTTAACCGGCTTATTTTTGTGGACAGGTTGGCGAAATTTTGAACGCGGATTTTCAATAAATTGGAAAGCCCATCAACAGAGAATATTATTTGATTTACATAATATTTCTGGCATTGCATCTATGGCTTATCTCCTGCTAATTGCGGCGACAGGAACAGCCATAATTTTTTACACACCTTTTGAAAAGGCTATTTATTGGCTAACTAATGAAAAACCTCAGCCAGTGTTAATTTCTCACCCACAAACTGATAACTCGCGCGGGAATCTTGATAAAATTTTACGCCAAGTTGAGACAGTTTTTCCCGAAGCTAAAACTACTTTTATTTCTCTGCCTTTAACTGCCGAAGCTACTTTTAGAGTGCGGAAAAGATTCCCCAATGAACCCCATCCAAACGGAAATAGCACTATTTATATCGATCAATATACGGGCAAAATATTAAGAGCCGATAGTGCAAAACCTTCCTCTCTAGCAGAGCGAGTTTTGAATGCACTTTATCCCCTACATATTGGTAGCTATGGCGGAATTTTCTTTAGACTAGCTCACGTCATTACCGGATTAATAACCATTGTACTTTTTATTACAGGTTTAATAATGTGGCGACAGCGATATCTGGCAAAACTTTACCGAAATGGGGTGATAGAACAATATAAAAATTTCTCTCCAGTTAACCAGCAATGGCCCTGGTTTTGACAACTAAATTTTATACATAAAAAATATATAAACAGGCTTTTTAATGCAAAAATTTATTCAAATTTGGCTGGGACAAACTGCTTCAATTATTGGCAGTGCTATGTCTGGTTTTGCCTTAACCATTTGGGTTTGGGAATTTACTAATCATGCGACGGCTTTGGCTTTATTTCTTTTTTTTGCTCAATTACCGCGTATTTTGATAGCTCCCTTTGCCGGCATTCTAGTTGATCGCTGGAATCGCAAATTTTTAATGATTGTTAGTGATGGTGTTTCGGCGCTGTTAACACTCATTATTTTATTACTTTATATCAACCAAAATCTGCAAGTATGGCATTTATATCTAGCAGGAGCAATTAGCGGATTTTTTGAACAATTTCAGCAATTAGCCTACTCAACTACCATTACAACAATGGTGCCAGAAAAGCACTACAGCCGCGCCAGCAGTTTAAGTTTTTTAGCAATTTATAGCGCGAGTATTATTGCGCCAACACTGGCCGGTATTCTCTATTCTAGTATCGGGTTGAATGGGATTTTTTTGATTGATTTAGCAACTTTTACCATAGCGATTTCTACAGTTTTATTTGTCAAAATACCCCAACCGGCAATCACGCCCCATCCCAACTCAACTCGCCCTCACCTGTTGGAAGAACTCAGCTTTGGATTTCGTTATATTGCCGAGCGTCCCAGTCTGGTTGCTTTGTTGGTTTCAGTTTCCCTATTTTGGTTTGCTCACGATATCGGCGCTGCACTCTACTCGCCAATGATTTTGGCACGCACCGCTGCTGATCCCAAAATCCTCGGTACTATCCTTTCAGCCGCCGGCGTGGGTGGTGTTATCGGCGCATCCCTCATTAGCATTTGGGGTGGGCCCAAAAAGCGAATACTGGGCTTTTTACTGGGCATAGCCGGCACCGGCCTAAGTAAAATAGTTTTTGGGCTCGCCCAGGTAATTTCAATCTGGATACCGGCTCAATTTTTCTCATCTCTCAATTTTCCTATCGTCGGTACTTCCAATGAGGCGATCTGGATGGCAAAAGTTGAGCCAGAAGTTCAAGGCCGAGTTTTCGCCACCAGAGCAGTTTGCATTCAAATTGCCTCAGCAATTGGCTTATTAATAGCAGGGCCCCTTGCTGATAGAGTGTTTGAACCGGCAATGCAAACCGGAGGTTTTTTAGCACGCATTTTTGGCGGAATTGTTGGCACGGGTGCCGGTGCCGGTATGGCTTTGTTATACGCTATTTCTTCGTTTGGTTTATTGCTAATTGCAGTCGGTGGCTATTTTTATCGGCCCCTACGAAATATGGAAAACCAGTCAATAAATCATCAAAAAATTTCACCGACTGAATTGGGGGGATAGCATCTGACGCGAACTCAAATGAGCTTCAATTTCTGAACGAGATCGCCATACCGGCCGCAATTTTTTCTCAGCAAATAACTGTAATTGATCGCCGGTTTTAGCTAAATTTGGTTGAGTAGAATTGCCGTAACTATTCAACGCCATTGCTTTTACAGGATTAGAAAACTCAATTGCCGCTACAAAAGAATCACCGGCAACGGCTTGAAAACGATTTTCTTTAGCGGGTGCAAACCACACAGATCGAAATACCCCCAAAGAACCATCAGCCCCATTTGCCGCTGCATTTTTACCTTGATAAACCAACCGAAAAACTTCCCCCCACGCTATGTTTAAAGCGCCATAAGTTGACTCAACTTTATTAGCTGCTGCTTCCAATACTCGCACCGCCTCCTGTGGATTTGCCAAGCCATCCGGCGTTGTTAAGGGTGCATTTTCGCTCCAAGGTTTAGCAAATAAATTATCTTCATCCATCGCTTTTTTCCAAAAGGCAAATAGCACAGCACCCCGACTTTCTGCATCAACTTTCCGATCCCAAGCCGCCAGCACTTCCGCAGCACGACGGGCTTTTTCGCTGCCTTTTTTGGCGACAGGAATCAAATCATCAAGGATGCGATCCGCCAGTTCTACCTGTGTCGAATGTTTATATTTAATCAATTCCTCAAAAGAGATTTTTTCGTCTTCTAAGAGCATTTTTGCTGAACGCTGAGCCCGAAAATCCATCAGCCCTTGTGGGGCAATGTAGGGGGGATAATTGAGCGGTTTAATGGCGCTGGGAAACGTTGTAGTCCAGGGTGGATCGTTGGCATTTTGTAACCATCCACTAGGCGGATCTATGACTCTTGGTAAATCGGAATAGGGATGAGTTTTTGT
The DNA here is from genome assembly GCA_036704045.1 of Halomicronema sp. Taxonomy (GTDB): domain Bacteria; phylum Cyanobacteriota; class Cyanobacteriia; order Cyanobacteriales; family Oscillatoriaceae; genus Ancylothrix. The sequence goes on along the minus strand of DATNQM010000033.1, from coordinate 4,009 downwards.
CCATAAAGTTTCTGATGTTTCACCAGGAATAATGCCAGACCAATATTTAAAATCTCCTTTTTTGCGAATCGGAATTTGACCGTTAAATAAGTGCATTATATGCCCTTCTCTGTCGGCATAGATAACCGTAAACATGGGAATTTCTAAGCGCTTTAAGGCTGTTTCAAATTCAGAGAAATTTTTGGCTTTTGCCATATCCCACCACTGCTGAAGGGCTGCCGGTTTATCGAGCCCAACAACCCGCAAGGCGATGGTTTTGCCATTTTTTTCTTCTATAACCGGCCCGTGAACAGAACGCCGCACTACTAGAGTTTCTGAGCGGAAATTTCCAGCTTTTTCTTTAACTTTTAAAACTTTTTTTTCTTCCTCAAACTTTTGAATTTTGCCATCAAAAACATAGCCATCTTTACCAAGGTTTAATTCGTAGGCATCCCATCCATCGTGAGTGTTGACGGTGTGAGTCCATCCTAAGTTATCATTAAAGGCAATTGTTAACACAGGAAAACCCACAAGGGTAGCGCCGTAAGCGTTAATTTCTGGGCCGTTTAGTTGGGCTTCATACCACAAATATAAATCTGACCAAGGTAAGTGGGGATTTGCCAAAAGCATCGCATTTCCGCTTTGAGAATGCTTAGGAGCAATTGCCCAACCATTTGAGCCTTTTGGGGTGTTATTTTCAGTATTTTTAGCAAGTTTTGCAACGGTTTCTGGCTCGACTATAAAAGTAAAATTGATGACGCGCTGCTGGTGAGCTAATACGTCTGCCGGTTTGAGGGGTAATACTACTTTTAATTCTTCACTAATCGCCTCTGGATGCTCTTTTATATAGGCATTCATTCCATCAGCAAAAGCATCAATATAGTTGCGAAAAATTGGATTTTGTGCTTGGTACCAAGCCTGGGCACGATTAGGAATTTCCATAGTTTGTACCCAGTGATCAGATTCCAGATAATCTTCTCCCCAATATTCGGCAGCTTTCCCACGCGCTTGCCCATAAAGACGCAAAATCAAATTAGCATGACTTTGCATTTGTGCCCACCCAAATGAGTAGAAAAGGCTTTGATTATTGTTGGCAAAAATATGGGGAATTCCGTAGGTGTCCCAAAGGATTTGGGTGGCGCTTGCGGTTGCGTATTGACTGCAATTATTGATGAGTAAAACTAATGTGAAACTTATCAATAATGATAGAATTTTTAGATGTTTTTTTTTGATTTGTAGAAACACTTTAAATTAATTGATTAGGGTTTATGTCGGATTTTTAAGAAGTTGTGTGAATAAACGCCTTTTGGATGAGGGATAATTTTTTTTTCACACAGAGGTTACGGAGGTAAGCACGGAGGTCACGGAGGGATGGGTCTCTATTAAAGGGGGATTTGGTGTTAAAGTGTTTTTTTGGTGAGTGAGGAATAGTGGATAAATTAACCCGGTTTTTTGTGGGGCCTGTGTTTCTTGGAAAACTTGCTTCTCTGATTAAAAGTTTTCCCCTTCTTTTGCTAAGTTGAATAGCGCTATAAAAGGCTGCAAAGGAGGGGAACGATGCAGGGGGAGGTAGGTTATGGGGTTATTTTTGAAGTTGTCCCTGTTGCCAAGTTCCTTCTACTTTTGTTCCGTCTGCATAAACATACAAACCTTGTCCGTGTTTTTGTCCGTTGAGAAATTCGCCTTCGTAGCGATCTCCATTGGCATAAATACAAAGACCTTTGCCGTTGAATTGTCCCTCGCTGAATTCTCCTTCACAGCGGTCACCATTGGCAAATTTATAGATACCTTTGCCATTCATTTTGCCATCGTTAAATGTTCCTTCATAGCTATTTCCATTGGCAAATGTATAAATGCCTTTGCCACTAATTTTACCGGCTTGAAATTCTCCTGTATAATTGCCGCCTTTTCCAAAAGTTAGAGTACCCTGCCCTTGAAATTGACCATTGACAAAGTTGCCTTTATAACTATTACCATTGGCAAATTCTTGGACACCTTCGCCGTTGAAATCACCATTATTAAATTGTCCTTGATACCGGCCTCCTTCTTTAAAGGTTAAAATTCCCTGTCCTTGGGGTTTGCCATTGACAAAATCGCCTTCATAACGATTTCCATTGCTGTATTCTCTGATGCCTTTGCCGTTAAATTGTCCTTCGGTAAATTGCCCTTCGTAGCGTCCTCCTTCGGCAAAGGTATAAATTCCTTGTCCGTGAGGTAAATTGTTCAATAAATCTCCTTCGTAGCGGTTTTTATTTGCATATACGCAATTACCTTTACCGCTTATTTTGCCGTCTTTTAGTTCGCCTTCACAGCGAGTTCCATTGCTGAAAGTAAAAGCTCCTTTACCACTAGGAGAACCGGCTACAAAACTGCCTTCATAGCGTGTACCGTTGGAGGTTGTAAAGACTCCCATTCCTTCAAATTGGCCGGTTTTAAAGTCGCCTTCGTAGCGGTTGCCGTTGGGAAATTCGCGGATGCCTTTGCCGTTGAATTCTCCATCGGCAAATTCTCCGTTATAACGCCCTCCTTCTTTAAAGGTATAGATGCCTTTCCCATGCGGTTTACCGTTCAGAAATTGCCCTTCGTAGCGGTCTCCGTTGGCGTATTGACAGTTGCCGGGGCCGCTAATTTTACCCTCGCTTAATTCTCCTTCGCACCGGCTTCCATCGGGCAAGGTTATAACTCCCGCGACTGCACTGGGAGAGGAGATTAAAGATTGGGCAATTGACAGGCTTGATGCGAGTAAAAGAACGGTTGTCAGTTGATATATTTTATTTGTTTTTGTTGAGGATTTTTTAATGTTCATAATTTCCAAGATATTCTACATTACGACAGGCATCGCCTCTGTTAATGGGGATAGCAGGACTCAGTTTGTTATCGGAAATTTTAGGATTTGTTGCCTCAGAAATTTAATTATCTAGCTCAAACCTAACTGTTACAAGTTTTCCTTGAACTCCGCTTTCTGCTGAGGAGAATTTCCAATTTCTTACGCCGTTGAGAGCAGCTTGATCTAAGTCTTCGTGGCCGCTGGGGGTGGCTATTGAAACATCGACGACGTTACCATTAGCGTCAATGTCAACAAGGAGTTCTACTAGCCCTTCTCTTTTTTGTCTTCTGGCTGCGACGGGATATGCAGGTTTATTGCAGCGAACGCAAACTCCTGGGGTACCACCGCTACCACGCGAGGGGCCCTCTGATCCTCCTGCTGGTTTTGGTATTGCTCCTATACCGCTACCGCTGCCAAAGGGTTCGGATGAACCGATGCCATCACTATTGCCGGTGCCACCAGATGAGGAGTTCCAGTTATTTCCTCCACTGCTTTCACCGCCGGGTATTCCTGAAGTACCGGGATCTCCTAAGTCTGGGAAACCTCCGCCAGAGGAACTACCACCGCCAGGTCGATAGGCGCTAACCGGCGGTTCAGTATTTCTGGCCGGTCGATCCATTGCTCCTGAGTTATTTCCAAAGGGTTCGGATGAACCGATGCCGTCGCTATTGCCGGTGTCACTGTTGCTGGAGTTCCAGTTATTTCCTCCACTGCTTTCACCTCCAGGTATTTCAGGTGAATTTGGGTTTACTAGGTCTGAAAAAGGGTCTCCAGAATCAGAAGAGGTGCTGCTACCCCCAGGGCGATAGGCTGTGACGGGTGGATCGGCTGCGGGTGGCCGGTCTATGGGTGGGGAGTTGTTTGTAAAGGGCTCGGATAGAGGTTCGCCGATATCGCTTCCTCTATCGGGTGATGAGTTTGGTTCAGTTTCTCCGAGGTTTTCTGATGTGTTTGGGTTTGGGGCATCGCTGATAAAGTCTGTAGATTGCCCACCAAGAGGGCGAGATGCTGTGACGGGGGGATCTGGAGGTGGGGGTTCGTTGGCCGGTGGTGGGTTAGTGTTTTCTGTTTCTGGGCTTTCTTTGGGAGTGTCTGCCGGTGGAGAAAATGGTGTTTCAGCCACCGGCTCTTCTTTGGGAATGGGCGGAGTGTCAGCTACCGGCTCTTCTTTGGGAATGGGCGGAGTGTCAGCTACCGGCTCTT
>DATNQM010000032.1:0-116618 GCA_036704045.1 Halomicronema sp. | reverse complement strand
TACAAAATAAGAAAAATTTGATGGACGAACTCAGCAAAGTCCGCAGAATTATTGAGAAAAAAGCCCCCAATGCCAAAGTAGAATCGCTGTTAGTTTTAGATTCTACTTTGGGACAAAATGGCCTCCGACAAGCCGAGGTTTTTGGCGAGGCGGCGCAATTAAGCGGTGTGGTCTTGACAAAACTTGACGGGACTGCTAAAGGTGGTATCGCTTTGGCGGTGGTACAGGAGTTAGGCTTGCCGGTCAGGTTTATTGGGGCCGGTGAGGGCATTGAAGACTTGCGCCCGTTTTCAAGTTATGAGTTTGTTGAAGCATTGCTAAGTGATTAATTTTTGGGCTGGGGTACGGTTTTCTCTCAAGGGTTAAAACCGCTACCCCTAAAGGACTTTGGTTTATTGCCTGTTAAGTGCTTGACAAAAAAGCAAAAATATGGTGTGTATTCAGCGAAGTAAGGGAAAATTATCAAGGAGTTATGACCGATGGTGTAAAAATATGTAAATTAGCTTGACAGTTTTTAGGCAACTAAGTTAAAAGGATTGATCAGCTTATCTTTTGATGGTCAGGAAACAAGAAAAAGAGTTATTTGACCGGGGAGGCACCGGCATAAATTGAGCAGTAAGTAGATAAGCTGTTTATAGTTAAATTGCAGTTAGGGCTTTACAAGGCTGTGTTTGGTATTTTAATAAACCAAAAAAAGCTGTGGTTGAGAGGGGTGACATTTTTGGTCTGAAGTTTTGACCGGCATCAAGAGATCAAATAAGCTCCATTAAACGCACACAGAGCCTCTGCTAATGGTGCGGAATTCTCTCCAAAACGGCGCTTTAAATGTACCCCGAAATCGCCGTGACGAACTATGATGAACACATTTATGAAGTGTTTAAAAAAAGCCGGTTGATACTCTCGCTCATTAAAACTATTCGGAACCCTGAGCAGTTGGTTGAGCGAGAATAAGCGTTGCACTTCAGCCCCTGTCCTTTAACCGATTCGCCACACTCTAATTATTATGACTGCTGTACCTATTCCTAGACGTGGGCCGCAATCCCTGTACCCTGATGCTAATATAGGGGCGCCTCAACCTAAATCCATGCTTCCAACAAACAACCTGGGTGAACCCGTTCCTACTTCCGCTGATATGACTCCAGTTTTTGCCCTAAAGGAACTGGTGGCGCGTTTGCAGCGTGAACAGCATAAAATCCAAGATTTGCTTAGTTCGCTGGGTTTTGCGCTTCGCAGTTTTAATAATTTGAATCAGTTTTTAGAGTTAATTCCTCTGGTGGCGTCGCGGGTGACGGATGCGGACGGGGGAGCGCTGGTTTTGTTTAAACCGAATGGTCAGGTAAGGTTACAGCGTTTACACTGTCAGGAGGGCCGGCAATGTCAGGATATCCGTCAAGCTATTGAGGCGGCGACTCGTCAGGTGACGGCTTCAGCCAATGGTGTAACGCCGCCGGTGATGCCAAATACGGCGACGCTAGATTATGAAGTAAATCGCGTTTTGGGTTCGGAGGTTCAGCTTTTTGGTACGGCTATTTTAATTAAAAATGTTGAGAGGGGCCGGTTGTATGTCTTCAGCCGGGATGGGGAATATACTTGGACGGAAACTCGTCAAAAGTTGGTGCGGTTGGTGGCTGATCAAACGGCGGTGGCGATAGAAAATGATGAGCTATCGGTGGAGTTGCGCCAAAAAGAAAGGCTGGATCGGGAATTGGAAATTGGGGCTGAAATACAGTTGCGCTTGCTACCTCGTCAGTGTCCTCAAATTAAGGGCATTGAGTTGGCGGCGAAGTGTGAAACGGCTAATCGGGTGGGGGGAGATTATTATGATTTTATTCCCACAACTACTGAGTGTGCGGTGAGTACCCTTAGAGACCGGTCTGTGTTGAAAAATCAGGCCGGTACAGATCGCTGGAGTGTGGTAATTGGCGATGTGATGGGGAAGGGGGTTCCGGCTGGTTTGATTATGACTATGACGCGGGGAATGTTGCGGGCGGAGGTGCTAAACCGGCACTCACCGGCTCGAATTTTGCAACATCTCAATCGGGTAATGTATGCGGATCTGGAAAATTCTCATCGGTTTGTGACGTTGTTTTATTCTGAGTATGACCCACAAACGCAGATGCTTTACTACAGTAATGCTGCTCATCATCCGCCGTTGTTATGGCAAGCTTCAACGGGTAATCTTTTGCGCTTGGATACTTTGGGTATGCTGATTGGTTTGGATGCAGAAACAACCTATGAAGAGGCGAGTATTCAACTTCAACCGGGAGATACGATTATTTATTATACGGATGGGTTTACGGATGCGGCTAACCAAAGTGGTGAGAGGTTTGATGAGGATAATTTGAGTAAGGCTTTTGAGTGGGCTTGTCTGCACTGCGATACGCCCCAGGAGATTTTAGATTATTTGTATGAACGGGTGAAACAGTTTATTGGCCCGGAAAATCGCAATAGTGATGATATGACTTTGGTGGTGATGAAAATTAAACGGGAATGAGGTAATAAATTTTCAGGAAAGTCTTGCAGAGAAGTGGTTAGGAAAAACTGGTTCGTTGCAAGGCTTTTTATGTTTAATAAAATGGGCTTAAAATTTAGGTTTTATACCAATTTCCATAATTATTACTACAGTTAAAGGAAGCCGCACCTCCTTAAACTCAGCCGAAGAAAGACCCCCAAAAAGTTCCCCAGTATAGGGGATTTAGGGGGTGTAGCAGTGTTTTATAGATTTGGTATCAAAGAAAAAAAAGCCTATTTTGCAAAAGTTCTTGGGTTTGTGAGGGGAGGTATGATTTTTGTGAAAGAAAAAAACAGGACTTAGAAAAAAAAACCGATTTTTTTAGAAAAATTGTTTGTTTTTTAAGGAAATATCTACTCAGAAACCCTGTGGATGGCCTCATCTGTGTACTACTTGAAAAAATCACTAATTTCTCCATAACTTGACGGTTTGTTTTATGATGGTTATGCCCTCTGGTTGAGGGCGGTGTGGTGTATGCAATGTTATCCTTTGCACTACAACACAAGTTCTGTTTTTTTTGATAAAAAATCATGGTTTTAGCTATGCAAATTACATCGGAGTTAGCCAGCCTTCATTTACCTATAGTCGATTTTCTGGCGCAAAAAGTGAGTGATCCTGATTTTGGTGGTCAAGTTGTAAAAGCTTGGAATAATTTTGTCAGTACCGGCCAAATTTGGGCGCTGATTATTGGTGTTGTAATTGGTTATATTTTCCGGGGTTTAAACCGATATTAAGGCCGGTTGATGAGGAAACAATAACATAAGGATGCCCGTTTTCATAGAGAAAACGGGTTTTTAGTGATAATTTTAATAATGTACAAATCGGTGCAATTACTATGGCAGAACAAAAAACGTGGAGTCAGCGGTTTGAAGGAGCATTACATCCAGCAATTGCTCGTTTTAATGCAAGTATTAATTTTGATATTGAGCTAATTGAATATGATTTAACGGGTTCTTTGGCTCATGCACAAATGCTGGCAAAAACCGGCATTATTTCCGAGGAAGAAGGAAAGAAAATTGTTACTGGTTTAGAGAAGATCCGTCAAGAATATCAACAAGGTTTGTTTAAACCGGGCGTGGATGCGGAGGATGTGCATTTTGCTGTGGAACGCCGGTTGACTGAAATTATCGGGGATACGGGTAAAAAATTGCACACGGGCCGGTCTCGTAATGACCAGGTGGGAACGGATACAAGGCTTTATTTACGCGCTCAAATTGAACAAATTAGGGTTCAACTTAAAGAGTTTCAGGAAGTATTACTAAGTTTAGCTGAGCAAAATATTGAGACTTTAATTCCTGGTTATACGCATTTACAAAGGGCGCAGCCTGTAAGTTTGGCTCATCATTTGTTGGCGTATTTTGAAATGGCACAACGGGACTGGGAACGGTTAGGAGATGTGTATAAACGGGTTGATATTTCGCCTTTGGGATGTGGTGCTTTAGCGGGGACGACTTTTCCTATTGACCGACATTATACGGCAACTTTATTAGGATTTAGCAATGTTTATTCTAATAGTTTGGATGGAGTCAGTGACCGCGATTTTGCGATTGAGTTTTTGAATGCAGCTAGTTTAATTATGGTGCATTTAAGCCGACTTTCTGAGGAGGTAATTTTGTGGTCGTCACAGGAGTTTAATTTTGTGACTTTGACGGATAGTTGTGCAACCGGCTCTAGTATTATGCCGCAAAAGAAAAACCCGGATGTGCCTGAGTTGGTACGAGGAAAAACGGGTCGGGTTTTCGGACATTTGCAGGGAATGTTAGTTTTGATGAAGGGTTTACCTCTGGCTTATAATAAGGATTTACAGGAGGATAAAGAAGCTCTTTTTGATGCTGTTAAAACTGTCAAAGCTTGTTTAGAAGCAATGACGATTTTGATGCGAGAAGGGATTGTTTTTCGTAAGGAACGTTTGGCGGAAGCGGTGGCTGAAGATTTCTCGAATGCGACGGATGTAGCTGATTATTTGGCTGCAAAAAATGTGCCGTTCCGTGAGGCTTATAATTTGGTGGGTAAGGTTGTGAAAACTTGCTTAGCAGGGGGTAAGTTATTGAAGGATTTAACGATGGATGAGTGGAAAAGTTTGCATCCTGCTTTTGAGGGGGATATTTATGAGGCGATTACTCCTAAGCAGGTGGTTTCGGCGCGGAATAGTTTCGGGGGGACGGGTTTTGAGCAGGTGAAACGGGGGTTAATTGATGCACGATCTAAGATGTAATTTGTAGTGGTTTTAGGTTAAATGAAGTAGGCAAAGAAATTGTAAAAACCCGGTTTCTAAAAGTTACCGGGTTTTTGGTGAAGGAAGGAAAGTTAAAAACGGTTAAAAATTTGTTAATGGGGGTGATGATTTAGATTAAAAGTGCTTTGATGAGAGATAGAGGTTTAGGGGGCGAACAATGTCTACTCATCACGATCATCATCACGAACCGGCTAATTATAATCGGGCTTTTATTGTTGGTTTAATTTTAAATGTTGGGTTGGTTGGGGCTGAGGTTGTTTATGGGTTTATGGCGCATTCTTTGGCTTTGTTGGCGGATGCGGGTCATAATTTGAGTGATGTTTTGGCGTTGTTTTTGGCGTGGGGTGCGAGTGCTTTGAGTTTGCGGGCGCCGTCGGTTCGTTTTACTTATGGTTTGCGGCGGAGTTCGATTTTGGTGGCGTTGTTGAATGGGATTTTTTTGTTGGTGGCGACGGGGGGGATAGCTTGGGAGGCGATTCAAAGGTTGGGTGATCCGCAGCCGGTGGAGGGGGGTTTGGTGATTGGGGTGGCGTTGGTGGCGATTGTGATTAATACGGCGACGGCGTTGATGTTTATGTCGGGGAGTAAGGGGGATTTGAATATTAGGGCGGCGTTTTGGCACATGGCGGGGGATGCGTTGGTGTCGTTGGGGGTTGTGTTGGCGGGGGTGGTGATTTTGGTGACGGGGTGGTTGTGGTGTGATCCTGTGATGAGTTTGGTGGTGGTGGTGGTGATTGTTTGGGGTACTTGGGGGTTGTTGCGGGATGCGGGGATTTTGGCGTTGGATGGGGTGCCGGTTTCTGTGGAGGCTTTGGCGGTGCGGATGTTTTTGACGGAGTTACCGGGGGTGATTGAGGTGCATGATTTGCATATTTGGGGGATGAGTACGACGGAGATTGCGCTTACGGCTCACTTAGTGATGCCGGAGGGTTGTCCGGGGGATGATTTTTTATATATGGTGAGGGAGGAGTTGCATCATAAGTTTGATATTGATCATGTGACGTTGCAAATTGAGATGGGGGATGCTTGTTATCCTTGTGTTTTGGCGCCGGAGAATGTGGTTTAAAGGGGGCCAGTTTTTTTTTAAGGGGTTGGGGGTTTTGTCGGTTAATTCTATTTTTTTGAGGGAAGTTTTTGAGATAATGGAGAGGTTTGGTAATTTCTTTCAAAAATTGGTTGAGTTTTCACAATCTGACATACAACATGATTTTCTAAACAGCTACTAAGGCAATTAATCAGCCTAAATTTATTATTTTTGATGCGGTTTTTATTGAGTTGATATAAGAGCGTTAAGATATTCAATCAACTCTTTTAAAGCTATCATATTCCTACTTTATTCATAGGGATTAATGTTGTCTCACAATCTTCTATTCCCCCGCTTATAATACACATAAACCTATAAGGTAAGCATATCCCACCCTACTTAGACTGCAAAACTTCTTCCACCGTAAAAGGCGATTCTTGAGGAAAAAAAGTTAACTTAATCCCCGTTTCATCCGCCGCTTTCTGACGTGCTTTTTGATAACAAGCATCAAACAATTCTGAAATAAGAGGCTGCAAACTCGGACTATCTTCGATTAATTCTTCAATACAAATACGCTGCTCACTGATAGTGCTATGCCAAATTTGGCTACGTTTTTCTGGCTGATATTCCCATTTTAGCAAGTGCATTAAAAGCACAATTAACCGGCTTTTTAACTCCCGCTTTTCACTTCTCCCCATACTTTCGACTTCTTCAATTAAATTGGTAATATCCAATTCATTAAACTTGCCTTCTTTTAGCTTTTGAGCCGTTGCCTGCGTCCACAAATAAAAATCTTCATTATAGATAGAAATTACCGGATTAATTGAAGCATCCACCATAACTAATTCCTCTTTAAGTTCCCAGAAAATAAAGCTGGGCAAAGCCCAGCCTAAAAAATTAACGAGAAGCCACCGGCATCCCTAAAATATCCTCAATTCTCGGCATCTCCTCAAGCGGAATAACCCGCCCTTCATCCTCAAACCCAGCAATTTGATCAAAGTTCAAATACCGATACAAATCACTGGCAAAAGGATCAATCTTTTTCGCCACAATCTCCTGATATTCCTGTACAGTCGGAATACGCCCCAACAGCGAACAAACCGCCGCCAACTCCGCAGAACCAAGATACACACGCGCATCCTTACCCATGCGATTATTAAAATTACGAGTAGACGTCGAAAACACCGTCACACCATCCTTAACCCGCGCCTGATTCCCCATACACAAACTGCATCCAGGCATCTCAGTACGCGCACCGGCAGCCCCAAAAGTACCGTACACACCCTCCTCTTTCAACTGATACTCATCCATCCGAGTTGGCGGACAAATCCATAACCGAGTTTGCACCGATCCTGCACCTTCCAAAACCTTCGCAGTAGCCCGATAATGACCGATATTAGTCATACAAGAACCAACGAAAACCTCCTGCACAGCATCCCCCGCAACCTCCGACAATAACTTAACATTATCGGGGTCATTTGGAGCCGCCACAATTGGCTCTTTAATCTCATTCAAATCAATCTCAATTATCTCAGCATACTCCGCATCTGCATCTGCTTCCAACAAAATTGGATTTGCTAACCACTCCTCCATTTTTGCGACGCGGCGCATAATCGTGCGAGCATCTTGATAACCCCGCGCCGCCATATTTTTCAACAGCGCCACATTCGAGCGTAAATACTCCGAAACTGTCTCTACACTCAACTTAATTGTACATCCAGCACAAGACCGTTCTGCCGTCGCATCTGTCAATTCAAAAGCCTGCTCAACTTTCAAATTTGGCAAGCCTTCAATTTCCATAATTCGCCCGGAAAAAACATTTTTCTTGTTTTGTTTTTCCACCGTCAGCAAATTTTTTTGAATCGCTATATATGGAATTGCATTAACAATATCCCGCAGGGTTACACCTGGTTGCAATTCACCTTTAAACCGCACTAAAACTGACTCTGGCATATCCAACGGCATCACACCAAGTGCTGCGGCAAATGCTACCAACCCAGAACCGGCAGGAAAAGATATACCAAGAGGAAAACGAGTGTGAGAATCGCCACCAGTTCCCACCGTATCCGGTAACAACATCCGATTTAACCAAGAATGTATAATACCATCCCCCGGACGCAAAGCCACTCCGCCGCGTTGTGCGAAGAAATCAGGCAAATCTTTGTGAGTGTTGATATCCACCGGCTTCGGGTATGCCGCTGTGTGACAAAAACTCTGCATCACTAAATCTGCGGAGAAACCCAGACAGGCTAACTCTTTCAACTCATCCCGTGTCATCGGGCCGGTGGTATCTTGTGAGCCTACCGTCGTCATACGCGGCTCACATGATGTACCGGGACGCACACCTGGTAATCCGCAGGCTTTGCCAACCATCTTTTGTGCGAGAGTATAACCTTTGCCGGTGTCTGTGGGAACAGTGGGACGAACGAACAATGTGCTAGGTGCTAAACCTAATGCTTCTCGTGTTTTGTCGGTGAGAGTGCGGCCAATTAAAAGGGGAATCCGGCCACCGGCCCGTACTTCATCTAAAATCGTATCCGGTTTCAAAGTAAAAGTAGATATCACTTCGCCGCTTTCGTTGGTAATCTCACCTTTGTAGGGGTGAATGGTGATTACCATGCCGGTTTCCAGTTGTGTAACATCACACTCGATAGGTAAAGCACCGGAATCTTCGGCGGTGTTAAAAAAGATAGGTGCAATGGCACTCCCCAAAATATAACCACCGCTGCGTTTGTTTGGTACAAATGGGATATCGTTACCGATGTGCCATAACACAGAATTGATCGCTGATTTCCGAGAAGATCCTGTCCCAACTACATCACCAACGTAGGCGACGGGATGCCCTTTTTGCTTTAATTCTGCAATAGTTGCTAAGCCGCCCGGCATCCGAGTTTCCAGCATGGCGAGGGCGTGCAGAGGGATGTCTGGGCGGGTGGTGGCGTGGGTGGCCGGTGAAAGATCATCGGTGTTGGTTTCACCAGGGACTTTAAAAACAGTTACAGTAATGCTTTCTGGGAGTTTGGGCTTAGAAATAAACCATTCAGCCTCCGCCCAAGAGTCGATGACTTGTTTTGCATAGGGGTTGACATCTGCAAGGGCTAGGACTTCATTGAAGGCATCAAATACCAGGAGTGTTTTACTCAAAGCCGAGGCAGCTGAGGCGCAGATTGAAGGATTACTATCTTGCAATAAACTCACTAATGATTGCACATTATAACCGCCGACCATTGTACCCAAAAGAGTAACAGCCCACTTAGGTGCAATTAGGGGACATTCTATCTCACCTTTGGCAACAGCTGTTAAAAAGCCCGCCTTGACATAGGCTGCTTGATCCACTCCGGGGGGAACACGATCTCGCAAAAGTTCAATAAGGGTTTCTTCTTCGCCGGCTGGAGGGTTTTTCAGCAATTCGCAGAGTTCGGATGTTTGTTCGGCAGTAAGGGGCAAGGGTGGAATACCCAAGGCCGCTCGTTCGGCTGCGTGTTGGCGGTAAGATTCAAGCATTCTGGCTTTCTCCTCAGATGGCACGAGTTAATATTTGTTACGGTAGGGGTTTTTATTTTACACCCTATGGGTTGAGGGTAATTCCAGCCTAGCTAGAGAGAATGTTTTTGGTGAACCAATTATCACTATTGTTTTTTACTGTTTTGATTAAAATATTTTTGTGAAGTTCGGATGGCCGGCTTGATGGGAAGTTATATTTTTTAAATAAATAATACAATAATGAGTCTCCGTATAAAGAATTATGCTACTTTTTTTATGTGCCGACACCGGCCCGCCAACAACTAAGCCATTTATTTAAGTGTATTGGTTTTCCCGCTTCTTGGGGTACAAATTTGAACTTTGAGTATAATTTCTTAATCTTTTTCTCAAGAAGTTGAGAAATCACTAAAAGTTATTGTTTAATACAAGTTAACCTATTTAATAGATTTTCGACTCTGATGGAAGCGCAACCACAATGGGCAGAAAGACTCCCCCTTACGTTGAGGCGTGATTATTAAACAACAGCCTTTTTACCTTATCCTAGAGCTTTCCTACTTATTGATTAAGTTTGGTATTTGTTTTAAAATATAAATTTGTTAGAGGTCTTTAAAGATTCGCTAAGGAATGTTTCCCAGCAAGCTTTAATACCTTTAAAATAATTAATAAAAGATAAAACTACAAAATTGAGGAGGTAAAACACCTTTGTTAAGATCGACAAACGATTTTAAATACGAGTCAACCATTAGGGGTAAAGAACCGCCACAGGTGAAAAACATCGTGCCAAAATCGGCAAAAATTAACAACAAAATTTCTCAAAATGACGATACAGAATCAAGCGTGTACCAAGCAGTAGATTTAATGCCAATGGCGGCAGTGGTGGCGAAGGTTGTTGGTGGAGAAATTTTGTATGCCAACGAACTTTTTTCGCAAACTTTTGGACTTTCAATTGAAAAATCTATTGAATATCGGCAATCCGATTTTTACTGTGATCCACAGGAACATGAAAGATTGTTATCAAATTTTTCTGACAATAAAATAATTTCTAATTATCCCATCAAAGTCAAAAAAGTTGATGGTACTTTATTTTCGGCTGCCGTTTCAATTCGTACATTAACCTTTCATAATGAACCGGCAACATTGAGTATTTTTTCGGAAGTAAGCGAGGCAAAAGTATCTAGCACAATTAGTCCAGAAGCCAACTCTGAATTTCAAACAGAAACCCTTGAACAGCTAGTGGCACAACTTCAAAATACTCTTGATGCAGTGCCAGGAATTGTTTCTTGGATTGATTCAAATTTGCATTATATTAAAGTGAACCGGCACTTAGCAGATTTATTTGGGTTGCAACCTAATGATTTTATCGGCAAAGATATAGGGTTTCTCGGCAGCAGCCCAGAATTTAAAATATTTATGACCCAATTTTTTGCCGATGTTGCCACAGAAGCGTTGCAAGAATTTTCTACTAAAATAGGTCAACATACTCGCCGCTATTTAATTATTGCTCAAAAATATAACGAGGGAAAAGCAGCTTTTATCGTTGGTATTGATATTACCAAAAGAAAAAAAGCTGAAGAAGAATTAAGAAAATCTGAAGCGAAATTAAAAGCACTTTTAAATAGCAGCTTAGCATCAACACTGTTAATAGATAAAGATCGAAAAGTTCAAGCTTTTAATCAAACTGCCGAGCAAATATCAAAACAATTTTTCAACAAAACTCTCAGCGAAGACACCTTAATTAATGAATATATCAAAGACCAAGATGTAAAACTGTTTAACCGAGATTTTAAAAAAGCAATAAAAGGAAAATTTGTTAAAATTGAGCGTTTTATTGAAAAAAACGAGCAAAAATATTGGTTTGAAATTAATTACAATCCTGTCTTTGATGAAAAAGGACGAGTCACAGGCGTTTATTTTAGCGCCATCAACATTGATGAAAGAAAAAAAGCCATTGAAGCGTTAGCAAGAAGTGAAGAAAGATTCCGCTCTCTGGTGCAAAATTCCTCAGATATTATCACAATTTTAGAAGCCGACGGCACCATCCGCTATCAAAGCCCCTCAATTCACAGAATTTTAGGCTATGAAGCTGAAAATTTAATCGGAAAAAAAGCCTTAGACTATGTTCATCCAGAAGATAAACAAGGCATAGAAATTTTATTACTAGAAGCAGTTAAACGACCAGGAAAAGTCATCAAATTTGAATTTAGATTTCGTCATGCAGAGGGAAATTGGGTATTTCTAGAAGCCTTTGGTGCAAACCGGCTAGAAGATCACACTATTGAGGGTTTTGTTATTAACTCTCGTGATATTTCTAAGCGCAAACTTTCTGAAGAAAAATTGCTATTATTCGAGAGAGCATTGCACAGCAGCATCAATGCAATTGCCATTACTGACAACCAAATAAAAGATAATCCTGTAGTATATGTAAATCCCGCTTTTGAAAATATGACCGGCTACTCAGCCCAAGAAGTTGTCGGCCAAAACTTGCGATTTTTGCAAGGAACCGAAATCGATCAACCGGCCTTAAAAAAATTAAGAAAAGCCATTAGTGAAGGCACAGAATGCAAAGTTGTTTTGCGAAATTATCACAAAAGAGGAAGGATGTTTTGGAATGAACTTTACGTCTCTCCTGTCTATAACCCCCAAGGAAATCTAACTCATTATATAGGCGTTCAAAGTGACATTACAGAACGAAAAATTGCCGAAGAAAAATTAATTCATCATGCTTTTTATGATGCCCTTACCGGCCTGCCAAATCGGGCTTTTTTCATAGAACAACTCACCAGAGCAATGATTCGGGCTAACAGACATCCCGATTACTTGTATGCAGTTTTACTCTTAGACTTAGATCGTTTTAAAGTTGTTAATGATAGTCTTGGTCATTGTGTTGGTGATAGCTTGCTCACCGAAATTGCCCACCGGCTGCAAAAATGTTTAACAGAATACCAGTTAAATCCTACCTCAAACTTAGAACTTACAACAACCCATATTCTCTTACCCAACGCTTTAGTAGCGCGTTTAGAAGGCGATCATTTTGTAATTTTACTAGAAGGCATTAATAACACGGAAGAACCCATCTATATTGCCGAACAAATACATAAATTTTTTCTACAACCAATTCATATAAAAGGACAAGAAGTTGTTATAAGTACCAGCATCGGAATTGCCGTGAGTTCCAGCAGTTATGACGGACAAACCGACTTATTACGCGATGCAGATATTGCTATGTATCACGCCAAAGCTCAAGGCAAAGCACATTCTGCAATATTTGATAAAGCCATGCACGATAAAGCCGTTGCTCGCTTACAGTTAGAAAATGATTTACGTCGAGCCATAGAACGTCAAGAATTTGTATTACATTATCAACCCATTGTCTGTTTAAAAACAGGAAAAATTAGCGGTTTTGAAGCCTTAGTACGTTGGCAACATCCAGAAAAAGGCATGGTTTACCCCGCAGAATTTATTAGCCTTGCCGAAGAAACAGGCTTGATTTTGCCTTTGGGTACTTGGGTTCTGCGGGAAGCTTGCCGACAAATCAAACAATGGCAAAATTGTACACCTTTAACCATCAGCGTTAATCTTTCTGCCAAGCAATTTTTACAGCGCGACTTTCTCGAAGAAGTTGATAAAATTTTGTTAGAAACAAACTTTAATAGCCAATTTCTTAAATTAGAACTTACCGAAACAGCCTTAATAGAAAATACCGAATTAGCTAACGATATTTTGTTGCAGTTACGTCAGCGCCAAATTAAAATATCTTTAGATGATTTTGGCATAGGATATTCATCTTTGAGTTATTTACACCGCTTCCCCATCAATACTTTAAAAATAGACCGTTCTTTTGTTAGTCGCACCGACACCGCTGAAAAAAATACTCAAATTGTCCGCGCCATAGTTAACCTCGCTCACAGTTTAGCAATGGATGTGGTAGCAGAAGGGGCAGAAACCGCCGAAAATCTTGCTTTACTACGATCTTTAGGCTGTGAATATGGGCAAGGTTATTACTTCTCAAAAGCCTTGCCGGTTGAAGCAGCTTTTACCTTGTTAACTTCCGCTGCACAATGGTAGTTTGCAACTTAAAGAAACCCCCAAACCGTTCTTACCTACCAAACTTTAACTAAAAGATTTTATGCTAAAATATAAAACAATAAATCTACCCTATTTAACCTATGCGCCGCCTTCCTAGCCGAGGAAAAATCATCCCCAAAATTAGCACCATGCCCAGGCAAAAAACCGAAGCATCTGCTCATTTAGAAATGTATAAACTGCTCGTTGAAAAACAGCGTTTGCAGCAAGAATTAGAAATGATGGCACAACGTCATATTCAAATTGACCAGCGCCTCACTGAAATTAAACAAGAAATTTCTCTAATCGAAAATTCTCTGCCAGCCGAACAGAAAAACTTACCACAAACAATAACACCACCAGCCAAAAATCAACCATCAGTTACAGATTTTCAAACGTTTTTGCTGGAATATTAATCACTGGCGTTTTCTTCGTCTTGTAGCGCTTGCATGGCTAATAATAACTCCTCTTCTTGCACCTCAAAATCCTCTTCAGAAATATCCCCCATATCAAACGCTAATTGCAAAGCTAACAAGCGTTTGTTGAGGTTTTCTTTATTATCAAGTTCCGTGCTGGCGCGTTCTAAAAGTTGTTCACCAATCCAAGCCACACCCTCAAGGGGGCCGGTAATAGGTAAAGTTAATAATCTAAAAATCATAATTAATCCAATTGGGAAAAGTTATAAGGAGCAGTAAAATTATTATAGCGAATTAAAAGCCGAGATTCAAACTGACGGTCAAGCTTTTCTACACGTTGACTAAAAGTTTCTTCCGACTCCCAAGGAATCAAATAAGCCGCATTATAAATCATTTTTTCTGTTAACAAATCATTTTCCACCATTTCCACAGCCAAAGGATTTAATTCTGCCTGAAATACCTCAATAATTTCCTGCTTGCGCCCCTCCAAACTTCGCTCAATTTCTTGACCAATTTCTATTACCTGATCCATCCCTAACCTCTGACCTTCCAACCTATCTCTTTTCGCTTTTAAAACTTCATTTTCCTCCACCATTTTTTGCAACTCAACTTCCGAATCCCAAAAAACTTTAACTCCAACTTCCCGCCGCCCTTCTAGCTTTTTAAAAAGCATCTTTAAACTTTCCCCATAGGGTTGTGTTAACTGCTGATTAACACTTTCCCAATCTTCCACCGTCAAACCAAATTGCAGCGGTAATAGCATTCTGTATCCCTGCTGCATCGCCTCTTCTAAAACCTTTTCATGCCCTAATAAATTGCGCCGGCTTGCTAAATAGCGCTCTTGTTTTGCTTCCGAATACAAAAAAGCAAACTCACCAATCAAATGATTTTGCACCGGCTGTCCATCCAACCCTTTTAAATGTAAATTTTTTGGCCCCGGTGCCGGAAAAATTCCGTATAAATAAAGTCCGTATTCCATCTTCTTAATTTTAGATTTTAACTTGAAATAAATGCCAGAATTTTCAACTCAAACGAAATTACAGACTAGCATATTTTCAAAAAAATAAAAGCTTTTGTAACGCAAATTAATATCAAAAAAACTACAAAGGTTGCGAAGTCAAAACCAATCGCAGTTTAGCATGAACTAAATTTAACTGAGCCAAACCCAAATCCACACTTCCTTCCACCACAACCCCCGTGTGTAGCAACCGATCAAGCAACTCTAAAATCGAAGCATCGCCCCCACTTTTGCCCGGATAATATTCACTTTTAGGAAGAAGCGATCCAAACTCAGCCAAATCAATATTTAACTCTGCCGGATCAATTTCAAAAATCTCACATAAATTGATGATTTGTTCTTCCATCCGGCGTAAACTTTCCCCAGCCCGATCTAAATCATCATCATTCAACAAACCAGAATCCATTCGGCGAATTACTTGAGCTTCCATCAACTGCCTAATCAACTCTACCAGCGTCAAAACCAAAGGCGCTAAACCGGCTTCTTTACCCGATTTTTTTGGATTAACAACAATTTCATTACTCATCATTTTTAATTATTTATAGAGGTTTTTTTTACTTATACCCTGTACACGCCTCGCGCCGGCCCTAACCTATCATTCTTTCAAAACTTCTCTACTAGCCGTCAAAACCTTTAACTCCTGCACTTCTTGTTGCAAAGTTTTTATTTGTTCTAATAATTCCTGATTTGCCTCCATTAAATTTCGGGCTTGCGAACTTAAATAAGGGTCACTTTCCCACCAATTTATCCCCATTTCCTTAGCCTTATCAACCGAAGCAATTAATAAACGAATCCGAATACTTAATAACTCCGTTGAACCAACAGAAACCGAAATATCCCCTGCAATTACAATACCTTTATCTAACACCCGCTCTAAAATATCTGCCAAAGTCGATCCCGAAGTAGCACTAGGAATTCCCCGATTGGGGACAGTTGAGCGAGGTTGCGGTGTTAAGGTCATAAAATTAAAAACGAGGGATTTAGGAATTTAATAAAAATACATCATACTTTTAATTATCTCCCAGTATAACAAAACTACGATCTTCTCGCTGCTTCACCACACCTTTTTTAATTAAAATCCTTAAAGCATCCGTAGTTTCAATGCGGTTAATTCCTAAAGCCATTTCAATTTCTGAAAGTTTTGCTCCTTGAGATTGTTGTAAAAAAGCATAAACTTTTTCATCAGAAATCACCGGCACAGCAATAGACGTAGCAGAAACCGTAATGTTGATATCACTGCTAACATTCCACACCGCAGAAAGCTCATCAAAAACTTCATCAAGTAGCTTGCTTGCCACATCTACCGGCATCCCCGATCTCGACACCAACACATCGCTACAAATCTCGCGAAATTCAACATTTTCTGGTAATAGCTCTACCTCGTGTTCAAAACATACCTTAGCAATCATCAAACCGGCCCGCAAACCCGAAAGTTTATCACTGTCCGTCCGCTCTCGAAACACTTCCAACAACCGTACAATTTGACCAGCTTTTTCGCGTTTAATACCGGTTTTTTGGACAATAATTTCTATTTGTGTTGACCCGTCCGGTTCCGGCATATTAATAGTAACCAATCGGTCTAACAGCGCATCTTGAGTAGCATGAACCCCACAATATTCTTCAGGATTCGACGTAAAAATCGCCCGGAATTGGGGATGAACGCGAATATAATCCGACCGATTGCCATTGGGAGGCAAAATCAGCATTTTTTCTTCCAGAACCGACAACAAAACGTTATTTACTTCTGGCCGCGATCTATTAAACTCATCATAGACCAAAGTAAAGCCTTCTTTGGCAGCCATTGTTAACCGAGAATCTGTCCAATTTTGGCGCAATTCATCTTCAATTTTGACCACACTGTGAATATAATTATCCACAACTTTTTTACGAGTATAGCCCGATTGATTGCCAATCAAATCTGAACTTTTTAACTCATCATCGCCAAAAATTAAAACAATAGGCCGGTTTAAAAGATCCGCCAAATGTAAAGCCAAAGTCGTTTTGCCGGTGCCGGCCGGCCCACGCAAATGCACAGAAAATCCTGATTGCAAATAACGCAGAGCTCTGGAGGCAGTCCGCTCAACGCTAGGTGTGTTGATAAAACCTCTCGCAGAGGCTCTCAGTACGGTTGTCATCTTGAGTTTATAGGGGAGATTTTAGAGTAGAAATTGCCTTATTTTAAGATTACCCAATTCGCTTTTCTAATTTACAGGAATATAAAGGCGATCACGCTGAACAATGTAATTTTTCTGAACTAAAGCACGCAGAGCATCAACCGCTTGAATTCGGTTAATTGCTAAAGCCGTTTCTATTTCTAATAAACGAGCCCCTTGTTTTTTTAAAATATAGTGATAAACGTCTAACTCCAAAGCTACAGCATTTTGTTTTAGAGACTCTTCTGGGTTAAGTTTTGGTTTTTCAATTTTTTTAGGCATCTCAACTTTTGCCGGTGCAATCATTTTCACTTCTGGCTCAATTTCCGATGTCTTATGGCCCCAAACTTCAGCTTGCAAAGCCTCTCGATATTCTTTTAACTCTTGACGATACTCTGCAAACCGGCTAAACAAAGCCTTCACTCCATCCATTCTCTGAGCATGGCTTTTTTGCAAAAACTTTTCTAAATTTTCTGCCCTTTCCCAGCGCATCAACTCTAATTCTTCCAGATAATTTCGCACTCCAGAACGCAAATTTTCCATAAAATTTGTTAATTTTTCCGTCAGTTCTGCTTTTAATTCCAACCTTTCTAAGTGGCGCAGACTTAAAAATTGTTGATTTTTTTCTTTGATATTTTTCAACTCAATTTGTGTTTGCCGGCGTAGTTCGTTCACACTTGCCGTCAACTCAGCATGAAACAAAGCTAAATCTTCCTGTAAAAGTGTGGCTTTTTCCCTTCTTTTTACAGCAGTTTCATCTAAAAATTCTGTAGTTTTTTGCTGAATAAAACTTACAAACTCATCTAAATTTTCTGCCAATTTTTCAGCACTTTCTTGACGTTCATTGGCAGTTTTATTTAAAAAATTTTCCGTATGCCGGTGCAGACTTTCGCAAAATTCTTGACGTTTTGCAGTCCGTAACTTTTCTTCTTGTTGCCGG
The DNA here is from genome assembly GCA_036704045.1 of Halomicronema sp. Taxonomy (GTDB): domain Bacteria; phylum Cyanobacteriota; class Cyanobacteriia; order Cyanobacteriales; family Oscillatoriaceae; genus Ancylothrix. The sequence goes on along the minus strand of DATNQM010000032.1, from coordinate 98,774 downwards.
CTTTCTTCCGTTGTCGCCAAATTTTCTCTAAATAAACTCAACTCTCCTCGCACCTGTAGCGCTTGTGTTTGGCGCTGTTTTTGCAAGTTTGCCAAATTTGCTTGAATTTCTTGCTTTCTTGCTTGTACTTGTGCTTGGCGTTTTTTAGCTTCGAGTTGCCATTGCTCTTGAAAAGCCATTGTTTAATTTTCCTACTCGTTACTGATAATTTTTCAACTCAAAAGCCAAAAGAGTCAAAACTTAACTCCTTTGACTTTTGAACATAGACTTATCTAAACCGATGGAATTGTTGGCACCGCAGCTTGGGCTGTTAACCCAACAGCTTCGGCATATTTTAAATAAGTTTCCACAGAAGCAATAACGATCCGTGCTTCAATAGCTAATAATTCAATTCCTACCAAAGAAACACGAACCCAAGCATCTACAACAATGCCTTTATCAAGAATACGGTCTACAACTTCTGCCAAACTCGAAGAAGAGTTTACTTTTTCAACAGCCATTTTCTTATCTCCTCGTTTTTAGTTGGGCGTTAGCCCTCTAGTTATTTAGTTTGGCTTGAACCCTCTAGGTATTTAGTTGGGCTCAAGCCTGCTAGGTTCGTTGTTGGGCTTTAGCCCATCAAGTTTTTTCCTTGGGTTGAAAAATTTTCTTTGTCAAGGAAAAGCTACAAAAATTAAAACTTTTTACCGCTTTACCATCAAGCAATGGCTGATTTGTGGTAAAAATTTTTCACCTGATATTACGTTACACCGAATGCGACGGAAATAATATGAGGAAAATACTTAAGTTTTGTATGCAAAAACAACTGCAACAAAGCAACAGAAAAGAAACAAACGACCTCTAGGAAATTAATTAACCAAATGAATCAAGCAACCAAGGATAACCCTTATTGGCTAGCATTAATGGTAGGAAACTCACGGCTACATTGGGCGTGTTTTTCTGGCCGGCAACTTCTAGCATCTTATGACACCCACCACCCACCGGCATCGCAATTATTTACAAAAGAATTCGCATTTTCAGCGTGGCAACCAAACTTTAATAGAGATGATATTCCATCTTTTGCCACAAATTTAATTGAACAGCCGCCGGTTGTCGTGGCTTCCGTCGTACCCCACTTATTAAAATCTTGGCAAAGTTATCGAAATGCCCGCTTTTTAAGCCTAGCAGATGTGCCAATGGCGGGTATTTACAAAACCCTAGGAATTGACCGGGCTTTGGCAGTTTGGGGTGCCGGCAATTTATTAGGTTGGCCGGTTTTAGTCATTGACACCGGCACAGCTTTAACCTTCACCGCTGCTAATAGCAATAAAACTCTCATGGGCGGCGCAATTTTACCCGGACTAGGCTTACAATTTCACTCTTTATCCCAAAAAACTGCCGCCCTTCCTTTCCTAGAAATTACATCAAAATCTAGCTTACCTTGCCGTTGGGCTTTGAATACCGAAGAGGCAATTTTTAGCGGAATTATTTACACCCTTATCAGCGGCATTCAAAACTTTATTACCGACTGGTTAAAGCAATTTCCCACCAGCTATATTGCACTCACCGGCGGTGACAGACAAATTGTAGGTTCTTATTTACAACAATTATTTCCTGATATTGCAGCCCGCATTACTATTGATGAACATCTAATTTTTTGGGGAATGCAAAACTTAATTGCTTACTAAATGTACAGCCGGTATCCCATACTTAATTTAAAACCGTGTCCCCATTAAGATAATCTTGTAACTGCCGGTTGTGGTCGTGACTAAGCTTACCTTGAGGTAAATCATCACGAGAAAAAGCCCTAACTTCTGCAATCTCCAAAGTATCAAAAACTTTCATTTCTCCCTCAACTTCCGCCTCTACAAGCACACAAATAGAGTGAATTCTAGGGTCTCGGTCAGGTGCAGAATAAACCCCAACTAAACGACGAATTTTAACTAAATTTAAGCCTGTTTCTTCCTGAAGTTCTCGACGAATTGCCGTTGTAATATCTTCACCCCAATTGACAATTCCTCCAGGTAAACCCCACTCTCCCGTATCTTGACGACGAATCATGACAATTCGACCATCCGGTAAAATGGGAACGGCCACAGCGCCGGTGACAGGATGACGAAAAATCACCCCTAAAATTGTTTGAAAATACTGCCATAAACGCTGCATAAAAGTGTTGGTTTTTCAAGATTTTTGCTAGATTTTTTTTACAAATTTTCCTAGCCAATTAAGACTCGCCAATATCTGCCAAAATTTCCGCTGCGTGAGTTTCCGGTTTAACCTTGCGGTAAATTTTTTCGATAGTACCATCAGGGGCAATTACAAAAGTGTGCCGGTGAACACCCATATATTCTTTACCCATAAATTTTTTCAGCCCGTAACTTTCATAAGCCGTCGCAACTTTTGCCCCTTCATCACATAATAAAGGAAAAGGAAGTTGATATTTGTTGATAAATTTTGTATGAGCTTTGGCATCATCACTATTAATTCCCAGTACCACAATATTTTTTGATTGATACTCAGTGTAAAAATCTTTAAATGCACAAGCTTCCTTGGTGCAACCAGGCGTATTATCGCGGGGATAAAAGTATAACACCACGCGCTTGCCCCGCAAGCTAGAAAGAGTAATGATATTACCGTCTGCGTCCGGTAGGCTGAAATCAGGAGCAAGTTCACCGATGTTAATGGTCATAAATTAGTTTTTGTCAAGAGTAAAAAAGTAGAAAATTTTGTGTTTTTCTGGAAAAACGATAGACAGAAGCCGAGGGGAGCTTGTTAAAACACGAAGATTAATAAATTAACCCCAACCTGTTATCATATACTGTGCCGGTGCAAGTTCAATAAGGATCGCTGTCGAGTGACCGATTTGAACAAGGAGACAAAGTTAAACGAGTAACAACTTACCAACAAGCCCGACCCTGTACTCAGTGCCAGAGTTTTTTATAGCTCTCTGACAGGCTTTGATATGGATGATGCGTTCAGAGAGACGATGTGGTTGATGACCATTTTCGCCGGCAGCCTGTGCGTGTGAAATCAAGGCAGTTGTTGCAGTGTATGGCCTTGTTCTTTGTTTTAAGCTGTGTTCGCGGCAAGACTTTATTTGCCGGCAATGAAAAAGCGAAATTTTTTGCCTTATTGCAGCGAACAAACTTGCACCGTAAATCCTTAGATTTTTTGTAGTTTTTATTAACGATGAGGTTCACATGGCAAAACGCCGCAATCCCAAAAAAGAAAAAGCACTCCGCAACCGCGAATATGCCCGTCAGTTCCGCAAACAAACAAATACAGGCCGTTTTTCCAGAAAGCAGCGCACTGAAACCAAGGCAACTGATGAAGAAGAAATGAGCAGTGAAGAAAATTAACGACCCAATGTTGTTTTAAAATTCATCGATTGACATCGATTTTTTCTATCTTAGTAATAGCCGGCAGATTTTAGCTAAATTTGCCGGCTTTGTTGTTATCTATTTTATTTAATTGTGTGTTTATGCTATGCTTAATTATTATTAATTTTAAATTAAATATAAATCTATAGCATTTCTCTATCTGCTGAGGTACGATTGAACCCCCCTTGCCCCTTCTTAAACCCTTAATAAGGGGGGTTGGGGGGTTGTTTTTGTACTTGATATGATTGAAAACCGCTATATTAAAAAAAAATTAAACATCATTACTGACAAAATCAATAAAAAATCTGGCAGATGACAATACAATTAACCAGACATCGCCAATATGTTAACCTCATAAAAGTTTAATTAAAAAATTTGCTAAACCAAACATGAGTAACCCTCCCATAAAACTCCGAACCCCCCACAGCGGCTATCATTGGGACGGTAGCGGGCGCTTTTTTGAAGGTTGGTATTACCGCGTAACTTTACCCGCCGATGGCAATACTTTTGCCTTTATGTATTCTATAGAAGACCCGGCCGGTGACACCCCCATTGCCGGAGGTGCAGCCCAAATACTCGGCCCCGATGATACCTATTTTATTCGCACGTTTCCTGATGTTAAAAAATTTTGGGCGTGGCAAGATATCTTAGGTTTAGGACATTGGGGAAAAACCAACTTTTCCAAATCAGAAACAGCCCAATTTTTAACACCAGAAGAATTTGAGAAAAACATCCACCAAGGCTATCAAGCAACATCCACACTCAACCAAGGAAAACTTTTTGACCCCAGCACCGGCCACAGCGTAAAATGGCAGTATGAAATTACCCCAATTTACGGCTGGGGAAACACAAATGCACCCCAACAATCAACCGCCGGCTGGTTATCTTCTTTGCCAATATTTGAACCAGGATGGCAAATATTAATGGCACACGGCCACGCCACCGGCTACATTGAATGGCAAAACAAACGCTATGAATTCATCAACGCCCCAGCCTACTCCGAGAAAAATTGGGGCCGATCTTTTCCGAAAAAATGGTTTTGGTTCAACTGCAATTTATTTGAAAATCACCCAACTCTTGCCTTAACTGCCGGTGGCGGAAGACGCGGCGTTTTGTGGTGGGAAGAAAGCGTAGCAATGGTAGGAATTCATTATCAAGAAAAATTCTATGAATTCGTACCCTGGAACGCAAAAGTTTCATGGGAAATTTCCCCCTGGGGAAGATGGCAAATGCACGCCAAAACACATCATCACGAAGTCACCCTCACCGGCATCACCAACCGGCCTGGTTTACTCCTTAGAGCACCCACCCAAGACGGCCTCAAATTCGTCTGCCGCGACACCGCCTACGGCGACCTTACCCTCACCCTACGGGAAAAAAAGGCAGGCCGGTTTCAAGACATCCTCAACGCCACCAGTCAATGTTGCGGCTTAGAAGTTGGTGGTGGCCCTTGGGATGGAACTTGGCACTCAACTTAACAACAAACAGGCCGGTATCTATCGAAAGTCTTAATAACAGAAAATCTCTAAAAATCTCCAAAATTACGCCAATATCTGTTATTATGGATTGTGATATGGGGCTGTAGCTCAGTTGGATAGAGCGAGCGCCTCCTGAAAAATCGGGCAGCTTGGAGGAAACTCCAGGTCTGAATGTGGTCAAATTCAAGGAAGCCTAAATCTGGCAACAGATACGGTAATCTTGAGCCAAGCCGAAACGTAGTCCCTAGTTCTTTGTCCCTTGTCAAAACTTGGTTTGATCAGCAATGACAAATGTACAGACACAGACCTAGATTAATGACGAATTCGGAAGGTGCAGAGACTGGTTTAAGGAGAAAAAAAGATAGACTTTCATGTCTTATCAAAAGTAGAGCAGAGAGGCGTTTTGTTGGGAATGTTATTAGGTTCTTCAAAAAGAACTGAAAATAACTTCTTTATCCAGCATTCCACCGGCAAAGAGGATTATGTTTTATTTAAAAAACAACTCCTCGAACAAATTACAAAAAAACCGGTAAACCTCCGCGTAATTCATCTAAAAGACCGCGACTTCATTCGCCTAGAACCTAAACAAATTCCCCTCACACGGATATTGCTAAAAAAGCTATATCCCAAAGGCAAAAAAACCGTAACCAGAAAGTTACTAAATTTTTTAACCATAGCGGGGATAGCAATTTGGTTTCTCGATGCGGGAACAAAGTCTTTTAAGAGAAAAAACGGCAAAATTCACGCCCTAGAAATTACGCTGAATACCGCACTTTCCCTAGAAGAAAATGAAATAATAATTTCTTACTTTTTGGAAGTGTGGGGGTTTAAATGGGGGTTAAGCAAAAACCAAACCAGCTACCGCCTGCGAATGGGAACCCAAGAAGGGAAACGTTTTTTAACGTTCATAAAACCCTACGTTCCTGATAGTATGCTCTACAAAATTGAAACCTCCTTGAACACAACGGCCACCACCTAAGTGTTGCAAACATAAGGTGAAGGAATAGTCCAGAAAGTGAGGAAACTCACACAAATCTGAAGCGCTAGGCCGCCGGTTCGACCCCGGCCAGTCCCGTTATTGTGATAAGCTAAACCAGACAAAATCCCGACGTGAGCAAAATAACTCAGAAAGGGATTTGAGGAGCAATTCCACGCCTTGTCGAAGGAATTGCTGCCAGTAACTTTATGGAATCAAGCGACAATGGTTGACAGGAGTTATCATCCAACCAGAGAGCGTAACAGACGCTACAGAGTAAAGAAAAAGCGGGTTTCGAGGTCATGGCGAGACACCGTAATATTATTTTGGCTAGTCTTTTTTTCCCTAACTGGTTGGATAGGCTACCGCCAAATCAAAACTTTTTTCAGTCAACCCCAAGCCTTATTAGTGTTGGGTGGGGCAACAGATCGGGAAAAATTTGCTGCCCAGTTTGCCCGTGAATATCCTAACCTAGAAATTTGGATAACCGGCGGCAGCAACTCAGAATATGCAGAATGGGTATTTTCAGAAGCCGGTGTGAATTTAAAAAGGCTACACTTAGACAACCGCGCCACCGACACTGTAACCAATTTCACCACCCTTGTAGACGACCTCCAAGCCAGAGGCATTGACAGCGTTTATCTAGTTACATCCGACTATCATATAAGACGAGCAAGCATCATCGGAGAAATCATTTTAGGAAGTAGAGGCATAACATTTAAACCCATGCCGGTGCCCTCCCAAGAAGAACCCGAACCCATAGAAAAATCAATTAGAGATGGTGCCAGAGCAATTTTGTGGGTAACAACCGGCCATACAGGCTCAAGCTTAAGCCGATATTTTCCTTACCAATAAACCACTAAAAAAAGTCGATAATTAAAATTAGATTAGAAATTTAGAAATAGATAAAAGCTAGTTGGGTTTTGCTTGACTAAACCCAACTAATTTTTTAAGCCGCTAATTCTTGAATCAAAACATAAGGCTGAACAATTAAAGTATTAAAACGCTTTTTTTGATTGCCATTCCAATCAGTCAACTCTTCCTGAGAAGGCTTATAAATCAGCGCTTCACTAATCCAACGTTGCACAGACTCCACATTATCCCCAGCAATAGCCACTCCAACATCAACCAAATCTAAATTGGGAGTCACCACCACAATTGCCTCCCGTCGCGCATGAGGAATCAACCATTCCCATTCCGACTCATCCAACATTTCCTTCAATTCTGCTCTAATATCCTGCATCATTTGTTTTTAACAAAAATCGTCAAGGGTTAAATATAACATCACCGGCCTAAATCGTGCATTCCATTAATAACATCCGCACATTTTTTAGTAACAGTTTCCAACTCATCACGATTTGTCGAAATTGGAGCTTTAATTAATTCTCCCACACGAACCGTCACCGGCACAGAACGAGGAACCGCCGAACCCTTTACCAAAATCTTCTCACTACCCCACAAACACACCGGCAAAAGAGGAACATTAGCCTTAGCCGCAATCAAAGCAGCCCCCAACTTAGGCTCAGTAATTCTACCATCTAGTGTTCGAGTTCCCTGCAAAAAAACCCCCGTAGCCCAACCATTTTCCAAAGAATTTAAAGCCGCACGAATTGCACTGCGATCTGCCGCGCCACGACTCACAGGATAGGCACCATAAAGCGTAATTGCTTGCTTAAGAACAGGTACCTGAAACAATTCCTCCTTCGCCATATAAGCAACAGGTCGGCGTAAACAACTAGAAACAATAGGAGGATCAAAATGACTGGCATGATTACTTACCACCACCACCGGCCCCAAAGTAGGCATATTTTCGGCGCCATAAACGCGACCTCGAAAATAAGTATTAAACATCGGTGCAACAACAGACCACTTAAACAAATGGTACAAAAGTAAACTTTCAACAGGTTCTCGACTTTTACCCACAATACAAACTACCTTTGATTAATTTGATTAATATCATAGGTTTTTTATCACACAGAGGAAGCAGAGGAAGGCGCAGAGGAACACAGAGGTATAGAAAGATTTATGCTACCTCCTCTGTGTCCTCTGTGAAAACCTCCGTGTCCTCTGTGTGATAAAATTAACCCCCAATTTGAGCCAGATTGTTAATATTCTCCAACTTAATATCAGGACAGGTGCGTTTTATAAGGCCGGTCAACACCTTACCGGGGCCAATTTCTACCACCTTTTCTATTCCTAATTCTGGCAAGTTGAGCATAATTTCACGCCACCGTACTGATCCTGTCATTTGGCGGTTGAGACGTTCTTTTAAGGTTGCTGCATCTGTTGCCGGTGTAGGGTCAGTATTCGATAAAACCGGCACTTTAGCTTCAGCAAAATTCACCCCATCTAAAACCTTAGCAAAATCCGCTGCTGCCGGTGCCATTAAATGCGAGTGAAAAGCGCCAGAAACCTTTAGTTTTACAGCCCGTTTTGTTTTGATATTTGAGATAACTTCATCCACAGCTTCAGGGGTTCCCGAAATTACAACCTGCGCCACACTATTATCATTTGCTAACACTACATCTGCCGTTTCTTGGATTTTATTTTCCAGTTGAAAGCGGTCAAAACCCATCAATGCAGCCATTTGACCACCAGCTGCTTCACTCATCAATTCAGCCCTACATTTAACTAAACGCAAACCACTTTCAAAGTCAATAACTCCCGCCGCATAAAGCGCAACATACTCGCCTAAACTGTGACCGGCCACTAGATCCGGTTCCTGTCCTTTTTCACGCAACGCATCGACTAAAATTGTTTCAACAACATAAAGGCAGGGTTGAGTATAAAGAGTATTAGAAAGTTTTTCTTCATCAGATTCGCATAATTCTACAACCGACCAACCGAGAATTTTTTCGGCTGTTTCAAATCGTTCTTTAGCGACTGGTGAGTTTAAAAAATCCGCCGTCATTCCGACTTCTTGCGAACCTTGTCCAGGAAATACCCAAGCTGTTTTTGTCATTTTTTCCCTTGTCATTTTTCATGTATTATTAGTAGGTTGGATATAAGCATAAAAACCAACTTTTATAAGTCTTATATCTCTTTCAAATACCGGCAGCCAAACTTGAAAAACCGGCACTTCCCAACCAAAAAATATTAAAGCAATTTTCCGTTTATTTTCACACCCCCAATCCCGAAAACCCGTTTTTTATCCCCACGAAAAAATCGCTGACCCCCAACTCAAACCGGCACCAAAACCCGCCGTAGCAATTACATCTCCCGCCTTAATTTTTCCCTCCCTCACCGCTTCATCCAAAGCCAGAGGAATAGAAGCCGCCGAAGTATTGCCATGATGCGCCAAATTACTAATTACTTTTTGCGGATCAATTTTCATTCTATCCGCCACCGCATCTAAAATTCGTTGATTAGCTTGGTGCATAATTAACCAATCAATATTATCCGATGTCAAATTAGCTCTAAACAAAGCTTTTTCTATTACTTCCGGTACTTTTTTTACAGCAAAACGATAAATTTCTTGACCATTCATCGTAATCCGACTGTAACCCCCTTGACTAACATCAACTCCAGGGGTAATTTCGTAAGATTCCGGCTGATAAGCCAATTGTAAATTGTGATAACCGGCCCCATCACTGCGTAATTCAAAACCTAATAAATTATCTTTTTGGGAACGCTGTAAAACCACAGCACCGGCGCCATCTCCAAATAAAATACAAGTACGCCGGTCTTTCCAATCTACCCACCGAGAAAGAACATCAGCCCCAATTAAAAGAATATTTTTATAGACACCGGTACGAATAAATTGACCGGCCGTCACCAACCCAAAAACAAACCCCGAACAAGCCGCCGTCATATCAAAAGCCACCGCACGAGTTGCCCCTAAATTGGCTTGAATTTGACCGGCACTCCCAAACAAATCATCAGCGCTTGAAGTAGCCAAAATAATTAAATCCAGGTCTTCCGGCTCAATTTTTGCCATTTCCAGAGCATTTTTAGAAGCCTTTGTCGCTAATTCAGCGAGGCATTCTTGCGGACTTGCCACACGACGTTCACGGATGCCGGTGCGAGAAGCGATCCACTCATCGGAAGTTTCGACAATTGCAGTGAGGGCGTGGTTATTTAAACCCGTTACCGGGGAAGCCGAACCACAGCCAATAATTGAGATGCCGGTGTCTAATTGATTCAAGGTTCCTCCGTCGTTTTGCGTGAGTTTAAGAAAAAGAAGATGAGTTTTATTAGAGTTTTTGAATTCTCATATTTTAAAATTTTTCATCTAAGTTGATCTTGGTCAATAAATATTTTTAAAAACCACAGATTAACGCAGATGTTTTTATTTAACTCATCTCCGTTTCCTCACTCTTTTGGCTGACTGATAATTGCCGATTCTTTGTCAGGTTTTTTGTATTGAGATTGGATGCGCTCTAAAACTTGGTTATCGATAGCTTCTTTTGCCAACCTAACCGCATTACATACGGTAGCAGCCTTAGAAGAACCGTGACCAATAATGCAAACACCAGCAACACCTAGCAGCAAACCGCCGCCGTGTTCTACATGGTCTATGCGTTGTTTGATTCGTCGTAAATTTGGTTTTAAAAGAGCGGCTCCAACCTTACCATTTATCCCTTTTACCAGTTCTTCTCGCAGAATATCTAGCACCACTTCGCCAACGGCTTCGGCAAATTTTAATAAAACATTGCCAACAAAACCATCGCAGACAATGACATCAAATTTACCCGATAGAACATCTCGACCTTCAGCATTGCCGATAAAAGGAACCAAGACATTCTCTTCCAGAAGTTGGTGAGTACGAATTGCCTGATCGTTGCCTTTACAAGCTTCTTCACCAATGTTCAGTAAGCCGACTTGAGGTTGGTTAATTCCTAGCACATATTGGCTATAAATTGTCCCCATAACGGCAAATTGTTCTAAAAATTTTGGTCGGCAATCGACATTTGCCCCCACATCCAAAATCAAAACCGGCTTATTCGGTATCACTGTAGGAAATACAGCACCTATTGCTGGCCGGTCAATACCAGGAAGACGACCTAAGCGGAGTAAAGCGGCGGCCATAGCTGCGCCGGAGTGGCCGGCGGACACCACTGCGTCAGCTTTTTTTTGTTTTACGCAGTCCATCGCCACATTAATTGACGACTTTGGCTTACGTTTAAGAGCCGTCAAAGGCTCCTCGTCCATTTCCACAATGCCTTCTGCCGGCACGATTTCTGGCCATTTAGCATTGGGATGTTGTTTAAGGGAGGCTTCAATTTGCTGGGGGTCACCCACCAATAACACCTCAACGTCCAATTCTTCCTGTGCTTTAATCGCTCCCGCAACGATTTGGGCCGGGGCATAATCCCCTCCCATAGCGTCAATTGCAACTTTTGCCCGCGTCGAACCCATTGATCATGCGTCGTAGAAACCTTAAGAATTTTACCAGTTGCGGGTGTCAAGCGAAACATAATATCGAATTTTTACTCTTTTGACCTAAACTGAGACTGTTTGCGGGCCAGCCGCACCTGTTATAACCTTTTACTTACACTAATGCTTGAGTTATTGAGTTCAGGATTTCTAGGATTGTGGTTAGAGAAAGCGGGAGTATCAACCCGCGAGTTAAATGCTTTTTCGTTGCTAACCGGCCCTGGAATTCCGGGCTGGACTTTGGAAGTTGATGCGGAACCAGCCACTACCAAAACTTTAGAAAATTATTTACAAACCTTAACTGCCAAGGGCTTGCAAAAAAACGCTCAAGGTGTATGGTTACAAACAAATACAACTGTACTTGCTAACAACCAAGGAACAACGCCTCTGTCTGCTGCTTCCCTAACAAAAATTGCTACTTCCATTGCAGCCTTAGAAACTTGGGGGCCAACTCATCAATTCACGACTTTATTTTCAGCTAATGGCCCTATAGAAGACGGAATTTTAAAAGGAGATTTAATTATAACTGGAGGAGAAGACCCTTTTTTTATTTGGGAAGAAGCTTTTGCGGTGGGTAATGCACTGAATAAACTTGGTATTAAACGCATCACAGGAAACGTCATTATTAACGGCAAGTTTTCTGTAAATTTTGAACAAGATCCTATAAAGAGTGGGGAACAATTCATTGAAGCTTTAAACCCGGAAAAATGGGAAGAAGACGCTCAATTTGTTTACTCTAGTCTACCCCCCGGAACGCCTAAGCCTAAATTAGAAATTGCCGGTACTGTAAAATTAGCTGCTAGTAAGGGAAAGCCGTTAATTAAACATCTTTCTTTGCCCTTGAGTGAAATTATTCGCCAAATGAATATTCACAGTAATAATGAAATTGCTCAAATGCTTGCTGATGGAGTTGGCGGCGTGAAAGTTGTTAAAGACTTAGCAATAAAAGCCGCCGGTGTACCCCCAGAAGAAATTTTATTAATTAACGGTTCTGGGTTAGGTCAAGAAAACCGAATTTCTCCCAGGGCAGCCTGTGCAATGTACATAGCATTACAACGTTATTTATATCAGCAATTAGACAAAAATTATACTATAGCTGATATTTTTCCAGTTGCAGGAAAAGACGAAGGCACCGTAGAAGATCGCAAAATGCCCCAAGCATCTGTAGTTAAAACTGGCACTCTTTTTAATGTAAGCGCCCTAGCCGGAATGTTACCTACCAAAGACTATGGAGTAGTCTATTTTGCCATCATCAACCGAGGTGAAGATATAGAAGGTTTAAGAACAAAACAAGACTCTTTTCTCCAAAGTTTACAGAAACAATTTGGAGGAATTCCAGAAAGCCCCTTAACAGCCATAGCCCCAGGATTTTCTCACGCCGAAGCCGATATTAAAATAGGAGATGCAGCCCGAAATGAAATTGTAACTGGTGGCTAATATTCAAAAACATAAACTCCAGAAAAAATAAACAGTTCATCTGGGGTTAAAAACCCTAACCCCAAAGCAAAAATTTAACGTTTTTCTTCCGGTATTATTTCCGTAACAACCGGCCCACCACCCCCAGACACCGTAACGGTTTTATCCTTCAAAGAACCGGTAGCTGTAGGCCCAGAAACCGCAAATTCTGGGTCAAATTGGCGATATATAATATTACCTTGAGCATCAATATTTTGAGTTTTAATTAACCAAGTTAACTCATCAGCCCGCAGTTGAGTTTTTTTAACAGTATCATAACCTTGAACATTGCCGACCAAATAGCATATTTCTTGTTTAATGTCAACCTTTCCACTGTTGCCGGTGAAGACTATTTTTTCTTGAGTGTGATTAACTTCTATGGGTTCCGAAGAATTCACCATTTCCGCTTCTACATTCCAACTAATTGCATTACTTGTAATTTCCAAAGTTGGGTCTAATAATCTAACAGTAGCATTATCTTTTAACGTAACAATTTTAGTTTTTAAATTAACTTCTGCTTTTTTACTTTCCGCCCTATCCGAGATTTTTTTATCTTGATAGCGGTCAATTAAAACAAATTGAGGAGCGATGACAAGTTCTTTATCAATCTCCCATAATACCCGCTCAGTTCGCAAGTGTAAGATAGGTTCTTCTTTAGTAACAGCAATAACTTCGCCAATTAATTCCATTTGGCGTTTACGGCTATACATTCGGGCTTCTTTGGCAAAAGCATCAAGTTGTTTATGGGTGCCGTTTAAATTTTTGCGGACAATTAATAAATCTTGGTCTGGAGTCCATTCTAACTCGTCACCTCGCAAGACAGCGCCGCTTTGAATATCTATAGCAATAATATCGTTTTTGAGGAAGATTTTTTTACCGTCTTGTTGAACCTCTCCTTCTTTTGCTTGGATGATAAAAACTAATTTTCCGTCTTGATAAAGTTCGCCTTCGGGTTTTTCAACTTCGGCAATTTCTTTATTTTTTCTATATCTTGCTTTGATAGCCTTGACTTTCCAAACCTGCTGACCATTTTCTTTAAATTGTTCTAAAACGGCATTATTAACTATTAAAGTTCCCTGTTCTTCTGTTTGAGTTTGGGGAGTTTGTGTTGGGGTTGGATTAGGATTTCCGCACCCACCTAAAAATAGATAAAATGCCAAAAGTAAAAGCCAAAAAAAAGGTTTTTGTATTGATTTTTGTTTCGACTTTTTACTTTTAGCTTTTTTCACAATTAAATTAATTTAAGTGTCCCATTTTTAAATTTTTTAAGCCCCGTCGGTTAGGGAGAGGGGTTTTTGGAATGGGGTGGTCTATTTGCTTTTTAAAACAAAGGGAGGCGGTAGCAAAAATTAACGTCCTTGTTGTTCATCTAATAAACTGATACCCGATAGAGGTCGGTAGGTATAATTTCCGCCATTCCGGGGAGTTTTTTGGATGTCTTCTTTGACGCTTTCTAGGTCAATATAGCGGTCTGCTACATTAATTAAACTATCGCTAGTCATAGAGCGCAAGCTAACAACTTCAACCCGGACTCCACGATAACTTACAGAATCAACTGCATAGGCTAAATCACCATCGCCACTGACTAAAACTGCGGTATCATAAGAGCCTACTAAAGCCATCATATCAACAGCAATTTCTACATCTAAATTTGCTTTTTTAGATCCGTCTGGTAATTGTACTAATTCTTTGGAAATAACGCGGTAGCCGTTGCGACGCATCCATAATAAAAAGCCTTGTTGTTTTTCGTTGGTTGGATCAACGCCGGTATAAAAAAATGAACGTAATAAACGAGAACCGGCAGTTAGTCGGCAAAGTAGTTTGGTGTAATCAATTTCAATGCCTAACTGAAGGGCTGCGTAAAATAAGTTAGATCCGTCTATAAAAATTGCAACTCGTCCTCGGTTTTCTAAAACTTGTTCTGGTGTAAAAAGTTCAACAGGGTTATCTGAATGACTCAACATGATTTTATGCCTCGGTTTTTTTATGAAAAATTTTTGATTTTGTTTTTAATGGGTCTTCTTTTCTTTCAGCGTTTTATTATTTGCTATCAGGATAAAAGAATCCCTCATTTTAGCTGGTTTTTGTGTGAGGGAAGGATTTTGTTAAAATTACTCTTCCCTCTTTACTATCACGGTTTGTTTTCCGTGAAAGAATTAAGAAGAAAGGGCTTCTAATTGCTCAAGGCGTTGAAATACGGGCTTGGCTTCTCCCAAGGTTTGAGCAGCGGGTAAAATTCCCCATTGAGCATGAATGCTAAAAGAGGCGACACTAGCCACTATACCTTTATTGTCACCTGCATTGGAGGCGTTTGCCTCTTCTGTTTTGGCGATAATGTTGAAGGTTTCGGTGTCAGGGCCAAAAGTTTGGTCCAATAAACTTTGCAGTTGTTTTTGCAAGGCTTGTCTGCTTTCGGCGGAACTGGCGTAGCGCAATAAAAACCAGCCCGTATATCCAATACCAATGAGTTCTAAAATTGGACTTACCAAAGGTATATCGTCAAATTCTTTTAGAATTTTGAACAAAAAGCTAGTGACACCCAAAAAGCCAACCAAAGTACCTCCCAAAATTAAAGGTCGATGGTACTCTGTAAAGGATTCCCTAAAATAAACGGGCGCTTTCAAAAATGGCTCAAGAATTTTTTCTGCTACCGGCCAATTTTTGAGGAATGAAGCTGTTTTATTTTCTCCTACAAAAGCACCAGTATGTTTTGCCGGTGCGGGGAAAGTCCGAGTTTGCTCTGCATTTAAGTCAATTGCATAGCCCAATTGATTGTAAATTTCTGTGCTGATGCTAGGAATAATTGGTGAGAGCAAATAGCCCGCTAGTCTGACGGATTCTAAGACACTATAAAGCACTTCTTCGACTTGTTCTTGTTTGCCTTCTTTATAAAGTGTCCAAGGGGCTTGTTCATCTATATATTTGTTGCATTTGCGAACTAGGTCTAAAATTGCTTCGCAAGCGCTACTAAATTCAAGATTTTCGTAAGCTTTGGCGACGTTTTGACCTAATTTTAAGCCGGCTGCTTTCAGGGGGTTGCTGTTAGGAATTTTGGCGCTGTTAACATTGGGGCCTTTGCCATTACAATATTTTTTCACCATTCCCAAGGTGCGGTTTAGGAGGTTCCCTAGGTCGTTTGCTAGGTCGGCATTGAGGGTATTGATAAATCGAGTTTCGTTATAGTCTCCGTCTTTGCCAAATTCAATTTCTTTTAGGAAATAATACCGCACAGCATCGGCTCCATAACGGTCTACTAAAACAAATGGATCAACGGTATTTCCTAATGTTTTACTTATTTTTTGGGAATCTTTTGTTAAAAATCCATGTCCAAAAACATTGTCAGGAAGTTTGACACCGGCAGACATTAACATCGCCGGCCAATAAACGGCATGAAAGCGTAATATATCTTTGCCAATCAGGTGTAAATCTATGGGCCACCAGCGAGCTAAAGCGTTTTCTAGGGTGGGTTCATCTTCGGGTTCTAGTAAGGCAGTTACATAGGCTAATAAGGCATCAAACCAAACATAAATTGTATGTTTAGGGTCGTTAGGAATGGGAATTCCCCACTCTAAATTGACACGGGAAATAGAGAAGTCTTGCAAGCCCCGCCCTACAAAATTTAAAACTTCGTTTCGTCGGCTTTCTGGTTGAATAAAATCTGGTCTTGTGGCGTAGAGTTGTTGAAGTTGGTTTTGATATTTTGATAGGCGAAAAAAATAGTTTTCTTCATCTCGCCATTCTACTTGTTTATTTGGATGCAACGGGCAATAATTTTGGGGTAATAATTCTCGTTCTTCTTTGAATTCTTCACAGGCAACACAATACCATCCTTGTTGTCTTCCCAAATAAATATCGCCCTGGTTGTAAACGCGGGTATAAAATTCTTTGACTATGGCTTCGTGGCGTGGGTCTGTGGTGCGAATAAATCGGTTATTTTTGATATTAAGTTTTTGCCATAATTCAACAAAACTATTAGCAATTTTATCGCTTTGTTCTTGGGGACTACGACCGGCCTCTTGAGCGGTACGCTCAATTTTTTGGCCGTGTTCATCTGTGCCGGTGATTAACATAACGTTTTTGCCGCGTAAACGTTCAAATCTTGCGGTGACATCAGCGGCTATGGTTGTATAGGCGCTACCGATGTGGGGCATATCGTTTACATAGTAAATCGGCGTGGTAAGCGCAAATGTCTTTTTACGTTTATTGCTATCTTTCATAGGATGTGTAATTATTTTGCCCTTTGATGAGTTTGCCGTCTGTAAAGACGCTTTAAATTACATTTTAATTGCCAAGTGTACGCTCTACTGTATCTTTTCAATGCTTGTTTGATTATTTAAAATTCGATTGGACGGCTCCCGACAACTCTTGGGCGGAAAGTTTTATTAATTTTTTTTTACCAGAATTTATGACTTTTTTTATTAAAATTCAAGAAATCTTAACTTTACAATTAGTCTGCATGAAAAAAAACAGTAAAAATTATCACACTGCTGACCGCAGTGCGCTGTTAGGCTTTTATTTTGATACTAAACAGGCTTCTGTCATCTCTGATGGGTAAAATAGAGAGTTTTGACAGAAGGTGAGGACTAACAAAAAATTCATTAAAATTTCTTGTTGAGTCTGTTGTTGCCTCACGAGTTTGTGTGCCGATGAAAATTTTTATGCTTTTTGGCAAGATAAAAAATTATTTTGGCATACTTTTCATCCTTGAGGAATCCCAAATAAAAGCAAACTTATTACTTTAGACTGGGATTCTCTATCTGCTGGTAGGCTGGATGAAAACATTCTTTAGGCATAAGTGAGGCTGAGTAAATGAATGTTACGTTAAAAAGAGTCGAGTGTAAATAGTTTTTTAGTAGTTTTAATTAATTTTCTATGTTTGTGGATAGTCCTCTGTTCTTTTCTCGTTCGCTGCTAGCTGGGCTAGACACGCGGATGTTTTTAAGTTATCAAAATCGTATTCCTTCAGATAGCCGGGTGTTGGTGGTGAGTAACCATCGTAGCTTTATGGATGCTCCGCTTTTAATGGCGGCTCTTGGCCGGCCGGTTCGGTTTGCCTGCCATCACTATATGAAGCAGGTGCCGGTGTTGCGGGAGGTGGTGACGCAGTTGGGTGCCTTTCCTTTAGAAGCACCGGCCCAACGTCATCAACAATTTTTTAAGCAGGCAACTGAGTTATTACGGATGGGGGAATGGGTGGGGATATTTCCCGAAGGTGCCCAGCCAATGGTAAAACATACCCGCCCTGACCGGCTCACAGAATTTCAACGCGGTTTTGCTCATTTGGCATTGCGAACACCGGTGGAAAATTTGGTGGTGTTGCCGGTGGCAATAGCAAGTACCGAGGAGGTGGTGTTGCCAACGGTACCGCTACAGGTTTTAAGTTGGTTTGACCCCTCAGAACCAATGTTCAAAAAAGGAGGTTTTCACCCTGTGGTAGTTTATAAACGAGTTAATGTTTTGGTAGGCCGGCCTCGTTGGATAAGCTCGTCTGATAGGCAAGCCTATGGCGGCAAACAAGCAAAGGCGGTAGTAGAAGAATTGCTGACTACCACCAGTGCAGAAATTGCCGGTTTACTCAGACAAGGATGTTATTAATCAAAGAAAAGCGGCTCAATTTTCAATAAAACCTTGCAAAATTGTTCCAAAACCTTCAACAATAAAGAATGAATAATTAAAAATGATTCAGTCATGCCAGAAATAAATAGTCGGCCTTGTTTGCTGACACCCAAACCTTTAAAGCCCGATTTTCCCCTTTTTGTATTTTTACCAGGAATGGATGGCACCGGCCAGTTATTGCGTTCACAACTAGGTTATTTAGAAGTCGCCTTTGACATTCGTTCTTTGGCAATTTCTCCAGGAGATTTAACAACTTGGCAAGTTCTAGCCGCTGAAGTAGTAAACTTAATCAAGGCGGAATTAGAAGGCAAAAAACAAAGGAAAGTTTATTTGTGTGGCGAATCTTTTGGCGGATGTTTGGCATTACAAGTAATCCAAAAAGCACCTCATTTAATTGATAGGCTAATTTTAATAAATCCCGCATCTTCTTTTAACCGGCAACCGCTGCTACATTTTGGCTCCCATTTGGTGAGTTTGTTACCAGGGGCAGTATATCCCTATTCCGCCGCCGGTTTAGTACCATTTTTGGCAGCCTGGGAACGCATCAAAACCCGCGACTTAGAAGAATTGATGAAAACAATGGAAAACGTGCCGCAAAAAACAACCGTGTGGCGGCTCTCATTGTTAAGAGAATTCCAAATTTCAACCGAGCAATTGCGGAAAATATGGCAACCTACTTTAGTAATTGCAGGGACGGCAGATCGCCTTTTACCTTCGGTTTCTGAGGCTAAGATGTTGGTAAGCCGGTTGCCAAATGCCAAGATGGTTACTCTCCCCGATAGTGGTCATGCTTGTTTGTTAGAAGCAGATATCGATTTGTTTAAAATTTTGAAAAATCAGGATTTTATAGAAATACCTACTAGACAAAAGGCAGGCAAGTCTGTTATTCTAAAATAATCTCAGGGGTTACTAGCTCAATGGTAGAGCAACAGACTCTTAATCTGATGGTTGAAGGTTCGAGCCCTTCGTGACCCATTTTCTAAAAATTTATAGTTACAAGACTTTCGTTGCTCTTGTAATTGCCTAAAAATAAGTTTTTAAAAACTAAAAAATTAGAGTAATTGAAGTGACAATATCAAAGTATGGTCTTGTCAACAGAGCCAATATCCTAACCCTGAAGAGTCCAACATTCTCAACTATTCTTTTTTGGCTAATTTTGTTTTACTCTCAACTTTAGTATTTTCCCTCTGATACCAAAATTAGATTTTAGAGCTTTTTACACCACAGATAAAAGCAGATAGATTAGTTGTTTTCGATAAAATTTGGTATGAGTTGTTATTAAAATTATAATAACGGATATCTGCGCTACACAATCAAGAAAATAGAAAGGTACTTAAAATGAAAAAACGTCAAACCGGCGGCGCTTTTTTAGCAACCCTCGCACTTTTGACTACACAAACTCCAGTTTTTGCCCGGACAACTTTTGAAGATGTGCGGGGACATTGGGCTCAATTGTGCATCGATGAACTTGCTAAACAAGGAGCAATTTCTGGCTATAAAAATGGCTTGTTTCGCCCCAATGATTCCATGAGTAGAGAAGAATATGCTAGCATTCTTAGCCGAGCTTTTGCCAGCGCCCCAGCAGTTACCACCAGTGCTCCTTTTTCCGATGTTCCCGGTTCAACACGCACCGGCACCGATCTTAGTACCGCCAGAGAAACAGCCTTTTTAGCAGGCTTTCCTAGCGGCGATTTTAAACCCAATGAACCCATCACCAGAGTACAAGCATTAGTAGCAGTTACAAACGGCTTAAACTTAGCAGCACAAACCTTTTCACCCGCCCAATTAAACTTAGTTTATGATGACTATCCAGAAATACCAGCTTATGCCTTAAATGCGGTGGCAGCAGCAACAGAAAAAGGCTTAGTTGTTAGCTATCCAAACGTCAAATTTTTGCGCCCAAATGCACCCGCCACTCGTGCAGAAGCCGCTAGTTTTGTATGTCAAGCACTCGCTACTGTAGGCAAAGCTTCGCCGGTGCCACCGCAGTATGTAGTCACGGCACCAAATACCAGCGGTTTGCAAACAGAAGTGCAAAATTCTGTAGATGGCAGAGTTCAGGCAATTTTATTTTATAATAAGCAAAATTATCTCTATACAAATTTGCGTTTGCGGGTGATTAGAGACGGGGTAAACTTATTAGATACTCCCTTGCCGGTAGGAACCGGTTTAAGCACTTCTTTAGGCTTTCGTTTAATGGACTTAGACGGAGATTCTGAACCAGAAGTTTTAATCGATTTATTTTCGCGGGGCGGGACTGGTTGCTGCTCAAATTCCTTAATTTTTCGCTATTTATCCGGTTCAAAAGCTTACAGTTATACCCAACAATCTTGGGGATATGCTGGCTATAATTTAAAAGACTATGATGCTGATGGATTGCCCGAATTTGAAAGTTTAGATTATCGATTTGGCTTACGTTATGCCTCAAATTATAGCGATGTCGGCGGGCCCTTACAAATTTTTCAATACCGCAGTGGACAGATGTTTGATGTAACTCGAAATTATCCTAATTTAGTGTCTCAAAATGCCCGCCGACTGTGGGGACTTTATCAAAGTGGAATTTCTCAAGGGCAAGATGGCAAAGCTGTTTTAGCAGCCTATCTAGCAGACTTACATTCTTTGGGGCAAGGAAGAGAAGGCTGGATGCAAATTCAGGATATTTATTTAGGAGGAGATCGCTCAGAATATTTTAATAATTTGAATGATTTTCTCCGCAGCACCGGCTATGCTCGATAATTGGTAATTGGAGATTTTTTAAATGCACAAAATTGTAGGGTGGGCTACTCCCACCATTTTATTTTTCACCTTTACTTCTGCCACTTTTGCCGAACCATTCCGCAGCCAAAAAAGTATGGTTGTTTCTGCTCATCCTTTGGGAAGTGATGCGGGAGTTGAGATGTTAAAACAAGGCGGCAATGCCATTGATGCAGCCGTAGCCACAGCCTTTGCCATATCTGTTGTTGAACCCTTTTCTGCCGGTATTGGTGGAGGTGGTTTTGCAATGGTAAGGCTAACAGAAAATAGCGAAATAAAAGCTTTGGATTTTCGAGAACGCGCCCCCCAAAAAGCAACCCCAAATATGTATTTAGATGCAGAAGGAAAGGCGCATTCACAAAGTAGCATAAACGGGCATTTGGCAGCAGGAGTTCCGGGGACTGTCGCCGGTTTATATGAGTTGCATAAGCAGTATGGAAAATTATCTTGGCAAACTGTATTAAAGCCTGCAATTAGTTTAGCAAATCACGGTTTTTTAGTAGGAGAAAATTTTGTTGATTCTGTTGAAGCACGCAAAAATGTTTTATTAGCTAACCCCGCCGCCAAGGAAATTTTTACCCGCAATGGGCAAATGTGGAAAGTTGGAGACAGGCTTATTCAGAAAGATTTAGCTAAAACTTTACAAGCAATTTCTGTAGATCCACAAAGTTTTTATAGAGGAGAAATTGCTGAAAAAATTGCTGTGGATATGCAGCAAAATAATGGGATAATTACGTTAGAAGATTTGCAAGAATATAAAACTATTTGGCGACAACCTGTATGTGGGATGTTTCGTATTTGGGAAGTTTGCTCAATGCCGCCGCCTTCTTCGGGTGGTGTGCATTTATTGCAGATTTTAAATATTGTTGGGGATAGCGATATAAAAAATTGGGGAAGATATAATGTTGATACGCTACATTTGTTAGTAGAAGCGATGAAAATTGCCTATGCAGATCGTTCACAATATTTGGGAGATTCTGATTTTGTGCCGGTGCCGGTTTCAAGTTTAATTAATCCTGAATATGGCAAATTAAGGCGGGCTGAAATTGATATGAGTCGGGCAAAATCTGCCGGTGAAGTTAAGCCGGCTGATATTAATATTTTACAGCAATTTACCAAAGCCGAATCTGAAGATACAACCCATTTAACGGTAGTAGATGAAGAAAGAAATGTAGTAAGTTTAACTTTTACAGTTAATGGGCGATTTGGTGCCGGTGTGGTTGCAGCGGGAACGGGAATTTTATTAAACAATGAGATGGATGATTTTGCCATTGCGCCGAATACTCCAAATTTGTTTGGTTTGGTAGGAGGTAGGGCAAATGCTGTGGAAGCTGGGAAGACTCCTTTATCAAGTATGACACCGACAATTGTATTAGAAAATAATCAGTTAAAAATGGCGGTGGGTTCGCCTGGCGGCAGTACAATTATTACCACAGTTTTGCAGATTATTTTAAATGTTTTGGTGTATGGAATGGATGCAGAAAAAGCGGTTTCTGCACCTCGATTGCATCATCAATGGGTGCCGGATAAGTTGCGTGTAGAAAAGAATTTTGATAGTGGAGTTTTGGCGGAATTAAGAAACCGAGGAAATGAAATTGAGGAGTTAGCTGATTGGGGAAATGCGAATTTAATTATTATTACCCCAGATGGGGGTTTAGAAGGGGCGGCAGATCCGCGTGGGGAAGGCGCCGCGAGGGGGTTGTGAGACAGTTGTCGAGATAAGTTTTTTCAAATCCCCGTAGGCATTTTGTCTGCCATTAGTTAGCATCGCCGCTGCCATTGGTTAGTATAAGCTAAAATATGTTAATATTAAAATCACGTTGACTCATGGGTAGTAAGCATCATAAAAAAGCAATTCAAAGTTTAAAACAACGCATTGATGAACATATGGAAAAAATTAGCAGCGAGGAGGCAAAAGATTTTCCAGATGAAGGATTAGTTTATCATTGGCGCAAAGAAATCTTAGCCTTTGAAAAAGGAATCAGGAAAGCAATCAAAAGATTAGGAAAATAAAATGGAATCCAAAAAAATTATAGGTAGTAATGAAACTTTTAAAATTTTAATTTCTGAATTGGGGGAAGAATGTACAAAAGTTCAAACTTTACTCAGCCAGATGCAAACTCCTCAATTAAGTGCCTCTCAACAAGCGGAAATTTTAGCGGAATTGTTGGCATCAGTAACTCATTTACACACGCATTGTGATGATGAATTGCAAGAAATGATTGCTGACGAATTAGAAATGTTGCCGGATGATGAGGAAGTTGAAAAAGAGGAAAATCTGAAAACTATGGCGAGTCAGGCTGACGTGACGGAGACTATTATGGCTGGTAACAAATAGGCTAAATTACTCGTGTGCCGGTGGGTAAAGTTTTGTTATTTAATTATTGTAAGAATGTTTTTTTAATCCCTCTACTACAGCGTCCTTGCAAAATTCCTTTGATTTCTTTTTTAATCCTACGTTATTCGCATCAAATTCTAATTGAAATTCTAATTTTTTGTCTTTTTCAATACGGGAAACTTTTATATCCCCTTCACATAGACCATGCACACTATAATCTTTAAATTTACCGGAAGATGGGTTTTTTGAACCCCTATCAAATTTTATCATACCTATATATAAATCAGGCTTTTGTCCCCTTTGAAATACATAAAATGAAGTAACAGAAGAAAAACTATTTCCTACTTTATCCAGATTAAAAACTAACAAATTCTCATTTTCATTTTTATATAAATTTTGATTTTCAATATCAGGTGTCTGGTTAACGCTTCCAAGCAGCATTAAACCAAAGATAACTGCCATAAATACTGATGAAAAAGTGACGAAAATTTTTAACCGAAAGGGCATTTGGAAACTTGTAATCTGACTAAAATTTAATCCTAACCAAGGAAAAACAGCAGCAATTAGAAATCCAATTATCAAAACAAATAATTGATTTTCAAAAAAAAGTTTTATTAAATTTTCCATAATACACTCCTAGTTTCTCCTTACCTCTAACAACTTATACAACCACACTCACCGGTACCGCTTGGATTTTTAAAACCCAAACAGCAATCTAGGGAAATTTTGCATCGCAAATCCTCCCTCACTCACAAGAAAACATTAAAAAATTATACTTTTAGTTATATCATATGCTCACAAGCCCCGCAACCCCTGCGCCAACCCCTCACAAATCCGCGCCATATAATCCACATTTAAAGTCTCAATAGTATCACTCGGTTGATGATAATGCGGATTTCTCATATTTGCCGTATCCGTCACCATCATCGCCGCATAACCCAAATCCCAAAACGGAGAATGATCGCTTCTTCTCACATCAGGAATCATTTTGCCTGCATTCGGCACCGGCAACCACTCACAAGGCACCTGTGTTTTTTTAATAGACTCTTTCAACCGCATCATATCGGGAATTGTCCGCAAACTTCCAATTAAAGCAATATAATTCCCACAATTCGGATAAAACTTTTCCAACTTCGCCGGATACCTTTGACTCCCCGGAGTCTCATCAAAATATCCCAACATTTCTAAAGACAACATCAAGCGAATTTCTTGCCCTTTTTTCTTCAACTCTTCAGCATAAGCAGCACTTCCCACCATCCCATATTCTTCCACATCAAAAGCCACCAACTGCACCGGCAATCGAGCCGGTTTTTCTGAAAAAATACGCGCCAACTCCAACAAAACCGCCACCCCACTTGCATTATCATCCGCCCCCGGAGATCCTGGCACCGCATCATAATGCGCCCCAATTAAAATAATCGGTTTTTTATCAGCAATATTCCCTTTTTGACTACCTATATTTAAAATTAAATTTTGATATCTTTTCCCTACTGTCTCAAAATGATGACTCTCTACCTCGCCCCACCTTCGCAACTCTTGGCGGATATATTCCCGCACATAAAAATGTCCCTGTTGAGCAAAATACGGATCACGTTCTCGTACAATTTCTCTTAAATGCCCTTCCAAATTTTCTTTAATCATAATTGGTAATTTTTTAAAACTACCCTATCCTAAATTTGCCCAAAACAATAGCACCCAATTTAGGAGTCTGAGTGATTTCCTCTCATTCGTTTTCTTAATTTGGAGAGCGTCAACTTTAAAAAGTTTAATCGCCTAACTCCCAGATTAACTAAACGAGGAAATATCAGCCTGCAACTACATGGGTGCTATTGTTGTTTAGTGAGACAGATTGGAAATTTAACAGCGTTTTTACCTCATTAATTCAAACATGGACTGCGCTGTGCTATCTGTCAGCGAAGCTTTATTTGCTTCATGTAATTACTCTAACAAACTCTCTGGAATATGCAAGCAATTGATACTAAACTTTACGTTTAATGTTTCTCTTACTTTAATTATTAAAATTTTCTGTAAAAAAAATGGAAAAAAAAGAAAAATCCTCTATAATTTTGAATCGGAAAATTAAAAACAATGTTTTTAACAAAACCAACTCAACAAATAAGCATAAATAGCTAACACAAAATCAAAAAAAGTATCCCCCCAAGGGAATATTTTCATTTAAACTTCAAAAATTCCTATGTAAGAAAGGGCGACAACTTAAACTTATTTGCTCCTTGGTGGCGGAGCAGCCACAGCTATAACCCCCGAAACCGGCACCCCCGCAGCCCGCAGAGTCTCAACTGCAACCCGAACCGTTGAGCCAGTCGTATAAATATCATCAAATAATAAGACAGAGCCCGAAAATTTCCCTTTCTGAAAACTCTTCCCCACAGAAAAAGCATTGCGTAGATTTTCTTGACGCTGCACCGCAGAAAGCCCAAATTGAGCCTCAGTCTCTCGAATACGCACTAAACCCTGGCGACATAGAGGCAAATTTGTCACCGAACAAAAATGCTCAGCCAATAATTCAGCTTGATTAAAACCCCGTGCTTTAAGTTTTTTTGGATGCAGAGGAATAGGCACAACAGTTAAATTAGCATCAGCCGCCAAGGGCTGCTTTAACCAAGCCTCAGCCGCCCACTCACCCAGAGGCTTTGCCAATTGGGGCTGATTTTCAAATTTCATCATCGTAATAGCACGTTTAACAATACCGCCATACACAGCCCAGATAAACACCGGCACTTTTGAAGGTGGGAAAAGATCATCTTTGTACAAAACTTGAGGGAATTGAGAAGCGTGGAGTTGCCGGTGACAGTACAAACAAAGACTTGTCTCCGTAGGGCGTCCACAAAGACAACAATCAGATTTAAGAAATAAACTTAAAAAACCTTTGAGAATAGCCCCAAACTTTTTAGTATTCGCCATTGCCCGCTAAGGAATAAAACATAAATAAATAATGACACCGTTTTATTTTAACGAACTCTTCTATAAAGCCCCTAACCAAATATAAAAAATATTTAATGGTCTTAAATACAACCATAAACATTGGAAATCAGATCCGTAGATTCTAGGAAACGAAAGGGGCAATGCCCCTCACCCCAACTTCATCAAAACTTTATAATTGACGGGAAATCTATACAAAAAATTTAAAGAATGCGTAAAGTTATCGTAAAACTACTGGATGATAGCAAAAAGACCAGACTATAATGGACAACATAAAGACAACTAAGTAGAGACCGAGGCCGTGTTTTTACTGAAAAAGAGCAACTGAGCCAGCCAATCTCCTACTAGCAAAGCTATCCAGGCCCTCTAAGCCAAAAAAAATCCGTAGTTTCAAGGAGAGTAAGCACTAACAACAAACTCACACCTGAGAGTGTAAAAAGCGCAAAAGGCAGCCAGTAGAATTACGGATATCGGGTTCAGACCATCAGAGTGACGAGTAGGGGGGGAAAGCATTATGAGTAACAAATCGTCTTTAATTGGCAATAGGCTAGGATCAAACGCTATCAGCTTAATGGTGGGCGGGATGCTCTCTCTGTGGGGAACGGCAGCCTATGGAGCCAGCTTATACTCGTTTGAGACAAATTTTTCTTACCCCGGCACCGGCACAAACACCGAATGCGATCAATCCGCCCTGTGCGACATAGCCCTAAACAGTATAAACATTGGAAATACAACCTTTAACCTGAGCCAAATCGGTCGAGTAACCGATGTAGCCCTTTTAAACAACTACAACGGGCCGGTATCCTCAGCAGGAGGAAGAAGAAATATAGGGGGAGCTAGCCTCGACAGAGGAGATTTAGCGACCGGCGTTGCCCTAGAAACCTTGCTAGCAGAAAACAACAGCACCCTAGCCGCCCAATTCAACACCTCCAGAACCGAGCAAGCCATCGCCGAAACCCTAGGCAACAATCGGCAATCCATTTTTAACCTCAACAACATTATCGACACCGAAGATGATGGAATCGTGGGAACCTGGGATACAGAAAGCGTTTTCACGATGGATTTGCTATTCAACGGTGGTGCTTCGTACAACAGTTTACTGCTGTGGGAGCGAGGCATGAATAGCGACATCATGCTCCGACCAATCTATGAAATCGCCGACGACCAAGCAAGCGAAGTAGGAGAAGCGGTAATCATCAGCCAAGAACAGCTAGATAGCGCCGGCTTCCAAATTGACACCACCGAAATTCGCGCCCCTCAAGAAGTTGGCTCAAAAGGCATAACCTTTGACACAGACATCAAAGGCGTGCGTGTAATCAGCAAACAACAATTTGACGGCCCAGATTTCAAAATCGCCGCCGTGAAGCGATCCATCCCAGAACCTCGCGCCGTCTTAGGTTTGGGCCTAGTGGGTGGTATGATTTTTTATACCCGCCGCCGGAAAATTAACAAAAGTTGTTAAAAAACCGCTTTAGTACGCAAGCACAAAGCAGAAGGGCGGTATGCCTATTTTTTTTTAAAATAAAATTAAAAAAAGTTAACAAAAACAAAATCAAGGAAAATAATACTAAAGAGTTCCTATTTATCAACCTCCGGGCTAGAGACTCCGCAATGGAAAACTTTTACTGGCTCGGCCAAATTGAACCCTCACAGCGCCAATTGGTAGGAGAGAAAGCATTTTATCTCAACCAGCTTCTCAAGCTGGGCTATCCTGTGGTGCCTGGTTTTGTTGTGGGGGCAAATGTTTTGCGAGAATTTTGGCAAAACCACAAATGGCAAGAACCGCTGTTTGCAGAACTTCCTTACTCCTCGCTGCACTTAAATGTTGAAGACACCCCCCGACTAAGCGCCCTGGCTAAAAAAATTCGCCAAGAAATCACAAAAGCTGAACTACCTGCCCCTCTGATGGAAGCCTTAAATCGGGCCACCCAACAACTAAACTCACCCGTTGTCATTTTCCGGCCCTCCGTAGTCAGCCCGCTTGCTGCCGGCCAACTCAACATCAGCGGTTTACTTGAATCTCATGCCTGCCGGTGTACCTCCACAGAAATTGCTACTGCCCTTAAACAAGCCTGGGCAGAACTTTTTAGGGCTCGAAGCTTGTACTATTGGAATCGGGCCGGCATCGAACTTCAACAAATCGGCTTAGCCATACTAGCCCAACCGGTCTGGCCAGCGGTGGCTGCCGGTCAAATGCTTTTACACGCTCATGGTGTGGAGATTGAAGCTACTTGGGGGCTGGGTCATGCCCTTCGCCTAGGCCACGCGATTCCTGACTTGTACCATATTGAGCTTGCTTCGAGTAGCCCTATTCACCGGCGACTGGGCCAAAAAACTATTGCCTACTACCCCACAGATACATCCCCTAGCACCACAGAAACATCGGCTAATGCGCTCAATTTGAGAATGTTGAGCGAACAACAACAAAACTCGTACTCTCTCGAACCCCCCCAATTAGAAGAATTAAGCCAACTTGCTCAAAAACTAGACCTTCAAATTGGTTCGCCATCTATTTTAGAATGGGCTTTTATAGAGCAAGATATCGGTTTACCGCCGCAAATTTATCTCACCCAAGCCCAACCTACCCTCAGTCCAAATTTGAAACCAGAAGCCTCTATCTCAGCTAAAAAGCCTGTCTTGCCAACGGAAGAACCTGTGCGAGGTATTCCGGCTTCTCCTGGCATTTCTTGCGGGCCGGCTCATGTTATTACCAGTCTCGCCGAAGAGCAAAGTTTAGACAACATTCCCCCTGGCAGAATTTTAATTGCTCCGGCTATTCCTCCGCACTGGCAACATTTTTTGAAGCGCGTGGCCGGTGTAGTCACTGAAGAAGGGGGTATGACTTGCCATGCGGCAATTTTAGCCCGTGAGTTGGGAATTCCGGCGGTGGTGGGAGCGAAAGAGGCGACTCATTCTGTGGAAACCGGCTCTACTGTTTTGGTTGATGGTAACAGTGGTTTGCTTTATCTTCACCCTCCTGAAACTGATATCCTTTCTTTAAGTTCTGACCCCGACACGGGCAAAATTGCTGCTCCTCAGAGCGCTTTTGCTCCTTCCCCTGTTGGTACTCGTTTGTTTGTTAATCTTAGTCAACCGCAGCGAAATAATTTGACTGATTGGTGGGTTGATGGGGTGGGGTTATTGCGTTCGGAATTGTTGTTGATGGAGTTGTTAAAAAATCAACCTTCTTTGCCGTTTTTGGGTAGCCAATGGATTGAGGAAATTGTTGCTGCTATTGAGCCTTTTGCTGCTGCTTTTGCTCCTAGGCCGGTGTTTTATCGTTCGCTTGATTTAAGAAATAGGCAAGATGTTTATTCTAGTGGGATGCAATTAAATGCGGCTAATTCTACTTTGGGGGTTCACGGGACTTTTAGTTATACTTTAGACCCCAGTTTATTTGATTTAGAGTTACAAGCTTTAGGGCAGTTACAACGGGCCGGTTATAGTAATTTGAATTTAATTTTGCCTTTTGTCCGAAGTGTGGAGGAGTTTATTTTTTGCCGTCATCGTGTTGAGGCGGCCGGTTTGACTGTAAATGCTCCTTTTAAACTGTGGGTGATGGTAGAAGTTCCTTCTCTAGTATTTTTATTGCCGGATTTAATTGCAGCGGGTGTAGATGGTTTTGCTATTGGTAGTAATGATTTAACTCAATTGCTTCTGGCTGCAAATCGTGAGGATCCGCAAATGGCTGTTGCTTTTGATGAAAGAAATGCTGCGGTTTTGCGGGCTTTTGAGCAAATTATTACTACGGCGAAAAAAGCTGGTATTCCTTGCAATTTGTGTGGGGCTGGGCTGCACCGTTATCCTGAAATTATCGATAAGTTAATACGGTGGGGAATTACGGGTATTTCTGTAGAACCAGATGCCCTCCGCCCCACGCAAATTGCCATTGCGAAGGCAGAACAACGTTTGTTTTTAGAAGTTGCTCGTCAGCAGTTAAAAAATTCTTAATTTGCTTAAAGTTTCCTAGCTAAAAATAGCTGGAAATATAGCATTTATTAGAATAAATGACGTAAATTTACTGCCTTTAAAAAAGGTTTAAATGGCAGTTAAATCAAGTAAGTTTTAATTACTTGATTGCGTATTTTCTTGAATTTAAATGTTGTTAATTTCGACATCAAAACTGCCCTGTATTTGTTGAGCAATGGCTATTAATAACGTTTCTACTGTTTGGTGCCAGAAACAATTTTTTGAAGAATTTTTTACTTCTTGCCTAGGTATTGCGTCATAAATTCTTTAATTTTGGGATTTTTATCATAATTTAAGCCCATTTCTGTAGCTTTATTTAGAACTTGTTCTGCCGTTAAATGCTGATTTTTTGCAATACTCATCAATGCCATTGCACCGGAACGTATGCCACTTTTGCAGTGAATTATGACTGGTTTAGGAACCTCATCAATATGCTTAAAAACTGCCTCAGCTAGTTCTTCAGTAAGGGTACCAGGTTTAATGGGAATATGAAAATATTGTAAGCCGGCAGCTTTAACTTGTAGCGCTTCTTCTGTAACAAAATCTTCTTCTTCTGGTGATCGCAAATTCATTACAGACTGATATCCTTCAAGGGCGGCTTCTTGTAATTGATCGGCTGTTATTTGATTTGTCGTTATGGCTAACTCATCGTTAATTTTTATGAGGTTTTCCATTAGCAGAACTCCCTGGTTTAAGTTAAAAATTTAGAGAAAAAAAACCCGCCTGTGTTCATTTGAAACGCCAGGGGGGAATTTGCCATCTATCTGTTGATAGATTGCTGAAAATGCTTCTGTTTGTTTAGCGGCTGTTGGTTGTATAACCGTTTTCTTGGAAGAATTTTTGCAACTCTTGAAAGTATTCTTCGCGGTTAGAAAGCTTATAAACTTGCCGCACTCGCTTCCAACCATCTTCACTTTGTCCTAACAAATATTTGTCGCCTAAATAGGCAGCTAAAATGCCTTTAATATTAAAACCTTGAGGGTCAATACCGCTTTTACGTTGTTCTTCAAAAAATTGCCATAATTGATAGGCATGAGCATAAATTTGTTTAGGATATTGACGGGTAATATCTACCATTTTTCCATCACGATATTGCCAAATTTGTAAGGGATAGGCAGAAGCTGCATAGGCGGTAAAGGCATAGGCAAAACGGTCATCACGGCTGGAAAATTCTGGCACTCCATCTTTATCTAAATCGCTAAAACGATAACCGCCATTTCCCCAAAAATGTTTGATTTGGGTGTATTGTTTTTTGTCCGTTTTGTAACTATAAATTAGGGAATAAGTACAGCAATGGGCACCGCCAGTATAAAAATCTGTGATGATTTCTGGTTCTGTATCCTTATCTAAATTTCGTATTTGAAAACCACTTTGTGTTTTGTCGTTTACTTCTTTAAAAATTGGTCGTTCAAATTCACTTTCTACCGGCAAAGCTGTATCCAAAATTGTCTGACCGGCCCGCATTATTTTTAAGCGTTGGTTGGTGTATCTTCCGTTTTCGCCTAGTTGGTAAGAAAATTCAGCTTTAACTTTTCCAGATTGAGCAGTTTTGGTTTCTGCATAACTTCGGGCCGGTGTTAACAACAAGGTGGCTGCTACAATAGCTAAAACAAATTTAGACTTTTGCAAAAAATGCTTTGTTAAAGGCATATTTTTCTCCATGTATTTATTTTGACTTCCTTGACTTCTGATTTTTCAAAAGTTACTAAAAAGCAGTTTTAGAATCAGGATGGGATGATTCTTTAGCCTGAATTTGGTGTTTATTTTCTCGTTCAATAATGCCCAAAGTTACTAACTTCATCAGCCAATACAAACTGGCAATTATTACAAAAGTAACAATCATCACGAACGCCGGCCGTTTGCCAGATAAATCCTGCATAATACTAAGCACTAGATCATCAGGATTTGTGACAATATCCCAACTATTAAAGCGAATAAAACGACCCAAATAGATACCAACAGCACTAAGGGCGTGTAAAATAATTTCGGCAGGAACAACAAATTTTGATAAGCCTTGTTTTTCGAGAT
Source organism: Halomicronema sp. (assembly GCA_036704045.1). Classification (GTDB taxonomy): domain Bacteria; phylum Cyanobacteriota; class Cyanobacteriia; order Cyanobacteriales; family Oscillatoriaceae; genus Ancylothrix. Next base: position 66,485 of record DATNQM010000032.1, on the reverse strand, counting down.
ATTTTCCCAAATTCATTATCGACAAAACATAGGCAAAAAAGCCGGCACCCATAAATAATAAATACTGGGGAACCAGTGCCAAAGTGATGATCCAAACCGAATAACCTTGGCGAATATCATCAATTAGGTGAATAATATCGGTTAAAACGTAGGGTGCATTTGGCAAAAAGGCAACAAACATAAAAAACCCTAACCACCAAAGTAAATAACGCGACACAGAAACGTTATTTAGAAATCGTCGTACCAGAAAAATATCTAACGCCATGAAAATCAAAGTAATCGCTAAGGCACCTAAAAGATAAGTTTTACCAACATCTCGAATTATATGCAGCAAATAATGAAAAACATTGCGAGTGCTGGGTAAAAACGTTGCCCCAAGTAATAATAAAACGCCATAGCGTAAAATAGGAGAACGAGGCCGGTGAAAAAGCCAAAAACTTAATGCAAGGGGTACCAAAGCTAAAAACAAATTCCAAGTCATAAACCGGCAATTTTGAACCATTGCTTGCCAGGCTATAGCGAACCAGTTGATTAGTTGTTCTGTCATGTTTGTTTGATGTAGGGGTTTAGATTATTAAAAGCTATCGTCTCTTTCTGTCTTTTTTTGAATACACCAAACAGCAGAGTGTTTACAGAAAGAGACTTTCAGTTTCACTGATTCCAGAATAACGTTTCTCAGAGGTGATCAGAATCCAGCCTGGGGATAGTTCTTTAGTCTGTTGGTAATGGTATGGCAGTTTTTGTTCACACAGAGGACGCAGAGGGAGGCACAGAGGAACACAGAGGTAAGAAAATATATAAAATATAGGCAATTTATTGATGAACTCTCTCCTCCCTCTGTGGAACTTCTGTTTGAGCAAAAGCTTTAATATTGCTAAAAGATTAATTGAATGAAGTTTTTATAGTTTTTGAGCAATGGGGAGAGATATTAAAAAGGTAGTTCCTTTGCCTAATTCTGAAAAACAATTAATTTCTCCTTTGTGTTTTTTGACAATTATTTGATAAGAAATTGACATTCCTAGTCCCGTGCCTTTCCCGACTTCTTTTGTTGTAAAAAATGGGTCAAATATCCTACTTTTTACGGTTTCATTCATTCCCTCACCATTATCAGAAATTTCGACAAAAATAAATTTTTCTCCTTTCAGGCCGGTGCGAATTTGGATGGTGGACAAAAGACAGTGATCCTTATTTTCTAAGCTACACGAATTTTCTTCGAGAGCATCAATTGCATTACTAAGGATATTCATGAAGACCTGATTTAACTCACTGGCATAACACTCAACTAAAGGCAAATCACCATAGTTTTTAACTAAATGAATAGCCTTTTGATTGCTTTTAGCCTTTAAACGATTTTGTAAAATTAAAAGCGTACTTTCAATACCATCATGGATATCTACCGGCTTCATTTCAGACTCATCCAAACGAGAAAAATTGCGTAAAGACAGAACAATCTGACGTATCCGTTCCGTACCGACTTGCATAGATTTTAAAATGTTGCTAATGTCGGTTTTAAGGAAATTAAAATCTATTTCATCCAAAAAGTTTTGAATGGAAGCATTTGGCGGGTATTCTAATTGATATATTTCAACAAGTTGTAGCAAATTTTCAGAATACTCATTTAAATGTAAAAGATTACCATGAATAAAATTTACCGGATTATTAATTTCGTGAGCAACCCCCGCCACCAACTGACCAAGACTTGACATTTTTTCATTTTGAATAAGTTGGGTTTGGGTACGTTGTAACTCTTGCAAAGCTTCTTCAAGTTGACTTGCTTTTTCTCTTTCGCGGGCTTCAGATTTTCGCAAAGCTTGTTCTGCTTGTTTGCGTTCAGTAATATCAGAAATAGACCCTACCATTCTAATAGGATTACCTTTCTTATCCCACAAAGCTTGTCCTCGGTCAAAAACCCATTTATAGCTCTCATCTTTACACTTCATACGATACTCAGCAACATAATAAGGTATTTTTTTATCCAAATGATCTTGAATAATTTGCAATACACTTTCTTGATCATGGGGGTGCATTCGCTTTGTCCATTCATAAAGATTATCCTCAAATTCTCCTTCAGCATAACCAAGCATTTCTTTACAGCGGGGAGAAAAGAAATTTTCATGGTTTCTAATATTCCAATCCCAAATGCCATCATTACTACCTTGAAGTGCTAATTGCCAACGTTCCTGACTTTCTCTTAATTGCGCTTCTGCTTGTTCTCGTTCCGCTACTTCTTCATAGAGACTATCTAGTGCTTTTTTTAATTCCGCTGTCCGTTCTTCTACGCGTCTTTCTAACTCATCATTGGCTTTTTGTAAATCTAATTGGGCAATTTTTTTCTCTGTAATATCTCGCGCTACAAAAATAACAGATTCATCAAATAAAGGGGAAATATTAGCAAAAAACCATATCTCCTGACCATTAATAGGTAAACAGTATTCACAGGTTGTCATCTTCTTAGTCTGCAAAACTTTGTTGATATAATTCATCAAAAAATCTGCCATTTCTGACGGCAGAATTTCATGGAGCTTTCTACCAATAACTTCGTTACTAGGTTTATAAAAAAGTGAGGGATTAGTAGGTGCAACTTTGAGATACCGGCCTTCCTTATCTAACACCAAAATCACATCAGTCATCGCTCCAAATAAAGCACGCAACTCAGCTTCTGAAGCTTGAAGAGCAATTTCTACTCGTTTGCGGTCTGTAATTTCATTGCCAATACAAAGAATGCCTTTTAAACGACCATCACTGTCAATTAACGGTTTATTTCGCCACGCAACCCAAACCGATTTTTTATTAGCCAGAATATGCTCATTTTCTGTGTAAGTAGAACCCTGGGGGTCTTGCAGACATTGCCAGAGAATCGAGGCTTGATCAACACCGTCGGAATTGACGACAGGCAGAATTGTTCCTACAAACTTTTGGCCATAAATTTCATATTCAGAATAGCCAAAAAAACTTTGAGCAAATTCATTGAAAAATGTAATCCTGCCTTGGGGGTCAATTCTAACAATTAGCGTACAAGCATTATTAACTAACTCTCGATATTTGGCTTCGCTTTCAATCAAATTGCCGGCGGCTGTTGTAATGGCGTCGCGCAGGCGTTCAGGATCATCCAACCAATTAAAAACCAAAATGCTGCTTAACAAAGCCAACAACCCACCGCCCATTAATAGCCATACCCGGAGGGGAGATTGATTAGGCCATCCACCAACAGGAATAGCGGCAATTTGCCAATAACCGGTGGGCAATGAGATGTCTACTATTACCGGATCTTGTTCAAAAACTATTTCTTTTCCAAAAAAAACTTCTCCTTGTGCACCTAAAGCATTTTTCCCTCGGATGCTGTAGAGAGTGCTAGAGTCTAATGGCAGTAAACCGGCCTCGTAGAGTAAAGTATCCTGGTCGATGATCAAACCGGCCAGACCCCAGTATTTTCCGCTTTCCGCCCCTTCTCCGGGTGGAGTAATAAAAACAGGGGAACGAGTGATAAAGGCTGGCAAACCATTGTGAACTAAATTTAAAGGGCCGGCAAGCACAGTTTTTCGAGTAGAAATAGCCCGTTCAATAGCCGGTTTTTCTTGAGGATCGTTAGCAGGGTTAAACCCTAAAGCGCTTTCGTTGTCGGCGTAAGGATAGATATGACTAACGGCATTATTTTTGTAGAGGACAACTTCCTCTATACCCGTAGTATCCGCAACTATCACCGCCGCGACATTTTCAAATTCTTCTTGAGAGATATCTGGGTAAGTGGACACATAAGCAACCACACCCCGCGACAAAAATAGTCGTTTATTAATACCAGCCTCTAATTTGGCGCGAATAGTGCTGACTTGGTTGAGAACCATAGAACGTTTTGAGGCGCGGAACTGCTCTTGTCCAGAGCGATCTACAATTAAAACGCCAACCGCAACCGCCATCGCGGTTGAAAGGGCTGCCAAGTAAGCCAAAAGTCTAAATTTCATACCGTTGCAACGGAAGATGGAAAAAGTTGCAGATTACTCGTGAATTTTTCAAACTTATCTACTTTAAGGTGACTTCTTTAAGATACCATTCAGCAATTATCTGGTTTTAAATTAAATATTGTCACAAACCTTAGTGCTTCTGCCTGTTGATAAAAAACTAGGAATTGACCATTAAAAATTTAATAATTAGAGCTTGGCCCCATTTTCCAGCCTAGAGAGAGAACAACAGAAGAAATGCCAAAAACCGGGATTCGTCTTTATTTTAAGCAAATCCCGGTTTTTCGGATAATTTATATTAAAGAAACTGAGATGCCTTAGTGCTTTCAGCTTCTCCATTTGTAGTTTTAAAAACGGGAAAATTGTCTAAAAATTTCTTTTCCCTTCCCATAAACACTCACCGAATGTAGTTTTGGGTGAGATTTGCAGAAAACTGTTCAAGCCTTGGGCCTGGGATAGTTCTTAGCTAAAATAGTTAGCTTCGGCTTCTAGTTTGCGGACCAATTCTTCGTCACCTTTGGCTCGTGCCACTTCCAGACGGTATTGTAGTTGTTTTTGGATTGTGGCGCGGTGGGCGGCAACAGTGTCTTTGCGGAGGTCTTGGCGTGATTTGTTCATAAAAAACAGTCCTTACTACAAAAATTTTTTCTTTTCTCTATTACTTAGATTAGCATTTTTTAAAAAAAATGTATCCAATTTTACTGAAACTTTACGAAAAAGTTTAAAGTTTCAAGACATTGAAGAATTTACCCTAGTCAAAAAGCCCCATCTTCGGCCCCCTAGGACAAGCTTGGGGCGGTAATTGTAGCCACGAAGCCAACCAAACTGGGGCGCAGAGGGGAAGAAAAGGCCCAATTGCTACTTTTTGAAATAGGTTTTAAAAATCTCTTGGGCAATGGGGGCGGCGGCGGTGGCACCATAACCGCCATTTTCTACAACAATGCCGATGGCTATTTGGGGGTCATTGGCAGGGCCGTAGGCAATATAATTAGAATTGTCCTGCTGTCCCAGCACTTCCGCAGTGCCGGTTTTTCCAGCAGTCAGAGGAATTGAACCATCCTTTAAGCTTTGACCGGTACCTTTTTCTACCACTGCAATTAATCCCTTACGCACAGCCTCAACGGTTCCCGGTTTCATGCCGGTTGCTTCGGGTTTAGTGGCTGGTGTATTGGTTTGAGAAGCCAGCAAATGCGGTTTTACCCGATATCCCCCATTAGCAATTGTTGCCACCATGACTGCCATTTCTAAAGGAGTCGTCAAAACTACGCCTTGTCCGATAGCCATTGTCACGGTATCACCGGCATACCATTCTTCACCGTAAAGGGTTTGTTTTTCTGCCGGTGTAGGCACAGAACCATGATTACCTTGGCCTAATCCTAGCAAATCGAGATTTGTTGTCTCTCCAATTCCCATCAATCGCGCCCATTTGGCTATTTGTTCTGGGCCGACAGCCATTCCCATCTGATAAAAAAACGTATTAGAACTATACGCTAGGGCATCCGTAAACCCTATGGGCCCATAACCGCTTCCGTGTTCGTGAAAACTGACACCGCCTACCATTATTGACTCGGAACTTACCAAAATTGAATCGGGGGAAAATTTGCCCGACTCCATCCCCGCCACTGACGTAACAATTTTAAACGTACTCCCTGGCGGATAACCTTCTAAAGCCCGATTCAAAAAGGGTTTGTCTTGGGCTTGCAAGGAATCCCACTCTTTGGGTGTAATTTTGCGAGTGAACAAATTGGGGTCAAAAGTTGGGCCCGAAGCTAAGGCTAAAACGGCGCCGGTTTTAATATCAATGACTGCGATGCCTCCGCGTCTGCCATTGAGGGCTTTTTCGGCGGTTTTTTGTAACTCTGCGTCGAGGGTAAGTCTCACCGGCTGTCCGGGTTTGGGTTCTATAGTTCCTAATTCCCGGATTTCTTTGCCTTTGGCGTCTACTTCAATGAGGCGGTTTCCCCACACTCCCGCGAGTTTGTCGTTAACTTTGCGTTCAATTCCCATTTGCCCGACAATCATTCCCATTGGGTATTCTGGATGTTTTGCTAGGTCTTCTGTGGTGGCTTCGCCAATGTATCCCAATACATGAGCTCCGACGTTGCCGTTTGGGTAATACCGGCTTGATTCTTCTCTAATTTCTATGCCTTTAAATTCTTGCGTTTTTTCTGCAATAACGGTAAAAGCTTGGGGGTTAATGTCGCGGCTGATGCGTACCGGCAGGGCAGAATTATAACCAATTTTTTCTAATTTTTGGAGAATTTCTGAGGTCGGTATATTCAATACTTGACTTAGCCGATGGGCTGTAATTTTCCAGTCTTCGGGTTTTTGTTCTTTTGGCCATAAATAAACGCTGCGGGTGAGCCGGTTAGCGGCCAAAAGTTTGCCTTTACGATCTAAAATATTGCCACGCTCTGCTATCATTCCAACCGGACGAATGCGGTTTTCTTCTGCCCGTGTGCGGTTATACTGACCTTCAAGTATTTGCAATTGAATTAGCCGAAAAACAAACAAATTTAAAAAAAATGTGACAATCAGCATTAAAAGAACTGATCGGCCGGCCTTTGGTAACTTGATATTAACCGAACGTGAACTCTTGGAAAAACTTAACTCCCTTGCCATATTTCCCTCGGATCTTCTGCAAAATGGCGGTGAAGTGTCCGAAAACACATGAACCCTTATTTCAGGTTCTTACGGTAGGGGAATTGCTGTGTTCAGGAAACTTTTTTGTATTTTAAACAAGGAATTTTTGTTTTTAGGGCCGGTTATTGAGGGGTGATAGCCCGTATCTTGATTGCACCCGGTAGGTTTTATGATGTTGGAAAATTTATTTTTTACAAACAACCAGTCTGAGATATAAAGGTTAAATTTGTAGTTTCCTGATCTCAGCTAAAAACGTGCGGACAATCTAAAATATCTACCCTTGAAAAACTAAAAATTAGTATGTCTTATAAATGTAAAATTTTGTCGATTGATGGTGGTGGAATTCGTGGCATTTTGCCGGCTTCTATTTTAGCAGAAATTGAAAAACGCACCGGCAAACGTATTTTTGAAATGTTTGATTTAATGGCGGGTACTTCTACGGGCGGAATGCTGGCTTTAGGCTTAGCAAAACCCCAACCCCATAACCTCAACGAACCTCAATATACAGCTAAAGATTTAGTAGAGTTTTACAAAAAACATGGCAAAACTATTTTTCAAAAATCGCCTTTAGTGGCAGCACGCAGAAAAGTTTTACAACCAATTTTAACTCAGCTTAAAAAAATTTCTGGCGAACCTATAGGGGATATTGAAGATTTATTTAACCCTAAATATATTGCTGAAGGTAGGGAAAAAGTTCTTGATGAACTCTTGGGGGATATGCCCTTAGAAAACGCTCTCAAAGAGGTTTTTATTACAAGCTATGATACTGTTTTGCGGCTGCCAGTTTTCTTTACCAGCAAGGATAAACAACCTTGGTATGGAGAAAATTATCGGAAAATTTGCAAAGGTTTTACGATGAAACAAGCTGCAATGGCAACTTCCGCAGCGCCTACTTATTTTCCTTCTGTTTTATTAGAAACAAAAGCTGATTTAAATGCTAATGGTTCTTACTCTTTGGTGGATGGGGCTGTTTTTGCTAATAATCCCACTTCTCTAGCGATAATGGAGGCAATTATTGATGCCAAAAAAGCCGGAGAAAAACTTGATGTTGATGATATACTAGTTGTTTCAATGGGCACAGGTTCTCTGACAAGAAAATTTCCTTATCAGAAAACAAGAAAATGGGGTATTTTAGAATGGATTGAGCCTATTATTCAAATTACTTTAGATGGACAAAGTGAGTCTGTAGCCTGTCAACTTGAACAGTTATTGCCCTATGCAGATGAAAAGCCTAAACAATATTATCGTTTTCAAGGTTTGCTAGATAAGGCAAATGATAATCTTGATGATCCAAGTATTTCAAATCTGGAAAATTTAGAAGAGTTGGCAAGACGTATTATTAAAGAACGAGATAAAGAATTAGATGAGTTGTGCGAACAGTTGATGATGTAAGATCATGTTATGCTCACTGGATGGCCGGTGAGCATATCAAAATTTTATCTTGCTAAGTTTTTGTACCCTAATTTTTGCCAAAAACTCTGAAAATAAATTCTTTTTAAATTATTCTTTTCTAAAAATATCCCTATAATAATTAACAAAAATGTTGGTTGATTTGAGTTTTTAAAAACTAATTTTTAGGTGGAAATTATTAAAGTTTTTTATGATTACCCTATTAACAGATTTTGGATTAAAAGATATTTATGTTGGAGTAATGAAAGGTGTTATAGCGACAATAAACCCTAACATAAATATTGTTGATCTCACCCATGAAATAGCCCCACAAGATATAGCTGCGGGCCGGTTTTGTTTGATGAATGCTTATAGCTATTTTCCCTCAAAAACAGTGCATATTGCCGTAGTTGATCCGGGGGTAGGAAGTCATAGAAGGGCTGTTGCTATCGAGTTTGAGGGGGGTTTTTTAGTAGGCCCAGATAATGGGATATTTAGTGGGATTTTATCAGAAACAAAGGCGATTTCTGCGGTAGAATTAACCAATAATAAATATTGGCGGACACCGGCACCCAGTACAACCTTTCATGGAAGAGATATCTTTGCGCCGGTGGGGGCGTATCTAGCGGGGGGAGTGAATATTAAGGAACTGGGAAATGTTATTGATATTCAAAGTTTAGTTAAATTTCCCATAGCTGAATTTAAGAAAATTGAGCAAGGAATTATTGGTTGTATTCAATATATTGATAGGTTTGGAAATTTAGTTACCAATATACCGGCCCGTGTGGTAGAAAAACGTAATTGGAGAGTGGAATTAGGCAATATTTCTATGGTAGCCGGTAAAACTTATAGTGATGTTAAAGCCGGGGAATTTGTGAGTTTAACCGGCAGTCATGGATGGGTAGAAATAGCAGTCAATAGTGGAAATGCGGCGGCTATTTTGCACATAACAATAGGTGAACAAGTAACGGTAGTGTGGGTGAAATAAATAACTTATTGATAGTTAATAAACCAGACGGAATAATCTTCTATTAATTGATGATTGGGGGAAGTATCGAGAGTTGTTTGCAGATCACACAAAGGCATAGTAAAAACTTTTTTATCGGTTACGCGCTGGACATTTACTAAAATACCTCCATCCTCATCTGTCTTTTCAAATGCCAAAAATTTAAAAGTATCCGTGTAACAAGGAAGAGTTTTCTTTAATTTTTCATATTCTTTTTTACTGCTACCACCATAGAGATATTCTTCTTCCCACAAAAACTCTTCTCGACTGGTGAGATGGAAAGGTTTTTCAAGATTACTATCGAGATATTTGAGATAATTTTCAAGTTTTTGCTTGGTGACTTTTAAATTTTTGCTACCGAGAATTTTTTTGACTCTGGCTTCAACTTCTTTAATATTTATTTCCGGTTCTAATTCCACATTTTCTTGCAAGAGTTTGATAATATCTTGAAAGGGAAAATTGTCTGGACTGGGTAGTTGGAAAAAACCAGCCATATTTTCTAAATCTTTTGACAAGAAACGGTTAAGCTGATGACGAGGAGTTTGGGAAGGGCGGTAACAAATAGTTTCATCAATTTCGATAAGTTTTGGCTGAGGTGTTGGAGGTTGTGTCTTGCTGCTATTTTTTTTTCCTTGTCCTGATTTGGCCATTATGTTTGATCCCCGCGCCCTAGTTCATAATTAAACTGTATCTTAAAAAAAGCTGGTTTTTTTAGTGGCTTGGAAATAACTATGACACAGATTTCTTTGGAAGAAAAAGTCTACACCGGTCAGTTTGGAGAATTTACAATTACAAAAGCAGATAAGGCTGGTGTGGCTGTTTACCGCAGTGGGTTGATGCTAGCAGCGCTTTGTTTTGCGGCGGGTGTGGCTTGGGTGTTATTGGGTGGCGAGAGGGGTGTGGTGTTGGATGTGTTTTTTGTGGGGTTTTATGGGGGGCTTGGTGTATCTTTATGGACGATTCATATTTATTTGGAGGTTTTACACCGGCTTTTACAGGTCTTTTGGCTGGTGGGTGGTTTAGCAGCGGTGGTGGTGAGAAGCCGGTTTGACGAACCAATGGTGGTGGCGGTTTATGAGCATTCTTGGTGGTTGTTGGGGGTTGGGTTTGTTTTTGCGGCTTTGACGGGGATTTATTTTAAGGAGGCTTTTTGTTTTAACCGGCTAGAAACGAAGGTTTTAACGCCTTTGGTTCCGGTTTTATTGTTGGGTCATTTGTTTAAGATTTTGCCGGGGGAAGTTGAGGCAGTTTTGTTAGGAATTTGGGGCGTTTTGTTTTTGGTTTTTGCTTTGAGAAAAACTTGGCAAGAAATGCCGGATGATATTGGGGATAAGAGTGTTTTTGAGTATTTGCATAGTGGCAAAAAAGGCGGTTGATTGTTAGGAAGTTGAGGTTTTATTTTTAAGGTAGAAATTAGGAAAGCAGGGAGCAAAAGGGTGTTTGAGGAGCGGGTTTTTTGGTGGGCTTGGTCAAAAGTTCCTGGGGTGGGGCCGGTTTTGATGCGGCGTTTGCGAGATTATTTTGGAGGTTTGAGGGAGGCTTGGGGGGCTACGGAGAAGGAGTTGGGGAGGGTTGAGGGGTTTGGCCGGCAGACGGTGGAGGGGGTGGTGCGTTGGCGTGCACAGGTGGATTTAGAGAAGGTATGGAGGGAACATTTAGAGAAAAATCCCGATTTTTGGACGCCGGCGGATGAGGGTTATCCGCGTTTGTTGTTGGAGATTCCTAATCCGCCGCCGGTTTTGTATTATAGGGGTGTGGTGGATTTGGCGGAGAATAGCGGTTTGCGTCCTATGGTTGGGGTGGTTGGGACGCGGGAACCAAGCGAGTATGGCCGGCGTTGGACTCGGAAAATTTGTAGGGCTTTGGCGGGGCGTGGATTTACGGTGGTTTCGGGTTTGGCGGCGGGGATTGATACGGAGGCTCACCGGGGTTGTTTGGAGGCGGGGGGCCGGACTTTGGCTGTGATGGGGACGGGGGTTGATTTGGTTTATCCGCCTCGCAATGGTGGGCTTTATGGGGAGATTGTGGCGGGGGGGGCGGTTTTGAGTGAATATCCCGCCGGTTCGGGCCCAGATCGTGCTCATTTTCCGCAGCGAAATCGGATTATTGCTGGGCTATGTCGGGCGGTTTTGGTTATGGAGGCGCCTGTGCGATCTGGGGCTTTGATTACTGCTAATTTGGCGGCGGATTTTGGTAGGGATGTTTTTGTTTTACCTGGGTCTTTGGATAATCCTAATGCGCTTGGTTGTTTGGGTTTGTTGAGTAAGGGGGCTCAGGTGATTTTAAATGAGGGTTTGTTGTTGGAGATGTTGGGCTCTATGCCGCCGGTTGATGTTCCTGAGTTGGGGGTGGGGGAGGTTCAACTTTCTTTGTTTGAGGAGGTTAATAAGGGGCCGGTGTCGGGTTTGTCTGCTGAGTTAATGCAGGTTTTACAGGTGGTTTCTTCTGAGGAAGTTGCTTTTGATTTGATTGTTGAAAAGGCTAATTTACCGGCCCCTACGGTATCAAGTTCGCTTTTACAGTTGGAGTTGTTGGGTTTGGTTTCTCAGTTGCCTGGGATGCGATATCAACGATGTTGAGATGATGGTTAATAAGGTTTTTATTTGTTTTTATAATATGCCCATAGATAGATGACAATAACCCAAAATAACTAGATTTTTCTGTTTATTTTTTTAGTAATAATTTGCTAGAAGTTAATATTTCAATTTTTAAAGGTTTATTGAGATTTTTTTTAGATTAGGGGTGGGAATATTAAAGCACCGGTGCGATTGCTTAGGGGGTAAGGTTCTGTCTTTAGTATAGTTTTAAAAAAGTTTTTTATTTAAAACATAAAACTACTAAATATATCGCAAGACGGAGGAGAAGAAAGGAACTTTTTTCCTAAGCTGAGGATACAGAGAACACAAATTACTTACAAAGCAATTCGAGGAGAACACTCTATGCCAGTTACTCTTGAAGATACAAAGCGTCTAGCTATTGGTACAAAGTTAGCAGATATGAAAGCTCTGCAAAATTTGCTGATTTCTATTCAAGAGATGCTTTTATCTGCAATTAATGACTCTGATATCAGCGACCGAATGCGGAATATGTTAGAAGATGACCGCAAAAATTTGGGTGTTCTTGACACTGTAATTGTTCAATATGGTGTAAAGGGTCAGCCCAAAGAAACCACCGAGAAAATGGTGGGCGAAATTAAAAAATTGATGCAAGGTTCTGAATTGACTTTGTTTGAAAAAGTGGGTCAACTTGAGTTGCTAAAACACAAACAAACTATGAGCGGTTTGTTGATTCACAAAGCGGCTCAGGTAGTGGGTGCTGATGTGGAAGCCGCCATTACTCCTCTTAATACGGTTAATTTTGAAAACCGTGCTCACCAAGAGCAACTCAAAGGTATTTTGGAAATTTTAGGTGTGCGTGAATTAACCGGTCAAAATCCTGATCAAGGTATTTGGGCAAGGGTTCAAGATGCTGTGGCTGCTATGAGTGGCGTGGCTGGTAGCGTGATTACTCGCACCAAGGATGATATGAATATCCTAGAAATCATCCGCATGGATCACGCAAAAGTTAATACATTATTTGCTCAAATTCAAAGCAGTAATGATACGGCGAAAGTAGAAGAGTATTTTGCTCAAATTTACAAAGATTTGAGTGCTCACTCTGAAGCAGAAGAAGAGGTGGTTTATCCTGCAATTCGTCCGTATTATGAAAATACGCAAGATTTGTACAATGATCAAGCTGAGATGAAGCAAATGCTCTCTCAAATCAAGTCTATGTCGCCGGCTTCTCCGAATTTCAAAGAAAATGTAAAGCGGTTGATGGATGCTGTGATGGCTCATGTCCGTCAAGAAGAAAGCGATATGTTTGCTAAGATTACGGCAAACTTTAGCGAGAAACAACAAGAAGAAATGGCAACTCGCTTTAAGACTGCTAAGAGCAAAGTTCAAGATCAAATGGCTGCTCGTTTGAAGTAATAATTTTGGATCTGAGGATGTAGTAAATAATTCCATCACCCTAGAGGTGGTGGGATTATTGATGTTAAATTGATGGAGGAATACAGTGTTATGATTCAAGATGAAAAGCCCCAAATTGTTGAGTTAATCGAAAACGATCACCGCAAGGTTGAAAGGATTTTTGCTGAAATTGAAGCTACTAATGATAGCCAAAAGTTAAAGCTTTTGGTGGAAAAACTTTATTTTGAGTTAAATGCTCACACAGAAACAGAAGAGTTGACTGTTTATCCGGCGATGACGGAACATCAAGAAACAGAAAGGTTCCTTGATGAAGCGGAAGAAGAGCACGTTGAGGCGAAGGTTTTGTTAGAAGAAATTTACCGGATGGAACCAACGAATTCGAGGTTTAAGAAGAAAGTTATGCAGCTAAAAGAAGCGGTAATGCACCATGTGCAGGAAGAGGAAAAGGATATTTTGCCGGTGGTGCAAGAGGCTATGAGTGAAAGAGAACTTGATGGGTTGGCGGATGAGTTTAAGGAGGCAAAAATTCGAGTCAAAGAAGATTTAATGGGAGATGAATAAGAGAGGGGGCCTAAAAAAACGGCCCCTTTTTTTTAAGTAGTTTGAGATTTGTTTCATCAAAAAAAACCGGCTTTTCCTATTACTAGAAAAATGCCGGCAGTGATGATTGTTTTATATTTTGTTTGCATGGAATTTGCTTTTATCCGTTGACAACTTTACCACCATTAGGGTGTAGAATTTGGCCGCTCATGTAGGAAGAATCATCGGAGGCTAAAAAGACATAGGAAGGAGCAACTTCTTCGGGTTGACCGGCCCGTTTCATGGGTACTTGTTGCCCAAAACTTGCGACTTTTTCTTCGGGGAATGTAGCGGGGATTAAGGGTGTCCAAATGGGGCCAGGAGCGACGCCATTAACACGGATATTTTTTTCGACCAAAGATTGAGATAAAGCCCGTGTAAAGGCAACTATAGCGCCTTTGGTGGAGGAATAATCGATGAGTTGAGGGTTTCCTTGGTAGGCAGTTACGGAGGTGGTATTAATAATTGCACTGCCTTCTTTGAGATGGGGTAACGCAGCTTTTGTGAGGAAAAACATTGAGAAGATGTTCGTGCGAAAAGTGCGTTCTAATTGTTCGGCGGTGATGTTTTCTAGGCTTTCTTGAGGATGTTGTTCGGCGGCATTATTGACGAGAATATCGAGTTTGCCGTAGGTGTCTATGGTTTGCTCAACAACAAGTTTACAAAATTCTTCATCGCCTAGATCACCGGCAATTAAAAGACAAGGCCGGCCTAATTCTTGAACTAGGCGTTTTGTTTCGTTGGCGTCGTTATGTTCGTTGAGATAAACGATGACAATTTTGGCGCCTTCTTTGGCATATAAAATAGCAACGGCGCGACCAATTCCACTATCGCCGCCGGTTATGATGGCAACTTTATCAAGCAGTTTAGCGCTGCCTTTGTAGTGAAAATCATCGGATTTTGGCCGGGGTGTCATTTCTGATTCTCTACCCGGTTGTTGAGCTTGATGCTGGGGTGGTTGGAGTTGTTCTTTGTCTTTGGTTGGCATAGAAATGTTGGGAAATTTTTTAGGTTATCTTTTAATAGAAATAGTCTGTATTTCTACAAGATAAATCACCCTTTTTGCATAAGTGTAGATACTACTAAAGATAGCCTTTTATCTTCAGTTTGTTTGTTTATTAAAGCGGAAACAGCACTCCTATTTGGGGTGCTGTTCCTGTGTCCGCCTTAAATTATTAACAAAAAATTGTAGGTTTTTTTTTATTTGCCAAACCTAAACTTTTTTAGGCTGTAAACCGGCTAAAGGAGGGCCGTTTAAAACTTGGCCGGTGGGGCTATACCGGCCGCCATGACAGGGACAATCCCAGCTTTTTTCTGCTTTGTTCCAATGAACAATACAACCGGCATGAGCACAGATAGCAGATAAGGCATAAAGGGTGCCAACTTCATCGCGGTAGGCTGCTATTTTTTCGCCGTTGATATCAATAATTTTGCCTTCATTTATACCAACTTCCGAATAACTATGAGCATCAGATTTAAAGCGATCTGTGAGAAAATGACTAGCAGTATCAAGATTTTCTGTTAGCAGTCGGCCGGCATCGGATAAAGGCACTCGGTTGGGGTCATAAATCTCACTCCAAGGGTGATTTTTTCCTTGAATTAAATCTGCTAAAAGTATCCCAGCAATGGTACCAAAAGTTAAACCATTTCCAGAGTAGCCGGTGGCAATATAAAGGTGTGAATGGGGGCTTGGTTTACCAATATAAGGTAATCCATCGATGGGTTCATAAAATTGGTCTGACCATTGATAAGGAATAGAATCAACTTCATAACGAGTGCGGACATATTCTTCTAAGCGTTGAAAACAAGTTTCTGTATCAATATCTTTGCCGGTTTTGTGGTCTTCTCCACCAATAATTAAAAGCGGGCCGGTTTCATCTTGGTAAGTGCGGGTGTAATGATAGGGTTTATCGGTATCCCAAAATAAGCCGGTGGGGATAGGTGTGGTGGGCCCAAAGCGTTTTTCGACAAGTTTTATGCCTAAAACGTAGGAACGATAGGCGATAATTTTTGCGGTCATTCCTAACAAGTCTGGGAGGTGAAATAAATCGTGAATGGGGGTATGGGTGGCTAGTATAACGTTAGTGGCTTTGAGGCTGGCATGATCTGTATAAACTTTGCAAGGAGTGCTATCTGTGATGTCTAAAACTCGTGTTCTCTCAAAAATATGGCTGCCGTTTCCTTCGATGATTTCTGCTAGTTTTTGCAGATATTGGAGGGGGTTAAATTGGGCTTGATTTGGAAAAATGATGCCCCCTTGAGTAGGAAAAGGTAAGGGGATTTGCCAAGTAAAATCTGCTTTTATTCCCAAATTTTGGGCGGCTGTAACTTCGTCTTGGAGATATTCAATATCTTGACGAGTTTCTGTGTATAAATAGCTGGGAAGGCTTTGGAATTGACAGGCGATATTTTCTTGGGCAATAATTTGGCTAATTTTTTCAATGGCGCTGCGCCGAGATTGAACGACAAGCTGGGTTTTTTCGGAACCAAAATAAGAAATGAGGGTTTGATAACCGGCATCGGGAACTTCGCTAAGATGAGCAGTTGTTGAGCCTGTGGTGCCATGTCCAATTTTTTTTGCTTCGATGATAGCAACTTTTAAACCGGCCTGTTTTAGCAAGTAACCTAATGTTAGGCCGGTGATACCTGCGCCCACAATAGCAACATCTACGTTAATTTCTGTTATCAGTTGCGGATAGTGAGTTTCTGGGGTGTTTTGATGCCAATAAGAGGCGGGTTTGTTAGGAAATTTCATTTAAGGTTTCTCCTTAAAATTAAAAGCTTTTTCTTTTATTATCGCTTTTATTTCAGTTGTTGGTGTGGCTTTATGGGTTTTTTCTGTATCTATTAAGTATTTTGGGGCAAAAAGCATCTAACAAAAGTTATAATTTTTTATTAAAAATATCTGTCATTAGAGTTAATTTGATGGGATATTTTTCGCTTATTAATTTGTGGGGCAGGTTGAGTCTAGGGGTAGAGAGCATTGATTATCTAAGTCGCTACTATCTACATTATTAAGTTATTTTCTTAAAACCTTGAAAATGGAGAGACTGAACAGATGATTAATTCAATGCTACTGGCTGCAATGCAGTCTACCTACACCGCTACTAATGCTAACGGAACCACCGAATTTATCATTATGGGGGTTTGTAATGTTTTGGCTTTGTTTATTCTTAGTCGGGTGATTTGGCATCCTCGTGTGGGCCCAAAAATGCCTTTGCCTTTTTCTTCTCTTTTTAATAATTTGAGTGTACCGGCCTTTTTGGCGGCTATGAGTGCCGGTCATATTTTGGGCGCTATAACAATTTTAACTTTAAGCACAGCGGGGGCAATTTAATTGCTATTTTCTTAACAAAATTCTCGCTTTTTTGATAGGTTGGTTTATTTGATCCAGCCTATTATTTTTTATTAATTTATCGAGATATCAACCGGCCCATCAGATAAAGGGCTTTATTGAGGGGTAATTGTGGATGAAGCCGCTTTTGCAGGAGGCAAAAATGGGCCGGTTGTAGGCAAAAAAAAACGATTTTGTAGGGTATTAAGAGATTAAGCTTACATTTGGTCAGTATTTTTTAATTCAAATTTCCACCGGCAATTTTGGCTTACTTCATTTTTGTTATTAAACCGGAAAATAAAGTTATTAACAATGTTATTTAAAGCTTGCCGGTTATCCTCAAAAATATCAATACCTAAAATAATTTCTAAGTTTTTCAGGTTTTTAAAAACCCCAGGCCAAGGCTTTATAGGTATTTTTAAATTTTGTTATAAGTTTATTAATAAGCCGATAAATTGCCCTTTATATTCAAAAGTTGCGGTGAGGATAAGAAACTGCGGAGATTGAGTTTTTAAAGATGCCGGTTTAAACAAAATATTGAGACTATTACCCCACAAAATACGGTTGCATACTTGCCGGCTTGTTTGCATTTTTTTTCAAGCTTTAGCGAGGGGGTGGGGTGAGGAGACACAAACTTGCGTCTCCTAGGGATGGCGAAGAGTTGGGGTTTATTTGTGGCGGATATGTTCGTAAATCCCCAAATAATCCGTCCCTGGATGGTTCCAAGAATAATCATACTCCATTCCTTGGAGGCGGAGTTTTTGGAATTCTTTGGGATAATATTGATACAAACCAATTGCCCGATCCATTGCCGATTCTAGGGCTTGATAATCGGTTTGATAAAACACATAACCGTTACGTTCTTTAGCCGGCTTTGTTGTTTCATAATCGCGGTCAAAAACCGTATTCACCAAACCCCCAACTCCCCGAACAATCGGCACAGTTCCGTATTTTAACCCAATCATTTGTGTTAACCCACAGGGTTCATAATTACTCGGAACCACAATCATATCGGCACCGGCATAAATCAAATGAGAAAGTTCTTCATTAAACCCAATTTCCAAATGACAATCAGGATTATCATTGAGGAAATTTTTCTCATGCCAGAAACGGTCATTAATACTTTTTTCTGTTGCTGAACCTAGTAACACAAATTGCGCCCCACGATTCAAAGCATAGTAAATAGCATGATGCACCAAATGTACACCTTTTTGATCATCTAACCGGCCAATATAACAAACCAAAGGCTTTTTATCATGCCTCAACATCAAACGTTCCCGTAAAGCCTTTTTGTTATATTCCTTGCCCTTAATATCATCCACCTCATAATGATAAGGAAGATAACGGTCTACTGCCGGGTTCCACACATCATAATCAATACCATTTAACACCCCACTAAACTTATTTTGGTGTTGATGAATAGTATGCCCTAAACCACAACCCACTTCTGTATAATGAGCTTCCCAAGCATGATTTGGTGAAACCGTTGTTACATAATTCGAGTAAACAATACCACCCTTCATAAAATTAATCCCAAACGGATTAAAATTATCCCGAAGCCGGTCATACTCAAAATAGTATTCAGGGCGATTTAAGCCTGTCGCCTGCAAAATTTCTGCCCCAGCAATACCTTGATGTTTAAAATTATGAATGGTATAACAAACCCGTTGATATTCCATCCCATGATACTTGTACATTTCATACAACATCACCGGCAACAAACCGGTTTGCCAATCGTGACAATGCAAAACATCAGGACGTTTATTAGTGCGGTGTAAAAACTCTAAAGCTGCCTTACTGAAGAAAGCAAAACGCATATTGTCATCATTACAACCATAATAACAACCGCGATTAAAAAATAAATCATCAGATTGTGGGTCTATAAAAAAACATAACCGACCATAAACCCAACCACAATAAACATTACAACTAATTGCAGCCCCATACCAAGGCACTAACAAATTGTTATAAGCTTCATGTAAACCCCAAATATGATCGTAACGCATACAATCATACTTAGGCAAAATAATCTCCACTGTATGACCGCGAATTTCTAACTCACGAGTCAAACCATAAACCACATCACCCAAACCACCAACCTTACAAACCGGCGCACATTCCGAGGCAATTTGCACAATGTACATTATTTACTCCCTTACTTCAATTTAACCTTGATTTTTTATGGTAACTGTAACAGAAAAATTTTCAAAAACAAGCTAATACCTAGGTTAAATTTTGCTATTTATGTTTTCATGCAAATCACCCTCAAGGAGTAGATAAGTGAATCAAAAACTGCTACGCTTGGCAAAAAAACCAAACGCTTCGACTGTCCTAGACAGAAATTTTCTCTCCCTCAGAAAACTCCCCAAAATTATCGTACTAGAAGCTAAACCTGTCAAATGTCTCTTTATCTCAACTCTACCCATCGCAACTTTCTTTACGCCCAAGCCGAAAGCGCCTATCCTGAAGAATGCTGTGGTTTATTAATTGGTACTACCACCGGCCCCAACAAAACCATCCTCGAAATTTGGCCCGCCGAAAATATTTGGAACCCTCAAACAGCCGTGTCTCTGGGCGACACCAGCAACCGAACAAAACAAAGCCGCTACGCTATTGCCCCAGAATTTATGCTTCAAGCCCAAAAACAAAGTCGAGAACGCCACCTCAGCATACTCGGAATCTATCACTCGCATCCAGACAATCCAGCCATTCCTTCCGAATGCGACCGGCACTATGCGTGGCCCCAATATTCCTATATCATTATTTCAGTCATCCAAACCAAAGCAGCAGACTTGCAAAACTGGACGCTAGACGACACCGGCCATTTCCAACCCGAAGCAATGTTGACTGGTGATCAGGAATTGGGATTTGAGTAGGACGTAGGCACCTTGAACCTAAAAACCGCGTTTCTTCCTAGATATCTAGTTGAAAATATCCGATTTTTTAGAAGCGCCTATTTCTTTGCATTGGTTTAAAAAAATCCCAACCAAACTAACCCAAATTTCGATAAAATACCGCCAAAGCGAACATCATGTTAAACCCGAACTTGGATGAAATCCAACTCACAAAAGACGATTACGAACGCTATTCTCGACACCTCATACTCCCAGAAGTTGGAGTAGAAGGACAAAAACGCCTCAAAGCCTCCAGCGTACTGTGTATTGGCACCGGCGGACTGGGTTCTCCTTTACTTCTATATCTTGCGGCTGCCGGTATTGGTAGACTTGGAATTGTAGACTTTGATGTAGTAGACCACTCGAACCTACAAAGACAAGTTATTCATAGCACTTCTTGGGTGGGAAAACCTAAAATTGAATCGGCTAAAAGTCGGATCTTAGAAATTAATCCTTTTTGTCAAGTTGACCTTTACGAAACTCGTCTCACTGCTGAAAATGCCCTTGAGATTTTTCAGGGTTACGATATTGTTGTTGATGGCACAGATAATTTTCCAACGCGGTATTTAGTCAATGATGCTTGTGTTTTATTAAATATACCAAATGTCTATGGCTCAATTTTCCGCTTTGAAGGACAAGCCAGTGTTTTTAATTACCAAGACGGCCCAAATTACCGCGATTTATACCCGGAACCGCCGCCGCCAGGAATGGTTCCTTCCTGTGCAGAAGGGGGAGTTTTAGGAATTTTACCAGGCATTATTGGTTGTATTCAAGCAACAGAAACAATCAAAATTATTATCGGTCAAGGGACAACTTTAAGCGGAAGATTGTTGCTTTTCAATGCCTTAGAAATGAAGTTCCGCGAGTTAAAATTGCGTCCAAATCCTGTCAGGCCGGTGATTGAAAAGTTAATTGATTATGAGTTTTTCTGTGGTGTAACGCAGGCAAAAGCTGAGGAGGAAAAAAGGAAAATGGAACAAGCAGAAATGACGGTTGTCGAGTTAAAAGAATTGCTTGATAGCGGTGCAAAAGATTTTGTTTTGTTAGATGTTCGCAATCCTAATGAGTATGATATTGCTCAAATTCCCGGTTCAATTTTGGTGCCTTTGCCCGATATTGAAAATGGGGATGGGGTGAAAAAAGTTAAGGATTTGTTAAATGGAAAACGTTTGATTGCTCATTGTAAAATGGGTGGCCGGTCTGCTAAGGCTTTGGGTATTCTTAAGGAGGCCGGTATTGAGGGTACCAATGTTAAAGGCGGAATTACGGCTTGGAGTCGGGAAGTAGATTCTTCGGTACCGGAATATTAAGGGTAATTCTTTGCTAATCCTCCCTATTACAGGTTAAATTCTGTGATGGGGAGGTGATGTCTGATTTTGATAATATTTCCTGTTTCTGAGGTGGTAGTATTTCGTTGTCTGTTTTATACTAATAACAAATTACAAATGATTAATTATGAAAAGTTCAGAATTCCCACCGGCAATTTCTTCAAGAAGTGGCCGGTTTGTTTTATGGCGTTCTGTTTTGGCTTTGGCATTTGTCCAAGGTTCAATTATTTTAAGTTGGGTAATTTATAGGGCTTATTTGCCTTATTTATTAACTGAGTTTGGCTATGCTAAAGAGTTTGCCGCTACAATTTTGTTGATAGAAAATATTTTAGCAGTGGGGATGGAACCGCTGTTTGGTAGTTTTTCGGATAGCAGAAAACGTTTTATAGGGACTCAGTTTCCTCTCATTTCTTTGGGAGTGATTTTGTCTTCGGCTGTTTTTATTTTAATTCCTTGTTTTGGGCTTTTTTTGCAGCCTAATGGGTTTGGGAAATATTTATTACCGGCTTTTTTAATTTTTTGGGCTTTGGCAATGGCGATGTTTCGTTCGCCGGTTATTGCTTTGTTGGGGGAATATGCGGCGACGCCGATGTTACCACAGGCGGCTAGTTTTTTGATGGTGGCTGGCGGTTTAATAGGGGCATTTGCGCCGGTTTCTCAAGAGTTTTTGCTTTCTTTGGGGCCGGTGAGCACTTTTAGTGTCGCTTCTCTTGTATTGTTGTTGGCAGTGATGGTTTTGCGTTCGTTTCATCCACCGGCATCTCCTCCTCAAACTTCTTCGGTAACAATAAATCCTTTTCCTTTTGAGGCTTTTGGATTAATTTTTTTAACCGGCCTTTTTGTTAATTGGGCTGTATCATTTTCTATGTTAAGTGTGGGGAAATTACTGGGGACAAATTTATCGGCTTTATTTCCTCAAATTGATTTAAAATCGGCAATGTTGACGATAGGAATTGTGATGGCGTTGGCTAGTTTGCCGGCGGGGTGGTTGGCAACTCGTTTGGGAAACCGACGGGGAATTTTAGCGGGGATGGCTGTAGGGGCAAGTTCGTTGTTATTGTGGTCGATACCAGCCGCTGGAATTTTGGGGGTAGTGTTTTTAGTTACGGGTTTAAATTTTGTGGTTGGAATGTTGGGGCTGGCGGGTATAATTGTTGGTTTAAGTTTGGTAAATGTGGGTGTATTTCCGTTTGCTTTGGGCTTAATGCCTTCTCGTGGAGGGCTGGGGATCGGAGGTTATTTTGGCGGAGTTGCGGCGGCGGCAAGTTTGGCACCGATGTTGTTTGGACAGGTTCAGAAAATGCCTGCTTTTCAAGGTGGTATTTTGGGAGTATTAATGTTTGCAATGGCCGGTGGTTGTGTAATACTCAGCCGAAACTTAAATTCAAGTGGTAACGATTTTTAAATTTTTTGTAAAAGCGTTTGCTTTGATCCTTATTAGTTTTAATACAATTTGTTGCAAGATTTACTTGATCCCTAAAAGTTTGTCAAAATACATTTAAGGGGAGTAATTGCACAACCCCCCGTGCAAACTCCCCCCCAAGACCCCTTTGAGGATAAAGTCATGTTTGGCCCGATGATGGAAGTCAGACTCCATAACTCTACTTCTTCACCCATCCAACTACCTTGGGAACACAACCGCAGTAGAGTGTTTACGAAACAAGTTATTTGTGAACGAAACAGCAAAACCTGTCAAGAAGACTCAGAAATTGCATCACACTTAGAAGGGTTGCCAAATGTAGATTTCTGTTGCAAACATTTGGTAGAAACTTGTGTTTAAAAAACCAAGCTAACTACTACAAACTAATCGTAAATATTCTAAGGTTTCCAAAGCTTAATTGCTTGATTATTAGCCTCAATAGCTTCTTCATACCGGCCTAAATTTCTTAATATTTCCGATTTTTTTAACCATGCTTCTCGCCAGTCTGGTTTAATTTCCAGGGTTTTATCTAAGCATAGGATAGCTTCATCAAAACGATTTAATGTTATAAGTACATCGCTTTTTCCATACCAAGAAATGCTATCTAAGGGCTGACTTTCAATGGCTTGGTTATAGGATTCAAGGGCGGCTTCAAAATTTCCTAGTTCTTTTAAAACATTGCCTTTACTATTCCAAGCGGTATGAAAATCTGGTTGCAATTCTAAGGCTTGATTATAACATTCTAGGGCTTGGTAATTTTCTCCTTGTTCTTTGAAAACATTGCCTTTAGCATTCCAGGCAAAATGGTAAGTAGGTTCTATTTCTAAAGCTTTGTTGAAACATTCTAAAGCTTCGGCAGTTTTTCCTAAATAAAATAAAACTACGCCTTTGCCATTCCAGGCAAAATGATAGGTAGGCTGTATTTCTATGGCTTTATTGTAGGCTTGAAGGGCTGGTTGAATTTGTCCTAAATCTTTAAGGACATTGCCTTTCCCATTCCAAGCATCATAATAGTTTGGCTGAATTTTGAGGGCGCTTTCAAATAAAATTAAGGCTGCTTCGATGTCGCCAGCATAATATAATTCTACGCCTTCGTTATAAAGTTTTGCTGCTTCTTGTTCGCTGATTTCTGGTGGGGGCTGGATGCTAGGAATATTTGTGGAGATAGCGATGGCTTTTTTGTTTGCAGCGATGGCTTCGGTATAGTTTCCTAAATGTTGATAGGCGACTCCTTTGTTAATCCAGGCATCTTCTAAGTTTGGATTAAGTTCTAAAGCTTTGTTCCAGCTTGTTATGGCTTCTTCCCACCGGCTTAGAGCTCCCAAGGCGATGCCATGATTAAACCAGGTTTCGTAATCTTTGGGGTTAATTTTTAAGGCTTGATTCCAACTTTGCAGGGCTTGTTCCCAATCGTTTAATCCTCGTCCGAAAGCCATGCCGCGATTGTACCAGCTTTCCGCATTTTCTGGTTGTAATTCTAGGGCGCGGTCGTAACTTTGGATTGCGTCTTTGTATTGTTTGGTGTCAAATAATACGTCGCCCCGATTATTCCATGCGGCGCGAAAATCGGGTTTAATTTTAATTGCTTGGTTGTAGGATTCAATGGCTTCTTCTAATTGCCCTAAGTTGGCTAAAGCATTCCCTCGATTTGTCCAGGCGCGGTGATGATTGGGGTCTAGTTCGATGGTGCGATCAAAAAATTTAAGGGCTGTGGAATTATTGTCATTTTCGAGTTCTTTTATGCCTAAATTAAAACAATCTTCGGCACCGTTTTTGTTTTCTTGAATAATCAATTTTTCGCTGATTCCCCATTGTTGGGGTTGTTCTATTTCTGTTTCAATTTGAGTTTCTTTTTCTGGTGTTGGTGGAGTTGGGAAGTTGGTTGTGACGGTTTGCCATTGTTTGGGTGTGGGGGGTTGGGGTGGTGGTTCTTCGGGTCTTATTTGTTGGGCGACTATGGCAATGCCGGTGGTGCGGATGCTTTCTGCGAAGTTTTTTTTGCTGTTAATTTCAGCAAGTTTTTCTCCACATAATGTCATGCGTCTTCCTAATTCATAATTAGGTGTGGTGGAGGTTTCTATTTGTTGGCGAAATTTTTGGATCCATTGCTCCCAATCTTGTTGGGTTGCGCGTGGTTCAAGGGCTATAAAAAAGCGCTCTATTTGCTCTGACTGCCAGCCGGTTTCTATACCTTTGAGCAGTTGGAGAAAATAGTGTTCATATTCTGTGCTGTTGAGGGGTTCGGGGAGGTTTGTTGGGGGGGGTGTGGTGTTTTTTGATTTGCCGAATATTTGTTTTAACCAGTTGAGGAACCGGTGAAAAAGTTTTTTGAGCATCGGCGGCACCTACAGATTAGTTTTATGGTTATTTTAATGAGGTTTTGTTGTTTTTTACTTTTTTAGATGTATTTTGCTTAAAAAGTTAACAAATGCTGTGTTATTTACTTGAGGCTAGGTAGTCTGCTGTCCTTGTGGTTTCTGGAAGCCGGTATTTTGGGGTGCATTTTAGTACATATTCTAGGGCGGTTGTCAAGGTGATTTTGTGGCCGATGGAGATGTAGAGGGGTTTGGTAGCGGTGCGTGTTCTTAGTACGGCTCCAATTATTTCACTTTGATCGTGCAATGGTTGCCAGCTTCCGCGTGGTTCGGGGACTGTATCGTGTTCTCCGATGAAGCGGGTTTTGGCAACTCCGATGGCGGGAATATTTGTTAATACTCCTATATGACAGGCTAAGCCAAATCGGCGCGGGTGGGCTATTCCTTGGCCGTCACAAAGTAATAAATCGGGGATAATAGAGAGTTTTTCTAGGGCTTCTAAAACGGCGGGAATTTCGCGAAAAGAAAGGTATCCGGGGATGTAAGGAAAGGTGGTTTTGGTTGTGGCTATGGCGTGTTCTTTTTGTTGCAAATCTGGAAAAGTTAAGATGGCTACAGCGGCTTTGGAAATTTGATTTTTTGGGTCATATCCTACGTCGATGCCTGCTACATATTTTACTTCGTTTAGTTGGTCTTCTCTGATGACTTTTGTTCGTAATTGTTCTTGAATTTTGCTGGCTTCTTCTGTGGTATTTGGCCAAGGGTGGAGGGGAGGAAATTTCATGTTTTTAAGGTTTTATGTTTTTTTGTTTCGTGACTATAATTTAAGGCGGTTTGATTGATTATAATAATTTTTACGAAAAGATGGGGGCTGGATGTGTAGGATAGTTTAGGATAAAGATATTTAACTATAAAGGTTTTTTGAAGGAGAGAAAATATGAGTAGGATGAGTTCAAGTTCGGATTTAAGTTTTTTGAAATTTGCTTTTTATGCAGCTGGTGGGCTAGTTTTGCTGTTTTTGGGGATTTTGTTTAAACCATTTGAGATTGTAAATGCCGGTGAACGGGGTGTGGTGATGCAGTTTGGAAAGGTGCAAAATCGGGTGTTAGATGAAGGTATACATTTAATTATCCCGGTGGTGACAAAGGTACAAAAAACAAGTGTACGGGTACAAAAAAATGATGTGAAAGCGGAAGCCGCATCGAAGGATTTACAAGATGTAAAAATGGAGGTGGCGGTGAATTGGCACGTTGATCCAAAACGGGTGAATGAGATTTTTCAAAGGGTAGGAGATCAGGGGGAAATTATTGGCAGAATTATTAATCCGGCGGTGTCGGAAGTGGTGAAGGCGGCGACGGCGAAGAAAACGGCGGAGGAGATTATTACAAAGCGTACTGAGTTGAAACAAGAAATTGATAATGAGTTAAAAAAACGTTTAATTCCTTATGGGGTGATGGTGGATGATGTTTCTTTGGTGGATGTGACTTTTTCTGTGGAGTTTGCGAAGGCAATTGAGGCTAAACAAATTGCAGAACAAGATGCTAAGCGTGCGGAGTTTATTGCGCTAAAGGCGGAAAAAGAAGCGCAAGGAGAAATTAATCGGGCTAAGGGTCAAGCGGAGGCTCAAAGATTGCGCCGGCAAACGTTAAATCCTGAGTTGTTGCAACAACAGGCAATTGATAAATGGAATGGTCAATTTCCGCTGGTGATGGGGGGAGAAGGGATGGTTCCTTTTATTAATATTAATCCGGCGGATTTGAATGCGGCTCAACAAAAAAGATAGGAACTGAAAAAAGAGTGATTTTTTGAAAAAAAGAAGGATAATTTGGACATTTGAGGGGGTAAAAATCTTAAAATCTTGTTAAATTTAGGTGATATTGCTGCTTTTTGTGGGTAAATAAAACCTATAAGATACCTCCTAACTGCGTCCTTGGCCCCATAAGTGCTGTCTGCACTGGGGCTTCTTATTTTTTGGGTGTCATTTGGGGTTATGATTAAGGTTATTGGTTTGTCTGGAACTAAGGGTTATGAATAACAAACAACTTCCTCCTGGTGAAATGGGTTTGCCGGTGATTGGAGATACAATAAAATTTGTTTTTGATCGGCAATATGTTAAGAATAAGTATGCGAAATATGGCTCTATTTTTAAGACTAGGTTGTTAGGAAGACCGACGGTTTTTTTGGTGGGCCCGGAGGCTAATGAGTTTTTGCTTTCTTCGGGGATGGAATATTTTTCTTGGCGTTCTGGTTGGCCGGAGACTTTTAAGATTTTGTTGGGGGAGTCTTTGTTTTTGCAGGATGGGGAGGAACATAGAAGAAATCGCCGTTTAATGATGCCTGCTTTGCATGGGGCGGCGCTGACTCGTTATGTTTCTACGATGGAAGAAATTACGCAAAAATATTTAAAAATATGGGAAGAGAAAGGGGAGTTTGTTTGGTTTGAAGAATTTAAAAAGTTAACTTTTGAAATTGCGA
Organism: Halomicronema sp.; assembly: GCA_036704045.1. Taxonomy (GTDB): domain Bacteria; phylum Cyanobacteriota; class Cyanobacteriia; order Cyanobacteriales; family Oscillatoriaceae; genus Ancylothrix. The sequence continues at coordinate 39,175 of DATNQM010000032.1, read as the reverse complement.
GTGTTTTGTTGCTGGGAGCAAATCCTGGGGCGGAAGTTGAACGTCTAAGTAGGTTGTTTGATACGTTGACAAATGGGCTGTTTTCTCTTTTTCCTGTGCGGATGCCGGTGACACAGTTTGGTAAGTCGGTTGCGGCTAGAAATGAGTTGTTAAAACATTTAGAAAAGGTGGTGAAAGAACGCCAAGAAAATCCTACTAATGATGTTTTGAGTTTGTTGATTGAGGCGCGGGATGAGGAGGGTAATAAGTTAAGTTTAAAAGAGTTGACGGCGCAGGCAATGTTGTTGTTGTTTGCCGGTCATGAAACGACTACTTCTATGTTGACTTGGTTGTGTTTGGAGTTGGGCCGGCATCCAGAGGTTTTGCAACGCGCAAGGGAGGAACAAAAACAACTGGAATTGATGGGAAGTTTGAGTTTAGAACAGTTGGGGCAAATGCCTTATTTAGAGCAAGTTTTGTTAGAAATTGAGCGGATGCACCCTCCTGTTGCGGGTGGGTTTCGTGGGGTGGTTAAACCGTTTGAATTTAATGGGTTTTATGTGCCGGCGGGATGGTTAGCTTTATATTCGATTAAGATGACTCATTATTTACCGGATGTTTATCCAAACCCGCAAAATTTTGATCCTGATCGTTTTAGTTTGGAACGTCAAGAACATAAAAAACGACCAATGAGTTTGGTGGGGTTTGGTGGAGGTTCTCGGATTTGTATTGGGTTTGCTTTTGCTAAGTTAGAAATGAAGATTGTGGCGGCTTATTTGTTGAGAAATTATTGTTGGGAAATTTTGCCTAATCAAAGTTTGGATGTGGTTGAGGTTCCAACTCGTCGTCCTAAAGATGGTTTGTGTGTACGTTTTGAAAAGTCTTTGTAAGTTGTTGCCGGTTGAAAGCCAATCAAGTTTTAGTTAAATTGAATTTGGTATGATTAGTTATTTGCGTGCCATTGGAAAATTGATGGTTACTGATGAGGAGGGATTTTTGGTCAATGACTGTGATCAAAACAAAATTTTGCCTCCTTGGAAAAACTTAGTTGAGGAACTTTGTCAAACTTGTTCTAATGCTTGGAAAACTCGTTTATTGGGGCTTTATCTACGGGGTTCTGTTCCTCGTGGATTTGCTATTCCTAGGGTGTCAGATTTAGATAGTATGGTGATTTTAACAGGTGAAATAAGTTCAGATGATTGGGATTTGGTGAAAAAGATTTGCAAAGGATTAGAAAGACGTTTTATTTTTTGTAAAAAAGTTGAAATTATTATTATTTCTGAAAAGGAACTAAAACAAAATTATTCTCCTTGGCAAGGGATTATTAAAACTCAAAGTCTGTGGCTTTTAGGGCATGATTTTCAAACAGTTTTTCCGAATTTTAAGCCAGGTTTAGCACTAATTAGTCATTGTTTTGATTTAGAATTAGATTTAAATAAAGCGTTAAAAAATCTGGAAAATTTATCTAGTTTACAGTTAAGCTTTAACAGGGAAGTTAAAAAGAATTGTGCCTGGATATGTCGGCGTCTGATTCGCAGTGGATTTGAATTAGTTATGGAAGCAGATCAAAGTTATACTCGTGATCTTTATCTTTGTTATGAAAGGTTTTCTTTCTATTTTCCACAGCATCAATGGTTAATGAAAAAAACTCTGGAATTAGCCTTAGAACCTTCTGAAGATCGGGCTGGATTGATTGTATTTTTAAGATTATTTGGAGGTGAGTTGGTGAATCTTGTTAAGCATCAGTTTCCTTCGGAGGTATTAGGGAGTGCTTCAACAAATAATATTCCTTGAGTAACTAAATTAGTTAAAAGTGGAATTACGGCGGTTTCAATATCTAATAAGGGTGCCCATTCAGCTAAGTCTAAGAGGGTAAATCCTTCGGAACGAAAGAGTTTCTCAACTAAATCACTGGAAATTCCTTTAAGAGTGGCTTGTTTTTCTCCAACAATTACTTGGGTTTGAGTTTCATTTATTTTTGTTATTTTAACGGGATGTAGTGCAGAAGAAATAAACCGAGTTTCTAGTCCTTGTTCAAAAATTTTACTTCCCAATTGATAGGGAAAAGAAAATGGAAGGGGAGGTAGGTCAGAATAGGTCAAATGATTAATATAGCTTTGAATGAATTCGGGGTCTTGTAGGGTGTTAATAAGACTATCTCTTAAAGTTTCAATGTGCTGTTTAAGTAAGGGTAGATTTTTATCATAAACTAACGGTAAATTTTGTCGCCATTCTGGTGTTTTTTGCAATTTTTTTAAAACCCATTCTAACCAATCTAACCCGGTTTGACAATCAATTCCTAGGGTTAAATGTAAAGATGGAGAGTAGTTTTCATTTTGGGGATTATTACAGGAAATTGCATAGTGCCAATGTCCGCGAGGAATATATAAAACATCTCCTGGTTTGAGGGTGCATTGTAGATAAATTATATCGGGAGGAATATGATCGGAAGGGCGCATTCCTGAGATGGGATAGGGGATTGTTTCAGGAAAAATAAACCATTCTTTTTGTCCATCTATTTGCAAAATTAAGACTTCGTGGGTATCATAATGACAGTCAAAACCTTTTTGTTCTGCCGGTGAGCAATAAAGATTAATTTGAGTGCGATGACCGGTTTCTTGACGAATTGTAGCAGCTAAGGTGGCTAACTCCGGCACCCGCTGATGAATCCCATTTAAAATTAATGTGGCGCCTTGCTGAAGATAGTTTTGCCACTGGTCACTTTTGGTATTAGATAAGGTTTTTCCATCGAGAGAAAAGCGCAAATCTGGTGATTGTAGTTGATGAAAGTTTAGTAAATTATTTAAGTGTTGCCAAGAAAATAAATGCTGTAGTTTATTGGGGGTGTTTGCTGGTATTAAAAGGGCTTTTTTTGTCCAGTTTTCTGTAAAAAATTTTTCTATAGAATAAGGCTGAATAAGAAAACTTAAGGAGTTCATTTTTTATGGTTAAATGTTAATTTAAAAAGCGGGCTTATTAAAAATAATGATTTTTGTTTAATGTTTAGGGGATGCTAGAAATCTCTAACATCCCTTTTTTGAAAATTTAGGCTTGTGGCGCTTTTTGATCGGTATCTTGATTTAAATCTGAGTCCTGATCATCATTTGCTATTAGGCTGGATTGTTTGGAATCTTCATTGAGATTAATCACTTCAACTTCAATTGCAGAATCAGAGATTTGTGGTGAAATAGAGGTGGCTGATTCCGCAGGAGTTGCTAGTATAAAAGTTGTACTAGCGCTGATTAACCAAGTCATTAAGAGTTTGGAGTTTTTGATGTATATCATAAACAAACTGATGGTTTTACTCAATTTTTTGGATGGTTTAATCAAGTAAATTTTAACATATCTTCACAAAAATGACAAGGTTAGATAATATTTAAATCGGCAATTATTGTTTTTAAATTGCTATAGTATCAAGGCTTTAATAATTATTTTTTCAAAAAAAATATGCCTTTAATTTTTATTTTGAATGTGATTTTGGTTAGAGCTATTTGAGGAAACAAAGCAACTTTACTAAGCAGTAAAATTTAGTTGATAATGAGGAAAGATATGGGCAAAGTCACTTTACAAAAATAAATAGTTTGTTGTAGAAAAAAAGTGGCAAAAAATCCGTATTTTTGGTTTAATTAAGTGAAGTATAAACAGTAATTTGTCTGTGGATATGCCGGCAAAAAGTTATGACTAATCAATTAACTTTAGAGTGGAAAGAAAAAGATGGGTTAAAAACCCAAATAATTGATGATCGCCAACCAACTAAAAACCAGGGAACGGTTCGTCTGGGACGTGATGAACGACAGTGCGATATTGTGCTGACAAATCCAACTGTTTCGGGTTTGCATATTGAAATTTTTTTTAATTCAGAAAATAATAAGTTTTGGCTGAGAAATTTGCGACAAACTAATCCTCCAATTGTTAATAAAAAGCGTCTAACTTTGGGCGAGGTTTCTCTGGATGAAGGCAGTGTGATTTATTTGGGAGATTTGCAGTTAGTTGTGAAAGCAATTGTTATTGATTATGCAATTCCAAAGACAATTTTAGTGCCTCCGCCGGTGTCGCTAATTTTACCTCCGGCACATCCTCAACAATCTCCTCAAAAATTGGTAGCTGCTACTAAACCGCCAAGTATTAATTATGGGTTAGAGTGTTCTTGTTGTCATCGTATTTCGCCTTATGAACGTTTAGATTTAGGATGTCCTTGGTGTGGAACGTCGCTTGCTAGTGCCGCTAGTGTAGTTATTCCTCCTTCGTAGTCCTACATTCTACTAATCAAAAATTACTAAAAAAATTACAGAATAATATGCAAATTAGATTAAGATTGGAAGATGGGGCAACGGGAGAAAGACGGGAACCTGTTTTTAATGTGCCGATTGCAATTGGTCGAGATTTTGCAGCAATGCCGCCAGAAATAAATCAGCGTCGAGTATCGCGTTTTGTGTTAAATAGTGGAGAAGTTTCGCGGTTTCATGCTTTAATTGAAGAGGAAAATGGCGGCTTGGTTATTGTTGACCAAAATAGCCGAAATGGAATTTTTGTAAATGGAAATAGGCAAATTCGTTGTGCTTTGGCAAACGGGGATAGTGTACAAATTGGGCCTTATCAAATAAGTGTGTTTTTTGCGGTAAATTTACCTGTAACAGTGCCGATTAATTCGCAAATTTTATTTAATCCTAATACCAATGTTCCCGATCCAAGGGTTGCTGCACCGATGGTGGGTGGTGAGTTTCCACCGGCGGATTTTTTGGGAAAACAAATAGTGCCGGTGCAAGATATTTATGCGATGAAGTTGCCGGTGGATGAGGTGGATTATGGGGCAATTGGGGCCGGTTTGGGAAGTTTTATTTGGGTCGATTATTTAAGAATATTTGGCGTAAAACCCCAGCAAATTGTGGCGCTGGGAATGGAAAAGGAACCCTATGCAAGATATCGCCGACTTTGTTTAAATTCGCAAATACCTTTGCATGAAAGATTGCGGTCTAATTCAGATTCTTGTCCTGATAATATTTGGGGTTGGCCGAGTTATGCGTTGCGGGAAGCGTGGGGAGATTTTTTTAAGGGTAAATTTGGAAGCAGTTTTAAGTATTTATGGCAAGTTTTTGCGGAACCTAGTTTTGCGGAAACTTATACGCCTCGGAGTGGTAATGTTTTTGCTTCAATAGATAGAGAAGTGGCGAGAATTAATTGGCAACAAATTTATCGTTATGGACGAGTGAGGGGGATTCGTAAAACCGATGATGGTCGGTATGCAATTGCTTATTCTCGTTCGAGTTCTGAGAGTAGAGAACACGCTTTTTTAATTGTTCGTTATGTGCATTTAGCACCTGGTTATCCGGCAATTCAGTTTTTGCCAGATTTGCAAGAATATCGTCAAAAAACTAATGATTTTAAATCGGTGGTAAATGCTTATGAAGAACATAGTCATGTTTATGAATATTTAGAGCAAAAAGGTGGGACAATTTTGTTACGAGGTAGGGGAATTGTGGCATCAAGAATTGTTCAGAGAGTTTATGAGGCGCGGTTAAGAAATCCGAATATTTTTTTGGTACATTTAATGCGTTCTCCCAAGCCCCAAGGTAATCGTTTTGGAAAGTCACAAAGGAGGGTTGTAAATCATTATGAGTTGCAACCTTTTAACTGGCCTAAAGCAAATTGGGGCGGAGAGTTGCGGCGGGTTTTAGAAGAAGCAACTCCTGAACAACGTAAGCAATTATTAACAGATTGGGGGGGGACAACGACCGCAGAAAGAGGCGATTGGCAGCATATTGTGGAGGAAGGGTTAAGTCGGGGATGGTATAAAATTGAGTTTGGAGATGTGGTAAAGGTGGCGCAGGAAAATAGTAAAGTCGTGACTTATATTCAAGAAAAACAGTTTAATGGTGAGGTGCGTTTGCAGGCAGATTTTGTGATTGATGCAACGGGTCTGGATGCTCATGTAAAGGCTAATTTGCTGTTAGATGATTTGGTGAATTGTTATAGTTTGCCTTTAAATTATTTGGGGCGTTTATCTGTGAATAATGATTTTGAGTTGGTGGAGATGCGTACAGATAAGGGTCGAGTTTATGCGGCAGGTGCGGTTACTTTGGGTGGGCCTTATGCGCCGGTGGATAGTTTTTTGGGGTTGCAATATGCGGCGCTTCGTTGTGTTGATAATTTGGCGTTTGTTAGGGCACCAGGTGTGAAAAAGCTTAATGTTTTTAGGTCTTTTATGGAGTGGGTGAAGTGGGCTTTTCTTCAGTCTCCTTAATGGGGTATTTTTTCAAATGTAGATTAATAAAATAGATTTAGGTTTTTGTAAGAGGTTTTGTTTTTATGACTCCTACTTTGTTGGGCCGGTGGCAAACTCGTTTATTACTTTTGTCTACGGTTGGTTTGTTGATTAGTTTGCCGTTTTTTTTAGGAATAATTGGGGGTAAGTCGGGGCCGGTTTTCTTTTTTGTTCTTGGCTATGTGCTATTTTTTGGGTTGGGTTGGGATTTGGTTTATAATTATTTGCAAAAGTTTCGCTGGGATTCTGATTGGCCGGCTTTTTTTCAATTGTTGGCCGGTGTGTGGGAAGGGTTTTTTTTAGGGGTTTTGTTTTCAGTTTTAGAATTGCCCGGTGTTCCTCGCCAAGAGTTTAGTTTAGGGGTTTTTTGTTTACATTATAGTTTTGTATGGTTGGGTGTTTTTGTTGTTTCTCAATCTTTGATGAGGATTTTGTTTCCTCGTTGGCGGTTTAAAGGGGGAGAGTGGTTATAAAGTTTTGGAGTGTAAAATTTGTTGATAGGTTTGGATAGTTTGTTCGGCAATATTATCCCAGTTATAATGTTTTAAAGCATACTGTTGGGCGTTTAAGCCTCGCTGTTTTCTTTCAGTAGCATTTTGTAAGGCTAAACTCAGCACACCGGCCAATGATTCTACATCACAATTGGCTACCCAACCGGCTTTTGCTTGTTCGATTTCTTTCCATATATAAACTTGATTAGAAATCACCACCGGCAACCCTGATACCATTGCTTCAGCAACCGCAATGCCAAAGTTTTCATAATAAGAAGGCAACACAAAAATATCAGCTTCTTGAAGTAATGTAGCCTTACTTTCTCCAGAAACAAATCCTTTTATTGTAGTACATTTGGCGATAATAGATTGTTCAATTTGATGGCGAATTTTTGTTTCGTATTCGGCATCTTGGGGGTTGTTACCAGCTAAAACAAAATGAAAATTAATATTTTTTGTTAAGAGGTTTTCTAGGGCTGGAATAAGTAAATCTAAGCCTTTTTTTGGCTCAATTCGAGACATAAATAAAATACGAGGTGAAGAAGAACCACTATAGATATTTTGTTTTTCTGTAATCTTTACAGGTGGATTTACTCCCAAGGGAATAATTAAATCCTTTGTGGATAAACCAAAATGTTTAGAAACTTCAGCTTCTTGATTACTGGTAAAATGAAGGGCCGCAGCACCGGCTAAGTTTGGTTTTTCAAATAAAGTAATATAAGCTTTTTTTAACAACTTTTTCTTTTCTAAATCTGCGGGGTCAAGAGTTCCCAAAGGACGCAAAATATAAGGCAATTTTTTCTGTCTACAAATCATAGCACTTGCGGTACTAACAGGAGAAAATAAAGCATGAATATGAGCAATATTAAACTCGTTTGTGTGTTGATATAACCACTGCAACAACTCAGGAGAAAACTTATATCTGCGAAAAGGATAACAAGGAAAATATCTAATTTGATAACCGTCTTGAAAAACCGGTTTATTGATAGGAACATCTAGGGGTTTTTGTCCCTGATCGCCGTTAGAATTGGTAGTTAAAATAGTGACATTCACACCTTGGCGAACAAGGGCAGCAGAAAACCCTAAAATCATTTGACTTGGGCCTCCATATACCAGAGAAATTGAGGGAATAATTTGGATAACTTGCATTTTAAAATAACCTTTTATAAAATTCTAATTGTTGTTTAGCTAAAGCTTTATTAGTATAAAAATTTCTAACTCTTTTATAACCAAGATTGGCTAAGTTTTGCTTTATTTCTGGGTTACTTATTAGTTTAACCAAGCAATTTTTAAGTGCTTCCGAATTTCCTTCTGAAAAAATCAAACCGGCATTTTCAATAACATTAGGAATTTCTCCAGAATTAGAACCAATCACCGGCACTCCACACGCCATAGCCTCTATTAAAACATGACCAAATTGCTCTTTCCATCCTACCGCCGTTAAAGTTTTAAACTTCTCTGTAGTTTGAGAAGGCAACACCAATACACTCATTAAATTAATATACCGGCTTACTTGTTCATGGGGGACACTTTCCTCAAAAATTATTCTATTTTCCAGATTATTTGTTTTTGCCCAATTTATAAAAGTTTCCTGCAACTCACCCCGCCCAACTAACAACCACTTCCAAGGCAAATTAGACAACTCAGCTAACGATTTTGCCAGAGTTAATAAACCTTTTTCTTCTACAAATCTTCCCACATATCCCACCACAAAATCATTTTCTTGAATTCCTAATTGCTGACGTAAATCTAATTGAGGTTTCGGGCAAAATAAAGTTTCATCAACTCCCAACTGTGGCATTACTTTAACAGCATTTTTATAACCTCGTTTTTGCAAAATTTCCGCTGCATCATGATTACCAGCAATTAACCCATTAGTATGCCGGAGATTATAAGATTCCAACCAAGAAATCGGAAATTTTAATTTATAAGGCAAATTCCACCATGTAAACAAGACATTTTTTGCCTTAAGATTTAACAGACGATTAAAAGTAATTAATTGTGCATAAGCAAGGGAACGGGAACCCTGTTCAACTTGAATAACTTGGGGTTTAAAATCTCTCAAAACTTCAATTAAATCGGCCCCAAAAGTTAATAAACCTTGATGATTTTCACTAAAATTAGAAACTGGAACTACTTTAAATGTACCTTCCTCTAAAAATTGAGGTTCAATCACCTGATTTTGTACCCCCCCAGGTTTCCATCGGCGCGGTACTACAACAGTCACCTCAATTCCTGATTCTAAATTTGCTAAAATTCGCAACTTTTGACGATTAAGATCAACAATATAAGTGTGACTGACAACCAAAATTTTCATAAAAAATACCCACTTATAAACCAGTCAAAGACAAACTCCCTACATCAGGATAACCCAACTCATTGCGGGCACCAAAACGCCAATGTTGCTGATACTGATTGAGGAAATTTTGGCCAATAATACCATCAACCCCAAGAAATTCTAAAACTCGACTTTTCAAAACTACAGACTCAATATTTGACAATTGATACTGCTGCATAGAAACTTCATTTAAAGTTAATTGCTGACCCATTTCTTGGCCGCAAAAACCCTTTACTTCCACTGATTTTGCCTTTGTCAAATCGAGAGAAATTTGTTGAGAAAGCTTCTCAGAAATAACCACTATTTCAGCACCCGTATCCACCAAAAAAGTAAAGGGTCCTTGACCATTAATTTTAACTTCAGCCGTCATAATTCCCATATTTCCTTTAAGGGGAATGGCATCAGAAACGGGGGCTGTTGAGGGTAAAAATTTCAAATCTAATGTTTTAGGATTAATAATCATATCAAAACCGCTGATAAAATCTAGCCCCAAAACTCCCCCTACATTGGCAGGAATAGCAGTTTTTGGTAATGCCATTCCCGTCACTCCTTCAACTTTTGCCGCTTCCACTGCTAACACCGGCAAAGGGTGAATTGTAGCGTTTATTTCTCCACAATTTTCTCCCACCACCATCAGCGACAATAACTCTTTAGGAATAGAAGTTCCTTTAACACCCAATTGTTCAATTATTTGAGCATCCACAATTGAATTAGAAGCGCCGGTGTCGAGTAAAAAACTAGCAGATTTTCCAGCTAAATTCACAGGAATAGTTAATAATTTTTTGTCAGGAATTGGCTGCATTTTTATAACAGCTTCTCCCTGACTAGAAGGTTTCGGTAAAGTAATTCCTGTTGTTTTTATTAAAGCAATCATTCGGTCTTTTGCATCACTGCGAATACTGCCATCCGGGGCTAACATAATTACTTTAAAAATACATTGTGTTGAAGCGGTTTCTACTACTTCCAGAGAGCCAGTTTTTTCATTTGAAATATTATTTTTAACGCAGTTAACCACCTCTTGCAAAAGTTGCTCACCAGCAATATTCGTGGTTTGAGCAAAATTCGGTAAACTGCTTAAACCCACAATTCCCATCGAAAAAAAAGCTATGTTAAAGACAATTTTACCGTATTTCATACTTAAATTTCACATCCCTATAGATTTACTTGATTATAAACAAACCTATTATTTAGTCTACACATAACCCATCTTTTTGAGGATCTTCATAAAGCTTTTGTCTTGAAATTTCTTTGACTTCCCCAGATTTTGTTACCTTATACTCAACTGCAAAATAGGGATGAGGCCCACAACCGCAAAGTTGATAATTAAACAACCGAACCTCATAATAATCTTTAACTTTTCTTACTTCCGAATCTTCAATTTTAGGCACATAAACCCGATATCCTTCGGGAGGTTTAACATTATAATCTGCGTAGGAATTAGTCAAGGCAACGGCAAAACTTAATGCCTCTTCTGGTGTAGTCACCGGCCCGAAAAATCTTCTAAATTCTTCCGTACTATTAACCCCCTTAAATTCTCCATCTTTGTACACAATATACTTATTATATAAAGGTAAACGACAACCTTTACGAGAAATGCCTTGATCTGCATTTCCTCTATTTATAAAACGACATTCAACAATTCCAACATTAGGAGAAAGACCCCCTAAAGCATTAGATGAAACCATAATTTCTTGACAGCCAAACTTTTCATTTAACTCAATTTTAGAACAATCTAATTTATCACCATCCTGCACACATCCAGCCTCAATAAAACTGGAAATATCCACCTTCAAATTCTTTCCACTAGCCGAAACACTATTTACATGAGAACTACCTGCAACCGTAACAAAAATAAATCCAAAAAGCAGGCTAAGAAAAAATCGACTTTTTTTAAAAAACATAACTTTCCTCTTAATGTGTTTGAGAGTTGTTTGCTTCAAAATTTTGGCGCTTTGCAGTAAACGCCAGAGGTTTTTTCAAACCAAGCAACATTAACTTACCTTTCAGTGTATTTTCTTTAATTTCAGCCAAAATAGTTAACTCATAGAATTTATTGTCTTTTTGTTGGCGGCAAAACTTAGCACCCTCCACCAAACCAGATAGCTCCAATTTTTGACCATCTAATTTACCATCCATTTCTGGTTTTTCTTCAATTTTAACTACCTCTTGAAAGGGCCTTTTTTTACCAAAAGAAGCCGTTAAATAAATCCCAGATTGGTGAATACTCAAAACCGCTTTATCCGAGCCACATCCAACCAAACTTTTGAGAGGAATTTCATAGTTACCCCCGATAGATGGCGGAGCCTTAAGCGTCGTTTCTCCATAGAAACTAACAGTTTTAAATAAAACTCCCACAGAACCAATTGCCATTGCATAAAAAAACAAAGACTTTAAATTTAAATGAGACATTTATATGAATTCCGTTAAAAGAAAACTACAATTATAAACTAACAGCAGAAGAATCATTTATAAAAGCTCCAGCAAGGTGAGAAGTTATCTGAGAATACCGACGAGTAATTAACAAAGATGACTCACAATGAATCGCCAACTCATCCGTATAACGTCCCAAAGTTTGACGCTCAATTCCCCAAGCACGACTCGTTCCAGCAATTGTTAAATCAACTTTTTTAGAAGCCTCTACCACAGTCGCAATTGGCTCAATAGATTCTACAATTTTGACTTCAATTCGCTCACGAACATTCGTTCCCAACTGATCCATCACCGAGCGAAATTCATAACTAAAATCATTTACTAATTCCTCACTTGAAACCACCTTTAAAATTACTAAACTACGATTTTCATCATTAATTAAAAGGCGCAAAGCAATTTCAAAAGCCAAATCATCGTGAATATTAGCAGAATAAGGTACTAACAAAGAATTCAAGCGATTATGCCCTCGATCTACAAACACTGCCACATCCACCGGCGCACTGCTGAGAATTTGTCCAACTCTTCCCCCTAAACGATTTTGAGTAAAAGCCGGCCGGTGCCATCCAACCAAAATTAAATCTACTTTATCATTTTTAGAAATCTGCGAAGTTTCCCTTGCTACATCATTAGAAATTCGCACAATTGGACGAACTAATTCGCGCATTTCTGGCGGTTCCAAAGAAGCCGTTAACTCATCCAAACGTTGGCGGCGTTCCCGAATCAAACGATCAGCTTGTATAGGCATACTTTCAAACAAATAATCTTCTTCTAACTCTATTAAACTCAACGGATAAACCGCCGCCGATTGTAACTTATTCCCAGCAATTCCTAATGCTAATTGTAATAAACCTTTCTGCGTTTTCGGATTAGCCACCGGCACCAAAATTTGATAATTGGGTTCAACCTCACCCATCTCCTGTTCCACCATATCCAGCTTAATTAAATGCTTCGGATAAGTCCATTCTAAAAGCGGCGAAGTCATAAAAGTAGTCACCAAGGCCATAATTACCAACATCGTAAACAAAAGTGGTGAAATCACACCAAAATTTAATCCAATATTTAAAACAATCAACTCAGTTAAACCACGAGTATTCATCATCCAACCCAACGCCGAAGCCTCGCGTTTTTCAATTCCACAAAACCTCGCAGCCACATACGTCCCCACATATTTACCAATAATTGCCACCGCCAAAACCGCCCCACATAAAACCCATAATTCAGGCCGGTTTAACAACCCAATTTCCGTCCGCAACCCACTGTAAGCAAAGAAAATAGGCAACAAAAAAATTAAAACAAAATCTTCCGTCTTTTCTGCCAACTCCTGCGTTAATTCTCCATTTTTTGGCATCACTGCCCCCACCAAAAAAGCACCAAAAATTAAATGAATCCCAATTAATTCTGTCATCAACGCGGAAGCCACAACCGTAATATAAATACCCGCTAACATAAACTGAGAAAGTCTGCCAGTTCTCTTATAATACTTCCCAAATTTGGCAGCCACCCACCGCCCTATTGTAAACATAAAAATAATATAAAAAATAGCTGCAAGAATTGTAGGCAAAGCACCAACAAAACTATTAGTTCTAGTCACCGCAATTGCCACCGCCAACAAACACCAAGCCGTCACATCATCCACAGCCGCACAAGTTAGGGCTAACGTTCCTAAACGCGTTCCTTGCAAATTATTTTCTGTAATAATTCTTGCCAAAACTGGAAACGCTGTAATCGACATCGCTGCCCCTAAAAACAATGCAAAAGCCGTAAAAGAAACACTCGCATTTGACACCAAGGGATAAAGAATCAAAGCTAGTAAACTTCCCAAACAAAAGGGTGTTAAAATACTCACATGAGAAGTTAAAATAGCAATATCTAAGTTTCCTTTTAAATATTTAGGATCAAGTTCTAACCCAATTAAAAACATAAAAAATATCAACCCTATTTCAGACAAAACATCTAAAAAAGGTAAAGTTTTTGCCGGAAATAAAACACCCGCCAAATCAGGAGCAATCAACCCAAACAAAGAAGGGCCAAGCATAATGCCCGCAACAATTTCTCCAATCACCAAAGGTTGCTTCAGCCAGCGAAAACCCATCCCCATTGCACGAGAAAATGCAATAACAATCAAAACTTCCACTAAAACTAAAACAACTGTCGGCATCTTACTCTCCCAAACCCTTGTTTATAAACCTAAATTTTATAGTTAAAAACTTCAACCCATTAAAACTTTCTAAAAATCTTTAGCTTTCCCCCTCCCCAAACCAAACCAGCCCCAAAAATTAACCCCGCCCCATGCAACCAATACGCCAAACCTCCCCCATTTACCCCCCCTTCCACTGCCAAGGAACCAATACCATAAAACCACTGCTGAATAAACCACCAAAACAAATAACAAACCACCGGCACTTCCACCGGCACAAATAATACAATTAAAGGCAAAATACTCTCAATTTTTGCCCTAGGAAAACACAAAAAATACCCACCTAAAACCCCAGCTACAGCCCCATTTGCCCCTACCAATGGTACATTTAAACTCGGTTCAGCAAAAATTTGTAATATACCCACCATCACCCCACAAATAATATAAAATAAAAAAAATTTCCCACGCCCTAAAACATCTTCTAGCCGTCTTCCAAACACCCACAAAAATAACATATTTCCCAAAATTTGAGCAAAACTACCATGCAAAAAAATACTCCCTATTAGCGAACGCACAACCATCACAACCAATATAATCCCAGCCGCCGGATTAAGTTTCAAAAAAGCTTCCGAAGCCACCTCAGCTAACTTCCCCGGCACCACACCCCAACCCTGTAAAACCTCCCCCAAAATCCCCCCTACTTCTAACTTCAACTCTCCTAAAAATACAGCCACCGTTAAAGCAATCAAAAACAACGTAACAATCGGTTTTTGCTGAGATTCAAAATTATCTGCAATAGGAATCATAAAAAAATTAATTATTCATTATAAATTACAAATTCCTTTAGGCGCTGTACCCCTCAACCCAACTCGCTAAACAACCGCGCCAAAATTGTATTAGAAAACAAAAAACCTTCAGGATCACTCAACCTTAACCAACCCACAACCGGCAAAAAATCCACCTCCATCTCCACCCCATTTTCATCCAAAACCTGCACCCAACCACACCCATAATAAGGTTGCAAACAACTCCAAACTTTCGCCAAAACTTCCCCACCAAACTCAATACTTAATCTTCCTAAATTAACACCTCGACGCAACCTTAAACCCAACATCAAACTTTCCAACAACTCATCATTTTTTTCTACTACTTCTCGCCTTTCTATTTCACATCCCCCCTTCACCCAATCGTAATATTCCCAAGTTTTACGAGGACGAGAAAATCGCTCTCCAAACACATAACTCGTCGCCCCCATCCCAAACCCATAATAAGGCTTATTTTCCCAATAAACTTGATTATGCCGACACTCAAAACCCGCCTTTGCATAATTAGAAATTTCATAATGATCATATCCCCCAGCCGTCAAAACTTTCTGAGCCATACGATACATATCAGCCGCCATTTCATCGGTAGGTAAAGGCTCACTTCCGGGGGCATAAGATTTAAAAAAAGCTGTTTTTTCTTCCACAATCAAATCATAACTAGAAACATGAGCAGAACCAATTTCCACAGCCTTTTCAAGAGTTTTATGCCACTGTTCCAAACTTTGATGAGGCAAACCCGAAATCAAATCAATACTAAAATTTTTGATCCCCACTTCGTGTATTAAATCTACCGCCCTATAAACATCATCAACCGTATGGGAACGCCCACATACACGCAACAACTCCTCATCAAAAGATTGCACCCCTAAACTAAAACGATTTACCCCAACATTTGCATAGCCTCGCAACTGTTCTAAACTAAAAGTACCAGGATCAATTTCCATAGAAATTTCCGCATTTTTGACAATTCCAAAATGCCGATCAAGCGCCTCTAAAATTCTCCCCACCTGACTCACCGACAACAGCGACGGCGTACCCCCCCCAAAAAACACCGTTTCTAAAAGTCTTGCTGTGCTTACCCGCGCGCCTTCAGCATTACCAAAAAGAATTTTCTCTTGACAAAAAGCAGCACTTATGAAAATTTCCTGCAACAAAACTTCAACATAATTCAAAATCGAGTTAGAATTGTCACCCTGCTTGCGATCCCCAATTACCGACACAGGAAAATCACAATAAAAACACCGACGCCGGCAGAAAGGAATATGAAGATAAGCAGAAGTTGGCATAGCCGTCACACCGGTTGCAGAATCAGAAATAACCATAGAGCTAAAAATATCTGGCATAGTAGGGAAATCTAGCAAAATACTTAAGGGTTATTGGGGAATAGAGGAAAAAAGACCAACAGGATATAATAAAAAAAGCGCTAATTGTGAACCAAGGAACAATTAATCGCCAATGAAATCCTCAAAACGGAATTCATTATAAAAATCTATCCGCAGAAAACAATGCTTGATGTCATCATTGTCTTTTCATTCATCCTAGCAGTCGCAGGAATTGGTTACTACGGCGTAGAACTGCTACCTTCTAGCGCTATGCAGCAAGTAACCAACATAGAAGGCTTACGCCTCGTCAGTGCCGGTTTTGGCGGCATAATTGGCTTAGCCTTTGGCTTGTCGGCGCAAACCACCTACCGGCGCATCGAAACCCAAGTCAGGCAAATGCCAGTGGAAGCCTTACTCACCCGCGCCGTTGGCTTGGTTATCGGGTTATTGGTTGCCAACTTAATGTTAGCACCGATATTTTTATTCCCCATTCCTTCAGAGCTAAACTTCATCAAACCCTTAGTAGCGGTATTAGGAAGCATCGTATTTTCCTTCACCGGCATCAACTTAGCCGACACTCACGGACGCGCTTTTTTGCGATTAATTAATCCCAACAGTGTCGAAACTCTATTAGTAGCCGAAGGAACCCTCAAATCAGTAGCACCAAAAGTCCTAGATACAAGCTGCATAATTGACGGCAGAATTGAACAATTATTAGGAACAGGTTTTGTCGAAGGACAAATATTAGTTCCCCAATTTGTTCTCCAAGAATTGCAACTTGTCGCCGACGCTTCCAACGATCAAAAACGAGTTAGAGGGCGGCGGGGATTAGACATTTTAAACCGGCTTATGGAAGCCTATGCAGACCGCATAACCATCCACCCCGCCGACTACGAAGATATCCATCTCGTAGACGCAAAATTAGTGCGCTTAGCCCAAGAAATTGACGGAACCTTGCTCACAAATGACTACAATTTAAGCAAAGTTGCCACAGTTCAAAAAGTGCCGGTGTTGAATATCAACGACCTCACCCAAGCTATTCGTCCCCACTACTTACCAGGAGACACAATAGAACTAAAAATCGTCAAAGAAGGCAAAGAACCGGCCCAAGGTGTAGGCTACTTAGAAGACGGCACAATGGTAGTCGTAGAAGAAGCAGGACCTCACATCGGTTCAGAAATGCGAGTAACAGTAACATCAGCCTTACAAACCTCGGCCGGTCGCATGATCTTTGCCCGTCCCTACGCATCAGTTATAACAGGATAAAATGGTGGCAATGGCTCGAAAAAACAGAGTAAAAAATTGTCACCAATGTCATCAAACTGCCCCAGTTCTTTATCGCATCAAAGCTGAAGAAATGGGGCAGTGGATTTTTATTTGTCCCCAATGTTGGCCCCATATTTCTGACAACAACCCCCATTACACCTATGGCGGCACATGGAAAGCCAACAAAAAGGGATAAATAAAATTAAGCAATCCCGAACAAACTTATTATTTAAAATCTTTCCCTAACTTATTTTTTAACTATAACCTTATTAAAATAGGGATACAGCAACGCCATATCCCCACAACATTACAACTACTGCAAAACCGTCTTAGAAACAATCCGAGTTTTCTTCCGATCCGCCTCAGAAAGGTCTTGCCCAGCCTGCAAACGAGTAGCACTAGTTTGTAACACCGTCGCCCCTCCCTTATCACCCATTTGTAAAGCCGTTTTCGCTGCTGTTTGTAACATCGTCGCAGCCCCCGCCCGATCACCCTGCTGCAATTTTGCCTCAGCAATTTGAGTTTGCCGGTATTTAGCCAAAGCCAAAATATGCTGTTGAACCTCCGCATTAGGCGCCGGCACATAACTACTCAAAACATTAATATCCACCGGCACAACATCCGACAAAATATTTTGCCTTCCCGCCGTCGGATCATCATAACGAACCTGTAAATTAGTCAACAACTGCCGGCCCGCAGAAAACTGACCCACATACATATTCGCCACAATAATACGCGCAGTATCCTTCATCAAATCCCCCAAACGAATCATATACTTATTACCATCTTGTTGCACCGGCAACTCAATAGTTTCTGGCGCCACCTGAGCCACCGGCTTAAGCTCCGCCAAACGCACTTTTGGCATCAACTCAAACAACAAATAAGCATCAGTCAACCCCACCGCCTGAATACGATTAAACACCTGAGAAAACTTTTCCGTCGCCTGATCAGGACGCTCAATGTAAGAAAGAGAACCCCCCGCCGCATCAGAAATTTTCTCCAAAACATTTTGGTTCCAATGATCACCAAAACCCAAAGTATTAAGCGTCATCTTAAACTCCGCCGCCAAAGCAGCCAACTTCAAACAACGCTCATTATCCCCATGCTCATTTTCACCATCCGTCAGCAAAAACGCTTGAGAAACAGTATCCTTTTTCCCCTTTGCCAACTCATCAATCCCTTGTTTTAACCCCTCATCAATAGCAGTACCACCTTCGGCATGAAGCTTATCAATTTGCTTTTTAATACGATTTTTATCCTCTATAACTTGATTAGAAACAATAACCTTAGCCCGGTGATCAAACGCCACAATCGAAAGACGATCAAGAGGATTAAGCCGGTCAACAAGCCGATGAGCAGCCTGCTTGACAGTATCCAAAGGCCGGCCACCCATCGAACCACTATGATCCAAAATTAAACACAAATTCAAAGGCACACTGCGATCCATCGAATCAGCAATAGCAGACACAGAAATAGAAAGTTGCCGCTGACTGCTTGATTGCGTTGCATCTAAATTGCCATCATTCCAAGCCGGTTGTAAATTCACGCGCATAATTAGACCAAATTCCTGCAAAATCAACATTTATCAAAAAACATCAGCAGCAAATGTCCCGCTTCCGCAGAAACTTCCAGACATCCCGCTACTACTCAGCATAAATTAGCCAACCCAGAACTGACCAAGAAAACCCTCAGCCATCTTTTACCCTTCAAACACAGCCAACGAACCAGACTCAGGAAACTCTGCCTACCTAAAAATTCCCACCGCCAGAGAACCAGACTCACAAAGCCCAGCCTCTTTTAATTCCAAATACAACACTTCCAACTCATCAGCAAACAACCACCTGCTATCCGCCCTGCCGGTCGTAAAATTACCCCCTCAGTCAACCGCAATGCCTCTCCTAACCACGCTACTATGGAAAAGATAAAGACATTATATTTAGGTAGCGATTCCCCATGAACTCACCCATAAAGGCCGTTCAATCAGGCTACTCTTACGGCGATGCCTACTACCGTACCCCCCCTCCAGACCTAGAATCGCTACTTCTAAAAGAGCGCATAGTTTATCTGGGAATGCCCCTATTTTCCTCCGATGAAGTAAAGCGAAGTGTCGGCCTTGATGTCACCGAAGTAATTATTGCTCAACTGCTTTATCTTCAATTTGACGATCCCGAAAAACCCATATATTTTTACATCAACTCAACCGGCACCTCTTGGTATGGCGGAGAAGCAATTGGGTTTGAAACAGAAGCCTTCGCAATATGCGATACCCTTAGCTATATTAAACCTCCCGTTCATACAATTTGTATTGGTCAAGCAATGGGAACCGCCGCGATGATTTTAGCCTCTGGCACCAAAGGACATCGCGCTAGTTTACCTCACGCCACCATCGTTTTAAACCAATCAAAAACCGGCGCTAGAGGACAAGCAACCGATATCCAAATTCGAGCAAAAGAAGTATTAGCCAACAAACAAACCATGCTCGAAATCCTCTCAAAAAACACCGGCCAGACAATGGAAAAAATCGCTAAAGATACCGACCGGATGTTTTACTTAACGCCTTTCCAAGCCAAAGAATATGGCCTTATCGATAGAGTTTTAGAAAGTCCCCAAGACTTACCAAAACCCCTCGCCGCAGTCTCCTAAAACTTGTTAAAATCCACAGCAAACTACACAAAAAATAAACTACTATGCCTATTGGTGTTCCTAGCGTTCCTTACAGACTTCCTGGCAGTACCTATGAGCGGTGGATTGATATTTACACACGCTTAAGTCAGGAACGAATTATTTTCCTCGGACAAGAAGTTACAGACTCTTTAGCAAATCGAATTGTCGCTTATTTGCTATATCTTAATTCCGACGATTCCAGCAAACCAATCTACATTTATATCAACTCTCCTGGGGGTTCTGTTACCGCAGGCATGGCTATCTATGACACCATGCAATATATCAAAGCAGAAATAGTAACTATTTGTGTTGGTCAAGCAGCCTCTATGGGTGCATTTTTGTTAGCATCTGGTAGCCCAGGCAAACGATTAGCCTTGCCTCATGCACGGATTATGATTCACCAACCTTTAGGGGGAGCACGCGGACAAGCTACCGATATTGATATCGAAGCAAAAGAAATTTTGCGCGTCCGTCAAAACCTCAATGAAATATTAGCTCATCGCACCGGCCAAACCGTCGAAAAAATCCAAAAAGATACCGACCGCGATTATTTTATGTCTGCTGCGGAAGCAAAAGAATATGGCTTGATTGATCAAGTCATTGAAGAACAGCGTTAAAATTTCTCTCTTTAACCCTCCTTCCTATCACTAGGAAGGGGGGCTATTTTTTGTATTTTTATCACAATTAAAATTAATTTTTTTCTCTTCCCCCTTCCCAGTAAAACAACTTAGGGTGAGAAATTGATTATTGCTAAAAACTAAACTTTCTGGGCGTCACCGTAATGATCCTGATCTGTGATGTAGCTTCAGAGCAAAATCTAGTGGAATTCCCCCACTTAAAATTATGCAAATTCGCTCTCTCACCCTCAGCAAAAGCATCACAACTACCCTTGTCACCCTGACATTTATCAGCCTACCGGCCACCGCTCTTACTGTCGAAGAAGTACCCAATTCTAGGCGCGTTAATGGAGGGTGGGTAACAGATATGGCAAATATCCTTACCCCCCAAACCGAAGCCCAACTCAATCAAATGATTTCGCAATTAGAAGCAAAAAACGGCTCAGAAATTGCTGTTGTCACAGTTCCAGATACAGCCCCTTCCGCTACCCCCAAACAATTCGCTACAGAGCTTTTTAATCACTTAAAAGTCGGTAAAGTAGGCAATAATAATGGGGTTTTATTATTAATATCTACCGGCAATCGCCGAGTTGAAATTGAAACCGGTACCGGCCTACAAAGCATTTTACCTAACGTTTTTGTTTCCAACATCATTAAACAAGAAATCACCCCCAAATTTAAGCAAAACGACTATAACGGCGGAACCCTTGCCGGTACAAAAGCTTTAGTTGTCAGTTTGGAAAATTATCAATCTGTTAATAATGGGCCGGTGACATCTTTACCTTTGGGAGAAACTCAGCCGGTGCCGGTTCAAATTTTCTCCAATTTCACTGCCTCTGATAGGATATTGTTCGCACTGGTGTGTGTCACTATTTTTTTGGTAATTTTCGTAATTATTTTCATAACCTATCGCCTTTTACGACTAATATATCGTTTAATATTTAAACGTCAAAAAAATCAAAAAAAGGTGCAACTAAATGAAGAATATAGTGAAGAATACAATGAGCACCTAACCCCTGCTTACCAAGCCGACTATGAGCTTAACGAATCCGTCTTAAATACTTATATAAATAGAGCAAAAGAATCCAATTGTAGTAGCTCAGAAAGCAATAATAGCAGCGATTGTAATCAGCCTAGTAAAAGTCATGAAAGTAATAATAGCTGGTGGAATTCAAATAACTGGTGGAGTTCAGATAACAGCAGTAGTTCAGATACCAGCAGTAGTAGCAGCTATGAAAGCAGCAGCAGCGACTATGGCGGGGGAAGCAGTAGCAGCGATGGTGGCGGCGGCGATTGGTAAAAACACTTAAACCCCCTTCCCTACAACGAAAACAGGCATAAAAGTTAGTCTTTCTTTCCTTGTAGGGATACTCACCTAAACATAAGAATTTTTAGAGTCTAATTTAATCTTAAAAAAGAATCTCAGAAAACTTTGTGCCAAAATCATTATTATTAAAAATAGTTCTGCCCCTTATCTCAAAAAAATGAACATTGCGGACTGCTACCGGCTCTTAGGATTAAAAACAGAAGCCACCCTTAACGACGTAAAAGCATCCTACCGGCGTCTAGCGAGACAATATCATCCCGACGCCAACCCCGAAAACCCCCAAGCCCACGAAAAATTTATTCAACTTCATCAAGCCTATAAACTAATACTAGAAACCGTCCCTCCATCCCCACCAGAACCGGCAGAAGAAACACCCAAAAAAGAGCCGGTGCCAACTCAAACACCCAAAACAAAAGTAACCCGCAAACCACCAAACTTTCAACAAAACCCCAACCTAACCGACATAGAAAAACAACTAAAACAACAATCCTACTTACAATTACAACAATACCTAAAATCTAAAAAATTTCCCCGCGCCATCGCCCTTGTAGAAGGCTTAGCCCAACGCATTCCTCAAGATGCAGAAATCAAACAATGGCAAGCCATCACTTATCAACGTTGGGGAAGACAACTCATCGAAGATAGACAAATTGAAAAAGCTAGAATTTACCTTAAAAAAGCCCTCAGAACCGATCCCCATAACCGCAACCTTTGGTCAGAAGTCGAGCGGGATTTTCGCAAACTCGAACGCATATTTTAAGCTTCTTCGGTTGGGTGATTTAAGGCAACCCAACCAACACCAAACCCTCCAAAGGTTCCAAATCTAAAATTACCTTATTTCCCTGAGATTTTATTTCCTTACCCGTCAACAAATCTCGCCAATTTCCAGTAAGAAAAACCTCATATCTCCGCAAAACTTTATCAGAAAAATTCGCCACCACCGCCACCCGCGAATTCTCCCCACACCAACGCAAATATCCCACCACTTTCGCCTCCTCATCCTCACAAAAAAACTCAATATTATTTGATTGCAAAGCCGGCTCACTTTTTCGTAATGCAATTAACCTTTGATACCACTCAAACAAATTACGATGGGATTCATAATTTAACAAATGCCAATTTAACTTATTTTCTTGATTTGGCAAATGGCGCGTCACCTCTCCAAACTCCTCCCCCATCAACAACATCGGTACACCCATCGCCGTCATTAACAAAACAGCCCCTAACTTTGCCCGTTTAAAAGCCTCCATCTTATCAACAGTCCGAAAAGCCTCCTCCGCCATCAAATGATCTCTATCGTGACTAGCAAGATAATTAATCACACTTGTACAGCCAGGATACCCATGAATTTTTGCATTTAAAATGCCTTTAAGCTTCTCCAAATTAAAAGTATCCCCAGCAATATTTTCCAAACCATAAATCCGAAAACTCTCACGCCAACAGCCCTCAAAAGCCCCATCTTTTCCCACAATATCAACGACCTCTGGGATATATTCAGCCATATTATAAAAAGGCTTATTTCCTGCCACTTTTTTTGCTTCTTCTCCAAGCCAACCTAAAAACTTACGGTTTGCCAACTGACGCACCGCATCATAACGAATTCCATCAAAATGAAACTCTTTTATCCAAAAGCGCACCACATCGCCCATAAACTTCCAAGCAGGGTAAATTTGCAGTTTCTCATCAAAATTATCATAATTAAACTCTGGCCCCCAATAATTAGCTGGATCATCAGGATAGTGCATATATTCGTAATACCAATAATTACGATCTATCAACAATAAAGGGCATTCTTCCTCACAGTGATTATAAATACCATCCAGAAAAACACGAATACCTCGGTTGTGACACTCATCAATAAACATCTTTAAATTTTCGCTGCTACCATAACCATTTCGCAACGCAAAAAAATAACGAACTTTATAACCCCAATAATATTGTTCTGGAGCTTCATAAATTGGCATTAATTCAATGGCATTAACGCCTAAATCCATTAAATACTCTAACTTTTTTATCAAATACAAAAACTTATCCTCATTTTCTGCTTCATCACCACAAAAATCAGGAATTTGCATTTCATAAATAATTAATTCGTGATTTTGAGGCAAAACTTTATCTTCATACTTCCAGACATAATTATCCAAAAATTTTTGCCCTTCTTTGAGACGCAACACACTTGTTTCGGTATTCGGGTCAATTTCCGTTGCATAGGGGTCATTTACCTCCAGCCATTCATCGGGCTGAAAATTAGTGCTTTGAGTTTGGATGCGAAATTTGTAGCCGTAAACACCATCTTTTAACTCAACCACCACCTGGAAAAAACCATCCTCTCCCTTATTCATCGGAATTTCTTGCCAGTCTGAGAAACACCCCATCAGACTTGCAGCTTTATTATTCGGTGCAAATAACTTAAATTCAATTGCATTACTCATAAACTTGGTTTTTTCTCAGATTTTACAAAAATTTCTCTCATAAAAGTTAGAAAATTTTACCGATAAGAATTTAAAAAAGTATTCAAAGCCTTTCTGCCTAAATGTTTTGTGATCATGAGAAATAATCAGTTAAAATTTGTTGGTAATTTTTGTTACAAACATTTTTATAAAAACCTTTTAAATTCTCAACTAATCTATCTTGGCCGAGTTCAGCGATAAGCTCCATCTCTCCAAAGAAATAAAGTTCTTTTGGGTTTTTTATCGTTTCTCGTGCTTGATTCACCAAACGTAACAAAATTAACAGTCCCATTTGTTACTTTAGAAACATTGACTCACCCAAAGAGATGAAGCTACAGAGGGAGGTATGGCGAAACAAAAAAAGACAAAATGAAGTCAAGAGCAAAAAGTGGTAACTGAGCAACCTAAAACAACCTCAGAAACCTACTTTAAGCAAATCTCATTACTTTCTGACAATCAAATTAATAAAAACACGGATTGTTAGTTAAAGTATTGAAAACAAAAAGCAGGGAAGTATTAAAACTACCTAATTCCTCTAACAATAGATGAAGGAGTCTATCATGATTAAAGAAATGTGCTGGTTATCCTCAATGGGAAGCGATGGTCAAAAAATTCTACACCTGAGAAACCAACCCAACCAACCCTGGCGACCTTATACATCCTTCCCTCAATTTTCTGTACCCGACTATCGTATTCCTGGGGGTTCAAAAGGCTGGGCAACTTTTCAAAAACTCAGAAATGAAGGCTGGCTTTTAGTTTCCAGCATTCCCAACCAACAGCAACAAGCTGCTTAAAACCGTGCCACTAAAACTTATTAAAGCGCCTTTATATTCCGAATCAAATCCAAAAAAGGCGCTTTTACCCCTCAACCCCCTCAACCCCCTCAACCCTCTGTGACCTCTGTGCATCCCTCTGTGATCTCTGCGTGAAAAAAAACCCCTTTCTGAAAAAGAAAGAGGTCAAAAAAACTAACCTAAAAAACCTAAGAAACAGCAGACAAAACCGGCACAGAAACATTCTCTAAAATAGGCTTGCGAAGCTTTAAATCAAACCCATAACCATTAGGCAAAATGTGCAGCTTTACTCCACAAACTGCAATGGGCTCATCCTTCAAAACTCCATCCACATTATTGTGGGTACTTTCAGTTTCATCAATCACCGTCACCGCACCTTCACCCACAACTTCAAAACGATTTTCAGCCACAATCACAGCGGTATTTTCATCAATACCAATACCTAAAACTGCCGGTTGTTGTACTAATGCTGAAACCAACCGGCCCAACCGGCCCCGCTGAGCAAAGTGCTGATCCACAACAATTCCAGGTAAAAAGCCCATCCCCGGACCCATCGCCACCGTATTAACACGGGGGTTGGTTTCAGAATCGCCCTCAATAATCATCACATCCGGCATCATTGCCGCACCGGCAGAAGTCCCGCCAACGACAGCACCTTCATTAAAACGCCGGTGGATCGCCGCATCTAGTTCTGTATCTTTAATTAAATCCGTAATCCGAGCCTGATCGCCGCCGGTAAAAAAGATGCCGGTTGCTTGCTCAATTATCTCCAACCAACGCGAATCACTGGAATCTTCTCGACGCTCTGTACCCACCACCTGCACACTTTCTGCACCCAAACGCTCAAAAACACGAGTATAAGTGTCGCCCACTTCTCGCGGTAAACTGGTAGCGGCTGTCATAATTGCAATATGAGCTTTTACACCACCGGCGCGTCGCACAAACTCTCGTAAAATTTTGCAGTCGCCTTCCTTATCTTCGGCACCACCAATAATTACTAATTGTCCTTTTGTTGTACCTGTATCTGTCATATTTTTTTAACCTTAATGTCATGTAATATCAATTAAGCACAACCATACCTAGTGATGAAACCTGCCAAAAGGTATATTTAGTTACAGAAAATTATCTCTGGAATCAACCCAGTGTTTCCACTCCACAGCAATTCGGAAAACTAACAATTATTCAATTTGTACTAAGTGTTTATTCCTAAGCCTTATCGGCGTTTTAGCTTGCAGAAAAAATATTTATAAAGTGCTACCAAAAACTACCACTTTTGAGTTTTAACGTTTTTCCAATCACAGGGAATACCAAAAACCCGGTTTCGCCAGAGTTACGATTTTTTAAAAAATTATTTCTCTATTTATGAGACCTAAAAACCTCTATATTTACCATTTTTCTATCAGTTGATTTACGTTGGCTCCCCCCCAGCCCCCCTTAAAAAAAGGGGGAAGGAAGAGGGAGAGAAGGGGAGATAGATGTGTTTTAAAGCGTTCCTTAGAGATACAGATAAAATTTTTGTACCTTCTTCAAATCAGAAACGCTAATACACAACGCTTAAAGAAAATACAGCTAAAGCCGTACTACATACCAGTGGAATGAATCATTGTTCGTAAGAAACTACGGGCATATTCTAAATTAAAATGCCTGGGTTTCCCTTCACAAACAATCTGATATTCGTTGCCATTGGCGCCGTCCCCATAACCAGAAATTAATTTCCGCTGAAAGGCTTCTTCAGCTAGTTGATGAACTTCTTCTCTTATGGCAGCTTTGTTGTTAATCATAGTTTTTTGGCTGCTCCTTATATTATTATCTCTCTGATTTTAACTGTATTAAAAACTACCTGTTACCTCTCAAAAGTTATATTTTTATAAACTCCTTAATCTCCAACTTCAAATCTCATAACTCGCCTATTCCTTTAGATAGCTGAAATTTTCCTACCATTAGAGTTACGCTCGATCTGTTGAGCTAGATTACAGAATAGTTATGGTGCAAGAAACTCTCTCGGAAAATTTACGCATTAATGCCAGAAAAACTGATGCTTTTGATATTTTCAACCTCAAGCATTATACCGGCCCCAACCCTTATTTAAATCAAGCTGCTTTGGTGTTTGATTTTGCGCTCACCGGCCACCTGCAACCTCTCCCCCTTGTAGATTATCTCAAAAAAATTACTCAGTTTTATCCCCATTTAGCCGGTGAAACCTATCAATCTTATGCCCATCTATTTGCCCGAACAGTAACAGAAGTAGGCAAGCTAGACATGGATTTACACCTTGATCAATGCGCTGTAAAATCCTACCCTCATTATGTTAGAATTGCCGTTCAAACTCTCCACGCTCGTACCGGCCGGTCGGTAATTTATTTTGTTTGGGATTGGTTTGAGGCTATTACTCAAAACCAAGAATTTGAGTTAGAATCTCAAATCAAAATTTTACAAAATATTTTCCGTAGTTCTGCCTATGGTGGCCCGACCGTTTATACACTTTGGCGCACCGCTTATGAGAAAAAAATTCCTGTTTTTTATCTTTGGGATGAAGGTTTAGTTCAATATGGTTATGGCAAAAAACAAGTACGAGGAATTGCCACCACATTTGATTGTGATAGTCATTTAGATTCGGATTTTACAACCCGCAAAGATGATTGTAAATCGGTATTAGCAACATTAGGTTTTCCTGTTCCTATTGGTGAAATTGTTAGCTCTCAAAGCCAAGCAATTAGTGCTGCTAAAGAAATAGGTTTTCCGGTGGCTGTGAAGCCGGTGGCCGGTCATAAAGGTATTGGTGTAACAGCCGGTGTTCAAGACACAAATGAGTTAATTTTTGCCTTTGAAAGAGCCAAAGAAGCAATTCCAGAAGGTCAGCCGATTCGTATTATTATCGAAAAAAGTTTATCTGGTGCAGACTTTCGTTTACTGTGTGTTAACGGCCGGTTTGTAGCTGCTACAGAACGCCGCCCAGCTTCTGTAACAGGTGATGGACGTTCGACTATTTCTGAATTAATAGAAAGGGAAAATCGCACCCCCGCCCGTCTTGATACTCCCACTTCTCCGCTGAGTAAAATTCAGTGCGATGAATCAATGCAAATGTACCTAGAGGAGCAAAATTTAACCCTTGATAGCGTCATCGAAAAAAACCGTATTGTTTATCTCAGAAAAGTCGCTAACCTTTCCGCCGGCGGTGTCAGTATTGATGCTACCCGCACCGTTCACCCCGATAACATTATTCTTGCCCAAGATATTGCTCAATATTTCCGCCTTACTTGTTTAGGCATTGATGTCATGACTCCTACTCTTTCTAAGTCTTGGAAAGAAGGGAATTTTGGCATTTTAGAAATTAATTCTGCCCCCGGTATATCAATGCACTTAAGACCGGCAGTTGGCGAGAGTATTCATGTGGGTGAGGAAATTTTAAAAACTTTTTTTGCTTCCGAAAAAGATGCCCGAATTCCAATTATTACTTTTAATCGCATTTCTGTTGAACAACTCCAAGAAATTATCGACCACATTCTTTTACAACATCCCGACTTGATCGTGGGTGCGGTATGTCATCAAGGAACTTTTGTCAATCGTTCTCTAAAAAATATTGCCAAAACGTACAATGCAAAAGTTCAAAATTTGCTAAGACACCCTAAACTTGATTTGTTGATTGCAGAATATCCCGATGAGATTTTGGAAACTGATGGGATGTTTTATGATTACCACAACATGGTTATTCTGGATCAACCCACCGAAACAGAATTAATGCTGGCGCGAGATTTACAAGATGATGCCATCTTAATCATCAAAAATCAAAATGATGTGACAATTCGCCGCAAAGGTTTAATAGAACAATACCAGCTTGGCGACAATGAACCATTCAGTCGGGTTTATTTAAAGGAAATTGGTACGATTTTCTAAGCCGATTTTTTGGCTGTTGGGCTAGGGCTTTTCTTTGTTCACACAATTTGGCTTTAGCCCAAAATCTACCTTTTTATATTGGAAATTTAATAAGGTAAATCTATATTTTAAATTTCCTAGTTTATAGATAAGATTTTCCCAACTAAATCAACAAAAAACTGTCAGAAACCCTAAAATCTCTTCGGCTTGCACACCTCAACTTACAGATTAATCAATTCTGCTTATCTTGTCTTGGTTTTCAAGGAAACTGCCTTGTTTCATTACAACCCTACATCTATCCCAGGAAAGGAAAATAAAAATTGTTAATCTAATAAACCCTACTTTTAACATCTATCTTGAGATATAGTTCAACTAAAATACAGTATTATATTCTTAGTAACTCTGTATTTAGATATAAATCTTTTTTTTTCCTGTGAAAACCGGCCGGTGTATGGGAACCTTTTAGCAGTCGTTCTCGTCTTGGTTTAAGGCTTTCCCTATCTTGTTTGGGAGTTCACATCTGGCTGTTCCAGTTTATTCCTGATTCCGGCTTTCTGCTGCCCGCTTTTCTGTAGCCGTAACTCAGACCTCTTGCCAACTGAACACCCATAATTATAAAAAAACATTTTTATTGAAATATTTAAGTAAGCAAAAAATTGATTATCTTTATATTTCTTAAAAATTAATTTATCACTAGGGAGAGATGAAAGTTTTTATACTATTCGTTATTGTTGTTAATAAGTTAATTTTATTTTTTTAATAAAATTAAGCAAAAATTTCCCCTTATCCTTAGCCCCCTAAAAAAATGTCAAAAATTTAACAAGAATTTTAATAAAACCATTGTTTGAGAAAAAAATAACATTGCCGCTAAGCTGGACTAAGCAAGTGCCAAAGTTATAGCAAGTTTTGTAAATGTTCTTGAAAGTGAGGGTGCTCAAATTTAAAAACATTGTAGTTAAACTTTGTGGCCCTAATACTTTAAAAATTAGCAAAGACTGAAACAGGCATCAAAAGTTTATCAAAAAGGAGGCAATATATTGTGGCCACTCACACATCTTCCGCACCAGTTCTTATTCTTGAAGGCTTGCGTGTCCTTGTTGTTGAAGACGAAATAGATATTGTTGAGTTATTCAGTTTTGTGTTAGAAGAAAGCGGTGCTGAAGTAAAAGCAGGTTTTTCCGTCCAAGAAGCAGTGCAAATTGCCAAACACTTTAAACCAGACATTTTAATTAGCGACATGAGTTTACCAGATGGCGACGGATACGCACTTATTCAAACCTTAAAAACGCACTTCACACAAAACGGAAAAGCCCTTCGCGCCATAGCAGTCACCGGCGCCGGTGGAGAAGAAAACCGCACATCGGCTTTATCAGCAGGTTATCAAGAACATATGTGCAAGCCAGTAGACTTAGATAATTTAATTCAAGTCGTAGCCACCATTGCAGAACGTCATAGAATCCTATAAACAATTAAATAAAAAATCAACCCGTCAAAATCTAAAACCACAAGAAAAAACAGAAGGGTTCATTAAAATAAACCCTTCATAAATCCTGTTAATTTGTGTCAAACAGTCGGTTTTTTTTCAACTATTTTAAAGAATAGTTATAAACCCCTTTCTGCTCAAATATTTCTACCCCAAGATATCGAATCAACCAACCAACCCAGAACGCAGAGCCAAAACAGCAGCCTGAGTGCGGTCATCAGCAGATAATTTATTCAAAATATTACGAACATGAGTTTTAACCGTTCCCACCGTAATATAAAGCTTCTCAGCAATTGCCGCATTACTGTAACCTTGCACAATTAGCTCCAAAACTTCTAACTCCCGCTCAGTCAGAGGATAAGCCTCAATAAGCTGGCTATACTCAGGATCCGCAGCACTAATAGTCACCGTTGCACTAGAAGATTTGTCTTCATTCTGACTAGAAGGAGTCGTGCGAGCCTGACGCAAAACAATCCCAGCAATGGCAGGATCAATCCAAGAATTTCCCTCATAAGTCGCTCGAATTGCCTCAAGCAACTGTTCAAAACGAATATCCTTCATGCAATAAGAATCGGCCCCAGCCGCAAAAGCCGCCAAAACCTCCTGCTGGCTATCTTGAAAAGTCAAAATTAAAATTTTAGTTGGCGAGTCCGTAGGAGCCATAGACTCTTTAAACCGTTGCGTCACCTCAATGCCATCAATATCCGGCAAGCCAATATCAACAATAGCAATATCAGGCTTCAGCGATTTAAGCATCTTCAAGCCATCCAAGCCATTTGCCGCATCCCCAACCACTTTAATACCCTCACGCTGTTGCAAAGCCGTGCGGATACCGATCCGAGTCAAATCGTGGTCTTCAATTAAAACTACGCGAATTTCGCTCATCTTTCTTTGGCCTTACCTATTTTGGTTTCACTATTAAAAAAATACTCTAAAAGCAGTTAAACATCTTTTGAAGAATCCATCTCTGGATAGCTGTAGATAGCCAGCTTAGGCATATAAATTAAGGTTATAAAATCTGGTTAGTTTTGACCACCCTTTTTGAAGGCTGATAAAATTCACCACCAAGGTGCGCCTGTAACAGGGTGACGATTGGATTGGATAAAAACGCTATGAACTATACTCGCCCTCAACAATCATCAGAGGCGCACTGGCAAAAAAAAGAGCATCCAGTCACAGAAAGCCAAGCGTTCACTCTAGGTTTATCTCCATTGGCCAGCAAACATCAGCGCCAAGCGCCCCATCCAGACAACTTACCCCAGATTATCTGGAGTGCTTCTCCTGGCGGGGGAATTGTGTATTTTAATCGTCGATGGTATGAGATGACAGGACTAAGCGAAGCTGAATCTTTGGGCTGGGGCTTTTTGTCTGTTATACATCCAGAAGACCGCGATCAGTGGAGAGCCGGTTTACAAAATCCTGCCGGTGTTGAAGAAATAGAATTTCGGCTTTTAGAGAAGGGCAAAACCTATAAATGGTTTGTGGCCCACATCCAAGTTAATCGCGGTGAAAATCCCCAGATCACCGGCACTTGCACCAATATAGACAAATACAAAAAAGACCAAACTGCTTTAGAACAAGAGCAACAAATTCTTAAAGTTCTCTGGGCCAATGTCTCGGAGGGCATTATTATTTGTGACAGCGAGGGAGTGGTTACAGCGATTAATGAGGCTGCTCAACAATTGTATGGCCTGCCGGTTAATCAACGAACTCCAGCAGAACCGGCTTTTTTGAACGAAAACGAATCAAGCATTTATCCTTACCAACAGCGGCTTCAATTTTTAAAACATTCCTACTACCAGCCAGACGGCAAAACTCCGCTCAAACGCGATGAAAGCCCTGTGTTTCGAGCCTTAAGCGGCGAAGTCGTTAGCGGAATGGAAATCAGCCTGATCTCAATTAATGGCCAGAGACGCTCATTGCTGGCCACTGGCAGCCCGATTATTAATAACAGCGGAGACAAACTCGGTGCTTTGGTGGCTTTGCGGGATATTACCGCCCACAAGCAAGCCGAAAATTTTGGCCGGCAGATCCAAAAACGCTATGAATTGTTAGCCGAAAACTCTACGGAGTTAATATGCCGGTTGCGGGCTGGGATCTACGTTTATGTTTCCCCATCGGTGACTCGTTTACTTGGCTATTTGCCTAGTGAATTGATTGGAAGGGATGTGGGAGAGTTGCTCCATCCTGAACATTTAATAGAAATCAAAAAAGTTTATCAAAACATTTTTTCAGAACCGATTGGCAAAAATTTAATAACTTCTCTGCGCCGCAAAGATGGTAGTTACATTTGGGTAGAAACAACGCTTTTACCTGAGTTCAAAACCGAGGGCGAGGGCGGTAATGAAATTATTTCTATCACCCGTGAGATTACCCTTCGTAAACAACTTGAAGCTAAAATTGAGGCTCTGTATTACGAAATCGACCGCCTCACCAGCAAACACTCGATTCATTTACAAGCCGCAAACCAATTAAAAGACGAGTTGTTAGGGCGTGAAAAAGCTTTGAGATATCATTTGCTTGCATCTCAAGAATACTACAGAAGTGAGCAACAGCGGATGATTGGGGCAATGCACTTGCTGATAGAAGCTAGTTCGCTTCTTGCTGGTGATTTAAATAATGAAATGGCTTTTGTTCGTTTGGCACAGTTGATTGTGCCTTATTTGGGCGATTGGTGTGTTATTAATACCTTCGATAATTCTCTTAATTGTCGATGTGTTGCTGTTGCCCACAAAGAGCCGGCCAAAGAAAATTTAATTTGGGAATTGCAGCAGCGTTATCCGGTGGAAGCCGACGGTTCCTATAGCTATTTGAAACGCTTAAAAGCCGGTGAAAATAATAATTTGGATGAGATTTCTGTGAGGTTTGGAATTTCGGACCAACAACTTCAATCTCTTGCTGTTGATGCCAAACACCTCGCCTTGTTGAAGGAGTTAGATTTTCGGTCTTATATTTGTTTGCCTTTGCGCTTGGGACAGCAAATTTTTGGCTCGATTTTGTTTGTGCTTTGTGACAAAAACCGCCGTTATTCTCCAGCGGATTTAACTTTGGCGGAGGACTTAGGGCATCGGACGGCTTGTGCTTTAGAAAAAGTCCAACTCTACCGGGAAGCACAACAAGTGAGCAAGAATTTATCTCAGGTAATTTTAGTGCTAGACGAACAACAACAGCAACTACGAACTCTGCAACGTTTGACTAATTTGCTTAATCAAAGTTTGGCTGATTTGCCTGGGTTGTTGCAGGTTATGGTAGATGCTGTTTGTGAGTCGGTGCCGGGGGCGATGTTTTGCTTAATTGTTTTACAAAATCCTGCAACAAATCGTCTGGAGTTGGTGGCGACTGCGGGTGCCGGTACGGAACATTTACCGCTGAGAATGCCGCTTTATACTGAAGATGGTTTACTGTCTACGGTGTTTTCCAGTGGTACTTCTCGTCTTTTGCGTCATTCCGAAGCGCCTAATGATGGTGAGGAACTGCATTTACCGGCGGCGGTTTATGGTGTGCCCATTGAATCTGCCCAGGCGGGCCGGTTGGGAGTTTTAGCTACCGGCAATTGGAATGATCCCCAGGCTTTTGATTATGAAATGTGGCAACAATTATTAGTGGCGGTGGGAGAACAAGCTGCTATTGCTATTAATAATGCTCGTTTAATTAATATTTTGGAGGAACGCGAAGAGTTAGTCGCTGAGCAAAATCATATTCTGGCGCGTCAAAATCAAGAACTTGCTCATCAAAGGGAACATATTCAATTACAAAATCTCCAATTGTTGGAAGCTGCACGCTTAAAAACTCAGTTTTTGGCCACGATGTCCCACGAACTCCGCACGCCTTTAAATGCTATTATTGGTTTTGCTCAATTGCTGTTACGCAATCGCAGCTATGAGTTACCTCCGCAGCAAAAGGATATGGCACAACGAATTCTTAATAATGGGAAGAGTTTGTTAATGCTTATTAATGATATTCTGGATTTGTCAAAAATTGAGGCCGGTATTCGGGATTTAAAACCTGAGTCTTTTGACATTGCTCTTTTAATAAATGCGAGTGTTCAACAATTTAAACCTCAAGCAGAAGAAAAAAATTTAACCTTGGTGTTTCGCAGCGAAAATTTAGAGAATCCTTTGGTAGTTTTAGATAAATCTTGTTTGCGACAAGTGTTAATTAATTTGATTTCTAATGCTATTAAGTTTACAGAGAGTGGTTCTGTTGAAGTTGAAGTCAGCGACGCGGAACCAAACCGAGTAGAAATTTTGGTTAAGGATACCGGCATTGGTATTTCTGAAACTGAGTTAAGACACATTTTTGAAGCGTTTCGTCAGGTAGACCAAACTTTAACTCGTCGGTTTCCTGGGACTGGTTTAGGATTGGCAATTACTGATTCTTTGGTACAACTAATGCGGGGTAATATTAATTTAGAAAGTACCCCTGGTAAAGGTTCTATTTTTAAGGTGTTATTACCGCGTCATAGTTAATTATAAAGCCCCGGTTTTTTGCCAAAATCGGGGTTTTATAATATGGAGTTTTATTTAATCGCGGATCAAGTCGTCCCGTAAGTTATTGGAAGTATCATCGGGCATTTGCGGCGCAACGGCAGGGTTAGATAAAATTTCTTTGGGATCTCCTATATAACCGCCGCCATAGACTAAATCAAGGGGATCGATAAGACGAGGTTCTTTTGAGTCTGGTTCGGTTTGTTTATTTTCTTGTTTGGCCGGTTCTTTGGGCTTTTTTGTCATGGTTTTTTCCTCTCTTTAAATACTCTATTTTTTTGATTTTAAAAAGCTTTTAAGGCAATTTAACACTCTCAAAAGAAAGATATTTCAAGCAAGGAAGCTGGTTATTAGTCATTTTTAGTAGCTCAGCAATTGGCCAAACATTACCAAAACCGGCTCGTAAAGTTGGCAAGCGACTTCTAAAATATCAGGATAATATTCTCTCTATCAAATCTTAATTTGATATTATTTTTCTTCTTATTCCAAATCTATTAAAATTCTACGGCATCCACTCAAAAACCACACCCACCCGACTATCTTTTTCTTCTGGTGCATTTTGTTTTTGAATATCCGCAGAAATGCGTAAATTTTTCGTCAAAGCATATCCAACCGAAAGCGTTGTTATCCCCACATCTTCACCACTCCCCGGTTTTACCCAAGTTTGAGTCAAAGACAAATCAGCCGCCCCACCCCGCGACAAAACCACCATCAACCGAGCCCCCAAACTCACCCCATCTCGCTCATAAACATCTGTTTTAATATTTCTATATCCAACCACCGGCCCAAAATTAACATAACTGCCCAAAGGACGTAAATAATATTGCAAATTTGCCCCATAACTGTTATATTC
This sequence comes from Halomicronema sp., assembly GCA_036704045.1. Lineage (GTDB taxonomy): Bacteria > Cyanobacteriota > Cyanobacteriia > Cyanobacteriales > Oscillatoriaceae > Ancylothrix. Next base: position 3,578 of record DATNQM010000032.1, on the reverse strand, counting down.
ACCATCAAAAGAACCCTGAAAATCGCCACTCAAACTTAACCCAGACCTACCAATAAAAACATCCTCAACCCCAACATTAAAACCCCCACTTTCCCCAGAAGGAAACTCAGAAAAACCCACTCGCAAACGAGTCTTAAAACTAGGATCATTCTCGATATCTTCCAAAACATTCGGCACCTTATCTAACCACCGCTGCAAAACCGGACTACCCTCAATAGTTTCTGCCGGCACCCCCAAATCCTCCCCCAAACAGACACCTTGCCATCCCAAAAGCACCAAACCCAAAACAACTAAACCCAAACGCATAAACCCCTCCCAAAGCCTAAAAAACCCTCTGTGTTCCTCTGCGCCTACCTCCGTCCCCTCTGTGTGAACCTCCACCCCTAGAACCTCAAAAACAAACCCCAAAAACATCATCCCAACCACAAAAAAAACGGTTCCACCCAAAGCAGAACCGCAAGACGAACTAACAGAGGAGCGAAACCGGAAACCTAACGAACTACCTCCTGCAACGTGCTACCGCACAGTTGCTACCGGAGCGGATTCAATCGGCTTCATGAAGTAAAGCCGTCCTAACTGCCAGAAATTCGAGAGGTAGTAGGGCAGTTTTTGGCAAAACTTCACAATTGTAGGCGCATCCGATTTAGCAATCTCCGACAGTTTAGCATTATTTGCCACACAAGTGTCGAGACGGTCGTAAAATTCAGGATTCTCAACATCCAAAACTACAGGGAAAACACGAGATGCAGTATCGTTAGTTTTCTTAATTACTTCGATATCATAATCACGGGCATTTAAACCAATGGACTGATAGAACCCGCAACGCTGAATATCATTTAAATACATCGTTACAAACACAGACAACAAGAAGAAACGACTCCAAAGTTTAGCTTTCCAGTCATTCAACATTTGAGGCTGTGCCCGCATGATTGCATCAAAGAAATCTCCGTGTCGGTTTTCATCTTGACACCAATTTTCAAAGAAGCGGAAAATAGGATAAATCCGGTTTTCTGGGTGTGCTTCTAAATGCCGAAAAATTGTGATATAACGCCAATAACCAATTTTTTCCGACAAATAAGTTGCATAAAAAATAAACTTGGGCTGGAAGAAAGTATATTTTTTACTTTTCGTTAAAAAGCCCAGATCCAAACAGATATTAAAATCCGACATTGCCTTATTCAAGAAGCCGGCGTGACGAGCTTCATCACGAGACATCAAGTTAAAGCATTCTGCTAAAAGTGGGCTTTTATCTTTAATCCGACGTCCGAGTTCTTTATAAAGCAAGAAACCAGAAAATTCAGCCGTACAAGAGCGTTCCAAAAACTCAACGAACAGCCGACGAGTGTCGCCATCAATATGATCCCAAGATGTCTCAAACTCGGCATCGCGCACAAAGTGATTGCGGTTATAGTCAGCGCGGAACTCTTCGAGAATTGCTCTGAGTTCATCTTCATTGGCCGAGATATCCATCTTGGCCATTGCTTCAAAGTCAGTCGTGTAGAAACGAGGAGTCAGAATCGTATCTTTGGCTGGAATTTTTACCCCAGGCCGCAGTTCTTCATAGCCTGGTTTTTTTAAGGAATCTACCATAACTGTGTTTGCGCTCTTATTAAGTGTTTTTTGCCTTGAGTTGAGTTTGGTCAGATGGCGTTTGCCACTGTGGGTGTCTTTCCTACGAAATATAGCTTACCAGTGTGGGTGGATGCAAAGACTGTTAATTTCGTTAAGAGTTAATACATGGTGTTAAGTTTTGTAAATTTTTTGCTGTCATAAGGTCTAAAGGCTAAGGAAAGTGAGAAACACATAATAGTCAGAAACCTCTCACTTTTTGACTGTGCCCGTGCGGTCTTTTTCAGCTTATGTCACCATAAAAAAAGAAACCCTAAAAAAACTCAGCTATCCCAATACCGTTAATTCCCAATCTAAAATACGCTGATCTAAAATCTAAAATTGTTATGTTTTATTGCCTAAATCCTCAATGCCAAAAACCTCTTAACCCCCCCGGCGCAGTATTTTGTCAAACTTGCGGTAGTAAAATGCTTTTAGCCGACCGTTATCGTGCTTTAAAAGTTATTGGTACCGGCGGTTTTGGCAAAACTTTTTTAGCACAAGACGAACATAAACCTTCTTTTCCGCGCTGCGCTATCAAACAGTTTTCTGCAAGTGAGTTCGGCACCGGCATCCTTAAAAAAGCAACCGAACTATTTCATCAAGAAGCTAAACAACTAGAACAATTAGGCAGTCACCCGCAAATTCCCCAATTATTAGCGCATTTTGAACAAGAAGGACGATTGTATCTTGTTCAAGAATACATCCCCGGCCCCACCTTAGCCCAAGAACTCGACCAAGATGGGCCCTTCAATGAAACACAAATCAAAGCTTTACTGAATGACCTTTTGCCGGTTCTACAATTTATCCACAGTCATAATGTAATTCACCGAGATATTAAACCAGAAAATATCATCCGTAGATTACATGACAATAAACTTGTATTAGTAGATTTTGGGGGCGCAAAACACCTCACCGGCACTTCTTTAAACCGAACAGGTACGAGTATTGGATCTGCGGGTTATGCTTCCCCAGAACAAAATTTTGGTAAAGCCGTATTTGCCAGCGATATTTATAGTTTAGCCGTTACCTGTATTTACCTCCTCACTCAAATTCCCCCCTTTGATTTATTTGATAGTCGAGAGGGGGAATGGGTGTGGAGAGATTATTTAGTGAACAATACCGTTAGTACAAAACTCGGACAAATTATTGATAAAATGCTGCAAACTGCGATTAGTCGGCGCTATCAAAGTGCTAAAGATGTGTTAGAAGACTTAAACGCAAAGCCGGTTATTTCCCAAACACCGCCACCACAAATTAAAAAAATATTTCCGGCCACACCTCAAGAAGAGAAACAAACTCGTATTGGAATTAGCTACGCACTTTGGGCTGCTGGTTTTGCCGGTATTGGTGGACTACATAGATTTTATAACGGCAAAATTTTCACCGGCGTAATTTGGTTTTGTACTTGGAATTTATTTGGTGTAGGTCAAGTGGTGGATGCTTTTTTAATTCCCGGTTTAGTTGATAAATATGACAAAAAAATGCGGGAAAAAATGGGTTTATCTCCGGCCGGTGTTCCCTTAACTCAAGGGCCAGGAATTGCCCAATCTTATACAAATTCTAACCGACAAGAAACAATTGTAAAAATTCTTAAGGCTGCTAGTGCTAGAGGGGGAAAACTATCAGTAACTCAGGCTGTAATGGACACCGGCCTTGATTTTGTGGAAGTAGAGACTTTATTAAAAGAAATGGCCGTTGCCGGTTATGCAAAAGTGTCTAATGATCGAGGAGTAATTACTTACCGTTTTACCGAATTATAAAAAATTGTCCCTTGTCCTAAATATAACTGTTTTCAATCATATCAAGTACAAACCCTCCTTGCACCCCTCCTTATTAAGGGGGGTAAGGGGGGTTCAGTCTTACCTCACCAGATAGAAAAATGCTATAAAGATTTTTTTGCCTAACAGGATAAAAATTACCAAAAAATGTAGGGGCCGTGCCCCTGTGCCGGCCCCCAAACCCATGAG
>DATNQM010000031.1:0-95234 GCA_036704045.1 Halomicronema sp. | reverse complement strand
CTCCTTATTAAGGGGGGTAAGGGGGGTTCAGTCTTACCTCACCAGATAGAAAAATGCTATAAAGATTTTTTTGCCTAACAGGATAAAAATTACCAAAAAATGTAGGGGCCGTGCCCCTGTGCCGGCCCCCAAACCCATGAGAAACGACAAATTAGCTTAATTCAAAGCCAGCCATTTTTGAGCGTTGAGACGCTGAACAACCCCAAACACCATCAGGTCGAGAGTAATTTTGCGTTCATCAATTAAAAACGGTTCAACAGTGCTGACTTTAGACGCGCCATCCGAACAAGAAAAACCACGCGGCCCATTAATATCAGCCTTCGGGAAATAAAGATTAAACTGACGCTTGCCATTTTGCCACCGGCCGACCACTTGCCAGCATTCCTCAGCACTCAAACCGGCCACAGGAATTTTTTTCTTTTCCAAACTCACCAAAGCATCATTTACGCCTTGTTTTGTCAAAGCATTTTGGAGGGCCGGCAGATAATCTTGCTTAATAAACTCTTCAAAAGGCTTATCTTCAAGAGCAGGTGCTTTTTCCTTTTTCGCTTTGGCCGGTGCTGCTTCCCCCTCTGCCGGTGTGGCTGCCGCTTTTTTAGCTGCTGCCGGTTTAGCTGCATTCACATTCTTTTCTGAAGACACTGCCTTTGGATCTGGGGCGTTTGCAGTGGGGATATCCGAGGTTTTGGGGGAGTCGGAACTAGGAGAGTTTTCTAGGGCAACACTAGGGGCCGTTTGGTCTGCTGTTGTGGGTGGTTGTTCAGGAGTTCCCTGATCTTTAGTTTCTTCTGCCATGATTTTGCCTGAGTTGTGAGATTACTTGTGCCTTGACATCGTAACTGATTCAACCACCGGCCACCGCAGGAACGATGCTTACTTCATCACCATCCTTGAGGGCTGTGTCGGTGCCTTCTAAAAACCGGATATCTTCGCTGTTGACATACCAGTTAACAAACCGGCGAGGTTGACCTTGGTCGTCACAAAGTCTAGCTTTAATTCCCGGACAAGTTGCTTCTAGGGTTTCGATGAGTTCAGAAATTGTACCGGCTTTGCAATCCAAAGTGGCTTGATTGTTAGTTAAATTTTGCAGAGGTGTGGGAATTAAAACTTTAATAGACATAGTAATTTCATCGTTGCTAGGGTTTTGCGGTGCCGGGCGCGGTTTTTTGGTGGGCATCGCCCACCCTACCTGCCTTTTGTTGTGTTGCTATTAAACTAAAACTTGTTGCCATTCGAGGCGGTCGAGGGTGCGTGACCGTTCTAGGGCTCGCTCAAAGCTGTCGAGTTTTGGCTCTATGGTAAGTTCACTACCAATGTAGCCTTGGACTGCTTCTTGGGTCTTGAGGCCGTTGCCGGTGATATAAACAACGGTGGTTTCTTCGGGGTCTATTTTACCAGCTTCTACCAATTTTTTGAGAGTGGCGATGGTTGTGCCGCCGGCGGTTTCGGTAAATATCCCTTCGGTTTCGGCTAATAATTTAATGCCTTCAATAATTTCTGGGTCGGTGACTGATTCAATATTACCGCCTGTTTTCTTGGCTATTTCTACGGCATATATACCGTCGGCGGGGTTGCCAATGGCAATAGATTTTGCAATGGTGCTGGGTTTGACCGGCTTGATAAAATCACGATTTTCGCGGAAGGCGCTGGCGATGGGTGAGCAGCCTTCGGCTTGGGCACCACTGAAACGCACGGCTTTTTCTTCTACTAAGCCGACTTTGACAAATTCTTGGAAGCCTTTATAAATTTTGGTAAACAGCGAACCAGAGGCCAAGGGAGCAACGATATGATCTGGTAATTTCCAGCCTAGTTGTTCGGCGACTTCGTAACCAAGGGTTTTGGAGCCTTCGGAATAATAGGGCCGTAAATTGATGTTGACAAATCCCCATCCGTGTGTATTTGCTACTTCGCAGCAGAGCCGGTTTACTTGGTCGTAGTTACCATGTACTGCCATAACTGTAGGGGCATAAATTAGGGTTCCTAAGACTTTACCGGCTTCAAGGTCTGAGGGGATAAAAACGCAGCATTCGAGGCCGGCGTGGGCGGCGATGGCGGCGGTGGAGTTGGCGAGGTTGCCGGTGCTGGCGCAGGATACTGTTGTGAAGCCTAGTTCTTTGGCGCGGGTGAGGGCGACTGAAACCACCCGGTCTTTAAAGCTAAGGGTGGGCATATTAACGGCATCGTTTTTGATGTAGAGGTTTTTGATGCCGAGGCGACGGGCGAGGCGGTTGGCTTTGACGAGGGGGGTCATCCCAGTACCAACGTCGATGGGGTTTTCTGTTTGCACCGGCAAGAAATCTTTATAACGCCAGATCGAGTTGGGCCCGGCTTCGATGGTTTCGCGGCTAACCCGCTGGCGGATGCGTTCGTAGTCATATTTCACTTCCAGAGGCCCAAAACACAGTTCACAAACATGAGTGGCTGCGGCTTCGTATTCTGCTTTGCATTCTTTACATTGCAGGCCGGTGAAACAAGCTGCTGTGGTGTCGGTGTTTTGGTTGTGTTTTTCTGTCGCCAGTGTCATTGGTCAAACCTCTGTCAGTTTAATAGCTCTACGATTTGGGGGGGGAACCCGCTGTCAAGACAAAAAGATAGTAACACAGCCTACCAATGTCGTCAAACAATCCCGACTTTTTTTGTCGGGTTTTGTCCTTTGAGGATTTTTTTCACCCTGACCGGCCGGTTTTTTGAGTCTGTCCAGAATTCTCCTTAAGTTATGGTGTAGGTGGTGAAATAGCAAAAAAGAAAAGAAAGCTGAAAACAGAAACTTTTTTAACTCTTTTCCCGCTTTTTTTGAGATAGTCTATTAAATGCTTTCAAAAAACCTAAGTAGAAAGACTTAATTATTTCTAGGATGGGTTAAGCGTAAGCGCAACCCATCAAAGCCCCTCAAAAGTTGGGTTTTGTTCCTCTACCCAACCTACATTACCTAGAATTTAATTAATTTGACTTACTTAGTCCTACCGAAAAATGAAAATAGGTTTTATTTAATACCTTCAAAAAACCTAGTTCTAGCTAATCTTGAAGCAAGTTATGTAATTATTATAATGTTTTAACTTTTATCAACACTTATTAGCATTCAAATGGCTGAAAAAATTGGTGTTTCTCCCAACCGCTTAGACGCATTGGTGACGCTGCGAGGTTTTGCCTGTGTAATGGTTTTAGTTGCTCATTGTTCCGCCCCCAGAGAAGCGTTATTTTTAGGAAATTTAGATTTATCTTGGTTGTTTTTTAGTGCCGGTGGTGTGGCGGTGAGAATTTTTTTCTGCCTTTCTGGCTATTTGATGGGAAAACTGTTTTATACCCAAAAATATACCCTTAACAAAACCGGCATCCTTAAGTTTTTTCGCAACCGTGCACTGAGGGTTTTTCCTCTTTATTACTTTGCCGTAATAGTTTTAAGCTTATTTGTTTATCCGCAAATTTTGCAATCTGAAAACTGGCAATATTTATTTAGGCTACTAACTTTCACTTATAATCAAACTTTGCCGATTGTATTTAATGGCGCTTTGTGGTCACTTTCTACAGAAGTACAATTTTATCTTTGCGTACCCTTGATTTTTGCAGTTTTTAAAAACTGTTTTTTTCAAGCTAAATCTGTTTTGAAATTAAGTTTATTTTTGTTAGTAATATCAATGCTTGTCCGTTATTTTGGCTGGCAAGAAATTGTAGGCAGAGTTCCGAGTTTTAACCAGCAGTTGGGAGAATTTGCCGAAAATTATTACACTCCTTTGATAATGAATTTAGATTCATTTATATGTGGATTTTTGCTTAATCCTTTAATTTTATCTAAGCCTATCTTACCCAGCTTTAGCCTTGTGATAGGAAAAAAACAAATAATTTTTAACTGCATTTACTGGGTGAAAATAGCAAGGAAGGGAGGAGCTTTTATTTTGATAATAGGACTATATTTAATTACAGCCTTTGTCAAATATTACAACCAACCGATTCTTTTAATTATTGCACCGGCCGTTAGTTCAATAATAACTTGTGGGTTTATTTTGATCTTTGAACTAGGAGAAGAATACAACCAAACCTCTAAAAATGAAAAATTAACATGGAAAGCGTGCCAGCGGAATCCCATCAGACTTGTTGAAATTTTTGGAGTATTATCCTATGGAATGTATGTATGGCATTTGCCGCTGATTGTTGCCTTTACCCCCATCCTCACTTCTGTAAATCCCCTGGAAGCGTATTTTAAACGCTTATTTGCCACCATAATTAGCTCAATGGCAATAGCGACTTTAACTTATTTTTGTGTAGAAGTGCCAGCGGGCCGGTTTAAACTGTCGAAGTCATCATAAAACCCTCCTCTGATTTTTCGACAATTTTTTGTGAACCTTCAAGCGGTTTCTCGCGTTGTCGGAACTCATCAACCAACTTAAAAAAATAGTCAAATCCTTGCTTTTCATCGTGAAAATAAAGCATAATCATTTTAGCCCAAGAACTCTGGGTTGAGATTCCAAACTTTTCTTGTAACCAAGGCTGAAACTCCCCAAAAAAATCTTCCTCTTCCTCGGTTAGTTCAATTTCTAATTCTCGCCGCGCCGTTTTATAACCTACCAAAAACATAAACAAATCACTTACCGAAGGCCGGCCTATATACATCCCTGGGCGAGCTTTAATTTTTTCTAAAATTTCAAACAATCCGCTCATACTTATTTCCTCTTTTAGAAAAACCCTATGCTTATTTTAGAGCGTTTTCACCTCGTCAACAATAAACTGCTCAGTCGGACAGTGAAAATCCTTCAGCCAATCTTCTCTGGTTAATTCTTCAAGGGAAAGGCTATCAAAAACTCGTCCCAGCACTTCTACTCCATAATGCTGTCCGTTAACTGTGATAGACTCAAAGATTCCTTGACGCTCTAAACGTTCGCTAATAATATAATCTTCATCTCTATATTTAGTTTTTAGCCTCAAAATTTTTCCTTCAATACCATTTTCCTTTAACCATGCCATCACGGTCTCCGCGCACTCTTTGCATTTTAATAAAGGAAATTGCCCAACAATTTTACCAACTTCTTGATAAATCTCCTCTCTCGATAGTTCACTCACACTTTTACCCAATTTCTATCGTAGAAATATCGATTAAAAATGTATAGCGATGGTCTGCCCACCATTAAAAAAAAGCCGGTGGGCAGAAACCCCCCATATTATCGGTAACTTAACACCGAAATAACCGGCCCCGATGACGGTAAATCTGCGCCAGAAATTGTTATTGAATTGCTATTAATTTGTCGAACAGAACTGTTACCAACTAAATTTAAAAACTCATCAACAGCGACAAGATCACAAGCATCAGCAGCCGCCGCCGAGGTGCGATAATGGGTAGGAATTACCATTTTGGGATTGAGTGCCCGCACAGCCTGTAAAGCCTCCTGGGGATTATAAGCCTTTGGCCCGCCACCCACCGGCAATAACAACAAATCAGGCCGGCCCATCAAAATTTGCTGTTCAATAGCAATGGGCGAAGCTGCCCCGCCTAAATGTAAAATATTTACTCCCCCTTGAGTCCACTTCCAAGCCACATTAAACCCAAACCGGCGGCCGCCTTCTCGGTCATGGATTAATTGCAGACCTTGAAATTGTTTGCCCTCCACCTGATAAACCCCTGGTTCATAAAGCAAACGAGGATTACCAGGCAAACCATCTGTTGCACCTTCATCCAGTAATTGTGAACTAATTAAAACTAAATTAGCCTGAACCATTGGAGGCTGATAGCCTGCGGTACAGCCGCCAGGGCGAAACGGATTAACCAAAATCTGTTGACCATCGCCTGAAAATAAAAAACAAGTATGACCCAACCATTTTACAGACACCGAGCCTCCAGTTTGAGCCATACCGCGCTGCCAGTTTGAACTCAAACCCGCTGCTAAACTTGCTAAAAGACCGGTTCCCGCATAGCGAATTAACTTTCTACGTTTCATCATTATTATTTTTGTCAGTTTTCAATTGGTAGGGTGGGTGTCCGCCCACCGGCGGATTATTGATACTAAATCCGAATAAATCGGATCAGCATATTACTCCTGACCAATGATAATTTAAAGCCGTTCCAGAAAGTTTTTTAACAATTCTTTGCCGGCATTTGTGAGGATACTTTCGGGGTGAAATTGGACACCTTCTATGTGGGGATAATCTCGATGTCTTACTCCCATAATTGTGCCATCATCAACCCATGCGGTAATTTCTAACACTTCTGGACAAGTTTCTCGTTCAATAACCAAACTGTGATAGCGTGTAGCAGTAAAAGGCGATTCAATACCTTTAAAAACTCCGGTGCCGGTGTGATGAATTTGTGAAGTTTTTCCGTGCATCAATTCTGGTGCTCTCACCACATTTCCGCCGAAGACTTGACCAATACTTTGATGTCCTAAACAAACGCCAAAAACAGGCATATGGGGGCCTAATTCTCGAATTAAATCAAGGGAAACACCGGCATCTTCTGGTCGGCCTGGGCCTGGAGAAATAACGACTCCAGCGGCACCAGAGGAACGAATTTCATCGAGAGTAATTTGGTCATTGCGATAGACAAGAATTTCTGAAGCCACAGGCAAATCTTGACCGAGTTCGCCTAAATACTGCACCAAATTATAGGTAAAACTGTCGTAATTATCAATGACAATAATCAAAATATTGGCTCCTTTTTTTTAGTTATTACGGATGGTCAATTTTCAAGAATGAGCAATGATAAAAAATTAATTCAACGGCAATCCTTTGATATACAAAAGTAGTGGTGGTACCAAAATAGAACCGGCTACTAGAATTGCTGCAAAAGCCGAAATTAAAACTGCTCCTGCGGCACAATCTTTAGCAATTTTAGCGAGTTCATGGTAAGACTGCTGTACTGTCAAATCGACAACCGACTCTAAGGCAGTATTAATTAATTCCATTGCCAATACGGCGCCAATTGTCAAGCCAATTACCGCCATTTCTACGCGACTTCGCTGTAAAAAAAAGCCTAAACCGATACCCACGCTGCCTAATAAAACATGAATGCGAAAATTGCGCTGAGTGCGGAAGGCATAAACCAAGCCGGCCCAAGCATATTTAAAACTAATCCATAAATTGGGGGCGACTTGCCAAGAAAAATCTCGTTTAGTTTTCACCGGCACACCGGATCCATTTTGGTTAGCAGGGATCGAAGTTTCTGACGACACCGGCAACATATTAGGGGGTGAGGAATTTTGGGGGCCAGATTTTGCTTTAGGGGGCAGGTTGGGGGGTATATTCGACTTCATAAGCGGCTTGATGATGGATGCCTAAAGGCTTGTAATTAAGCTAACAGATGGTTATTAGCTTTTTTGCTCAAGATTTATGACCTATGGACTTATTAAACCTATCATTTCTAATAAAGTGGCTTGTTGGTTGAGCATTTCGCTCAAACTTTCTTCATCTGGATGATCCCAGCCCAACAAATGTAGCAAACCGTGCGAGGCCAACCATGCAAGTTCAACTTCTAGGGAGTGGCCACGTTCGCTGGCTTGTTGGGTTGCGGTATCTACGGAAATGACAATATCCCCCAAATATACAGGCATTTCTGGTGGTGCCGGTGCAAAGGTTTCTGCTTCTAAGGCGGCAAAGGCTAAAACATCTGTTGGTTTGTCTTGAGAACGATACTGGAGATTGAGGGCTTGAATTTCCTGGTCATCGGTGAAGCGGAGGCTGAGTTCATAGGCGGGTGCCGGTGGGAGATCCTCGTGCAAGTTTTCTAGCCAACGTTCAACCCAATTTTGCCAAGATTCGGGACTAATTTGCGAACTGGCAAAGCCTTCAAGGTGATTTTCAGCGTACAAATCTTGTACTTCTATTTCCACCGGCACCTTTAAATTTGTCATAACTGGTATTTTCCTAATGGGTTAAATAGGCTAAACCTACCAATCCCGCCAGGAGTCCTGCGGTTGTCAGGAAAAAATGTTTTAGAGATGTACCGCGTTTGCGAACCATATTTCGCATTGCCAGCTTAACGTAACTAGGTTGTGGTTCAGTGTTGGTGTCTGCTGGAGAGTTGGCAGGCTGTGGAACTGAAGGAGGAGTTTCGGAGGAAGGATCACTCATAGCAATACAATGGGAAAAATAAGGTTAAATAGGCGCGGTTTTTTGTACCGCAAACATTCTTAAAATAACATTTAAAATTTTACTTTCTTTACTACTTTCTGCTTTAAGCTTTTGACGGCCTTAATTACCTGCTGGAGAAGAATACGATGAGTTTTACAAAAATATTGGTTGCTCTTGACCGTTCATCTCAAGCACCGCTAGTGTTTGAGAGAGCCTTGAATATTGCTCAAAAAGACAATGCAAGGTTGTTGGTGTTTCACTCTTTGAGTTGGCAAAAAGAAGGCGAGGTTGCGCCACTGATGGGTACAGGGATGGGACTTGATCCGGCGAGTTCACGCCTGGTGCGTTCAATGCAGCAGGAAGTGATCGACCACGAATCTACCCAGGTGCGGGAATGGTTGCAAAGTTATTCTGACAAGGCTTCTCAATGCGGGGTTTCGGCAGAGTTTCACTATAAAGTGGGGGAAACTTCAGCGAGTATTTGTGATATGGCCCATAGTTGGGGGGCTGATTTAATTGTGGTGGGCCGGCGGGGTCTTAGGGGAATTAGTGAAATTTTGATGGGAAGTGTAAGTAACCAGGTGGTTCATAATGCCGGTTGTGCGGTTTTGATTGTTCAGGGAAACTAAACCTGCCTAGGGCTTTTTCTTTGAGGGGACGAGCAGCCAGAGGTGGGGAGCGGGGCTGGGCAGGATTGTTGTACTTGATCAGCCGAAGAAATTTTATAGTTAATTTAGTTAATGAATTTAAAAAAATATTCCCCTCTTCCCGCGCAGGAGAAGAGGGGCTGGGGGGTTAGGTTTTTATTTACAGGTCGCCGCCGCGAGCGGCCAGCAAAAGGATCACTACCGGCCCTGACAACCCGATCAGCGCTACAAAGGCGAGTTGCAGTAGGGGTTCCCAGTTGACATTCCCTAAATTTGATAAAAAGTCCATTTTTCCTCCAGACTTGATCCAACTTTGTTGCTGGCTTAGCTTAAAAAAATCCGTAATTGATTTTACCTGTTTGGTTCTCATTTTTTTTATTTTTGTTTACAAAACTCTATAAAACGCAAGGCTCAGTGGCCCCCACACCTGCTAATCTCAAGAAGCCCGATCTGTGTAAAGCGTAAATTTTAATCATGGCCACTTGGCTTTGTGTGAAACAGTGCGGGGCGTGTTGTTATCTCGATCCCAGCGAACGCCCTGACCTTGATGAGTATTTGTCCCCTGATGAACTCCAGATTTATTTAAGTTTGGTGGGGGATAATGGCTGGTGTATTAACTATGATGCTGCAACACGAGAGTGCAGTATTTATGATGACCGGCCTCGGTTTTGCCGTGTTGGAACTGATGTGTTTAAAGAGTTATATGATGTGGAGCCAGACGAGTTAAATGAGTTTGCTATTGACTGTTGCCGAGAACACATTGGCGATATGTACGGTGAGCAAAGTTTGGAGATGATTCGGTTTAATTCGGCGGTGGGTATTGGACATTGATCAAGAGGTGGGGGCGGAACTGCTGCCCCAGTTAAAGCTTTGTTGGGGCTACTTGTTTGTCGGTTGGCTTGATTTTTGGCTAGTTTATGAGAAAATGAAAGAAATATGAAAAGTTAGCAGTGAGCCAAATGTCTGTAAATCTCTTGTCTGTTTCAAAGTCTGAGGTTGCGGAAAGCGAAGCGTCTCAAGGTGTACGGGATGTGGTGTTTGAGGAGGTTTCTTTTACACCCGCCGAATTGATTGATGTGCCGGTTGAGCAGGAAGATTGTTTGCCGGTTAAGGCTGAGAAGAATTTGTCTGTGTCTGTTTTTGGCTCTACGTTTTTAACAATTTTTTTGGCGGAACTTGGGGATAAAACTCAGGTAACTACGCTTTTGATGAGTGCGGAGTCTCATTCGCCTTGGATGGTTTTTGCCGGTGCGGGTACGGCTTTGGTGGCTACGAGTTTGATTGGGGTTTTGTTGGGTCAGTGGTTGGCAAAATGGCTGTCTCCGAAAACTCTGGAAACGGGTGCGGGTGTGACTATGTTGATTATTTCTGCTTTGGTTTTTTTGGATCTAATGCGTTAGTTTTCGTTGGTGCTTGATAGAAATTACTTGTGATTTTTGATTTTGGATGACTAAAAAATTATGGATTGGCAACTTATTGGTTTAAGTTTTATTACGGTTTTTCTCTCGGAGTTGGGAGATAAAAGTCAAATTGCGGCGATAGCAATTAGTGGAAGTTCTAAGTCTCCGAGGGCTGTTTTTTTGGGGACTGCTGGTGCTTTGTTGTTGGCGAGTTTTTTGGGGGTTTTGTTGGGGGAAAGTGTGGCTCAGTTGTTCCCGGCTCGTTTGGTAAAAGTTTGTGCGGCTATTGGTTTTGCTGTGATGGGGGTTCGTTTGTTGTGGTTTAGAAATTCTGAGGAAGATGGTAGTCAACCTTCGGGTTAATTTAAAATGTTTAATTAAATTTTAAAACCCCGGTTTCAAACTAGAAACTGGGGTTTTTTTGTAGATGCTTGAAGATGGAAGACGCGCTTGGTTGGGAATTTAAGAGGCTTTGCGTAAACCAAGGTTGAGAAGAGCTCCGGCTGCCATGATTTTTAGTAATTCTAGGGCCCAGTAACTTTGGTGCATTAAATTCATTCCTGCTGGTACGGTTGCAGGTTCAAATAAGTTTAATTGCATTCCCATTCCGCTCATAGTGGGGGTAAGGGCGTAGGTGTCGATTAAGGTTATGGTGAGCAGGAGCAGGGATATGATGATTGCTGGGTTACTCCAATTGCTACGGAAATTTTGAGTGTTTTTTACTACTAAACAACCTGTTATTACTAGTGCTGCACACAATAGTTCTAGTCTGTTAAATATCCAAAAAATTGAATAGCCTGCTGTGGCAAAGCTTGGTTGCGCCATCATGCCGGCGGCAAAGAGGCTGGGCATAATGACGAAATCGACGATAGCGGTTGCACTAAGCCAGAAGGCTAAGGCATATATAACAATGGCTTGCCATTGGTTTTGTTTTGATTGTTCTATGGGTGAAAATGTTGTCATTTTTTTATCCTCTTTTTGCCCTGCTTTTACTTTAGCAAATGTCTGCCAAGAATGAATATGAAATATCTTTAAGTTTTTGCCAGAAAAACTTTATAATTTGGGTTGGGAAATCCCTACTGGGGTTAATGCAAAGTTTTATTAAAAATTTATTAATTAAAGTAAATAAAATGGTAACTTTTTAAATCAAATTGGGCTTGCTGTTGATGGGGAGGTGATGAGTTTGAATGCTCAGCAATTGAAAGGCTATATTTTAATTTTTGGGCTTGGGGCGGTTTTGGTGGTGGGAGGACAACCGGCCCCAGGAATTCAGTTGGCGGAGGGGAAGGTTTATTTTGGGGTAGCGCCGAAGTTGGTTGAGGCGTGGGCTATGTTTAAGGAAAGTTATTCTTGGTATTATTTTACGGTGAGTATTCTGCCGGATGCCGGTGAGTCTCTGCAACGGATGGAAATTTTGTAGGAAGTAGGGGTTTAAAAGGGTTGGTTATAATTAGAGTTTTTTTGAAAGTGAGAGTAGGATTTTATTAATTTTTTAAGTATGAAAGCAGTTATTTTGTTATCGGGTGGTTTAGATTCTTCGACGGTTTTGTATCAAGCAAAAAGCGATGGTTGTGAGTGTTATGCGATTTCTTTTGATTATCAACAACGTCATCGGCGGGAGTTGATTTCGGCGGCGTTTGTTGCCGAAAAGGTGGGGGTTGTGGAACATCAAGTGGTGAGGTTTGATTTGGGGCTGTGGGGGGGTTCGGCGCTTACGGATGATAAGATTGATGTGCCGGTGGAGCGGTCTTTGGGGGAGATGGGCGAGAGTATTCCGGTGACTTATGTGCCGGCTCGTAATACGATTTTTTTAAGTTTTGCTTTGGCTTATGCGGAGGCGATTGGGGCGAAAAGGGTTTATATTGGGGTGAATGCTTTGGATTATTCGGGTTATCCTGATTGCCGGCCTGATTATATTGAGGCGATGCAGGAGGTGTTTCGTCTGGGGACGAAAGAGGGGAGAGAAGGGGATGAGATTAAGATTGTGGCGCCTTTGATTGATTTGAAAAAAACTGAGATTATTTTGTTAGGGAATAAGTTAGGGGTGCCTTGGGAAAAAACTTGGTCTTGTTATGCGGGTGAGGATGTGGCTTGTGGGGTTTGTGATTCTTGCCTGTTGCGTTTGGCGGCTTTTGAGGAGTTGGGTTTGACTGATTCTTTGCCTTATGCAAAAGGAAAGTGAAATTTAGGGCTGGGAGGGTTTGAGGGGACGGTGTAAAAATTTGTTAAGAGAATTTGGCTTTGTGAGGTTTTACATTAGAAGTGCAATATTTTTTTGGGCTGGATTTATAAAAAATTCCTTTAGAGAGAAGCTTTTTTGATCAAAAAGGCGTAAATAGGGTTTGGGTGCAAATGCTTTGAAAAGTTTATGTTTTAACCTAAAGCTAGGTTTTTGTCTTGCATAGGATCTTCTGTGAGACAACCTCATCAAAAAAGAGAAGGGGTTGAATTTGTGTTACAAAAGGATTAATAAGCTGGCGGGTTTGTTGTTAAGGGACTATAGATCAGTTTTAATATTGCTTTATGGAAGGGATTATTGTGGAGGGTGAATTTATGCAATTAAAAGAAGTTAAAAAAATATCAGAAGTTAGAAAAATTGCTATTAGTGCTACGTTTACAGCTGAGCCGGTTAAAGAATCGCTGGCTTTTTGGATGGAGACGCTTGATTTGGGTTGTAATATTGAATTTGCTCCTTATAACCAAGTGTTTCAACAGCTTCTTGATCCGTCTAGTTTGTTATTAAAAAATACGAAGGGAATTAATGTAATTTTATTGCGGATAGAAGATTGGGAAAAAGAGGAGGAAAGGGCCGTTTTAGGGGTGGCGCTTTCGGAAAAAGTAAAGGGAGAAATTGAAAAAATAATGGGAGAGTTGGTGACGGCAGTTCAATCAGCATTGGGGAAAGCTTATGGGCCTTTTTTGATGTGTTTTTGTCCGCCTTCAGAAGCGGCGGGGGCTGATAGAAATAGAATAAATTTTTATCGGGAAATGGAGGCGTTTGTATGTTCTTCGCTGGCGGGGGTAAGGGGAGTTTATATCACGAGTTCAACAGAAATCAATGAGGTTTATGGGGTTAAAAATTATTATGATGGTTATACGGATGAGTTAGGAAATGTTCCTTACACGCCCTTGTTTTTTGCGGCGATTGGTACTTTTTTGGCTCGAAAAATTAGGGCTATTTTAATGCCAAGTTATAAGGTGATTGTGCTTGATTGTGATGGTACCCTTTGGAAAGGGGTGGTGGGGGAAGAGGGAGTGATGGGTATTGAAGTGGATCCGCCTCGTCAATTTTTGCAAGAATTTATGGTGCGACAAAGTGAGGCGGGGATGCTGATTTGTTTGTGTAGTAAAAATAATGAGGCGGATGTTTTAGAGGTTTTTGATAAACGTTTTGATTTGCCTTTAAAGCGGCATTATATTGTGGGGTGGCGGATTAATTGGCAGCCAAAGTCTGAGAATATTAAGTCTTTGGCGAAGGAGTTAAATTTAGGGTTAGATAGTTTTGTTTTTATTGATGATAATCCGGTGGAATGTGCGGAAGTGGAAGCGAATTGTCCAGAGGTTTTGACGCTGCATTTGCCTGAAAAGCCGGAAGAAATTTGTAGGTTTTTAAATCATGTTTGGGCGTTTGATCATGGGGGGGTTACGGAAGAGGATAAGTTACGAACGGAACTTTATAAACAAAATGCTAAACGTGAGCAGTTACGGGCTAATTCTTTGACGCTGGATAATTTTTTAGCGGGGTTGGGTTTAGAGGTTGAGATTGGAGAAATTACACCGGCTCATTTGGCTAGGGTTTCGCAATTGATGTTGCGAACAAATCAGTTTAATTTTACTACTATTCGCCGTTCTGAAAGTGAAATTAAACAGTTGTTGGATTCGCAACAGTTGGAGGGTTTAAGGGTTGAGGTGCGAGATCGTTTTGGGGATTATGGGTTAGTTGGTGTGATGTTTTTTGGGATAAATAATGATTGTTTGAGGGTGGATAGTTTTTTGCTTAGTTGTCGTGCTTTGGGGCGTGGGGTGGAACATCGAATGTTGGCAAAGTTGGGAAAAATTGCGGAAGAGAGGGGTGTTTCTGGGGTGGAGTTGGTTTATTTTCCAACGCCAAAGAATGAGCCTGCTTTGAATTTTTTAGAAAGTTTGGGTGTGGAAAGGTTGCCGGTTGGGGAGGGGTTGTGTTTTCGGTTGGCGCAGGAAGTGGCGGCGGCGGTTAGTTATAAAGTAGGTGGGGAAGAGGAGGTTAATAGGGGTTTGGAAAATGGCGGTTTTTTGGTGGAGAAAAAGTCTGAAGAGAAAAGAGATGAAAGTGTTTTAGGAAGACATAAAGTGCTGGCGCGTATTGCGGCTGATTTTTATGATGTTGGGGAAATTTTCAAACATATTGAGGCTCAAAAAGAAACTAGCAGGCGTGATATTTCGGTGGGTTATGTGGCGCCTAGAAATGGGGTTGAAGAGGTTTTAGTGAGCATTTGGGGGGCGGTTTTGGGGGTTGATAGGGTTGGGGTGGAGGATAATTTTTTTGAGTTGGGTGGACATTCTTTGTTGATGACGCAATTGTTGAGTCGTGTGCGAGAAAATTTTCAGGTTGAGTTGACGATGCCGGCTTTTTTTGAGACGCCTACGGTGGCTGGTTTGGCGAGGGTTTTGAAGGAGAATGAGGGGGTGCCGGTGAATGTGGAAAGTATTGCGGATGTTTTGAAAATGTTAAATAGCATTTCGGAGGAAGAGGCGGAAGCTTTGCTTTTAGAAAAGACTGGTTTTGTTGGGGTGGAAAGTTTGGAAAAAGAGAGGGTTTTGCAAGAAGATAATGCTGGGGATGTGCTGGAATCTAGTTATTATCGGGTGGCTGATTTGGAAGTGGTGGAGTTGCCAAATAAAGATGCTTTGGTTTATTCGAGAAGTTGTGGTGTGAGTAGGGTTTTAAAGGCGGAAATTGTGAGGGTTTTGCGGGAGTGTGGAGAGTTTAAGTCTTTGGAGGATCATGCGGTAAATATTGCTGAAGATAAGGGTTTGTTTTTGGGGGTAAAAGGTGCGCTTTCTGAGTTGGCGGAGGCTGGTTTTTTAGTTTCTCAAAAGGAGGTTTTTGCTAAATATAAGGAGGGATTAAGGGAAGAGAGGGTTGGCAATATTGCGTCGCTGGGGATGGTAAGTTGCAATCGTATTGATGGGGCAAAACGGGCTTTGTCTAGCTATATTGAAAATAGTAAGGAATATGGCAAAGATAATGATTTTGTGTTATTAGATGATTCGGGGAAACCGGCAACGCGGGAAGGCTATAGGGAGATGTTGCAAGGGGTTAAGAGGGAGTATGGTGTTGAGGTTTTTTATGGGGGATTGGAGGAGAAAAAAGCATTTGCAAAAGCTTTAATTAAAGAGGGTGATTTGCCTGCGGAGGTGGTAAATTTTGCTTTGTTTGATGTTGAGAATGCTGGTGCTTCTCCGGGTGCAAATCGTAATGCTTTGACGCTGCATAGTGTTGGGGATATGATTTTTAGTGCGGATGATGATACGGTTTGCCGGTTGGTGGCTTCGCCGGAAATGAGGGATGGTTTGGCGTTTTCTTCGAGTGCTGATCCTTCGGATTATTGGGTTTTTAAAGACAGGCAAAATACGCTGGAGTCGGTGGAGTTTAGGGATAAAGATTTGCTGGGAATTCATGAGGAGTTGTTGGGGCAAAGTGTGGGGGCAGTTGTTGAGAAAATGCCGGTGGATTTTGAAAAAATAGATAATGATTTTTTGCGTCGTTTGGAGAAGGGAAAGGCGAAGGTTTTGATGACGTTTAATGGTTTGGTGGGGGATTGTGGATGGGGTGCGCCGTTTGGTTTTTGGAGTGCACCGATGGGGTATTTGTTGTTGGGTGAAATGTCTCATCGACGTTTGGTGGAGTCGGAATCAAGTTATAGGATGGCTTTAACAAGTAGGGAGATTTTAAGAAGTGTGAATCGGCGTAAAATTACGGATGATAGTTTTGGGATGACTACGTTTGTAGGGTTAGATAATCGGGATTTGTTACCACCGTTTTTGCCGGTTCGGAGGGGTCAAGATTTGATTTTTACGAAGATGGTATGGGAGTGTTTTTCGGAGGGGGTTTTTGGTCATTTACCTTGGGCTTTATTGCATGAACCGGTGGAGGTTCGTAAGTTTTGGCAGGGCGAAATTTTTAGGACTGCTTCGGGTTTTGATACGGCTAAGTTGATGATTGAATGTGTTAAATCTTGTCAATTTGGGGAGGGTAATGCAACGGAGAGATTACGAATTTTAGGCCGGCATTTGTGTGAGTTGGGGAATTTGCCGGTGGGGGATTTTGAGGAGTTTATTCGCTTACAAACTTGGCGGAGTAGTCAAGGTTTTATTAATTTGGCTGAGGAACGTTTACAAAGTTGTGGGGATGCGCCGAAGTTTTGGGCAAATGATGTGAGAAAATATGTGGATATTTTGTGTAAATCTTTAATTACGGAGGAGTATTTTGTGCCTTTAGATTTGTTGCAGGGTAGAAATTTGAATGAGGCGAGAAAACTTTCTCAGCGTTTGGTAGGTAGTTTTGGTCAACTTGTTTTGTGGTGGCCGGAAATTGTAGCAACTGCTAAAGATTTACGGGGCAAAGGTATCAGGTTGGCAAGGCGTGTTTGAAGTATAAAAATGATATGGTTGCCGGTTTTATAAAGCTTATATTAAGGTAAAAAAATGGATAATTTTATTAAAGATTTGGTTGAGTTGTCTTCTACTAAGCGGGCGCTTTTTGAGGTGCTTTTAAAAGAGAAGGGGTTAACATTATCAAAGATTGAGAAAGTGCGTCGGGAACCGGGGGGGCAATATCCGCTTTCTTTTGCTCAACAACGGGTATGGTTTCTGGAACAATTAGACCCCGGAAATGCGGTTTACAATGAAACAACTACTGTGCGATTAAGTGGGCCGGTGGATGTTTCTGTGCTGGAATTGAGTTTGAATGAAATTATCCGTAGACATGAAATTTTAAGAACTACTTTTGTTAGTAATGAAGGGGAACCCAAACAAGTTATTTCTGATTTAGAAAAACTGTCTTTATCAGTGGAAGATTTGCGGTTGGTGGCGGCAGAAAGTAAAGAAGCAGAAGTTTGGAAACAGTCAGCCAAATTAGCACAAAAGCCTTTTGATCTCAGTAAATGGCCGTTGATGAAAGCTAGGTTGTTTCAATTAGAAGAAAATGATTTTGTGTTGCTAATTATTTGGCATCATATAATTACGGATGGTTGGTCTAGTCAAATATTTATTCGGGAATTGTCTGTTATTTATGAGGCTTTTTTGACCGGCAATTCTTCGCCTTTACCGCCTTTAGTTATACAGTATGCTGATTTTGCACACTGGCAAAAAGAATGGTTGCAAGGGGAAATTTTAGAAACTCAGCTTGCCTATTGGAAAAAACAATTAGGTGGGAAATTGCCGGTTTTGGATTTGCCAACGGACTACCCTAGACCGGCAATTCAAAGTTTTCGAGGTGCAAGGGAGTCTTTGATGCTTGCTAAGCCTTTTAGCGATGCCTTAAATAGTTTTTGTCGTCAAGAAGGTGCGACGCTATTTATGACAATTTTAGCAGCGTTTCAAACCTTGCTTTATCGTCACACCGGCCAAGAAGATATTTTAGTGGGTTCGCCCATTGCCGGTAGAAACCGCAGTGAAATTGAAAATGTTATTGGATTTTTTATCAACACTTTGGTTTTTCGCACCAATTTAGAAGGAAATCCAACTTTTCAAGAACTTTTGCAGCGTGTTCGTCGCACAGCCTTAGAGGCATACAATCATCAAGAAATGCCGTTTGAAAAGTTAGTTGAAGCAGTGCAGCCAGAAAGAGATTTAAGCCGCACTCCCATATTTCAAGTATTTTTTAATTTGCTAAATTTTGACCAAAATTCTATTGAAGTAGGGGACTTAAATATTACCCCTTTACCTCGTCCAGAATTGGAATCTAAATTTGATATTACCCTTTATGTCCGCGAAAAAATTCAGGGTACACAAATAGAGTTTGTTTACAATGCAGATTTATTTACTGCCGGTCGTATTAAAGAAATGCTGGCACAACTGCAAATTTTGCTAGAACAAATTATTGAAAACCCGCAATTAACCCTTAGTTCTTATTTTCTTGTTACGCCAAATGCTCGCTCTATTTTGCCAGATCCAAGTGCAGTTTTACTGCAACCTTACTACAAACCCATCACCGAAATTATTGCAGAAAAAGTCGAACTCAACCCACAAACATCCTCAATTTGTAAAGGTTCTGATACTTGGACTTACTTACAACTCTCGGAAGCAGCTACAAATATTGCCCGAACCTTAATTGCACAAGGAATTAAATCTGGTGACACTGTTGCTGTAACCGGCCCCCGCAGTTTTGGCCTAATTGCAAGTATTCTAGGCATATTGCTAAGTGGAGGTGTGCTACTCACCCTGGCTCGAAATTTGCCCGAAAGCCGCAAAAAAGTTATGTTGCAAGAAGCCAAGACAAAATCTGCAATTTATGTTGGCATACCTAGGGCGGAAATTTCATTATTTGACTCTTTAAATGTAATTATTGTTGATGAAAATACAGCCACCACAGGCGAATTACCGCTAGAATATTTAACGGAAAATTTACCACAAAAAATTGATAATTTAGAAACAATAAAATTGCCAGAAATTTCACCCGATGATCCGGCCTATATCTTCTTTACTTCCGGTACCACCGGCACACCAAAAGGCGTTTTAGGATGTCATAAAGGCTTAAGTCATTTTCTTGCTTGGCAAAGACAAACTTTTAAAATTGACTCAACAGATCGCAGCGGACAATTAACAGGATTATCTTTTGATGTAGTGTTGCGAGATATCTTTTTACCGCTTACAAGTGGGGCTACACTTTGTTTACCAACTGTTGAAGATGACCTCACTCCTGCAACAATTTTACCTTGGTTAGAACGCGAAAAAATTTCCTTACTGCATACCGTTCCAACTTTAGCAGAATCTTGGTTAATTAATGTGCCGGCTTCTGTAACATTAAAAAACTTACGTTTGGTATTTTTTGCCGGTGAACCATTGAAAGAAAAATTGCTCAACAAATGGCGAAAAGCTTTTCCCGAAAGTGGCGAAATTATTAATATTTATGGCCCCACAGAAACGACCTTAGCAAAATGTTTTTATCCTGTTCCTAAACCCGCTTTACCAGGCGTGCAGCCAGTGGGTTCTACACTTCCTGAAACCCAAGCTTTAGTATTAAATAAAAACAACGTAATTTGTGGGATAGGTGAACCAGGAGAAATTGCAATTCGCACATTTTTTAGAAGTTATGGATATATCAATTCTCCTGATGAAAATAAGAGATTTGTGAAAAATCCATTTCGGGATGATGAACAAGATTTAATTTATTACACCGGCGATAGAGGACGCTACCGGCCTGATGGTTTACTGGAAATTTTAGGCCGATTAGATCATCAAGTAAAAATTCGCGGTGTCCGTATAGAATTAGCAGAAATTGAAGCAATTTTAGGCCAACATCCCGACGTAGAAAGATGTGTTGCTATGGCACGAGAAAATTCAGAAGGTGAGAAAAATTTAGTTGCCTATATAGTATTAAAAAGTGGGACAAAATCCATCCATCATATAAGAGAATTTTTGAAAGAAAAGCTGCCAGCATATATGATTCCTTCTGCTTTGGTTTTGCTTGATAAAATTCCCATGACTCCCAATGGCAAAATCGACCGCAAAGCATTACCAGAACCAGAATTTGAGCGTAATGAAAGCCCAGACAGTTTTGTTGCCCCTCGCAACCAAATTGAAGCTCAATTAGTAGAAATTTGGCAAAGCGTTTTAGGGGTTAAAAATGTTGGTGTTACGGATAACTTTTTTGATTTAGGTGGACATTCATTGTTGGGATTACGCTTATTTGCCCAAATAGAAAAAACTATGGGCAAAACTTTACCTTTACCGGCTTTATTTCAAGCCCCAACAATTGAAAAAATAACAAATCTTTTAAATCAAAAAGATTTGCCCGCTTCTTTTGGGATGTTAATTGAACTTCAGCCCGAAGGCAAAAAACGGCCTTTGTTTTGCATACACGCCGTTGGAGGAAATGTTTTTTCTTACCAAATTATGACTAAATATATGGGCAAAAATCGTCCTATATATGGGTTGCAATCTAAAGGTTTATACGGCAAAGTAACACCTAATACACGAGTTGAAGATATGGCTGCTGACTGTATCCAAGAAATGAAAAGTGTGCAACCCGAAGGGCCTTATTTATTGGCCGGTCATTCCTTTGGTGGAGTGCTGGCTTTTGAAATTGCTCAACAATTAGTAAAAGCGGGAGAAAAAGTTGCTTTGCTTGCTGTTTTAGACACTTTTAGTCCCCTATTATTTAAGCAGTCAAGACCTCCTTTTTCCTACCAGCTTTCTATTCACAAATTAAATCTTTCTCGCTTAGAGAAAACTGAGCAAATTAAATATATAACAGATAGGGTAAAATGGAAAGTTCAAGCTTTAATTAATAAATTAAATAAAAAACTTTTTACTAAAAATCTTGATGCTGTGGTTGATGAGGTTCCCGAATATTTACAGCTTATTGAATCTCTAAATCATCAGGCTGCTCGTCAATATAAACCGCAAGTTTATCCTGGAAAAATTACTTTACTACGCGCCATAGAAAGACCCACAACTAAGTATTATGATCCTTTGTTAGGGTGGGATAAATTAGCTGCCGGTGGTGTGGATATTGCCGAGGTGCCGGGACATCATAAAACAATGATTTTAGAACCTCGTGTGCGCTTTTTGGCTAAGAAATTAGAGGAGTGTATTGAAAGGGCTTTGAAGACACAAAAAATTAGTGATTAAGGTACAGTATTTACTCTCCCCAATGTCACCAATCTAATATCATTTTGCACAATTGATTAAAAACTACTGGTTTTTAATTTTAGTTGTGTTTAACCTTTTTTATTTTAATTTATTTCTATCTTTAGATAGAGATTTTAGACAAATTTTGTATGTTTGCCTAAATGCCAACTTCAGAAATATCACCACCGGCCGCCACAATTTCCTTAAACTCAATATTAATTTAACACTTTTATTCGTAGCCATAGCTGATAATTTGTTTACACTAATTCTTGGGGAAACCTCACCCAACTAAGTCTAAAAACCCGCAAACAAAAATGTTAGAAAATCTTGATTTAAGCATATCTCTCGATAAAGAAACCTACAATGCCCAAATTGAAACCCTAATGCGACAACTCAACCAGCTTCAACAAGCTTGCTGGGAAAAAAAACTATCAGTTATTATTGTTTTAGAAGGTTGGGCTTCTGCTGGTAAAGGAGCACTTGTTAAAAAAATGGTTGGGTATATGGATCCACGAGGCTTTGCGGTTTATCCCATTTGGCCGGCCACTCCTCAAGAACAACAATATCCGTTTTTATGGCGGTTTTGGCAAAATTTACCACCGCAAGGTCGCATTGGTATTTTCTATCACAGTTGGTACACTCATGTATTAGAAGACCGGCTTTTTGAACGTCTAAATAACGCAGATGTTCCTACCGCCATGCGTCAAATTAATGCCTTTGAAAGACAACTGGTTGATGATGGAATAGCTATTGCCAAATTCTGGATTCATTTAAGCAAAAAAGAAATGAAAAATCGGCTCAAAAAAACTGCCGAAGATCAATTATTAGCATGGCGAGTCCGCCCCGAAGATTGGCAACAAGCAAATAAATATCGTCAGTATGCACATTTTGCCGAAGAAATGGTCATTCAAACCGGCACCGGTCATGCACCTTGGACTCTCGTAGAAGGAGATTGTCAGCGCTGGGCACGAGTCAAAGTTTTAACAAAAATGGCAACAACAATTAGCGAATCTCTCGACCGGCTTCACAATTTTTGTCTCCCCGCACCCCGACCTCCCCAAGACAAACTTGATGCCATTGAACCTGATTTTTTAGCTCAAATTGATTTGTCTCAAACTTTAACAAAAGAAGACTACAAAAAACAACTCAGAAAAGAACAAACCGAACTCACAAAATTACAACTGCAAATCCATGAAAAACAAATGCCAGTGTTAGCTTTATTTGAAGGTTGGGATGCCGCAGGCAAAGGAGGTGCAATTAAAAGATTAACCGATGTTCTTGACCCTCGCAGTTATCAAGTACATGGTTTTGCTGCACCCACCGATGAAGAAAAAGCACGTCATTATCTATGGCGTTTTTGGCGAAAATTGCCGGTTGCCGGCACCTTTGGAATTTTTGACCGGAGTTGGTATGGAAGGGTCTTAGTGGAGCGCGTAGAAGGCTTTGCCAGCGAATCTGAATGGCGGCGTGCCTATCAAGAAATAAACGAATTTGAAGAACAATTAACCAGCGCCGGTTATGTACTTCTAAAGTTTTGGTTACATATTAGTCAAGAAGAACAATTAAACAGATTTAATGAACGCGGAAGCAATGATTTTAAGCAATATAAACTCACTGCTGAAGATTGGCGCAATCGAGAAAAATGGCCCTTTTACGATGTTGCAGTAAACCAAATGATTCAACGCACCAGTACCCCAACTGCTCCTTGGACAATTGTTCCAGCAGATAATAA
Source organism: Halomicronema sp. (assembly GCA_036704045.1). Taxonomy (GTDB): domain Bacteria; phylum Cyanobacteriota; class Cyanobacteriia; order Cyanobacteriales; family Oscillatoriaceae; genus Ancylothrix. Next base: position 72,564 of record DATNQM010000031.1, on the reverse strand, counting down.
ATATTTTGCCCGCGTTAAAGTCATTGAAACCGTGACACAAGCTATCAGTAATGCCTTAAAAAGAAGTCGATAGAACCTCAATAATCTATGGTCATTTATCCACGCTTTTTAATAGCAAAAATTGACCATAGACTATTTAATAATTAAAGTTTCTTTGGTTTCTTTTTTGCTCCAAACAGTGATGCCGGTAGCAATTAAAGACAAATACCGGCGAGTATCTTCTGGTAATTTCACATCCGTAAAATCTGCTCCTTCTATTTTTGCTCCCACTAAATGAGCTTCACTTAAATCAGCGCCGGTAAAATCTGCTTGAGTTAAATTAGTCCAATTTAAATTAGCTTTTATCAGGAGGGCAGCCCGCAAATCACAACCGGCTAGATTTGCTCCTACTAAACTACCCCCCCGCAACTTTGCCTGTTGAAAATTAGCAGCAATTAAGTTAGCATTTTGCAAGTTTACTGCACTTAATTTTGCTTGACTCAAATCAACTCCATTTAAATCAACTCCGTCTAGTTCAACTCCATTCAAAAAAGCTTTACTTAAGTTAACTCCATTTAAAAAAGCACCTTCGAGATCCGCACCACTAAGTCTTGCACCGGCCAAATTTGCCCAGTTTAAATTCGCTCGCCGCAGGTTAGCATTACGGAGATTGGCGTCAGTTAAATTCGCACCACATAAGTTTACACGCTGTAAATTTGTATTGCGGAGATTCGTGCCGGTAAGATTAGCACCGCTGAGTTTCGCTTTTTCCAAATTACTTTTTACCAGAAACGCACCACAGATAGTTGCTTTTGTTAAATCCGCATCTGTAAACGTTCCTTCACTGAATTTTACATAACTTAAATTTGCCCAATTTAAATAAGCATCACTCAAGTTTGATTTAGTTAAAAAAGCCCGGCTGAGATTGGCTCCCATTAAGTTTGCACCACTCAGATTAACATCAATTAATGTTACACCGCTTAAATCAGCCCCCTGCAAGTCTACACCGGCAAAGTCTCTTTCTCCTTTTTCGTACCTTTTTAGCAAATTTTCTACTTCCATATTTTGCTTTTTGGAGTTAGTTTTTAGTTCGGGTTCGGAAGATTGGGGAAGTAAGGTTAAATACATAACTTGTACCTTTATAAATATTGCTAACCACTCTCAAATTTGTTATTTTCCTCTGGCCGGTGGCCTTTGACAGCATAGTTTCTTATTTTTAAGTAATTTATCAGCATAACTGCCTTTTTGGAAAATTTAGAGCTTTCTATCATGGTTAAAGTACCCTGATCCTTTGCCAAAATCAACGAGGAAAACTAGTTTTTTTGTGAAGTTTTTTTAAGGGTTTTGCATAGCTATCGCCCTTTACCCATCATTAATTCACTTTGTTTATCCTTGTTTTTATTACGCTTATTCCCTGCAATGCTTGAAAATAGTAGACATTTTTTCCTCTTGGTAACAATCTAAAACCTTTGTTTATAATATTAGCCTAAATTATCTTTTATTATTTTTTAATATTTCTTAATTTTAGTTATAATTCTTAACAAAATTTAAGCCTTTAAACAAATGTAACAAACCACTCATAACCATCAACTTAATTTTAACGTAAACCAAAAGGATTGCAATTGATACTTTGTTAAGTATAATTACTAGAAGTCAGGGGCGTAACTGAATAAGTAGACCTCAACTGCTTATCCGTTGCTAAAATTTACTGAGTCAAAGAAATAAGTATAATGTTCAAACGTATTTTTTCATTTTAATTATGGAATCTCTCGTTAGTTTTGCGATAGTTTTAATTCTTGGTGCCGTCTTGGTGCCCTTACTTAGAGATATATTTGGCAAAAATTATTCTTTTTATCTACAAATAGCAATAGCTATAGCTATTTTAATATTTTTCCTAGTTAGATTCCCCTACACAGACCCTTGTCTTCTAATAACTTCCATCTGGACAATTCTTGTTTTTCCCCTCAGACCCTTTGGCTTAATAGCCGTTGTTTTACTGTTAATTTGGTCGGAAGCTATTAAAGAATTACCTGATGATAGAGACGGTGCAAAAGCTAAAGGATCACGCAAAAAAATCCAACAAATGCTTAGTATGCTTCTAGTAATTTTATTTATTATTAGTATGCCCCTTTCTTCGACATGGCTAGCCAGACAACTTAACCAAACAGATCAGATTATTGGAGGAAATTTTATTGATTACGTTCCCTCAGCCACCGGCCTTTTAGCTACCACCCGCGTTATAGAAACAGCTTTACCAACCCTTTTTAATCCGTTTCCATTTTGTCCCCCAAGATAAAACTAAATCACAAAATTACCTTTCCATAAAAAGATGAGCTTGTTACCACAAAATTGTAAATTAAGCTAATCTAAGACAAGCCTTAAAAATTCAAAATTTTTAGCTTTGTTAGTTTAGACAGTTTCAAAACTCAACAAACCTGATAAATTTAAAAAGGGTTGAAACAAAACTCTTTTCCAGCCCCCAGTCCCAAATAATCATTATTATGGCAAATTCTAGGTTCCAAAAACTCATCAATTATATGCGTCCCCATTGGCGACAAGCCTCATTAGGAGTGGGCGCATTATTAGTAGTTAATGCAGTAGGCGTTTACATTCCCCTCTTAATTCGCAATAGCGTTGATAAACTAAAACAAGTTTTAGAAACACCCGCCACCAACAGCATTCAACCCATATTACCCTACATTTTGCTAGTCTTATTCCTTGCAACCATTATGTGGGTAATTCGGGTTGCATCGCGGATGTTACTATTTGGAGTAGGCCGGCAAGTTGAATTTGATTTAAAGCAAACAATATTTCAACATTTACTCAAATTAGAACCCGCATATTTTGCCACCAACACCACCGGAGACCTCATCAACCGCGCCACATCCGATGTAGATAATATTCGCCGTTTGTTGGGCTTTGCCGTATTAAGTTTAGCTAATACCGTTTTTGCTTATGGCTTAACATTGCCTGTTATGTTAACCATTAATGTCCGCTTAACTTTATTGGCAATAGCTGTTTATCCAATCATGCTTTTATTAGTGCAATTATTTGCCGATAAATTGCGAAATCAACAACAGGTAGTACAGGAAGAACTTTCACGTTTAAGCGAATTAATTCAAGAAGATATGAGTGGCATAGCCCTCATAAAAATATATGCCCAAGAAGAAAACGAACGTCGCGCTTTTCGAGAGAATAACGAACGGTTATTTAAAGCTACTTTAAGCCTCGCAAGAACCCGCACACTTTTATTTCCAATTTTAGCAGGATTAGCCAGCTTAAGTTTATTAGTTCTGCTCGCCTTTGGTGCCGGGGCAATTGCTGCCCAAGAAATTAGCGTAGGCGACTTTATAGCCCTTATTTTATACGTTGAACGCCTCGTATTTCCCACCGCTTTATTAGGCTTTACAATCACTGCCTATCAACGGGGTGAAGTCAGCATAGATCGCATTGAATCCATATTAAGTGTAGAACCAAAAATTAGCGATCCAAATCAGCCAATTTCCCTACCAGTGCCGGTGCTTGGGAAAATAGAAGCCCGCGATTTAACCTATTGTTATCCTGGTTCAAAAATAGAAGCCTTATCTCATCTTAATTTTACCATCCAACCAGGAGAAACGGTTGCTATTGTCGGGCCCATAGGTTCAGGAAAATCAACTTTAGCCAATGCTTTACCCCATCTTTTAGAAATATCACCTAACCAGTTATTTTTAGATGGTTGCGACATCACAAAATTGCGATTAGAAGACTTAAGAAAAGCTATTTCTTATGTACCACAAGACAGCTTTTTATTCAGCACTACCATCAAAAATAACATCCGCTATGGTAATCCAATGGCAGAACAACCCTACATAGAAAATGCAGCAAAAGAAGCACAAATTCATCCAGAAATTTTGAACTTTCCCCAACAATATGAAACCATTGTCGGAGAAAGAGGAATTACACTTTCTGGGGGACAAAGACAGCGTACCGCTTTATCTCGTGCATTGTTAATGGAAGTGCCGGTTTTAATTTTAGATGATGCACTTTCCAGTGTAGATAATCAAACTGCTACACAAATTTTAAATAACCTCTCCACCGGTACCCAGAAAAAAACAGTCATTTTCATTTCTCATCAAATGTCTGCAACAGCACTCGCCGATAGAATTTTTGTGATGGATAAAGGGCAAATTGTCGAAACCGGCACCCATTTAGAATTAATTGCCAATGACGGTTTATATCGTTCGCTTTGGGATAAGCAAAAATTGGAGGAACTACTGAAATAGTTGGCAGTATTCCCCAAAAATAAAATCTGTATTTACCTACACTAAAACCCCCTCAAGGGTCTATTTTTTCTTAACAATTTTTTGCCAATAGATGTAAGGAAAAATGAGAGTTTTAAATATGAACCAAGAATTAAGAAATTTAAAAAATAGTATCCTTGAAGGAAGATACGAGGATGCTCTTTTGATTGTCGATGAATTGGAATCTATGAGTAAAGAATACAACCTCAATAAAATACGTTTCTATGTAATTCGGATATTGAGTAAAATCATCAAAATTCAAATTGAACACCACCTAACAAACTATAGCAAAGCATCAATTTCTGAATCTCTCAACAACATCAAAAATCTCAATTGTAAAGACAACAAAAACTATTACTATGTTAAACCAAACGAGTGGTCAAAAATTCTCAAAGAATCCCTAGAACAATCCTTAGATTTAGCCTCTGTAGAAGTGCTAGATGGAACAATAGAACCAGAAAAAATTTCCGAAATAATTGATAAAAATCAACTTTTTGAAATTTCTCAACAATTACTAAATTTAACCTATGAATATTCCTCTAATGAATTAACCCAAATTATCCGGCAAAAACTTACTCAACTATTTGGCATAAAAAAATGGCAAAAGAAAAACTAAATCGTCGCGCTTTACCTCACCTCGAACACTGGATTACCACAGCCAAAAATCAAGCCAAATCCGGCACTCTTCCCCATTACATACCCCCACTTGCTCAAGTTGACTCCACAGCCTTTGCGCTGCAAATACAAACCATTTCCGGGGAAATAATCGCTCAGGGCGACACCACTTTAACAGTGTCTTTAATGAGTATCATTAAGCCATTTTTATTCCTTTATTGTCTTGCCGAATTTCAACCAGAAACCGTATTTAAAATCGTTGGTACAGAATACTCAGATCAACCCTTTAATTCTTTGAGTCAACTGCAAAATGACGGCGGAAAACCACGCAACCCAATGATTAATAGTGGTGCCATTGCCTTATCTTCTTTACTTCCGGGTAAAGATGGTTTTTCGAGTTGTGAAATTCTCCAAAATTGGCTAAATTATCATGCAAATTGTAGACTTTTTTTAGATGAAAAAATTTTATCCTCTATCAATTCCACCCCAAACCAACGCAATCAACAAATTGCCGCCGAATTACAAAAAGCAGGTTATATTCCCGATGCCAAAATTGCCCTTGATACCTACAACCACATCTGCTGTTTATCGGCAAATATCTCTGATATAACGCAGTTAGGAATGTTGCTGCTAAAACCGATTTTATATCCCTATAGCAGCATGGTAAAAGCCGTCATGTTAACCTGTGGTTTGTATCAAGCTTCCAGCCAGTTTGCAGTCAAGGTTGGAGTGCCCATAAAATCAGGAGTTAGTGGCTTAATTTTAACGGCAATTCCCCAGGAAGGTGTTATTATTTGCTATAGTCCACCGTTGGATACTGAAGGCAATTCTGTAGCCGGCTTGTTTTTAGTAGAACAAATAGTTAAAACCTTAAAATTAAGTATTTTTGAGTAACCTTAATTTAGCCATCTACGCAGATGAGATATAGGATTTTCACTCTGACTAGGGTAATATAAGAACTCTGTAAACCTATATCTCCTTAGTTTTTAAAAACTGTTTTTGGCTTTCAGATAACAGAAAAAGTCCCTAAATTACTTTCTTATAACAATATTTGTAAGCTTTTTTATTAATCTCTCTCCCCACATAGGCAAAGAAAAAAGAAAAAGGGGAGAGAAATTAGATTAATCAAAAATATTAAGCATGACTCGCAGCGATCCAAAAAAGACCATCTACCAAAATTGTACTTAAAACAGCACCGCCAAAAGCCCACCAATAAACTTGTTTTGAACGCAAAGGAACAACACCTGCTACTAAAAGAATAGTCAGAAAAACTGCTGCGCTGCTGATACCAAAAGGAGTTCTTACTTGGGCTGTAGCATTTTGTAAAATAGGCAAAGCAAGTGCAGGGTCAACTTCCATAATATGCCGCCAGTAAGGAATTAAACCGGCTAAATAAAAATATAAATCGGTAATAGCAGTGCCAAAAAGCGAACCCAGATAAAACCAACTTCCTACTAAAAATTGGCGGCGATATAAACACCATAAAGCTATTGGCAAACAAAGGGCTTCTACTGGTAAATGCACAGTGGGTTCCCACCGTAACCAGCCCCAATAAATTGAACCGCATAACCAAGAGCCGGTGAAGCCCAGCAATAAATCTCCCCAGACATTAGTTTTGGGGCGGGATAAAAGCGTCCAGGCTAACCCTACCCAACCGGCAGTTAACACCAAACTGAGATTTGGAAACGCTCGGACGAGGGGGGCTTGGAAAAACACCGGCACTGAGACGAGAAAAACTGCGGCTGCAAAGATTTTCCAAGATTCGCTTAATATAAATTTACCCGATGCAACAGCGGAAAAATGGCTGTCTGTCTTGACAGGGAGCGGGTTTGAGGGGTAAGAGGGCAGAGTTTGGTTTAACAAGGTTTCTTTAATTTTCTTTACTTAACTTAATGTAATGTAAGATATCACAAAAATATCCCCCCAGGGGGGCATTTCTCTTAAATAAATTTTAGCCCATATCATGAAACTCCACAAATCAGCTAGTATCGTTGCTGGCAAGTGGTCTTTTTTCTAAAGCAAACACAGAGGAGTCTAAGCGTATGGGTTTATTAAGAATTAAGTTTTTGATGTGGTTAAGTGCCGGCTTGCTTTTGACTGTACCCATGAAGTTGTTGGCCCAAACTCCGGTGCCGGTGGGGGGGGATGTCGGGAAGATTGATATATTTGAGGCGCTAGTTTTAGGTATTGTGCAAGGCTTGACAGAGTTTTTGCCCATCAGCAGCACAGCACACTTAAAAGTGGTACCTGTGGTGTTTGGTTGGGGTGATCCAGGCGTAGCCTATACAGCTGTCATTCAATTAGGCAGTATTGCCGCAGTATTATGGTATTTCTGGAAAGATATAACAGACGTTATTAGGGGTTCTATTCAGGCTATTTTGCGGCGTGAATATGATAGCCAAGAGTTTCAAGTGGGATTAGGAATTATTTTAGGAAGTTTCCCTATTATTATTGGCGGACTTTTAATTAAATTTTTGATTCCAGATTTTGATAATTCGCCTTTACGCAGTTTAGCAGCAATTGCTTTCGCTTCAATTTTTATGTCTTTACTTTTGGCAATTGCCGAAAAAATAAGTCACCGCAAACGTGATTACAATCAGGTCAACTTAAAAGATGGTATCTTAATGGGTTTAGCTCAGGCAATAGCCTTAATTCCGGGTTGTTCTCGTTCTGGTTCAACCTTAACAGCCGGTCTGTTTTTAGGGTTAGAAAGAGCAGCGGCGGCAAGGTTTTCATTTTTGCTAGGAATTCCGGCAATTACTTTAGCAGGTTTGGTAGAAATGAAGGATGCAATTAAAGAAATTCCAGCCACCGGCCCACTGCCTTTAATTGTAGGAATTGTTTCGGCTGGAGTAGTTTCTTATGCTTGTATTGCTTGGTTATTAAAGTTTTTACAAACTCAAAATACTTGGCTTTTTGTTTGGTACAGATTGCTTTTTGGAATTTTAATTTTGGGAGCAATTTATACGGAAATTCTGCCCAATAGTTAACCCTCCGATTTGTTTAAAAAAAACACCAAAAATAAAGCTCGCCTCCTGCGGGCTTTTCAAGTTTACAAAACACTCAAAAAAATTGTAAAATACGAAAAACCACAAAAAAATGGATATTGAACAGTGGACAGATGAACGATTAGACCGGCTGGCAAATTCCGTTAACCAACTCGCTGAAGGTCAAAAGAGAATAGAAGAGGCTATGTTAGCTTATGTGAAACAACAAACTACAATCTCCCAAATGATTGCTCGGCTGTTAGATTCTCAAAGCTTTTTGCTAGATTCTCAAAATAAAACTAATGATGTTGTTGAAAAAGAGCAGCATTTAATCGAACGCCAGCAAGATATTATTGAACGTCAGCAAGAAACTCTCGATAGTTTTGATGAAACTGTATTTCATTTAGACGCTGCTTTAGCTTCAACCAATGCAGGAGTAGCAAGGTTAGAAAAAATTATCGATTTTTTGATTAAAAATAAGCAATAAACAGATTTTTTTATATAAAAAACACAAAAAAAATGAGTGAAACCACAATAAAACCAGCGTTAATTACAAAAGTTATTACGGATTCAATTGCCGCAGAAATTGGCTTTGAAGCGGGAGATAAAATTGTAGCAATTAATGGTCAACGTCCGCGCGATTTGATTGATTATAATTTTTTGTGTGCCGATGAATTTTTAGAGTTAGAGGTGTTAGATGGAAGAGGAAAAACGCATAAAGTAGAAATCGAGAAAGATTATGATGAAGATTTAGGTTTAGAGTTTGAGTCTGCTTTGTTTGATGGGTTGATTCAGTGTAATAATCGTTGTCCTTTTTGTTTTATTGATCAGCAGCCGCCTGGAAAGCGAGAAACGCTTTATTTACGCGATGATGATTATCGTTTAAGTTTTCTTTATGGCTCCTATCTTACTCTTACGAATTTAACACAAAAAGAGTGGGATAGAATTGAAATGATGCGCCTTTCTCCGCTTTATGTTTCTGTTCATGCAACGGAAGCAGAGGTAAGAATTAGGTTGTTAAAAAATGCTCGCGCTGGGAAGATTTTGGAACAGTTAAAATGGTTTCAGAAACGCCGGTTACAAATTCATGCTCAGGTAGTGGTTTGTCCGGGCATTAATGATGGTTTACATTTAACACAAACCTTGAAAGATTTGGCTAGTTTTTATACAGGAAAAGTGCCGGCGGTGGCATCAGTAGCAGTGGTGCCGGTGGGGTTAACAAAATTTAGGCCGGTTGAGGATGAATTAATACCTGTAACTCCAGAAAAAGCCCAGGAAGTTATTGCTCAAGTACAAAGTTTACAGGCAGAATTAGGCGGCAAAAAGAAGGGTAATTGTATTTGGTTAGCCGATGAGTGGTTTTTAATTGCCGGACAAGATTTACCACCGGCTTCTTTTTATGAAGATTACCCACAAATTGGCAATGGAGTTGGTTCTATTCGTCAATTTTTAACTCAATTTGATGAAGCTTTTAACAAACTAAAAATATCTACGGCTTCTCCTAGGAAACGCTTAATTTGGGTAGTTGGTAATGCCGTAGAAAAAGCCTTTTTACCCATTGTTGAAAAATTAAATTCTATCAACGGGTTAGAAGTTGAAATGGTAGCAATGAATAGCAATTATTGGGGCCAAAAAATGACCGTAACAGGTTTGCTTACAGGTCAAGATTTATTGGATAATTTACAGGGAAAAAATTTAGGCGATGGAATTTTATTACCTTCGGTTATGTTAAAGGCTGGAGATACTTTATTTTTGGATGATCTTTCTGTTGCTGAGGTTGCCGAAAAATTAAACGTTAAAATTAGGCCGGTTTCTGGTGTTGAAGGCTTAATTGAAGGTTGTATTGATTGGTAAAATTAGTAAAAGACAACCTATTTGTGCCTCCGGTTAAAGCCCGCACATATTTTTTTAATAAAAACGGGACAGAGTTTCTCAGATAGTCCTCCTATACCAGTTTAAAAACAGTATTCATTGTGACTCCTCGCGCCCATTGACCCCCTATTCTTCTAATTCTTCTCCGCCTATTGACGGGGTAAATATTTAAGGAATGAGAGAGAATTTATCATAATTTCGCTCATCTATTTAATAAGGAGTAACAGGGAGTAGGAATAAAAATCTACCGAAAGGTACTGCTCGTTTGATAATAGAAGTTTTTAAATAAGAGATAGAGATGATGGGAACAAAAATTTGGCACGCTGACCTTTTCTATGAGTTCCATAAATCTAATCAATGGCTTAGGTTAGTGCAGGTCGTTTTTTAGCTTTTATAAGTAAACCTACGACCAAAATTTGCTAAATGTTATCAATATCTCATCTTGCGCTGGCTAAAGTCCGAGGAGTTAATTTAAACTTATCAAAAGGTTTGGACTTTTGTTTGCATGAGATGGAACCATTCATCAAATCTTGTGTCAAGATACAAATAGATGGCGCAACTTCCATTAAACAACTTTTAATTTTTTGAAATAGTTGAGGAAACTTCTATGATTTGCACCAACGATCAAACTCCTAACCTCCGGTCTGCTTTTTCGGCAATCTGGGACAATTTTAAAGCCATTAAAAAGGCAAATTTTGATGTATTAAAAGTCCTGCGAAATCGTGTAGACGAAATAGAAATTAGGGATCGTCAATTGGCAGAATTTTTATACAAAGCAATTCCAGCCCAATGCCCTTTTGCTCGTGATATTGTTTTGTTTGGTCAAAAAATAGGTCATATTCCCCCCATGTGCAAGTTAAACCCGTTTTATGATCAGTTGATGGGTTTGCGGTTTCGGGCTATGTGCTACTTGGTAGATGAGTGCGGTTTGGATCTTCAGTCTTTTGCCTAGAATTTCGTAGTCAAAAATACTTTGCTGGTTGGGAAAACAATTCATCCTTTATGATGACAGCAGACTAGAGAAAAATCTTCAACTTTGAAAACACCGGCCTTATCAATACATAGCGATACACAAACATAAATAACCGGTCAATCAAAAGCAACTTCTAGTCAAAATTAGCTGAAAAGATAATAAAAATTAACCAAACATATGAATAGATGTACACAGATAAATTATCTGTGTACATCTGCGTTATGAAATTTATGGTAATCTAATAAACTAATTGGGGCTAGGAGCAAGCAACATCACACTTTAAAAAACAAAAGCCATAAAAATCACCCCGGCACCTGATAAATCTTAATCGGTTGCTTTCTACCTTTTAAACTCACCCGCACCAAAAACTCAGCATAAAACTGATCTTTAATATATTGATAAGTATCCTCAGAAATCAAAATTCGACAACGACTATTTCCCCCCATACTTTTATCATAACTTTCTAAACGAGCCGCCACATTCACACTATCACCAATCGCCGTATAATCTTGACGGTGAATACTACCTAAACTCCCCGCAACCACCGTACCCGTAGCAATTCCTACCCGCATAGAAATAGTAGGTAAACCACGTTTTTTCCAGCCTGCATTTAACATTATCAACCTTTCTGCCATCGCCAGCGCACAAGACACCGCCGACAAAGCATCTTCTGCCACTTCCGCCTCCGTATTACGAGGCACCGGCACCCCAAACAAAGCCATAATTGCATCCCCAATATACTTATCAATCACCCCCTCATGTTCTAACACTAATTCCGCCATTGCATTCATATATTCATTTAACCACAACATCAAAGTTTCCGGGTCTATATTTTCAGCAATAGACGTAAACCCCTTAATATCTGTAAACAAAACAGTTGCTGTCATTTTTTGACCAAAAATTTGCCCCTGTTTTAATAATTGTTCACGCTGTTGCCAAATTGCCTCAGCAATTTTTGGAGTCACATGACGACCAAATAAACCCATCATCATATAACGGTCTTCTCTTTCCATTACCGCAATATAACCAGTAATAGAAATAGCCGATCCTGCTAAAGCTAAAAACGGCGGCACCACCGGCACCCACCACCCCTCTAAAAACAGAAAAAACGCCAGCAACCACAACCCTAAACCGGCCAAAATAAACACACAAATTGTCCATCGACTAGCCCGAAAAACCCAACCTAAAATTGCCCCCAACCAAGACCAACCAAACACCCATAACCACTCCACCGGCTCATCCCAAACCCGAATCATCAAACGACCATCCAAAGCCCCACTAATTAACTGACTAGTTAAATTCGCATGAATTTCTACCCCCGTCATAGGCTCAGGAATTGCAAACACACTTTTACTATAAGGAGTAATAAAAAAATCTCGCAAACTTTGCGCCGTTGAACCAATCAAAACAATCTTATCTCTCAACACATCCGCAGCTATTTCATTTCGCAAAACTTTCGTCATAGACACAGTTTTAAAACTCCCCGGTGCCCCGCGAAAATTCAACAAAACTTGATAGCCCCCACTATCACTTCTAACATACCCCCCATCATTAGCCTCAAACGGTTCTAAAACAAGCTTACCCAACTTATAAACTTGTTTTGACGCATCCACCACCTCAAACTTAATCGCTGGGTTTAAATACATCAAAGCCAACTTTGCCCCCAGAGATAATCTTGTCTTACTCCCTGGTGGTTTCAAAGAAATTAAAGACCGCCTTAACTTCCCATCACCATCTAAAATAAAATCAATCGCCGCCACTTGATTTTGCTCAGCTAAAACAGTTGGTGGAGCAATTACAGCCCCAGAAGCATCCGGCACCAATTTTTCAACCCCAATTAAATTAGGCGTTGTTTTAAACACATCAATTAAAGCTTTTGAACCAGGTTGAACCGGAAACGGACGAAATAAATCAAACCCTATTGCTCGTGGTTTTTGTTGCCTAATTTTTGTTAATAAATCTGCCAACATTACATCAGGAATTGGCCACTGACCGGCCTCCAAAATATCCGGTTCATTAATCGCAACAATCACAATTCGAGAATCAACATTCTCCGGCTTACGCAAACTAAAAAACTGGTCATAAGCAGCCCATTCTAACAACTGCAAAAGGCCGGTTAAACGCAAGCCAATCGTCAATGTAGCAATAGTTGGCGCCGCAATTAAAACACACCGCCCTTCCCAAACAATTTTTTTTAGTTTTGCCCACATAGACTCCTAACCTACTTTTAATTGCTCTCCAGTCTTATCTTGGCGCAATTAAAGGCATTGCGGCTATATTTTGAAGCCCACCGGATTTTAAAAATTCTTTCCATTGTTTAATAAATTCATCATTTTTCGGGTTATCTAATCGGATCTTAGCCAGCGTACTTAAAGCCTCAAACCAAATACCATTTTTAGCGTATAAATCTGCTTTTTCTAAAGGATTGGCCTTATCTAATTTCGTCTTTAAATCCGAGTCAATTGTAGTTCGTTTTACCCATCCGGTAACAATTCGATCATTCTCTCGTTTTTCTGGGGTGCAAACCAAAACAAAAAACCAGCGATAATTTTTACCAATTTCTAAACCAGGACGACTTTTTGACAAATTTACACCAATCACACCGGCTTTTTGTTTCAAATTAACATCTATTTCCTGAACATCATTCCCAGCTTCATCTTGCAAAATTAACTGCCCCCCTAAACCTCCTGCTGGAATATAAATAAAAAACGTTGGATACTCTGCATAAGTTAAACCAAAATTTTGTTGGGGAAGAAGCGCTGTTATGGGTGGGCCTTTCATTTCTCCCCCCGGTGATAGGCTTGGTGATACGTCCTCTTGTAAAACTGGGCATATACCAGGATCTCTCCTCGTGTCGGGCGTTGGTACCGCACCTGCCGGAGGTTCAAAGCGCACATAAGTACCCCCTGGTAAGCTGTTTGTGGGGGTGCCGCTATTGGGTGGTTCAGGAGTCACTTCGCTGAATTTAGGGATTTCTTGAGGCTGGACACCGGCCTCTACGGATAAAGCAAAAAGTTGCGTACCCAATAAAGCAAAAATACTCGAATAAAACACTGTTTTTAGATAAAACATATCTTTTCCTTTTTTTAGCAAGGTAAATTTAATTTTGCTCAACATTTTTAAATCAATTTAAAGGCATTTGGGAAACTGCCCTTAACCCTTCGGAATTGAGTAATTGTTGCCATTCATTGACGAATAATTTATTGTTCGGTTCCTGCCGACGAATCTCATCAGCAAGGGTGCTAAGGGTATCAAACCAAATGCCATTTTTAGCGTATAAAACAGCACGTTCTAAAGAATTTGCTTCAGCTAATTCTTCCTGTAAATTTCTGTCAATTTCGATACGACTAATCACGCCTTCAGCCATTCCTTGTAGTGTGGGGCTGTAGACTAGGATAAAAGACCAGCTATAGTATTTGCCTATTTCTAAGCCGGGGCCTGTTTTTGGCAAGTTTATGGCAAATACACCCAGGTTTTCATTCAGAGGAATTGAAATTTCATAAATTGTTTTGCCGTTTTCATCTTGTAAAGTAAATATCCCATTTTTGGCATACCGGGTAACGCCAACAAAAAAGGTAGGATACTCGGATACGGTTAAGCCAATATTACCGAAGGGTAAAAGTAGGGTGGCCGGTTCACAGCGATAATCTTGAGGTTGGACTGAGGGTGCGCCACGATTAGGAACGCCAAAATCAGGTGGCACTGAGGGTTCACCACCACGACTAGGAACTCCCAAACCAGGAAGGTTGGCCGGTGGTTCAAAGCGAACAAAAGTTCCACCAGGGACACTACGGCCGGGAGTGCCGGGGCCGGCCGGTTCAGGAATGTCTTGGCTTACTTTTGGGTTTGTTTGCAACTCAATAGAAGCGGCGCTAGATTTTGTGGTGAGACTGAAAAATTGTAAGGATAAAAAGATACAAAAGCTATAAATGAGATTTTTATATAAAGCCATGAGTGTCTCGCCTCCTCAAAATAGGGCCGATTTTGAGTTGATCTTAATGCCTAACTCAAAAATTTTCTTGTAAGCAATGCTTTACTTCCCTTACGCTTTTACCCATTCCTAAATTTCTAACAAAAAAAGCAAACCGGCCCTCGCCTATCCACACTTAACAATAAGCTAAATGCACATAGCTGAAGGCCGGTTGTACAGACAATTTTAGCTTTACTCAGCAGTAGCCAGTTCTGTGCTGCCGCGTGTGCGCCGACGAGTCAGAGTGTTAAACAACATTTGACCAATGGCTTTAATTAAGTTGCCTTCGAGTTCGTTAAACATTTTCATGTTCATACCGAAAGCATCGTTAGCTTCATCAACTATGCGATCTGCCGTCGCTTCATCAATAGGTAACTCATCCATTGATTGGCGATAGGTGGTTTTAAAAGCTTTTTCGTCAGAAATATCTTTGAATTCATAAAAGGCTGTGCCTTCACCCTCGCTGAGGTTCATGGCTCGCACGGCAATACCCTTAAGAATTTGGCCGCCCGACAAGTCACCCAAATAGCGAGTGTAGGAGTGTCCGACCAACAATTCCGGGGCTGTGGCAGAAACTTCCCGAATGCGGTCAACGTAGGCTTGTCCTGCGGAGGATAGCACCACTTGTTCACGCCAGTTGGCACCGTAGTAGTAAGCCAAATCTTGCTCTAAGCTGGCTTTGCGGTTAAGTTCTGGATAATAAATTTTGGAAACAATAGGGTGATTGCGGTGGCGTTCCATCTCTTCTTCCATCGCGCTATACACGAAGTAGAGGTTGCCCACCAGCTTGCGGTATGAATTTTTTTCGACAACGCCTTTTAAGAAGCACTTGACAAAACCAACATTTTCTGCCATCGAGTGAGATTTTTTGGTTCCCTCACGCAGTTTGGTCGCTAAATTGCTACTCATGCTAAATTGCTCAACTAAATCAATGCTTGCTGGACTATATTGGCGGCCCCAGATTAAAAAGCCACTTAGTTTTTTAGCGTAAATCGATTTGCTGAGAATTTACATTAAGAATTTTGAAGCATGAGCAATGGCTTCTCTAAAAAGCCGGGGCCGGCAATCCGCTGGATTAGCGGACAACTGGCCTTTGTGTTTATTGGGTTTCGTACATTTGTTGATGTTTTTGCCGCAAAGCTAAGTATTTTTTATTAGTTTTTGCCTGTAGCCATTTTTCTTTAAAAATTGCTGCTGATGCTGCTTTTATAGGGTCTTCTTGATTGGGTAAAATTTCTTTTCTGGCAAGTTTTTGGGCTTCTTGTGTTAATTCTTTTTGAGGATTTTTGGCGTATTTTTGCCCGGTTTTGTGGTTAGCGTAGCGGCGAGAACGAGTATAACCCATTTGCAAAAACTTTCGGGCCATATCCGCGCCAACAAAATCATCTTTTTCGAGATAATTTAAAAATATTTCGTAAATTTTTTCGCTAGATTCTGTAGCAATTTCTGGGTTTTTAAAACGCCAATAGGGTAAAATTTCAGATTTATAAGGTTCAACTAATAACACCCCTTGCTCACCTTTGCCTACCTGGTAAAGATGAGGATTACTGCGAAAATCGATGGTTTTAAAATCTAAAGAATAATCAAAGTTTTTCATTAGTTAAATTAAAAACCAGATAGTTAAAAAGTCAAAAACCCGGCTGTTTAAGAAACCGGGTTTTTTCCTAAAATAAATTAAACGTGAGAGGCTGTAGAGGTTTTGGATTGGGGTTTTTGACCATCCGGTGAAATAGATTCTCCTTCAATAAATGAACGCAACATCCAGGCCATTTCTTCGTGTTGTTCCATCAAGCCGGTGAGAAAATCTGCTGTACCTTGATCGTTGTATTTTTCATCACACTCCTCGATATGTTCGCGGAGATTGCGGATAATTTGTTCATGGTCATCTACTAAACGGGCAACCATTTCTGTTGCCAAAGGCAAGTCGCCAATGTGTTCTTTAATTGAAGCATATTTTAAGAAGCCTTCAGCAGTGCCGAGAGGATAACCGCCCAAGGTTCTCACCCGTTCAGCAATTTTGTCAATATTTACAGTTAAAGCTTCATAATGTTCTTCCCACAATTGATGCAGAGAACGGAATTGAGGGCCAACAACATCCCAATGATATTTTTTTGTTTTGATCAGCAATAAATAGGCATCGGCCAAATCGTGATTTAGTAATTCTGTTACACCTTGGCGCGCTTCATCGCTCAGACCTATATTTAACTTACGCATTGAGTAAACTCCTTTTTATTTCGCTTGTTAACTATTGCAACAAATTTTAGTATTACTCCACATCAACCTTTTGGAAGAAAAAGAAAAAGAAACCGACCTTGCTCATCTTCTTTCCCGGTTTATGGGTACTTAGGTGTTTTTTTGATAAGTATTTTATGTCTAAAGTTCTATGTCTTTTGGAAGATATTTAAGCTCATAAAATTTGGATAAAAGTTTGGTCTTCAGCAGGATAAAAGTTTGTATGTATGGAATGGCAGTTAAAGGTATCCTTGGGGCTAGGTATCATTAAAAAAACCAGAAAATAATCTATTTATTACTTTAGTTTGAATTCAAAAATAACTGGGAGGCATACCATTAAAAAAAAGGGGTAAACAGGCTATGGAAATTGCAAAAACCAATAGCAACCAACCAGAAGCAAGTGATGTTGGTGAAACTGAAAAATGGTCATCTTTAATAGGCGGAGGAGCGCTGGTATTAATGGGTTTAAGTCAGCGATCTTTGCGCGGTGCATTGATGGCATTGGCTGGCACCGGCCTAGTTTATCACGGTACTAGCGGCAAAACTAGCCTTAAAAATACAGTGGAAAAAAACTTGAATCAAAGCATCCGTGTTGAAAAAACTGTGACGATAAATAAACCAGCCGAAGAGCTTTATCGTTTTTGGAGAAATTTTGAGAATTTACCCACATTTATGAAGCATCTTCAATTTGTGAAAGTGTGGGATGAAAAGCGTTCTCATTGGATTGCAAAAGCACCATTAGGTGCAACCGTAGAATGGGATGCAGAAATTATTAACGAGCAAGAAAACAAGTTAATTGCCTGGGGTTCGGTAGAAAATGCCGACATAGAAAATAGTGGTTTTGTGCGTTTTCAACCGGCAAGTGCAGGACGTGGAACAGAAGTAAAAGTAGTAATCGAATATAACCCGCCTGGGGGTGCAATTACTGCCACTTTTGCTAAGTTGTTTGGTGAAGAGCCAGAAATACAAATTTCAGAAGATTTACACCGTTTTAAACAACTAATGGAGACGGGGGAAATTGCTACAAATGAAAGCCCTTCAGGTCGCCAATAATTACACATTTTTTCTGAACATCAAAAGGAGTCTACTGTGATGAATCGTTTAATTTTTTGGTTGCAAAATAGTCAGTTTCGGGCTGTGGTAACTGCTTCTATTATTGCCTTTAGCTTTTTAATTGCTTCTGTATTTGGTTACAATCCTTTAGAGGCCGGTGCGGCGACAACTCCCGAAGCAAGTCATTATCAAGTTGACCATAGCACCACCAAAATTCCCAGCCCAAATATTCCAGAAATTTCCAACCAACAACCTTTAAAAGATACCGCCAATAATGTGCGTGAAAAGCTCAATCTTGACCAACCAATTGCACCAGAAACCAAACGTTTTATCAATTCAATTGAAGAAAATATCCAAAAAAGTGTAGAAAATCTCAAAGAAACATTGCCAGGTTCCTAAAAGCTTTGGCGCAAAAACTTACAAAAAATTTGGCTAAAGCTAAACTACAAATAAGGAGAAAATTCTGATGAAAGCTGTTTGCTGGCATGGTTCTAATGATGTGCGGGTAGATACGGTTCCCGATCCAAAAATTATTAACCCTAGGGATGCCATTGTCAAAATTACTTCCACAGCAATTTGTGGGTCTGATTTGCATATTTATAATGGGTTTATTCCTAGTATGCAAGCAGGAGATATTCTCGGTCACGAATTTATGGGAGAAGTGGTCGAGGTTGGTAGTGGAGTTAATAATGTAAAAATCGGAGATCGGGTAGTAGTTCCGTTTACAATTGCTTGCGGAAGTTGTTTTTTTTGCCAGCGAGAAATGACCTCTCTTTGTGATAATTCTAACCCGAATGCTTTGGCCGCAGAAAAAATGTACGGTCACTCACCATCTGCACTTTTTGGCTATTCGCATTTGTTTGGAGGCTATGCCGGCGGACAGGCAGAATATGCGAGGGTTCCTTTTGCCGATGTTGGTCTTTTTAAAGTTCCTGATGGTCTTACGGATGAGCAAGTTTTGTTTCTGACAGATATTTTTCCTACCGGCTATATGGCGGCAGAAAATTGCAATATCCAACGCGGTGATACTGTTGCTATTTGGGGTTGTGGGCCGGTGGGTCAATTTGCAATCAAAAGTGCTTTTTTATTAGGCGCAGAAAGGGTGATTGCTATTGATAGAATTCCTGAACGTTTGTTGATGGCTAAACAAAACGATGCCGAAGTTATTAACTACGAAGAAATGGATGCCGGTGAAGCACTTAAAGAAATGACCGGCGGACGGGGGCCCGATGCTTGTTTGGATGCGGTAGGAATGGAAGCACATGGTACTGATGCAATGGCACTTTATGACAAAGTAAAACAAGCTGTTCGCATGGAAACTGACCGACCTACTGCCTTGCGTCAAGCCATTCTTGCCTGTCGTAAAGGCGGTACTATGTCTTTAGCAGGAGTTTATGGCGGTTTTCTTGATAAAGTTCCCTTTGGTTCAGCTTTTAATAAAGGCTTGACTTTTAAAATGGGACAAACTCATGTTCATCGCTATTTAAAACCTTTGCTTGAACATATCCAAAACGGAAAAATTGACCCATCTTTTGTCATTACTCACCGTCTTAAACTAGAAGATGCACCGCATGGGTACGAGATTTTTAAAGAGAAAAAAGACAACTGTATTAAGGTAGTTCTCAAGCCGTAATTTAGCTAGTTGTTATTAGTTTGCTAAAAGCCCGGTTTTTAAAGTAACCGGGTTTTTGATATTTTAATTATGTTGATATAATGCAAAAAAAACCAAAATTGTTATCTTAAAACTGAAGACATAAAATGGAAATTGTTAAGGCAAAACAGGGTATTATTGGTGTGTTTTTTCTTCAAAATTTCAACTTTTTATTTTCTGTGTTAGAGTATTTAATCTTAAAATCTAAAGAAAAACCCTTATGCAAATTCTAGTTAATTTTTTAGATTTTATTTTGAATAAACTTTACCAAACACGTCCTTTTGCCAGATTTTACTTGTTGGAAACAATAGCCCGCGTTCCCTATTTCGCCTATTTATCTATCTTGCATTTATATGAAAGCATAGGCGCATGGAAATATTCAGAAAAGATTTAGCAATTTACATCGAATCTCAAGCCAGTGATCGTTCCCACGAAATTGAGCAACTTACCTTCGTAAATTTTGCAGAACCAAAAACGGAACTTGATTTTATTTTGCGCCCATTCAATCGCGGTGATTCCTATTTCTTACGGTTATTAATTATTACCCCAGAACCTAAAAAACAACCAGGAAAAATTCATTTTAGCTCACCCCAGCCCATTGAATTTGTCAACTTACCAACCATTACCGAAGTATTAGAAAAAACAGCGGCTTCGACTTCTATTGCCCTCGGCCCTTTTAATTTATTTTTTGATAACAAATAAAAAAACCGGCTTCTTTTAAAAAACCGGCTTCTTTTATTCAATTCCAAATTCTTTTAAAACGCCGCCTTAACGATATATATTGTTATTGCGGTTAGCTTCTACCCGGTTACGCACCATTGCTAAATGAGTTTCAAGGGTAGGTACCTTTTGCGAAGCCCAAGATTTAATATCGCTGTCTTGTCCTTGTTGTGCTTGAGTTTGGAACATAGACAAATCTTTATTATGGGCTCTCAGCATTTCTTCCATATAAGCCCGGTCAAATTCTACACCAGAAAGTTGTGAAAGTTGAGACATTACTTCTCTATTTTCATCGCCAATATCGTTAGGCAAAGTCATACCTTTTTCAGCCGCCAGTTGCATTAATTCCCGATTAGCTTGACTGTGATGTTCAACCATCCGCTGACCAAATTCTCGCACCGCTTCGCTGCTGGCTTTTTGCACTGCCATTTGACCTAATTGTACTTCAGTCATGCCATTTTTTGCAGCTTTCATCATAAACATTCGGTCAGATTCACTAACCATGTTTGATCTATTTACATCCTCAGATCGGTTAGAATTTTCAGGTGTATTTGAACTACCTGGAACCCGGCTAGGATTTTCAATGATTTGTTCAACTTCCGGGGTCATATTATTCTCTTCCAAGCTATTTTCAGTTTCCTGATTCATCTCAGCACTATTGCTAGGATTTTCAGCAATCTGGTTAGTCATCAAGTTTTCTTGATAAGTGCTTGCTTGTCGGTTCATCATGGTATTTCTACCAGAAACTTCATTTTCATAAGCCGGCACTACTTGCGAACACATGGCTGGAAATGAATTATCTCTTGTTGGTGTCACAAAGCAATCTTCAACACTAAAACTTGCACTTTGTCTCTCAGATTCAGTAATGCGCCCCGAACTATTTGGCATATAAGATTGCCGGTTCATCTTGGAGTTGCTGGGCATATTCTCCATATTCCGGTTCATATTGGAGTTGCTAGGCATATTCTCCATATTTCCGTTCATATTGGAGTTGCTGGGCATATTCTCCATATTTTCGTTCATATTGGAGTTGCTAGGCATATTCTCAGTTTCTTGATTCATCCTATCATCTGAGTTATTACCCTGATTTGTTTCATTTTCGTAAGCCGGCACCACTTGAGAGCAATACTCTGGAAGTTGACCATCTCTAGGGGGAGTAACAAAGCATTCTTGAGTGCTAGTTGTCGGTTTGTCGGTGTCATTTTGTTGAGCTAAAATCATTGCACTTGGTGTTAGGGCAAACACCGGCAAACCTATCAAAGAACTAATACTTGCTAAGCCCAAAATCCCGGCAATTTTTTTCGTTAAACGTTTCTGGTTGTTGTTACTCATGATCTTTCAATCCTTTATTTTGTAAATCAAACAAAAGTTGCAATTCTTACTCGGAAAAATTTCGATTCACCAAGGGTAAAAAAAGTGAGTTTTGCCAACATTATTTCCAAAACTCACTTTTTTTCCGCACAATATTAATAGGAACGGACGGTTGTTTTCGGCTGGCGGAACAAATTAGCCAACCCAATTAAACCCAATAAACCCAACGAACCCCAATTAGATTTACGATCTTTTCTTACTGCTTGTGTACTTTCATAAGGCACTACAGTTGTGCTACTTGGTGTGGGAGTTGCGCTTGCAGGAGTTGTTGTGGTTGTAGTTGTCCGCTCAATGATTGTTGTACTATCAACACCACTGGGAGTTGTTGTGGTTGTGGTGGTACTCCCTGGCGTTGTCGTTGTGGAATTTATGCCGGCTGGTGTGCTGGTAGATGTGCCACTGGTGCCGGGGGTTATGGTTGTTGTCGAATCTATACCTGTTGGTGTGCTGGTAGATGTGCCACTGGTTCCAGGTGTTATCGGGGTTGTAGTTGTAGAGTCTGTTGAGTCAATTTCCGATGTGCCGGGGTTAGTTGTGTCTGCACCCGTGTCTCTATTTAAATTTGTGCCGGGGTTGATACTGTCAGTACCAAGCCCTGTACCAGTTGTGCCGGTGCCGGGTGTGCCGGTGCCGGTTGTGCTGTCTATACCGGGTGTGCCGGTTGTGCCGGTTGTGCCGGTGTCAGTTGTGCCGGTGTCAGTTGTGCCGGTTGTACCGGTGCTGTCTATACCGCTTGTGCCGGTTGTGCCGGTGCCGCTTGTGCCGGTGCCGTTTGTGCCGGTGCCAGTGCCGCCAGTTACCCCGCTACCCGTTGTGCCTGCACCTGTGCCGGTGCCGCCGGTTTGAGCACCAGCAGGCAATGCTATGGATACAATACCCAAACTCAAAGCAAAAGCGCCAGCGCAAACAGTTTTAGATAGATGAGAAAGTTTCATAGTAACCAATCCTCTTATTTTGCTCCCAGTAAATTATTTGAATTTAAAAACTGGAGATTTAACTTTTTTAGCAACTAATAAAAGTTGCAAATTCGATAGTTTTTGGGGGAGCTATCAACTTTTTACTCGCACTTGACGAATGAATAACCCTTTCCCCCACTGTTTTAGGAGAAGCAGTAAGAGAAATTAAAATAAAACCTCTTACTGCCCGATTGGTGACTCACCGCCACGCACAAAAAACACCCTTTTTTACCTGCCGGAACAGGCTTGTTTTGTATATGTTTAGATTAAATCAGATATTCAATCTTCGCCCACATTCTTGAGGAGTATCTTGTTAAACTTGAAATATCCTGAGTAGTAAAGTTCTATTGCTTCCTTCTTCTCGGCGTAGAATTGTGCTATTTTTTCTTATCACTATTAGCTTTCTGCTGTTCGGTTCGGTATATTAATCTACTCACTGAAACATTTCTTTAGATAGTTGTTATTATTTCAATAAATACCACCCAAAATATACTTCTTCCCCTAGATAGATAGGGCAAAACGAAGAGTAATAACTTATGAGTAGGAGTAACCGCTTCGTGCAAGCGCCACAATGCTTTTAAATCCAACTCTGATAAACACTTTTTAATCTAAAAACCGATTAGGAAAATTACCCTAAAATCCCAAAACCCATTGAAAACTTAAAACCTAAAACCTAAAATCTAAAATGGCATAAGTTGTCCATTTATCAGTTTGTTCTCCTGCAACTTTAATCGGACGTGCTAACCGCCAAGTTTGAGCTTGTTTTTGACGTTGGATATAAAGTTTAAAGGATTTCTTGTTTTGCTTAATTACTTGTTTTGGTAACTTAACCTTCAAATCATAAAAACCTTCTACTTGAAACCCTTGCAAATCTTCAATCATCATAGGTTTTTGAGAGGAAATTTTGACACGAGTAATTTCTAATTCTGGCGCTGAAGAAATTTGTAATTGTGGCAATAGTTGCGCTTGAGTTTGGCTTAACTGCATCCTTAATCCTTCTTGCACAACGCCCGGTGTCGGGCCAGGGCCAATTACTGTACAACCACTCAACACAACTAAAAACATTGCAGCAAAACTCTGAACAATTATTAATTTTGATGGCAATTTAGTCATATTTTTCTCCAAAATTATCAAAAACTAGGATAATAAAAATGCTACATTTGAGACGGCATTATGTCAAACAAAAGTATTTCATTAAACGACCGAGTGTATGATTATTTATTATCGGTTTCTTTACGCGAACCGGCCCTGTTGCAACAACTACGCCAAGAAACAGCCTCTCACCCACGAGCAATGATGCAGATCGCACCAGATCAAGGTCAATTTTTGGCTTTGCTTGTTCAGCTTACCGGCGCAAAAAAAACCCTAGAAATTGGAGTCTTTACCGGCTACAGTTCCCTCAGTGTTGCCCTCGCATTGCCAAGCGACGGTAAAATGATTGCCTGTGATGTTAGCGAAGAATATACAGCCATTGCTCGCCGCTATTGGCAAGCAGCCGGTGTGGCAGACAAAATTGATCTCCGCCTTCAACCGGCCATCCAAACCTTAGAAGAACTAGAGGCTGCCGGTGAAGCCGAAACCTTTGATTTTGCCTTCATTGATGCCGATAAAGAAAACTACCAAAACTATTATGAAGGTTGCCTCAAACTACTTCGTAAAGGTGGTTTAATCGTCATAGATAATGTTTTGTGGTCTGGTCAAGTTGCAGACCCACAAATTCAAGATCAAAATACCCAAGCCCTACGCAATTTTAACAAAAAACTCCATGACGATCAACGCGTTACTATTAGCATGATTCCCCTGGCCGATGGTTTAAGTTTGGCAAGAAAAATTTAATACATTAAACCTCATTAAAATAAGCCGGATAACAAACAGTGCCGGTATAGTTTTGCGCCGAACTAGGTTGCAATTCTAAGGCCATAAATGCTTCATCAGGAGCCGGAAATGGTGCTTTAATTCCCCATTGGCTGGCCGGTTTAAACCCAAAGCGTTGATAAAACTCTGGATACCCTAAAACTACCACAATTAAATAACCATTATCTTGGCATTTTAGCAACCCAGTTTCTACCAACTTACTCCCCACACCTTGCCGTTGATAAACAGGCTTAACCGCAAGCGGTGCCAACGCCAAAGCAGTAATTTTTTCAACCCCATCAATCTCAATTAAACTAAATAAAATATGTCCTAAAACTTCTTCCTTCTCCACCGCCACTAAGGATAATTGAGGGAGAAAATAGGAAGAACACCTAATTTTATCAATCAATTCAGCCTCATTGGTTCTGCCAAAAGCCGCACTGATAACTTCCCTAATTTGTTCGTGATCTGATTGTATTTCGGAACGAATTAAAACCATAAAAGTTAGGTAGAAAAAAAACAAAATTTTAGATTCTTAAGCTTTCCATTTTACCTCACTTCCATCAAGAAAAGCAAGGAAAAAATTTAACCTTCAACTATATAAAATTGTCAACTTAGCCAATAAAATAACTAATAATTTATAAAAATTAATATTAAAATGTATTAAAAATTACCCCTAAAATTTTCTCAACCTGCTATCAACTAAAATTATAAATCAAATATTTTGTGGAGGGAACAATGAATTATACCTTCAACCTTTTAGGAATCTCCCCAATTTTATCCTTTTTCAACAAACAACAAGAAATTTTAGGACAAAAACCCGGCCGGCGCGTAGAATATCTTGGTAGTCATAAATGTACCCTTGATGCCTTTCTTGACTGCGTAGAAAAAGCCTCCACATCTCGCGGCTGGCAAGTCGATGAAGCCCTAAATACCGTCATTGACTTTTGGATGAAAAACTCCGAAACCGTCGAATATTGGCGAGAGAGACTCAAGGATGCCGGTAAAGAAAACTTACTAGTAGGGCGTGTAGGGGATATAGCATCTTTACAGGCAACATTTGAATCATTACTAGACGAAAATAAATAACCCAGCCACTTCACAGTTCATGGTTCTCGCTGAATTGAAAATGGGCCATAGCTCAACATCTAACAAGAGAGAACAAAAACCATTAACGATGAACCATGAACCGTGAATTAAAATCAATTTTCTTAAGTTGATACTAACATCAACCGTTTAACGAAACCGTCTTTTACGTCGAGCCGCAACTGCCTTACGTTTACGTTTTTCGAGGGGAGTTTCAAAATGCCGACGACTCTTAACATCAGCTAAAATTCCAGCGCGAGAGACTTGCCGTTTAAACCGGCGTAGAGCCGAGTCAATACCTTCGTTTTCGCCTACAACAACTTGAGTCATTCCTTCTCCTTAATAACAAATGGTTTTTGATGCTTAACGCTAGAGTGTGTCTACTAGGCTCTACCAAAATTTTCTAGGTTCGTCTAAAAAAGCTGGGTTTCTTGGCTAACAGGACTCTTGAGTTATTTGTACCTATTCTATACTAGGCACAGCATTTTTAGATAGAAAATAGCCACATTCAGCCACTACATTGCCATTCCAACCCTCCTCTGTGTAGATATATTGAGAAAATTCTTACTAATTGTCAACCAGTCTGTAGTCTAAAAGAACCAAGCCGAAGTATTTTACTTCTATCCCCCCGCGCCAAGCCTACAACAAAGCTTAAACCCATCAGCAACCCCCATAGACATAACAGTAACAGCACCTATATGGCAAAACAAAATAAAACCAACTCTCCCCATCATCGCAGTCTCAGATGGGTAGTCATCAGTATCCTATTTCTCACCGGCACCCTCTTGTTTCGTTCCGTAGCTTTTTCTCAACAAATACCCACCCCAATACAACAACATAAACCCAGCCAAAAACCTAAAAAAATCATTCAATTTAAACCCCAAATTAAACCTGTTTCACCGGCACCCCAAACCGAATTTTTTCCCCCCACCCAATTTCAAGGAAAAATAATTTACCAAAGAGAAATTAACCCCCAAAAAAAAGTTATTGCCCTCACCTTTGACGATGGCCCTTGGACAGACACCCCACAAGTCCTTAAAATCCTCAAACAAAATAATATCAAAGCCACCTTTTTTTTAGTAGGAAAACACTTACAAATGTATCCAGAAATCGCTAAAAATATTGTAGAAGCCGGTCATGCCATTGGCAATCACACCTGGAGCCATCGCACCGAAAACAGCGACTCAGCAACCGCCGCCAAAGAAATTGACAATACCTCCGCCAGCATTTATAAAACCACCGGAGCCAAAACAAAACTTTTTCGACCCCCCGCCGGCAATTTAAACAATGGCTTATCCGACTATGCAAAAAATAAAAACTATGCCATTATTTTATGGTCAGTTGACACCGAAGATTGGCGGGCTACTTCTTCCCTAGAAAGCATCGTTAACCAAGTTTTAAAACAATCAACTCCGGGGGGAATTATTTTACTCCATGACGGCGGTGGCAACCGTTCTAAAACCATCCAAGCCTTGCCCATTATCCTCGCCGAATTAAAAAAGCGTAACTACCAATTTGTTACCATTCCTGAATTGCTAAAACTATAAAAAAATCTAAATTTCTCCTCAACATTCATACTTTTCTTGATAAAAAATAATTAGGAAAAATTAGTTATTTTTTATCAAGTACCTTTATAAAACTTACCACTTTTTTAGTTAATTTTAGTTAAGATCATACCTTTAAAAGGCTATTTTTAGCTATATTAAAAAAGTAAGTAAAATAAGACTTTTGTAATTTAAAGATTCAAAAATATACATAACTAAAACATTAGTTACAAAACTTAATTACTGAGGAAATCAATCACCATGAACGCATATACATATACCAAAGTCAAAGTAGATTTTCGCCGACTAATAGTGTCTTTTCTGGTTGTATTTGGGTTAGTATTGTATCTAACTTTTAGTTATCAACTACCTGCCGTCGGAGTCGTCATAAAAGAAGAAATCTCACCCAATATGATGTTATACAAAGCACGACAAACCCTCCGAGACCCCACCGGTCACTCATGGCAGGTTATCGTCTTTAAAGAAATAACAAACGGTCAGTCTTCTGAAACAACACTCCGCTTAGTTGGATATCCCGATGCTGTCGAGTTTATTCACCCGCAACCCCTAACTATAACTACCCCCCAGGGAAAGCAGATAAACGTGACAGACCTATTTGCTGAAAAATCCCCCGCCCCAAATGTCGGACAATATAAACTCAGCGAAATATTACCCGATCTCCCCACTGATTTTGTCACCCTTTCGATCCCCCTAAAAAAAGGCCCAACCAAACTAAAAATACCGCCTTTTGTTGTTGAAGATTGGCAAAAAATCTCCATAACCCAGTCAAATTAAAACCAAAAAATAGCAAATTGTTCTGCAAAAACAGAAATCAAATTTGCTTTAGAAAGAGAAAAACAAAGAACCATGAAAACAGCCATCGCTTTTTCCTCAGTTTATGGGCCGGTTATATCATGGAGATACGGCCTATCTTTAGGAATTGATGCCATAGGGCCGGTTTCTACCTGTAGCTTTAATTGTGTTTACTGCCAGTTGGGAGAAATAGAACACCAAACACGAAGCAGAAAAGTATATATTCCCACCGGCCACATCATGCAAAACCTAGAAAAATTTGCACCTTGGAAAGTAGACATCATAACCATAAGTGGCAGCGGTGAACCCACTCAAGCAGCAAACCTAGGCGAAATTATAGCATCAGCTAAAGCCCTAACAAACAAACCCATATTAGTATTAACAAATGGGTCTTTATTAAGCCTATCCGCAGTGCGTGCAGCCTTAAGCTGTGCCGATAAAGTCTCTATCAAATTAGATGGAATTAATCAAGAAAAAATTAAAAGAATTAATAGACCCCTAGACAGCATAGAATTTCTTTCTTTGTGGGAAGGCTTGCAAGAATTTAGCGCCGAATATGAAGGACAACTAGGAATTCAAACCATGATCCTAAACGAATGGGACGAAAAAACCAAAGCAGAATATATTCGTTGCCTAAAAGCCATCATGCCAGCAGAAATACAACTCAACACCCCCACCCGTCCCAAACCCCTAAAACACCAACTAGACGGCCGAGAAAACCACAGCCAAGACAGCCTACCCTATGCGGCAAAACAACTAAAATGTGTGCCGGTAAGCGTTTTACAAACCTTTGCCCAACAGATCACACAAGAAACCGGCATCTTAGTACGCTGTGCCCCGGCATAGAAATCAGCCCTACCCAAATGTAAATTTTTGTTAAGTAACCTAGGGGGTCTCACCCCTCGCTATGCTATATTGAATTCATGTAGATGCACCCTGATGGACGCGCCCAGTTTTTGGGCGTTTTTTGTTTTTCGGGGGGTACCACAACCGGCATCGGCAAAAGTACGATAAAAAAAGCCACAAGCCGCAGGATTTTGAAAATCAGACAAAAAACCTCTGCATTTCAAAAAAACCCCCAAAAATATGAAAATATTTACTAAAAAACATCTTTTCACCTTCCTCCTCAGCCTAGTCCTAGCCAGCCTGCCAAGCTGCCTAAGCCAAACATCAACCCCCGCCACACCAGACACCGGCATCAGTCTCGGCCTTCCCATCGACTGTACCCTAGGCAAAGACTGTCACATCCTGAGTTACACCGACAGAGACCCCAGCGAAAAATTCCTAGACTTTGGCTGTGGAAGACAAACCTACGACGGACACGACGGCACAGACTTCGGCATACCCGACGAAAAAACCATGAAAAAAGGAGTAGCCGTCAAAGCCGCCGCCGCCGGCAAAATACAAACAGTCCGAGACGGCGTAGCCGACAAACGCATCGAAAACCCCGAACAAGCCAAAGCCATCTCAAACATCGGCTGCGGAAACGCCGTAGTCATCGACCATCCCAACGGCTGGAGAACCTACTATTGCCACCTACGCAACGGCAGCGTCACCGTCAAACCAGGAATGGAAGTCGAAAAAGGCACAACTCTAGGCATGGTAGGTTCCTCCGGCCTAGCCTCCTATCCCCACGTCCATTTAGGAGTCGTCTATAAAGGAAAAGAAATCGACCCCTTTTTGGGCCCCGACGCCCCAACCGGCTGCAACATCAAAGGCCGGCCCCTCTGGGACCAACCCATCACCTACACACCCACCGGCCTCATCAAAGCCGGCTTTACCAGCCAAAAACCAGACATTAACGCCATCTGGCAAGGAAACTTTCCCGACAGCCCCCTAACCACCAAAAGTCCCGCCCTAATTTTTTGGGTACATCCCTTTGGCATCCTCGCCGGAGACATCGAAAACTACCGCCTCATCGCCCCTGATGGCACCATCGCCGCCGAAACCAAAACCGAACTTAAAAACCCCAACCGCATTAACGGCTTCAACTTTATAGGCAAACGCAACACCCCCGAAAAACCCCTTACCAGCGGCACCTGGCGTGGAGAATATCAACTAAAACGCGGCGAAAAAATCCTCATCGACATCCAACAACAAATTCAACTACCCTAAAAACCCCCCTTATCACTTTCCAAACGCTGCCAAGCATCACTAACCACCTCACTCAACCACCGGCGCTTCCCCTTATCCAACAACTGATCATCAGCCAACACCTCCGCCTTAAGTTCTTCCAACGACCGGCCCTCCTGACGAGCCACCATCACCACACCAACTATTGCAGCCGCCACCAACTCTTCACTCACCGCCTGGTCGCGGAGGGCCACAAACTCTTGACGCTTCTTTGGAATTTGATAATTTATCACGACTTTACACCAATAGAATAAAAAGAAGAATACGCATAAAAAAGTTTCATTAACTTTTTTTTAGCTTTTTAAGGCAGTATAAATCACAGTACAACTGTAAAAACACCATTTTTAGGGGACTTATGAAAGACAACACAACCGAAATCAAAGAACTGTTATATCTCGAAATACCCACCCCAGATAAAGAAGCCGTACGGACATGGCTACACCAAAAATTTGAACCAAGCACCGGCCAAAAAATCCTCACCCCCGAAGGAATTAGACTGCGCCTAACCAAGCCAAGCGAAATTAAAAACTCAGCCAACCCAGACACACAAAAACTAACACCGGCACCCATAGAAAACGAACTTTCCATCTTTGTGTGGTCTCTTCAGCGAACTACCTACATCAAAGTTTTTCGTTGCGGCTCTAAACCACTTTTTGCTGAAAAACAAATCCTCGGCCAACTGACCACCGACCTGAGAAACAGGTTCCCTTATCAATACCCAAAACCACCAGAAATTGATTTATCCAAACAATCAATTTTTGACGCATTACAATCATCATACCCACGCACTGTCCAATTTTTTAAAAAATTTCCCAACGGCGAATACGACCTAACACGCGCTTACTGGTGGGAAAAGCGCTGGCGTTCCTCGGTTCGTAACCCCACACAACCAACACCAGTTATTTTTTCTAGCCCAGAAGAAAACCACTCCCCCCAGACAAAACCCACCTACGATTTAATCTATATCGGTGGCGCTTTAGGAGTCATTCATGCAGCCGTCATGGCTCAATTAGGCTATCGAGTTTTACTCATTGAACGCTTACCTTTTGGCCGAATGAACCGAGAGTGGAACATTTCCCGCAGCGAACTTCAAAGTTTAATAGATTTGGGTTTATTCAATTCTCAAAAAGAACTAGAAACCCTCATTGCCTGCGAATACAAAGATGGATTTCATAAATTTTTTGATGCAAATAATCCGCCTAACGCCAAAGCAGCAATTCTCCACACTCCAACAGTCTTAAATATTGCCATAGATGCCGATAAACTATTGCGTGTCTGCGGCGAAAAATTCAAAGCTGCGGGAGGAGAAATTTGGGATGAAACTGAATTTATTTCTGTAAATATTGACCCAAATAAAGTTACCCTTGACCTAAAACATTTACCTACCAATTCTTCCCGTCAAGCCACCGGCCGACTTTTAGTAGATGCAATGGGAACCGCTTCACCCATTGCATGGCAACTCAATGGCGGCAGAGCATTTGACAGTGTTTGCCCAACAGTTGGTGCTGTAATTTCTGGAGGTTTTGATGCCGAAGTATGGGATAAACAATATGGCGATGTGTTAAATTCTCATGGAGATATTTCGCGGGGCAGACAGTTAATTTGGGAATTATTTCCGGCAGCAGATAACGACTTAACAATTTATTTGTTTCACTATCACCAAGTGAATCCAGAAAATCCGGGGTCATTATTAGAAATGTATGAAGACTTTTTTACAATTCTCCCCGAATACCGGCGCTGTGACATGGAAAAATTAGTATGGAAAAAAGCTACCTTTGGTTATATTCCTGGGCATTTCAGCGCCAATAAAAATGAGCGAAAAGTAGCTTTTGATCGGTTAATTTGTATAGGAGATGCAGCTTCTTTACAATCTCCCTTAGTATTTACCGGCTTTGGTTCTTTAGTGCGAAATTTACCGCGTTTAACTCATCTTTTGAATACGGCTCTCAAACACGATTTATTAAAGGCAAAAGATTTAAACAAAATTCGTGCTTATCAAAGTAATGTCGCTGTAACCTGGTTATTTTCTAAAGGAATGATGGTACCCACCGGCCGGTTTATTGAACCGCAAAAAATTAATGCCATATTAAACACATTCTTTGGAATTTTAGCAGAAACCGATCAAGGTACTGCCGAAAAGTTTATCAAAGACCGAGTAGACTGGATAACATTCAACCGCCTAGCCCTTCAAGCAGCGTGGAAAAACCCCGCACTGCTACTCTGGATTTTAGAATTTGTTAGTTTGGCAGACATGATCCAATGGTTACGAAGCTACCTAAACTTTACCCTCTACTCGCTTAATAGTTTCCTCTGGGGATGGGTACCCACCCTAACTCTAAAACTTCAACCTTGGCTAGAAACTAACTATCCCGCCCTTTGGTATAAATTATTAGCCAATTCCTATGATTTAACCGATGGAGTAGGAAAACCACAACAAAGCTCTTAAAAAACCTCCCCAGAAGTACAAACAAACTCTCTCAATAACAGTTGTTTGAAAAAAATATTTTCACCCCTTAAAACTATTTTTCCCCATCTTGCAAACGAGGAAAAGTAGGCAAATCAATTGCTGCGAGAGAATGGCGTTTTTTAACAACTTGCTGGGGATAAACCAAAGGTGCCGGCCAGTCAGGCGGTAGATTTTGATTTTCTGTATTACCAGAGTTAAGGGCTGGGGCTGGGGCTGGGGCTGGGGCTGGGGTAGCTTGAGAAGCATCAATAGACTGAGTGATGTTTTCCCACAACATGGCATCGCCTAATGGCAGAGTGCTGCCCCCTCCAGTCGTCATCGCCGTGCTAGGCTCGGTGTAAAGTTCTATCGGGTTTTTAGCCGTTTTTTCTGCCGTTGGTTGGGGCTGCGCTGCCCAGGGTTTGATCGGCTCAGTTTTGGGGGTTAAGCTGGTTGTATCCTCATTAGAAGCGTCGATCCCAGCGTTTTCTTCCGCAACTCCACTCGATAGCACAACGTTTTCCAGATTTTCTGGTGTCGGAATGCTGAGCGCATCTTTTTTGTCTTTGCTACAGTCGGGCATTTCCAGACATTTTTCCAGAGCAGCTTTAAACTGTAAAGTGTGACGTTGTTGCCGGTGTAGCCGAGAGCGCAAGTCCCGACAAGTGTTTTCCACTTGCAAAAGTTGGTGAGTTTGTTCGCTGTAGCGTTGTTGAGTTAAAGCACATTCTCTTTCCATTTGAGCTAGCCGGTGTTGACTGTTGTCTAGCTGTTCTGCCAAAGTTTGAATTAAAATTTGCTGACGCTGAGCGTTTTGGCTGGTGGCTTCTAATTCCTGTGTCAGGCGTTTATTTTTAGTTTCTGCGGTTTCTAATTTTTCAGTTTGTTCGGTTAAAAGTGCTTCTTGGGTTTGGCTGCGGTTTTGGGTAATATCCAGCGCTATTTGGCATTCGTGCAGAGAGTTTTCTAAAGTAGCAACCCGGTGGTTTAATTCGCTATTGCGCTGGCGAACTTGCTGAATTAAAGCAATCAGTTCAGCAATTTGCGAAATTCCTGCATTATTACTTGTTGATGGGTTTTTTGAAACTTGGGGAGGTTTTGCCGGTTTCAGGGCTGCATCCGAGTTGCTGTCCTGTGCAGCAGTCTCAAGTTCTCGTATGCTTATGGCATTGGGAAAATTAACCGTTTCCCATTCATCCTGTTCGAGTAAGCCCCGTGTCTGGGCTTCTAGCTCTGGCGGCTGCTTGCCTGTAATGGCAGAATTTTTTCTCTCCTCCGCAGACTCAGGCATTGGCGAGGATGGATTTTTGGCTGCTGCTTCGTTAGAGTTATCGAAAGGCGGATTTTTTTCCATGTCAACTTCGCTCATTGCTTTGATGGGGAAAGTTACAAATTTATCTACAGGTTTTTAAGATTTTGTCAATACTTTCTCAAGTTTTTTAGATTATTGAGAAAGAGTTATCAAAAGTGAAAATTTTATAGGATAGGGTAACAATTGATACAGGTGATGCCGTTTATTTGGCGGCTTTGCTTTCCAGGCTTAGGAACAATTTACAACATTTTATTACTTGTTATGACATTAAATTTTCGTTTTGCAGTCGTCAGCGATCCTCACATTGCTTTACCTGAAACCATTTGGGATCACCCGACAAGATTTCATTTGGTAGAAATAAGTATTCCAGCCCTAGAGATAGTTTTTGAACACTTAGCAACCCTTGATTTAGATTTTTTACTTTTACCAGGAGATTTAACTCAACACGGAGAGGCGCTTAATCATTCTTGGTTAGCAGAACGCTTGACAAAATTGCCTTTTCCTGCATACGTTATTCCGGGTAACCATGATGTGCCGGTGGTTTTGCCAAACGCTCAATCTATTGGTTTTGCAGATTTTCCCAAATATTACCATGCTCAAGGATATAAAGATACCAATGAGCTTTATTACACTTGTGAAATTTTGCCTAATGTTAGACTCATAGCTTTAAATTCTAACCAATTTGATAGTCAAGGAAAACAATTGCCTTTTGGTCGTCTTGATGAAAAACAATTAACTTGGTTAGAAGAGGTATTAAGTAGTACAAAAGATGAATTAACTATGGTGATGGTGCATCATAATGTTTTAGAGCATTTACCTAACCAATCAAAGCACAGTTTAGGCCGGCGCTATATGCTAGAAAATGCACCAACTTTATTAAATATGCTCCGCCAAGCAGGAGTACAATTAATTTTCACCGGCCATCTGCACGTTCAAGATATTGCCTATCAACAAAACCTTTATGAAATCACCACCGGCTCACTAGTTAGCTATCCTCACCCCTACCGAATTTGTGAATTTTCTAGCCAAGAAATAGGAAAAAACAGTCTAAAACTAGAATCTCATAAAATTCAATCTGTTTCTAATTTTCCTCAGCTTCCCAAACATTCTCGTGAATGGATTGGTGAACGTAGTTATCCTTTTATGATGAAACTTTTAACCGAACCGCCTTTAAGTTTATCTGTTTTAAAAGCAGAGGAATTAGTGGGAAGTTTACGTTATTTTTGGGCAGATATTGCCGAGGGTGATGCAATGTTTAATTTTTCTGAATTTCCGCCGGAAGCTCGCCGATATTTTGAGGCATTTAGTGCGGGGGCTGGAGAGAAAGAACCCAAGTTAATTGATAATCATGCTCAGTTGTTTTTTGAGAAGACAAAATAATAAGAAAAAAGATGCTTTTTTAGAGACCAAGCTAACAAAAAACAGAGCAAAAATAAATCATTCTGTGTGCGTTATTGTACACAGATTTTTTTAAGGCGAAAATAAGTATCTTTTTTAAAAGCCCTTAATTGTATAAACTAATTATGGAGTCTCTCAACTTCTGTGAGTAAAATTTCTAGGGGTTCCACCATAAAAAATAAGATGATGCTTGCTTTTGATTGCAGTTGTTCTATATGAACTTCGGCTTTGCCAAATAAAACCGTAGTGCTGGGATTAACTTGGTTTGCATATAAAAGGTCTTTGAGAGTACCTTCTTTATAGCTTGGTGCCATATAAGTGATGCCACCTTTGATAATATTACTTAAAGAACCCATTAGTCCGTTGAGAAAAATGTTTCCAACTTCGCTGAGAGTTCTCATTTTTACTGTATCTTGGTCTAAGCTTCTACGTTGTTCATCAGCGAGAGTTTCTACAAGAGTTTCAGCAGTTTTGGCAGGAAATACTAAAAGGGCAATGCCTTCAAACTCTCCTCGATAAATAAGTTCCATTGCTGCTACTCTAACTCTCCCGACGGGTTCTTCCATTTTTTTATGAAGTTGTCGGGGTGAGAGAATTTCTATCGGTGCCATTTCTACATAAACCGGCCATTCTGTGAGGTAATTTAACATCGTATTAGCTCGGTCTACCCCTGTATCGAATAGGCTTTGTAGGGCTTCTTTTTGTTGGGATGTTGGGTGGATGGTCATTGTCATAGCTTTGTTGAATTTTGATTGTCTTTAGTTGGAGATTTGAAAATTTGAAAAAGCGTTTTGGTAGTTTAGGGAATTATGGTTTGGTAAGTTTCAACAGATAATTTTTCTAGGAAGGTTGTCGGCAAATGGCAAAAACCGAAGTATATCCATGTAAAAATGTTGTGCCGCCAACGGGGCCAATTTCTCCATTACAAAAAAATCCGCTTAGGGGGATGTTTCCGACGTATTTTCGGAATAGGGCTGAGTCAAAGTTTGCTTCGCCATATAGACCTTCACCTCGTCCCAAACAGGAAAACATTAAGGCTCCCACCGGCGCTTTAGAGGAGTCAGTTTCATCTTGATATCTTTGTAGAAGCATCTCTAGGTCTTCGGCGGAAGTGGTGGCATCTCGGAGGTGAAATTGGATACGTTGGCCTGCCCGTACCCTGTCGCCAATGGCAATAGCGCCAGCTTTGGGGTCTACTCCTAAGAGTTGGCGGATCAGAAAGTCTCCTTGGTTGAGGGTTTGTTTAAATTCGTCGCGGGCGATGCCTACAAAAAGTGAATTTTGTGCAAGCTGGCGGTCTTTTTCATCGAGGGTTTGAATAAGTGCTCTTAATACTTCCAGGGGGGGACGAGATGTGCCGAGGGGTTGGTTTGGTTCTTCAAGTCCGATGACGATGTTTCTTTCGCCGTCGCTGATCCGATAGGTTTCTCCGATGGGCCGGCATCCTTGGGCGACGATAGTTTCTAAAACGATATTGCCGCTGATAGCGACTCCAACGGTTCCTTCTCGGTAAAGTTGATAGTTACAAAATAAACCACTGGCGCTACCTCCGAGGGTGGATGCTAAACCCCCAACTTTAGGTAAGCCTGGATAGGCGTAGTCT
Organism: Halomicronema sp.; assembly: GCA_036704045.1. Lineage (GTDB taxonomy): Bacteria > Cyanobacteriota > Cyanobacteriia > Cyanobacteriales > Oscillatoriaceae > Ancylothrix. Next base: position 35,713 of record DATNQM010000031.1, on the reverse strand, counting down.
AGTCCTTGAAGCAAGTCGTTGATGGGGCTGCTTAAGGGGTCTGCTAGCAAGATAAATTGGGGTTTGTCTGAGGGGTTGACTTGGAGCATTTGTATCCAGGGGTCGGGTGGCCCGTCAAGGTCTGGTAATTCCGGCCCGCTGATGTGGAAAGTCTGAATGTTGACTCCGGGGAGTTGGGCGACAGTGAGGCTGAGGGCCGGTTCTCCTTCGACTTCTTCGGTTGCTTCTCCGGGGTTGGTGCCGGTGATGCCTCCACCACTACAGCCAATTATGGCTTTGGCTTTTAGTTGTTCTCGTAATAGGGGCATGAGTCGGCTATATTCACTGGCAAAAGCTGATGAGATGAATACCAGTGCGAGGTCTGCCGGTGCATCTAGCCCGCAGTGGGCTTGCTCTACAACTTCTTTAACGGCTGCTTCTAGGGAAGCGCGTGTTGATATGGCGTTTGTCCACTTCCATTGCTTTGCCATCATCGTTTTTTAGTTCTTATATTTTAGATTAAATAGTTTAAAGTCTTTAGTAGGTACTGGTTATGGCCAGTTTTCTGTGGCTTTTATTTTTGTGACAAGTGCTCCTCCTCTATTCGTGATTGAAGTGGTTATGGTCGGTTGATTGCTCTTTAGGGCTTTGGCACTTTTTGGGTCTGTGTGTGGTTTCTGTTTAGCTTTAGTCTACCTTGCCGGTGCATTGCCAGATTGTGTTTGAATGGTACAATCTTGCTGCACTGCTAGATTGCAGTTTCCTAGGCGGTAGAAATCGCTTAACATGAGTTAACATGGTAGCGAGACTCAACGCTCAGGTGTGGGTAAGCTAACGGTGTGCTGACGAACAACGAATCCTTAAAATATCTAGGGTAATGTGCGTCTGTATGCTATGGCTTCGTGCCTTAATAGTACACAAGCACCCACCCAAACTTTAGTTAAAATGTTTGCAAGTTTTTAGGAAGTAAGCGTTTAAAAAATGTCAACGTTATCTTCGATAAATTTTTGTATATGTTTTAACAAATGTTGGTTAAACGCCTGAGTGAACTTTCCAAACTTTTTAAAGTTGAAAAAGAGCCGCTACTGAAAAAAACGTTGTTCAAACCAGAAAATCCATGAGCGACATCCAAAAGCAAATTGAAGTAGAACGCGACGAAGCCCGCACTGTTTGTGATATCCAGGGCGCGACTTCTCCTGAGTGTGCGGCTGCATGGGATGCAGTCGAAGAATTGCAAGCAGAAGCCTCTCACCAACGCGCTGTTAAGCCTAAGAATTCTTTTGAAAGATACTGCGATGATAACCCTGATGCTGCTGAGTGCCGGATCTATGATGAGTAAGTCTGGTCTAGTTTTCTGAAATTTGAGATGAAATTTGAGATTTGAGATGGTATCTAGTTCAAAACCCGCCGGTTTTCTTCTGTCTATCTCAATTTTATCACCCGCTCCGGCAAGCAACTGGAATGCTAGTTATTAGGTTTTCCAGTTGCTTGTATTTTTTCTGTTAGTTTATGGTTGTCGCAAAGAAAATTAGCAGTTTTTGCATTAAATTTGCGATTGAATTTAAGTGTTGTCTTTACTGAGGATGTCGTTTGTGGAACCTTGGTTTAAATCTCTTGTTTGGATAGATTATCGATTGGCAGTTTTGTTTACTGTTGTGATTCCGCTGATTTTGTTGATTTGGGGTTTTGTCCAAAAAAATGACCCTATCCAGCGTTTATTAATTATTTATTGGCGTGTGGCTAGTTTGCTGGCGGTTACTGTGTATTTAATGATAGCTTCGCTGCCTATCAGTTTTGTATCGGGTTTGATGGCGCGGTTATTAATCCCAGTCTCTTTATGGTTTTGGGTGGATCTTAATGAAGAAATTGATGATATGTCCTCTAGTGCTCTTAAGTTTAGTTTCTCTTCTTGGCGCTGGGCTGTCACAATTTATAATGTTTTAGGGGCAATCTTTTTAATTCCTTTTGTGCGCTGTGCAATTGATTCTCAGTTGTTAGGAAACCGTTTTTGTCAAGTTTGGCTTGATCCTCCTTTGCTTTATAAACAGTATTTCCATGCTAATACGAGTATTGCTTTACTTGGTTTTTTGGGAATTGTTGGTTTAATTGTTTATATTCTTTGCATCGGTTATTTTACTTTTTTCCGTTTAGGCAAGCAAGGACGTTCTGCCACCGGCCATTAAAATTAAGAATGGAGTGGTAATTGTTAATTTGTCAAAAAGTTTATGACCGAATTGATCGCCCCACGTCTGGAAAAATACACCGAAAAATATCCCAAAGAAGTCTTACTTGTGAAGGTAGAAATTAATGGGGAAGAAGACGAAATTGCCATTTTTAAGGGTTTTTCAAGTTCTTTGATGCGTTCAACGGCTTTTGATCCTGATGTGCCGGTGTTACCTGATTTTGCTAAGATTATTAGCATTGACCGGCTCACCGGCCCCTATAATCCTGCCAATCCTCAATATATTGAGTGTGGATTAAGTTGGGAGGCTATGGAAGTTTTATTGCTAAAAGCCGGTGTTTAATTTTTCTCAATTTTAGTGTGTTTCTGTGGAAATTACGCTTACCCTAAAAACCTGGTTTCTTTAGGAAACTGGGTTTTTAAAAACTAAAAATATTAGCATTTTTGTATTTCATCTAACTGAAAAATTCATTGATAATGTAAATTATTCTTTTAATTCTGGTGTTAAAATTTCTGGGGTTTCAGTTTTAGAAGAACGCAAAAAACCTAAGACATTAGAGATAGAAGATCCGCGTGGTTCGTGAACAAAAACTAAAGGTAAAAGAGCAAGCAATCGCATTACTGCTGAGAGAGCAAAAAGTCCGCCAATTCCGCCGGTTAGGGGAAATTCTGCCAGAAAACCACCGGCAGTAGTTCCTAGAGCACCTGTTAAACCGGCAACTGCCGCCGCAACTCCAAAATAAGTAGAAGGTTGCTGTTTTGCTGCAATTTCCATTTGAATATTATTGTTGCACAAATCAATTGCAGCCCAAGTGCTGCCGGTGAAAATATGAATTAAAGGCAGTAATAACCACCAAGAAATAGAATAATTGCCGGTACTTAACCAAAATAAAGGAGTAATAGCAACTAAAATACCAACTAATAGTAATAAAGGACGATTACCAATACGGTCTGCTAATTTGCCCCAAAAAATTAAAGCAACAAGGTTAGCACCAGCACTAAGGCTATTATAAACTGTGACCCAGCTAATATTAACATCTAAATTTTTTAATAAATAAATATTGAAAAAAGGACTACTAAGATTGACAGAAAATGTCCAAAAACCAAAGTAAAGAAGAAAAATTAAAAAATTGCCGTCTTGAAAGACAGACATAAAATTTTTAGGTTCGGGAGGGGCATCATTTTCTGGAGAATGGTGCTCTACTATTTGGGGGTTAACATCAACTTGAAAACTTTGGCAAGCTAAACCCAGAATACCGGCGACTATACCCACAAATAAAATCATTGCATAGCCGTTGAGGTCTGTGCCGGCAATACTAACAGCTAAGCCCATTAAAGGCACACATAGTAAACTAGTTAAACTGGCGGCGCTGTTGCGAAAACCAAAGTAACGTCCGCGCAGCCGGTGGGGAACAATAACCATCATCCAACTCAGCCAAGAGGGAGAACCGAATGCAGAGAGTAGGTTAGCGGCAAAAACAATACCAACTGTCCAAAAAATAAGCTGGTGGGAATTGGTGTGAAACCAACTTGCAAGGGCGATACCGCACACCAATAGCAGCCACAACAATCGAGATAAGCCAAAAATCAAGAGATTGTAAAATTTGCGGCTGGTTTGCTTGTCTGCAATGTAGGCTCCGACCGGCTGAAGAAAGTTCATCACCATTGGCAAAGCTGACAAAAGACCGATTTCAACATTACTCGCACCTAAATTAAGTAAAAAATTGGTGAGTAAAACTCCGCCGGTGACACAACCAAAAATGCTAGAAAAAATACTATCTAAAGTTGAGGCTTTTAGGCTGTTTCGGATTGATTCTTTTGATAGTTTGTTGACGGGTACGGGGGCAAGGGATGCTTGGGAAGGAATATTTTCTTGAATTTTTATTGAGGGCGGAGAAATTCTAATAGTGGGTGGAAAATCTAGCACGATTTTAAACATATTCCACAGTGATATTTTTAAGAATTGGGATTTGAAAATTGGGGTGAAAATATCGCTTATTTTTAATATTTTTAAAACTTCAAAGCTTGATAAAACAATAGCTTTGAATAAAAACAATATTTTTATAAAGCGATTATTGAAAACAATTATTTTTTGCTTAAGTCAAAACCTATTTAATGTAAAATTAAGCTTATCTTTAGACAACTTTACGTTTCATAGGTTCTAAAATCGCAAAAAATGCTACAGTGGGTAATGATTTAAACGATAAATTTTTTATGGGAGAAAAGTCATCACCCAGGCGGGAGATTCTACCAAAATAAAAATATTTGATAAAGAAAAATTTATATCTTAAGCAATAGATTAAATTTTCCGATAATTTGCTGAAAACTTTTCACACTCGAAGCAAACAAGTTAAGCAGAATAATTTACAGAGGTTGCTAAGATTAGAAAAAAGAACTTAAATAAGGCATAGGCAATAAGTATTTTTTATCAGGTAGCGATAGTTAAAAAAATTAATCAGTACCCAAAAAATTAGAAAATTTCTTTTTTGTAGATAAAACCCTGAAGCGATAGCTGTTAGAAGCGTAGCCTTACTAAAAGCGCTAACATCTAACCACAAATATTACAATAAAATAATTAGGACTGATAACCCTCTCCCCTAGATGGTTTTGGGTAGTTATGATATAGAGAATGCCTATGGGCTTGTTTAAAGAAACCATCAGGAGAAGGATTTATTTTAAAATTTCTTTAGCATTAGCCAAAAATGGCCTTAGCCATACATTAGCCTAGGTACTTAAAGATCCCTCTATTGCGGTATAATCCCTTTCTCAATTATGACTTATAAAGTCTATGCTCCCAATGTCCACTTGTTTGCCTTTCATCTGCGGAGTCCTTTAGCTACGAGCGTATATCAGAATGAGCCACCAGACAATCTGTTGTGGCAAAAATGTGATCAAATTTTTGATAAACTTCAAATCGAAAATATCAATCTTACGGATAAGTTATCTCAAAACCCTTCAGATAGTCCCCGTGTTGATTTGCTTTTAGAAGAGATGCAAGAAAATAAGTTTTCTCTTCCTTTTGATAGTCATATTGCGTTGAAAGAAAGCCACTCAGTAAAAATTTCTGGGTTTGTTTATCCCCTACAAACCCATGATAGTTATGCTTTGTGGTTAAATTTACGCCGGCCAGAACGAGAAAATGGCAAAAGAACCGAATATGTAGATATTTCTATGTTGGGAAAATTGAATCCCGAAAACTGTTTATTACCTGCTTTTATAGAATCTTCGCTTGGTCAAACTTTGTTAATTACAATGTGGTTAACAGAAGGTCAAAATTACCAAGATAAACACTTTTTAAAAGAACTAGCCGACCAATGTATTAATCATTTTATTTCTGACTCCGAGTCTCGGCCAAAATTCAACCGAGAGGGTTTATTATTTGGGAGTCCTATTTTTGAATACGGCATTATAAATCAACCACCGCCCTATCAACATATTCTTGTCTGGTTATTTTCTCACGCCGTGACCGAGACAAAATTTGAAAAATGTTATAAAGAATTAATGGATTTATTTTATTATCGAAACAAAATTGTTCAGGCTTATAAAAATAGTAGAGACGTTTATAAATCTCTTTATGAAGAATATATAATGGTTGAAAAAGAAGTGAATAGCATTGAGGAGTTGTCTGAAGGCAGACATTTAAAATTTAGCGATATGGCGAAGTTTAAAAAACTCCTTAAACGCCTTCCCAAAACTGCTCTTGATTATTCCCGTTTAATGAGAGATTTAGATCAATCTCAGCATACAATTCGACTAAATACGCAAAATTACGAAGAAAAAATAACCAGAATTCAAGCAAAACTGCAATCAGATAATTTAATTTTTTTGGAGACTTTTAGCAAGAAAAATTGTATTTATTTGCAAGAAGAAATTCAGGCAGATTTGAGATATTTTGAACATGGTTCAACTTTGCTAGAAAAAATGTTGGGTGCGATTAGAGGCATGGTAGAAATTGAACAAGCAGAACGATATAGCTACCGCCAACAGACGATTAAATGGCTAGGAATTGGGATAGGAACAGCGGTGATTACAGCTTCTAGTTGTGCCCATATTACGCCGACAAATCCGCTTCGTCCTCCTTTTACTACAAAATCTTTGCATCCGTTTAGTATTGCACTTTTTACAAGTATTGTATTAGGAATTGTCGCGGCTTTGACGGCTCGTTGGTTTTTGCAGTGGAGTCGAGATTTATAAAAAATCAATAATTGTCAATAGTCAATTTTTCATACCTAAACTAAACTTGTCTCTGGTACTGCTTCCTGCATTTTGGTAAACCAATCAATTAAATTATCTAACTGCTGAGTTGACTTTAAAACTCCCATTCCACGAACTGTAACTCGACCAGAACCGTAAACAAACTTGGAATGTAAATGATTAGGCAAATTACTCATAAGCAAATTCCAAGCCGGCTCCTCCATTGGAGTTTCTAAAACAATGTGCTGTTTACCTTCTGGCTTAATACGAGAAAAGCCCAATTTTTTACCAAGTTGCTTAAGTTCCATTACCCGCAATAACTGATGCGCTGATACAGGTATTTGCCCATAACGATCTCGCCAATCTCGCTCAATTTGTAATAACTCTTCCTTAGATTGTGCGGTTGCTACAGCCCGATAGGCACTCATTTTTTGATCTAAATCTGGAATATAATCTGCGGGGATAAATGCCACCAAATGTAAATCAATTTGGGTATCTTCAACCTTGGGTATTTCTTGACCTCTAATTTCTCTAATAGCATCTTCTAACATCGACCGATATAAATCAAAACCAATAGCTTCCATTTGGCCTGATTGTTCGGCACCCAAAAGATTACCAACACCGCGAATTTCCATATCTCGGACTGCTAATTGATAGCCCGAACCTAACTGGGCAAATTCTTGAATTGCACGCAACCGATGACGGGCGGTTTCTGATAGAATACTTTCCTTACTATAAAACATCCAAGCATGAGCTTGAATTCCCGACCGGCCAACTCGTCCGCGTAGTTGATATAACTGCGCTAAACCAAATCGGTGGGCATCTTCAATAACAATTGTATTAACTCTAGGAATATCTAAACCTGATTCAATAATAGTTGTACACAACAAAATATCGGCAAGACCGGCCGAAAAAGATAGCATAGTTGATTCCAATTCAGCATCATCCATTTGACCATGTGCTACGGCAATTCTAGCCCCCGGAATTAACGCTCGTAACATCTCTGTTGTCTCTTCAATTCCTTCGACTAAACGGACTACATAAAACACCTGTCCGCCCCGGTCTAATTCTTGCCTAATAGCACTGCGGATAGTTTCTGAATTGTAGGGAGATAAATGAGTTTGAATAGGTCTACGGGAAGCAGGAGGTGTAGCAATTAAACTCATTTCTCTGACCCCAGAAAGAGACATATATAACGTTCTAGGAATAGGAGTAGCACTCAGTGTCAAAACATCGACATGAGTTTTCATGGCTTTAATTTTCTCTTTTTGATTAACTCCAAAACGCTGTTCTTCATCGACCACCAAAAGTCCTAAATTCCTAATTTCCATATTTTTGCTTAAAATTGCTTGAGTCCCGACAACAATATCTAATTCACCGGTAGCTAGTCGGCGTTGAATATCGCGGCGTTCCTCTGCACTGCGAAAACGATTAAGCAAACCAATTTGAATAGGATACGGCGCAAAACGTTCTTTTAAAGTGTGATAATGTTGTTGACTTAAAATAGTAGTGGGAGCCAAAAAAGCTACTTGTTTGCCGCCGGTTACAGCTTTAAAAATTGCCCTAATTGCTACTTCAGTTTTACCAAAACCCACATCTCCACAGACTAAACGATCCATTGGACGTTCGCTTTCCATATCCCGTTTAATATCTTGGGTTGCCTTTAGCTGATCTGGCGTTGGTTGGTAGGGAAAAGAATCTTCCATTTCTTGCTGCCAAGGCGAATCAGGAGGGAAAGCAAAGCCTTGTTGTTGGCTACGTTTTGCGTAAAGATTAAGAAGGTCGAGGGCGATTTTTTTAACACTTTTGCGGACTTTATTTTTAACAGCTTCCCAAGATTTGCCGCTGAGTTTATGAAGTTCTGGGGGTTTACTATCGGTGGTGCGATAACGAGATAAAGAACTTAGTTGATCTGCCGGTACTCGTAAGACTCCATCGGCATATTGAACTACTAAATATTCGCGGTTTTGGAAAGGTTCAAGCTTAGTAAATTTGCCAATGCCGTGATGCCGGTGAACAACAAAATCACCCGATTGTAGTTTGTTTGGATCAATTTGTTGAGAAGCTGCGCGCCGGCGTTTGCGGACATAACTGGGTGTGGCTAAAGTGTGCTGACCAAAAAATTCTCGGTCAGTGACAACCATCAGACGAAAGGTTGGTAAAATAAAGCCTTCAAGTTCTGCCAAGCCGTTATATTTTAAGGCAACGGGGGTATGAGAAATGGCAAGTTTATTGATAGCATTAAAGTCGTTGGGATTGGGGATAAATTGTGCAGGGCAGTCGTGTTCTTGTAATAATGAAACAGAACGAGATGGCTGTGCAGAAACGAGAAAAACGGCAAAACCTCGGTCTTTTTCTGCTCGAACAATTTCGGCAAGTTTTGCAAATTGATGGGGTGTAACCGGCACGCTGCGGCTGGCTAAATTTAGGGATTGGGAATTAGGAGAAAGGCTGCCGGCGTTTTTGGTGTTTATAGCCGGTGTACCTGGGTTGCTATCAGTAAGTTCAGAAACAGAGAGATATTCAAATTTTTCGAGGTCGCTGAAAGACTCGCTGAAGGGGCGATGAATTTTAATTAAGGTTTGTTGTTTTCCTACGGCTTGCCAGTGTTGTTCAACTTGCTCAAACCATCTTTGGCTGTGGGCACGACATTGTTCTGGTTCATCAAGGACAATTAGGCTATTTTCGGGGAGGTAGTCTAAGAGGGAGGCCGGTTTTTCAAAGGCGAGTCCTAGATATCTTTTGACTCCTGAATTTGGTTCTTCTTCCTCGGTGGGGAGGTTGTCTTGGAGGGCTTCGCGAATTAAGGGGCCAAAGTCTGTGGGGGTTAAAATGACATGATCGGTTTTATCGAGGGAACGTTGGGTGGCGGAGTCAAATTCGCGGAGTTCTTCGAGTTCGTCGCCAAACCAATTGAGACGGACTGGCAACTCTGCGGAGACTGCAAAGATGTCAACGATATCGCCTCGCCTACTCCATTGACCTTCCATTTCGACTTGGGGGACGCGTTCATAGCCCATTTTGGCTAGTTTTTGGCTGAGTTGTTCTAGGTCCCAGGTCATGCCTCGCTGAAGGGTTAGGCAATAGGGTTTGAAGGTTTCGAGGGGGGGTAAATGGGGTTGTAGGGCGCGTTCGGTGGCGACGATGGCGATGTTGTTTTGGGTTGGGCTTTGGTTTTTTACCAGGTCTGCGAGGACTTGCATTTGTCCCCAGGTGGTTTCGGCTTCGGGGTCGAAGGTTTCGTAGGGGGAGGCTTCGGAGGTGGGGTAAAAGTGGACGGTTTCCCAGCCGGTGGCGTCGAGTTGGGCTGCCCACCGACCGGCTTCTTCGAGGGTGCCGGTGATGACTAGGAGGGGACGATTTTCGGCTTGGGCGAGGGCTGAGGATACTAAGCCTTTGGGTAAGCGGGGGATGCCGGTGAGGGTGAGTTGGCGGTGGAGATGAAGTTTGCTGAGTAGTTCGGTGCTTAGCTGGGTTCGCCCGATGGCGCGGGTAATGGCGGCAAAAGACATGAGGATTTTAGGTGTTTAAAGGTTGGTTTTTAGATGAGGTGAAATGATTGTATTCGTTTGTCTGCTTTAATTTGAGACGTTTGTTTAAAATTATACTCAGGGGTTTTAGTTGGTGTTGATGGGGGATGGGTGGGGGCGGTTGGGTTGATAATGTGTTTGTTTTTTCTATTTTAAATGCCAATGGTAGAGGGTTTTGGCTCTTGGGGGATATTCAATGTTTGAGAAAAAATGTTAATTTAGTTTCAATTGTCATGGGTAATTTGTCAATTGTCCTTTTTGCTTTGTTTTTTGTTTTGTGTTTTTGACTAATGATTTTTGACAAATTACCAATAATACTTGACAATTTTCCCTTGACTAATTGTTAATTTTAAATCACTACTTACTAATGTCTCCAACTGCTGAAATTTCAATAGTTTTTTTGCTGATTTTTGCAAACGGTGTGTTTGTGATGTCGGAAATGGCAATTGTGTCGGCGCGGAAGGCGCGGTTACAACAATTGGCAAATCAAGGAGATAGTAAAGCTCGTTTGGCGTTGGAGTTGGCAAATGCTCCTAATATGTTTTTGCCAACTGTTCAAATCGGGATTACTTTGTTAGCAATTTTGTCTGGTGCTTTTGGGGAATCTACTTTTTCAAAAATTATTTTGCCGGTGTTGAAAAGAATTCCGGCCTTGGCAAAATATAGTGAAACTATTGCAACGATTTGTGCGGTTTTGTTAATTACTTATTTAACGCTCATTATTGGGGAATTGGTGCCAAAACGTTTGGCTTTAAATAATCCTGAACCTATTGCTTCGGTGGTGGCTCTTCCGATGCGAATGTTGGCAACAATTACTTCGCCCGTTGTTAAGTTTTTGGGTTATTCGACGGATTTTGTGGTGAAATTGATGGGCATTAAGCCTTCTTCAGAACCGCAGGTTACAGAGGAAGAAATTAAGGTTTTAATTGAGCAAGGTACGGAGGCTGGTACTTTTGAGGAAGCTGAACAGGATATGTTTGAGCGGGTGCTACGTTTGGGAGATCGTGCTGTTAGTGCTTTGATGACTCCTCGTCCTGAAATTGTGTGGTTAGATTTGGATGATTCGGCTGAGGCAAATCGCACGAAGATGATTAATAGTGCTCATTCTCGGTTGTTGGTTTGTCAGGGGGAGTTGGATAATGTTTTGGGTGTGGTTCAAGTGACGGATTTGTTGTCGCGGGCTTTGTCTGGGGATTCTTTGGATTTAACTGCTATTTTACGCCGGCCTTTGTTTGTGCCAGAAAGTACGCGGGGCTTGAAGGTTTTGGAGTCTTTTAAACAGTCTAGTACCCATATTGTTTTGGTGGTTGATGAGTATGGGGTGATTCAAGGTTTGGTGACGGTTAATGATATTTTGATTGAGTTAGTAGGAGATATTCCTTCTATTTATGAGCCGGAAGAACCGATGGCTGTTCAACGGGATGATGGGTCTTGGTTGCTGGATGGAATGTTGCCGGTGGAAGATTTTTTTGAGTTATTTAATAGTTCTAAAAGGGGTGAAGAAAACGAACGAAATTACAATACGATGGGCGGTTTTGTGATTACTCAGTTGGGTAGAATTCCGACGGCGGCTGATAATTTTGAATGGAATGGTTTACGGGTGGAAGTGATGGATATGGATGGTAATAGGGTGGATAAGGTGATGGTTAGTCGGGTGGTTGAAGATTCTGGGGATGAGAATAAGGAGGATTGAGGGTTTATGATTTCTGATGGGGAACGGGAGCATTTATTTGTGTTGGCGCGGGGTGTTTTAAAAAAGGCTTATGCTCGCTATTCTAGGTTTAGGGTGGGGGCTGCAATTTTAACGGAGGCGGGTAATTTTTTTGTGGGTTGTAATGTTGAAAATGCTTCTTATGGATTGACAATTTGTGCGGAAAGGGCTGCTATTTGTGCGGGAGTTGCTGTGGAGGGAGAGGGGTTAAAATTGCGGGCTGTTGCTGTTGTTAATGAGCAAAATGTACCTTGTTCTCCCTGTGGTGGTTGCCGGCAGGTTTTGTGGGAGTTTGGTGGGGATGCGTTGGTGTTTTTTTTGGGTAAAAATGGTGTGGAGGAATGGCCAGTTTCTGAGTTGTTGCCGGCTGGTTTTGAGTTGGGTGAAAAGTGAATTTTTGGATAGTTAAAATATATAAAAATTAGGTATTTAAAATGATAAGTATCCTATAAAATAAAATAAACCTCACGGAGGAAAAATAAAATGCTAGGCAAAATTTGGGGGAAAATCGTCACATTTATCCGCAACCTTTTGGGCAAAAAACCCACTCCACCACCACCCTCACCCAAACCTCCTACACCCCAACCGGCCCTATCTGATAGCGAGTACGAAACCCAATTTTTAGAAATACTTGATGGCGTAAACCGAGGAATGGGACGGGGGTATATTAAAGCCTATTTAACAAATGTCAATAAACAACATTTAAGCGCCTGGTTACATCGCTTTGGCGAAAGATTATTAGAAACACCAGAAAATCATGGAGAAATTGCTGGCCGGTTGCTAAGTTTTGGTAATCTTTGTGATAATGAAATCGGAAAAATTGCCTCAGAAATTGGCCGTAAAATTATGGAACAATTACCCCCGCCCCCGGAGGAAGAATGGCCGGTGATTGAGGCTGTATTTCTAGGGAATGGGTTATAAAATGTTAGATGAAAACGCTAAGGCTGAGGCGTGGTTACAAAGAGAAATCACACGGAAGTATCAGAGAAAGAATTTTAATTTTATTAAAACTCAATTATGCTGACCAACATCAGGTGAGAGAGTAGCAAAGGGCCGGTGAATTTCAAAAAATTTGTGAAATGCTGCGTAATGTGGTAATATGGGAAAGCCTGGAGAGGTGGCAGAGCGGTTGAATGCGGCGGACTCGAAATCCGCTATGGCTGTAAGGTCATCGTGGGTTCAAATCCCACCCTCTCCGTTTAAAGATTGTTTCAACCACATAATGTAAAGGTTGTGTTTCCAGAGGATTATGAAGGAAAAAGGTTTCCTGGAATCTTTGATAAATCTATTGCTTCCTCTGGGATTGATTTTTGGTTTGGTTCTTCTCCTAAGTTTGAATGTTGGTGAAACACCTATTGATTCGGTGGCTACTCCTTTGGAGTCTTGGTTAAAGGTAATTGTCGGCTATTTGGCTGCTGGGGCTGAAATTGCAGCTGCGCTTGTGATTGGTGTGGCAGTGATTCGCGGTATTTTTGAATATATAAGTGTATTATTTTCTCGTTCTAGACCTAGGGTTGATGTTACAGAATCAGTCCGTTTAAAGTTGGGAAGAGTTCTAACTTTGGGTTTAGAATTTACGGTGGCGAGTGATATTTTAAGAACAGCTGTCGCCCCTACCCGTCAAGATATTTTGAATTTGGCAGCCATTGTTTTGTTGCGTACTCTACTTAATTATTTCTTAGAACGCGAAATTGAGCAAGGTGAGCAACGTCGGTTACGGGAAAGTCAATTCCCAGAGAAGCAAATGCCTAATTTTATAAGCAAGTAAAAATTGCTCTCTGGGTTTTTTAAAGAGTTTTAACCGGCCCCAACAACAGCCACCGGCTTTTCATTTTCCTGGGCTAAAAATTCTGCTAATTGTGATTCAATTTCATCTCGAACTATTTGCCGGTATTCCAAAAAGTGCTCGTTGTGGGCGCATACTGTTAAATAATGCTCCCATACACCCGGATTGTTTTTAATTATACTAAATAAATGATGCCAAAATTTCCAACGAGTTTTACGTTTAAAACCTTGACGCCATACCACTATTAAAAACGCTCGCAAATCTATCAAACTCGGCAATTTAAAAGGTGTTTTACAGACGGGTGCACCCAAAATCAAAAAGCAGCGATAGGTTCGTTCTAAAAATTGTTCGGCATCGTATAATTGCCAAAATGCCTCAACATATTCGCGGCCAATTTCTTCTAAAGGTCGAGTAGGAATAAAATTCATCAAAGTTGTTTGATTAATATTCCCATCTTTATCTCGCATTCGTCCTTCTTTTTCTAGCCGATGCCAAAGTGCAGTATGGGGTAAAGCTTGCAACATTGCAAAGGTTGTAGTCGGAATAGCAGCCTGTTCTGCAAAGCGGACAATGCGATCACCGGCCCCTGATTTTTCTCCATCAAACCCAATAATAAACCCTGCCATTGGCCGTAAACCGGCCCGTGTAATTGTTTGTACTGATTCTGTCAAAGAAGACCGAGTATTTTGAAACTTTTTAGTCATTTGTAAACTGTCTTCATCCGGCGTTTCAATTCCTAAAAAGACTGCATCAAAATTACACTCCACCATCAACCTCATCATTTCTTCATCTTGGGCCAAATCTATTGAGGCTTCGGTATTAAAACGGAAGGGATACTGATGTTCTTCTTGCCAAACTTTTAACTCTTTCAAAAGTAACTTTACATTGCGTTTATTGCCAATAAAATTATCATCGACCATAAACACACTTCGCCGCCATCCCAACTCATAAAGATAATTTAATTCCGCTAATAATTGCTGGGGAGTTTTGGTACGAGGTTTGCGACCATAAAGCACAATAATATCGCAAAACTCACATTGAAATGGACAGCCCCGCGAAAACTGTACGGACATAGAATCATAGGAATCTAATTCCAGTAAATCAAATCGAGGAACGGGAGTATTTGTAACATCTGGTTTCTCACCACCCGACCGAAAAATACCTTGAGTTTCGCCAGCTTTTACCGCTGAAACAAACATTGGAAGGGTAATTTCTCCTTCATCCAAAATTAAATAATCAGCCCCAGCTTCTAAAGCTTCTGAAGGTACAGAAGTTGGGTAAGGGCCACCGACAGCCACCCGTTTGCCACGCAATTTTGCTTCCCGAATTTGGATAAGCAAATCGTTTTTCTGGACAATCATTGCTGAAAAAATAACTAATTCTGCCCATTCCCATTCCTCATCTGTAACAGCGCGGATATTTCGATCAACTAATTTAAACTCCCATTCTTGGGGTAAAATTGCTGCTACAGTTACTAAACCCAAAGGTGGTAACAATACCTTGCGATTGACTAATTCTAAAATCTTTTCGTAAGACCAAAATGTTTTGGGAAATAGGGGATAAACCAGTAAAACTCGCATTTTTATTTTTCCTTTTTGTATTGAGTGAAATTATAACACTTTACGGCTTTTATGGACGGATTTTTTAAACTTAGAGACCTCAGTGGTAACAACTTCTGTTTTTTTATTGTCAGGTTGAGTAAGATTGCATCAGTTATTTGGTAAAGCTGATTTAGAAATTTTTAAAACAATAACGCGAAGCGAACTAAAGTCAATAGTAAAAGCGATGATTTTCTAGTCATTAAGTACAACCGTCTCCTGGTTGAAGCCACCGACAGTATTAATAAAGGATAGCTGACAATGTTTTATTGGGCAATGGGTTGAATCTCGCCATCAGACCGAGTTTTCAAAAAGATTCTGATGGCTTAATTCGGTAAATTGCTGCCTTTAGCTGAGCTAAATTTTTCTACCTAAAGAGAGTATTTTAGGTATTTTTGATTAAAATTAACGCCCCCCATAAGCATTCATTGGTTCTTTGATAAACCGAATATATAAATGCTTAAAAGTGGATTTAATTACGCGAGGCATCGCGAAATCAATAGGCACCAGTTTCTCCGGTAGTTTCCAATCAGCTATTTTCACTTCTTCCGGGCGGAGGTATGGAAATTGAATGTCAGTTAGTTGCGAACACAGCCCCAGTCGGATCGAGGTAGCAGCAGTGGGAACCTGCGCCGGATCCACATTAAGGATTTCTAACATTGCTAAGTCCAGGGCAAAAACGTCTTGAGAGGCTGCTAAAACACCCAGGAATCGGGGTTCGCCGCCGCTGGGGCCATTTCCTTCATGACCGATGATACCATCTACAATCGTCAAATTTGGATTGACAGCGCGGGCGGTTTCTACTAACATTTGACCAAATCGGTTAGCATCTTTCCCGGCTTCCATGTGCCACCAGGCTTTCATTTTTCCGGGGACGCATCCAAAGAGGTTTTTTACTCCCAAAGTGACTGTTAGTTGAACGTGGGATTTTACTTTAGGTAAATTAATCACCACATCGGCTTCCATTGCTTCTTTTGATAGCAGCAAATGATTAAATTCTTGGCTGACGGTTTCATAACGTTTGCCATGAAATTCTACAACCGGCAAATTTAATTCTTCTAAAATTGGTTTATATCCGTTGGCTTCGGCTACACCCTTTGCGCTACCAAAGGCCGGCCCATCTCCCATAAACGGTTTTCCCCCAGCTTCTATGACCATTTTAGCGACACAGTAAACAAGTTCTGGGCGGGTAACACATTCCTTAGTAGGGCGGGCGCCGGTGAGGAGGTTTGGTTTGAGTAAAACTCGATCTCCAGGTTTAACAATAGATGATATACCGCCCAGGGGTTTAAGGAGGGTTTCTAGGGATTTTTGGAGTTTTTGGGTGTCGTAAGTTTCAGCGCGAATTAAACTGATAGTTGTCATATTTTACGCTTGGTTAATTTCTATTTTGGTTTAGCACAATTTCTGTTTTTAGCTGGGGTTTCCAAGCCTGCCGGTACTGGCGCGTTGCAGGCTGGTGACTCTTTCTGCCGAGTAAATGTTTTCGCCTTGAAGTTCTGATAAACCTGGTTTGATTTCTATTTTGATTAGTTTGTTGGTACAGATAACTACGGTTTGATCTATTAAGTTAAATGTTAGCCAGGGCAAAGTTAACATTTCTTGGAGTTTTTGTTGAAATTCTTGGGGGGAAAGGGGTAGTTTATAGGATTCCGAGTGTCCGCTTTCAAAATAAAATGCTACTTCGGTAACATCACTTTGAATTTTCATTGTGGCAAAAGAACCGCGTGTCATGTTGTTTTATCCTATGTTTCTAATGGTTTGGTTGATGCTTTTTCCCCCTAGGTTAGGGATAAGAAGCAATATGTAGGTTGTTTTATGGGTCTGTCAACCATTAAATTATTGGTTTTACCCATCCGGCGTTTTATTGATTGACCGGCCTAGTGGTGATGAAACAATAAAAAGCAGATTTTTGGTTAATTTGTAGGCATTTGACTCATTTTTTCTAAGTCTAAGACTTCTGAGAGTTGTTCGGGTGTCATTAAACCGCGTTCTATTACAATTTGTCTGAGAGATTTGCCGGTTTCTAAAGATTCTTTGGCAACAGCGGCGGCGTTTAAATAGCCAATATGGGTGTTTAGGGCAGTAACGAGGGCTAAACTTCCTTCAGCATAGGCAAGACAACGATCTTCAAAGGCGGTGATGTTTTGCAGGCATTGTATTGTTAAGGCTGAGAGGGTGTTGCCCAAGATTTCGATGCTGTGTATTAAGTTGTAGGCTATTAGGGGCATCATAACGTTTAATTCTAGTTGACCGGCCTGGGCTGCAAGGGCAATGGCGTTATCGTATCCCATGACTTGAAAGCATACCATTGAGGTCATTTCGGCCATGACGGGGTTATATTTTCCGGGCATGATTGATGAGCCTGGTTGGACGGGTGGTAGTTGGATTTCTTTGAGGCCGGTTTTGGGGCCGGAATCCATTAATCTTAAGTCATGGGAAATTTTTATGCAGTCTTGGGCTAGGTTCCGCAGGGTGCCGGAGACGTGGACGAAGGGTGCCATACTCTGCATGGCTGCCATTAAATGGGGTGCCGGTTTGAGGGGTTTGTTGAGGTATTCTGAGAGTAATTCGGCGACGCGATGGCGGTATTGGGGATGGGTATTTAGGCCGGTGCCGGCGGCGCTTCCTCCTAAGCCTAAGATCATTAAGTCTTGGGATGCGGTTTCGATGCGGGTTTTGTGATCTGTTAATATTTGTGCCCAGGCTCGAAAGTTTTCTCCTAAGCGGACTGGTACGGCGTCTTGCAGGTGGGTTCTGCCGGATTTAACGATGTTTTTGAATTGTTCGGCTTTTGTTTCTAAGGCTGTGATGGCTTCGGTTAATCCTGGATAGAGATAATTTTCTAGGGCGACTAAGCCACCGATGCGGATGGCTGTGGGGATGACGTCGTTGGTTGATTGTCCGTAGTTGACATGATCGTTGGGGTTGATGCGTTTGTAGTTGCCTTTTTCGTCTCCCAAGAGTTCGAGTGCTCGGTTTGATAGCACTTCGTTGATGTTCATGTGGTGGGAGGTTCCGGCGCCGGCTTGATAGATGTCTACGACAAATTGATCTCGCAGTTTTCCTTGTAGTATTTCGTCGGCTGCTTTGACTATGGCTTGGCTTATTTCTTGGGAAATGCAGCCGAGTTCGCCGTTGGCTATGGCGGTGGCTTTTTTGATTAGCAGGCAGGCATCTATATAGGTTGGTAGGGGTTTTATGCCGCTGATGCGAAAGTTTTCGATTGCTCTGAGGGTTTGTATTCCATAGTATGCTTCGACTGGGATACGACGTTCTCCCATTGAGTCTTTTTCTATACGGTAGGTTTGGGTTGGTTGGTTTGTCATTTTGTTTTAAGTCAAAGTAAAAATTGTTAGAGTGAATTTTACCTTGTTTTTTTGGTAAAACCTAGTCTATAAGTGAGTTTCAGGTTTTTTGAGAAAAGTTTATAGAAGGGTTGATTTAACGGAAGTTACTCTGGATAGGGGCTGGGGTATTTTAAAAAATATCTTTCCACAGAAAGATGTCTTATTTTTGCAATTAAATATTTACGGAATTGTTTAGGAGTGCTATGTTTTTGGGTATGGTAAATAAAATCATCCTAAAGGTAGATGCCAACTGCTATGAACCATACTAGCGATCTGGAGGTTGAATTCTTTTTTCAAAAGGGTTTACACCTCAACCGAACTCAACAATATGTAACAGCAATTGCCAGTTATGATAGAGCTTTGGAGTTGCAACCAGATCACAGTGAGATTTGGTACAGTCGGGGAAATGCGCTGTATCATTTAGGCCGGTATGATGCTGCGGTGGCAAGTTACGATAAAGCTTTGGACCATAAGCCGGCTTTTCACGAGGCTTGGAATAATCGCGGTAATGCTTTGGATGACTTAGGCCGGTTTGAGGACGCAATTTATAGTTATGAAAAGGCGATTAAGTTTAAGTCTGATTATTTTTGGGCTTGGAATAATCGCGGTATTTCTTTAAAAAATGCTGGCCGGCTTGAAGAGGCTATTGTTAGTTATGAGCGGGCGATTGAGTTTAAGCCAGATTATTATTGGGCTTGGTATCATCGGGGAATTGCCTTGCGTCAGTTGGGCCGGTTAAAACAGGTAATTAATTGTTATGACCGGGCGCTAGAAATTAAGTCTGATTTTCACGAAGCTTTACATAATAAGGCAAATGCTCTCTACGATTTGGGAGAGTATGAACAAGCAATTATTCATTATGATAAGGCTTTGAGTGTCAAGTCTGATTATCAGTGGGCTTGGTATAATCGGGGAATGGCTTTGCAAAATATAGGACGTTTTGCTGAGGCTGTTATAAGTTTAGATAAGGCTTTGGCGTTGAATTCTAATAACCCGGATGCTTGGTATTTTCGTGGCAGTTCTTTGAATAATTTGGGTTGTCAATATTCGGCGATTGCAAGTTATGATAAGGCGTTGCAGTTGCAGCCAGATCAGCATAAGGCTTGGTATAACAAAGCTTGCTGTTATGCGGGTTCGGGAGATGTTGACCAGGCTATTGCTAATTTAGAAGTTGCAATTAATTTACATCCTGAACGCTATTTAGAGTTGGCTAAAACTGATGCGGATTTTGATAAAATTCGCAAGGATGAAAGGTTTAAAGCTTTGATTGAAGAAGGGGCGCTACGAGATGCCTAAAACAAAAATTTGTCTGATAATTTAATATTTGTAGGTTGGGCTGGGTTGATTACCTGGCCTATATTTTTTGTAGGAGTTAGAGATTTTTTTAAGCAGGCCGGTTTTACAATATAAATTACCCCAATAAAGGGGGATTTTATGTGTAGCACTGTTTTATAGATTTGCTATTAAAGATATTTTTAAGAAGGCCGGTTTTATAATCTATTGTTTTTTTTGTTTATAAATTAAGTTAATAAATGAAAAAAAATCAATAATCACTGACAAGGGTTTTTTGTCATCAATTGACAACTTAATGAAAGTTATATAAAGGAAACTCACGGATATTTAGTTTATAGTGAAGCCAGAAAAAAGTTTATATTCTATGTTGAGATTTTTATGGCAGAACATGAATTGCCAAGGGCAGAACAGGGTGCTACAGAAAATAGTAATTTAGTAGCAAATGATACGGAAAAAATTTCGGAAATTTCAACGCGAGATTATTTGGAATGGTATAAGAGAGGAACGGTTTTACATAATTCGGGCCGGTATGAAGAAGCTTTAACTAGTTACGATAAAGCAATTGAATGCCGAAATGATGATTATTGGGCATGGTATCAGCGGGGTAATGTTCTTGATGATTTAAATCGCTATGAGGAGGCGGTAAAAAGTTATGAAAAGGCGCTGGAGTTTAGAGGTGATGATTATTGGGCATGGTATCAAAGAGGCAAGTCTTTAGCTGATTTAAAGCGTTATGAAGAGGCTTTGATTAGTTATGAAAAATCGCTGATGTTTCGCCCTAATGATTATTGGGCATGGTATCAGCGAGGCATTGTTTTTGATAAGCTTAATCAATTTGATGAGGCGGTGGCGAGTTTTGATAAAGCCCTGGCAATTAAGCCTTATGATTATTGGGCAAATTATCGCAAAGGTGAGGCATTGCGTCACGGCGGCTTTTATGAGGATTCTATTAACAGTTATGATCGGGCTTTGGATGTTAAGGAGGATGATTTTTGGGCTTGGCATCGTCGCGGTTTAGCTTATCAGCTTTTGCAGCGTTATGAAAAGGCTATTTCTTGTTATGAAAGGGCGCTTGATAGTAAGCCTGATGATGTGGAAACTCGCTATGATAAGGCTTGCTGTTATGCAATGTTGGGTAATGTTGAGAGAGTTTTAGATCATTTACGATTTTGTTTGGAAAAGGCAAAGGCTGAGTATGAGCCTTTGGTAAAAAAGGATTCTTATTTTGATGGAATTCGGGGAGATCAACGCTTTGGAACGTTATTACGGGAAGAGGAATAAATTTGTTAAGAAATGCTGCTGGGGCTAAGGGTGAGTTTTTACTCAGTTAATAAGTTTAATGTCAAAAAATAGCTGTTAGTAGGGCTAATTTTTTAATGAAGTTCCGTTGAGTTTACAATACTAAATGGAAGCTTTGATGGCGTTGTTTATATTTTATGAATACTTATCAATCTGTTCGTGCTGCCCGTTTACCGGGTTACTATAACGATGTTATGGCAAGTTATAACAGGCTTTTGGAATGTCGCCCTGATGGTTATTGGGCTTGGTATCAGCGAGGAAAGGCGCTTTGGCAAGCTGGTTGTTATCAGGATGCGGTGGATAGTTTAGATGAGGCTTTGGGCTATCGGGTTGATGATTTTCGGGCTTGGTACTTGCGGGGAAATGCTCTTGCTGAGTTGGGCCGGTATAATGAGGCGGTGGCAAGTTACGACCAGGCTCTACATTTAAAAAGTCAAGATTATTGGCTTTGGTATGAACGGGCCCACGCTCTCTACAGTTTACGTCGCTATGAGGAGGCGGTGGCAAGTTTTGATCAGGCTTTGGCAATTCGCCCCAATGATTATTGGGCGGTTTATCATCGTGCTTGTATTTTGCAGTATAGCTGCAATGATTCAAAGGATGCAGTGGCAGGTTATGATCGAGCGCTAGAGTTGCGCCCTAAAGATTATTGGAGTTGGTATCGTCGTGGTGTGGCGCTTTTTGGCTTGGGCCGGTTGGATGAGGCGCTGGAGAGTTATGATCGGGCTTTGCAGTTGCGAAAGGATGATTATTGGTCTCTTTATCGCAAAGGTGATGTGTTTTTGCAGTTGGGACGTTATGAGGAAGCCTTGGGTTTTTATGATGATGCAATAAGTATTCAACCGGAGTATGAGGATGCTTGGATTTATCGCGGTTTGGCTTTGCTTTCTGCTGGCCGGTTGGATGAGGCGATGCAGAGTTATGATCGGGCCTTAGAGTTGAGTAGTTACGCGGCTGAGGCTTGGTATGGCAAGGCTTGTTGTGCAGGGCTGCGAGGAGAAGTGGAGATGGCTGTGGAGTGTTTGCAAGAGGTGTTGTTTTTAGTTCCGGGTGAATACGACCAGCAAATAATGGCTGAGCCTGCTTTTGATGAGATTCGTGAGGATGAGCGATTTTTGGGGTTGTTTGGTCGTTGATGTTGTGGAAGGGTTGAAAGATGGCCGGTTTCAACCCTTTGGCCCTAAGCTTGTAACTATTTATTAAAATTATTGATTAAAAAATCAATAAAAATTTTTTTTGTGCTACCATAGGAAAAGATTGGACTTTTAAATACTCTATAAAAACCAAAAAATAAACGCAAGTTTGTAAGTGAAAAAGGTTGACTTTTGTTATCTTTTAGCTTTGACTTGGGCTAGGTTTTTTTTGGGTTTTTCTGGCAAAAAATGAGATAAATTTTTGGTCAAAGTTTGGTAGGAATTATATATGATATTACAAGAATTGCTGGCGAAAAAACCAGAGAATTTGAAGGAAGAATTGCGGGGAAAGCGTTTAATAGAAGTGATTGATCCGCGCCAAATTTCAATTCCTTTAGCTGATATTGCACGGGGTATGCAGAGGCCGGTAGAGGATGTTTATTTGCCTGAACCTAAACCGGAAGATAAGCGGGCTGAGGATGCTTGGAAGTGGCCGAATTTGTTTTTAATTGTAGTGGCCGGTGAAGGCGGAAAATTTGGCAGCTATCGAGTTTTAAAAAGTTGGATGATGGCAGTAATTAATTTGTTAGAAAGTGTGGAAAGTTGGCAGATTTTGGAGGAGTTAGTTTGGTTGGTAGAAGAAGATTTAATTAATTATCCTTATCCACCGGCACATCAGCAATATTTGCGAGAATTTTTAGACCGTCAGCGTTTGCGAATAAGTGAGTTAAAAAGCGATTTAGTGGGATATGATAAGGCTTGGGAATGGGCGCGGGGTTGGGTTTCGGTGATTAAATCTTGTTTGGATGAAGGGTCTTTGAATGTAGCTTTGCAGTTGTTTAAGACTCAAAAAAATCAGTTTAGTGAGTATAATGATGTGGTAAATTGGGTGTTAGAAATTAGTAGAGAACATCGAAAAAGCTTGTACATTTTGGGTTGAGTTAGAAAACCTCAAAATTTATATTTATAGATAGCCGAGTTCAAAAACGGCTATTTTTTTGATAATTACTTTTGAATTTTGAGATAATTTGTTAAAACAAAAACCAAAATACAGGAAATTAAAATACCACAATAATAGATGAATATTCAAAAAATACCTAAAAGCAACAAATTTTTTACAGGGTTTTATCTCACCATTAAAAATAGTTTGATGATTACCATAGTCCTTTAAAAAACTTAAGTAAATATAATTAGTTTAAAATTTTGATGTTGATTTAATTCAATTTGCTTTTTTGAAAACACTTTCTTTAACACAAAAGAATAAACTTTCAAATCATTTTATTTACTTAAAATTTTCACTTCCGCCCATAGCCATCTCCATTATTATAAAATCTAGGCACTTTTAGCCGAATGATGAAACCGTTAAAAACTTTGAAAATATCCTGAAATTTAATAACACTTTTTGACAAAAACAAACACATAAATCCATAGTTTTTATTAGGACAAAAAACAGACAACTATCCAGCTATCGAGATCCGGCTTTATTAGACTAGCCCTAATTTTAAGTGGGGGTACCACCTATCACCATTTTTTGCTAAATTTGCAAAAGGCAGAAATAACTCCTGCACCTGTAGACATAAAAAATCTATTTCTACTTGGCATACCCCATCCAAAAATAACTAAAAAACCCCACAAAAATGAACAGCCGCATCCTTCGGGTATATGCAGACACTACAATTTTTGGCGGCGTTTTTGACCCAGAATATGAAAAACCAAGCCAAGCATTTTTTCAGGAAGTCCAAAGCGGCAAATTTCGTCTTGTCACCTCAGCAGTTGTCCAAAACGAAATCGAAACTGGCCCTCCTCAACTGAGAGAATTTTATGAAAAAACTATCGGACTCGCTGGGATCGTCAACCTCAGCGAAGATGTCTGGAAACTTCATCAAGCCTACCTCAACGCCGAAAGTATCTCTCCAGAACTAATTCTCGATGCCCTTCACGTCGCAATGGCTACCGTATCAGAATGTTTTGCTATTGTAAGCTGGGATTTTAAAAACCTTGTACACTATAAAAAAATACGATTCTATAATGCTATAAACCTCCTAGAAGGATACTCGCAAATCTCTATCTATTCTCCCTTAGAGGTGATATCTTATGAACCCAGATAATTTTGAATTATCTACTTGCGAAACCCAAAAAAAAATAGATAAAATCAATAATTTAAATAAAGAAGAACAATATATTTACTGGCAACAAAAAACAGAAGTTTTACGCAAAAAACAGCAATATATTCGCCGTCAAAACCTCAATGATGGAAAAATATTGCCTCTTTTAGAACCTACCTTTAATGAACCTAAATGCAAAATATTCGACTGTGTAGAAATGAAATATAAAGCAGTTCAAAGTATTTTTGAAAAAATTAGTAGCATGAAAACCATAGAAGAAGAACTTCACTACTGGCAAGAAAGTACAGAAACACTAAGAACTAGCCAACAAGCATTTAGACGATTGAAAAATAAATAAAGCATTAACAAATCTATTAAATATTTCATTTGATATTAATTTTTTTGGCAAAATTCTATTTTTAAAAATGAGGATATTTACTATCTAAACGTCTAGGTATTACCATTTCAAAAATCCTTCATAAACTTAGAAAATGATGACAAATCAAACAATTAAAATTTTATAAAATTCTAAAAAAATAACTTTAATTAAAAGTCAAAAATCAATAAAAAACGCATTTTCACTAGTTAAGAAAAAATCAACTCACTAAAAACAAAAAATGGAAAACACCAAACCATCCCTCAACGAAATTTTAGCTAAATACGACGAACAACTAACCGCAAACCCCGACGATGCAAACATTTGGAATGATCGAGGAGTCGCCCTCGAAAAAGTCGGCCAATACATCGAAGCTACCAAAAGCTATGATCAAGCAATAGCCCTCAACCCAAACCTAGCGGAAGCATGGAATAATCGCGGTATTGCCCTCGAAAAACTTGAACGCTATCAAGATGCAATTCGTTGTTATGATCGTGCCCTTGCCTTGAAACCTAATTTATCCCATGCTTGGAATAATCGCGGCCTATCCCTCCAAAAACTCGGAAGATATCAAGCTGCCGTTTCCAGCTATGACAAAGCCCTTGCCCTTAAACCCAATGACTGGGAAGTATGGAATAATCGCGGTATTGCTTTATACGAATTATCAAATTATCGCGAAGCAATTACGAGCTATGATAAATCCTTAGTTGTCAAACCAAACAACCTCGAAGCGTGGATAAACAGAGGTAACGCCCTAGCTAAAATAGGCCGCTATCAAAACGCAATTGATAGCTATAATGAAGCCCTAGCAATAGAGCAAAAAAGTGCCATAATTTGGTATAACAAAGCCTGTTGTTATGCTGTGCAAAACCAAGCAAAATTAGCGATTGATAGCCTCCAAGTTGCCATTAACCTCAACCCAGACAGATATTTAGATATGGTTAGAACTGACCCAGATTTTGAAAATATTCGCAAAAATAGAAGGTTTCGTGCTTTAATACAACCACCCAGAGATTGAAAGAAATTCAAAATTTTGGGAAAACTAAAAATAACCTACCCGGATGGGAAAAAATTATTTTTCGCTTATACCGGCATCCTCAACAGACAAGGCCGGTTATAACCCTGCCAACTTGATACGGATCTAGAAATTTATGAGTGTAAAAATTAATAATAAGGCCCTTTTGAAATAAAAATCCTCTGCCAGAATATAAAAAAACTTATTCGGGAAAATTTCCCTTTCTAAAAAAGTTATCCCAGACACAAGTAAAACACCAGCCTCAACTAAAAATTAGCCTCTAACTCCCCCAAACTCTCTTTATGGAAAACTTCGAGAAAAGCGAACCAAAATATCAACAACTGAAAAACCTCCTCCTAGAGATTAATGACATTGAATCAGCCCTATCATTACTATACTGGGATCAAGCAACTTATATGCCCGTTGGTGGTGCAACCGCCAGAGGCCGGCAAATGGCTACCCTCCGCCAGTTAGCCCATCAAAAATTCACAGACCCCCAAATAGGTCAACTTCTCGAAGACCTAACCCCCTACGAAAACAGCCTTCCCTACGACTCCGACGAAGCCAGCCTTATTCGCATCACCAAACGCAACTATAAACGCGCCATCTGCATTCCGGCCCCGTTTATGGCCAAACTCTCTCTACACAGATCAGCATCCTATGAAGCCTGGGCCAAAGCAAAACCGGCCAGTGACTTTAGCCTTGTTCAGCCTTATTTAGAAAAAACCCTTGAACTAAGTCAAGAAATGGCAAGTTTTTTTCCAGAAAGCGAACACATTGCCGACCCCTTAATTAATTTTTCAGACTACGGTATGAACGCTTCATTTTTACGAGAACTATTTAGCAAATTACGCAATCATTTAGTCCCCCTTGTTGAAAAACTTACCTCCCAACCGGCCACAGATAATAGTCTATTGTTGCAATATTTCCCAGAAAACAAACAAATAGAATTTTGCAACAAAATTATTGAAAGACTGGGTTATGATTTCCAAAGAGGCCGAGTCGATAAAACCCTTCATCCCTTCACAACAAAATTTTCTATCGGCGATGTCCGAATTACTACCCGCATCTACGAAAACGAACTTACTCAAGGTTTATTTAGCAGCATCCATGAAGCCGGTCATGCCATGTACGAACAAGGCATAAATCGCCATTTTGAAGGTACACCTTTAGCTGGTGGCATTTCTTCAGGAATCCACGAAAGCCAATCTCGTTTATGGGAAAATATAATCGGTCGTAGTCGTGGTTTTTGGGAATGTTTCTATCCCCAACTACAAGGCATTTTTCTTAGACAATTAGGCAATGTCAACATTAATCAATTTTACAAAGCAATTAATAAAGTAAGCCCCTCTCTTATTCGTACTGATGCCGATGAATTAACCTATAATCTTCACGTTATGATCCGCTTTGATTTAGAATTAGAAATGCTAGAAGGTTCCTTGCAGGTTAGGGATCTACCCGACGCTTGGAATGAACGATATCAAAGCGATTTAGGCGTCACCCCCCCAAATGATAGCGAAGGCGTTTTGCAAGACGTACACTGGTATAGCGGCTACATTGGAGGGGCTTTTCAAGGCTATACACTCGGTAACTTAATGGCAGCACAATTTTATGAAACAGCCATTAATCAAAACCCAGAAATACCCGTTGACATAGAACGCGGAAATTTTCAAACTATCCACCAATGGCTAAAAGATAATATCTATCAACACGGACGTAAATACACAGCTAATGAAATAATGGAAAAAGTTACCAGTAAAGCCCTTTCTGTTGAACCTTTTTTGCGCTATATTCATCAAAAATATAGCACTCTTTATAAGCTATAAAATCTTTAATTAAGATTAAAAAATATTCAAAAAATCTCTAAAAATGCTAACAATAAAAAGGGATATTTTTGCTGTCTTAAAGACAAATCAAATTATTAACCAGGATTTTCAAAGTCCTGTAAACAAAAGTTTTTAAAAACCTAACTACTTCAACCAGGAGAAAAATTATCATGCCTAATTGGTACAACAACGCCATCTTTTATGAACTTTATATCCGCGCATTTGCAGATGGAAATAATGATGGACACGGAGATTTTACCGGCCTCCGTCAAAAACTCGACTATTTACAATGGCTAGGAGTTGATTGCATTTGGTTATTACCCATGTATCCTTCTCCACTAAAAGATGATGGCTATGATGTCGCCAGTTATTGCGGAATACATCCCCAATATGGACTCATGGAAGACTTCCAAATGACTGTTGAAGAAATCCATAAACGGGGAATGCGAGTCTTAGCAGATTTAGTTGTCAATCATACATCTGATCAACATCCTTGGTTTCAAGAATCTCGCCGGTCTAAAGATTCACCAATGCGAGATTTTTATGTGTGGAGTTCCACCACAGATAAATATAATCAATCCTCCATAATTTTCTCCGATGTAGAAACCTCCAATTGGGCTTATGATCAAAAAACCGATCAATATTACTGGCATAGATTTTATAGCAGCCAACCCGATTTAAACTACGATAACCCCCGCGTCCAAGAAGCCATGTTAAACGTAATGAGATTTTGGCTAAAAATGGGCGTAGACGGGTTTAGAGTCGATGCAGCCCCATTTTTATTTGAAAGAGAAGGAACCTACGAAAACCTGCCAGAAACCCACGAATTTTTACAAAAAATGCGGAGAGTAATTGATGAAGAATATCCTGATGCTTTGATGTTAGCCGAAGCTTGTATGTCCCCTCATCAATTGTTGCATTATTTTGGCAACAGCAACGAATTTCAAACAGCCTTTCATTTTCCCCTCATTGCAACCCTTTATCAAGCTTTAGCAAAAGCAGATTCAACAGGAGTTTTAGAGGTTTTAGAAAATACACCAACCCTTCCAAAAGATTGTCAGTGGGGGTTATTTTTACGCAACCATGATGAATTAAATTTTGAGACTTTAGGAGAAGAAGCCGAAAGTTTACTTAATTATTACGAACCCGATAAAAAATATCATTTTGCCGGTCGAGGACTAGTACGAAGAATAGCACCTTTGATGAAAAATGACCAGCGAAAAATTGAATTAATGCACTCATTATTATTTACATTACCCGGAGTGCCGGTGTTGTATTATGGCGATGAAATTGGCATGGGAGATGATATTTCTTTGCCAGATCGTTCAGGGGTACGCACACCCATGCAATGGAATAAAACTATCAATGGCGGCTTTTCTAGCGCCGATACCACCTACTTGCCGGTGGTTAGTGATCCTGTGTATGGTTACACCCAAGTCAACGTAGAGGCGCAAATCAACAATCCTGCGTCATTATTGCACAGTATTCGCAAGATGATTTATAGCCGTAAAAGGTTGCCGGTTTTAGGAATTGGTGAAATTAAATGGGTGAAAGATTTACCAAAACAAGCATTATGTTTTTGGCGACAAGTAGAAGAAACCAACGTCTTAGTTTTGCATAATTTGAGTCATGAAGTTTTGCCCTTAACTTTGCCCGATGGTTTAAAAGTCAAAGATGCTCTTAACCTAGAAAACGAAAATATAATAGTAAACGAAGTAATTTTACCTCCCTATGGTTATGGGTGGTTTATAGAAATTTAAAGTTTTTAAAAACTTAGAAGTTAAAGAAAGCTGGGGTATTTTTTAGACAAGTATTGTTGAGAAAAAATACAGAAATCTTGTTTAGCCTAAGCCGCAGTATTGCGACCGGCACTTTGTAACTCTTGAGGTTGTGGTTCACCTTCCTTCGTGTTTATTTTGCGGTTAAATTCTCGAATTCGGCGAGATAAAAGACGGATGATGTTAACAGCAATCCCAGGAGTTTCTTCAATAGCATCATAAAGTTGTTGTTGAGTCAACATCAAACAATCACAGTTTTCTAGGGTAGTAACAGAAGCAGAACGAGGTTCAGCATCAAATAAAGACATTTCCCCAAAACAGGCGCCTTGTTCAAGTTGGGCTAAGTCTTGTTCACCCATGTGTACGCGGACTTTCCCCGAAACTACAATATAAAGCGAACGTCCTTCTTGTCCTTGGGTAAAAATTGTGTGATTTGCTGGAAAAGAGAGCTCGTCCATCACTGAAGCTAACCGTACAAGAAAGTCGTCCCGTAATTCTTTAAAAATTGGGACGGCTCTCACAAATAATAGGCGGTCAACGCTTGTTAACATTTAATAAAGTAAAAAGTAAAAAGTAAACAGGAAAGAGCAATCAACTAAAAAGGAAAAATTAGACGGCTTTGTATGTTTCCTTTTTGGGTTTTTACTTTGGCGGCTGGCGGTTTGCTCAAGCCTCTGGGTAAAAACCGGCCACTTCTGGGAATCCCACCGGCCCCTGAATAGCAGACCGAACAGGGAAATCCTCATCACCGCCAATGCCTTCTTCAGCCATCATCCACTTAACTTGAGCAGCAACTAAACGGTCAGGATCGTTTTGCAAGCTTGGTAGCAATTCTACCAATGAGCGGCGCGATACGACGCGTAGATAACCCAGAACAGCTTCTCGAACTAAACCGCGTGGGTGACGAAGACAAGCAAAAATTTGCTCAGTAGTTAAAGGCCAACGGTTGACTTTGGCCAAATGAAAACAACAAGCCAAAGGCCAATCCGATAAGAAATACCGAAATTCTACCAACCGCCGTAGCCGATCACTAGGCGACATTGGTTGATAAGAAATTAATTCCGAAAGACTTTGCAATTTGTCTGTATCTTCTCGCCGATCAAGCACCGTCAGCAAAGCCCGTTTAGTGGGAATATCTAGGGTATTATCAAGAATTTCTATGCCCCGTGCCACATTAGACCGTGAGCCAGATTTAAGGTTAAAAGCAGCCGCCTGAATACTGCTGATCGGATAGAGAAACTTCATCAACAAAAACAGCCGGTCTACAGCATCCGTTTGCAAGTCTCGCAAAGCCCGCCGTAACAACTCGCCTTCTTGAGTAGAAACTTTTTCAGAGGAAAGATCAAGCAATGCAGCATAGCTTTGACCCATAAACATTAGTTCGTGGTTGATTAAAGTTTCTATACCACTGCGTCCCACTCGATCAAGAACACCATCAATACCGGCATCCTGGGGCATTTTTAACAACGTTCGCAAGATATTGCGGCGAGTAGTTCCCCAGGAAGTCAGCAAACGAGAAGATAAAGCATTCAAAGCCTGGCCCGTGCCTATTTGACCAATCGCACTCCAAGCATACATCCTGACTAGATCCGGTTTGTGGGGGTCATCGGCCAAAACTACCAATTTATCGATAATTTCATTATCTAAGCGTACCAAAGCTTTGAGGGCTGCTTCCCGCGTTGATTTGTAATAAAGTCCTTTGAGCAGGGACGGATAAAATTCTTCTAAATGGGTAGAAGCGATCACATCCAGCAAGGCACAACGGACTCTTAAGGATTCATCTTGTAGCAAATTTGGGATATAAAGCCGCAAACCTTGCAAATAATCGGCTTCTCCCAAGGCCCGACAGCCCATAACTCGCTCTTTCTCTTGTTTGTGAGTCAGCATTCGCCGTAGGGCGTTGGTTGCTTCGGCTTTTTGGTCGCGGTTGCCCCGCCGCATAATCAAGGATGCAGCAGTTCCTCGGACGACGGCATCAACGGTGGGGATTAAGTATTGCCGCAAGCCTTCAATGTCTGGGTTTTTGTCGTTAAGCCAAACGTAGCGTAAGGCGAGGGCTGTGACTTCTGGAGGCAGGGGCCGGTCGATTAGCGCTCGCACTTGGGGTAGGTAAGTAGCACTGGGCTGATGAAGCATGGTTTCCAGACTTTGCCGCTGTAAATTCGGTGGTAAGGAAGCCAGCAAGGGAGCCAACACTTCCCCAACGTTTTTGGGGTCAATTTGGCTCAGCAGTTCAATGCAAGAGCGTTTATCGGCTTCGGCACCTGGTTTTTCTAAAATATCTACAACGTTGCGTTTTAAGGCTTTGAGGTCAACGTCTGAAACTCCCAACCGGCCTCTTTCGGCGGAGGATACGAGCAAGTTAACGTACAATGACCGCAGCATCCAGACAATATAGACCCATCCCAAAGCCAGCAAAGTCATTAGGGAGATTAAGACCCAGGCTTCGACATCTTGAACGACTTTTTCGGCAGTCCCAGGCATCAGTTTTTGGCAAACCCAAATGGTGGCGAAAATTAATAAGCCAATTAGTCCGTCGGATAGTGGTTCTGCGATGCCATTAACCCAGGCTTGTACGTCGTCTCGGTTGGCTTCTGGGATTGGTTGAAATAAAACTGGACTTAAGCCTTCAAAGAGTGTGTAGTGAAAGAGTTCTTCAAAGAATTTTAAAAATACTAAGCCGTAAAAGAAGGGAAATAGGCCGGTGAAGGAACCAAAAAAGGTGACAATGCCAATCGCTGCCATCCCGGCCGGTAAGATCATGGCGGAGAAAAATACGCCGATACGTTCTTCGAGGCGCGATGAGACAAACCATTGGGTTAATAGTTCAAATATTCCCAAGGTTCCGTTGAATAAGCCAATAAATGCGGCAATTCCAGTGCCCAAACTTTGCTCACCCAAGTCTTGTTGTTCAAGTTCGCTTAAAAATTGAAAGTCTACCAAGATGTTTAGGACTTCTGCCAAGACGAAAAAGGCTATCAGGGGTATGATGTAGCGCCAAATAGGGCCCCGTAGTCTTTTGTTGGCAAATTCGGCTTGTTCTTCGTCTTCTTCTCGCAACGGTGAGTCTGGGAAAGATTGCTGGTAGGCTTCGCTGAGGTAGTATAGTACGCCTGCACCTACCACCATCATCAAGCAAGCTACAATAATAACGTTGTTGAGCTTGACAATTGAAATTAATAAGGGTAAAGAAAACCCGCTAATGACATCGGCAATTAAAATGCCACTGCTGACAATAGGAAAGGTGCGTTTAATTTCACGGATGTTAAAAAGTTGGTTGGCTGTGATGGAGGTGTTGAGGTCACAAAGGGTGTAAATTCCATCGAGCCATAAGCGCATTAAAAATACGGTAATACCGGCCACCCAGGCAACTTTCATGCCTAAACCAATGCGAAATAAAAGCAATGGCATGGCCATAAGCAAGGCAACAACCACGATAGTTCGACGCAGCGGAATTATGCTTTGCAGCCAGGCGTAGAGTCCTCCCAAGGCTGAGCCAATAATTGCTCCACTGATATAAATCCAAGGTAGTTGATCGGCTCCATATTCATCTAAAAATAGACCGACTGTTGTTGCTTCTAACCACAGAATTCCCATAGAGGTGACTGTGTAAAAGGCCAACATTAAAAAGGTTCGTTCTGCCTCATCTGGTCGTAAGTTTAGCCATTGTAGAAGTGTTTGTAACCATTTGGTGCCGAAGCGTTGAAGCTTAATCGGTTGCGTCCCACCTTCTCTGTCATCCATTCCCAACTCATCCCTTTTTTTGTAGATGTCCATTAATGGCTTGTTGTGCCAATTGCCGCTGGCGCTTGTGGGGAACAGCTTTTTAAGCGAGGTGCCGGTGTCGGTTTTAAAAACTCCCCTACCAATTTGGGAGGGGAGCTTGATAATGGGGGTTTCTTTTTTTTGCTAAGACACCCTCTCAACACGGCCGTGATTTTATTCGCCTGCTACTGCTCCTTTTAATTTTTTCGGCGAAAGCAACATCATCATGCTGCGTCCTTCTTTTTTCGGCGATTGTTGGACTTCAGCCAATTCTTGTAAATCGCCTGCCATCCGTTTAAGCAAACCTTCGGCTAAATCCGAGTGTTGGATTTCCCGTCCTCGGAACATAATAGTGGCTTTTACTTTGTCGCCGGCTTTGAGAAAACGCTCTGCTTGATTGATCCGCACTTGATAGTCATGCTCCTCAATCTTGTAGCGCATCTTGACTTCTTTGACTTCGGCGGTGTGTTGCTTTTTCTTGGCTTCTTTCAGCCTTTTTTCTTGTTCAAATTTATATTTGCCGTAGTCCATGATCCGGCACACCGGCGGATCGGCCTTATCACTGACCAGTACCAGATCCAGTTCTTTTTCTTGTGCCATTCGTAAGGCTTCTTGGGGTGTTAAAATCCCCAATTGGCCGCCGTCGGTGTCTATAACTCGGATCTTTGGAAAGCGGAGTCTTTCGTTAATTTGCGGTAAATCTCGGTTGGGACGTTTTTTTTCAATCACAGGCGTTGTTTATTCTATGGGTGATGCTTTTTGTTCTTTGAGGCTTTGGTTGTTTTACCTTGTTTTTGGTTTTTGCCTTTTTTTAGTTTTCCTAGCAATGTGAAAACTTCGGGCTTGACTTATGAAGGTGTTTATTATAGCGCAATTAATTCATTGAATTGTTTTCCTATTACGGTTATTGGCGATTTTACTATCTATGTTTTCTGTTTTTGATCAGATTTTGCCTGGGGTTAGGGATAAATTTATTCTGGCCCCTAACCTGGGACTGCTCCTTTTTTGGTGTCGGTGTTGATAACCGGCTTTCCTTAAAAGGTCTTTGACTTTATCTTACTGCTCAAACCTATTTACTGTCATGGGTTGCCCTAGAGTTCTCTCACTTTTCCTTTGTTTTTTTATGTCATTTTGTTTCTGCCCCTATCTCCCCAACCTCTACCAGGGGTTTCTACTAAATTATGCTCTCATTTTTTGGGGCTTTTGTAAAAAAATGTAACAAGTTTTGTGCTTTTATTCGGGTTGTGGTGGCAGATATCATTTACTAGCCGGTCGGGCTGTCAATCTTCACAAAAGTTAAAATCTCACGCTATGCTTTAATTGTGGCCCCTGCAAGGCTTTTACTTTAGTTTGCGTTGTTTGATGGTTCAAAAAACCCCTTTTATGAGCATAACTTTTTTGTTGCCGTCTAATTTTTCAGACAATTTGGGGTTTTATCTCAATTCTAAAAAGTGACAAATTATTTCAAGTAGAGGCATTTCTTGTGACGGTTTCTTTGCTGTGGCAACAACGAATGGGTTTTCAGCGTGATTGGATCTGGCGAGGTTGGCAAACTCGTTATACTTATCTTCGTCCTACCTCCTCGTCTGCGCTAGATAATTCTTCTCCGCTAATTTTGTTGCATGGTTTTGGTACATCGATTGGTCATTGGCGGAATAATCTTGATGTTTTTGCAGAAACTTACCCAGTGTATGCACTTGATATGCTTGGTTTTGGGGCTTCTCAAAAAGCGCCGGCAACTTATAACATCTCTTTGTGGGTTGAGCAGGTGTATGATTTCTGGAAAACTTTTATCGGTACTCCAACAATTTTAATTGGTAATTCTATCGGCTCTTTGGTTTGTCTGGCTGCTGCTGAGGCTCATCCAGAGATGGTAAAAGGTATTATTATGCTGAGTTTGCCGGATCCGTCGGTACGGGAAGAGGCTATACCAGCAATTTTACGTCCGGTGATTTCGGCGGTAGAAAATCTTGTGGCTTCTGGGCCGGTTCTTAAAACGGTGTTTTATTTTGTCCGTCGTCCTGGTGTGGTTCGCCGTTGGGCCGGTATTGCTTATGCTAACCGGGAGGCTGTGACAGACGAACTGGTTGATATTTTAACCGGCCCAGCCCAGGATCGCGGCTCTGCTGCGGCTTTTTGTGCAATCCTTAAGGCGATGATTAATCCCAAGTTTGGGCCGAGTGTTAAAAATGTTTTGCAATCTCTTCAAATTCCGATGTTATTAATTTGGGGACGACAAGATCGGATGATTCCGCCAGGTTTTGCTAATCAATTTAGCAAGTATAATTCTGGATTAAAGGTTGTTGAATTAGATAATGCCGGTCATTGTCCTCACGATGAATGCCCTTCGGAAGTTAACCCGATCATTTTAAACTGGATTAGTTCTTATTGTTGAATGAGGAAGAAACAAAAATTAAGGTTTTTCCGACTTATTAATGATGTCCATTTACTATTTTTGGACTCAAAGACTAATTACAAACGTTTTACTTAAACTACAAACCTAAATATGATGAGACTGAAACATTTAACGATTTTGGCTGTTTTAATTTCTTTGACTGGACAACTTTCTGTAAGGGCAGAAAATCCTCAGCACGTTAGGAGGTTGTTGGAAACAAAAGAATGTAGGGGTTGTAATCTCGGCAATGTAAATTTGCGAGGTGCAGATTTACGAGATGTCGATTTAAGAGATGCTTATTTGGCCGGTGCAAATTTGGAACAGGCCGATCTTTCTGGCGCTAAATTAGTAGGGGCAGATATGAGCGATACTAATTTAATTTCGGCCAAGTTGGTAGG
>DATNQM010000030.1:0-244010 GCA_036704045.1 Halomicronema sp. | reverse complement strand
TTATGATAATTTAGATGCTTTGAAAGAAAAAGTCAGAACTATTATTGAAGAATTACCAGCCCAAAAAATAGCATCTCTTGTAGGATGGGATTATATTCGCTTGGCACTATCTACTGTCGCATAACTTTAGAGAAATGGTATTACATTCTGCCGAGTCTAAATCACACATTAACTGGATCTGCTTAGTGGCTATAAAGCGCTAAGAGATTCTTAAAACCTTTGCAAATAAGAAAATAAAGCTATTTAAACTGTTAAACTAGGAAAAAAGTTATGAAGTACAAACTTTCAACCATTGGGCAGATTGACACCCTTATCTAGCTGCATCAAAGAGGTAATGTCTCTTTTGTAGGGCGACAGGTTTACAGGTGTGTGGGTCTGAACCAAAACACCTGTTTTTTATGCCTAGAAGAAAGAAGACATTTGAGTGTGGACATCAAGGCTATGGGCAAATATGCCATCGCTGCGCTCAAACACGCACGCAAAGAGATAAAGCTGACCAAGCTCGTGCAGAAAAAAAACAAAAAAAACAGGAGTGGGAAGCTGCTTTTGCTCAAGATCCAATTGATTTAAGAGATTTGCCAGATCATGTGGTAGTAAAGGCTCGGACAATTATTGCCGGTTTGATGACCAATAATAACTATAGAGATTTTGGTGGGAAACGTTTACGCCACAATAGATTTATCATCAGTATTCCTGTAACTCGCAATTATCGTATGCTGTGTCGAGACTACGGTAGTTTTTTAGTTCCAGAAGAAGTTTTATCTCACGAAGAGTATAACGTTTGTAAGCCAGGGGGTTGAGTGTTAAATACTCTTTTTTAATGGTTATAACTTATGAAGTTATATAATATTTAGAAAGAATAAAGTGTTTTTTGTCAAGGCTTTTTTTGTTAAGTGTTTTTACAAATTATTTAGCGCTTCCTACAATGGAAAATCGCAAAAATGACAAAATAAATATGTAAGGGCAATTTAGATGCTCGATTGGCTATTTCCCATTCCTCAAAACATTATGCAAATTTATCTTGATTACAGTGCAACTACTCCCCCACGTTCAGAAGTTATGGCGGCGATGCAGGCGGCAATGGCTCAGCAGTGGGGAAATCCTTCGAGTATTCATGAGTGGGGTCAGCGTTCGGCTATGGCTGTGGAAATGGCCCGCTCTCAGGTTGCGGGTTTGCTGAATGCGGCTACGCCGGAGTCGATTGTTTTTACTTCGGGGGGGACGGAGGCTGATAATCTGGCTATCTGGGGGGTGACGCAGAGGTATAGAGAACCTCAGCATATTATTATTTCGAGTGTTGAACATTCGGCGGTTAGTCAGCCAGTGGCTTTTTTGGAACAGTGCGGTTGGGAGGTGACTCGGTTGCCGGTGGATGAATGGGGACGGGTTGATCCTTGCGATTTAAAAAATGCTTTGCGTCCAAATACGGTTTTAGTGTCGGTTATTTACGGACAAAGTGAGGTGGGGACTCTGCAACCGATTTCGATGTTGGGGGATATTGCTCGTGCTCATGGTGTGCTTTTTCATACGGATGCGGTGCAGGTGGCTGGCCGGTTGCCTTTGAATGTGCAGGAGTTGCCGGTTGATTTGTTGTCGGTTTCTAGTCATAAAATTTATGGGCCACAAGGGTGCGGTGCGCTTTATGTGCGTCCGGGGGTGGAGTTGATGCCGCTTTTGGCCGGTGGGGGTCAAGAGTTTAAGTTGCGTTCTGGAACTCAGGCTGTGCCGGTAATTGTAGGTTTTGGTGTGGCGGCGGAGTTGGCGTTACAGGAAATGGCGACAGAAACTCCGCGTTTGATAGAGTTGCGGGAACGTTTGTTTGAGTTGTTGGGGGATGTTCACGGTATGGCTGCAACAGGAAATCGCTTACACCGGCTGCCTCATCATGTGAGTTTTTGTTTGACAGATGTGGTTTGTTCTCAAACTGTGACCGGCAGAAGTTTGGTTAGGCAAATGAATTTGGCGGGTATTGCTATTAGTTCGGGTTCGGCTTGTAGTAGTGGTAAAATTTCTCCTAGTCCGGTTTTGCTGGCGATGGGATATCGTCCAGAGGCTGCAACGGCGGCAGTTCGTTTGACTTTGGGCCGGCAGACAACGGATGCTGATATTGAGTGGACGGCGATGGTTTTTAAGCAGGTTTTGGGCCGGTTATGTCCGCAATTTGCTTTGTCTTGTTGTTGATTTTTAAGTTCTAATTTTGGGGATAGATTGGAGTAATGGCATCCACAATTAATGCTGTGAAAAATATATTTATCTCCGCTATCCCTTGGGTGACATTTTTGTAGTAAGCAAAAAGTTTTTTCAGCGGCTTTGGTAACAAAAGTTTTGATTTATTTTGATAGAAAATACGAGTTTTTTAGAGATAAAATAAGTAAAAATAAATTAAATTTAAGCAAGGAAATGTTTTAAAATAATCTTGTTAAATTAGGGAAATTTACAAGAGACAATGGCTGAATTACCAAAGGATATAGAGGAAGCAATTGCCCAATCAATAGAGGCGACAAAAGCAGCGCTTGCGGATGGCTACCGGCGTTTGCAAGTAGAAATTGTGATTCCTGAATTGAAGGCGCTGGGAGTGGCGGAGCAATTTTTGCCGGCTGTTGAAGAGTATGGAGAAAAGTTGCGGGTATATTTTCCTGATGCCGGTGCGGCGGCGTTGGCTCGACGGGATTGGGGAGAGAAACCTTTTACGATTAGGGGAATGAGTGAAATTAAGGGGCAAATGGAACCAGAAGATGAAATTTATTTGTTTGTTGAACCGTCTTCTGTGGAAGTTAATCAATTAGAAAAAATGTGTCAAGAAGCGGGAGAACGGGCGGTTATTTTATTGCTTCCGCGTTTAGAAAATATTGCGACGATTGGTATAGGGGTAGCAGGACGGGATTTGAGAGAGCGTTTTTTGAAAACGATTGAGAGTTGTTATTATATTCAGGCCAGAGAAGGGGTGACTATTTTTCGGTGTTATCCTTCACCTTGGCAGGTTTGGTTGGAGGTTGGCGAAGATTATGAGTTGATTTCAGAAACGCCTCAAAAGCCGGTGGGGGATGCGCTGGATGATATTTTGAATAAGGCGCTTGGTGTGGGTGAGGTGGCAGAAGGTTCGTCGTCAGGACAGCCGCAACCGCAAGCGAAACGTCAAGGTATTTTATCGGGGTTAAAAAGCTTTTTAAAAGCTCTGAGCCAATAATTTAGGCTTAGAATGGAAGAATGTTGTTATTTTTGCGCGGGCTGGCTGAGGGTGAATTTTGTGCTTGAGGTCGTTCGCGCAAAGATAGCTAGATTTTGTGGTGTGGCCCACACAACAGGGCCGGTGTGGGGAAATAGCCCCAAAAATGGCTAGGAAATGTTTATTAAACATTATTCAATTTTTAGTAAGAATGTTTTTAAGTTTTTTAAAAAATAAGCTCAAAAACTGAAAATTTAAAATGTATCCTTCTAGGCTTTTGGTGAACTGGCTGCTATGAATTCTAAAACTGCTCGCCGTATAGTTATTGGTGATGTACACGGTCATTTTGATGGTTTATTGGTGTTGTTAGATAAAGTTGCACCTAATAAAGATGATAAGGTTTATTTTTTGGGGGATTTGATTGACCGAGGGCCCCAAAGTTCAAATGTGGTGGAGTTGGTGAAAAAAAATTCTTATGTTTGCTTGTTGGGAAATCATGAGCAGTTGTTGCTAGATTCTTTTCCGAATGGTAAGCAAAATAATGGGGCTATGACGGCTTGGTTTTATAGTGGTGGTCGTAGTACGATGGCGAGTTATAAAGGAAATTCTGACTTGTTTTTGGAGCATTTAAATTGGCTTTCTAATCTGCCGCTTTATGTAGATTTGGGTGATGTTTGGTTGGTTCATGCGGGGGTTGATCCGACGTTGCCTTTGGAAAAACAATCGGCTTCGCAGTTTTGCTGGGTAAGGGAGCAATTTCACAGTATTAATAAGCCTTATTTTTCTGATAAATTGATTATTATTGGTCATACAATTACTTTTACTTTACCTGGAGTTGCTCCTGGTGAGTTGGCGCAGGGTGCCGGTTGGTTGGATATTGATACGGGGGTTTATCATCCAATTAGTGGGTGGTTAACGGCGTTGGATTTAACAAATCGTTTGGTTTATCAAGTGAATGTTTTTCAACATAAAATCCGCACGCTTTCTTGGGAGGAAGCTGTGCGGACTATTGAACCTCAAAAGGTTTTAGTTAAGTAGGGGGAAATAAGTTCAAAAGGTGGTTTGTTTAAGCAAGCGAGTTTTTTATTGTTAGTACCGGCCGATTAAGCTGCGGATTTTGGATTTGTAGGCTACTGTGTCTAAACCGTCGCCTTTGTTAGCTATGGCGGGGTCTAGGGCTTG
Source organism: Halomicronema sp. (assembly GCA_036704045.1). Lineage (GTDB taxonomy): Bacteria > Cyanobacteriota > Cyanobacteriia > Cyanobacteriales > Oscillatoriaceae > Ancylothrix. Next base: position 239,662 of record DATNQM010000030.1, on the reverse strand, counting down.
TTCAATGGAGGCGATGCGATCAGCAGTATTTGGGTGGGAACTTAGAAAGGTGGGCATTGATCCGCCTCCTTTTTCTAAAAGTTTGTTGAAAAATTGCACCATTCCAATAGGGGCATAACCAGAATTTACTAATGTATTTAAGCCGAATTCATCGGCCTCAAATTCATAGTTACGGCTGCGGGGTAAGTTGAGGGCGAGTTGCACTCCTAAGCCTACTGCTGTGCTGCGATCCATGCCGGCGGCTGTGACAATTCCTTGCTCAATTGCTGCTTGTTTTATGCTTCTAAGAACGTGTTTATTATTAATGTGTCCAATTTCGTGTGCCATGACGCTTGCCAGTTGGGCTTCGTTGTCTGCGGCTGCTATTAAACCGGAGTTTATATATACAAATCCACCGGCGGTTGCAAAGGCGTTTATATTATTATCTCTAACGATTTGAAAGGTGTAAGGAATGTTGGGTCTGTCGCTGTTGGCTGCTAAACGTTGACCAATTTGATTAATGTAATTGTTAAGTTCTCTATCTCGGAGAATTCTAATTTCACTTTGACGAAGTTCGGCATCAATTTGTGAGCCAAATTCGACTTCATCTTCATCAGACATATTGGCAATTTGTACGCCTTGGATAACTTGAATACCGCCTCTTATAATGTCACCTATGGAAATAGCTTTTGTGGGATTTGCAGAGGTTGTAATTAAACCCAGCGCGACAAAAGTAGACACTAAGGCATAAAACCAGCGACGACGGGAGGTAGGAATCAATGACAGCGGGTTGAGCATATTTTTTGAGGGGTGATAGGTTTATTTTTTTTGCGTTGTTGGTTAGTTTGACGGCGGATCTCTAGTTAAGTGTTCCCTAGATGGGGCCGTTTGTATCACTCATGAATTATGTCAGAAGTACCTGACTGATTGCACGGATGATGGTAATCTCTATATAGTTTTTACTACTTGCTCTTCTGGATCAGGATTTGTTTATGAAAGTTTTAGATTCTCAAGGTCGCTTGTTTGGCAAGGTGAGTATCCTTGATATTGCGGCAGGACTGGTGATTTTTTTTGTGGTGGTTGGTATTTTCTTTTTTCCGGGTACAACGGGTTCTGTGGCTCAAATTGGGGTGACAGAAAAGCCGGTTGAGGTTGATATTATTGTACGCGGTTTGAGTGTTCGAGATCCTGATGCTTTAGTGAAAGAATGGCAAAAAACAAAGAAGACTAATATTATTATCCGTAATCAACCTTACGGTCAAATTGATATTAAAAATGTGGTGCTTCTTGACAAACTTTTGGCGGTTCCTCAGCCAGATGGTTCGGTAAAACCTCTTCGTGATCCAAGGGTTGAGGAGTCCTATAGTGCTAATTATTTGATTACGTTAAACGGCAAGGCTAAAATTACAAAAGATGGGCCGGTTTTGGGCAATGAAAAGCTTAAAATTGGGACGAATCTTGAGTTAGATGGCTTTACTTATAATTTCAAGTCTAGTGTGATTGATGTGCGGGTTTTAGATGGGAAATCAACGGGAAAAAGTTAAGATTAGGTCTTGATTAATTCTTGGAGCGGAGCTAAGATTAGGTTGTCCGCTCTTTTTTTTTTATGCTTTTTGATGCTGAAATTCGTAATCCTGTTGCGATTAGTTTAGGGGCGATTTCTGGGGCTTTATGCCGGTATTATTTGACGCTTTGGTTTGTTAAAATGTTTGGGGCTGGTTTCCCCTATGGGACATTTTTTATTAATTTAACTGGTTGTTTGGGGATGGGGTTTTTTTTGACTTTGGTTTTAGAACGAGTTACTAGTATTCCGATGGAAGTTCGTCTGATGGTAACTACTGGGTTTTTAGGGGCTTATACTACTTTTTCTACCTATGGTTTGGAGACTTTTAGTTTGTTGAGTGGGGGTCGGTTTTTATGGGCTAGTTTTTATTGGCTTGGTAGTGCTTTTTTAGGGGTTTTAGCGGTTCAATTTGGGGTTTTGTTGGCTCGTTTGGGTAAGTAATTTTTATATTTTAAGTATTTGTTTAATATGGGCTTTTATGGATTCAAAAGATGATTTTATTGAAGGAATAGTTTTATTTCATTTAGGATTTTGGCGGGAGGCTATAGGATGTTTTCAGAAATTTTTAGAAGAAGGTTTTTATGATGAGGAAATTGGGCAATTTTTGGTAATAAGTTATAGTTTTTTGGGTGAGTTTGAGGAGGCTTTGGATTCGGTTTATTGTTGGCTAGAGATGAATGATAAAAGTGCAAATGCCTGGTATAGATTGGGTTTAATTTGGGATATTTTAGGTAATTTTGACGAGGCAATTTTAAGTTTTAAAAAGGCAATTAGTTGTAATTTTAGCGGCGTTGAAGTTTATAATTCTTTAGCAAATACCTTAGTAAATATTGGTGATTTTGAGCAGGCTTTTTCTTTATGTCAGCAAGCTATTTCTATCGGTAAAAATTCCACAAGTTATCTAATTTTAGGAAATCTTTTTTTAGCACAACAAAACTTAGATGAAGCAATTTCTGCCTATTCTGATGCTTTGCAGCTTAAACCTCGTAATAATATAGAAATTATGTCAAGTTTGGGGGTAGCTTTTCAGGCAAAAGGCGATGAGGTTTCCGGTTGTTTTTATTTGGGATATGCGGCTTATAATCAGAAAGATTATGAATCGGCTATTTTTTATTTTAATAAGTTTAAAGAATCAAAAACAGGGACAGTTGAATTTTATCAAGATTTAGCTAATTGTTATCAAAAAATTAATGCTGTTGATTTGGCTATTTTAGTTTACGAAGAAGCGCTTAAATTTTTACCCTATCAAGTTGAAATTTATTTAAGTTTTATGCTTGCTTTGCAAAATTTTGACAAAATTAATGAGGGAATTGAAGTTGCTAAAAAAGGGATGATTTTATTGCCCAATAATTTATGTCTACAACTAGAATATATGCGTTTGTTACCTGTTGTTTATGAAAAATCGTCAGAAATTGAAACTTATAGATTGCGTTTTAGTCGGGCATTAACTCGTATTAATCAAACTGATTTAGCTACACCAGAAACCCACAAAAATGCTCTTATAGCTTTGGGATATAATACTAATTTTTATTTGCAGTATCAAGGCAAAAATGATTTGAATTTACAAAAAAAATACGGTAACTTTGTTTGTAAAGTGATGGCGCTAAATTATCCGCAATGGGGGAAAATACGCCCTAATAGTCTAGTAAAAAACCGTAAAATTCGAGTTGGCTATGTTTCAGCTTGTTTTCAATGGCATACGGTAGGAATTGTATTTTTAGGTTGGCTACAAAATTCTAATCGAGAAAACTTTGATATTTTTGGTTATTCTCTTGATAATATAGATGACAATTTAAATCAAATTTATAGGCTTTTTTGCGATAAATTTTATGCAACAACTAATAATTTAAAAGTTATTTGTCAAGAAATTGAAAATGATAATTTGGATATTTTAGTGTTTTTAGACGTGGGAATGTATGCACCGATGACACAAATTGCAGGGCTACGACTTGCCCCAATTCAATGTGCAGCGTGGGGGCATCCAGTAACTACGGGTTTACCAACAATTGACTATTTTATTTCTGGAGATTTAATGGAACCGGCTAATGCGGAAATTCATTATTCAGAAAAATTGATTAGGTTGCCGAATATTGGTATTTATTATAAGATGCCGGTGATTCCAAAGACAAGTAAAAATAGAGACAATTTTGGGTTAAAAGATGAGGATATAGTATATGTTTCTTGTCAATCACTGTTTAAATATTTACCACAATATGATTATATTTTTGCAGAAATTGCCTCGAAAGTTAAGAATGCTAAATTTGTTTTTGTCTCCCACGAAAGTTTGGCAATTACAAATAAGTTTCGCCGCCGTTTAAAGGTTGGTTTTGACAATTCTGGGTTAATTTTTGATGATTTTTGTATTATTTTACCTCGTCTGGATAAGTTAGATTATTGGAACTTACTTTTGGTTGCAGATATTTTTTTAGATACTTTTGATTTTACAGGTTTTTTAACCACTTTAGAGGCTATAAGCTGTAATTTGCCTGTAGTTACTCGCCTGGGTAAGTTTATGCGCGGTTGTCAGTCTGCGGGAATTCTTAAATTGATTTCAGTTAAAGAAACTCTGGCTGAAACTGAAGAAGAATATATTAACATTGCTGTGAGTTTGGGTTTAGATAAAGAAATGCGAAAGCGGTTGCAAGAGAAAATTAGTCAACAAAAGTTTAAACTTTATGAGGATAAAAGTTGTGTGGATGCGTTGGAGAGTTTTTACCGGCAACTCGTCACCGATTAAAATCGGTGTTTACAGGAAAAAAACCCTCCGGGCTTAAGATAATTGATAGTTAGTCCGCTAGGACTTTATTTGTATAGAAACCGGTTCGTCACAAATTTTAATCGGTGTGTAGAGGAAAAAAAACCCTCCGGGGTTAAGATAATTGATAGTTAGTCCGCTAGGACTTTATTTGTATAGACACCGGTTTTAACCGGTGGTAAATGTCTCACCACCATTAAAAAGAGGCAAAAATGGATAGCCAAACAAAGCGAAAACTTTTATTAGCCCCAAAACTAGCTTTGCTATGTTTATCAACAACTTTCATGGGGTTTACCAACATTCAAGCCCAGACATTACAGCCAGAGTTTGAAATTCTTTCTCATATCGAAAAATTTAACAATACTAACCCTCGTGAACGTTTGGAAGCCGTCAAAGCTTTAAAAAATATAGGAGTTGCGGCTATCCCCGCCCTCACTGCTGCTTTGCAAGATGAGGAGGCGGGGGTACGCGGTGGTGCCGCCTTTGCTTTGGGTTCAATGGGTATTCAAGCGGAAAAAGCCATACCAAACCTCCTAGAAGCCTTGGTTGATAGCAATGAAAAAGTCCGAATGGATGCGGCAGTTGCGTTGCGTCGAATAGGTGAACCAGCAGTTATTCCTTTAGCTGAAAGCCTTAAAAATCAAAATGTTGAACTAAGACGCGGTGCAGCTTTTGCCTTAGCTGGAGTAGGTCAAAACGGCACACCAGCTATTTCTAATTTGATGATAGCCCTAGGCGATGATGATGAACAAGTCCGTTTAAATAGTGCGGTTGCGTTACGTTCAATTGGTGGGCCGGCTATTCCCCAACTGCAAGCCGCCCTGCAAAGTTCTAGTTTGCCCCTGCGATCTGCTGCCGCATTTGCATTAGGAAAAGTCACTTTACCCATGACTACTCCCAGCTTAAAAGATACACTGCAAAATCAATCGCAAAATACCCGTTTAATGGCTGCCAATGTGTTAGAAAAAAGAAGTGCAGAAGCAGAAAAAATTGCTAACAACGCCCCCGGAAATTCCAAGCCAATTCCTACACCCACAACCTCTCCTTGTCAGCCTCAACCGGCCCCAACTCCAGGTTCCTGTAGCCCACAGCCCAACAGTAAATCTGTACCCAATATTCGGCCGCAACAAAGACCACAAAATGTCCAGCCAAATGTTTCACCAAATGGCTGTAATTTAAACACAAATCCTTCCAATTCTACACCCAATATGAATTTCAATACCAGGCCGGTTTTCCCCCGCTAAACTTCAAAATTCTACCTAACCCCCTCCAGGGGGTTTTTATTGCATCACTTCTTTTTTTAGGGCCATAAATAACCTTATTCTTGGAATCAATCAAGCCCTAGTAAAATCTAAAAAAAAAGTTTGAACCGCCATATAAAACAACAACTAACTCTCATTTCTCTGCCGCCTTACGCGTTCAATTTCTCTCTGCAACTCCTCAACTTGTTGACGTAAATTATCCACATCATTTCCTGCTGTCGAAGTCTGTTCTTCTGCCTTTACATTCACCGAACCTTGAGCCCCAACCCGCGTATAATTTCCTCGACGAATTTGATTATAATCTTCTGATTTTGCCCACTGTTGTAAATAGTGAACACGCTCAACAGTAAATGGATGACTCAAAAAAACACCTTGCGAAATATTATTATAAAGCAAAAACTTATAAACTTGATTCAAATTATCTTGATCCAACGATTGATAACGTTCCGCCTGACGCAAAAACTCCTCCAAACTCAACTCATGGGCGTGCTTAGAACTTCCCCCCGCCAACTTCATCATAGTTTGCATTACCGGCCCCAAATCATCCACCACCAATAACGAAGCCCGATCCGCAGATAACTCCGCTTTTCGCATCCATTCATAAAACCCTAAAATCATCCCCCGACTTAAAATATTACCAATTCCAAAAGTTAAATCCCCAATAAAAAAAGCCACCTCCATAGCCCATCTTGCCATTTGAATTAACGTCGTATGACCACACTTTAAATGCCCCAACTCATGAGCAATTACAGCCCGTAACTCCATCTCATCTAGCAAATCCAAAAGCCCCGAATTTAATACAATAGAAGGCTGTTCTTGACCCAAAGCAAAAGCATTAGAAATGGGATTTTGACTCACAAAAAAAGCCGGTTCTGGATAAACATCTAAATCCCGTACACACTCTCGAAAAACCTGATAAACACTCCCATATTGCCGAGGGCCAACTTGAATACTATTCCCCAACAAAAACACATACTGCGGGCGTTCATAAACAAACTCCACAAACTTTCGCGCCACCATATCAAAACCAGGCAAACTCCGCAAAGCTTGTTCAGCTTCCCGATCCAAAGGATGACGAAACGCCTCCGCAGAAATTCCAGTATAAATCGGCATAACCAAACCTTTAATTTATCGTCAATTTCCCTACCAATATAACACCCCAAACCAAAGAAACCCCAGCTTTTTATAAAAAACTGGAGTCATAGCTTGTCTACTTTATCGGAAACTTATTCAACCTTTACTTACTTTTTTGAAGCGTTTTAGCTTGTTCCAAAGCAATCTCTCGTAAAAACTGAGATGAACTCAAATTTGATGCCCCATCAATCGCTTTCACCGCTAAATCTTGAACCTGTTTCAGCGCCGCATCCAACTGTTTTGACAAACTTTGAATTCGCGCATTTTGACTTTGAATTGTTTGCTCAAGCGACATAAAACGATATTCATAAACTCCTTTTTGTCCCTCAATATCCTTCGCATACAAATCAGACTTTACCCTCGCTTGATAAGTAGCAATTCCCTTGCCTTCCTCAGTTCCTCGCTTAATCGCCGCCTCTTTTTCTTTTGGAAAATTATCAACCTTTTCTTTCAAATCAGCAAACACTTTTTCGCGTTCTGAAAGCAATTTTTCTCGTTCCGCCCATTCTTTTTCTTTTGCCAGTTTGGTTTCTTCTAAAACCAGATATAAATTTTTCTTTTGCAACTCATAATCATCATTCTCAATCTGACGTTTTAGTTTTAATTCATACAAATATTCCTGATTATCTCGCTGCCGATTTTTAGCATTTAAATCCTTTTGTTCTTCAACCATCCTTTGATGTTCTTCCTGTTCCTTTTCCCACGCCTTTTCCTGTTCCTCAGCCTCTTGTTTCAACTCATTTTCTCGTCCCTTCAATTCCTCCTCAAACATTTTTGCACTCTCTGCATATTGCTCCACCAAACTATCCAGCATACCATCTACTACTTGCAAACCATGTAAACCCTCCAATTGTTGAATTTCCTCAACCACAACACCTTGCACTTCCGCTAATTTTGAAGCCTCCAAAGTTAACTGTTCAGATAACTCACTCACCGCACTAATAAATCCCAATTGCAACTTTTCTAAGCTTTGAATAGTTTGCAAAAGTTTCGGTTGATTCATCTTCAAAGGCGTTTTCATAGCTACAGACTCTTCATTGGTTTGATTGGTTGACTTTTTAACCGTAGACGAAGCTTTTTTTGTCGAGGGTTTCGTTTCCTTGTTAGGGGCTTTTTCCACTTCATCATTACCTGTTTTTGTTGTTGCTTTTTTGCTGCTCATTTTTCCTCTTTGCTTCTAATTATTTACGATTTTTAGCCTGAATTATTTCTAGCGAAATCACCAGTTTTTAGCTAATTTTTTGCCGCACCATTGGTACTAGCAAAAGCACGAATAGCTAAATCTTGTGCTTGCTTAATAGTCTCTTGCAACTGTTGAGAAATTTCAGCAATTTGTTCATTTTGTCGCTGAATTGTTGCCTCTAAAGACACAATCCTTAACTCGAACCCTTCCTTGGTTTTTTCCCATTCTTTTTCCGTCAAATCAGCCCGCACTTTCGCCTCACGATTTACATCTTCAATTGCCCGTTTCTTCGCATCCTCTTCCGCCTTCTTCAACTCTTCTGGCATCTTTTCTACTCGTTGTTGAAATTCAACAAATAAAACTTGATTATCTGCCAAAACTTTCTCTCGTTCTGCCCATTGTTTTTGATAGGTTTGTTCGCTATTATACAACAGTCTTTCTTGTTGGCGGGCGCTATTTTCATATTCATCTGTTTCAACTTTACGACTGCGTTCAAGTTTATAGACAAAATCATCAACTTCTTGCTGACGCTGCTTAATTAACAACTCTCCTTCTTCTTGAAAATTAGACTCATATTCCTCCTGTTCTTTCTGCCAAAATTTGCGGGTTTCTGTAATTTCTTTTTCGAGAATTTCTCGATTTTCACAAGCCTTTTCTTCTATTAATTTTAACCGCTCTTGATGTTCTTGCGTCAAAATATATAGTGCATCTGCTGCAAGTCGAATTTGTTGCACTTCTTGCAAGTTTTGTTTTTCAATCTCAATCGCCTGTTTTAATTCATCTAACTTTGATGATTCACTTTCCAGCTTTTCTGATAAACCGTTAACAATAGTCCCAAATTCTAACTGTAAATCGGCTAAACCTTTAACAATTCCATCAACTGTATATTTTCCCGCCTTCTCCAGCAAAACTTTATTTTGTTCTTTCGCTGCTTCTTCTTCTTTTGTTGCAACTTTAGACTCAATCTTTTTTCGCTCAACCAATAATAAATAAAAGGTTTCCAGAATCTTTGCTTTGCTATCTTTTTCGGCAATTTTATTCATTTTCCTTTCCTCTTTTATTTGGTTACAGAACGAGACTATTGGCCCACCTCAGTCTGTACTTAGTTGATTTAAAATTCAACTAAACCCATAGTAGCCTTTGTTGATTTATTCGTCAATACTCCGACAATAAATTTCTTAAACCATTTCTCCATCAACATCTTAAATGTTGTGTTCGGTTAAAAATATCGTAACAAAGCAGAGTTCCCTTGTTCTGTAATTATCGAGCTAACTCTTCTTTATTAGGCCAGCTTTTCTGCAAAAGCAGTCAAACAAACTCAGAAATCTATTAAAAACATTAAAATGTATAATTTTCGTAAAGCACATAATCACGCAAATTTGTATTTTCTTTACATAATAGACATCAAAAAATTTACAATTATTGACCTGGGCTAATTGCAAATAAATCTCCGAAAACCTCGGATAAATTATTAACAAAATCTATCAAACTTCCGGTATAATTAATAACAGTTTTTTGCAACAATCCATGAAAAATAATCCTTAAAAAACCGCAAAACCTAAAAAAATACCAACCGAAATTTTAAAAACTCCAACACCATCACCGGCAGCCCAAAGACAACAAAAGTAAAGTTAAACACTTAGTTCCCTCACATCCAACAGACACCGAGAAAAACAAAACCCATAATCCAAACAGTAATTGCAAAGTAAATAGCTAAAACCTATAGGAACTAAAAAAGAGACATAAAAACTGAAACAAACAAAAACTATTGTCAGCAAAATTTAAAAAATATTCAATAAAAAGCTTGTACACTTTGGCCCACACCATCGTAGATAATCTCAAAATTCCAATGATCACAGACTCCAGTAACATCTCAAATCGAGATAAAATTAAAAACAGCCCACTTGAGTAAAAAATTGGTAATAGTGCTATGCTTTGAAACAATTTTTATTTCACCAAAAATCAAACTTACACTCACTTTCGCTCCAAAGATCCGTAACGCTATCAGAATTATCAAAATGTGGAATACTCCTCACCGCTTCGAGATAGCAGAATATACAGCCCTAGGTTGCACCATCCTGGGTTTAATCCCAGTAGCAATATCCGGGGAACCCAAATGGGCGCTTTTTCCCCTCACCGTATCCGTCGCCCTAAATCTCATTAACCGCTATCGCACCAACCAACTAAACTGGCGGCGTACCTCAGCCGCCATAGCCCGAATTCAGCAACAACTTTCCGAAGAAACTACCCCAAAACCAACCCCAAGCGAAGCCAAACCAAGCGAAACAGAAATTTCCCCAGACACAACCCTGATTTATCAAAACCTCAAAAACCTGCAAGAACAATGCACTACCCTACAAGAATCCGTGAGTAGCGTCATTCATTATCTCAACACCTCCGCCGTCATTGAACGAGTAGACAAACTAGAGCGCAACCTCAACCAATTCTCAGAACGCCTTGCCGGCCTAGCAAACAGCCTCGAAACCCTGCAAAAAAGGCCGCGAGAAGAACTTAAAACCAGCCCCCAACTCCCCACCCCTCAAACAAACGTTTCACCGGCCTCCCCAACATCAACCCCCACCGGCAAACCCGTACTCCTCCCCAGAATCGCCACCTCAACCCTCACCCCCCAAAAATGGCAATGCAAAACCACCCACAACGCACACACAGACTGGATAAGCGCCCTTGCCATCAGCCCCGACGGTCAACAACTAGTCTCCGGCAGCTTTGATAAAACCCTCAAAATTTGGGATCTCCACACCGGCCTACTCCTACACACCCTGACAGCCCACTTGCGAGGCATCTTTTCCGTCGCCATCACCCCAGACAACCAAATGCTGGCCAGCGCCAGCTGGGATCAAACCATCAAATTTTGGAACCTCAGCAACGGCGAAATGCTAGACAGTATCATCGCCCACAGCGGTTCAGTCCGAGCCATCGCCATTAGTCCCGACGGCAAACTACTTGCCTCTGGCAGCTTTGACGAAACCATCAAACTTTGGCAAACCGGCACCGGCATCCTCCAACACCGCCTCACCGACTATAGTGGCCCCGTCTACGCCCTCAAATTCAGCCCCGACGGCCAATTTCTTGCCTCCGGTGGAGGAGACGGACTCATACATTTGTGGCGCATTGCCGATGCCAGCCAAATTGCCAGCCTCAGCGGTAACTTAGACTTCGTATGGTCCCTTAGCATCAGTCCAGACGGCGAACTCCTCGCCTCCGGCAACGGCGACGGCACCGTTAAAATTTGGCAACTTCCCAACCGCGAACTACTTGGCACCCTCGCCGAACACACCGGCCCCGTCTATTCCATCACCTTCACCCCAGACGGCAACACCCTGATCAGCGGTAGCGCCGACGGCACCATTAAAATGTGGGATATGACCACCGGTGAATGTGTCTGCACCCTCTCCGACGACAACCAACCCGTCATCTCCGTTGCCATCAGCCCCTCTGGCCAACTTCTCACCACCGGCAGCGCCAACGGCATCCTCAAAATTTGGCAACGCGAGTGATTTTTTGTCCTTTCTTATTTGTCATCAATCTTTAAAAAAGAATAGAAAATTGCCAAAGGAAAATAAACAATGGTTAAAAATCGCTCCTGGCTAGAGACAATAGAATACCTTTCTTTAGCCGGTTCAGTAGTCGGTTCTGTAGCTGCCGTCCTCAGCCAACAAATTCTTTTTGCAGTCGCCCCAGTCTCTCTTTCCCTAGCCTTAAATTTAACCAACCGCCGCCATTTTGAGCAAAGAAATAAACAACTTACTAGCAGCGCCGTTCAAGAAATTAACCAACAAATTCAAATTCTTGATAGTGCCAAAAAAGAATGGTCAGGAGCCATTCAAATGCTTATTCAACAGTTAGAAAACCAAGCCAAAAGTATTGAACCCAACCAATTTATAAACCTCCAAAACTCTGATATAGATACCCTCAAAAATAAACAAGACAGTTTAGAAATGGCTGTAGGAACCTTGGGAGAAGAAATACATATACTTAGCCAACAATTTAAAAACCGCCCTGAACTCCAACAAATAGAAAACTTAGCTGAAATTATCCTCGCCTTGCGACAAACCATAGACACGATACCACGTCCTCAAAATGCCAAATTATCCCAACCACAAATCACAACTGCCATCAGCGATAGTTCCACTACAGATGTTAATTTAGTTGAAGAAATAAACCAACAATTACAAAGTTTACAAAGTCCCTATGAATATCAAGTAGTTACATCCCTCAACCCAGACCAAACTATAATTGAAGAAGCCTTACAAACAGCTGAAAGCAGCTTAATTATCGCCTCTCCCTGGATGCGACAACAACCTTTACCCCCTGAAATTTTAGAAAAATTTAAAAACTTTTTAAAAGGTTCTGCTTCTCTTCAAATTGGCTGGCCAAAATCTGAAGAAAACTACCATTTAAAACAATTAAAAGAACTTGGGAAACAATACCCAGGAAAAATTTTATTTAAACAAATAGAAAGCCATGAAAACTTTATTGTTTGTGATGAAATTTTTGCGTGGGTAGGAAGTCATAGCGTCCTTAACAAATCAGGTGCTACAAATCAATCAGAAGTAGTGGTTGTAACTACTGATCCTCTAATTATTCAAGAACTTATTCAACGCTTTAACGAAGCCAAATTAAACGAGTTTTGATGGATAATTTGGCATAGTTTTTTCCACAATTATAGGTTTTGTTTTCTACTTCAAACCAACTGAGTAATCACAGATGTTAACTACAAAAAACGGTTTTTAAAAACCCCAGTTTATATAGAAAACCGGGGTTTTGGGTTAGAACAGTATTGGTTGTTTTTTCAGTTAGGTTATTACCTAAAACCTTTCCAGGGGCTAACTTGCAAGACACCTCTGGGGGTAAAAACCACTCGATAATGAGCCATTTGGGAATTACCTTCAACCGGCTGTTTCAAATCAGACAAAGGTGTTTCCTTGACATAATCAGAAGCCGGTTGATTAAGCGGTTCGTATTCTACAATTTTACCTTCAGAATTAATACCAATTTTAAACGTTAACTCCCTCTCAAAAGAAGGTTTTGTTTTCCACTTGTCATTAATTTGCGTGTAAAGTTGCTGTTGCAAAGACTCAAGCTGAGAAGGATCAGTAATTTCTCCACCCGCAGAAGAAGTCGTGGGCGTAGGAGTAGGCGTGGGAGAAAGGCTTAGAGTGGGTGTAGGCGTGGGAGAGAGGCTTACAGTGGGCGTAGGCGTGGGTGTAGGAGTGGGAGCAGGAGGGGGATTAAAACCCTTCCAGGGGCTTACTTGGAGGGCACCACGAGGCGTAAATACCACCTTAAAATCGGCATAGGATTCAGGAGTTGCTTGACCGCCACCGGGAGGCAAATAAAGCAAATTTAATAAAGGAGTTTCTTTGACATTGGTAGCAGCATCATTAACCGGCTTATAACCAATAATTGCCCCATCTTTGCCAAGGGTGACACGATAAGTTAATTCTTCTGTAAAATTTCTTTGCTCCCACTCTTTATCTATTTGGTCAAACAGTTTAGTATTGAGGTCTTCAAGTTCAGCCGTATCAGTAATTTCGGGAACATTAGCCAAAGTAGCTTGGATGTCGGTAGAAGGTGGAACAGAAGCAGTGGGCTCTGGACTACCGGCTGCTGTAGCGGTGGGAGTATTTTGGGTTTGGCTAGAGGTTTGCGGTTGAGGTTCTTCAGGCCGGCGTACTTCTGGAATAGGTAACAAAGAAAAAGCAAAAGCTGCTGCTGCTAAGCTGGAAACACCAATAGCGGCCGGTAAGGCTCTCTTGGTAAGAGGCTCATTAGTGTGGGAGTATTTTTTGGAAACCGGCACAAGGGGCACAGATATTTCTGGCAAAGTGCGCGTATCGTTTAAGAACTGATCAACTGCTTCGACCAAATCAAATAACTGTACGGTAGTTAAATCAAGCTCAATAGGAGAAGCAGCAGCTTTATCGGTGGGGCGGATAATGAGCCGGTGTAAATTTCCTTGACCACGCCGTAACTCTACAGGAGTTGGTGAGCCGTTAGACTCTTCTAGGTGAGGAACACCACTTAAAAACTGTTGAGCGTAGGAAGAGACAGCTTTAACAAGACCTTCAAAAAATTCTCGACCACCCGAAAGATTTTGCGATACACCGGCAAACCGGCATTCAGCATTGATCAGCATCGACATCAAAGGCCGAAAGTCGGTCGGGTTACTAGCAGACGAGTCGCTGAGTCCTTCTAAAAATAATGTGCAATTTGGTAAACTGTACTGTCGTTGAATGGTCATAGCACCTCACCGTCAAACAGACTAATCCAGAAACGCTGCATTCCAGACGTGCCGGTGCAGAAAAGTAATTTTGCGAGTAATTCTAGGGCTAATTCGTTTAATTTTTCATCGGTTTTGTAGGCCAGCACTGCGGTACGGCGGGGGTTCATCCGAGAACGAAAATGAACTCGAAAACGTTCGAGATAGTCGGATAGCCGCAGGTGATGGTCTAGGGGCAGTTGTTTTTGGCGCAGTTGTTGGTAGTCCATCAAAAGTTGACGGATGGGAACGGTGAGCCGCCTGGTTAAATGACAACCGATAAGGACAAGGGCTTTGGCTTCTTCCAGGGTGAGGGGCCGGCGTTGGCTGAAACGGCGTAGGGGGTTTGTGCTCCGCATTCGCCAAAGAGTGACGCGGTTTTTGATAATATCGTCGAGTTCAAGTTCTTTTGCCACCGCTAGGATATCTTCAGAACCTCTGAGGTTAAGAGCTTCAATTGCTAATAACATCAGGTCAATTTGCATTCGGGTGCGGCGGGGTGCTCCGGCATCGGAGAGGGGCAGGCTAGGCAAACTGTCTAAAATTAGCGGTGTTGACCGTTGTGGCGGACTATTGGATTGCATGACGGTTACGGGACTGTTCATATTGACTGCCTGAGATGGTCAACTGGTCTTTGGATGGATGAATTTATAACGGTTTTCAAACAAAAATATTTCACTTCTAGTATTTAGCTTATTGTCTCATTTGCGTCGCTAGGGATCTGCCTTTAGCTTGGTTTTACCCAAATTCGGAGGGGGATTTTCCGCATCCGGGTATAAACAAAGACATTATCTTATCAAGATTTTGGCAGTTTAATGACACGAAATTTAAGGATGCTTGGCTTTTTGGTAGTGGGATGTGTGAGGGATGTCCATTGTGGTGTAGGATTTTTGTTTGCACGACCTGTCAGGTGTGGGTAGAGTTCCTCTACGAAGGCTCCTAGACCTGTCATTTTGAGGCTTTTTTTTCTGAACCATCCCTCACTGAATAAACTCATGGATTTGAAGTCTGTTATCCGCGATATTCCTGATTTTCCTAAACCGGGTATTCTGTTTCGAGATATTACGACGCTGCTGGCCAACCCCCAGGCTTTGCGCTATACGATTGATCTTTTGGCTGATAAGTGTGCGGATTTGGGGGTGGATTATATTGCTGGGATGGAGTCGCGGGGCTTCATTTTTGGCACGCCTTTGGCTTATAAGATGGATGTGGGTTTTGTGCCGGTGCGGAAGCGTGGTAAGTTGCCGGCGGCTGTTTATGGGGTTGATTATGCCCTGGAATATGGTACTGACCGGTTGGAAGTCCATCAAGATGCTTGGGCGCCGGGTAGTCGGGTTTTAATTGTGGATGATTTGATTGCTACTGGGGGGACTGCGGCGGCGACGGCTCAGTTGGTGGCCCAAACCGGCTCTCATTTGGTGGGTTTTGCGTTTATTGTGGAGTTGGTAGATTTAAACGGACGTCAGAATTTGCCGGCGGATGTGCCGATTATTTCTTTGGTTCAGTATTAATTAAATGAGTGGTAATTGGTCATTGATCGGTTTTCCTCTGTCATTTTAAGAGTGCTTATGGGGCCGGTGCCCCGGTGCCGTTCCCTTATTCTGTCTGCCGGTTTTTGCCAGCCTCAATCTTCAATAATTAATCACTAATATGGCGAATTTAGATTTTAGATTAAATAAAGATGTGGTTCGAGGGCTGCTTGGCAGTGAGATGTTTCTCTATGTTTTGAAGCGGCTTTTGCAGGCTTTGATTACTTTATTTTTGGCTTCTATTCTTTGCTTTTTTATTATTCAGTTGGCACCAGGGGATTATTTAGATACTTTGCGCCAAAACCCGAAGATTTCTCCTGACACTTTGGAGTTGTTTAAAAAGAATTTTGGTTTAGATAAGTCTTGGCCTGAACAATATTGGCGCTGGCTGTGGCGTATTCTTAGTAGTGGTGATTTTGGTCAAAGTTTTGCCACACAGCGGTCGGTGGCTTCTCTTTTGGCAGAAAGAATTCCGGCTACTTTGTTGTTAGCAATTTCTTCGTTGATTTTAACTTGGGCGATTGCTATTCCATTGGGTATTTTGGGGGCTGTTAAGCAAAATAAAACTGTGGATAGGGTTTTGCAGGTTTTGAGTTATGCCGGCCAGGGTTTTCCGAGTTTTATTACGGCTTTGTTGTTGTTATTTTTTGCTCAAAATACTTCTCCTCTTTTTCCGGTTGGGGGGATGAAGAGTATTAATTATAATGATTTAACTTTTTTGGGTAAGATTTTGGATGTGGGTTGGCACATGATTTTACCTACAATTGCGTTGAGTATTACGAGTTTTGCAGGGTTGCAACGCATTACGCGGGGACAGTTGTTAGATGTGTTGCGTCAAGATTATATTCGCACTGCTAGGGCGAAGGGTTTGCCGGAAAATCGGGTGATTTATGTTCATGCTTTGCGTAATGCAATTAATCCGTTAATTACGTTGTTGGGGTTTGAGTTTGCGGGGTTGTTGGGGGGTGCTTTTATTGCGGAGTTTTTCTTTAATTGGCCTGGTTTGGGCCGGCTTATTTTGCAAGCTGTGACGGCGCAGGATTTGTATTTGGTGATGGCAAGTTTGATGATGGGTGCGTTGATGTTAATTGTGGGTAATTTGTTGGCAGATTTATTGTTAAAGGTTGCTGATCCGCGTATTAAGTTGGAAGATTTGAAGTAAAAATATTAGGGGTGTTGAAATGTCGGATTTTTATTATTTAATTCGGTCAAAAGTTGATGGTGCTTATGTGGCGGCGCATCCAAAGTTGGATGATGCTAAGGGGTTTTTGTTGATGTTTAAGGAGGATTTTGATGCGTTGAGTTATTTGAATACTCATGCTAAGGATGTGGCGGATAAGTTTGCGGTGGAGTCTGTTTCTAGTTCGCAGGTTAAGAGTTTGTTGAAGCGTTGGGGGTTTGCTGGGGTTGGTATTGTGCAAGATCCTTTGGTGCCGAGGGTTGAGTTTTTGGTGCAGGAGTGAGGGTTATTTTAAATTGAGGCAGATTGTCTTTTTTCTATATTTATTAGGGGTAATAATAATGTAGATAGTTTGTAAAGGCAGTGAGTTTTATTTGTTTAATTCTAAAAAGTCAAGAATGGTTTCAGCTAGTTTTTTTGATGCTAAATAGGGTACACCATTTCCTACGGTTTTGAATAGGTTAGTGAGGGATAAATGAGGAGGTAAAACAAATTTTTTGGGTAAAGATTGAATGGCTAAAACTTCTGCAACGGAAAGCCGGCGAATTTTGTAAGGATGTAAATGAACTTCGTTATTTCCATAACAAGCGGTGGGAGAATAGCGCCAGCGGTGAAGGCGTTTGTAGGATTTTTTGGAGTCGTCGCCTTCTAAGACAGAGCTAAAACGTTTAATTCCTGCTCTTGGTTGAAAGTATTGTTGAGCGTTAGGATGGTTTAAGACATCATTGTTGTTAAACCAATGTTCAACGGTTAATTTTTTGGGAATTTTTTTAGGACAAGGTAGGGTTGAATTTTCTTCAAAAGTGTTAGTTTGGGGCCAAGAATAAGCGAAAACTTTTTCTCTGGGGTAGAGGATGTATTTTTCCCAAGGAAATGCTCCTTGATGTAAAGTTTCTATGCCTTTGGTGGTTAATAATTCTTTTTTGAAACCGATTAAAATTATGCGTTCTCTGTCTTGAGGTGCGCCGTATTCAATGGCGTTTATAAGACGTTCTGTTAGGAGGTAGCCGGTGTTTTCTAGTTGTTGTTTTAGTTCGTCATAAAAGGCGCGATGAATTTTGGTGCGCCACAAGCCTTTGACGTTTTCAAATAAGAAAAAATCGGGCTGAAATTGACATATTAAGGCGATATAAGACCCGGAGAGTTTACCGTGATCGCCTTCTTTACCTTTGTTTTTTCCTCCAACTGAAAAGTCGGGGCAAGGTGGGCCACCAATAAAGCCGATAAGGTTGCTATTTTTTCTAATATCTTTGATATATTCTTGAATTTTTTCTTTGGGTGTTCCTGTTAGAAAATCGGTGATGCTTTCGGGATAGTAACCGTATTCAGGGAGGGGAATGTTGAGGTTTTTTCTTGAGTATTTATAGGCTTCCATAAATGGGGGAAAATATTCGTTGACGTAGGCTATTTTGTAACCACTGTTTTCAAAGCCTAAATCTAAAAAACCTGTGCCGGCAAAGAAGGAAAAAATTATAGGATGTTGACTCATGGAATGACTTGTGCTAAACAAAAAGATGTCTGCTTAAAAAGCAAGGAATTCTAGCTTAACGCTTTGGGTTAACCAAAGGTGAGCTAAAATTGGCCGGTGGAGGTAAAAACCGGAGTATGGGGGAAACCAACTCTAAAATTTTTTTAAAGGCAAAGTAAACTATTAGACGCATTCCCATCTAAAATTTTGGGAAAGCATTACCCCTGTTGAGAGTATGGAAAATTCAGAAACTCAGAAGTCTTTAACCAATTCCCACCACCGGCGTCAGCCTTTGGAAATTGCCGAGTATGCTTCGGTGTGTTTATCTGCTGTTGGAAGTGTGGCGGCTGCGCTTTCTCAACAAGTTATTTTTGCGGCGCTTCCTTTGACGATGGCGGTGTCGTTAAATTTAATTAATCGTTCTCGAATAACACAAAAAGATCAAGTTTTACCGACGACAAATACGGCGGAAATTACTTCTAATTTTGATTCTTTGTTTCCTTTTTCTCCGACTCCAGAATTGTTAGAGTCAACTCCTAATTTTCAAGAAGAAATTACAAATTTACAGCGTTCGTTTGCTGAATTGCAAGATAGTACGGCGATGGCGTTGGCAGAAATGCGTGATTATTTTGCAAAACAATTGCAATCAATGATGCCAGATGAGCAGGTAGATATTGATGGTATTCGTCAATCTGTAGAAGAGTTGAAAGCTTTAATGGAAAGGTTACAAACCGATGTGCTTACTCATGCTGATTGGGAAAGAATGAATGTGCAGTTTTTGCTTTTACAAGAAAAAATTGCTCATGCTAGTAATGCAACTAATCCAGGGGTTATGTCATCGGAATTAGCAGAAAATAATGGCGATGAAATTCAGGAGTTTCTTACGCAACTTCAGGCAAATCAACAAGAACAACTTGAAGAGTTACGCCGCCGTCTTGAAGAGTTAGAAGAGAAAAATCAAACTATTGTTAAGCCTTATTTACAGAAGTTGGTAACGCAGGTAAAACAATTACAAACTCAGCAGCAATAATTGGTAAGAAAAGTTTAAAATTAGAAGTGGAGATAAGTTGAAAAAAGATAAATGCAAAATAATAGTAATTGGCTGATTATTGCTGAATATGCTTCTATTGCCGGTTCAATTATCGGGACGGCAATTGCAGTAGCAAATCAGCAACTTTTGTATGCAGCAACTCCAATTTCTTTATCGTTGTTGTTGAATTTGGCAAACCGGCGTGCTTTGGAACGTTTACCGCGTGGTGGTGGCAGTGAAGTCGTGCAAGTGCAACGCCAAATGCTTGCTGAAATGGAATATATGCGCCGCAGTGTTGCTGAGACGGCATCGGGTGAACCTGTGCGTCAAGCTATATCAGACTTGGCTCAGGCGATGTCTTATTTGCAAAGCGAAATGACGGTGCAGGCGCGGGAGTTGCGAGGTTTACAGAATAATTTGCAAAACCTTGCAAGTCAACGTATGCCTTCTTTGGCGCCGGTGCAAGCACAGTTGGAGGAGTTGAATAGCCGGTTAATAAAAAGTCAACCAGCTAATAATTATACAGCCGGATCATCGGTTATAAATTCTAATATAGAAACGCAAATAGAAGAGTTAAGAATTGCGGTTTTGGGTGTTTTAGATGCACTGGCAAAACAAAGGCAAGATAGTCAATCTTTTGAATTCAAGGAAAACTTAGAACGACTATTTTTAGAAATTGAACGGCTACAAAATCAGCAAACAGTTTTATATCAAATGTTGGGTTTGTTACAAAATTCAATGGGGAGTGCCGGTGAAATAATACCCCAAGAAGTTTTACAAATTAATGAGTTTGCTGATAGTCAAAATTCATTAAATCAATTGACAGAGTTGATTAATCAAACGTCATCACGACAACTGGAAATTATTGGTGCTGCTTTTGCTCAATTGCAGCAACAGTTAACACAACAAAAACTAAGTTTTGAAGAGAATTATATTTCTAAATCTGCTTTTGATTTTAACCGGCTTGAAGCTGCTTTAGTTTTGCTTTCAGATGGAGTGGCGGCGGTTTCTGGAACCTTGCAAAGTCGCATTATTGAGAGTTTTCAAAATCCTGTTTTACAGCAATTAGAAGAAATTAAGACGGCGCTTGAGCAACTTCAAAAAAGTTCTGAAATTGAACCAAATAACAAGACACAAATTGTAGATTTAAGTGAAATTGAAGCAGCTTTAGCCAAACTTCAAATGCCGGCTACAGTTTCTTCTCCTATAGATTTAAGCGAAGTTAAAGCCACTTTAAGCCAAGTTTCCAACGATATTTTAAGCATTCCCAAGGATATACTACAAAATTTTCAAACCGCTACAGAATCCACAGACTTAACGGCTATTCGTGAAGGAATTATTAAACTGCGAAATCAGATGATTGATTTACAAGAATCCTTTGATAATTCAAGAGAAAATCAAACGGTAGAGACAAGAAAAAAAATTGAGCCAGAAGGAATTAATTTAGAAGAAGAAAAGGAAGAAATCTACGAAGAAAAAGAAATAGAACAATCCTCAATTAATACAACTTATGCTCAACCTTTTAATAAAACAAATTGGCGATTAACAAATATTTTGAGAGGTCATAAAAGCGCTGTTACTTGCTTGAATATTAATTCTGCCGGCAAAATTTTGGCATCAGGAAGTTGCAAAGAAGTTAAACTTTGGAATTTGGAAACCGGCACCGAATTACACAATTTTGATATTGATTCTGACGCTATGGCAATTGCGGATCTTGCCATACATCCTGATGGCGAATTATTGGCTGTTGCTAATGCAAATATTGAACTGTGGAATTTACGCACTCAAGAAAAAACTCGCACCTTAGAAACATCTTTTTGGGCTTCTTGTGTGACGATTAGTGCTGATGGTAAAATCATGGTAAGTGCGGGAGAAGATCCGGTGGATGAAACCGGCTCAATTCAAATTTGGAAATTGCCAAAAGCTGAATTATTACATGATTTAGGGCCGGATGTTATTTACGCAGTTGCTATTAGTCCTAAAGGCGATATTTTAGTGACGGGGGGAATGATATCAAGTGCAGAAGATGAAACAGAAAAAGAGGGGTTAATTCAGTTACGTCGGCTACCTTCAGGAGAAGTTTTTCATACTATTAAAGAAACGTCAAAAGTATATGCGGTGGCGATAAGTTCCGATGGCAATAATTTAGTAACTGGTGGCGAAGATGGAAAGGTGAAAGTGTGGTATTTACCCACCGGCCAATTGTTGAGAAAATTAGAAGGTCATCCGTCTCCTGTTCATTCAATTGCTATTAGTCCTGATGGCGAAATTATCGCAACGGGGAGTAGTGATACAACGGTAAAACTTTGGGAAATGCACACCGGCGCATTGCTACAAATTTTAGATGAACATACAGAAAAAGTGTCAAAAGTTGCGTTTAGTCCTGATGGGAAAACGTTGGTAAGTGCGAGTAGTGATATGAGTGTAAAAGTGTGCCGGTGTGGTTAAATAGTTTCGGTTGGGTTTCATTCTTCCACCCAACCTCCTATCCTCAAATCAAACAGACAAATGACCCCCTCTCGCCGCACTTTCCTAAAATCCTTATTCATTGGATTAACAACACCTTTTCTATCCAAAATCGCCGCCTATTCCCAAGCAAAAACCAATAACCCCATAATTGAAGAAAACCAAAAACCCGGCAGCAAAGAATGGCAACTCACTAACCCCGCCATCAACCGAGAAATAGAAGGCTACGCAAACCTCACCAGCGTTAATCTTGGCAAAGAAATTAAGCTATTTGTTAACACCAAAGACCCCAATTATACCCTCGAAATTTTCCGTATGGGCTGGTACAATGGCGATGGAAGCCGACGCATCACCCAACCCATAAATCTCACCGGCATTCAACAACCACCACCCCTCGAAGACGAAGCCTCAGCCTTAATAGAATGCGACTGGAAAAACCCTTATATTTTAACCATTCCTAATGATTGGGTAAGCGGTGTTTATTTAGCCAAACTCACCGCTAATAAATCCAAAAAACAAAGCTATATCATGTTTGTTGTTCGTGACGATTCTCGAACCTCTGATATCCTCTTTCAATCCAGTGTTATCACCTTTCAAGCCTATAACAATTGGGGTCAAAAATCTCTTTACCGCTGGAGTTCTACAGTCAAACAAGCCTATAAAGTTTCCTTCAACCGGCCCTACGCTGCAAGCCCTAATTTCAAAGCAGCCTATGGCGTCGGGGCGGGGGAATTTTTAACTAATTTTCAACCGGCTAATAGAGTATCAAGTGCCGGTTGGGAATACAACATGGTACGCTGGCTAGAAAAAGAAGGCTACGACGTAACTTACTGCACCAATATAGACACCCATTTTAACAAAAGATTACTCTTAAAACACAAAGTATTCCTATCAGTAGGACACGATGAATATTGGTCCTATGATATGCGAGAAAACATCGAAAATGCCAGAGATAAAGGAATTAATTTAGGTTTCTTTTCTGCCAATACTTGTTTCTGGCAAATACGCCTCGAACCCAGCCGCATCACCGGCGAAAGTAATCGAACTATTGTTAGCTACAAAGAAATGGCAGCAAATGACCCATTTTTGCGAGTTAGAGACGAATTCAGCGAAAAAAGAGTCACCACCCTGTGGCGAGAAGAACCCGTAAACCGGCCCGAAAATTCCCTGATCGGAGTCATGTATCAAACCTTTGAAGTTGACGGCGATCTCACCCTTGATGAAGCCCCCGAATGGCTATTAAAAAACACCAACTTAAAAAAAGGTGATAAACTCCCCGGACTTTTAGGCTACGAAGTTGATAAAATCTATGAAAATGGAAAATCTCCAAAAAATCTAATCCGAGTTTGTCATTCTCCCTACCCCTATAAAGGCGATACAAGATACAGCAATACCACTCTTTATAAAGCCGATTCAGGAGCCCTTGTTTTTGCCACCGGCACCATACAATGGAGTTGGGGATTAGACGATTATAACTCCCCACAATTACGCACCTCTCGCCTCAATTCTGCCGCCCAACAAATTACCCGCAATGTGTTAGATAAAATGCTGAATCGTCTTTAGTTCCATATCATTGATAAATACCCTTAAAAATGACTGTAAGGGCCGTGCCCCCTTGCCGGCCCCTAGATCACAAATTAAAGCTCAGATGGCGTATCCGGCGCCACTTCAATACCACCTCTTTGTATCACCGCTTGTTGATCGGTAATTAAATCACTTAACTCATGAATTTGCACACCAATATTATCGCAAGCGTGCATCAATTCCCCCTTAAACCTATTCAAATCATCCCCATATCCGCATAATTCGGCAGCAGCTTGTATTCCCTGACCGGCATTAGCTTTTGCACAATCAATTAACTCTAAACCTTTGAGTTTTGTGGGTGAAGCCATAATATTAACTGTCTTATATTGTTATTGTTTTTAAGTTTAACAAACTGACAAAATAACCCCATCCACCTTTGGAAATAAACCTCCAGAGAGACTCATAAATAAGCGCTTGCCCTTAAAAATTTTCCTAAAAAAATCACAAATGTAGGGGCCGTACCTCCGTGTCAGCCGCACTCCCTGCCGGCCCTCATATAAAAACAAACACCTAATTCCAATACTTATAACTTGCATAAGCCATAGTCACAACCCCCGTAACAATAGCCTCCTCATCCACCTCAAACTTAGGATGATGAAGAGGATAATTTTTCTTATCCTTAAACCCTACTCCTAACCGAAACATCATCCCCGGCGCCTGTTGCAAATAAACAGAAAAATCTTCAGCCCCTAACGACGGTTCCGGCAAAATTTGTACCCGATTATTTCCCCAAGCCTCCGCCGCCGCTGACTCCACCAACTGCGTCAAAAAAGCATCATTTTGCACCGAAGGAACACCCCGTTTATAATTCAACTGATACCGCGCCCCATAAGCACTACAAACATTAGCCACAATCTTCTCAATCCACCCCGGTAACTGCTGACTCGTCTCAGGATGCAACGATCTCACAGTTCCTACCATTCTCACTTGATCCGCTATCACATTAGGAGCCCTTCCCCCACTAATTTGACCAATAGTAAGAACCACCGGCCTCAAGGGGTTTTGTGTACGACTAATCGCCTGCTGTAACATCGTTATCACTTGTGAGGCAATCCAAATCGCATCCACCGCCTCATGGGGACGCGCCCCGTGCCCCGACTCCCCAATAATAATAATCTCAATATCATCCGCCGCCGCAGTTAGCGCCCCATGCCGAATTCCCACACAACCGGCCTCAATTGTTGGGAAAACATGAACACTCAAAATACTACTAACATTCTCCATCACCCCATCATTAACCATCCACTCAGCACCCTGAGCAATTTCCTCCGCCGGCTGAAACAAAAAACGCACATTTCCCGGTAATTTTTGCCCCAAAGATGCCAACACCATCGCGGTTCCCAACCCCACAGTTGTATGCACATCATGCCCACAAGCGTGCATCACCCCCTCATTACGCGACGCAAACTCTAACCCTGTCCTTTCCACAATTGGCAAACCATCCATATCCGTCCTAATTGCCAACAACCTCTCATCATTTCCATCGCCAATTAATTCTCCCACAACGCCGGTTTTTCCCACCGATTCCCTAACATGAATTCCACAGGAAGATAACACCCCCGCCACATAAGCAGCCGTCTGATATTCCTGCCCGCTTAACTCAGGATGGGCGTGTAAATGCCGGCGAATTTCTATTAAACGCGGTGCAAGAGTTAACGTTAAATTTTTAATTTCATTCAGCATAAATTATATATTCTCCTGTAGCTATGCCCAACCATTTTCGCCGGTGGGCACAGCTGATTCTACTTTCTTGCCGGCGCAATCATAATCATAAAATCAGATTGCTCTTTTTCGGGCGTTGTCAACCAAGAACCACTTAAACTGCGAATACTTCCCAACGCCTGTTTCCCTAAACGCGCAAACTCAGACTCCAAATATTCTGGAGGAATCAACGTATAAGCAAACGACAGCGCCGCACCCCAATTAACAAAATAATACCCAGAATTGGGACGCTGAAAACTATTTGTTGCCGTTTGGAAAAGATAAGTATTTGCTAACGAGGGATTAGGAGTCGGAGTCAGCCTTGCCATCGGGCTAGTTCCTGTTGTAATAATCAGCGTATTATCATTTGCCCAACGATAAGATAAAACACTTTGAATGCCTTTTTCTGGATGTAAACCTTCCCAACTGATTACCGTTTCATTGCCTACAGTACGACTATTTTTTGTGAAAAAATTATTACTAGAAGTCTTCAAAACCTCTTCTAGTCTTGCTATGGTTTTTTCAGCCGCAGAACGATCACTAGTTTGCACCATAAAAGACAAACCAATCTTTAAAGGTTCAAAAAGTGTTGGCAACAATCCCCCCTCCGAAGGAAACAAAAACAGCGCATATTCTCGATCCATCCAGCCTAAAATATCTTTCTCTAAATCCAACCCTGTAGAATTAGCAACCCCTTGACGAATTGCATCAATAAAAGGCTTTCCTTCTTCCCCACTTCGCTGTACCACCAAATCCCATTGCTGCTTCAAATTTCTACTGTTTGCCGACATATAACTAGCCGCCGGCAATTTTGTTAAAATCTTATCGTCGTCTGGATGTGGTTGCGTTGCATATTCTGGTTGCAGCTTATTCAAATAAGCATTAGATTGTGTACGAATTCCCTGCTCATCTACCCAACCAATACCATCAATACTGTCATAATTTTTGCCAAGCTGTATAAGAAATTCATTAAAAAACTCGCTAAAAGATGGAAACTCTTCAAGAGGCAATTCCTCTGGTGGTAACTCCTCTGGTGGTAACTCTTCTGGTGGTAACTCCTCTGGTGGTAATTCCTCTGGCTTTTCTTGTTTTGAAAATTTTTCTCCTGGCATTTTTTCAGGCGAGATTTGATTGGCCGGCAATTGTAACCAAGAAGGCAAAGATTTAGAAGGCATTACCGGCACCATTTTTACCGCTTCTTTCACATTGCTATAAGCAACCATTACCGAATTTGGAAAATTTGGATGATTCAAAGTCCGCTGAAAACTTTTATCATTCGCTACCGAAGAAATACCCGCTTGACTATCAATTAATTGCTCTAAAACCTTCGCTTTATTTGCCGTTACCACATATCCGGGTAATAAAGCAATTGCATAACCAGGCTGAGTTACTGTTAAATCAACATCTGGAAACGTTTCCTCACTTTCTGGATCTGTTGGCATTGCCGGTTCAGGTGCCGGTGCCGGTTCAGCGGGATTTGGGCTATTTTCTTGAGATAATTTTCTTTGATTCTGATTTGAAGTAAAACTAAAAAAGTGGGGTAAAAATCGAGAAATAGGCGCAAAAGCTTGCGGGTTTTCTTCAGTGGGAGGCAGAGGATCGGGGTATTCTTCCAGAGGCACTTCTTTTTCTTCCCATTCAATAATTTGCACTCCTTTATACACCCGTTCAATGGGTACTTGAGTTTGAATTTCCCGCACTTTTGAAACAAAATTAGTTGCACCGGCTTGTTCCCTTACCGGCAAAACCATCACCGCACTATCCCATATATCAGCAAACATTCCATCAGCTGCCGGTTGCGGTACAAAAAGTCCCAAACCCGCCCAATCTCCGATCCAAGGTTCCACCTCCGTTTGATAATTAATTCCAATCGGCAAAAAAGGTAAAAAACTAGGCCCAGAAATATCAAAAGGAAAAGGATTAAACTTATTTAACTTTCCCCAATTTTCTTTAGTAGTATTAAACAAAACCACACCCGCCATACTAGAAGGCAAAACCTTAGTCACCGCAGGAGGGGCTGGAGATTTTACCGGTGTCTCTATTTGAGCAAGTGCTGCAACGGGATTAAAGGCTACAACCGCAACCAAAGGCAAAACAACGCGATTTAACAAAATTTTTCTCCTTAAATTATTTATCTACCCAAAAGAGTATCTCAGGAATGCCTGTTAGCGCAATTAGTAATTAGTTACTTAGTAATAATTGGCTAAAGACAAGATACCCAAAATTTTAAACTAATGCCCAACTCTCCACCGTCCAAACTTAATTAAAACTTAATCACAAACCGTTGATACTTTTAACTTATCCTCCCCATCAAAATGATACAAATCTGAACAATAAGCCAACTTCCCCACCTCCAAACTTTTTGGTAAACCATCCACATCCGTATCTAAACCTCTCCATAATTCAATAGCTGGTTTAGACACAAAACTTTTTTGTTCATCTGTCCCTTTTTTGAGCGGAAAATTATCTCGTTCTGCTGCACCGGCTACCCCAGCCGGTTTTAAAAACATAGCTGTATAAATAATACCGTCTTTAGAATCTATTGGTGCCTTAAAGTTTCTCAACGCCGCCGTTCCAAACTCACCATTTCCTCGATTAATTAAAATAGCAAAGCGAAACTCTAAAGAATTTTGATTTACTAACAAAACTGCATAATCAAGCTTCTCATCTTGATTAAAATCCTCCGTAAAAATACCACAAGTCAAAGTTTGTTTAAATTCCGAACCAGACTCCCGAATAGTGGGAACAAAATCTGACGCCTCAGCAACACGAAAATCCTTAAACTGCTCTTTAATAGCCTCTGGCATATTTCCACTACACTGAACCTCCTTCACCGGCGTTACTTTTGCCACAGGAACCGATTGCGATTGAATAGGGCTACGATAGGGGCGTTCATCCGTACAAGCCCCAACCAAAAACATCACAGCCACACACAAAAATTTTTTCATTTTAGATTATTTATTTTAAATTTTAGACTCTAAAATTTTCCTCACCCCAAACCCCTCTCCGCCAAATCAAGCAGAAAACCCAAGCAAAAATTTAGCGGGCTATTGACTTAGGGACAAAAAGCTGCTATTCTTCCCTGAAATTAACATTTCCCACCTACAAAACATTAACTTGCTCAAAGCAGCAAAAATAATGTAATTGCAAGTCAAATACGGCAATGGAAAATGTTACCAGGAGCAGATAAACGCTTTCAGTTGGGTGAAAAACCCCTAGCTGGCATAGTTGGGCCCTAAAACAAAAACCACAGAGAAAAAACGCCATATTTTCCGTTAAAGGGCCCTCCCCAACTTATTTACTAAAAAACTGATAAACCTTGCGAGAAAACTGACGAATCATTTCTGTAGAACGGGGGTCATTATGGGGGCCCTTGACAATTACCGCTGCCAAATAGCGCTTCCCAGAAGGCATATCAATCATCCCCACATCCCCCACAAAGGTACCAATATCGCCGGTTTTGTGAGCAATAATTGCCCCTTCGCCCAAACCTTGAGGTAGCAGGGAATTATTCACAGTTCGACGCATAATTTCTAGCAAGCGGTCACGAGAGCGCAAAGACATCAGCTTACCTTGCGTCACTAAACCCATCAACTTAACCATATCTTCGGCGCTGGTTGTATTAGTTCCTTCTAAATCAGGTAAAACATTCCTAATTGTTGTTGAAGTTAACCCCCACGATTGAAAACGCTGGGAAAGTGCTTCTGCACCTCCTAACCGGTCAATCAACATATTAGTAGCCGTATTATCGCTAATAACAATCATTTGCGTTGCTACTTCCAAGGCAGAAAATTTTGTGCCTGGGGGTTTATATTGCATATCACCGGCTTCTTTGGCAATTAAATCTGGCCGCATTGTCAGCTTTTCATCTAGCTGAATTTTTCCTGCATCCACATCTTGAAAAAACGCTACCAAAATTGGCACTTTAATTGTACTGGCTGCGGAAAATGATTGATTTGGGTTTAAATCAACATAATTGCCGGTATCCACATCAATAAACAAAGCCCCCACCGCCAAGTCTGTTTGTTGTTGAGCTAAAGTTTCTAACTCTGTTTTTAAAGTTGTTAATTCCTGCTTCTTTTCCAAATTTGGTAAGTCACTAGCAAGGGCTAACTGTTCGCCGCTTTTAACAGTTTTTTGCTGAGTTTGACCGGCACTAACTTGCTCAGTTGTTAAGGTTGGATATCGACTGGCGGGGTCAAACATCGATAACAGTGTCCCCGCCATCACTCCAATTCCCACTCCTAAAATCAGCAACCGCGCCCCATAAACCAGGGGAGATGTAGGGCGTTTTGGAGTGTTATTTTGTGATTTTTGAGTGTTGCGAGAGCGGGTTTTTGGCCGGTTCTCCGCCGCTGAAGAGTTTGCTCCTCCTGTTCGTGGGGCCCGACCTCGAAATGATGAGCCAGATTTTCCGGTTCGCTCCATAGCTAAGTTCGTACTACCGCTATCGCTG
This sequence comes from Halomicronema sp., assembly GCA_036704045.1. Taxonomy (GTDB): domain Bacteria; phylum Cyanobacteriota; class Cyanobacteriia; order Cyanobacteriales; family Oscillatoriaceae; genus Ancylothrix. Next base: position 210,088 of record DATNQM010000030.1, on the reverse strand, counting down.
CGTAATCCAAAATCTTGTGTCAATAACGACAACTCTCTTTCAGATCGTCTGCTGCTACTAACACCACCCCGACCTAAAAACGGTTTCTGGGAAGTCTGCTCAATGGGCAACTGAGCTCGCAGGGGGGCCGGTTTTGATTCTACCGTCTGCCGACGGCGATTATTTGCTTTTTCCGGCGTTGTTTCCTGGGGGGTAGAATTTTTTTCTCTTGATTGTCGGTTGGCCGGTGTTGTCCCAGTGGTTTTCTTGCTAGAAGTCTCCTTACGCCGAGAACGTGGTTGTTTCTGAGTTTGTTTAGATTTTGCTGTTTCCGTTACCCCAGACACGGGGTTTTCTCCAGATTCCGGTAGCGATTGCCCGTTAGTGCCAGAAGCGCCTGGTACTGCTGACAAAAAAGACCGTTTGGGTTTTTTATGAGCCACACTCGACTCCTTTTTTATAAAAAAAACTACTTAATGTCACGACTTAAAACGAGAATTTAGGGGAAAATTTTTGTCCCCATCACGGCTAACACCGCGAGTCATCCCTAGTTATTTGTCCTGTGTGATTAGTGTTTTGTCAAGTCTAAAGTCAGGGAAATAGGGGACAAGATTTTTTATGAGTCTTGCTTTTGTTGTTGGTTGCTGGCTGGGGGTTCCTCCTGAGTTGTTTTTGCTATTGCCCACTCTACTTGTCTGAGAATTCCCCTCAGCATGGCAATTTCAGCTTCTTTTGGCATGGCTCGATTTAATAAAATCCTAAATTTTTCCATGCGACTTGCTGCTGTGTGGGGATGAAGATAGCCAATTTTGAGTAAGACTGTTTCTAGGTGTTGATAATATCCTTCCATTTGTTCGAGAGGGGCTGCTTGAGATGGCAAGGGGGCCGGTGTTTGGGTTTGTTTAACGGGGGCTAGTTGATAGAGTTCGTAGCAGCAAATTGCTACGGCTTGGGCTAGGTTCAGGGATGGATAAATTTCTGATGAGGGAATGCGAATAAATTGCTGAGCATATTTGAGTTCTTCGTTACTTAGTCCTCGGTCTTCTGGGCCAAAAATTAAGGCGGAGGGTGCTTCTAGCAGCCAAGGTAAACACTCTTTGGGGTGCAATAGAGATGTTGCGGTTCCCCGTTCACGAGATGTGGTGGCGGCGGCTCTTTCGCATCCTACTAGGGCTGCCGGTATGCTATCTACTTGGGTTGCAGTTTCTAATATATCTGCGGCATGAACGGCCATTTTTCGGGCTTCTTCTCCGTCTATTTCACATTTGGGGTTTACTATTACTAGTTGGTTTATTCCCATATTTTTCATTACCCGTGCTACTGACCCTACGTTTAAGGGGCCGGCCGGTTCTACTAAGATGATCCGCAAGCTTGATAATGACATTTTTTTTTATTTTCAAGAGTCAATATTCGTTACCATATTGTTAAGGTTTTGTCAATAGTTTTTTTGTGTTTTGGATGAGATATTTGGCCTTTTTATCACGCAGAGGTTACGGAGGTAGTCACAGAGGACGCAGAGGTTGTTGACCATTTTTTTGCTTTGTTGTGGGTTAAGTCGGTTTTGGGATGACAATAAAGTTTAAAACGATATTTGGTAGAGATTTTTTATGGCATCTCGTTCTAAGTCTGATTTACCTAGAAAGGTTTGTCCGGTTTGTCAGCGTCCTTTTACTTGGCGAAAAAAGTGGGCTGATTGCTGGGATGATGTGAAATATTGCTCAGAACGATGTCGGAGACGCCGGTCAAATGCTTTGCCGGATAATTCGGATGGTCGTTAAGTTACGATCCTATTATTTTTATTCTCAAGGACGATGGTACAACCTAAGTTAGTTATTCATGGCGGCGCTGGCAGTTCTCTTAAGGGTGGTAAGGATGCTGTGCGTAAGTCTCTTTTTAAGGTCGTTGAAGAAGTTTATGCTTTGCTTTGTTCGGGTGGTTCTGCTAAGGATGCTGTGGTTAAAGGTGCTCAGTTACTTGAGGATGATCCGTGTTTTAATGCCGGTACTGGTTCGGTTTTACAATCGGATGGTCAGATCCGTATGAGTGCTTCTTTGATGGATGGTTTTGCTCAACAATTCAGCGGTGTGATTAATGTTTCGCGGGTTCAAAATCCTATTCTTTTGGCTGAGTTTTTACAGTCTTCGCCGGATCGGGTTTTGTCGGATTTTGGTTCGGCTGAGTTGTTGCGGGAGTTGAATGTGCCGGTTTATGATCCTCTGACTGAACAACGTCTCAAAGAGTGGATTGATGAGCGTAATCATAATTTTAGCCGCGAGATGGCTAATGTTGTGGCTGAACCGGCCGGTACAGGCACAATTGGTGTGGTAGCGTTGGATAGCGAAGGTCGAATTTGTGCCGCTACTTCCACCGGCGGTAAGGGTTTTGAACGAATTGGTCGCGTGAGTGATTCGGCGATGCCGGCGGGTAATTATGCTTCGGCAAAGGCGGGGGTGAGTTGCACCGGCATTGGTGAGCATATTATTGATGAATGTTTGGCTCCTCGGATTGTAATTCGTGTGGGGGATGGTTTATCTTTGGCGGAAGCTATGGAACGTTCTTTTGCTGAAGCTGGGAAAAATAACCGCGATTTTGGTGCTATTGCTCTGGATAATTCGGGGACAATTGGTTGGGGAAAAACGAGTGAGGTTTTATTGGCTGCTTATCACACGGGTTCGGAGATGGGTGATACTTTGGAGTTGCCGGATGGGGTGGTTACTGGTTGCCGGTAATTAGTTTTTAGTCGGTTGGTTTTTGCCCACCGACTTTTTTTTGTTGATTTTATTGCTCAGATTTATCTACGCTTTCTAAAGTTTGATTGTTTGATAATTTACCTGAGTTTTAATAACTATTAAATACGAAGGAGTGAGGACTAAAAGAAGGGCCGGTAATTGGATAAACCAATTACCTTTGATAAGTAGCCTTAAATTAAGATTTCATCCGCCAACCTTCTTTAACAACTTGACGAGAACGAGCTACAACTAAACTATCATTAGGTACATCTTCAGTGACAACAGAACCGGCTGCAACAGTTACTTGTTCACCCAAAGTTACCGGTGCAACTAAGACACTGTTGGAACCGATTTTACTATTAGAACCTATGGAAGTAGGATGTTTATTTACGCCGTCGTAATTGGCGGTGATGGTACCGGCGCCAACATTAACCCGATTTCCTAAATTAGCATCACCTAAATAAGATAAATGAGCTACATTTGTTTTTTCCCCTAACTTTGTATTTTTCATTTCTACAAAGTTACCAATTCTGCAACCGGCCCCCACATCAACATGACCGCGTAGGTGAGCATAGGGGCCAATTCGAGTGTTTGACGAAACTTTGCTATCAGTAATAACTGAATACAAAACGTTTACATTTTCAGCTATTTCGCTATTTTCAATCAAACTACCGGGCCCAATACGACAACCGGCACCGATAACCGTATTACCTCGTAAGTGAGTTTGAGGTTCAATCACTACATCCGGGTGCAATTGTACCGTATCATCAATTGTGATAGTATCGGGGTCAATAAGAGTCACACCGGCGGCCATCCAGTCATCTTTAATTCTGGTTTGCAAAATTTTATAAGCCGTAGCTAACTGTTTGCGGTCATTGACTCCAAGAATTTCTTGATAGTCCTCCACATCCACTACCCGCACTGGGTCGAGATAATTAACCGCATCAGTAAGGTAATATTCGTTTTGATCGTTGTTGGCAGAAAGTTTTGGTAAAACTTCCGCTAGGGCAGACCACCGAAAACAATAAACACCGGCATTAATGCGGCGATTTTGCTTTTGGGCCGGTGAACAGTCGCGGTCTTCAACAATTTCTTTTAAGACATTTTGACTGTCGCAAAACACACGCCCATAACCTTTTGGATCGGGTAATTGTGCTGTTAGTAAGGTTGCTGCATTGCCGTGATGTCTGTGGGTTTCCAGCAGCATTTTAATAGTTTCTTTTCGCAGTAGCGGGACATCGCCGTTTAAAACAAGAATATCTCCTTCAAATCCTTGCATATAGGGGATAATTTGTTGAACGGCGTGGCCGGTACCCTTTTGGGAAGTTTGTTCGACAAATTCGATGCCTGCCCAATGGTTTAAAGATTGTTTTACTTTTTCGCTGCCATAGCCAACAATCACCAAGTGACGGGAAGGTTCAACGGATAAACAACTATTAAGAACTCGCTCTACTAGCGTGCGTCCTCCCAAGGAGTGCAAGACTTTGGGGAGGTCAGATTTCATCCGCGTACCGCGTCCCGCCGCTAAAATTGCTACTGCTACCATTCGCTTATTTGCCTGTATTGGGAAGTGGAGTGTATTTCAAACAAACATGGTACAGTTTACCATGCGTTTTTTTGGCGAGTTTTGCCGGTCGGCCTTAGTTATTTTTCGGGATGATGCCGGTGAGAGTGAAAACGTCCCTTGATTTTTCTTTAGGTTTTTAATTTTTTCATTTTGCTAAAAGAAATTTTTAGGTTGATAAAGAAACCCTTTTTCAGAAACAAATTTTATGGCTTGTAGAACTGTTAATTTGGAAATTAAGCCTAATGTTTAGGATGCCCGTGAAATCATAGAGTTGTCGCAGGAAGTAGGGGCAAGGGCTGTAGAAAAGTGGCAATTTTGTTCGTCAGAGGGTTGAGAGAAATTTAATGTTATTTGACGGATAAATTCTATAAATTGCGTTACAAGTTTAGGGTTACGCCAGCCTTTGCTAGTTTCTTCAGCCATAATTTTGAGGGCTTCTTCGGGGCTAAAAGCACGTTTGTAAGGACGTTCACTGGTGAGGGCGTCATAGATATCAATCATTTGAAATACTTGGGCGATGTAAGGTATTTCTTCGCCGACTAAACCATCAGGATAGCCGGTGCCATCCCAGCGTTCATGGTGGTAACGAATAATGGGTAGAACCCCCCGCATTGTTCGTAGAGGAGAGCAAATTTTTTCGCCGATTAAAACGTGCTGATTCATAATTTCTCTTTCTTCTTCGGTGAAGGGGCCACGTTTTAGTAATACGGCATCGGGAATACCAATTTTACCAATATCGTGTAGGTAACTTCCCCACATTAAGTCTCGCAATTCGCTGCGCGAGAGGTGCAGATATGCTCCAAAACCTTTGCCTAGTGTGATCAGTCGCCCACAATGATCTCCTGTATTGGGATCGCGGCTTTCGACGGCTCTGGCTATGGAAAATAAAACTTGTTCGGCATGATCTAGGTCTTCGTTAAGGCGTTTTTGTCCGACTAAAGACTTAACACGGGCTGCAAGTTCTAGGTGGTCAAAAGGTTTAGTAAGAAAGTCATCTCCACCGGCTTCTATTCCTTTGATCCGCGACCGTCTATCGTTAAGTGCTGTAATGAATATCACCGGAATAAGACGCGTCTGTTCGTCATGTTTGAGCCGACGACATACTTCAAATCCGTCCATTCCTGGCATCATTACGTCTAGTAAAATTAGATCGGGATTTGTTTGACTTACACATTTAAGAGCAGATGGCCCGCTATCTGCTTCAAAGACTTCATAGCCTTCTACCGATAGTAGCGCAACGGCGGTCATACGACTGGCTGGATGGTCGTCTACCACCAGAACTTTTGGCGATTCTGAGTCGAAGAAATTCACTGCAACACCTTGTGGATGAGAAGTATAAAGAATTTGATAGTTAAAGACGGAATTGTTAACTTTTGCAAGTTGGATGGGGGCTTTTACTACCTTAAGATTATCTTTGATGTAGCCTGCTAGTAAATCAGTTATTCTACGCAGATACTAAAAGGCTAGATTGAGTATTTTGCGGTTGGGTGTTTGGATGTTTAAAAAAGCTGGCATGAAAGCGGGAAATTTTTTGCTTCCAAGCTTCTTTATTTTATTGTTACAGGTGTTTTGTGTAGTCGGGGTATTTTTTAAAGTTATGTTACGTTGCGACTAGTGGAATCTTTTAGTGTTAGCCATCTTTTTTTCCATGCTTGAGTTGGCTCAAGCGGAGATGTCTGTTGTTCTAGTTTTCTTCGCAAAATAATGTCTTGCGGGCTGTCTTTTAAGAGCGGATCTCGGTAAGGAATGGCGGCGCGGGTGCATAAATGTTCGGATTCTTGCTCTGATAGTTTGAGGGAATTTACATACCTCAAGCTGGGATTTTGTAATGTTTCTTTACAAGCCACAGTACCGGGAGAGCGCCTACCTACTGGGGGGGTTGAACCAATGACTAGACCGGCTGCTTTCATGGCGCTACGCGCTGCGGCTGAGGAGGAGTAGGTAGCAAGCAAACCGTTGAAGTTTAGGCAACCGGCTACAAGGGTTAAAAATTCTACTGTCCATAGTTGCGGACAATGGGGCGGCGAAAAAGGATCGAGAAAAATTGCATCGGCTTTAAATCCACTGTTGTTTACTTGCTGGATGGTTTTTCTGGCGTCGCCTAAGAGCAGGTTTGCTTTGATTTTTGGGGTGTCTATTTTTTGGGCTGTGGCTATTTGAGCTAAAAGTTCAGGAATTGGGGATGCCCAGCTATTCAAGAGGTTGTGTTCTAGGGCTGTTGGCGGTACGCTTGGGTCTAATTCTAAGCCAATCCATTCTACTAAACAGTTGGGATTGGTTGCCCAAATTGTTTCTAAAGCGGCGGCAGTATTATATCCTAATCCGTAACAAATGTCTAGTAAATAAATGATGGGTTGTTGGGCTTTTTGTCGCAGTTGTGTAGGTTCAACAAATTTCAATTCGGCTTCTTGCTTTGCTCCATAATGTGAATGGAAGCTTTCCCCAAATTCTTGTGAAAAAAAAGTAAAAGAGCCGTCTGCTGTAAGCTGAGGTGTAAAATTGCTGGTTGGGTGCATTTTAGTTTAGGCTTTGGAAGCGGAAAATAAGTGTTAGTTTCTGTATTAGGGTGGAGTTTTTTATTCAAAAAGCTCTTTTTGCCTGTCCGGGCAAGAATTTAATTGAATTTTTTTTACTGAAGGCTGAGCCGAGATTATCATAATTTAATCCTATGAGGCAATTTACAAACAAGGGAATCGCAAAAACGTTTTTGTGGCCGTTATGGTTTCCTTTTCCGATTTGTTGGTTAAAGTCTGTATTTTTGTGTTTATTGCTAACAGGGGTTTTTTATTTAATTGGGATAATAGCCGGTCTGAATTATCAAGGTTTCAAAGGTTTTGCGGATAACCCGGAATTATTGACTGTTTTAATGATTTTAGCTTTGCTTTTACCAATTCCGGTGATAGCTTTTGGGCAGGAAATTTTTTTGTTATTTTTGATGGGCTTTTTAAGGAAGGTTCCCCCCGCCCCAAATCAAAGTGTTTTACCGGGGTTGATGAGTTGGTGGGAAGGTTTATATAGTTGGTTAGTTTTTATTATTTCTAGTTTAATTGTGACGGCTATATTAGAGATAACTTTGCCGATTTTTAACCTTGGTTTTGGCTGGTTTTGGGAACCAGAGTCAGTGAGTTTAAAAGTTGGGATAATTGTGTTTTTTTGGTTGATAGTCGCAGCCAGTTTTTATCAAGTTGAATTTTTATTTAAACGCTCTTTGATTGAAACTAGTTTAATAAACTATAAAAAAAGCTATTCAATTGGCAACCAATTAAAAGAGGAAAGATTGGAGTCTGGTGACAACCGAGTTAAGCAAGAAATAGAATCGGTTTTGTTAAAAAAACCTAAAAATAGTGAAAGTAAATATGTATTTAATTTACGTCAATTTACTGGGTTGTTATTTCAAAAGTTTTTAATTCCTTTAATAATCATTTTAGGGATTTTTAGAAGTTATAGCTTAAGTCCAGTTCCCGAAGTTTCTAAAAGTTTCGACCCGATGGGTAGGGATGGTATTTCTGCTTTTCCTATAACTTTTCCTTGGTTTGTATCTAATGGTTTATTTTGCCAAAAAACTCAGGAAATTGTAACAACAAAACCTAGCTATTCCAATTTTGATAAAAATCCAATTAATTCCGAAGCACCGCTGCCGGTACCTTATGTACCACCTTTACCGCCAAAGCCTTCTAAAATTAAAATTCAAGCCCCTCCAATGGCGGTACAATTTGATCCCTTTCAGCAAGCGGTTTATAGGGCGACAACGGCGGCAAATTTAGCTCAATTGGCAAAAACTGAGGTGGAATGGAAAGGTGTTTCTCGTCAGTGGCAAGATGCGATTAAATTAATGGAAGCTGTGCCGGTGGATAGTCCTCAATATACTGTGGCACAAAAGAAAGTTAAGGAGTATCAGCAGAATTTAATTTACGCCCAAAAAGCTGCCGGTGTAAAGGATAAAGATATCGGAGGATGAGGAGATGGCTAGATAAGGGGAAAGTTGAGGGTAAGTATTATCAATGCTATTCAAAACAGGGTAAAATTTATTTTAATCTGTAATGAATGTTTTTTAAATTATGACTAATTTGGTGGTTTCTCCTCAGTGGTTATCTCAACATCTGGATGATACAAAGGTTGTAATTGTGGATTGCCGGTTTTCTCTTAATGAGCCGCAATGGGGACAAAATGAATATAATAACAATCATATTCAAGGAGCTTTTTATTTAGATTTAAATAGCGATCTTTCTAGTCCAGTAGAAAAACATGGCGGACGTCACCCTTTACCGGCTGTGGAAAAGTTAACAGAAAAGTTATCTTCTATGGGGGTTGATGGAGATACTTTGGTTGTTGCTTATGATTCGTCTCGGTTGGCTTTTGCATCGCGTTTGTGGTGGTTGATGCGTTATTTAGGACATGAGAAAGTTGCGGTTTTGGATGGTGGTTTTTCGGCTTGGCTGGCGGCGGGATATCCGGTGACAACAGAGTTGCCAAATCGCAAACCGGCTTTGTTTATTCCGCAAGTTCAAGCGGATAAAGTTGTGGATATTGAGTATGTGAAAAAGCATAAAGATTTGGCAGAGTTTGTGTTGGTTGATTCACGGGAACCGGCCCGTTATCGAGGGGAAACTGAACCAATAGATCCGGTGGCTGGACATATTCCGGGGGCGGTTAATTTTCCTTGGCAGGAAGTGACAAATAATGAGGGAATGGTAAGGCCGGTAGAGGAACAAAAAGGCCGGTGGGAAAAGGCGATAAACGCGGATGAACTTGTTGTTTATTGTGGTTCGGGGGTGACGGCTTGTGTTAATTTGCTTTCGCTGGAAATGGTGGGGGTTAAAAATGCTAAATTGTATGCGGGAAGTTGGAGTGATTGGTGTTCTTATTTGATTTAAAAATGTAGTAGATGCCGGTGATTTATGAAAAACCCCCAGATGGGGGCTTATTCAGCTTTAGTTTTTACTGTCAGTGATTGTGATGGCTTAAAAAGCCAAAAAACTTAGCAATAAATATTGATTGATGGGTATTTTACAATCAACAGGGGTATGAGTTAAAATATAAATTTAAGAGAATCAAAACCTTGGTAAATTGAAACTAAATGGCAAAAATAGAAGGTTTTAGGATAAAAAACTACAGAGTTCTGCGTGACATTACGTTGGGAAAGTTGTGGAACACCAAAAAGAATCCAATCACACCCATGACAGCGGTTATTGGTAAAAATGGAGTAGGAAAAAGCACCCTTTTTGACACCTTTGGCTTTCTTTCTGAATGTTTAAAAGTCGGTGTTGAAGAAGCTTGTGACTCTCGTGGTCGAGGGGGTTTTGAGAAAATTCGTTCCCAAGGACAAAAAGGTAGTGTTGAGTTTCAAGTTTATTACAAAGAGGATGGAAATGCTCGACCGATTACTTATGAGTTAGAAATCGATCTTGACGACTTTGGAAGACCTTATGTAAAGAGGGAGAGACTTAGACAACGAAGAAAAGGTCAAGATAAAGGACGGCCTTTTTCTTTTCTCATCCTCAATGAAGGCAAAGGGATAGTATGGAAAGGAGAAGAAGCAGGAAAGTTAGTGGAGGAAGATAAACAAGAATTTGATTTACTCAGGTTAATACAAAGGATAGAAACTGGTGAAGAAAAAGAAGAAACTAGTGAAACAGAATTAGTAGAATTAGACGATAAACGCAAACTTGGCATCGCCACTTTAGGAACCCTCAAACAGCACCCAAGAATTTCCAGATTTCGGAGATTTCTGGAAGGCTGGTATTTGAGCTATTTTACTCCCGATGCAGCCCGAAGTTTACCCCTTGCCGGCCCCCAAAAACATCTGAATATTCATGGAGATAATCTGGGCAATGTCGTGCAGTTTATGGAGAGAGAACATCCGAAAAAATTTCAATCTATCCTAGAAAAAATTTCTAGTAAAATTCCGGGGGTCAACAAAATTAACACAGAAAGAAGTGCCGATGGTAGATTGCTGATTCGTTTCAATGATAAAGGGTTTCAAGACCCATTTTACGCTCAACAAATGTCAGACGGGACGCTGAAAGTTTTTGCTTATCTTCTCCTTTTAGAAGATCCTTCTCCTCCGCCATTTTTGTGTATTGAAGAACCAGAAAATGGTCTTTATCATAAACTTTTGGAAATTCTTGTCCGAGAATTTCGAGAACACGCCACAGGTCGCAAGGGAGGTTCTCAAGTTTTTGTGACAACGCATCAACCCTATTTTGTTGATGCGCTTGACCCGGAAGAAGTCTGGGTTTTAGAAAAGGGTGAGGATGGGTTTTCTACTATTAAACGAGCAAGTGAAGATCCTCTCATAACAAATCTTGTTTCTGAAGGCTTACCGCTTGGCGGACTTTGGTACAGCGATTATTTGGATGAAAGGTAAATGTATGCACTTTGAGCTACTGGTTGAGGATCAGTCGGGAAAAATTGCTCTTGACATTCTCATCCCAAAGATTATTAATACCAAGCAACATACTTTTAATGTTCACTGTTACAAAGGCATTGGGCATATTCCTAAAAATTTAAAATCAAGTTCTGATCCTAAAAAACGTATTTTGCTGGATCAACTTCCCCGACTTGTTGAAGGCTACGGCAAAACATTTGCTGGCTATCCCCCTGATTACCCTGCTGTTTTAATTGTCCTTTGTGATCTTGATGACCGATGTTTAAAAGTTTTTCGCAAAGAATTATTGGGTTGTGTAGAGCGATGTGATCCTAGGCCCGAAACCTACTTTTGTATTGCTATCGAAGAGGGAGAAGCCTGGTATTTAGGAGATTTGGCAGCAGTGAAAAAAGCTTTTATCAATGTCAAAAATCATGTTTTAAATTCCTACAAAAATGATGATATCTGTGGGACATGGGAGACTCTGGCTGATGCGGTGTTTAATGGTGGTAGGAAAAGTTTATCTAAACTTGGATGGCAAGCAATTGGTCAAGAAAAAGCAATTTGGTCAGCAAAAATCTCGCCTTTTATGGATATTGATAATAATCTTTCACCCAGCTTTTGCTATTTTAGAGATAAGCTTCGTAGATTAAGTGGTGACTAGCGAAATGGGGCAACCACAGCCACCATTTACCCCTACAAATAACAAATGTAGGGGCCGTTCCCCCATACCGGCCCTTTCCCTGACTAAAAATCAAAATAAATAAAAGCCGGCGTACCTTGAGGCGCCAACAACCAAACAACAAAGAAACAAACCGGCACCAACAACATCTTCAAAGGCCAATTTAACTCTAATTTTAACCCCCGATTAATCACAAAAGAAACAGTCATTGCCGCCGCAATACTTGCTAAAATCATCGAAATTTGTAAACGATCCATTCCAAAATTATCAAAATAAACCTTTTGAGCAAACTGAGCATCAGCACGATGATTTAAAAGATGTAAAAACGCCCAACTAGAATCCTTTAAATCAGGCAATCTAAACCAAAGCCAAGACCCAAAAACCAACCCTTGAGTCAACAACCAAGCCATCAAAATACCCGGTAAACTTTGCCACCAACCCTTCAAAAAAGAAGAACTATTAGAAACAGCCTCATTGAGCCGGTGAACCACCAAACCCACCCCATGAATTAAACCCCAAACAACAAAACCCCACGCCGCACCATGCCAAATTCCCGCAATTAACATAATAATTAATAAATTCAAACAAGTCCGATCCAAACCCTTCCGAGAACCCCCCAAAGGAAAATATAAATAATTCCGCAACCAATCCCCCAAAGTAATATGCCACCGGCGCCAAAAATCCGCAATACTCGTCGTGAAATAAGGAAAATCAAAATTCTCCGGTAACTTCAAACCCATCAACATTGCACTCCCCCGCGCAATATCAACATAACCACTAAAATCTAAAAATAACTGCAACCCATAAGCAATAGTTGCCAGCCAAATATCGCCACTTCCAGCCCGTTGTAAATTACTAAAACTCAAATCAACCAAAATCCCCAAACGATCCGCAATTAAACCCTTTTTCACCGCCCCACAAGCAATTAACCAAAGCCCATCAGTCACCTCTTCCGCCATCGGTAATTGCAAAGACTTTAACTGATTAATTAAAGTGTGATAACGCGTAATGGGCCCCGAAAGTAACTTTGGAAAAAAGAACTTATACGCCGCAAAATCAATAAAATGCTGACTTGCCGGTGCCCCCCGATACACATCTATCAAATAAGCCACACACTCAAAACAGAAAAAACTTATCCCCAAAGGTGCAAAAACATTTTCTCTAAACCAATTTGCATTTTGTTGAACCGGCCCTAAACTAAACAATTGCCCGACAGTATCCAACCCAAACGCCACATACTTAAAACCCACCAACAAAGCCACATTAAAAACAATTCCAAACCACAAAACAGCCAAACGCCGAGGATTCCAACTCGCTTGGGCTAACTCTAAATCTTCGTTTAATCTCCCCCCTCCATCATCAAAATTTCCCAAATCTATTGGGCAAGAAGGATACACAGATTTTTCAACTTTTTTCTCCCCCTTTAACCCCTTACTTTTTGTTGATTTTAGAGGTTTTGCCCCCAATTCTCTCCCCAATTGATAATTAATAAAAACTACCACCAGCAACAAAGGAATATATCGCAATTGAGACGTAACTGCATCAGGCGAAGCTTCTGTTAAAAAAGCGGCATAAAAAACCAAACTAGCCAGCAAAATTAGCCAGAAACGAAACTTAGTTACACCAACTGTCCAATAAACACCTAGAAAAGTTAACAAAAATATGGCGTAAGAAATTGAAAGAAAATCCATAGGAATAAGGAGGGGCTGAGAAAAACAACAACAGTTTTAAGTCAACATAAAAAAATCCCACTTTCTTCTTTTTATGTAGTTACGATTTCAAACTAAAACGCAACTACATAGCCAGAATTTATTTAACAAGGCATTCTTAATTGCCTATCGAAGAAAGGGGGCTATTTTCAGGCTTTTTATCAGCAGAAGGCCAAGGAACTAAAGCATCTTTAGCCAATCTTTGCGATACTTCAAATGCCCCATAACGATTTAAATGACTGGGGTCAGAGAAATACTCATTTTGCAAAGGCCACAACAACGACAAATCTCTAAAAACAAAACCTTGTTCACCGGCCAAATTTTGCATATATTGACGAAACTGCGCCTCATAATTTTTGCGAGTTGTATCTAAATAATCCTCGGTTAAAGGCATATTTACAAACACTAAACTAATTTTATTTGCATTTACATACTCCCTTAAATTTTTAAATGCTGCACTTTGCCGGCCAATCAATTGAAAAGACTCATAATCGCCATCATAACTTCCCGAAACCTTTGGATGTTTCTCATAATAACTCGCTGGATTAAACCTCACTGCCATTCGTAAAAAGCCTTTAGCATCACTCGTACCGGTAGGCGGTGCATCAGGCTTTGTTGCGGCTGTAGTTCCCTTATTAGGAGAAGATTTAGAAGCTTTTTCTGTTAGTCCTACTCCCAAATTTACGGCCTTTGCCCACTGCTGAGTTAACAGTGTTTGTAGTACATTTCGTTGGGGATAACTTGCCGAAACAGAACCCAATTTTTCATTTAAAGATTCGCTGATTTCTTGATAACTAGAAACCCAGGATTTTTGTAAATCTTCTACTACTTCTCCTGCGTTATTACCGGCACCAGAAGCTAAATCTTTACTACCGGCTGGCCCTTTTATAGGATACTTTCCCTCAGCCAATTGTTTAAAACTTTCTGACACCGTAAGCGCATTATAAGTAACATCAAGTCGCCCACTATTAAACGCCCTCGCCCCATCAGCCCACACAATTAAACGAGGCAATTGAGAAGGCTTTAAAATTTGCCTAATTAACGCATCTACTACTTGAGCAGTTGCGCCATTAATTCCAAAATTAAATATCTTTAAATTTCCATAACCTTGTTGTTTCAATGCCGTTTCTAAGGTTGTTGGATCAATGCCGCGCAAAGCCCTAGAACTACCCACAACCAAAATATCAGGAATGCCATATTCTGCCAGATATATTTCATAGCGCCTAATCTGTTCATTCAGTTGTAGGCTATTAAAATTAACTGCCGAATTTGGTTGCAAAATGCACTTTTCGGTATCAACTTGGCCTTGAGAAACTTGACAATTTCCTGAAAAAGTGATATCATTTCCACCCTGAGTAAAAGCAGAAGAATTAAAAACATCGCCATCACCAGACTTTGCTCGTTGCAGAGACATTTCTGGCAATTGCAGTGCCACATTTGCAGAAGTTGGGTTTGACGTAGAAAAAGGCAAAAGAGCATCAGGCTTATCAAGACCATCTTCACCATTACCGGCCACCAAACCCATACCAGGCCGGGAAATACTAGCCGTTCTTAGAAAATAACCTAACAACCAATCCGATTGAACTGTGATTAATAGTCCCAAAGTTCCCCAAATAATAGCAATCCATACTCCATGCGGAGTAGCTTGAGCAGCTAATTGGTTTTTAGGTGCAAACAATTGGGAACCAACTAAAACTTGCTGCAAGCCCCAACCAATAGCCTCTCCCAGACGACGAGTTAAACCAGGGGTATCAGACGATTCTTCTTTTGGTTTAATGTCGGGATGGCGGACTAAATCCCCAGGCTGAGGTAGATAGTCTGTTAATTCGCGGTCGGTGGGGGCAAATTCTAGGGCCGGTTCAGGAATGGTTGCCAAACGACCGCCAAAGTCAGCGCCATAGCGCCACAGAGGTTGTTTTGTGCCGGCCCGGCGGCCATAAACTCGCACTCCTTCGATGCCCGGTATTTGCAATTGGCGCAAAAACTTGACAACCGGCGGCCCGACCCTAATTTGAGGCGGGGGTACGGGTGCATCTGTAATGACGTGCAGCAAGTTGCCTTTTTGCAAAATGGAGATATTTGCGCCGCCGGTGGCGAGTTTTGCCTTAATTTGCGGATGAATTAGCCGGTCTAGTAAAAACGTCAACGCTTCAATATCACCGCGTTTCCCTAACTCTAAAACCGATTCCGCTAAGGCGGGATGTTCGCTTGCCGGTAGTTTTAACCAGTCAACCCAACGGGGAGTGCTTTCTGGGTATGTTTGGGTTTGTTCCTGAGTTTCTTGTTGGGGCGCAACTCCATAAATTGTTACAGCGTGGATACCTTGGGGCGCAAGTTCTTCTAATAACGGTCTAATTGCGGCTACACAGGCTTGTTTGTCGGGGGCTGAATCGATACTACTCAGGCTTTTTGGTGTGAGTGTAGAGTCACTGAAGGCTTCCTGAGAGTTGGTTTCGGTGCGATGGCTGCAAAACAGGTGTAGGGTTGATTCTTTAATCGCTGCCCGCACCGACACGCCGAGGTCAGCCAAAATTCTCTCTAAGAGTAAGGCAATAGCTTGAATATCTCCCCAGGCGCCCCAAGCTTTGAGGATTTGCTGTGGTGGTGTCAAGTCTACTCTTAAAATCCATTCTGGACGAGTTTCGCCGCTGACTTGCCCTAAAATTACGGCATCGCGGAATCCTTCTAGGGAGACTCCTTGACGGTTTTCAAGTAATTTTCTCAGTCTTTGGGTAATTGGTTCGGCGAGTAGGGAAGGATCGGGGCTATAGGCTGATTCTGCCCATACCCACAATCGCTTTTTGCTTACTAGGGGGCTGTCTTTGGCTACTGTTTGGGGGTTGATTTCTTTGACTGCTACTTTTATTCCTACTCCCAGCGAACTCAGGCTTTGGCTAACATACCGGGCGATGGCATCTGGGTTTCCCAGTCTGGCTTGGCGTTGGTTTGTTTGGCTTGGTGGGAGAGTTGGGATTTCAAGTTGAGGGGTTGCTGTAAGTTTTTTTGGTGTGGTTTCGGTTTTGGTTTTTTCTTTGGGTTGGCTAGTCTGAGTCTGGTTGCTTGTTTCTGGGGTTTGCTTGGTTGGTTTTTCTGGTTCGAGATAGCGGTCAAGTTGGGCTGGATCTAGTCTTACTGTCCAGTCTGGTCTGTTGTGGCCGGTGGCTCTTCCTGATAAAAAAACTTGATATATTTTTGGCTGATTGGGTGGGCTGAGGTTTTCGATTGGTTGATTTGCCAGCGACCGGGCGAACCTAGTCACGGTTACGGTTACGTCGGGACAGGGGGAACCTTCACATAAAAGGTAAAGGTTATTCCCGCGCAGTCTTACTTGCACCCTTGCTTCTGGGATGGCGAGGGTGGTTGTTGCCCATTCTGCTAGGCTTGGCCGGTTGGCTGGCCGGACAGCAAGATCGAGTTTCAGCATCAGCCTGGTTTTAAAGGTGGTTTGTTTTACTGACGGTTAGGAATAGCACACCGGCTCTCGGTTTTGTCATAGTTGTGGATGATAAAGTTTATTACTTTTTCGCTTGAATCCGCACAATTACTTTTATAGGAGGCCATGATGCTATTCTCTAGCCAAACCGTATCAAAAAGTCAGCCATTTGACACTCCCCCCTCTCGTCCTTCTATTCCTGTTGTTGAGGATATCCCTGCAAAGGTTTTGTTGAGTTTTGTAACTATGCCTGTGATTGTTGGTTTGTGGGGTGTTCAGGCGGTTGGTGGTTTGGTTCGCAATCTTGGGGAGGCTTCTGAGGAGGTTTTTCGCGGCGAACGTCTGCCTGTTCTTAATTTTCCTCTCACTCCTCCTGAGTCTGATTAATTGGTTTTTTGGATGCCTCAAATAATTATCTTTTCTTCAGACGGGTTTATCTAAAAAGTTTGTAACTTTTAGTAAAGTTATATCGCCAATCAGAAAAGCTTATGCTAACTTACAAATAGGACATCAAAAGGAGTGTCAAACAAAGTTGTTGCACAATAAAGGAGTAAATAAAAAAGCTTCTCGGTTGTGGGGCTAGGCTCGATGTCCCCTGTCTAAAGACCCCTGATAACTTGTTCACCCTAGTTGTTGACTGTTTACACTCAATTTATCCGTCTTCTTTGGTTTAGTTTTTTGCACAATCTGTCTCTGATTCTCACATGAGCCTAGCCACTATCCGCTAGGCTCTAATCGTTTTCGGGCTTTTCTTTATTTTATACGGGTTTTTGATCACACAGAGGTCTCAGAGGTTGGCACAGAGGTCTCAGAGGGTAGTGAGAGTCTTTTTGTTTTTTTTTGGGCTATTTTGTTCTTTTTTTTTGCTTTGGTTTATACTTTTTTTAAGTGGGTTTCTGTTGTTGCTTTAAGTTAAAAATGCTATAAAGTTTATGCAAATTATTTTGGTCGGCTACTATGAAACGACTCTGGAATTCTTTGCTGATTGTTTTGAATTTGGCTTTGGTGCCGGTGGAAGTTGTTTTTGCTCAAGTTTCGCCGCCTCAAAATTTACCTGCGACTGTTGATACTCCTTCTGTTGAAAAAAGCCGGTTACAGCAACTTTTGGAGGCTGACAGGCTTTATTTGATGGGTGAAAAACAAGCTGCTGAACAACTTTATCGCAGCGCTAAAAAACCTTTGTCTGCTGACATAGAAGCTTCGGAAAATCCGAGGGTGGAAGCAATTACTGATCCAGAGTTATTACCTCCTGATGGTAGGGTTTATTGGCGGGAGGCTAAAGAGGGTTTTGAGCAAAAGTTGGCGACAAAAGTGATGGTTTCTTTACAAATGTTGGTGGATAGATATCCGCAATTTGTCCCTGGTATTATTCTATATGCTGAGTCTTTAAATTTTTATGGGGGTTATGATGACCCGCTGAAGGTTTTAGAAAAGGCTAGTTCTCTATATCCTGATCAACCTGATCTTTTGAAGGCTAGGGTTAATGCGCTTTCTCAAAATCAAAAATGGTTGGAAGCTGCGGTGGCGGCGCGTCAATTTTCTGTTTTAAATTCTAATCATCCACAGGCGGCTGAGTTTGCGGTTCTTGCTGAGGAAAATATGGGCCGGTTTCAGTCTTCTTTGCGGGAACAGTTGACGGGTAATGCTATTGCTACTGGGTTGTTGGGGGCTTTGAATGTTGCTATCACCGGCAATGCTTTTGGTGCTCTTTCGGCGGTTCAAACAACGGCTTTATTGTTGGAAGGGGAATCGTCTTTAGGTGAAAGAATTGCGGGTTCTGCTAAGCAACAAATGGAGTTAATTGATGATAAGGAGGTGAATGATTATGTTAATGAGTTGGGGCAGAAGTTAGCTAAGTTAAGTGGTAGAGATTTTGAATATGAGTTTTTTGTTGTTAAGGATAATACTCTGAATGCTTTTGCTTTACCTGGGGGTAAGGTTTTTGTTAATGCTGGTGCGATTAAACATACTAATTCGGAAGCAGAATTAGCCGGTTTGTTAGCCCATGAAATTTCTCATGCTGTTTTATCACATGGTTTTCAACGGGTAACAGATGGTGGTTTATTGGCTAGTATTGCTCAGTATATTCCTTTGGGGGGGCCGCTGACTGATTTGGTGATGTTAGATTATAGTCGTGATCAAGAACGTCAAGCGGATATTTTAGGAACTAGGATATTAGTTTCGGCGGGTTATGCTGCGGATGGGTTATATAATTTGATGGTGACTTTGAATGAGCAAAAAGGTGAGGGGGAGTTTCTGAGTTTGTTGTCTTCTCACCCGGCGACGACGGAACGTATTAGTTATTTGGCCGGTTTAATTGAGCAAAATGGTTATAATCGTTATGCCTATGAAGGGGTGGAGAAACATAGTCGGGTTAAGGCAAGAGTTGAAAAGTTATTGTTAGATTTAGATCCTGATGGTGAGAAAAAGATAGGTTTGTAAGGTGTGAATGAAGTTGTTTTTTTTGCTTTATTAAACCTTCTTGAGGCGGTTTTTAAAAACTTATTTTTACGTTTTTTGGGGCGATGAAGTGGGGTTTTAAGAGCGGTGTTGATCTATTAATTGACAACATTCTTCAACGCTTAATTTTTCGGTCATCGCTTTGACTAAGGCTTGATAGGCTTCTTGATGGGTTTGGATTAAATTTAAGGCTTGTAAGGCGGATCCTCTTTCTTTGATTTGGGCTTGAGATGCCATGCCTATTTGTGTATAAATGGCGCGGAGTTTTTGCCGGTCTTCTGCGCCGCCTTGGGCATTTCCATAAACAAATTGTTCGGCGGCTATTCCTGCCATCCAAACTTTTGAATAGCGTTCTAAAATAAGAGCAGAAATTTGTCCTTGTTCAAGTTCTGCGTTTAATTTTTGGTCGTCAAATCTCACTCCTCCTTGGGCTGATTGCCCTTGCTGGAAGGCTTCCCAGGCGCTTAGGGCATAACCGGCAATGGGAATTTCTAATAAATGGGCTACTAAAAAATGACCGGCTTCGTGGTGAATTATTCGCTGCCGATTTTCTGGGGAAATACCACTGATTTTTTCTATAAGTAAGGTTCCTAGTTGCCCTTGCCAGTTAAAACTATCAACTGTGGCAAGCCCTAAAAGGCAAAATGTAAGAACGGCGGGAATGGCTGGGGGTACGTTAAATAGGGGCCCTAATAAACTTGATATTGTGATGCTAAAAATACTAATGGCGATTAGGTTAATTGCAGTTTGATTCATGTTGATTAATTTTTTTGTTAATTGAGTTGTTAATACAAATTTTGATTAGCCAGCCCCAATCAACTTTTTAATAATTACTAAATTTATTTATTGATTTCCTCTGGCTTTATAGAAGGTTTCTAGGCTGTCGGTGTCGCCAACAAAACGCCAATGCCAAGGTTCATAACTAACTCCTTGGGGGTTGTTTCTAGGAAAGGAAATTTCAAAGCTGTAGTGGGCGGCGTTGGCTTCTAGCCATTTGTAGGCGGGGGTGTTTTCAAAGTCGGGGCTGAGGTTGGTTGCTGGTACACCGGCGTCTCCTACGTCAACGGCATAGCCGGTATGGTGTTCGCTATATCCAGGGGGTGCACTAACGCTGGCTCTGGTTGAGGCTGTTTGTCCGCGTTCGGCTTTGACTTCAAAAAATAAGTAGTCTTGATCTTTGATGCTACGAAATCCTGAAATTACTACTAGGTTTATTCCTTCGGATCTTGCTGCTGCCTGCATTTGATTAAAGGCTTCGGCGGCACTTTTCCGCAATTTGATGCTACCGTCAGCGGTGATGGGGGCTAGTTCATTGAGAGGCGCTTCTTTGTAAGGAAAATGGCCTAAAAGTCCTTCAGGTTTAGATGGGGCGGGTGGTGTGACTGTTGGGTTTGCTGTCTCGTTAGCTGTGGGTGTAGGTTGGACTGCTGTGTTTTCTGTGAGTTGGCGTTTTGCGAGATTTTGGGTTTCCACTAGGGCAAAACCTAAGCCGGTAAGTAATGTTAGTATTATTCCGACTGTGCCACCAATCATCCAGACTCTCCCGTTAAGCGGTTTTTTTTGCGCTTGACGTGTGTCGCGTAATGCTATGGGAATGTCGTCAACACCGGGTGTTGAGTTTTGGAAGGGTTTTCCAGATGATCCTGCCTTAGTCAAGGGTGCCACTCCTGCACGAATCCACTACTCAATTTTACAGATAGTTTCTGTAACTTAGATTGCTCACTAGCTTCAGTAGCTACAGTTCTGTGTGGGCAATTCCCGCTTATTCTATACGAATGGGAATTGTTACTGTTTGTAAGTTAATAACAAAAGGTGCAATTTGTCAAGTCTAATTATAATAATACAAACTGGTCTGTATTGGGGGAAACAAATGGGATTTTGACTAGCAGACAAGATGCCTGCGCTATAAATATTTTCCAATATATTTAAGTTGATTTTTAATAAAAATTCTTTTGGTTTTTCTGATGGGTAAAATAAGTTTTAAGGGACACTTAAGAAACTATGAATGAGTTTTTTGTTCAAATATTTTTTTTGTATGGGAAACTGGCTTTTGGTGTGGTTTTAGGTTTAATTATGGGGTGGAAAATGCCGCCTAATACTTCAGTTTTGTTGGGAAAGTTTTTGTTTTGGGTTGGGGTGCCGGTGAGTGTGGTGGCTTTTTTACGTCATGCTGATTTATCGGGGGCTATTTGGCTGTCGCCGGTGGTGGCTTGGGTGGCAATTTTGTTGGGTTTGGGATTAGGTATTTTTTGGTTAAAAATAGAAGCTAACAAAGTTTATAAAAACCCGGCAATTCCTACTTTTTTTGTTTCGCCTCCATCCAGGTTAAGTCAAGGTAGTTTTTTGTTAGCAGCAATGGTGGGAAATACTGGCTATGTTGGTTACCCAGTTACTTTAGCTTTAGTTGATCAAAAATATTTTGCCTGGGCATTGTTTTATGATTTATTAGGTACCATGTTCGGAGCCTATGGACTAGGGGTTATGATTGCTGCTAGTTATGGTAATGGTATCAAAAATCCCCTTTCTCTGGGTTTGGAAATGTTCCAAAATCCTACGCTATGGAGTTTTGGTTTTGGGTTGTTTTTTCGAGAGGTTCCACTACCTGATTTTGGGGAAGAAATTTTACAATTTTTTGCCTGGTTTTTTGTGGCTTTATCTTTGGTTTTAATAGGAATGCGTTTAAGTCAATTATCTTCTTGGCGCAGCTTTCAACCGGCCTGTGTTAGCTTATTTATAAAAATGCTTTTTGTACCGTTAATTTTGGGCTTAGCAATTTCGTTTTTAGGAATAACCGGCCCACCACTTTTAGTAATTATTTTACAAATGGGAATGCCACCAGCTTTTGCCACAATTGTTTTAGCAGAAACCTACAAGCTTGACCGGGAATTAACTGTTACGTCTCTAGCAATGGGTTCTGTCGCTTTATTGTTTACATTGCCTATGTGGTTATGGTTATTTGCTAATTAAATTGGGGCTTTATTCAAGACTCTTGAACAGCCCCTAATTTGACAATAAATTTTCGGCTAATTACTAATGACTAATTCTTCTGGTTTCATTTTTTCATACTGCTCAAAAGGTTGATGAATCCAGGGATTTTCGGGGAGATATTCTACATAATAATCCGGCTGAATAATTGAGCAAGCTTTGTACCATAAAACGGCACTGCGTACTTCTTTAATTTCTTCAGAATAATGGGATTTCAACCATTTAAGAGTTTGCTGTAAAGACACTCCAGAATCTACTAAATCATCAACTAATAAAACGTGACTTCCTAAAGTAGAAGTAGTCATAGAAAGATGATTTGCAATGGTAATTTCACCCCGAATTTGACCACCGCTACCACCATAAGACGAAGCCGATAAAATGGCTAAAGGAAGGTCATAAATGCGGGAAATAATATCTCCAACTCGTAAACCGCCTCTGGCGATACAAACAATTTGGTTAAATTGCCAGTGAGATTGATAAATTTTAGCAGCAAGTTGTTCTATGCTGTGATGGTAATCGGGCCAGGAAATAAAGAGGTCTGCCATAACTAGATTTTTTCCGCGCTTGAGAGAATAATACAAGTGAAATGGGTAGTAACGAATCTTTGGTACATTTGGCAACTGAGTTGCCATTAAATTGCCGCTGGGGTGCAACTAGGTTATCAAATTGATGCTTACTGATGGCAAGGGCTGATTTTTATTTTGAGTTAAATTACCATGACAAATTCTTTTCCTTCTGATAAACTGCCTTCTACTGTACCCTCCGAAAAGCTGAATTTAAAGACTAAACTGGCTTTTGGTGCCGGTGATATGGGTTCGGCTATTACTGCGAATATTTTGATTTTTTATTTGTCGCCTTTTTTAACCGATGTGGCCGGTTTAGCACCCGGTTTGGCCGGTTTAACGCAGTTGGTGGGGAAAATTTGGGATGCGGTAAATGACCCTATTGTAGGCGTGATGAGTGACCGGACTTCTACTCGCTGGGGGCGTCGATATCCTTGGATGATTATTGGGGCTATTCCCTTTGGTTTGTTCTTTTTTCTTCAGTGGATTGTACCTTCTTTTAATCAGTGGGGATTATTTTGGTATTACACTATTATTTCAATTTTGTTTAATAGTTTTTATACGGTTGTTAATGTTCCTTATACGGCCCTTACACCAGAGTTAACTCAAGATTATAATGAGCGAACTAGTTTAAATAGCTTTCGCTTTTTGTTTTCTATTGGCGGAAGTATTTTATCAGCGATTTTTGCTTTTTTTATTTTTCAACAAGTTGCTGATAAAGGTACTGCTTATTTAATTTTAGGTGGTGTTTGTACGCTGCTTTCTGTGGTGCCTTTATATTTGTGTGTTTGGGGGACAAGTGCTCGTGCTAAAGAGGTTTCTTTGGCCCATCCAGAAGAAGATGAACCTGTTTCTTTGCCAATTTTTGAACAGGTGAAAATTGTTTTATCTAATGGGCCTTTTCTATATGTGGTAGGCATTTATCTTTTTTCTTGGTTAAGTGTGCAGTTAACTGCGGGAATTATTCCCTATTTTGTAGTTAGCTATATGAGGTTACCAGATTCGATAGTTGCTTTGGTAATTTTGGCGGTACAAGGTACCGCTTTGGGTATGTTGTTTGTTTGGAGTGCAATTAGTAAAAAATTCGGCAAAAAGGCGGTTTATTTTATGGGTATGGGCATTTGGATTATTGCCCAAGCGGGTTTGTATTTTTTGCAACCTGGACAGGTGTTTTTGATGTTTGTTTTGGCTATTATGGCGGGGTTTGGTGTTTCTGTTGCTTATTTAGTTCCTTGGTCTATGTTACCGGATGTTATTGAGTTGGATGAATTGAAAACCGGCCAGCGTCGAGAGGGGATTTTTTACAGTTTTATTACGTTTTTGCAGAAAATTTGTTTAGGAATTGCGGTGAATTTAGTTTTGCAAAGTTTGGAGTGGGCTGGTTATATTCAACCAACAAAAGATATGCCGGTGCCGGTGCAACCTCCGGCGGTTTTAGATGCTATTCGTCTATCTATTGGGCCGGTACCTACTGTGGCTTTAATTATTGGCATAATTTTGGCTTATTTTTATCCGCTTACCCGCGAAGTTCATGCTGAGATTTTGTTAAAGTTACATGAACGCAAATCTCAGAAACAAGAAGGTTAATTTGTAGCAAATTAAATTAAAGAATGAAACTTAAAAAAGTATTTGGGTTTCATTCTTCTACCCAACCTACTCAGCAACATTTTAAAAAAAATCAGATTTACGGCAATTTACCAAAAGTATTTGGAAATAAAAAACTATGAATATGGTTGATGATTATCAATTTTGGCAACAACGTTATGAGGAAGAAAAAACCGGCTGGGATATTGGACAACCGGCCCCTCCTTTTGTAAGCTTTCTCAATTCTACTGATAGTATTACCCCCGGACGAGTAGCAGTTTTGGGCTGCGGCAAAGGTTATGATGCAATTCTTTTTGCCTCTAAGGGATATCAAGTTTTTGGGTTCGATTTTGCCCCGGCTGCTATCTCTGAAGCCCGTAAAAATGCTGCAAAAAAAGGCGTTTCTATTGAATTTTTTCAACGAGATATTTTTGAATTAGAAAAGGAATTTTTGGGCAGTTTTGATTATGTCGTTGAACATACTTGTTTTTGTGCCATTTCTCCCTCAAAACGTACAGATTATGTACAATTAGTCAAGAGTTTATTACGTCCAAATGGTAAATTAATAGGCTTATTTTTTACCCATTCCCGTCAAGGGGGCCCGCCTTTTGGAGTCACACCAGAAGAAATAAAAACTTATTTTTCTAAGGATTTTGAAATCATCTGTTTAGAACCCGTAAACAATTCTATACCGGCCCGTCAAAATGAAGAGCATTTTGGCCTATTTCGACGCCTTTAATGAGTTTATCAAAATTGCTAATTCCCAATCACCAGTCCCCTCTTCCCCTTCCCTAGAAAGATAGCGGTTTCCCGATCCCCAATCTCCAATTCCCTGTGATAACATGAGAGCATTGTAAAGATTTGTAAAATTAGGCGCTTATGAGCACAGTAAATTTAGAACAAATTTCAGCCAAGTTAGAAAGCGAAAACTCGGCAGATCGAATGTTGGCGCTGGCTTCATTGCGTCATGTAGCGGCAGAAGAAGCAGTACCTTTAATTAAAAAAGTGCTTGAAGATCAAAGTTTACAAGTGCGTTCAATGGCTGTATTCGCGTTGGGAATTAAGCAGACAGATGAATGCTATCCTATTTTAGTCCGGCTGTTAGAAACAGACCCCGACTATGGCATTCGAGCCGATGCTGCCGGTGCGTTAGGATATCTGGAAGATTTGCGCGCATTTGAACCTTTGGTGAGAGCATTTTATGAGGATACTGACTGGTTAGTGCGTTTCAGTGCAGCCGTTGCTTTGGGCAATTTGAAAGATAAACGCGCCTATGATGTTTTAGTACAAGCATTAGATACCGATGAAGTGGTTTTGCAACAAGCAGCGATAGCTGCATTGGGTGAAATTAAGGCAGTGGAAGCGGTGGATAAAGTTCTGCGTTTTGCCCAGTCAGAAGATTGGTTAATTCGTCAGCGTTTGGCTGAAGCTTTAGGACATTTACCCTCAGAAAAAAGCATTTCTGCCCTTAAATATATGGCAAAAGATAGTCATTCCCAAGTGGCTGAAGCGGCGAATATTTCTCTGCAACGTTTGAAAGATGTTGGGTTTTAGAAATACTCGAATTTTTATTTACTCAAACTACACAAACATTCCTAAACGTCCACCAAAAAGGACGTTTTTTTATGTTTTTAAAAACCGCAGTTTTTCTTGAATATTACTTTTAATTTCCCCATCAAAAAGCTTGTAAAATTCTCTCAATATTAGGGTATATTTGTAAAATAAATTGTTTTTAAAAGCAAACTTACCCCATCTAATTTAGACTTGTCAACGGCACGTTACCCTCCTTGTCGTACCATAGTAAAAAGACAAAAAACATAGACCCCCATCTAGGCAGTAATGGATATCAAAGAATTTTTTACTCAAAGCACCGGCAAATGGTTTTCCCAACGTACCAATCACCACCTCAACCCTCCCCACCTCGAAGCTAGTAAAACTGACCTTTGGATCGACTCTCTCCCCACCTCAGATCCCAATGTCATTAAACTTTGTGAAGAACATAAAATTGACCCCTCCTCAGCATTTTTTGGTATTAATGTCAAGTGGGATGCTAAAATTGGCCCTGATGAAATTAAACAAACCGGCACTACTATTCTTATAGTTATTCCTGAAGATGCCAAAACCGGCCAAATTATTCAACAAAGTGCCGGTAGAGGAAACTATAGTTTAGGCAACGATGAAGCCCTTACCATCACTCTCAAAAATTCTTCATTTTCTGTTGAAGAACGCATCTGGTTTGAAAGTCCAAACCTGAGACTGCGTACCAGTACAGTTAATCATTCCAACGGTTCTAGTGTTGCTTCTTTTTGCTCAGAAATACGCATGGGAGGAGTACCCCCAAAAAACGCCTAACAGGTCATAATTTTAGTAGAGGTAGGTCTCCGTGCCTACCCTCCAAAGTTTTTAAGGTAAAGACATTTTTATTAACCTTAAATTATAATATAGCATTTTTCTATTTGGTGAGGTACTATTGAACCCCCCTGGGGGGTTATTTTTGTACTTGATATGATTGAAAACCGCTATATTTCCAAGTTAAAATCTAACAAATTATTCATCCCATAAATCTCTTTGAATTTCTTCCATATCTTCCAGAGAAATAACCCCGCTACTTTCAGAAGACAAGCTTTCATTCGGTTGAGAAACTGCCCTTAACTTACTATAAAATTCGACATTTTCAGACTGAGGAATAAAAGACTCTATGGGGGTAATAACTTTCTCTGGTTCAGTCGCTTTTTCTTCAGCCGGCACTGTTATTTTCTGAACATTATTTTCTACTTTTACCTTTTTTACCTTTTCTTTTTCAACTTCAACTTTTTTTTGTTTTCCTATCGGTTGCCAAGGGGGAATAGCATTACTATTTTCGATATAGTTTTGACTAGGTAAAACCACTTCAGAAGTTAATTCTGGTAAAGGTTCCACTATTAATACGGGATTTTCAACCTTTTTCTCTTCTTCAAAAAATCCCGAACTTTCCGAATAAAATTCTACAGGTAAATTGCGATAAATTAACCGTTCAAACTCATAATTAAAATGATAAAGCGTTTCACCACGACGTTTCCACATTGCCAAAATTTGACTTACAGAAACCGCCTTATAACGACCTTGATAAAGGGCTTCAATGACGGCTAAACGCAACCAATTTCCGGGGTACTCTTTTTGCCACTGAATTAATAATCTTTCAGCGGTGGAAGCACCCAAGTCAAAACTATAGTGAGTTAATAAAGCAGCCGCAGAAGCAACCACTGGATCTTTTATTGATTCTGTCATCGCTGTAGCGATTTTAAATTTTATATTTTAGATATTAGATATTAGATTGTAAAGTTAACTTTTCTAAGTTTGGGATAAATTAAGACCCCAATTTAACTTTAAAATCTATTTTTCTCCTGCCTCAATCATAATCGCGGCGGACACCACCATCCACCGAACGCACGTCATCAATTCCAGAAAACGGTTCAGGGCCACCTGTCCAGTTAAAATCACTGATTCTTAAGGTAATAGACCCGGTTTCTCGCACTGGATTGTAGCGCAAGATGACGCCATAAGTACGACGGCTGTATTCCAAAATATAATCAGTGCTAATTTGTTGGGCTGTATCTAAATTAATTGCAGTTTGAATGCCCAAGCGAAACGGCCCATAAATTTGTTGAACAATACCGGCCCCCAAAACTCGAACATCGGCTACTCTATCAAATAAAAAGGGAGATTCACCGGTAGGGAAAATTTGCGAGTAACTTAAATTAAAGCCTGTGTAGTCTAACCAATCTCTGGAAAAGTTGCCAATTTGTCCAACAATTCCCACTGTACCTGTTAAAGAAGATTGATTATCACCATTGCTATAGTAACCGGCCACTCCCCGTACTCCTAAAATCAGTTGTAAATAGGGGACTACTGGAGTGGGGGTATATTTTAAACCTTCGGTGGGGGTGGCGGGTAGGGCTTGACCTTTCCAAAGACCAATACCACGAGAAAGGGCGGCGCTTGCTTGAAACCGGCCCAGGTTAATGCGGTCGTTATCTCGTATGGGTTCGAGTAAGTCTAAGCGGTCGGTATCGGAATTAATATATTGTGCAGCGGCTTGGTAACTAAGGTTAATGCCGGTGTCGCCGAGGGGAATAACGGGGGAAGTTAAAATGGCCCCTATGGTTTGTTGGACGGTTTGATATCCCAGAGAACCATTAAATAGCCGGTCACGGTAGGAGTATTCTCCTGTGAGGGTGTGGGTTCCTACCAGTTGACGCAGACGTAGACTGGCCCTTAATTTTGAATCTATTTCATCTAAGTTGAGGCTGGTAAAAATTGCTGAGCCTCTTAGGGTGGTGCGCGGGCCAAGGGTGGCGTCGAGTCTGGCTTTTAAGCCAAAAATGGAAAGGGGGTCGCTGAAGCCTTGAGATAGGCTGCGCTGAATATAGTATTGGGGGGTGAGGGTGAAGCGAAAGCCTGGTTGAGAAAAGATGGTGAAGTTGGCTTCGGCGTAGACACCGCCTCTGTCTGGTTCGTCGTAACCAAAGCTGATCAGGGCCGGTTTACGTTCGCGGCGGTCGATGGTGAGGCGGTTGGGAAATACCGGCAAGCTAAAGCCTTGGTCGAAGACTAGGCGGGGGTTGTCTGTTATGATTTCGTCAACTAAGGTACTTACGCGGCGAAATCGGGCTGTATTGGCGGTGAGTTCGAGTTCGGGGGGTGAGAAGGGGTCGTTGGTGATGCGGATGTTGGTGGCTAGTCCGCCTTCGGGGGTGAATTCGAGTTTTTCGGCTTGGTAGCGGAGGCGACGCAGTTGGCCGGTTTGACCGGCTGTTTGGCCTTCGCCCGAACCAATGACGGTGGTGATACCTCCGGGTACTTCGGCGACGTTTTCGAGGGGTTGGTTGGCGAGGATGCGGTCGCTTAGGGGACGTTCTTGGAAGACTCCGGGGGTGATGTCGGTGGGGAGGTTTGGGGAAAAGTCTGTGCCGGTGGTGACGGTGTAGAGTTCGCCGGTTGCGCCGCCTACTGTGCCGGTGTTGGCGATAAAGTCGTATTCAAAGCGGTTTCCGCGTAGTATTTGTTGGCCTCGTCGGAAGGCTACGTTGCCGGTGGCGATGGCGGTTCGAGTTTGGAGGTTGATGATGGCCCGGTCTGCGTCGAGGATGGAACCTCTAACTCGCATGATGACGTTTCCTTGGGCGATGACGAGTTGTCTTTGGATGTCGTATTCTTGTCTGTCTGCTGTGAGTTCTACGACGTCTTGGTATCCAAGGGGGAGTTGGGTTTGGGTTGGTAGGTTTTTTTTAGTGGGGCCGGTTTGATTTATCTGGGCTACGTTAATTGGAATGATTGGCTGGGTATTTGTTGCGTCTAAGCCAGCATTTTGAGGTTTTAAGGTGGTTGAAGGGGGGATGGATGAGGGGGAGTCCGAGTAGGTGGTTTCCGCTGCTTTTGGCTCAAAATTCGCTTGGGGATTTTGAGGTGAGGGTAGGGTAAAGGTGGGTTTTGTCCATTCGAGGCTTATTTCGTTTGGTTGTTTTAGGTTGGCGGCGGTGGTTTTTTGGAGTAGGGGTAGTTGGCTGTTTTGGAGGGTTTCGGGTGGTGTTGGGGTTGGCGATGGGATAAATATCCCCGTCGCTGCTGGGGTTGTTTCTGCGGCGGCGGGGTTTTGGTTATATTCTGAAATGTTAACCTGTGCCGGCGGTTCGGGCGGCATTACCGGATAGGGCATATATCTGTTTTTTGTTATTCAACGGACAGCCCAGACGGATAGCCTCAACCGCATTTTTTGTTGCGGGCGTTCGCTTTAGCGATCTGCCGGTCTGAGGCTTTTTTTTGATAGGTTTAATCACATTTTAGGGTGATTTGTGTTTTGTTATTTGACAAGATTATTGGATTGATGGTTTTCTCCAATAACGCTTAACAAATGACAAAATTTTGGTTTATTCGGACAAGTCGCGGCGGTTGGGGTTCCGTGAGGGGTCGTTGGACAAGAATCCGAAGATGAATAGGCCGACGAAGAATGATACTACGATATAAACGGCGATTTTTAGAGTAACCATTGGGATTTCTCCGATGTGATGATTTCTTTTTGGGGTTTTGCCGGGATGCCGGTTTTTTTTATGATACCGGAAGATGGTGCATTGAGAAAAAGGCTTTAGGAAAAAGTGTTTTTAGGGCGGGTTTAAATAAGTTTGACAAAAATAGTTAAGTGTGGTATTGCAGGTTTTAGTTGTTTGAACTACAAAAATGGTTTTTAAAACCCGGTGTCTCTGGCGAAACCAGGTTTTTGCTTTTTCCGATCAAGATGAAAAATCATATTTTTGATGTTTATTTCTTTTTGAACCACTGCAAAATGGCAAGGATGATTTCTTCTAAAAAGAGTAGGGCTTTGTCTATCCATCCTAGTAAGGTTTCTAGGGGATGTTTGACATAGCCTACGGAGGTAGCTTTGATTTCTATCCAGTCGGGGGTGTGTTGAACTTTGTTCGTTTGTTTGGTTTGAATGGTTTTATTTTTTTCGGTTGGGTTTGGTTGTTTTTTGGTTGTTTTTAGGACGTTGGTTTTTTTGGATTTTTTGCGGGTGGTTTGTTGGATTTTTTGTAGGGTTTCTCCGACTTGGATTTTTTCAAGGTTGGGGTTAGAAATAGTTTGGTTTTGGTTTAGGGTTATTTGGTTTGAGTTGGCTGTGGCTAAGGTTGGGGTGTTTGGAAATAGGTTGGAGAAGGATAGGAGGGTTTGGTTTGTTTCTATTTTTGGTGTTTTTTGTTTATCTGTTTTGGCTGGTTTTGAAAGAATTTCGGTGGAGTTTTCCGTTGTGCTTTCGCTGGTTTCTTTTAATAGGTAATTTACGGTGGTTTGGAGGAAGGTTTTAATGGGGGAGTTTTCTGTTTGGGGGGTTTCTATGGGGGCGGGAATGGGATCTGTTACTAAGTCTAGGGCTATTTGTTTGACTTGGTTTACTATGGTTTGGCTGGTTTGGCTAAGGCTTGTTTGCAAGCTTTGGGCGGTTGGTAGGTTAAAGTTTTGGACTGCTTGAATGGAGTTTTCTACGGCTGCTTTGGCTGGAGGTAGCAAAAGTTGTTTGATTGTTTGATAGGTGTTGGTTTCGGTTGTTGGTTTTTGATTTTGTTCGAGGAGGTTTTTGGGGTTTGCTATGATTACGGCATCTTGAATAATGTTTAGGCTAACTCCTAGGGGGCCGGTTTTTAGCCAGGTTTTTATTTCGTTTAAGGGTGAGGCTGGGGCGAGTTGTTGGGTTTGGGTTGGGTTGGGTAAGTTTTGTTGGGGTTTTTGGGTTTCGTTTTGGCGCCGGTAGCGGGTGTAGGAGGCGGTTTCAGCAAGAATTTTTTGTTTCAATTTTTGCTGTTGAGTGTGGTTTAGGATGTCTAAAATTTCGTTTTTTGCGGCAATTAATACTAGGGTTTTTGTTTGTCGCAAGGATGCGACTGCTTGAATAGGATTTTGGTTTTGTTCGCTTGGGTTTGTTACAGATAATAAAGTTTTTTTGACAAAATCTTCTTGTAGTGGTATTTCTCTGGCTGCTTCTATTACTTTTTTAATAGGGTGATCGGTTGGGATAATTTCTTCGTTTTGGCTGATTTTAGTTTCTGATAGTTTTGGGTTTTGTTCTTGGGGATTGGCTTTTAGTTGTTTGCCGGCTTGTTGTACACTTTGTACTATGGCTTGCAGGGAATATACTACGGCTTGAATTCCCCACACGGTGGCAATTTTGAAATGTCTGGCTGCTTGCTGACATTTTTCTGTGAGCCGCTGCGTTTGCTGATTGAGAAAGTTAAATATTCTGCTTCTATAGGGGCTAGTTGATTCGCTCATATTTTTTACTGCATATCGTCAGCCGACTATTCTATTTTGAGGCATTTTAGGGGTTTTTGGAGATGGTTTTTTCTAATTTTTCAGAAATTATCGATTGCTTACGCCGGCTTTCTGTGGTGGATGTTCGGGCCGGTTGGCGTTTTTATCGTGGGGAGTTAAATATTGCTGAGGTTGAATCGGTTTTTTTTGATTGGCCGGTTGTTTGTTTGAATGAAAAGGGTCATGTGGCTTGGGAGGAAAACCGGCAAGTTTTTTGGTTGGCGCAAAAAATAACTGTTCCACCGGATCTCTTTAATTATCCGCTACAAAATTTATGTTTACGCTTGCGTCTGGTTTGGTGGGCTGAAGATGTTCAAGTGTATGTTAATGGGGTGTTGGTACAAGAGGGTGATTTGTTTGATTCTTCGATTAGACTTGTTCTAAGTTCTTCGGTAACTCCGGGTGATCAATTCTTGATTGCTTTACGTCTGGTTAGCCCTGGCCATGATAAGGGTGCTCTTGTTTCTTCAATCTGTATTTATGAGAGCTCTAACCCAAATTTAATTGATCCTGGTTTCGTTGCTGACGAATTATCAAGCATTTACGGGGAATATTTAGGACATGAGTTAAATTGCTCCCCTGAGAATACTCTACGAGATGAGGCAAAATCTGTCAAGGTTGAATTACTAACAGTTTTAACGGAATTAATAGACTGGGAAAATGTGTCGGATAGAGATATTTTTAATGCGTCTTTAAGTTTATTTCGTCGTCGATTTTTTGATTCTCTGTCTTTAGGCGATAAGGATGAGAAGGAGGGAAATAGTGAGATTAATTTGGGTTTGTCTGTGGCTAAAAAGCAGAAAATTTCTTTGGTAGGACACGCGCATTTAGATTTGGCTTGGTTATGGCCGGTTTCGGAAACGTGGATAGCGGCGCAAAGAACTTTTGAATCGGTGCTAAGTTTACAAAAAGATTTTCCCGATTTAGTTTTTTGTCATTCTACACCGGCCCTGTATGAGTGGGTAGAAAAAAACCGACCAGATTTATTTTCTCAAATTCAGGAAAAGGTGAAAGCCGGTGTTTGGGAAGTTGTTGGGGGAATGTGGGTTGAGCCTGATTTGAATTTAATCGGTGCTGAATCTTTGGTGCGACAAGTTTTGTATGGTCAGCGCTATTGTTTGGAAAAATTTAACCGGTTAATGTCGGTTTGTTGGGTTCCTGATACGTTTGGGTTTTGTGCTTCGCTTCCCCAAGTTTTAAAGCAAGGCGGGGTAGAGTATTTTGTCACCCAAAAGTTACGCTGGAATGATACTACTAAATTTCCCTATGGTATTTTTTGGTGGGAGTCTGCGGATGGAACGCAGATTTTAAGTTATATGTCGGCTTTGATTGGCGAAAGTATTGAGCCGGTGAAAATGGTTCAGTATGCACGAGAATGGGAATCTCAAACCGGCTTGAAAAATTCTCTTTGGCTACCAGGAGTTGGTGATCATGGTGGCGGGCCTTCTCGTGATATGTTGCAGCTTGCTGGCCGGTGGAAGTTGTCGCCGTTTTTCCCTGATTTAGAATTTACTCAAGTTGAGACTTTTTTATCTAAAATTTTTGGTACTTTTTCGGAAATTGAAAAAACCAGTATTTCTACCTCAGCTGAATTGGAAATAAGCCAAAATTTACCTGAAACTGAAGCAAGCCAAACAGCAAAAATCACATCAAATTCCCAAACCTTTACCGGCGGTGTCTCCGTACCTCTTCCCACCCCTAAAAATATCCCAGTTTGGAAAGACGAACTTTATCTTGAATTTCACCGAGGTTGCTACACTACCCACGCTGAACAAAAACTCAAAAATCGTCAATCAGAAAACCTACTTTATCAAGCAGAACTTTTTTCTAGTCTCGCTACAATCGTCACAGGCAAAACTTACCCAAAAACCGACATTGAGTTAAGCTGGA
This sequence comes from Halomicronema sp., assembly GCA_036704045.1. Lineage (GTDB taxonomy): Bacteria > Cyanobacteriota > Cyanobacteriia > Cyanobacteriales > Oscillatoriaceae > Ancylothrix. The sequence goes on along the minus strand of DATNQM010000030.1, from coordinate 176,301 downwards.
AAAAAACCCTCTTTAACCAATTTCACGATATCTTACCCGGTTCATCTATCCCAGAAGTTTATATCGATGCCAACCAAGAATGGGAAGAAGTCGAACAAACCGGAACCACACTATTATATAGTGCTTTAAATTCCATCTCTTCCCAAATTCGTCTTCCCCAGCCTCCCCATCCAAATTCTCAACCAATTGTGATTTTTAATTCCCTCAATTGGAAACGCACGGAAGTTGTAGAGCTTCCCCTCTCTGATACTCAAGGCTATTTTCAAATTTCTGATTTTTCTGGAAACCCTCTTACCTGTCAAGTCTCGCCCGACTCAAAAATTCTCTTTCTCGCTAAAGATATTCCCGCCATTGGTTATGCCCTGTTTTGGCTTTCTCATTCCCATGAATCCCAGGAACCTTCTTTTTTTTGGGCGCACCTTTTCCATTATGAGACAAGCATAAACAAATCATCAAAAAATGTCAAGGAAAATTGGGAGATAGAAAATAAATTTTTGCGAATAAAAATTAACCATGAAACCGGCAACTTAAGAAGCGTATACGACAAAATCAACGACAGAGAAATTGTCGGAGATGCCGAAATCAACCAATTGCAAGCCTTTGAAGATAAAGGACAATATTGGGATGCTTGGAATATAGACCCAAATTATGAAAAACACCCTTTACCGGCACCTCAATTAAAATTAATTACTTGGATAGAAAATGGCCCAATTCGGCAGCAAATTCAAGTAGTCAAAAAAATCGGTGAATCTGAATTTAAACAAGATTATATATTGGATGTTGATTCGCCAATTTTAGAAATCAAGAATTTGGTAAACTGGCAAGAAAGACATATCTTAATCAAAGCCGCTTTTCCCTTAAATTTAGAAGCCGACTTTGCTACTTATGAAATAGCAGCCGGTGTCATAGAAAGAACAACAAAACCCAAAACTCCAGAAGAAAAAGCCAAATGGGAAGTCCCCGCCTTACGTTGGGGAGACTTAACTCAAGAAACCCCTGAGAAATATGGAGTAAGTTTGTTGAATAATTGTAAGTATGGTTATGATGCCAAACCTGATCAATTACGCCTAAGTTTACTAAGAGGTTCAACTTGGCCTGATCCAAAAGCGGATCTGGGAATTCACGAATTTACATATAGCATTTATCCCCACACCGGCACATGGAAAGAAGCAAAAACTGTCCAGCGTGGATATGAATTAAATATGCCTTTGTTGGTAGGCGAAATTTCAGCAAATCAAAATAACCAAAAATTGCCGAGCAGAGGTAGTTTTCTTGATTTAGGTGCAGAAAATTTAATTTTAATGGCGTTTAAACAAGCTGAAGATTCCGCAGAGTGGATATTACGTTTTTATGAATGTGATGGGGAGGTGGCGCCGTTGGAATTAAAAAGTGATTTGGGGTTGCGAATTGACGGGCCAGTAGATATCTTAGAAAGAAATGTAGATAATTCTGAACCTTTAAAAATTAAACCTTGGAAAATTGCCGGTTTCCGAGTTTTAGCAGATTGAAAATTGGCCGTTAAAACTTTCGGAAAACAAAAAAATAAGCCCAGATTACAATAGCTGGGCTTACATATCATAATTTGCTTAAACTGTCAAGTAGAAAACAAACTTAAATAGCCCGAATTGACGGGCTACGTTATATAAAACAGTTTAGAAATGAAAAGCCTTAATCTTCGTGGTCATCAAACGGATCGGCAAGTTCCTTAGACGGTGGGCCAAAAGCGGTATAGATGGCGAAGCCGGTGAGGGCAACCAAGACGACGCCAATCGAAATGCTAAGAACTGTTGCAGATTCCATTGCGATAAATAAATTATGAGAGCTAATCTTATACAATTTTACAAAACGTTAAAAATTCTGTCGAGACTCTTCACAGGTAACTTATGGCACAACGGACTAGGTTAGGAGAAATCCTGCGCCCCCTCAACTCCGAATACGGTAAAGTCGCCCCCGGCTGGGGTACAACCCTCTTGATGAGCGTGTTTATCGGACTATTTTTTGTGTTTTTGCTGATTATTCTGCAAATTTACAACTCCTCTTTGTTGCTTGACAGCTTCCAAGTAGACTGGCGCGCACCAGGCAGCTAGTCTCTGCTGATAGCCAAAAATGCGGAAACCCGCAAAAAATATTCCCGGCAAGGGCCGGGATTTTTTATAGTCTTATTAGTAGCCCTAAATTTAGAAGAGGATGTCTAATGAATATTTTTGGCATAGGCTTACCAGAAATGGCCGTGATTTTGGTTATCGCCTTATTAATTTTTGGCCCCAAAAAACTGCCTGAAATTGGTCGGAGTATGGGAAAAGCCTTGAAAGGGTTCCAAGAAGCCTCCAAGGAATTTGAAAGCGAATTTAAGCGCGAAGCAGAACAAATTGAGCAAGCTACTAAAAACGGTAGTGTGGCAAAATCCGAAAAAGTCCCCACCACTATTTCTGAGGACAAATCAAACAGCTAACCTCAGCAACAAAATGAGGGGTTGAATATTATCTTGACGACAGCAAATGACAGACGCTACTAAACCAAAGACATCTTCTTTAGTTTTTCCCCAAGTTATTGTTGGTTTAGGAAACCCCGAACCAAAATACGACCAAACTCGGCATAATATTGGTTTTGCTGCGGTTGATGCTTTGGCGCGTGTTTGGGGCGTTTCCTTGGTGGAAAACCGCAAATTTCAAGGGTTTTTTGGCGAAGGAATGGGGCCAAAAGCTGAGCGTATCCGCTTGCTTAAACCGCTTACTTATATGAATCGCTCCGGGCAATCAATCCGAGCCGTTACAGATTGGTATAAGTTGCCGGTAGAGTCGGTATTGGTTATTTATGATGACATGGATCTGCCAGTGGGCCGGTTGCGGATGCGTTTGTCTGGATCTGCTGGCGGGCATAATGGAATGAAGTCTACTATAGCCCACTTGGGAGGTGATAATTTTCCCCGCCTACGCATAGGAATTGGGAAGCCGGTTAATACTCAAGGAGATCCGACAGTTTCTCATGTTTTAGGCAAATTTTCTCCAGAGGAAAATGAGTTGATGCCTGATGTTCTTCAATTGGTTATCGAGGCTATAGAACTCAGCCTTAAGCAAGGTGTCGAGAAAGCGATGAGTTTGTACAATAATCGTACTGTTAGCCCTAAAGTTTAACACGAACTGCTTTATTACCAACAATATTATCAAGCCCGCTTGCGGGCTTTGTTTTTAACTAAAAAGTTTTTGGTGATTTATTTTTTGTCTAGGGTACAGATAGCGGTTATTGGTTTTTTGTTTTTACGAAAAGAAAACTAGATAATTATTTATATTAATATTTAATCACCGATCTACAATTCCTATGAGTCGTCTCCCAAAAACTACTGCTCATGTCCGCGTAACTCAACAGTCTTGGCAACGGGGTGTTTTACTAGGAGAAGTAAGCGCCGGCCAATATATTTGGTATTTTGAATGGCGTTTTCGTCAAGGTTTTTTAGCTATCGAACCTTCTTGTGGTCGTGCTTTAATTAAGGAACCTTTAAATCGATTTTTAGAGAAGTGTGATTACCAATTAGAACCTGGTGGCGATTATTCTTTTACCATTAGAGCTCAGTTATAGGATTTAATTAGTAGCTAAAAGTGTTGGTTAATAAGTGGCAGATGGGATGTTTAAGAAGATAAAAAATCAGTTGGCGCTATCGAGAATTTAAATATCTTTCTATTAAGACAATGGCGACAATATCATCTACTGGACGTGGAGGCTGACGCATTCCTTTGGGGATGAATTTTGTTAGGCCGGTGGGGGGATACAATTGCCAGTAACGGTCTCTAGCTTCTAGGCTGCTATAGCGTTCATCGACTAATACAACTTTAACAGAATCAGGTAAAATGTTAGTAATTTCTTTTTTCCAAGTTTTTGAAGTTGTTTGATCTCCCATTATTAAAAGATTAAAATTATACTGCCGGTGAAGCGATTGGAAAAAATTTAAAACCTCTTGGGAGGAAACAATTTCATGGGAAATTAATTGGCCTGTTGTTGTCATTACTGCTACACCACACTTAAGCTTGCCTGGATCAAAACCAATAATAATAGATGAATTTGGTTCCGTACTTTTCATAAGAAAAATTAGTTTTTAAAAACTGGAAAAAATTAGGATAAGAATTATAAATTAAGTTGACCAGCAGAAGTTGTAAACACTATTTGACCATTCCGAATAGCCAATAATTCAATTTTAAGAGGGCCAGAAGTATAAGTCAAATCTGCTGCAACAGCGCGAATATCAACCGGCTGATTTTGTTGTTCTAGCATTGACAGAAAATTAATAATTGTTTCTATTTTTCCATCCGCCACTTGAGTATCACCTAAAATCCCCACATGACGAGCACGAAAAGAAGTAGCTTGTAATAGTTGTTCAATGCGTTGACGGCTTTGCTGAACACTCATTTTTTGAGGATCAACAGAAGTAGCAGCCACAACATCACCCGGTTGAAACACAACTCGATTTAACACCGCATCTGCAAAAATTTGAACTTGTTTTTCACCTACCACATAATTAGCCGCTGAAATAAATCTTACCACATAATCTTGACCATCATCAATTTGATTAATAAGCCTATCAATTTCTGCTTGAGTCATAGAAATAACTTGTTGATTAGCATTTTTTTGGCCTGGTTGAGTGGCTTTAATAACTGTTTCATTAGCTTCTTTTAGCAAACGTTCTACCGCCTCTCCAGCCGCAGCAGGATTGAGAACACGCACCACACTTGCTACAATAACTTGATTGCGACGAAGAACAATTGTGCCTTGCTGCAACTCCTTAAATTCTCTTCCTAAAATTTCTACTTCTTGCTCTAAATAAGCCTGCTGACTTTCCAACTCCTTAAACCGATTTTCTTGTTGAACAATTACAGTATTTTTCTCTTCAATTTCTCTAATTTTCTGTTGAATTTCGAGGGATTTTTGTTCGATTTCGTCGGTTTTTTTGCTAATTACAATATTTTTTTCTTCAATTTCTAAATTTTTATTTTCTATATCTTGATTTTTTTGAGCTAACTCTTGATCTTTGCGTTCTACTTCCACAGCCTTCTCAGTTAACTCTTGATTTTTTTGAGCAATTTCTTCGGCTTTTTGAGCAATAGCTTTATTTTTGGCATCAATTTTTTGATTTTGCTCAAAAATTTGAGATTTACCTTGTTCTAGCTGCTGAATGAGTGCTTGACGTTCAGCTTGTCTTTCTTCTATTTCTTGTTGTAAAGCTTGCTTTTGAGAAATTGTTTCACTCAATTGACGCTGAGCATTTTCTAAACGTTGTTCTTTGCGAGTTTGTTCAGCAATTGCCTCATCTAATTTTTCCAAAGCACCTTGTAAAGAAATATTGGTTTTATCCAAATTAGCTTGAGCTTCTGACTGTTGATTTTTAGCCTTATTTAACTCAGCTTCCACAACATTTTTTTCGCTATTAGCCTTTTCTAAATCTCTACGGATTTGCCTTAATTTTGCCTGAGTTTGGTCGTATTCAAAAATACCCTTCCGTAGAGGTTTACTGGTAGCAAACAATATCCCTAAAGTAGTAGCCGAAATTGAAACTCCCGTAATAATTGTTACAAGAGTAGCAGTTTTTTTAGGACGAAGATTAAAAAGACTCAATCGAGCCTTGCCAACTTTTGTACCAATGCGATCACCGGCAGTTGCAAGAACACCTCCCAAGACAAGAATCGACAGAATTAAAATATAACCAATAGTCATTTTTATTTTAAATTTTAGATTTTATATCTTAGATTAACATAATGATATTCAGCCGCAGATTTTAAGACTTTTTAGACAATAAAAACTTTCAAAAAATCTATACCCGGCTATCGAAAATCTAAAATTGTTGAGTTGCACCCTTTGCTATAACCTAAAGCTTTGCCCAATTAAGAGAAAGACAACGGTGGCTGGCTGATGCACAGTTCCTAACTAATTGTACCTGCAATGGCTATCACCAGGCTAATAAACAAAACCAATCAGAAGAAAAAAGAGTTACACCGGCACTTGGTTTAACCCTCAATTCAAACTATTTTTATTACATCCACCCCCGCCAAAAAACCTTAAGTAAACTGCTGACTCAAAGTCACCGGGTTATGAACAGTAATTTTTTTCTTGTGGATAGAAATCATCTTGTCTTCGCGTAAATCCCCCAACAAACGAGTCACAGTCACGCGAGTAGAGCCAATAGCTTCAGCAATTGCTTGATGAGAAAGCTTCAAATCAATAGTAATTCCTTCGGGAGTAGGAATACCAAAATCTCGACATAAAATCAACAAAAAACTCACCAACCGAGAACCCATATCGCGGTGAGCAAGAGTTTCAATCATCATTTCGGTTTGCAAAATCCGCGAAGACAAACCGCGTAACATAACCATAGATAAATCGGGATCTTCTTTGAGAGCTTTTTCGACCTGTTCAATAGGAACCGAAAGCAACTCCACCGGCGTAAAAGCAACCGCATGATAAAATCGGTCAGAACGGTGACCGGTAATCAAAGAAAGCACACCAAACACACTATTTTCGCGCAGCAAAGCCACCGTAATCTCCTCGCCTGCTTCGTACACCCGCGAAAGCTTCACAGCACCTTTGAGCAAAAAATAAACTCGTTCCGCCGGATCCCCCGGAAAGAAAATAGTTTTACCACGTTCGTAAGTTTCCACCACCGGCGGAAAAGCACCGGTGCCCATTTGACGGAATACTGCTGCTAGAGGTCTATCTTGCGTCATCACCATATCCATTCCCCTTGAGTCTTGGCCTTTGTCTTTAACCGATAACAATCGTTATTGTGATAAGTCTGTGACTTTAGAAAACATAATGCTACGCTTTTCTGGATTTTTTGTACAATGCGATACATAATTTTTAGAAAAAACTAGCTCTAGGCGCTTTCGACAACAGCGACAGAAAGCTTGAGACTGATTGTAGCCATAAGATGCCAACTCTGGGGAAATCAAAGCCAACAATAGTGAAGTCGATACACAATCTCAGCTATAGTGGCTTTCTGGGCTTATTATGGCCTATGCAAGACTTCTCTTCTGGATGCGTATGCTCGATTTAACTGGAAAAAACGCCCTTGTCACCGGCATTGCCAATAACCGCTCAATTGCCTGGGGTATTGCCCAACAATTGCACCAAGCGGGTGCTAATATCGGCATTACCTACCTACCGGATGATAAAGGCCGGTATGAAAAAAAAGTTGCCGAACTCGTCGAACCTTTAAGCCCTTCTTTGTTTGTTCCCTGTAATGTCCAAGATGATGCCCAAGTACAGGAAACTTTTAATACAGTCCGCGACAAATGGGGCCGGCTGGATATCCTCATCCACTGTCTTGCTTTTGCCAATAAAGATGACCTTACGGGTGATTTTAGCAAAACTTCTCGCTCTGGCTTTAATTTAGCCCTTGATGTTAGTGCTTATTCTCTCATTTCTTTGGCCGGTGCGGCTAAGCCTTTGATGACCGAAGGTGGCAGTATTGTTACCTTAACTTATTTAGGCGGTGTTCGCGTAATTCCTAACTACAATGTTATGGGAATTGCTAAAGCAGCATTAGAAATGAATGTCCGTTATTTAGCTTCCGAACTCGGCCCTCAAAATATCCGTGTTAATGGTATTTCTGCCGGCCCTATTCGCACTTTAGCATCTTCTGCTGTAGGTGGAATTTTAGACATGATTCACCATGTTGAAGAAGTTGCACCTCTGCGTCGAACTGTTACCCAAACCGAAGTAGGAAATGCCGCCGCATTTTTATGTAGCGATCTTTCTAGTGGTGTCACCGGCCAAATTTTATATGTAGATGCCGGTTACGAAATTATGGGAATGTAATTTTGTTGGGTGGGGAAAGCCCACCCCTTAAATTTTTTAGATGCTAAATTTTTAATGAGAAACTTTAAATTATGGAAATTAAAAACCGAGTCCGAGCACCCGAACTCCCGTCAAATTACCCCTGGTTAAATACAGACCAGCCTCTTGCCCTCAAAGAACTCAAAGGACGTATAATTATTCTTGACTTTTGGACCTACTGTTGTATTAACTGTTTGCATATATTACCCGACTTAAAATATCTCGAAAATAAATACAAAAATCACCTTACTGTTATAGGAGTTCATTCGGCAAAATTTGACAATGAAAAAGAAATTGAAAATATCCGTCAAGCCATTTTACGCTATGACATAGAACATCCGGTTTTAGTAGATAAAGGCTTTAGTGTTTGGCAACAATACGTCGTCAAAGCATGGCCTACTTTAGTTTTAATTGACCCCGAAGGATATTACTTAGGAAGTTTAGCCGGTGAAGGAAACCGCGAAGCCCTAGATGACATTATTGCTAAAATAATTGATGCTTATAAAAATGAAACAATCCTCAAACCGGCAGAAATTAAATTAAGCCTAGAAAAAACCCGAAATCCTCTAAACACACCCCTAGCTTTTCCCGGTAAAATATTAGCAACAAACATCGGCTTATTTATCTCCGATTCAGGACATAACCGAATTATTTGGACAACTCCCGAAGGGAAAGTATTAGAAATAATTGGGTCAGGAATAGCCGGTTTCAAAGATGGAAATTATAGCGATGCCCAATTTTTTGCCCCTCAAGGAATCACCTATGATGAAAACAATAACTCTTTGTATGTAGCTGATACAGAAAATCATGCCATAAGAAAAATAGACCTCAAAACAAAAAGCGTAGAAACCATAGCCGGCACCGGCAACCAAAGCCACAACATAAAACCCCACAGCGGCAAAGCCAAAGAAATACAATTAAACTCCCCTTGGGATATAGAATTAAATAAAAATTGCCTTTATATAGCAATGGCCGGTTCCCATCAAATATGGCAAATAGAACTAGAAACCGGCAAAATAGGAACCTACAGCGGCACCGGCGCAGAATATGGCGTAGACGGACAATTAAACCAAGCTGCCTTTGCCCAACCCAGCGGCATAACCAGCGACGGAAACGAACTATTTATTGCAGATAGCGAAATTAGCAGCATACGAGGAGTTGGACTTGGATCAAACACCCTTGTTAGAACCATTTGCGGCAGTGGAGAATTATTTAGTTTTGGCGACAAAGACGGACACGCAAACGAAGTTTTATTACAACATTGTTTAGGCGTAGACTATGCCCAAAATTATCTTTGGATAGCAGATACTTATAACCACAAAATAAAAAAAATAGACCACAGAACCGGCCTATGTAACACCATTTTAGGAGATGGAATAGCCGGTTATAAAAATGGAGTCGGTAGAGAAACCAGATTTTTTGAACCCAGCGGTTTATCAGCCATTGGATCTCATTTATATGTCGCCGACACCAACAATCACGCTATTCGGCACATCGATCTCAACACCCTAACAGTAACAACCTTAGAAATTTCCGGGTTGTGTACACCAGATATCTGTACTACCAACAACTCCTAAACTGCAACCTCATTCAAAAGTATTAAGGATGCGTAAAATATCCTCTACATTCTCCAACTCCCCCACAATACGGCGAACAGGTTTAGGCGAAACCTTAAGTAAAGTAGGAGTCGCAGACACCTGATCTTCCTCAGCTTGATCAGGGTGTTTCAAAACATCCACAATTTTGAGAGTATAGGGAACAGTAAGCGTTTGTTCTAGTAGATGGTGCAAGCGTTCGAGCGTGCGCTCAGTTGCCGCAGAAGTCCCCGAAACAAACAAGCGCAAAACATATCCTTGATTTACAGCGCCCTCCCGCCCCAAAGCGCTATCAGCAGCATCAGTGTTGTCATCAGGTGATTTTGGCATATCTGGCACACCAGGAACATGAGAGTTAATATGCCATCTTGTTTGATCAAATCGCATTACCAGGTCATGTTCCTCCCAAAGCTGGGGAAACTGAGAACGGTAAGTAGCCAAAACCAAAGGACTATAGGACTCTTCAGAACAATAAGCCATTTGCCATAACAAGTCACTGGTACCAAAAACAGCATTTAGCAAAGCTTGATGACGGATCACCGGCGGAAATGCTTCAGCAGAAACTTGATCGATGCCGGTAGAAGGATCAACCCATCGATCAATAGTTGCCGTGTAAGCAGGCACCAAAAAATGGGGAGGTTCTGGCAATCCTAACAATTCCTGCAACAATGCACACAAATGTAAATGCCACCGGCTTTGTTTACTGGGATCAACGCAATACACCAGATCCCCAGCAGGAGTGAATAAAGCAATCCCCTTATACACCGCAGAACGTGTTTCGAGGTGATGAGTTAAAGAAAAACAGTCAGAATTCAACGAAAAAAACAACAAAAACTAATAGGATAATTATATTTTTACACCATCTGGGACTTTCAAATAAGAGAAAAATGCGAACACACAAAATTTTGTATGTTCGCGTTTGCAGCAGCCAAAAATAAACAACAGTTAAATTCTGCCTCGCAAAAATTGAGCCATTTCGTTTGGTGTTGGCGACATTTCCAGAGCAGTTTCCTCTGTAATACGGCCTTCACTGTAGAGTTTATAAAGCTCTTTATTCATGGTTGTCATACCATCAAACTCAGCTTTAAGCATCACCGCAACAATATCATCCATATTGCCTTTAATGATGTATTCTTTAATCGCCTCAGTGTTGATTAAGATATCGTGGAAGGCTGCTCGTTTACCGTCAGTAGTTTTACACAAACCTTGAGCAATAATACAAATTAGGGATTCAGCAATAGCGACTCGCAAAGGCCCCTGTTCCGAAGGAGGGAACATCCCCAAAATCCGCTCAATAGTTTTAACAGCACTATTGGTGTGGAGAGTTCCGGCTACTAAGTGACCAGTAGAAGCGGCTTTAAGGGCGATATTCATGGTTTCTTGGTCGCGGATTTCCCCGACCAACATCAAGTCAGGGTCTTGACGGAGAGCGCCTTTGAGAGCGTTTTTAAATTCTAGGGTATGCCGGCCTACTTCCCGGTGTTTGATCAAACATTTGCGACTGATATGGACGAACTCCACCGGGTCTTCAATGGTGATAACGTGCTTGGCCATTGATTTATTGATGTAATCAATCATCGCCGCCATTGTGGTTGATTTCCCCGAACCGGTGGGCCCTGTTACCAAAAGTAAGCCTTTGTGGTAGTGGCAAACATCTTTAAAGACTGGGGGTAGTTTGAGTTGCTCCATTGTCAAGATTTGAGCACCAATCAAACGTAACACCATAGACGGGCCGGCCAGCGAATCAAATAAGTTAATCCGTATTCGGACAAACCCATAATCGGCTACGCCGTCAAAGTCTAAAGTATCTTGGAAGCGGCGAATTTCTTCATCAGTCAAAATTTCCCGCAACCAACTCATAAAAGTTTCCAAATCTGCCACCGGCCACTCGGTCGGTGTAATATCACCCCGCTTGCGGAAACGCGGCGCCTCATTGACACCAACGTGAATATCAGAAACTCCTAACTCATTAGCTGTCCAGACAAGATCCCGTAATCGCGGTTGTCCGGGGCTTGGGCCTGGCCCTCTGACGTGGGGTTGGGGGTCCGGTGCTTTTAAGCCTTTGATTGGTGGTAGGTCAGAGAATTTCAGCGCTGGATTAATTAAACCCTCGTATTCTGATTTTGGTGCGACTCCAGGTGGTGTTAGTTCTGGCATCGCGGCTGGGGGTGGGGAAGCTTTGGCGGCTGGGGCTGGCGCGGGTGCCGGTGCGGGGGTTGGTGCAGCCGTAGGCGGTGGGGTTGCCGGCATTGTTATAGTTTGTCCGCTTTGCCGTTGGGCCGGTGTCCCTGTGACGGGAATGCCTGGGGGTGGCATGGGGGGACGTCCGGGTGGCGGTGGCATGGGGGGACGTCCGGGTGGCGGTGGAACGGGCGGGCGGTTAGATTGTGTCATAGATTGCTATTTTGGAAGGATGGTAGATGCTTCAAGTTAGATGTAACTTAACTGAGTTGAGATAACAACAAAAAACCCCAACCAGGAATTATTGTACCGGCCCACTTAATTACCTGTGGTACTACCGATGTCTTTCAGTATTCCCTATTCTCAGATATCTGTGCATACAACAAAGATAAATTTTTCCCAATAGGTATTTTTATTTTGGCGGACTGTTGGTGCTGCTTTGAACAGTCTCTAGTTTGAGAAAGAAAGGTTTATTGTTTTTTGTAACATAATTCAATGTGGTCACATTCTAATTGGGATTAGCCCTTAGACGAACGCCACCGGTTTACTGGTCAGGAGGAGTCTGATAAGGATTAGAGTTGTGGTAGCTGATTTTTCAATTCAGTCAATTTCTAATTTCATCTACGCACCGCTATATTAAACTGAATAATGACGAATTTCTGCTTAAAACTTTTTTCATTTTTTTAGGATGGGTGTGATAAATAAGCAGATTTTTTAGAAGATATGGTTTAAGTAAAAATTGGAAATATAGGGATAAAATCCTGACAAGACTTAGACTTTATGGGATGATATAAATTGATAGTCATCTTTTATTAAGCAGTATCAATAGGTATGAAAAATTCAAGAATTTCTGTTTGTATTACCTTGGGAACTCGACCAGAAGCAATTAAGTTAGCGCCGGTTATCCAACAATTTAAGCAAAATTCCCGGTTTGAAACTCGTGTCATTTTAACTGGCCAACATCGAGAAATGGTGGATCAGGTAATGCAGCTTTTTGATTTAAAGGCAGATCGGGATTTGGCAATTATGCTTCCTCGACAAACACTTACGGATATTACTTGTCGAAGTTTACAAGGTTTAGAAGAAATTTTTAGAGAAAGTAAGCCTGATTTAGTAATTGTTCAAGGTGATACAACTACTGCTTTTGCTGCCGGTTTAGCAGCATTTTATCAGCAAATTACGGTGGGTCATGTGGAGGCCGGTTTGCGAACCGATGATTTATTTAACCCTTACCCAGAAGAAGCGAACCGACGCTTAATTTCTCAAATTACTCAACTACATTTTGCCCCAACATCTTTAGCCGTCGAAAATTTACGTCGTTCTGGAGTTACTGGTACTATTCATCAGACTGGAAACACTGTAATTGATGCCTTGCTGACGGTTGCAAAACAACAACCAAATTGTGATATTTCTGGGTTAAATTGGAATCAATATCGAGTGCTTTTAGCAACGGTACATAGGCGGGAAAATTGGGGAGAACCATTAAAACAAATAGGGGCCGGTTTTTTACAAATTCTAGAAAAATTTCCCGACACAGCTTTATTATTACCACTCCACCGAAACCCCACCGTTAGAGAACCTTTACAGGAAATTTTGGGCGACCATCCGCGTGTATTTTTAACGGAACCTTTAGATTATTCACAGTTAGTCGCAGCCATGCAAAAATGTTATTTATTATTAACAGATTCCGGTGGATTACAAGAAGAAGCACCGGCATTAGGTAAACCTGTTTTAGTATTAAGAGAAACAACGGAAAGACCCGAAGCCATTGAAGCCGGAACAGCTAAATTAATAGGCACTGATGCGGAAAAAATAGCTTATTTTGCCGCAGAACTTTTAAGCAATCAAAAAGCTTATCAAAAAATGGCAACAGCAGTTAATCCCTTTGGAGATGGTCACGCAGCCGAGAGAATTGTAAAAATAGTAGATAATTACTTTAGTTAATACAGATAGGGCAGAAAAAATCTGCCTTATCTGTATTGATTTGACGGCAAAACTATCGGCTGTGGCTTGGAGTTTCTACTTGGTTTTTAAAGTTTTGATTACCTTTGTAATTCGATATTTTTGCTAATTCTTTGAGAGACTTCATACCGGGGTAAAACTTCCCGTTTATTTCCCAAGTAGGAAAACCTTTAATATTAGCTTGACGGCACATTTCTGGCTTAGCATTTCTGCCTTTGGGGTCACATTCAATATAGTTAATGGTTGTAAAAGCTTCTTTGCCAAAAAGATCCTTTTGAGCATGACAATAAGGACACCAATAAGCAGCATACATTTTAGCATTCTGACTTTTAAGATGTCGAGCTAAAGCAATTTCAGAAGGCCCAGAAGTCGTACTAATAGCTGGGCCGGTTTCGCCTTGAGAAATTTGAATAGGAGAAGAAGATTCTGAGGGAGAAAATTTGAGAGAACCGGCAGAAACCGACATAGAAATTAAAGCCAAAAACCCGAAGGTAACACTTCCAATAAAAAGCGGAATTTTAGAAACTTTCATTTTTGATAATTTTGTGGATGAGGTGGATAGCGTCTTGAGGAGAAGTTGCCAAAAAAACATGATCTTTTGAAAGAGATTGAAAAAAAATTTTCGATTCTTCCCAAGTATTTAAAAGGATAACATTTTTATTGGCTTTGAGAGCGAGGGCGACTTCCGAAGCAGTCCCAGCCCCCATACCGCAAGCAACGACCACATCAGACGAAAGAATATTGATATTGTTGCGGGCGTTTCCCATATCGGTAAAAATTGCAATATCAACAGCTTCGGAAATGGAATTATTATCATTGGTGGGCATTATTCCAATTACAAAACCATTAGCTTTTTTAGCACCTTGACTGGCTGCTTCCATGACACCGCAGTTTCTACCACCGGTAAGTAAAAACCAATTTTGTTGAGAAATTAATTCACCGAGTTCTTCAGCATTTTGAAGGTCTGTTTCGGTGGCCCCGGCGCCGGGACCCATGATACCAATTATGGTTTTTCGCATCGAAAAATTACCCCAGAGAAGACGTTTTTTTACGGGCCTTTGGGTTTAAAAAAGAATTCCTAAAATCATACCGAGAAGTAAAATAAAACCAATCCAAACATTTTGACTGAAGATTTTTCCATAGAGAGGTTTGGGGAGATTAGGTTGACGTAAAAGAGTGTATTGCCAAACCCAGATAATTAGAGAAATAATAAGCGAAATCCAGAACGGAAATTGTAGGTGTAAAACACCGCCTAAAGTGGCGAGAGCTCCGACGGTGCCGGCAAAGAAAAGGGCAATAGCTTCGGGTGCGTACTCGCCGAAAAAAATAGCGCTGGAGTTGATACCAATTTGGAGGTCATCTTCGCGGTCGCTGAGGGCATAAACTGTATCAAAACCCAAAGTCCAGAGGACGGTAGCTATCCAGAGAAGCCATGTAGCCGGTGCAATATCTTTGGTAACGGCACTCCAGCTGATGAGAACCGCAAAACCCCAGGCGAGGGAGAGAACAAGCTGGGGAATGGGAAAGACGCGTTTAGCGAGGGGATAGAGGATGATGAAGGGTAGGGCAGCAACGCATAGCCAAAAGGTAAAGGGGTTGAGGTAGAGGGCTAAAATACCTGAGCAAATGAAGGCAACGAAGGCGACACCAATGCCAATTTGAAGAGAGAGGGCTTTGGAGGCGAGGGGCCGGTTGCGGGTGCGTTCTACTTGGGGGTCAATATCTCTATCCCAGAGATCGTTAACAACACAACCGGCGGCGCTGGTGGCGAGGCTACCGAGGACGATGACAGTGACTAGGGGGGCAGGGGGAGTGCCGTTACCGGCCAAAAATACAGCCCACAAAGCCGGGATCATAAGAATTAGTCGGCCAGCCGGTTTGTCCCATCTCAGTAGACGAATGATCGTCAGGTATAGGGGTTCTGTTAGAGGTTCTTCTGTTCTGAGCATTTTTGAGTTTTAAGTTTTAAGTTTATTGGTTTTAGATTTTATTAAATTTTAAGTTTAAGAGTGACTGATAGTATCGCAAAATAGTCTTAATAAGATATTCTTATTTTGGTGGTTTAGTAGGGGTGTATTCCCTGATACAATGTAATGGTCAATTCAATGGCTTTGGTGGGAATTTCAGCTTCTTCTGAGGAGCGCAACCGAATTATTGCTGCAATTGATTTGGGAACTAATTCTCTGCATATGGTAATTGTGCGGGTTGATCCAAAGTTACCGACTTTTACTATTATTGCTAGGGAAAAGGAAACGGTACGTTTAGGTGATAGAAATACCGAAACCGGCGAGTTGAAAGAAGGGGTAATGAAACGGGCAATTACAGCTTTACGCCGGTTTCAAGAAATTGCTAAAACTTTGAATGTTGAAGAGATTATTGCTGTGGCGACTTCGGCAGTACGAGAATCTCCCAATGGTCGGGATTTTTTGGTACAAATTGAGGAGCAGTTGGGGTTAGCAGTTAGTTTGATTTCTGGGCAAGAAGAAGCGCGGCGAATTTATTTGGGTGTGCTGTCTGGGATGGCTTTTAATAATCGACCTCACGTTATTATTGATATTGGCGGAGGTTCGACAGAGTTAGTGTTAGGAGATGGTCAAGATCCGCGTTTTTTAAGCAGTTCTAAGGTGGGTGCGGTTCGGTTAACTTCCGAGTTCATTAAAACGGATCCAATTAGTAATTCAGAGTTTCAATCTTTGCAGGCGTTTGTAAGGGGAACTCTTGAGCGGCCGGTGGATGAGTTGCGAGCACTTTTAAATGCCGGTGAACAAGCTCGTTTGGTAGGAACTTCAGGAACTATTGAGACAGTTGCTAATATTATTGCGCGGGAAAAAACCGGGGCGGTTCCTAGTCCGTTGACTGGTTATCAATTGATGTTAAAAGACTTGCGCGATTTGGTAAACCGGCTCAGAAAATTGACCTATGCGGAACGCTTAGCAATTCCGGGAATGAACGACCGGCGCAGTGAGATTATTTTAGCCGGCGCGCTGATTTTGCAGGAGGCTATGGCGTTATTAGGGGTGGATTCTTTAACAGTTTGTGAGCGTTCTTTGCGAGAGGGTGTTATTGTTGATTGGATGCTCACTCATGGGTTAATTGAAGACCGGCTTCGCTATCAAAGTTCGGTGCGTCAGCGGAGTGTTTTAAAAATTGCTCGAAAGTATGATGTATTTTTGGAGTATGCAGATCGCATTGCGATGTTTGCTGTAAGTTTGTTTGACCAAACTCAGGGTATTTTTCATGGTTGGGGAGTTCAAGAAAGGGAGTTACTTTGGGCTGGGGCTATTTTACATAATTGCGGAATTCATGTTAGCCATTCTTCTCATCATAAACATTCCTATTATTTGATTAGGAATGGAGAGTTATTGGGTTATACCGAAAGAGAAATTGATGTAATTGCAAATTTAGCTCGTTATCATCGCAAAAGTCCGCCTAAAAAGAAACATGAAAACTATCGCACTTTGGCGAGTAAGCAAAGTCGTTTGATGGTGAGTCAATTAAGCGCTATGTTGCGGTTGGCAGTGGCTTTAGATCGTCGGCAAATTGGGGCCGTGAAGGCGGTTAGATGCGAATTTAAACCAGAAATTCGAGAGTTTAGGTTATTTTTGGTTCCCCAGTTTGAGAATGATGATTGTGTCTTGGAGTTGTGGAGTTTAGATTTAAAGAAAGAGGTTTTTGAAGCAGAGTTTAATGTGCGCGTGGTGGCGAAGTTGGAGCAGCCGGTAGGCGTGCAGGTTTATTGATGGTTTTTTGTGGGTTGATTTTTTAGAATTCAACCCACAGATTGCTTCTATATATAAACCACATAAAATGATGTAATAAATAGAGAAACTTAGTTTTTAAAAAATTCTTCAATTATGTATATATTAATTGGTGGAGCAGGTATGATGGGGCTGGGTTTAGCTCAGCAGCTATTAGAACTCGGTCATACTGTTGCAATCATAGATACAGACCCGCTTGCATGTCGTTTTGCCCGCGAAAAAATTGGGGTGATGGCTTTTGAAGGTAGCGCTGTTAGCACAACGGTACTTCTGGAAGCAGGAATTAGACAGGCAAACGCAGTCGTAGCCGCGCTTAGGGATGATGCTTTAAATTTGGCGATGATTACCTTATCGAGAAGCTATGGAGTGTCTCATATAGTTGTGCGAATGCGTGATCCCGAATTTTTAGAAGCCTACCGACTTGCTCAAGCTAGCCACATTATTAGCACGATTGACTTAGCAGTGGCAACGATGGCAAACGCCATTGAATACCCAGAGGTGGAGTCAATGATGCACTTTGAACAAGGACAAGTTGAGGTATTAAAATTGCCGGTTCCAGAAGATTGTTATGTGGCCGGTCGTACCGTTGTTCAGATCGCTCAAGATCCGCAGTTTCCCAAAGGTTCCTTAATCATTGGTTATCAATCTCATAGCGCCGGCAATTTAGAAATTCCTAATGGAAATACCGTTCTCGAAGCAGGATCAACGATTCTAGTTGTGACTCGTCCTGAATTAGTCCACCCAATGATAGATTATTTGGGTATTCACGCTAATCGTCTTCCAAAGAAAGAAGTTTCTCATCCAATTGTTTGATGTAAGGTTCCACCATATCTTCGGGCACAATGCGCTTACGGAGGGCGTCACTAACGGCGCCTTTTTCTGCTAAAAGTAATCGCCGTCGAATGGCATCTAGGCCAATTTTATCACCCTCTACTTGACCGGCCCGATGTTGATTGTAAAGATCGCGTAGGACTCTTTCAGAAAGTGCAACCCTTGCCTGATAGGATGCCCACAACTCCTCATAAACTGCTTTAGGCAAAACACCAGATTTTAGTAAACTATCAAGTTCATCTTGGGCTGCTTTACAAGCTATCAACTGAATTTGTAGACGTCCAGTTTCCTGCATTGCATTAGAAATAGAGCTAATTTTTAGTTGTTTTACTAACCAGGGTAAACTTAATCCTTGAACCACCAAAGAAAATAAAACAGCCCCAAAAACTAACTCAATAATATTATCTCTTCCTGGCAAAGCTAGAGGAATACTAACAGCTAATGCCATTGATAAAGAACCTTTGATATTTCCTAAAAACATAATATGTTGCCAGCGTAGCGGAATTGGGCGATCAAACCATCGCAGTGCGGCTAATAGTAAATATACCGAGAGAATGCGTCCTAGTTGATACGCAAAAATTACAAAGAGAATAGAGGGAAGAATTTTCCAGAGATTAAGCGGGTTAATTTCTATACCAATTAGCAGAAAAATAAAAGTATTAACTCCAAAACCGGCATATTCCCAGAAACTAAGTAATGTAATTCGATTCGAGGCTGAGGGACTACGAGGAAGCCCAAGAGTGCCAAAAATTAGGCCGGCTATAACTACAGCAACAGCCCCCGATACACCTAAAAATTGACCGATTTGGAACGTTCCTAATGCTAGAGCAACAGTTAACAAAAGACTACTCAAGGAATCATTTAAACGAACAAATATAGGAAGAGTTAAGTAGCCTAAAATACCCCCGACGATTGCCCCACCAAGGGCAACTACCAGCACTTCTTTGATGCCTTGAGCAAAGGTGAGAGAGCCGGTAGAATAAACGACTAAAATTAAGTTAAATAAAACTAGGGCTGCTGCATCATTAAAAAGCGTTTCTCCTTCCACAATCGTTGTTAACCGAGAAGGTACGCGAATTTCTTTAAAAACCGCAATCATTGAAACTGTATCAGTATTTGCGAGAATGATGCCGATCAGCCATGCCGGAATCCAAGGAAGTCCTAATCCAAATTTGACAAGACAAGCAATAATTGCTGAAGAAAAAATAGACCCTGGGCCGGCTAAAATTGCAATAGGTTTAAAGGAGTTGCGAAGACGGCTAATATCTGTATTTATTGCCGCTTCAAAAATAAGAATCGGTAAAAAAAGATTGAAGACTAATGACGGATCTAAGCCAATGCGACGGGATAAAACATCAGTAATGGGTAAACCGGCCAGTACCAAACCTGTAACATAGGAAATGCGTAGTCTTTGGGTGATGAGAGCAACACAGGTTGCAATCATTAGGAGAATAATTAAAATAATTACGAGTTCGGAAATGCTAACTGTTGCTTGGTTATTTGTAGAAGAGTTAGTGAGTAGGAGAGTGGGTTGTAAGAGAAGCCACTCACTTATTGTTCTTTGTCCCATACGCTCTCTCTTTTGATTTTGAGATATTAACTACTGTTTGAGTCTACAACAAACCATTCACTTTCTTGTAAAATTAACTACCTGGATGTAGGCCGTTGTTGATAAAGCCAGTAATTTGATACTGGTTGGGGATTTATAGAATTTTTCAGATATCTGGACTATAGAAAAGATTTTTTGGCTTATCATAGTAATTTGAACAACAAGATAAACAAAAAATAATGAATAGCCAGCCCAAAACATATTTTAAAAGATATCCAAAAAAAACTTAAAAAGTTAGCAAATATAACATAAAATAATCAGAAAACAAATTTTAGGTAACAATTAAAAAGTTAAAAGGATAGAGGAGAGAAAATAAAAATGAAATATGCCCTAGTCCATGAATGGTTAACACCATTTGCCACAGGAGGGTCAGAATTAGTAGTCAAAGAGATATTGAAACATATAGATGCAGACTTGTATGCACTGATTGACTTTGAATCGAGTAATCCAGAGAGTTATTTATATAAAAGAAAAATTGGCACAACATTTTTACAAAAGCTGCCCCTGGCAAAAAAAGGAGTACAGAAATATTTACCCTTACTGCCCTTAGCCATAGAGCAACTAGACTTAAGAGAATATGAAATCGTGTTGTCATCATCTCATGCAGTAGCCAAAGGCATACTAACATCACCACAGCAAATACATATATGCTATTGCCACACCCCCATGAGGTATGCGTGGGAGATGACCTTTGATTATTTAGACAACTCAAGAGCCGGGAGAGGGATAGCAGGAATTTTGACAAGATACTTATTACACCGGCTCAGACAATGGGACG
Organism: Halomicronema sp.; assembly: GCA_036704045.1. Taxonomy (GTDB): domain Bacteria; phylum Cyanobacteriota; class Cyanobacteriia; order Cyanobacteriales; family Oscillatoriaceae; genus Ancylothrix. The sequence goes on along the minus strand of DATNQM010000030.1, from coordinate 155,766 downwards.
TAATCTCGGCCAATAGAGTAGACTACTTTATCGCCAATTCCCAGCATACAGCCAGAAGAATTTGGAGGTGTTATCGCAGAGAAGCCGAAGTCATATATCCGCCGGTAGCCCAGGAAAAATTTAAATTTAGCGAAGACAAAGAAGATTACTACATAACAGTTTCCCGGTTAGTGAGCTATAAAAAAGTATCCTTAATTGTTCAAGCCTTCAATGAAATGGGAAAACCCTTAATGGTGATTGGCAGCGGGCCAGAACTTGCCCAGATACGCAAAATGGCAAAACCCAACGTAAAAATCTTAGGGTGGCAACCAGAGGAAATCGTATGCGAGAGCGTAGAAAAAGCCAAAGCATTCGTCTATGCAGCCTGTGAAGACTTTGGGATAGCGCTAGTAGAAGCCCAGGCGTGCGGGACACCAGTAATAGCCTATCAAGGCGGAGGAGCCAGTGAAACCGTCAGGGATGTGAGAAAGCATCCCAAAGACGGAACGGGATTGCTGTTTGGAGAGCAAACAGTAGGATCATTAATCGAAGCAGTAGAAAGCTTTGAAAAATGGAGGCCAAAAATCATACCCGAACAGGTGAGACAACAGGCACAGAAATTTACGCCTAAAATCTTTGCAGAAAGATACCTGAGTTTTTTGGAACGACAAGAACAGCAATTCCAGTCTAGGAAGCCAGGTTAACAACGATTGCGCTAAATTGTGGGCGAGGGTAGTGCTATAGGAATACCGCCTCTTGGTGACTATAGGCTTTACAATCAGGACTGTGTGTGGTGAGAAATAGAGGAGTAAAATGACTGCCGTTCGCGTCAGCGTGGCGTTAGCCATAAGTCAATTCGTATCCGGTAAAGTAACCAACGCAGTAGCGTTACGCTTTACTCGGCCCCGTATTTGGAGGGGTTTAAACGGAGAAGTTGCCAAGCGGTTGTTTGATATTGGGTTTTCTTTATCAGTGTTGATTTTGTTTTCACCTGTTTACTTGGTGTTGGCATTATTGGTTGCTCTGGCATCTCCAGGGCCAATTTTTTACATTCAAGAACGGGTGGGCAAAGACCGGCAATTGTTTGGCTGCATTAAATTCCGAACAATGGTAGAGAATGCCGATGAAATCTTAGCCGATATAATGATGACATCTCCCCATTTAAGGCAAGAATTCGAGGCAAACTTCAAGCTCAAAAAAGATCCAAGAATTACTTGGATTGGTCGATTTTTAAGATTGACAAGCTTGGATGAATTCCCGCAATTTTGGAATGTACTTAAAGGGGATATGAGCGTAGTGGGCCCCAGACCCTTAGTCGATGAAGAACTTTCAAAATATGGACGACATATTGATAAAGTTTTAACAATTCGCCCAGGAATAACCGGGCTGTGGCAGGTATCTGGGCGTAATGATATTCCGTACCCGCGTCGAGTGCAAATGGATGTTTACTATGTCAACTTCAGAAACTTCTGGATGGATGTGTGGTTGATTATAAAAACCATCGGCGTAGTAATTTTTCCAAAAAATAACGGAGCCTACTAGAAAAGAAAAAATCAGAGGGCTGGAGATTTCCATCAGTCCTCTGAAAAACACAAAAAATAAATAACGCAGCAAAAAAACTTTTTCAATTCTTTACAAAAAATCATGGTGACAGAGATGCCCGATTGAAGAATAAAAGTTAACCTAAGAATGGATAGGAACCTAAAAAGATTATCCGACATCATCTGTACAGGAAAGCGAATGGATAGAACCAGGAAATCATCCAAATAGGTTAAAATCCAAGAGTATCTACTAGGAAAAATTGTTTGTTTATATCGAGACATAAGGAACAACGAGAATGACCGAACGTAAGCGAGCGCTAATCACAGGAATTACCGGCCAAGACGGCTCTTACTTGAGCGAATTTTTGTTAGAAAATGGATATGAAGTACATGGAATTATCCGCCGTACTTCAACTTTTAATACAGATAGGATTGATCATATTTATGTAGATCCTCACAATCAAGAAGCAAGGTTATTTCTGCACTATGGAGATTTAACCGATGGAACAACATTGAGGAGAATTTTAGAAGAAGTCAAGCCGGTAGAAATCTATAACTTAGGTGCTCAATCTCATGTTCGCGTTAGTTTTGATTCACCGGAATATACAGTTGATGCAGTAGGGATGGGAACCTTACGGCTATTAGAAGCAATTCGCGACTACCAACATCGCACCGGTATTGAAGTACGTTTTTATCAGGCCGGTTCTTCAGAAATGTACGGGTTAGTACAAGAAATACCCCAAAAAGAAACTACTCCATTTTATCCAAGAAGCCCTTATGCTTGTGCAAAAGTGTATGCACATTGGCAAACAGTAAACTATCGAGAATCCTATGGATTATTTGCCTGTAATGGCATACTTTTCAACCACGAATCACCGCGTCGTGGAGAAACGTTTGTAACGAGAAAAATTACAAGAGCCATCGCAAGAATTGTGGGTGGAAAGCAGAAAAAACTGTATTTGGGAAACCTTGATTCTAAAAGAGATTGGGGTTATGCCAAAGACTATGTAAGAGCCATGTGGTTGATGTTGCAACAAGATGCCCCCGATGATTATGTAATAGCTACCGGCGAGACTTATTCTGTAAAACAGTTTTTACAATTAGCCTTTAACTACGTTAATTTAAACTGGGAAGAATATGTAGAATTTGACGAAAGATATTTGCGACCGGCAGAAGTAGATATCTTAATTGGAGACTCAACAAAAGCCAGAGAAAAACTAGGATGGAAACCGAGCGTTACTTTTGAAGAACTGGTAGGATTGATGGTAGAAGCAGACTTGGAAGCCTTTGGTGTAAAGTCGCCAACAGAAGGAGCCGGGAAAGATCATGCTTTTATTCGTCAAGTAACCGGCAGTCAATTTGATTAAAAAGTAGAGTTTTTTTAAGATTTTAGATTGTCGGCAAACTACAAACAAGATAATCTAAAATCTCTATTCCTATAATTTAAAATTGGGTGTTGTAATAGTGCAAGTAAGGGGTAAAAATGGCAGAATTGAGTTTAAAAGATAAGCGAATTGTAGTAACAGGTGGAGCCGGCTTTTTAGGTAGAAAAGTAATTGAATTTTTAACTAAAGAGGGAGCTAATTTAGAAAATATTACCGTAGTCCGTTCCCGCGATTATGACTTGCGGGAGATGGAAAATTGTAAAAAAGTTGTGCAGAACCAAGACATTATAATTCACTTAGCCGCACACGTTGGAGGAATTGGCTTAAACCTGCAAAAACCGGCAGAATTATTCTATGACAACTTAATGATGGGCACTCAACTTATCCACGCAGCCTATCAAACAGGAATCGAAAAATTTGTTTGTGTAGGAACAATTTGTGCCTATCCAAAATTCACGCCGGTGCCATTTAAAGAAGATGATATCTGGAATGGCTACCCAGAAGAAACTAATGCGCCCTATGGCATTGCCAAAAAAGCTTTATTAGTGCAACTGCAATCTTATCGGCAACAGTATAATTTTAATGGCGTGTATTTACTGCCGGTAAATTTATACGGCCCAGAAGATAACTTTGATCCAAGTAGTTCTCATGTGATCCCCGCCTTAATTCGTAAAGTGCATGAAGCACAACAAAGAGGTGATAAACAACTGCCGGTGTGGGGAGATGGAAGTCCTAGCCGTGAATTTTTGTATGTTGATGATGCGGCGCGGGGAATTGTAATGGCTACTCAGAAATATAATGAATCGGAACCTGTTAATTTAGGAACCGGTTATGAAATTACCATCCGCAATTTAATTGAGTTAATTTGTGAGTTAATGGGATATGATGGGGAGCTAGTGTGGGAAACTGATAAACCTAATGGTCAACCCCGCCGGTGTTTGGATACAGAACGAGCTAAAAAGTCTTTTGGTTTCACGGCGGCTGTGGAGTTTAAGGAAGGGTTGAAAAATACTATTGATTGGTATCGTCAACACGCTAAATAATTTAGTTGACTTTTGACACAAAACCCGGTTTTTTGATGAAGCCGGGTTTTTATTTTTAAAGGTAGAAAAAAAGTTGTCAGAAATTACAATAAAATCTCAAAGTAAAAAAGAGTTACGTCGCCAGCTTTTAAAATCTCGGCAAGAAATGCCGGTGAGGGAATGGCAAGAAAAAAGTGAAAGTATTTGTCAGCATATTCAATCTTCTGCGCTGTTTGCTGAGGCGAATACTATTTTGGCTTTTTTTAGTTTTCGTCAGGAACCGGATCTGAGTTTGTTGTTTGAAAAGTCGCGTCGATGGGGTTTTCCTCGTTGTTTAGGGGAGTCTTTAAGTTGGCACGTTTGGCAACCGGGGGACGTTTTAGAAAGGGGCCGGTTTGGTATTAAAGAACCATCAGCGCAGGCTGCGGGCTTGAGTTTGGGGGAGGTGGATTTAATTTTGGTGCCGGCGGTGGCGTGTGATGGGCGCGGCTATCGGCTTGGTTATGGGGGTGGGTTTTATGATCGGCTTTTTGCTTTGCCCCAGTGGCGGGGGGTGCCGGCGGTAGGAATTGTTTTTGAGTCAGCTTTTTTGCCGCTGGTGCCGGTGGATGAATGGGATTGCCGGTTAAATGCTGTTTGTACAGAGGTTAGTTTAAGGCTTTTTTAACAGCAGAACTATTAGTTTATTTTGGCGACCCAACGGACGATTGTCCGTTGGGTGTCAACTAGGTTTTGTTGACTTAACTTTGGATACACAAATACAATTACTATATTATGATGGTACGGGATCTAAGTCAATAGAATTTACATTAATTTATAAAAAACTTTTGACTCAGAATTGGCTATCTTTCGGGTAATTACTACCGGCCCACTAGGCCAAAAATGACGAGAAATTTACTTAAAATTTGAGCAGAGATTATGATGGATAAAAATTTTGTTTCGGGTTTGCGAAAAAGTCCTTTTATAAAATGGTCTGGGTGGCCGGTGTTGGGCACTTATGCGCTGCTGTTTGGGATTGCTTTGTTGATGTTAGTTCCTTTGTTGTGGTTGGTGAGTACGTCTCTGAAATCTCCGCAGGAAAAGATTTTTCAATTTCCCCCACAATTTTTGCCTAGTCAGCCCACTTTCGATAATTTTATAAAAGTTTGGCAGAGTAATCCTTTTGGACAGTATTTATTTAATAGTTCCTTGGTAGCAATTTTGACGGTAACTTTAAATTTATTTTTTTGTTCTTTGGCTGCTTATCCTTTGGCGCGTTTAGATTTTAGGGGGAAAAGTTTAATTTTTACGGGAATTATTTCTACAATTATGATTCCCTTTCAAATTGTAATGATTCCCCTTTATATTTTGACGGTGCAATTAGGTCTGAGAAATAGTTATTTAGGAATTATTTTGCCTTCTCTAGCTTCGGCTTTTGGAATTTTTTTGTTACGACAGGCTTTTGCGGGGGTGCCAAAGGAGTTGGAGGAGGCTGCTAGGATGGATGGTTGTTCCGAAATAGGAATATGGTGGTTTGTGATGTTACCTGCCATTAGGCCGGCCCTTACAACTTTAGCTATTTTTGTTTTTATTGGTTCGTGGAGTGATTTTTTATGGCCGTTAATTGTGGTGGATAGACCGGAATTATATACGCTTCCTTTGGGTGTGGCAACTTTAGCGGGGACGTTTTCTTTGGATTGGCGTTTGATTGCGGCGGGGAGTGTAATTTCTATTTTGCCGGTGGTTGTTGTATTTTTGTTTTTGCAGCGTTATATTGTGCCGACAGATGCGGGAAGTGGGGTGAAGGGGTAGAGTTTTGTTTGTGGTTGGGCTTTAATTTTTTGGAATGTAAAACTCAACCTTTTTTATCTAAGGTTTATCTTTTCGATTTAACGAAATTAAGCAATAAATAAATAGCTTTGGGATGGGTAGGGGTAATTTATTGGGATATGGGTATAGATTTCTTTGAAGTAAAAAAATGGTTTTTAAAAACCAGGTTTCTTTAAAACAAAGATTTTTTGGCTTAGGGTAAAAATTTTATTTTAATCCGGTTGCCATCACTTGCTGAGACAGCCTAGCAACTTGATAAGCACCTGCTTTATCAATAATTTGATATTGATTATCTGCTAATTTTGCTTCCTGAAATTTTGCCATTGTCCCGATAATTAAAATTGAGGGTGGTTTTGGTTCTGTTTCGGCAAGGGCTTTTAATTGTTTAAGCACCAGGGGGCTTTCATATAAGTAGTTTATCTTTTTTTGGGTATAAAAAACTAAGCTTGGTTTTTTCAATCCCAGCATAACTATAGGTTCGTTGGTTTGCCTGCTGGTAATTACGGTTTGAGCAATTTCTCGCAGAGGTAATTGTCGCATTTGATCTACTAAAGAAAGGGCCGGTAAAATGGCTATAATTACAAAAATTGCAAAACCAATTAAATTAACACTCCACAACCACCGGCCTTTTTTGAAGAGTAATAATATCACTTCAAATAAAACCATAGTTGTTAATATTCCTCCTCCTATATACAATACATTTGAGCGAAGAACTGTTTGTTCTAAATTGGGCATAGAAGGGTCTTCTATTAAAGTCAACCATAAGGGACTAATAAAAAGACTGCTAGCTAAAATTGCACAAAATGCAACATTAATCCAGTTGGTTATGGTAAAACTTTTGGAGGTTTTATTAGTACCTGTTGTCGTTTTATTTTCAAATTCTGAACTAAGTTGTAGTCCGACTAAAATTCCTGCCGCCGGCATTAAAGGAAGAATATAACTAGGAAGTTTTGTGACAGCAATGGTAAAAAAGATAAAAATATTAGCAAACCAAAATAAGGCGAATAATCTTAATTGATGACTCCGAGGTTGTCTTTGCCAAATTGAACGTTTCCAAAAGCTTAATCTGTTTATAGCAAGAGGTAAATAAACTGACCAAGGTGCAAAACCAAGCAACACTACAAGAAAATAAAAGTACCAAGGCGCTGAGTGGTAGTTAACAACATTTGTAAATCGTTCAACGTTGTGATAGCCAAAAAAGGAGTTAATAAAGTCTTGTCCGTTGGCAATAATCGCTAAAATATACCAGGGAACTGCTATGGCTAAAAACAGTATAGTACCCCGTATAATTTTCATTTCTTGCAAGACTTGTTTGAAATTTCCTACATATAATAAAAAACTGCTAATAATTAATACTGGTAAAACAATTCCTACCGGCCCTTTCGCTAAAACGGCTAATCCTGATAAGACATAAAATGCCCAATACCAAGGTGATGTAAAAGATTTATTTGTCTTATTTTCGTCTTCTCTACCGACTAATAAATTATGTTTTTCAGTTTCCGCATAACCATAAAAAAAGGCGAGGAGTGCGGAACACATACAACCACTCAATACCATATCCGATACTCCTATTCTCCCCCATCCGATCATTTCAGGATTTAAGGAAATTAGGGCAGAACCAATAAAAGCTGAAACCCATTTTTTAGTGGTAATATTTGGTTGCTTTTCTGAATAAAAAGTTGAGTATCCATAGTTAAGCAATACATACAATGCTAAGGCAGTTATAGCGATGGCGGATAAGGCAGATGGTAAGCGTACACTCCACTCGTTGACACCAAAAATTTTATAGCAAATTGCCATACACCAATAAATTAAAGGCGGTTTATCAAATCGAGTTTCGCCGTTAAAGTAGGGGGTGATCCAGTCGCCGGTGAGGGTCATTTGGCGGGCTGCTTCGGCAAAGAGGGGTTCCGTTTCATCAACTAAACCGATGTTTCCTAATTGCCACAGATATGCTACTGAACCCAAGATTAACAACCACAATATTGATATTATCCAAGCGAGTATGGGTTGTTTTTGGATTTTTAAGAAAATGTTGTGGATGACGGAATTTAATCTTAGCTTCATTACTGTAGTTAGGATTTTTTTGGCTAGATGGACTTTAATAAAGTATATTATTAGAAGTTATTTTAGTACGGGATGAGGAAATTTTATAAATAAACGCTACTATTATTTACTTTGATGAAACTATTTTTTTCAACTATAGTTATCTTTTTAGTGTTTATTTCTAAAAAACTTCTATTTTTCTCGATTATTTAAGGTAATTGTATTTTTATAATTTCTCCAACAGACACTTCACGAATGTGGCTTTCTACCACTACCGCTCCTCCCAGTCGAGGATCATAACATCCCACCCATGCAGTTGCATGACATTCATGGGTGAGATAGGCGTAAAGCCAAATTGGCCCTCTTCCTTCAAGGATAACGCCTTGTGTGGAATTAATGCCTTTGGGAAGTTGCAGTTGTGAAAGGTCTTGTGGGGTTATAATGCCATCAGCACGCGTGAGGCAAATTCGTAAATGCTGGTAAGCCAGTCCTTCTTCGCTTTGGTGGGGAATTAATTTCAGTTCAATTGCTGACATAAGTGCTTTTCCTCTAGGGTTTAGATGTTTTTAGTTTAGCACTATGGTACCTGTTTTTTTAGCTACGATTAAGTGTAATTTTCATATTTTTTGTTTTTTTTGAGTGTGTTGGTTTGTAAAATTATCAATTAAAAATTAAATCTGTTTTTATGCAAAATACTCGTCTTTCTACTTTACTAGATGTGACAAATCGGCAAGTGGTAGTTTGGTTAAGCAATCCTTGGCGACGCATTTCTTTATTGATTATTAGTTTACTTTTTGGTTATTTCTTTGCGAGTGCAATTTCTACGGTTGCCGGTCAAAGAGCTAATTTAGATATTAGTGTAGCTGCTTTGCTTTTGGTTTTTACTGAAGTGGTTAGTCGCTTTGTTTATGGGTCAAGTCGGCGGGTGAATCAATCTTTGTTGATTCAAATGTTAAATTCTCTCAAAATTGGGATGACGTACAGTTTATTTGTAGAAGCTTTTAAACTGGGTTCTTAATATTTATATATTATGTAGTTTTAATTTAGTTAAAAACTATGGATTTATCCCAAAAAAAGTCTTTTCAAGAGATACTACAGGCGCGGGCTGATGGTAAAACCCTTTTACCTGAAGAATGGCAGCAATTAGAAAGTTTATGTCTGACCGATAGGCAACGGGCTAAAGCTTTTAATATTGACCTTGGGAATGCAACAAATGTTTTAAAAAATAGAGGAGAAGTATTAGAGAAAGTTTATCCAAAACTTAGCCTAATTAATAACTTATCTAAAAAAGAAAATTTTTTAGAAAATATATGGAATTTATGGCTACCTTTAGCGATATTTTTAGCAGAAAATAGGCAAGTTTTAAACCGGCCTTTAATTCAAGGAATTTTAGGGTCTCAGGGCACCGGCAAAACAACTTTAGCCACAATTTTAAAATTAATTTTAGCAGAATTAGGCTACACAACCCTGAGTTTATCTCTGGATGATTTATATAAAACCTATGCAGAAAGAAAAGTTTTACAACAAAAAGATCCGCGTTTAATTTGGCGGGGGCCACCGGGTACCCATGATGTAGAATTAGGTATTTCTATTTTGGATAAATTGCGGAATAATTCAAAGCAGCCGATAGCAATTCCACGTTTTGATAAATCAGCATTTGAGGGGGCCGGTGATCGGACTCAGCCAGAAACTGTTAAAAATATTGATATTGTGCTTTTTGAAGGCTGGTTTCTGGGAGTTTATCCCATTGATGTTAAGGCTTTTGAAAATCCACCATCGCCTATTGTAACGGCATCTGACCGACAATTTGCCCTAGAAATGAATGAAAAACTAAAAGAATATTTACCCCTGTGGGAAAGAATAGATAATTTAATGGTTTTATGGCCGGTAGATTATCGTTTATCGATGTTGTGGCGCAAACAAGCAGAACAAGAAATGCGAACAAAAACAAAATCGGGAATGAGTGATACAGAAATAGAGGAATTTGTCAAGTATTTTTGGAAAGCATTGCATCCAGAATTATTTATTAAAAGCCTAATAAATGATACTAATTTGATAGATTTGATAATAGAAATACAGCCCAATCATGAGACAGGAAAAGTGTATAAACCAGAAGTATAAATAAAAAACATTGAAACAAGCCAAATTATAAAGCTAAACTTTGAAGAGGGAATAGGTAGAAAAATGAACGATTTTGAAACAGAACCTTTTTATAAACGGCGGCCAAAAGTTCCCATCTGGCGAAGGAGTTGTGCTTTAGTAGTAGATGTGATTCCCGTATGGTTGCTGAGTTTGCTAGTGGGAAAAAATTTAATAATAATTCTGTTGATTTGGATAGGATTACGGGTGCTTTTAGTATCTTATAATCAAGGACAAAGTTTAGGTCGATGGGCGTTTGATATGAAAGTAATCGACGAACGCCGGGGCCGGTCGCCAGGATTTGTTGAATTAGCAAAACGCGAAGGACTTACCGGCCTGGGAGTGAGTTTAGCGATTATTGGAGTTACGAGTTTAACGCCCATTGCCGCTCAGTATATGCTGCTAGTGTTGCCTTTAGCCGTTGATTGTGGAGTTGCGTACTTTGACGAACTCAAACAACAAACCTTTCACGACCGGCTGGCAGGTACAGTGGTAGTACCGACACGTCGCGGATACTCATTGGATCTAAAAATTAAAAAATGGTTTGCTCAGTTGCGCCGTTTTGTGAAACAATAGATGTTTGTGTTTAAATCTGTCACCCCTTTAACTTCGTAAAATTATGGCTAAGGGTGTTCGTATTATTGTGACCTTGGAATGTACCGAGTGTCGCTCTAACCTAGCAAAGCGCTCTCCTGGTGTATCTCGATATACCACAACGAAAAATCGCCGTACCACTACGGCTAGGCTTGAGTTGAAAAAGTTCTGTCCGAACTGCAACCGGCACACTGTCCACAAAGAAATCAAGTAATCATTTATCAATGGTCATTGGTCATGGGTGAATTAAAGCAAATGACCCCTGACACTTGATAAATGGCCAAAAATACTTGAAAACTGACAAACGATCAAAGAAAACCGACAATCACTATGGCTTATTTCCGTCGCCGAGTATCACCAATTAAACCAGACGATCCGATTGACTATAAAGATGTGGATCTGCTGCGGAAGTTCATCACAGAGCGTGGTAAAATCTTGCCGCGTCGTATTACAGGTCTGACCGCGAAACAACAGCGCGATATGACCCTGTCGATAAAACGAGCTAGAATTTTGGCGCTGTTACCCTTCGTCAATCAAGAAGGCTAAAAACAAGCTGAAGTGTTGAGGCGAACTCTAAAAAAAAATTAGCCTTTTCACTTCTAGCTTCAATTTTTTCTATATAGTTGCTGATTTATAAAGTTGTGGATAAGGGAACCTTAGTCGAATTTCGGTTACACGGAGATCGCCGGCTAGCTGTGGCTGATCGACCGGATGGCAAAAAAAACTGGGTAGTGATAGATGAGCAGGGCCAATCCCACAGCCTTCCCCCCCGGCAAATTAGTTATGAAGTCGTAGGCGAAACATATAAACCATCACAAATAGCCGAATTTCGCAAAGAGATAGAGCCTTATTTAGACCCAACAAGTTTAGAGGTGGCGTGGGAATTTTTGGTGACAGAAGGCGGTTCTGTGGATCCGAAAGAGATGGCAGAATTGTTGTTTTCAAACAGCACACCGGCCCAGTGCTATGCAGCCTACAGTTTACTGTGTGAAGATAAACTTTATTTTAAGCAAAAAGGCGACCGTTACGAACCGCGTTCGGTAAACTTGGTAGCAGAACTAAAACATCAGCAAGATGTAGAGCGGACTCGCCAAAACGAATGGCAAGAATTTTTAAATCGCGTCCAGAAACAGTTAGCAGGCGAGCCGGTGGATTGGCTAAATAGTGACCGGGTTCGCATTGATGCTCTCGAACGCTTGGCAACCTTGGGAGAAGAAGCGAACAACCGCACACCGGCCCTGGAAACCTTGGCAGCCTTGAAACGCCACGAGACTCCGCAAGGGGCTTTTCAGCTTTTGGTAGATTTAAAGCTGTGGAGTGTGCACGAAAATCTATTTCTGCGCCGCACTCAAACTCCAACTCATTTTTCTACGAAGGTGCTGGAAGTGGCCCAAAGCTGTTTAAATTTTCCCCCTGCTGATCCCGATGTCAACCGGCTTGATGTTACCCATCTCAAGGTGTACACCATTGACGATGAAAGTACCAAAGAAATTGATGATGGCTTGAGTGTGGAATATTTACCTGATGGCCGAGAGCGGCTTTGGGTACATATTGCAGACCCTACTCGCTTGATTGTACCCGGTGATGAGTTGGATCTAGAAGCTCGCCGGCGCAGTACAACAATTTATTTACCTAATGGGATGATTCCCATGTTCCCAGCGGAATTGGCCACCGGCCCCATGAGTTTAAGGCAGGGTCACATTTGTGGGGCGCTGAGTTTTGCCGTTATTCTTGATGAAGATGGGGGAGTAGTAGAGTATAGTATTCACCCCACAAATATAAAACCAACCTATCGTCTCACTTATGATGATGTGGATGAGATGATTCAGTTGGGCGTACAGGCAGAGCCAGAAATTGAAGCCCTGAATAAGTGGGCGAAAAAACGAGTTGCTTGGCGGTTGTCGCAAGGGGCAATTAGTATTTCAATGCCCGAAGCGGTGATTAAGGTTGATGCGGAAGAAAATATAACTATTCATTTGCTGGAAGATACCGACTCTCGGCAGCTTGTAGCGGAAATGATGATTTTGGCGGGGGAAGTGGCCGCGAGATACGGTCAATCTCACAATTTACCTTTACCTTACCGGCATCAACAACAGCCGGAATTGCCGCCGGATCAGGAATTGATGTTGTTGCCTGCGGGGCCGGTGCGGGCTTGTGCGGTGCGTCGATGTATGCCTAAAAGTGAGGTGAGTTTAACACCGGCTCGTCATGCAAGTTTAGGCTTAGATACCTATGTACAGGTAACATCTCCTATACGTCGTTATACAGATTTAATGGCTCACTTTCAAATTAAATCGCATTTGCGGGGAGATGGGCTGGCTTATACGGCGGATCAGTTGTTGGAGTTAATGATGACTGTCAGCGCTTCGGCAAAAGAGGCTTCTTTGGTGGAACGTCAAAGTAACCGTTATTGGGCTTTGGAGTATTTGCGCCGCCATTCTAATGAGGTTTGGGAAGCTTTGATGTTGCGCTGGTTGCGGGAAGATGAAAATCTTGGGTTAATTTTGCTGGAGGAGTTGGGGTTAGAGTTGGCTTGGCGTTTTCCACGCCCGATGTCGCCTGGGGAACGTTTGGAGGTGAAGGTGGCTTATTCTGATCCGCGTCGAGATGAAATTCATTTTCAGGAGATGACGCCGGCTTCGCTTCAGTCTGCTGGGTAGGTTGTTGCGACGGGGGAACGACCTCTACATTTTGGGTAAAGACGGGGGCTAGTACGGGAGAACGGCCCCTACATTTTGCCTCCCATTGCTGCGTTGCGTAGGGATGAGGCATTTGTTGAAGAGACAGTTTATTAAGTGGATCTGAAAAAATTACCGAAGTTGGGAAGGATGAGCCATGATGGGGTATCTATGTTTGTAGTATTTGCCCTATGTCGTCGCCCCAAGAACGTTTTCTGCGTTTAAATTTGAGAATAAATACCGAACAGCCTGAAGTTTTGGAAGGGCTAGAGGCGTTACTTAAGTTGGGTTTAATTTCTGATAGTGAAGTTCGGCAAATTTGTGGTCAAAATTTGACTTGCCCTTTGCCGGTGCCGGTATTAGAAACAATAGAAAATATCGCTCAAAAATCAATTGTAGAAAAGGTGCCGGTGCAAACCTTAATACAAGAAGAAATAAAGCCACCAAAACCTCCCCGTAAGCCAATTTTTCAACCCTTGGAAGCACTAAAAGCCGAGTTAAGTGTGCGGTGGTTGCTGTTTTTGGGTGTGTTTATGGTGGTGATGTCTTCGGGTTTACTCGCTGCGAGTCAGTGGGATAAATTTCCGGCGGCTGGACAATATGGAATTTTGTTAATTTATACCTTACTTTTTTTTGGTGTGAGTTTGTGGGCAAACCGACAATCAAATTTGAATTTAACTGCTCAAACTCTCCAAATTGTAACTTTATTGTTAGTGCCGGTCAATTTTTGGGCGATAGATGGTTTTGGTTTGTGGAGTAATTTTTTGGAATGGTTGACGGTGGTGATAGCAACCATAACGTTAACAGGGGTGACGACGGTTTTATTGAAGCTACACCCGCCTTTTTCTCGGTTAAATTTAATTAATAGTTTAGCGTTGAGTTTTTTGCATTTTGGCTGGAAGTTTTCCGGCTTGTCGGTTCCTTTGCTTGCTTGTTATGGCGGCACAATTTTAACGACATTGGTTATTTTAAAAAAAGAAAAATTTTCAGCAAGTTATCCTCAAACTGGTGTTTCTAATTTGAGGCGGTTTTTTCCCTATAGTATGGCCGGTTATGCCCTACTAATTTTGCTATTTCGGGCAATTTTTGCAGTGGGTGTGCCGGTAGCCCAGTTGGGTTTAGCTATTGGAATTTGTGGCTGGTTATTTGTTTGGGTTTCTCAACAAGAAAATAATCAAAGTTTATCAATCATTGAACCTTGGAGTTGTGCCGGTTGGGCGTTATTATTGTTAGGTTGGGGAGTTTCGGTTTGGACGCAAACAAGTCAAGCTTTAATTATTAGTGGTTTAGGCATTTATTGCTTGGTAATTCGCTTATTTAGAAATTGGCAAAAAATTGATTTAAGTGCCATTTATTTAATTGGTTTACAGGCTATCTTTTTAATAGGTAAAATCATTCCTTCTGGAGTGAGAAAGTCTGCCATTACTACAGGAGTTCAGTTAACAGCATCTCAAAATACCCCCGGAAGTTTGCTGAGTATAACTTGGTTGCCTTATCTAATTTTTATGCTTTGGCTAAATGATTGGATTTACAGTAAAGGAAAAAGAGAATTAGCTTTTTTTGGTGATAAATTGGCTTTGGGTTTTGGGATATTTTTAACGATTTTAGGTTCTCCTAATCCAAGTATTCGGGCCATAAATTTATTAGCTTCTACGGTTATTTTAGCAGTGATTACGGGCCGGCGAAAACCGACACAGAGTTTTTTAATTTATCTGACAAATTTAGCTGTAATTTTAACAGTTGGAAGTTGGATAAGCTGGTTTTTACCTAATTTAAGTTTAGTAGCTTGGGCGGCAATTTGTTTAGGTTTAATGGGGTTAGAGTGGGGCTTTTTGATTTTAGGGTTAAGACTGAAATTTCAGGGAGAAGAAACTACAACAAATGCTGACCAAAATAGTGCATGGTATTTAGGTTTTGTGTTGGCCGGTTTTAGTTATTTATTATTATTAAAAAATCTCAGTAATTTCTTAGTTAAATCACCGGCAGCGCCTTTAGAATGGGGGCTGTTATGGTTACTTACTCCGGCCTTTTTAACCGCTGTAGCGAGTCGTAGCAGTGGCGAAAAACGGACGGTTGCCGGTTGGTTGAGTGTCGGGACTTTATTCATGGCACAATTTCTGATTTTTACATCCCCAGAGTGCCGGTTATTGGGGGCAGGAATTGCAACAATTTTTATGTTTATTAATACCCGAATTTTTCAGGAAAAAATTAATGCAATTATTACAATTGGTTGGGGTTTATTGGGGGTATTTTTCTTATTAAATGATGGCTTTTTTGGCTTATCAAAAGTTTCCAATAGTGGCTGGTTTATTGTTGGGGCTATTCTTTCTCAGGCTTTATGGATATTACGTTTATTTATTAGGCGGAGGGATGGGATTTTAAATGAATTATATGCAACAGCACTGGATACCTGGGCAATTGGAATTTGTGGTTTAACAACGGGCGTTTTAACTTATTTTTCTTTAGAAAGTCCTCAACAAATAAATGGGGGAATAGCTGCGAGTTTGCTGATGATTTTTTCCGCTTGGCGGAGTTGGCAACTACCAAACCGAGTCAACGCAATTTTTTGGAGTATTTCAGTTATATTTTTAGCACAAATAACCACTTTTCCTCAAACAGATTTTCGTTTAATTGGGTTAGGAATTGCTACCGCGTTGATGCTAGTTAATACCCATTATTTAAAACATATAAATACGGCAATTATTACCGTAGGTTTTGGACTAGCTTTGTTTTATGCAGGGCTTTGGCAAGGGTTGCCATTTTTACCCAAATTATCATTTCTTGGGTGGTTAATTGTTAATGCCGGTACGGTTTTTTGTTTGTGGGTGATAGGTAGCCAGTTTGCCAAGTCTACCGACGAAGAAACTGAGAATTTAGGGGTATATCCACCGGCAATGAATATTTGGGGCGTGGGGCTTTGTTTGGGAGAATTAGTTATTTTAACTTTTCGTTCTTTTGGGATGTATTTAGCAAATATCCAACCTTCTTTTTTAGCAATTATTGCCAGTTCAATTATAACAATTGCCTTGTTTTACCGTACTTGGAAAAAACCGACAAATTGGCTAATTTATGGCTTTGGTTGGAGTGTGGAATTATTAGCAGTAGAATCTTTGGGGGTTTTGGGTCGTTCATTGGTTCCTTTGGTAGTAGTAAATATTGCTTTAGGTTTAATTTTTCAGTTAGTAGGAGATTGGTGGTACCGGCGTAATAACGGGCAAAATTTACTTACCAGTTTACATATTATGCCTCTGCTTTATGGTGCAATAGCAGGGCTATTAAGGTGGGGAATTTTTACCAACTGGACAGGGTTTTCTTCCTTGGGGTTAGTTTTGATTGCCTTTGGTATAGGCCGGCGTTCTCGACAATTAAAATATTTAGTTTATTTAGGATTAATTGGAGTCACAATTTCAAGTTACGAGATTTTAAGTTATCAAGTTTTAGCCCAAGAAAAAGGAGACCAATTAATTGCAATAGCAGCGATAACAACGACTATCATGTATGCCTATCGTCTTTTAAACGAATGGTTGAAAAATTATTTGGATCTCACAGAAAAAGAAATCAAATTAACTGCTAATATCCATTGGTTTTTAGGTAGCATTTGGTTGGCTTTGGCTGTTATTTATCCAATAAAATCTGCCGAGATATTGGGATTAGGAACAGGCATTATTTTAAGCCGCTACGCCATTATGCAGGGACGAAATAACGCCGATAAAAGCCTTGCTGAAGGGTGGGTTTATGTCGGTATTTTGGAAGCATCAGGACTAGGAATTTTTCTCAGCTATAAATTCAAAATAGCGGCTTTACTATTACCTTGGGCAGCCGCAATAGTAGCAGCAATTGCCTATTTTGTCTATGCTTTGCCCTGGGAAAAATGGGGATGGCCAAAAACTCCTTGGTTGCGATCAGCAGTTGTACTACCATTCATTACGGCTTTTTTAACTTATCCCGTAATTCAGCCTTTAAGTTTGTTATTAGTAGCAGCTTTTTATCTATTTTTGGCATGGTTAAATCATCAAATTCGTATTACTTACTTAGCCTTATTTTTCCTTAATTGGGCATTATTTAAGTGGTTTGGGAATATCCAACTAACTAATTTATTAGCCCAAGTTACACCACCGTCTCTTTGTTTGCTTTTTATTGCAGCTTTTGATCCGTATTTACAAATATCTCAACAAAAAGTAATCCGCCATTACTTGCGGTTGTTAGCAGCAGGTTTAATTTCTTTTGTCGCTTTGGCAACTTCCGGCTGGTTGGTAGCTGGTTTAATCAGTTTAGTCACAATTTTTGCCGGTTTAATATTGAAAATTCGAGCATTTTTATATGTAGGAACCGCAGTATTTTTACTCAATGCCTTTAACCAACTTGTCCTGTTCAGTTTGGAATATTCTTTTGTAAAATGGATTATAGGTTTACTTGTAGGAGTGATGTTTATTTGGACAGCAGCAACTTTTGAAACTCGCCGTGACCAAATTTTAAATTTAGTACAAAATTGGCTACAAGAATGGCAAGAATGGCAGTAAATTAATTATATATTTATCCAATTAAATTCAAACAACAATGCCAAATTCAATTACCCAAGCCCAACCCCCCTTAACATATATCCCACCAAACCTAAACCCCCTTGTATTAGGTTTGTGTCAACAAGGACTACCTTTGTGGTTAAAACTGCAAACCAATATCAAACAAATTGATGGCAAAAATGTTGAACGTCTCGCCGAAATTTATCATCAATTCCAAGAAGGAAAAATACGCTTTTTACTTGCTTTTCGTCATCCCAATACCCATGATCCTTATTGTTTAGGACACTTGATTTGGCACTTGATGCCAAAAATTGCCCAACAAAAAAATATTCCCCTACAATATCCCAGCCATTTTCATTTCATATATGATCGAGGAATTCCCCTCTGGGCGGGTAATAAAGTAGGTTGGTTGTATTCTCGCTTAGGCGGAACACCTATCATGCGAGGGAAAATTGATCGCATTGGTTTACGCGCCGCCAGAGAATTATTTACGGATGGAAAATTTCCTCTTGTAGCTGCCCCAGAAGGTGCAACAAACGGTCATAATGAAATTGTTAGTCCCCTAGAACCTGGTATTTCACAGCTTGCTTTTTGGTGTGCAGAAGATATTTTTAAAGCCGGTAGAAATGAACAAGTTTTATTAGTACCTCTTGGTATTCAATATCATTATCTTGATGAACCTTGGAATGCTTTAGATAATTTGTTAACTAATTTAGAAAATGATTGTGGTTTACCGGCCCTCAAAAGCGGTAATTCTCATACCCAAAATCCCGATTCTACTATTAATCACGACAGTTACTTTTATCGGAGATTGATTCGCTTAGGTGGGCATTTGTTGGCATTAATGGAAGAATTTTATATAACATTTTACCATCAAAAACTACCTATAAATGAACATAAACAAGATTTTAATTCCCGGCTTCAATCACTTTTAGATATAGCTTTAAAAGTTGCCGAAGAATATTTTAATCTACAGCCAAAAGGCAGTGTAATTGACCGTTGTCGGCGTTTAGAACAAGCAGGATGGGATAGAATTTATCGAGAAGATATTAAAGATATTGAAGCCCTTTCTCCCCTCGAAAAAGGTCTTGCAGATCGTATTGCTGAAGAAGCCAGTTTACGGATGTGGCATATGAGATTAGTAGAAAGTTTTGTCGCTGTGACAGGGCGATATGTTCAGGAAAAACAAACAGTAGAACGCTTTGCAGAAACTACTTTACTGTTATCCGATGTCATCACTCGCATTAAAGGAGGTAATCCTTTTGGCAGACCAAAATTAGGTGCTCAACGTGTAGAAATAACCGTAGGAGAACCTCTTTCTGTAACAGATAGATGGGGAGAATATAGCAGTAGTCGTCGTTCTGCTGTGGCCGGTTTAACCAAAGATTTACAAACCGCTTTAGAAAACATGATAATTTAGTTTTAATCTTGTTACCAGGCTTAGCCTGGTAATACCAACTTTTCTATTTAATACAATACTTTTCAAAAAGTTGTATCTAATTTAAAACTTAAAAATCGATTTTTTTAGCCCAACCAACCATCTTGACCATAAGTAACCCACTGCAAAATTAAAGCCACCGCAGATACTAAAATCATCCATAACAAACCGGCATATTTTCCCTTACCAGGAATGCAGCGATAAAGATAACCAACCGCCAGAAAAAAGAAAGGAACCCCAAAGATAAACCGGCCCAAACTAAACAATCGATCTTGAGTAAAAAACACAATCCCACAATGAACCGCACAAAAATAAACACAAAACCAAAAAAGATAGTTATCCCTCAATTTTTCTGCATAACTAGAAACCTCTAAAACTCTTAACTTTTCTGAAGATTTTTGTAGCTTCAAACGCAGAAAATTAAGACCGTAAACCACAATAAAAACCGGCGGATACACCAGCAAAATATTCCAACCCCAAAACTTAGGAACAAAAAAGGCCGGTGTTTGTCCTTTCCACTTAAAATAAACAAAAACCAACCCAACAACCAACACTCCCACACCAAAATATAACCCCAACAAATCAAACAATAAAGACTTAGGAGTTAACAACAAATCTAAATGTAAACCCAAGCTTTTACCCCAAAGCTTTTGGTCTTGAAAAGGGGCAAAAAAATCGCCTCTTGTCCTTAAACAAAAACTACCATACACCGAATAACCCAAAAAAGAACCAAACCAAATAGCAATAGTTTGATAAACCTTATCTAAACTCAATTTCCCAAAAAACCAAACCGTCAATAACGTTAATCCTGAAGCAAAAATTATTTGCAGCAAAACCGGCCTCGTTAAAGCCATCAAAAACGTAATTCCCAACAAACTCACCAACTTTACTTTAAAATTATCTGTCAAAAAAATCCAAATAAAAACCGCACTCAACGCCGTAAATAAACTTTCTGTATAACCATTTACCCGAAAAATTGCCATTGGATTAACAGTAAAAGCCAAGACAACAAGAAAAGCTAAATACTTGTAATTTAAAACTTTCTGAAACAACCAAAACAAAAAAGGAGTTGTCACAAAAAACAACCCCGTCCCCACCACTGACGCATAAAACGCAGCACCCTCTAAATTCTGTGGATTAAACAAAAACTTCAAAACAGCAGGCCAGAGTGGATAAAAGGCATTACAACGCAAATTTAAAGCCAAAGACGCATAATGTTCTACATCCCAATAGTAACTTTTATCCGGCAACTGCGGCGGCGGAATCCGAACCAACTGAACCGGCGAAAAAAACTTAGCAAAAGCCTGCGGTTCAATCAACATACCCACCAAAGCACAACCAACAAACGCCCCCAAAATAACAAAATAAGAGTTAACATTTTTAATAACATTCATAATTTTAAGTAAGTTTCGTTTAGCAGCCTCAACCAAAACCCACTTTACCACCGGCAGCCTTTTTATGAAACCCCTAACCTTTTACATCCTAATTTTTACCATTCTCCTAACTTCCTGTTCCACAAACCTAGAAACTTCTCCACCCAATATAAACACTCCAACCACCAAAATTTCCCAACAAGAAAACTGGCAAGAATATATAAATCAACGTTTTGGATTTAGTATAAAATTTCCCAAAAGCTGGCCGAGAAATCAAGGAACCCCCGACGGAAACGGCATATTTTTATATGGAAATGACCCCAATATCGATATCCGCGCCTACGGTTCCGTTTCCAACCCTTTCACCGAACCCTACGGCGGACAATTTAATGATCCTAATTTAAAACGTCAA
The DNA here is from genome assembly GCA_036704045.1 of Halomicronema sp. Taxonomy (GTDB): domain Bacteria; phylum Cyanobacteriota; class Cyanobacteriia; order Cyanobacteriales; family Oscillatoriaceae; genus Ancylothrix. Next base: position 134,830 of record DATNQM010000030.1, on the reverse strand, counting down.
AATATCACCCTTGATAATGGCAAACAAGCCACCCTCATCACCGGCAAAGAAAACGACAGTATTTTATATTTTGTAGTTTTAGAACAAGCCGGTATTTTCTATCAATTAGAAGCCCATGTTACCAAACAATTCTTCACAGAAAATGAGAAAACTTTATTAAAAGTCGCAAAAAGTCTTAATATATTGCAAAGATCGCCATAAGGAAAAAACAAGTGAAAGCAATCACCCTACTCGGTTCCACCGGCTCCATCGGCACTCAAACCCTTGACATTGTAGCCCAACACCCCGACAAATTTCGCATCGTCGGACTAGCAGCCGGTCGAAATATCACCCTCCTTACCCAACAAATTCGTCAATTTCGCCCTCAAATAGTCGCCATTTCAGACACAACTCAACTAAGCGAACTCAAAGCAGCCATCGCAGACCTCGACCCCCAGCCAATTTTACTAGCCGGCGATCAAGGAGTTGTCGAAGTTGCCCGCTATGGCGACGCCGAAGCCGTCGTCACCGGCATAGTTGGTGTCGCCGGTTTATTACCAACAATAGCCGCAATTAAAGCCGGTAAAGACATCGCTTTAGCCAACAAAGAAACCCTCATTGCCGGCGGGCCGGTCGTCAATCCCTTAATAGAAAAACACGGCATAAAATTACTCCCCGCCGACTCAGAACACTCCGCAATTTTTCAATGTCTCCAAGGCGTTCCTCAAGGCGGTTTACGGCGGATTATTCTAACAGCATCCGGTGGTGCATTTCGAGACTGGCCGGTAGAAAAACTAAGCGAAGTAAAAGTAGCAGATGCCCTCAAACATCCTAACTGGTCAATGGGCAAAAAAATCACCGTAGATTCTGCTACCTTAATGAACAAAGGCTTAGAAGTAATTGAAGCCCATTATCTATTTGGATTAGATTACGATAACATCGATATAGTAATTCATCCCCAAAGCATAATTCACTCCTTAATAGAACTTCAAGACACCTCAGTTTTAGCTCAATTAGGCTGGCCAGATATGCGATTACCCTTACTTTATGCCATGTCTTGGCCAGAAAGAATTTATACAGAATGGCAACAATTAGATTTAGTAAAAGCCGGTGATTTAACCTTCCGTGAACCCGACCACAAAAAATATCCTTGTATGCAATTAGCCTATTCTGCCGGTCGGGCCGGTGGTTCCATGCCAGCCGTATTAAACGCCGCCAACGAACAAGCAGTAGCCCTATTTTTAGAAGAAAAAATCGACTTTTTAGACATTCCCCGCCTCATAGAATATGCCTGCGAAAAACACAAAAATGATAACTGTTCTACCCCTTCCTTAGATGACATCATCGCCGCCGATAGCTGGGCAAGAAAAATTGTCTTAGAAGCAACGGAAACCGCCACAACAACCGCCAATAAAGAAATTTCAATAATTGCAGCCCGCTAAAAATTTTCTATAGAAACCCGGTTTTTTTAGTGTTTCCGGGTTTCTAAAAACAAAATTTCCTCAACATACTGTTATTAAAAATATTTTTTATAAACCTCCTAAAATCCCCGGAATTCCTACATAAAAAACAGAAAAAAACTAAAACCCTATTAACCAAAAACCCTCTTTAATTCTCCAACCATGACCCTAGACATCATCACCCTAATTGCCGCCCTAATCGTATCTTGGCTAGTCTTCACAGCCCTAGTTTCCCTCCTTAAAACCACCATCAAAACCGCCCTAATTTGTGCCGCTATCGTCCTAATCCTCCAACTAGGATTTGGCATTAAACCTCAAGAACTTTGGCAACAAATTATTCAACTACCTCAAACCATCTTAGACCAATTCTAACCTCGTTAAAAAACAAAAAAAAAGGAGTGGTAAAATAAAATCATACCAACTCCAATTAACAAAATAAAACTATCCTAATTCACTTCCATCGGTGGTTAAAAAATAACCTCTTTAGCATTAGCAAAAAACTTTTCTAAACTCACAAATCCCCCAATAATTTAACTCGATAATCGCATCAAAGCATCCTTAACCACCGGCGGTAAAGAACGCATAATCTTACCCTTTTCTCGATCCACCGGCACCAAAGTCACCCGCCCCGTCAAATAAACCTCCGCAGCATCAATCGACTGAATCTCATAATCCCAATTTAGACGCACCCCCGACATATTTTCCATCCGCGCCTTCACTACCACAGTCATTCCCATCCGAACAGCCCGATGGTAGCGCACAGAAAGATCCACCACCGGCAAATCACAACCCAAAGCCACCAAATCAGCAAAATCAATACCCAGAGAACGCAAACACTCCACCCGCGCCTCCTCCATCCAAGTTAAATAAGTCCCATGCCAAACATTCCCACTGTAATCAGTATGATGAGGTTGAACCCTTACCAGATACTCAAACCAGCCACTACTAGAAGCCCACAAAGTTTGACGTTCAATAGCACTGGCCGGTGGGAGTTTTCCTTGAGTTGAGCTATTTTCCTTCATGTTACAAATCGTTGAAAAACGCTAAAAATCTACAAAATTCGAGAAGAGTCTCTCTTTTATTCTTAAATAAAAAGACGTACTAATAGATTCATCTTAATTAGTCAACAAAATTGCGGCCATAACAAAAGCCCCTTTCCCCAGCGTCCCCCAAGGGATGGCCATTCACAACAAGAGCCAAAGTCAGCAGGAGAAAAAACAATGATAGAGAAAATTTTAGTCGCCGTTGCCGGTCGCGGACTCTGTGAAGAGATGCTCAAAATGTTATTGGAAATCCCCTCAATTCAAAGAGCATCCGTCACCGTCCTCCACGTCGTCCCCCCCCAAGTCACCGCCGACGCAATGGCAACAAAACTCGAAGAAGGAGGAAAAATACTTGCCGAAGCCATAGCCTCCCTTAAACTCGACCCCAGCCAAGTCACCGCCCGCCTCAAACAAGGCGACCCCAAAACCACAGTCTGTGAAATGGCAGACGAAATCAACGCCGACCTCATCATTATGGGCTCACGCGGTTTAGGCAGGCTTCAGTCAATCCTAGAAAACTCCGTCAGTCAATACGTCTTTCAGTTAACCTCACGCCCCATGCTGCTAGTCAAAGACGATACCTACGTCAAACGCATTAACCGCATCATGGTAGCCATCAACAACTCAGAATCGGCCAAACAGTCCCTCAACTTAGCCCTCTCGCTACTCCGAGAAATCAAAGGCAGCGAAATCATCCTAGCCCACGTCAACCCACCCGACCCCAAAGCCACCGCAGAGTCTGACCCAGCCCTAGCAGCAGCCGCCGCCGAAGCCAAAAAATACGGCATAAAATACCGCTGTATCACAGCCACCGGCAAAGCAGGGGAAGAAATTTGTCGCATCGCCGAAGACACAAACTCAGATCTGCTAATGCTTGGTTCCCCAGACCGGCGCCCCTCCATCGCCAAAAACTTCGTCGATCTCGACCGGCTTGTAGGCAGTTCCCTCTCCGACTATGTGCGTGTGTACGCCAAGTGCCCTGTCCTGTTAGCCCGTTAAAACAATTGGGGTAAGAAAAACTCCCAAACAAAGACAACCATCCTTCTATCCAAACCCTGATCCTACCTACAAAAAAGCACCCTCTAAAAACAGGGTGCCTTTCCTTTATCATGGCCAAAAGCCGGTAACAGCTAAGAATTCTTGTTCTCGCGGCTAGCAGTTTGGATATACAGAATCAACAGAAAAACTGTTGGAACGAAAACAAAAAGTATGCTTGCAACAAAGCCTAGATCATTAACTTGCATTTAACCCAGCCTCTCTGTAAAACTCAGAATTACGCGATTTCTAGGATATCACGGCTTGGTTTTCACACAGACAGGCCCATTCACCACTGTTTGACAAGCCAGCCGATAATTTTGCGGCTTTTTCTTCAGCTTACGTTCTTCAAAATCTGTTCTGGGTGAAAGATTTTCAATACCTTCTACAATCTCCACAATACAAGTCCCACACTGTCCATAGCCCCCACAGTTCATCATCTTTCCCGTCAGGGTATAAATATCAACACCATTTTCGATGGCTTTGATCCGCAAATTAGCCCCATTGGCCACCACGACTTCCCGATTTTCTTTAACAAATTTGATCGTCATTCCCCTAGCCCTCTTTTCTCTACGTTAAATTCCACTCTTTCGTCAAAGCCAGCACCACAGCCCCTATCTCACCTCAAAAAACTTTCAGCGAGATAGCTACTGTCTAGCTTTTCTTTTTTCTTTTTAGCCTTTGTTTAAATACATTTTATTACGGAATGTTAATTTTTTTTACAAAAACTCTACGAAAAAACTCACCCTTCAAAGCCAGTTAACCGAATATTTTCTCTTTCTTAAACTACAAATTTAACTTTAAAACCTTTAAATATAACATTTTTTGAGGAATAAACATAAAATTCTGAAACCCGACTCACTTTCCCATAATGAGCCGGTCTAATAAAACAAACTCATCAAAAATCATTTATCAACACTTATTTTAGATTAAAAACCAACGCATCCAAATTACTCCAGTTTACCGCAGTTTTAAACCCATTTGGTTCTGAATTCACAATCAAATGCAACAAAAATGTTATCAAAGCTGCTTGTAAAAATTTTTTAAACATAAATCAACTCCCTGAAATTCCAGAGCTTATCTGTCTATAAAGTCAATTTATAGCAAAGCCACAAATCATCCCTACAATAACTGTGTCACTTTTAAAATTGACAGCCAATCATAAAAACATCACTAAAATCACTTTTTTGAACTTTTAATTAACTTAAAAACATCCCCACCTACAAAACCATAACTAAACCTTTCCCCATCCCAAAAACCTAATCAAAAATCCCTAATCCATTTTTAGCAAACTCCTCAACAGTTTTTTCCGACAACTCATGCACCGCCATTGCCTCCAAAACCGCCAAAGGTAACGTTAAACAATGCGCCCCAGCCTTCAGCGTTTCCACCGCTTCTAAAGGCGATTTCACACTCGCTGCCAAAATTTTTGTCGGGCTTCCAGCCACCACACTTGCCATCTCTCGTACCAAACCCAGCCCATCCCCTAATAACCTTGTAGCCCGATTTACATAAGCAATCGCATATTTTGCCCCCGCCTCCATCGCCACCACAGCCTGCGCTGGACTATAAATTGCCGTAACAGAACAATTAATATGAGGAGACAAATGTGCCACTACTTCAAATCCTACAGGGGTTGCCGGTATCTTTAAAACCGTTTGACTTCCAATCAACTCAAAAGCCGCCTTTCCTTCTTTCACCATTCCTTCAAAATCCGAGGCCGTAACCTGATAATATAATTCACCTGCAATAACTTCTTTCAATTTCAACAATGTTTCTGCCGGTGAAAGGTCACTTTTTGCTAAAAGCGTTGGATTTGTCGTAATGCCTTTCACCCACCCAAACTTACTTGCTATTTTTGCCTCAGAAATAATCGCCGAATCTAAATAAAGACTCATTTTTCTTTTCCCCTTTGTCCTTTTGCAGCTGGTATGAGAAATTCTGTTCCTCATCTCCCAAACAAAATAACGTTAGACAAGTTGATTATTTAAGGATTTAACAAAAAATTAACTTCTACAAAAAAGTTGGCTTTGGTTTAATAATATGAACTTGTAACAAAGCCTTAATTACAGAAAAAAACTCTCGCGTTGAATAAAGAAACATTGAATAAGTTTCAAAAACCCCCCAGTCGGGAGTACCAAAACCTACCGCCTCCACTCCCAGCAACCGGCCAGTATAAACCGCCCTCGGTAAATGATAGCGCTGCGTAATCAAAATAGCCCGCTTTACCCCAAAAACCACTCTTGCCCTATAACAACTTTCGTAGGTACTAAATCCTGCATAATCTAGGGTAATATTCTCTACCGGCACGCCTTGTCTCTCTGCATAAACCTGCATTGCCCGAACTTCGTTATAATCCTCGCTACTATTATCACCAGTCATCAACAATTTTTTTACTTTTCCCTGACTATATAAATCTACTCCTGCCTGTACCCGTTGCGCCAACATCGGACTAGGGGTGCCATCTTCCCAAACCCCAGCCCCAAAAATAATTGCGATGTCTTCCACCGGCACTGTAGTTATATTTGTAAAACGCCATTTTGCTGTTATTGCCATTACATAAACATTTAATAAAATCGGTACTATCCCTACACCCAAAGCCAGCAAACCCAAACCCCATCGCCAATTCATTACCAACTTAAACACCATAATTCCTCAATTTTTGAATTTAATTAGTTATTAATTTTTGCTCAATCCTTCCTAATTCAATGTTTCAGACATTAAAAATAGGATTCATTTTTTAAACTATCCCAATTATTATCCCTGAAATTCTACAAATTATCTGGATAAATGCTCCTTATCAAAAAAAACAAAGTAACTAGAAACACCTAACTATTTGTAGGATGGGTTAAGCGTAAGCGCAACCCATCAAAGCCTCTATTGTGTTGGGAATATTCCAATGCTTACGCGTCGAAGAGCGTACCGTGATAGTAGGCGTTGCCTACAACCCAACCTACATTACCTAGAATTTAATTAAGTGTTGGGTTTCGTTTCTCAACCCAACCTACATTACCTAGAATTTAATTAAGTTGATTTGTCGAGGATATCTAATCATACTAAATTAGTTTTTTTACGGGATATCCACCTTAATAATTTAATTTCAAAATTCAGAGTAGCCATAAATTGAGAAAGGCAAAAAAACCAACTCAAAAGCCACTTAAATTAAATTTGCTGTACCCACAAAACCACAATAGCGTATAGCATTAAACTCCTTTTTCTATACTCCTCAACGACAAACCCACAGCTTCCGAAATATGACTTAAATTATGTTCTTTCAACTTTTCTAACAACCCCTCCAAAACCCCACGCACCATCCAAGGGCCTTCGTAAACCAAACCCGTGTACACTTGAAGAATAGATGCACCGGCCGTAATTTTTTCCCAAGCATCCTCAGCAGTAAACACACCACCACAACCAATAATTTTCATTTTGCCCCCCGTACTGCTGTAAATATATTCAATCACCTCAGTAGAACGACGACGCAACGGAGCACCACTAATTCCCCCAGATTCATCCTTGACAGATTTACCTGTTTGTGATATCACATCAGTCTGTAAATTATCTCGACTGACCGTTGTATTTGTTGCAATAATGCCAGAAAGTTGATAACGCTTAGCCACCTCAACCACCTGACCAATAGCTTCCCATTCTAAATCAGGAGCAATTTTAACTAAAATAGGTTTAATACCCTGATTTTCTTGTTGTAAAACATCAAAAATTAGAGAAAGCTGACTAGCATCTTGTAAACTACGCAAACCGGGCGTATTAGGAGAAGAAACATTAACAACAAAATAGTCCCCTAAATCTTTAAGAAGACGAAAACTACCAAGATAATCCTGTGGAGCATCTTCTAAAGCAGTGATTTTAGATTTACCAATATTAATCCCAATAGGGATAATAGGAAAATCAGAAGCAGAATTTAAAAGCTGCTGACGTTGAGATAAACGCACTGCCATCTCAGCCGCACCCTGATTATTAAAGCCCATACGATTAAGAATAGCCTGATCATCTGGTAAACGAAACAATCGGGGTTGAGGGTTTCCAGGTTGAGGATGAAAAGTGCAACTACCAAGCTCAGCAAAACCAAAGCCAAAACTTCCCCAGATAGCCGCAGCCACACCATCCTTATCAAAACCAGCAGCCAAACCCACCGGATTATAAAAATCTAGCCCCCATAAACTTTGATGTAAGCGCCGATCCTCAACACAACAAGACTGAGCAAACAGAGATTGAATCAAACGAGCCGGCGGGCGCTGGTTATGCTGGCCAAGCCAACTCAAAAAACTTATTGTCTGATGATGAATCCATTCAGGATCAATCTTCAAACCATAAAACAAAATAGGAGCAATGCCTTGACGGTAAATATCCATAAAATTAGACAAAAAAATAATAAATCAAAACAAAATCCTACTAAAAACTCAAGTTATTTAGCATTCCCCCAAGAAAATAATAAACCAAATCACCCAAAATTCTGCTCATTGCAGACCTGTACCGTAGACTCAGAATAGTCTTTTAAGATAATGATTCACAGTTGTTAAATTTTACAGCATCCAAAAAAGGGCCCCAGCCCTAGGTTTTCTAAATTACCAGATAATTCCTAAATAAAGGCTACTTGTCATTTTCAGAAAAAGCTTGTCCTTATTAAGGTTTGGCTAATCTAAAAGAAAACTTGAATTAAGTTTAAACTGTTATCCTTCTGTCCCCGGACTGGTGAAGAGAAAAAAAATGGGTCAGGAAAAAATACCGACATCTTACGAAAAACAACTCGTTTCCCTGGGACGAACCCTCCAAGTCTTACGAGAAGAGGAGAACGTTGAAGTCCTCATAGAAAAAACACTGCAATACCTAGAATCAGAATTTGATTACAAACTACTATGGATTGGCCTTTATGACCGCATTGAACACAAACTCAAAGGCATAGGAGGAAGGAGCCCCAACAACGAAACCTCCCCACTCAAACAACGATTTATTCTCAACCCAGGCGACCTCCTAGAGCAAGTCGTCATACAACAAAGACCGGTTGGAGTCCCCGATTTACGAGAAGAAATAAGGGCCGGTGAATGGCGAAAAATCGCCCAAAAAAGTAACATTTTAGGCACCTTAATTTTTCCCATGCGCTATAAAGACCGATGTTTTGGTGTAGCCGTTTTAGGCTCAACATTGTGGGGAGTTTCGCCCCGCGCCGAAGAAAAAGCAAGATTATCAATCATACTAGGCGGTTTAGCAGCAGCACTTTACCAAATAGAAACAGATTGGCAACGCCAACAGCAAAAAAATCCCCAATCTCTACATAACCTCCTAAGCGCATTGCGAGGATGCAGAACTCTTGACGCATCCCTAGAAGTAGTAGTCGAACAAACCCATAAATTTATTAGCCCCAGCCGAACAAATATTTATTGGTACTACCCAGAAAGACGTTACTTTTGGCGAAGGGTAGGAAACTACCAAAAAACCCCTCCCTTTGGCGAAGTGATTCAACCGGCCTCTGGGGTCATGGTGTCGGACTTAGGAAGCTTTTATCAAGCCCTACTTTGCGACCAATTAGTTGCCATTGGCGAAGCGCACTCGTCTCTCAAAGCCGATGTCACTCTTCGGCTGATGCAGCAGATAAAATCACGGTCTTTATTAGCAGCACCGATTATTTTTCAAAACGAACTGCTGGGGTTTTTAGCAGTCGAAGGCAATGATCCTCGGATCTGGCAAGATGAAGAAAAAAACTATGTCCGAGCCGCCGCACAAATGCTGTCATTAGTGGCCCCTCTCTCAACAATGGAAACCACCATTGAGCAAGTCAAACTTGATTCCGCCCTTAGCGCCGGCATCACCCACGCCATTTACAGCGACTCGGAATGGAAACGAACCTTAAACACTGTTAGCGAACAATTGTTAGGCCGGCTTAAGGCTGACCGCTTTCTTGTCCTTAACTACAACCAAGAAAATTATCAATTTGAAATTATCTATCAAAGTCACCCGCCCAACCGCCGGCCCATCAACTCTCCCTTAGCAACCCTCGGCGACGTAGACACCCAAATGCTTCAAGATAGTCCTGAAGCTATTGCCATCGAAAATTGGAACGAAGACTTAAAACTCATGGCATGGCGACCGGCTTTTTTTGATTTGGGGGCTCGTTCGCTGTTGATATGTAGTACATCCCCAGGGCATCTTTTAGAAGGTTTAGTCATTGTCTGCTGCGATACCTCGCGGTCATGGAGTTATCGAGAACGAGAACTGGTGGGACTTGTCAGTCGGCAAATTAGCTTAATTTCTCACCAATTGCAGCTACAAAATAATAGCGATAAACAACGACAGTTATTTTCAACGCTTTTAAGCGCTGTTGGCAATCTCCAACAATCGACCTTCAGCTTGCCACAAGTCGAGCGCACTTGTCTGCAACAACTGGCTGAAATTATGTCTGTACCGCTGGCTGCTTTGGTTACTTGGTGGCCCGGTCAAACGGAGGGCCGAATTGTTGCGCCTATAGTAAAAAATGCTCAGTTTGCGGTGAAGCAGGAAATGCCGGTGCCGGTGCACACTGATGCTTTAGTACAATGGGCTTTGCTGCAAAATACCTCGGAACCTTTGTCGGTACAAGCAAGTGAATTACCACTAGAAACAAGAGCATGGTTATGCGGCACCGCTATTAGTCAGATATTAGTTATCGCCCTCCGAACATCACCCGCAGACAGCACCAGCGATAGCCATCAACCCACAGGTATTTTATTGGTTGCGGATGGTTCAGAGCGCCGGTGGTCGCCAGATATCCTTAAACTGATGGTTGTATTGGTCAAACAATTAGCCTGGTCTCGGCGTTCAATTATGCTGACTGGAACGCTAGTGGAAGCCAAAGAAAATTTAGAATGCCTCAATTGGTACAAACATCGGCATATAGAAGATTTTTACCGCAATTTTTACTCTGGACTCAAAAAACTTACGGAACTGGCAGAACACAAGGGCTCTTTTGGCAATCTTCAGGTTATGCGCTTACAGCAGGTTTTGCGCCAGCTAAACTCTAGCATCAAGTCTATGCGCCCCCTAATTAAACGAGAACAGTGGGATATGAGCATGACTCAAGAAACCATCGCCGCCCCCACTTTGTTGCGTCGTTCCCTAGAGCGTTTGGAGGCTATTATTCAGGCCCGACAACTCTGGACTCAGGTACATAGTGAAGGCCATTTAACTATTAGTGGCGATTTAATGAAAATTGAGTGGGTTGTCTATGAGATATTGCTGGCCGCAGCCCGGCGTTCACCCCAAGGGGGTCGTATTGATATTTGGTGTCGCCAGTCTCAGGAAAACGGTGCTGATATTTCCATAACCGATAGTGGCGTTATGTCACCGGGTTTATTGGCTGATTTACAAGCTTTTAGGGCTGTTGACCTTTTAGCTCCTTCTCCTTTGGAAGAGCCACCAGGACTTCATTTAGCTATTTGCCGACGCATTATTTTACAACTTGGCGGCGAGTTAAATTTCTTTCAGCTTGAGGATGGTCGGATTACGAGTCAGCTTATTTTGCCGGTTTCGGCTACTCAATTTACAACCTCGTAATCAATTTTTTTCCTAATAAGATTAATTATTCAGATTGTTTTAGCTGACTTTGCTAAGCTTTAAACCCGGTGATACCAAAGTTACCGGGTTTTTAAAAACTATTTTTTATTGGAAATAACTAAAAATTGTTATAACGAATGATCTTTTTTAAAAATAAAAGTAAATTTGCTTTACCTAATATAAAAAATCCCTCATTAGCTACAAGAGCAAGTGGGGGAAACAAAACAAAAACATTCAATAATTATTATAACATGAAAAATCTCAATATTCTTCTTATCAAAATTGATTTGCCAAATTGAGAAGGGTGCGTTTTTGAATACACACCCTATCCCATCTAGACTCGTTCTGAAGAAGCGACGGCTGGTTGAGCCATTTGAGGTTGGAATTGGAAGAGCGAATAAACAACATTGCGTCGAATATCCGTCATCATATCCAAGAACAACTCATAACCCTCAGATTTATATTCAATCAACGGGTCTTTTTGCCCATAACTCCGCAAGCCTACAGACTCGCGTAAACCATCCATTTGCTGTAGGTGTTCGCGCCACAAAGTGTCAATTTGTTGGAGAATAAAAAAGCGTTCTGCTTGCCGCATTAAACCCGGTTGAATTTGATCAATTTGGGATTCTTTAATGTCATAGGCAATGCGTACTTGTTCGTGGAGAAATGTTTTAATTTCATCCAAACTCATATCATCAAGTTGCCCTGGTTCCATATCCGAAAGCAGATAAACAAATTCTTTAACTTTATTTACCATGCTTGGCAATTCCCACTCTTCCGAAGGCAGATCCGGGTTCACATAGGCCTCAACAATGTCATCCATTGTTTTTTCAGCGTATTCTATCACCCGCTCTTTCAAATCTTGACCTTCTAAAACTCTGCGACGTTCTGCGTAAATAGCACGACGCTGATTATTCATCACTTCGTCATACTCAAAAACTTGTTTACGAATATCGTAATAGTAGGTTTCTACCTTTTTTTGAGCATTTTCTAGCGAACGAGTCAGCATCCCCGACTCAATGGGCATATCTTCCTCAACGCGGAACATATCCATCATTTTGCCCACGCGGTCGCCGCCAAAAATCCGCAGCAAGCTATCCTGTAAACTCAGGAAAAACTTAGTCGAACCAGGGTCGCCTTGACGAGCCGACCGGCCCCGCAATTGGTTATCAATTCGCCTTGACTCGTGGCGTTCGGTACCAATAACGTGTAAACCACCAAGCTGAACAACTTCATCATGTTCGGTGCCGGTTTTTTCTTCATACTCTTTCCGAATCCGGTTATAGACTTCGCGTAACTGACGAATTACCAGATCGTTAGTAGGGGCTTTTTCAGCAGCAACGGCCACTTTATCATCGGCTTCTAATTCAGTTAAAGAACGTTCTCCATAGGTTTTTACGGCAAACTGAACAGCCTCTTTAAGCAGGGTTTCGGTTTCTTTGGAGAGTTGTTTGGGGAAAATTTGCTCAGAAGCTTTCCAAGTTTTAACTTTTTTCTCTCCAGGGGCAAAACCTTGACCGGCCGTGCGGTTTCCAGTGGCCGGTACCCGCATAGAACTCACCAAACTTTCATCATCAGGACGAACAATAGCCGGCATGAAATACTCACGCAATTTCAAGCGAGCCATATAATCCGAGTTGCCACCTAAAATAATATCCGTTCCCCGACCGGCCATATTCGTTGCAATCGTCAGCGCCCCTTTGCGACCGGCCTGAGCAACAATTTCCGATTCCCGCTCAACATTTTCGGGTTTAGCATTGAGCAAATTATGGGGAATCTTGAGATTTTGGAGCAACCTAGAAAGATACTCAGAATTTTCTACACTGGTAGTACCGACCAAAACCGGACGACCAATAGTGTGCATTTCGGCACATTCAGCCGCCACCGCCTTCCATTTAGCCTCCTCAGTTTTGTACACCACATCGGCCAAATCTTTACGCTTATTATTGCGGTTAGTGGGAACCCCAGTAACTTCCAAGCTATAAATTTTTTCAAATTCAGCTTCCTCAGTTTTAGCCGTGCCGGTCATCCCCGACAACTTCGGGTAAAGCAAAAAGAAATTTTGATAAGTAATTGTTGCCAGAGTTTGAGTTTCTGGCTGAATTTCCACACGTTCCTTTGCTTCTATAGCTTGATGTAAACCATCACTCCACCGGCGCCCTTGCAAAACTCGGCCTGTAAATTCATCAACAATTACCACTTCATCATCAAAAATGATGTAGTTTTTATCCTTAATAAATAACTCTTTGGCTTTGATGGCATTAAAAACGTAATGAGCCCAAGGGTCATTAGGGTCATAGAGATCCTTAACACTAAGCAATTTTTCAGCCTCAGCAAAACCCTCATCAGTAAGCAGAACATTGCGAGCTTTTTCATCTACCTCATAATGTTCTTCTTGTTGCAGAGAATTAGCAATATCAGCAGCTTTCAAATATTTTTCTGTAGGACGTTCTATTTGACCAGAAATAATCAAAGGAGTTCGTGCTTCATCAATTAAAATTGAATCTACTTCGTCAATAATGGCGTAATTAAAAGGTCTTTGTACCACTTCCGCCATAGAAGTTGCCATATTATCACGCAGATAATCAAAACCCAATTCGCTATTGGTGGCGTAAGTAATATCACAAGCATAGTTACGGCGGCGTTCATCAGGGTTCATCCCTTGCTGGATCAACCCCACACTTAAACCTAAAAAGCGATGGACTTGTCCCATCCATTCGGCATCCCGACGGGCCAGGTAATCATTAACCGTGACGACGTGAACACCTTTACCTGAAAGAGCATTGAGATAGGATGGCAAAGTAGCGACGAGAGTTTTACCTTCGCCGGTTTTCATCTCAGCGATCTGACCTTTGTGCAGAATCATACCGCCCAACATTTGCACATCAAAATGCCTTAAACCTAAAACTCTGCGAGACGCTTCTCTTACCACCGCAAAAGCTTCGGGTAACAATTCGTCTAGGAGTTCTTTTTGGGCATCGGGAGTTTTAGCATTATTAAGCCGCTGTTTAAACTCTGCTGTTTTAGCAATGAGAGCATCATCAGAGAGGGGTTGGATCTCTTCCTCTAGGAGGTTGATTTCGGTAACAAGCGGCTGAATTTTCTTGATTTTGCGTACATTGGGATCGCCGAGCAAATTTTTCAGCATGGCAGGAGCATTTAACGAATATTGAAGGATCGCGGACGAAGGATTTATAAGAGCCACCGGTTAAAGAGTCTCTACACGAAAAAACTCCTAGGGACGAGCATAGAGTTACTCTTAACCCCAAAGGGGTTTTGTTCGTGTAGCGGTGGGTTTTAAACCGCCGCTTCCTTACTTGTCTATTTACATTATGGAGAATTTTGCCACTCCGAGGACAAATCGCGGAAATTGTAGTCAGATGCGCTGGGATGACAGCTTATACAGGTATTGATTTTGACCGGCTCATTAAATTTAACGCGGGGGTGCAAAGCTGTAAAATAGCGGGACTCAGCGAGGCGATAGGGGGTTGCTTCTTTTTCTTCTAGCAGCCGGGAAGACATTAGAATGTAGTTCCAGATTAGGGTGCGAAAGGGATCTTGGGGGAGTTTGACTACTACTCCGTAGTGTTGGCTATCACTTAGTAGCTGGCGCCAGGTTTCTGTTGGCATTACTGCGGGAGGAAGTCCGATGTGGCAGGTGGCGCAGTTTTCGAGATAAAGTTCTTGTCCGTATTGTATCTGGGGGTTGGTAATGGTGTCGGTGGTGTTTTGTCTGGGTGGGTTGGCGGCAAAGGCGAGTCCCCATCCCAGAATGATACTGAGGGTGATTGCTATTAGAATTATGAAGGTTGTTCTCAGTGGGCGAGAAATAGGCATATTTAATAAAAACCGCCGGTTAAAACCGTCGTCTACACGAATAAACAAAAACCACCGATTAAAATCAGTGTCTACACGATTAAACAAAAATCACCGATTTTAATCAGTGTCTACACGAAAGAAGTCCTACGGACTAAATACATTCTATATGACATTTTCTCTTAAACCGGAAGAAAAACCACCGATTAAAATTGGTGTCTACAGGAAGAAGTCCTAGGGATTAAATACATTTGATATGACATTTTATCTTAACCCCTAAGGGGTTTTCTTCCTGTAGCGGTGGGTTTTAACCCGCCGATTAAAACCCGTCGGCAATAGGTGCAAATAAACTTAACCCCGAAGAGGTTTTTTTCGTGTAGTGGTGGGTTTTAACCCGCCTTTTTAAGGAATAGAAACGGACTGCAATAACCGTTCAATAATAGTTTTAGACCTGCGATTTCCTGCGGGGATAATGCGGTGAGATAAAACATAGGGGGCGAGATATTTTACATCATCAGGAATCACATAATCTCGTTTGGAAAGATAAGCAAAAGCTTGACTAGAACGATATAAAGCAACTGCACCTCTAGGACTAACACCTAGAGTAATTTCTTCATCTTCGCGGGTAGCCCTTACTAAGTCTAAAATATATTTTTGTAAGCTATTTTCAATTTTTATTAACCGGCATTGACGAGTTAATTCCTGTACTTCTTCTAGGCTTATGCAGGGTTGTAGTTCATCAACCCGAATGCCGGTTTCTAGTTGTTGCAGCATTTGTAATTCTTCGCTTTCGCTAGGATACCCTAGGGAAAAAGCAAGGGTGAAGCGATCCATTTGGGCTTCTGGAAGGGGAAAAGTGCCTTGATATTCGATGGGGTTTTGAGTAGCAATTACAAAAAATGGACTCGGTACTTGACGACTAACTCCATCCACAGTTACTTGTCTTTCTTCCATCACTTCTAGCAAGGCGGACTGAGTTCGCGGAGTAGCCCGGTTTATTTCATCGGATAGTAAAACGTTGGTAAAAACCGGCCCTGGAAGAAAGACAAATTCGCCACTTTTTGGGTTCCAAATATTGGTACCTGTAATGTCGGTGGGTAAGATATCAGGAGTGCATTGGATGCGTTGAAATTTACCGGCTATAGAACGGGCAAGAGATTTAGCAAGGAGGGTTTTGCCTACTCCGGGTACGTCTTCGAGTAGGGCGTGCCCACCGGCCAGTAAGGCGACGATTACTAAGCGAATGGCGTCAGTTTTGCCTACGATAGTTTGGGAGAGATTTTCGGTAAGCCGGTCGATGCGTTCCCTCATGTTTTGTCCTTTGTAAAGGGTGATTGACCTTAACTATTGTAAGATTTTTTTTGCTAAAATGCAGTCTGTTTGAATTTGCTGTTTTAGTGAATCGAGGGAGGGAAATTTTTCTTCACTTCGCAAATATTCTTCAAGGGTTACGGTTATTTTTTGACCGTATAAATCTCCTGACCAATCTAATAAATGTACTTCGGTAGTTAGAGTGGAACCGGCTACGGTAGGGCGCATTCCTATATTCATTACTCCCATCAATGATTGATGGTTTGATTCGCAGTTTTCTAGCCAAACTCGCACAGCATAAACGCCGGTTTTGGGTAAAAACTTTTCTGGATTAATTTGAATATTTGCGGTGGGAAAGCCTAAAGTTCTGGCGAGTTGTTGACCGGCTATTACTGTTCCGCTTATGCTATAAGAACGGCCTAAAAGTCGGTTAGCTGCTTTGATATTTCCCAATATTAAATAGTCGCGTATTTGAGAGCTACTAATACGTTCTTCTTGACAAATTTCTAGGGGTACAATGTTTACTTTTGCTCCATATTCCCAGGCTATTGATCTTAATTGATCTGTTGTGCCGGTGCGTTTATATCCGAACCGGAAATTGTCGCCCACACTAATTTGTTTAGCCCCCAATTCTCGGACTAGGATTTTTTCGACAAATTCGCGGGGACTTAGGGTGGCAATATCGTCGTTAAACGGTAATAAAACTAATTGCTGTACGCCCATTTGATGCAGGAGGGCAATTTTTTCGTCAAGGGGGGTAAGGAGAGTGCGTGCAGTGCCGGTGAAAAATTCCTGGGGGTGAGGATAAAATGTCACCACTGTTGAATGCACCCCAATAGGCAAAACCGAGCGAGTTGAGCTTTGTTCTGGAGGTTCGCTTGCTTCGGGGTAGGTGGGGGAAGTTTCCCACTTTCCGGGCTTTTGCGATGCGATGGAGGGCTGCGGTTGTGTTTTTGCTATTCCTACAACGGTAGCCGGTTGTAAAGTGCGCTGTAAAATAGGAGCGATCACCTGTTGGTGTCCTCGGTGTAAGCCATCAAAATTGCCAAGGGCGATGGCTGTTGGTGTTAGCGCTGTTGAGAGAGATTTGGAGACCCACACGCCGGTTTTTGCCAAAATGCTTAATGTTTAATTGTTACAATTGAGCAGTTATTTTACCTGCTATCTCAAATTTCAGGCAGAAACTTTGGCATCTTGGACTATTTCACTAATGGCTGCTTCGCTATCAGTGGCTAAGCCAGGAGGGACTAATTGAATAGATTGGCCTTCTCTTGCCATCAGGCTGTCGGGGAATTGTTGACCGACTTTTTCGGCGACGCTATCGAGAAAATCATCATTGTGTAGAGGATCGTGGTGGAATATTACCAATTTTTTGACATTGGCGGCTTTGGCTACTTTAACGGCTTCTTGCCAAGTTGAATGTCCCCAACCAACTTTGCTGGTTTTTTCGGAGTAGTATTCTTGATCTGTGTAGGTGGCATCGTATATCATTACGTCGGCATTACGAGCCAGCCAGAGGACGTTTTCATCGAGCCGGTCTGGGAAATGTTCGGTGTCTGTAATGTAAGCGGCTGAGCAACCTTGTGAGCTTATGCGGTAGCCGACGGCTTCACCTGGATGGTTTAGCAATGCGTTTTCGATGGTGACGTCACCAAGCTGGACTGTTTCCCCTACTCCTAAGTCTTTAAATTCGAGTTGTGCACCCATGATTTGTAAGGGGACGGGAAAGTTTGGATGCAACATTTGGTCATTGAGGCGTTGTTCGATAGTAGCACCGTTGGGCGCAACGGCTCCGTAGATGTGGAAGCGGTTTCCTTTGATGAAGGCGGGGACGAAAAACGGGAACCCCTGGATGTGATCCCAGTGGGAATGGGTGAAAAACATATAGGCTTCCACCGGCATTTGGGATAATAGGGATTGTCCTAATACTCTTAGACCGGTTCCTCCATCAAAAATCAGGCGCTTACCACCTACGCGCATTTCGACGCAGGGAGTATTTCCCCCATAGCGTACTGTTTCTGCGCCAGGACAGGCGATGCTACCTCGAACGCCCCAGAAGTGGACTGTAAATTGGTTTGGTTTAATTGACATGGGTATTTCTCGCTTTGCTTCTTAGGAGCGGTTCATCGGTAGGGTTTTATATCTGGGCAAAGTCTATAGGATCAAATTTAGTTTAGAGATCGGTAGTTGTGCGGATTTTCGCTGTGATTATTTACAGTTATTTTTGGGAACCGCACGAACGAACAAAACAATGGCTTTTTGATACTTTTTTGCTAACGTTTGCTAACAAATGCCTACTGAGAAATTCAGCAAGGGTGTATCTACCTAGGCTCGAAGGACAATCCTACGGGGGGCCATTTACGTCTCTATCGATCCAGGTTCCATCAGCAGACTGGACAATTTTGGATCTCTTGCTCAATGCACTCGGCTGCGGTAGAGGCGTTCTCTAACTTTATTGAAACAGTTTAACAGTCTGCGTGGCAAGTTTAGTTGTTTGGAAAGTGTTATATATCGGTTTTCCGTGTGGTTGATTTGATTTAGGGTTTTGTTTTTTGTTCAGGGTGGTTGTTTGGTGTGGTTTTTGAGACAATCTTTTTTTGTGAGCTATTTTTGAAGCAAATATGTATAAATAAACGACTAAAAAACATATAATAATTTTATTCTGGGCTGTTTTTTGAAAAGTATAAAATTCTGGAAATTCAATTATTTAAATGAGTTTGGTTCTAATTTTAACTCTTGATTTTGCTAACAAAGTTAATTCTTTTATGTTCTTAAAAATGTCTAGAAAAGTTTGAAAATATTTATACTTTTTGTATAATTAAAAATTATTTAGTTTTGGGGAAAGGAAAATTTAGGGGGTTTTATCAAACACCGGCTTCACTGTTTCCGATAAACTCAGGATAAAGCCCGGTACGCAGGTTGCTACAGGCATTTAATGCAGCACAACTTCAAGCTATACCTCTCCAACATGGACAATATTCTCGCAGACAAGGACGCAAACCCACAAAATTCACCCGATGCCGGTGTTGGGGCTGCTTTGGATGGTTTTCCGCAAATTTGGAGTGCATTTGACTGTACAATGATGCAGCGATGCCTAAGTTTAGCTCGTCAGGCTCTTGGTGAAACGTCTCCTAACCCTTTGGTGGGGGCGGTGATTGTTCGAGATGGTCAAATTGTAGGAGAGGGTTTTCACCCAAAGGCCGGTCAGCCTCATGCTGAAGTTTTTGCACTCCGAGATGCCGGTGAGTTGGCTAAGGGTGCGACAATTTACGTTAATCTTGAGCCTTGTAATCATCACGGACGAACACCGCCTTGTAGTGAGGCTTTGGTGAAGGCCGGTGTGGCAAAGGTTGTGGTGGGGATGGTTGACCCTAATCCTTTGGTGGGTGGGGGTGGTATTGAACGGTTAAGAAAGGCGGGTATTGAGGTGGTGGTGGGTGTTGAGGAGGATGATTGCCGGCGACTGAATGAGGCTTTTATTCACAGAATTGTACACCGGCGCCCGTTTGGAATTTTGAAGTATGCGATGACCCTTGATGGCAAGATTGCTACTAGCACCGGCCATAGTAGTTGGGTGACTAGTAAAGAGTCTCGCAGTGAAGTTTATCAGTTACGGTCTATTTGTGATGCGGTGATTGTGGGGGGTAATACGGTTCGTTTGGATAACCCCCGTTTAACGACACATGATCCGGTGATACGCAACCCGTTAAGAGTGGTGATGAGTCGGAGTTTAAATTTACCGCCAGAGGCGCGGTTGTGGGAAGTTGAGGATGCGCCGACGCTGGTGGTAACGGAAAGGGGGGTTAATCCTGAATTCCAAGAAATGCTAAAGAATAAGGGGGTGGAAGTGGTGGAGTTGGATGTGCTGACACCGGATGCGGTGATGGTGCATTTGTATGACCGGCAACTTTCGGGGGTTTTATGGGAATGTGGAGGTACTTTGGCGGCTAGTGCGATTGCTGGAGGTGCGGTGCAGAAAATTTTAGCTTTTATTGCGCCTAAAATTATTGGGGGTCAGAGGGCTCCGTCGCCGGTGGGGGATTTGGGTTTAATGAGTATGACGGATGCTTTTAGTTTAGAACGGGTAAGCTGGCGACCGATTGGGTCTGAGTGTGTGGTGGAGGGATATTTGAAGCCTAGGGTTGGTTAGGAGGTGGGGCCAATCAGGACAGCTTTTGGAGGATGAATGCTAATTAGCATTTTTTTTAATTTTTGTCAAGTACAGTAATGACTTTTGACAAAGATTTCTAGGGCTGGGAAAACTACAAAAGGCTTGACACCTAAACAGGACTAATGGCAATGGCTTTTTAAGAAAGGACAAATATTAAATCGTGTTAGAAATCTTGATTTGGAGTGTGTTTGTTGGAACTCTCGGCATTGAAGCTGTGATTGCTGGTGCGGTTATGGGCCGACAACAACTGGTGGCTGAGCAATTATACCAAGAGGAGGAATTAATTTTGAGTTTACAAGATACTGAGGAAAATTCTTATGGGCCGGTGCCGTTGACGGCTCAAAGTTTGTCTCAAAATGGAGGGGGTAGGGATATGGGAAAAGATCCGCGCTTCAATGGTTGGGAATATAAAATTGTGCGTTCTACCTCTGATTTGTTTAGGGATGGAAATGTTTTTCAAAAATTGTGTGAGGAGGAGGCACAAGCGGGGTGGATTCTGTTAGAAAAGATGGATGATAGAAGGGTGAGATTTAAACGTCCTTTGGGTATGCGAGATATTGTTAAAAGTGAGTTTCTTTCGTTTGATCCGTACCGTACTCATTATGGGCCTCAAGTGAGTTGGACATCATGGCTGACGGGGGTTGCAGCGATTGGGGCGTTGTTGCTACCGGCCTACCTGGGCTTTGTTTTGGTGTCAAATACTTTGGCTAGTTCGCGGGCAAATTCTCCCAGTAATTCTGCACCAGTTTCATTACCTAATGCAAGTGATGAAGAAAATTCTGTAGGGCCGTGATCGTTAATAGTTAGTTGGTGGGTATCCTCAACTTAGGGACAACACTCTTGTAGTATTGTCATTTCCTGCTTTGATCGGTTAAGACTAGAGCAGGTGACTATAAAAGATTGGTTTTGTCTGTCTTTGTTGGGGATGTATGGCTAAGCACAAATTCCAGAAAGCTCTTCAGCGTCTATCCAGAGAAATATTTAATCTGTTTAAACGGGTGTCTCGGCAACTAATGCAGTGGTTGCTTCGTTCTTATTTGGTGTTAAATAGGCTGAGGTCGGCTCAGGCTGGATTTGTGCTGCCAACTCTTGCTTTAATGATGATTGTGGTGTTTTTGGTGGTGGCGGCGGTAATGTTCCGCACCTTTAGCCGTAATACCCAGGTGATTCGGGATTACCAAACTCAGCAGGTGGCTAATGCAGCATCACCGGCCCTCGATAGGGCGAAAGCAAAGATAGAATTTATGTTTAGAGCGGGTGCTTGGCCAGGAAACCCGCCGAATGAAGCAGCGCTTGAAAATATTATGGGGGAGGATCAGTACGACTTCCCTGGTGAAGAGCGGGTGACATCCCAGCAGCTTGGACTAGACTCTAGTGTTACTCCCAACGTTTGGAGATATACAAGCGATCAAAATACACCCAATGATCCAAGTGATGACGTAACAACCATTTACGGCATTTTGTTCCGTACCCGTAGAGAAGTAGGAAGCGTAAACTATTCTATTTCATCGCAAGATGGAAACCCTGCTTATTTAAGTAGAGATGCAGATAAAGCAAATCGCTGGTTAGTTCGCAACGGGCCCCTAGCCACGACAATTTTAAACAGTAACCCTAGTTGTAACCGCGCAGGAAGTAGTGGTTTAGTAGATGAGGCGGGATGGGTACAAGGTAATGGTACCGCCACACTTTACAAAAATATTCAAGTTTATGCAGTCAGTATCCCGACAAATAATACTACAAATAAATCAATTTCTACAGTTCAATACCAGCAAGATCGTATATCAGAACGAGGAAACAAGTGGGGGGCATGGTTCCGTTACGATTTAGAAGCTTACCCTGGTCAAGCTGTTAACTGGAATGGGGCGATGCACTCTCAAGGCAGTATTTTTCTGTCTTCTGGTAGTACAGGAAGTTTTCGTTCCTATTTAATTAGTTCACCTAGTTCGTGCTTTTTTACTCCTGAAACAAGTTCAAAAATTACAGCGTTTTGGGAAGTGGTTGCTGGGAGAATTCGAGACAATACTAACGATGCCGGTACAGTTAATATTGATGTTCAAGATAAGGATGTAGTTACAAGGGGACTGGCTAGTAACGGCCCGGTAGCTTTCTCTAATGCAATAGACTCAATTACGCCAAATCCTTATCCAAATGTATCTAATATCTCTACAGATCCATTGCGTTTGCAAGTAAAAAACGAAACGCAACCAAGAATTGCTCCTACCGCTAACACTTGGAACCATGATCAGACCTTTGAAAGCGATCCGGCTAAACTAGGATCTACCAGTAGGGTTACTGTGGGGGCAAATGCAATTACTTGTGCCCCTTACGTTGATGACCTTTATCGTGCTGATAATCGGCTAGGGCCAAAACCAGGCTACAGTCGAGAAAGACAAGTCCGGTCTCCCAACGAACCGCCTCAGTGTGTCCAAGCCTTTGTACCAACCCAAGGTACCCCTATTACAACTAGTATTACGGCGACAGATCGACTAGGTAATACTGAAGTCCTCAGCACTAATGATTTAACTCGCAACGATCCTACATCTCCAGACTTGCCGGAAACGGTAGGTTTAGATGGTTATTGGGAACGCCGCGCTCGCAATGAAGGGCTGAGAATTATTGTCGGTCAGCGTTTAGAATTGGGTAATCCCTACGGTTGGCTTATAGATAGCGATAAATTACCCACTAGCGCACCGCCGGCAACAATTAATACAGTTGCAGACTTATCAAATGCAGGGCCAGACCTGTCAATGTTTCCGCCAGATGATGTCCCCAGTCCTACCTGGGCCGGCACCACAAGACGCAATGAAGCACGGCAACTTCGCACTTTGCAAGATAACTTAGCTGCTGTGCAAGCAACGGCTATTTATCACAACAAAGTCGGGGATACTGCCGGTACTCCTATTAATGAAGGTGGATATTTCCCAGTTGCCTGTTTGGCAAGTACAGTTCACCCCGGCACCGCTCACACTTTGGCAGAAAGTGCTAGTTTCCAAACCTTACAGATCGGCACAACACCCGCCAATACACCACCGACGTTGTTAACCGATTTCTTTTATGGCAAAGGCACAAATGGTTGGGAATTTAACCCGCCGGCGCGCGATGAAGCTACTTTTGCAAGGTTGATTGATGGCAACAGCGCTTTAAGAACGGCTTTGGAAAACTTGGCGGATTTTGCTGGGGATCCTAATGGAGCTTTTCCTGCACCTCAAGATAATATCGTCCACCCTTATCCCAACATGACAATGTGGGGGAATTTTTCTAATCTGCGGCAGGTGATGGACGCTCTAAGTAGACCAAATGTTAATTATAACAATTTAAGTATTGCTGATAAATCTTATCTGCATACAGCTGCTTGTACTTTGGGATTACTGGCTTACAACATTAGCTATGTTAAGGAATATAGCCCCCCAGACCCACTGCCTCCTAGTTTTTCTGCGGTTCTGGATAGCGCGCGTCCTACCACGATACCAAATCCAAATGGCGCTACTCCTTTAGCTGTACCACAAGGATCGGATCCCTGGCCTGATGAGGCGGATTACTTGATTTCGGAATTTGATCGGAAGCTTGCTGAAGAGCTTGCAAAGACTAGTCCGGATCCTACCATAGTAAGGGATTTCCGAACAAATGCCGCGATTGCTCGCATTTTACACCTGCAAAGTCAAATTGAGCTTGATCGGACCGCAGGAGCAACACCACCGACTTGTCTGACAGGAAACTTGGCAAAACTTTGCGCCACAAAACCAAAATTCCCGGCGCTTTATTACCTTTTCCCAAAAACAGCGCATAATGAACCACAGGATCCACCAGCCGGTACCGACCCGACAATTACTTTACCTGGCACAAATACTCCGGTAAAGTTGGCTGTAGCTCACAACCGAGATGACATCATCAGGGTATTTAACCCAAGAGGAAATAACCTACTAAGTTTTACATATCAACCATTACCAGACGACCCACAACTTGACAACGACATTGAGGCAATAGCCCTTAGCCCAAGAGAACTGACAACGCCGGGGACGCGGCTTGAGCTTAACCAGTATCCAATACCAGCCCAGGGTAATCTAGCAACGGGTAATCCTTGGCAATTGCCCTACTCCAGGCCCAATAATGGCAGTAATGACAATTCCTGTGATACCTACCCAGAGCTAAACTTTACTGCACAGAGTACATCTAACCCTCCGCCCCAAACGAATATGCTCAGGTTGCTACCTTTAAGCGGTACACCTAACCCACCTAACCAATGTGTACAGGTAGGATTTAAAGATTCTGCAATTTTTGACGGTCGAGAAATGATGAGCGTCCGGCTGTTTAACTTAGATTTAGATTTAATGCGGAATCGCATTGTTAGTGGGCTGGATGTTGCCGGGGGTCAACAAGATACCTGGTTGCCTATAAGTGGCCTGGTGTATGCTTTCCGTGAAGATGCGGTACGGGAAGACGCTATTTTACGCCCACAATTGATGCCACCGAATGGCTATGCAAACTATGATGTTACCCCACCTACAGGAGTTTGGCCGGCTTCTAACGGCAACCCCTCTGGTGCGAGCAATATTATGAACGTTTGGAATAACCAAGACCCCCCGTTGATTAATGGAATTAGCCCGAAGCCAATTGATTATTACCCAGATCCTGACCGACGTTCCTATGGTTTCCGCTTGCGAAATGGTGCAGATTTGAGGAGAACTGCAACGAGTTTTACGGTGCCAACCAAGTACGAAAGTCGAGGATTATCTTTGATTTCTGATAATCCTGTATATATTCAAGGCAACTTTAATTTGCATACCGATGGTAGCAACACTCAAGAAGAATTTCAGCCACCGCTATTAGCTAATGATTACAGCAATTTTTACACGCGTACAAACTTGAATAATAATTTTGCTAGACCTGCCGGTGATCGTTGGCGGACTTCAGAAATTCTGGCGGATTCAATAACGATTTTGTCAAATGCGTGGACTTGTGACGGGACGATTCAAAGTGGCGTGAGTGGTAATAATTTGGGCTGTGTTGATTCTTCAACACTGCGGTCATCTTATCGCAACAGCAACTTCAACTTTGCTGGGATAACTAATTTGAACCTACCATCCCCGGCTCCATCTTCACCAACTCTGATAGAAAACATTCCACTAGGTTTTATTTGTGAAAACCCCTTTGATCCAAGACTGGCCTCTTTAAATCCCCCTGGAAGTTCCACCACTAGAGCAGCAGCAACTAATAGCACAGGAAATAATCGCACAGGTTGTGATGGATCCCTTAAGGTGTTTCGTAATGCAGATATCAAGTACAAGGCGACGAACACCAATACTATCGCTTCCTATGGATCATTCCGCGCTTTCTCTGATAAAAGTGGCAAGGAATCTGGTTTAAATCGTGCTACACCAACAACTGTAAATACAATCTTGGTAAGTGGAGTTATATCAACTCGACCAAATGGTTCTAATGGTGGTTTTCATAACTTCCCGCGCTTATTAGAAGATTGGAACCCTAACGGAACTCCGCAACAGTTGGCGATTGCCGGTTCTATGTTGCAGTTGAACTTTAGTAACTACGCCACCGGCCCCTATGACCAAGATGCGTGGGAACCACCTACCGTACCTGGTACAGCTGACTGGTTCTACTACTATCGTGTACCACAAAGACGTTGGGGTTATGATACAGCGTTACAAATCGCCCCACCTTCGCCTGCGGCTGCCCGACTTGCGGAAGTCCCATTATCTCGTAGTGAGTTTTACCGCGAACCTCCGGCAGATGACCCTTACATCTGTAAGTTACGCAAGGTTGTGGAAACTAATTTAACTTGTCCAACTTAACCTGTAACTAATACTTTTTTGCCAACTACTGATGCCGAGGTGCATGATGAAAAAATCCCTAGGAAAACGCACAGAAAAAGGTTTAACCCTCATAGAGTCCCTGGTGGGAATTATGGTGGTGGCAACAGTTGTTACACTCATCACACCGGCATTGGTGGTTGGCTATGCCACCCGGATAAAAAATTACCGCACTGACCAAGCGATAAAATTGGCAAAAGGAGAAATTGACCGAGTGCGTTTGCAGGTAGATCGCGGCAATATTAAAGCCAATGATATTGCCCAATTACCACCGATACGGCCAGGATCTCAAGAAGTACAAGATTTTGATATAGATCGTTGGCCAGCACCAACTCCTGTACCGGTGGGTACAAAGCCTCCAGCTTGTCCGTTGTTAAATGTTTCAGGGACTACGCCAGTCACTTCTGTTTGTAGTTTAGACATCAATGGCGATGGTGAGTGGGATTTGGGAATGCAGACCTTTCGCTCCGCAACTCCTTCGAGTGCTATTTCTGCCAATGACTCTGAGAGCCCTGTTGCATTTTTGATGCGTGTACGGGTTTACACGAAAGCAGCTTTAACGCAGTCTCCAACTCGCTTAGAACCCTTTCCAGACATAGTAACCACTGCCCGAACGAGAAAAACAGCTTCTTTAGGAATAACTTCTGGGGCGAATATATCCTTACCATTAGTTACATTTTCTAGTGCAATTGTGAGGAGTGATTTAAGTAGTTCGAGAGCTACTTATTGTGCTCTTATCCTTAAAGATAGCTCACTAGCTGAAAATACCGATGCTTGTCCAGGCTTGTAATTTAAGGTTTGAAAAGCCGGCACCTTGGTATTACTCAAGTGATAATTTACATTTATCTATTAGTAATGAAGAAATATGAAAAGCAAAAATTTTTATAACAAAAAGTATGGCCGTTCTCGAAAAAGAATCAGAGGTTTTACACTAATTGAGTTGTTAGTTTCAATTATTATTAGTGCTGGCGTTATTATGCTGATTTTGTCCTTTATTGTACAAATGTCAGAAACCGACCGCCGCGAATTGGCACTGACTCAAACTCAACGAGATATGAGTTTTGCCCTAGACTATATGTCAAACGAACTCAAAGAAGCGGTGTATGTGTATGATGAGGAATGCTTGGGAACGACAGGTCGTGGAACGCCAAATAGAGCAGAAGACCTCACAGCAAATCCTCCAGTTCCCTCTTATTGTCCGGGGTTACAGAACCACCTACAGTTTCCTGCTGAAGTTGCGCCTGTTTTAGCTTTTTGGAAAATTGAATCGGTGCCCTATGTAGCTGATCCTTCGGGTACCGAAAATTTACCCCAGACTTGCCCGCAAGGCAGGGAACAAGAGTGTAACGCTTTGTTACTAAATCGTAGTAGTTATACATTTGTGATGTATGGCATTCGTGCAGATCGTCCAACTGGTTCTGGAAACCCCACATGGATTGGGCCGGGTCGAATTGTGCGTTATGAACTCCGACAATATCAAACAGTAAGTACATTAACACCCACAGCCGGTTATGTTGATCCAACTAACTCAGGAATTACTTTTAGTAGTTGGCCGAGAGTTTATCAAACAGGTGCTGCACCAACAGGTTTAACCCCTCCTGAGAACTATGCTCAAAAAGAGCAGGTTTTGGTTGATTTGGTGGATATCGGAATATTGCCTAAAGAGCGCACAGAACCAATTACAACTAATAGTTGCCCCAATCCCACCGATTACACTTTGTCAAAACCACAGGTATTAGATGAAAAGGGGACATTAAAAGACAATAGTAGCTTTTATACCTGTATTAGAAAAGCCCAAAGTGGTCAAAGTCAAGATGTTTTTATTTCTATTCGCGGCAATGCACTGAAGAGAGCCGGGATGCCAGAATCTCTCAATACCACCACTACAGGTAATGATCCAAATAGTAGTCGCAATTCTGCTTATTTACCAGGTGTTTCTGCTCAGGTACAAACTCGTGGGGTCTTTAACAGAAACCCATCCTAATAAAACCCTTTATTGAATAGTTTTTCAGGGAGGTTATGATGATTAATCCGCTTTTTGTAGTCATTTATGACACAGTTAATTTTTAAGCCAATTATTCAATTATTAAAGTTTGTGTTTAGCAATTAATCTTGATTAGTTAATATGAAAATTATCGATTTCCTTTTACGAAAAAAGCAAATAAAGCCTTTGTCTAAATCAACGGCCGGCTTCACTTTGGTAGAAGTTCTGGTTGTTGTAGTAATGGTGAGCATTTTGGCAGCGATAAGTGTCTATAGCTTGCAAAGTTGGGCAAACCGGGTGAGAGTTAACGGTGTCCAAGATAAAGTATTAAGTGCAATTCAAGAAGCACAAAATCGCGCTCGACAACAGGCAAGTTCTTGGCAAGTTAGCTTTCGACAAGTCCCACAAACCAATGGGGAGAGAATCATTTATTTTGCCCTTCACCCAGTGGTGAAGAGCAACTCAGGAGGAAATCCTCCGTTTGCTGCAAGTGATCCCGACTATTGGAAAAGTATTGATGAACCAGGTGTTGAAATAGATACAAATACAAGGTTTACAACAGCAGAAAGTGTAAACAGTTTTGCTGTGGGAAATACGACGGGGCCGATTTGGCGAATTCAATTTGATAGCAAAGGTAATCTTATTATTAGACCTAATACAAATCCAAGGCCAAGAATCACAATTTCTTATAAAGGCACTGTTCCAAAACGTTGCGTACAGGTTGTTACACCTTTAGGTGCTACTCGTTCGGAAGGCGATGGAACCTGCGATGATTAAAATTAACAAATTAGATTGAAAAAAATCAAACTATAACCATAAAAAGCTATTGACAAAAAATGCTTTTTATGGTATTTTAAGCATAAAATTATTAGCCAGCAAAAAAACTGAGCTATGCCATCAGGGAATCTTCGCCAAAAACAGCCGGTGCAACAACCAAATAACACAACCAGCGGTTACACCTTAATTGAAATATTAGCCGTAGTAATTATTAGCAGCATCTTAGCCACCATAGGCATAATCAGTTATATAGGATGGATAAACCGGCTTCGAGTTAACGCTGCTCACGATAGAATATTTCAAGTTATCCGAGAAACCCAAAGCACAGCCACCCAGCGCAAAATTACTTGGCAAGCCAGCTTTAGACAACCAACTCCCGACACTATTGAGTGGGCAATTCATCCAGCCACCACAACCCCCACACAGTGGAACTTAATTAACCAACCAGGCGTAATTATAGACACACAAAATACTACCCTATTTCGCCAAGCATCCATAAACGCTTGGCGAATTCAATTTAATCATAAAGGTCATCCCAACGGACAACTCGGAAGAATTACCCTATCCAACACAAGCGGCGAAAATAAACGCTGTGTATTCATTTCCACCTTAATTGGTGCAATTCGGACGGCTGAGGATAGCCGGTGTTTACGTTGATAATAATAAAAAACCGGCCATCTCTTATAGGTAAAATAAACCTACTCAACCTTCAAAAAAAGAGAAAAAACTATGTTTGGTTTAGGATGGCCTGAAATTGCAATTATTGCCGGTGTAACCCTACTTATTTTTGGCCCAAAAAAAATACCAGAACTGGGGAAAAGTTTAGGTAAAACTCTACGAGGATTTAAAGAAGAACTACAAAACCCCGATTCCGAAACCGACAAAAAACCAGACGATAAAAACAACTAAAAAATAACCAAATTCCTCAAAAAAAATCTTTTATTAGGTTGGGTTACGAACCAAGCCAAATCTTAGCCTGGAAACAAAACCCAACTCATAAAAAAACCTTTTTAAAACCAAAAAAACATCAAAAAAATATTGCAGTTGGGTTGCACTTTCGTTTCACCCAACCTACAAATTAACCTCTGCTCATTTTTTCAGAATTGCTATTACTTAATAGACATCCTAAAAACCCCTTAATTATCACAATCCAACAAACTTAGAAAACTCAAACAATATTAACCACCGGCACACTAATATTCTGCACCGGCACCTCAACAGAAACCGTATTTTCGCGCACCGGCGACCGCGCCTCAATCCAAGCAATGGCCCGACTCACCGTTTCCGGCAAAATCACCACCAAACTACCGGCCGGTGCAGAATCAAGAGTTTTCTTAACAGCCTCCGTCTCATTCAAAATCGACTCATACCGGCAATCAGGTTTAGTCGCCACAATACCCTCGCAAATTAACCGCGCCGCATCACCACGCGGACGACCGCGAGTATCATCATCCTCCTTCACCACCACCCGGTCAAAAATCTCCGCCGCCAGCTTACCCAAAGCCATAAAATCCTCATCACGGCGGTCACCGGGGCCTCCCACAACCCCAATGCGTTCCCCAGGCCAATTGCGGACAAAACCGCCCACAGCCTCATAACTAGCCGCATTGTGAGCATAATCTACCAAAACATGATACTTACCCAAATCAAACAAATTCATCCGTCCCGGTGTTTGGGCTGCACTGGAAGTAAACGAAGCCAAAGCCGCCCGGATGTGTTCAATTTGTACCCCCTGCGAATAGGCAGCCAAACAAGCAGCTAAAGCATTAGCAATTTGAAAAGGTGCCATTCCCTTCAAAGTCAGAGGTACATTTTCCGCCTTTTCAATTCTTAGCGTCCAGTCGCCTTTTAAAATTGATAAATAACCATTTTCATAAACAGCCGCCAAGCCATTTTTATGAATATGTTCTTGAATCAAACTGTTATTTGGATCCATCGAAAAATAAGCAATTTGACCCTTAACCTTTTTCGCCATAGCCGACACCAAAGGGTCATCAGCATTCAAAATAGCATAACCGGCCGGTGCCACAGCCTCCGCCAAAACAGCCTTAACATTAGCCATTTGCTCGATAGTATCAATATCTCCCAGACCTAAATGGTCAGCCGAAACATTCAAAACCACCCCAACATCGCAATGATCAAAAGCCAAACCAGACCGCAAAATTCCGCCCCGCGCCGTTTCCAAAACAGCCACTTGAACAGTTGGATCTTGCAAAATTAATTGAGCAGATTGGGGGCCGGTGTTATCGCCTTTTTCCACCAAATAATCGCCAATATAGGTACCATCTGTGGTCGTATAGCCGACAATTTGGCCGGTGCAGCGGTAAATATGGGCCAGTAAACGAGTTGTAGTAGTTTTGCCATTAGTGCCGGTGACAGCCAAAATCGGCACACGGTGAGGAGTTCCGGGCGGGAAAAGCATATCCAAAACCGGCCCAGCCACATTGCGAGGCAAACCCTTACTAGGACAAACGTGCATCCGAAAACCAGGCGCCGCATTCACCTCAACAATAACCCCATTTGTTTCCCGCAGCGGACGAGAAATGTCGGACGTTACCATATCCAACCCACAAATGTCAAGTCCAATAATTTTAGCAACCCGCTGAGCAATCCAGATATTTTCGGGGTGAATTTCATCAGTGCGGTCAATCGCAATACCGCCGGTGCTCAGGTTGGCGGTGGCCCGTAGATAGAAAACTTCGCCGTTAGCGAGTACCGTTTCTAGGGTATAACCTTTTTGTTCAAGTAATTGCACAGAAGTGCGGTCTACAACTATTTTGGTAAGAACATTATCGTGCCCATCCCCTCGGTTGGGGTCACGATTGGTTTCGTCAATTAACTCTTGAATAGTGGACTTGCCATTACCCACCACATGGGCCGGCACACGTTCAGCCACAGCCACTAATTTACCATTCACCACCAAAACGCGATGGTCAAGGCCAGTATAATAGCGTTCAACAATTACCGAGCGAGTTTTAGAAGCAGCAGAAGCAGCATCATAGGCATCTTCGGCCTCTTTTAAACTATTTATATTGATCGTAATGCCGCGTCCATGATTGCCATCAAGCGGTTTAAGGACAATAGGGAAACCGCCCACATCAGAGATAGCATCTTCTAACTCATCTAAATAACGAATAACTGTCCCACGAGGCACCGGCACACCGGCACTGCGGAGAATATTTTTAGTACCTTCCTTATCACAAGCCAACTCAACACCAAGGATACCGCTATAGTTGGTGAGGGTTGCTTGGATGCGCTTACCGTAGGAACCATAACCCAATTGAATCATAGAGCGAGCCGGTAGAGGCATCCAGGGAATACCACGCACCTCAGCTTCTTTAACAATGGTTTCCGTACTTGGGCCTAAAGCCGCTTCTGCCCAAAGTTCTTTAAGGTCTTGAATATCTTGCTCAACTTCTGAAGCTGAGTAGTGGCCGGTATCCACAATACTTTGACAAAGACGAACAGCTGCGCGCCCTGCATACCGGCCGGCTTGTTCATCGAGATATTCAAACACCACTTGATAGGTGCCGGGAGTGGAAGTTTCGCGGGTGCGACCAAAGCCGACATCCATACCGGCCAACTCTTGTAAAGCCAGGGCAACGTGTTCAACCACATGACCCATCATAGTGCCTTCGCGGACTCGTTGTAGAAAACCACCACGACAGCCTGGCGAGCAGAAGTGTTCAACCAAACTGGGGAGGGCTGTAATTAACCCTTCATAAAAACCAGGAATTTGATTAGTTGGTGAACTCGCCAAATTTTCCAAATCAAGACGCATAATAATTAGCTTGTGACGGCGGATGCTCCAATAGTTGGGGCCGCGTAACGTCAGGATTTTAAGTATTTTCATAACCTTTCCCTTGAGTGTGCGATGCGTAGAGAGCAATAGGCTTAACTAATCTAGTTTCATGGTGGCTAGGTAGGGCAAACTGTTCATATTGAACATTTTTTAGGGATGGGGGACTGGGAGATAAAGGCTATAGGATAGTTTTGATTAGGAGAGCCTAGTACCCGAAGGCTACTAACCTTCCGGGCAGTGGGGCCATGAGGGCCGGTAGAAAGTCCCCCAAACAGAGGGTAATAGGGTTATTAAGAGTGGCGGGGGCGGAGAACGATTTTTCGATTGGGCCGGTCGTAACAATCGCCGTGACACAAAAGGTGAAGGCGGAGGTTAAACAAGCTCAGGGGGTCGGTGGCTTCGACGTAGGGGTGGTTGGTGTGAGACATTTCGCTGGTATCGATGATGGTGACAGTACCTTTGCCGATAACAGAGATGAGGCCGTCTCTTTCAAACATGGCACAGGTGTCTTCATCGATGCCGATTCCCATTCTATCGGGGTGAGAGGCGACGGCGGAGAGTAATCTGGCCATGCGGTTGCGATTTTGGAAATGTTGGTCAACAATGACTTCGGGAATAATGCCGAGGCCGGTTGCCATATCAACGAGGGAACGGTTGGGAGATTCGCCACTACCGCCACCGGCGATCATGTGATGGCCCATGACGGCGGCTCCGGCGCTGGTGCCGGCGAGGACGATTTTACCGTTAGCTACTTGAAGGCGAATTTTTTCCATCAACGGGGTGTCTGCAAGTAGCGAGCAGAGGCGTAGTTGGTCTCCGCCCGTCATAAAGACGCCGGTTGCCGCTTCGAGGTAGTCTTGCCAGATGGGGTCTTCGCCAGAGGAGCGTTCACGGATGTCAAGTACCTGTATGGCTTTTGCTCCCATTTCTTCAAAAATAGCGGTATAGCGCTGACCTATGGCGGCGGGTTCGCGGGAGGCGCAGGGGATTATTGCTATTTGTGCATCTGCGGCGCCGGCGCGAGTAAAAAACGTATGGAGGATTTCTCGTCCGTGTACTTTGTCTTCTGCTCCGCCAATCACCATGATGGCTGATTTGGTTGGTTGGGGCATCCTTGGTTCTATCGGGTTAGATTCTAATTGCAGCATGACATCGCTTGTGATCAGGCGTAGGGGCGACCGGCTTTTTTACGATCTATAAAATTGCTTGGATATGAATTTTAATTCACCAGTCTGGCTTATCTCCTGGCACAGTAGTAAACGCAGGCTGGCTTTTAATTGTCTCATAATCTTTTGGCGATATAGCTTATTTGTTGTGTTTATATTTTTTGATTTTTTGTAGAGGGTTGGTTGCTCAAAGGCTTGTGGTACGGATATTTTAGTTTTAAAGTGCTAGTTTTTTATGGGCTGGTTATGGATAGGGCTGGGGTTGGTTTTATTAGGTATTTCTTAACATTTGGGTAGGGATTGGGCCGGTGTGGTAAGATTCTACGTTTTAGATTTTAAATGTTAAGTGTTGCGTTTTTTTTAGGGTGGGCCGAGTTTATGTGTAGTGTTTATTGCGTAAATTTTTATGAGATTTGATGTGCTTACTTTGTTTCCAGATTTTTTTGCATCTCCTTTAGAATCTGGTTTGTTGGGAAAGGCTTTAAGTAAAAAAATTGCTGAGGTTTTTTTAGTTAATCCCCGTGAATTTGCAACAGATAAACATCGAAGAGTTGATGATGAACCCTATGGGGGTGGGGTGGGAATGGTTTTAAAGCCGGAACCGATTTTTGCGGCGGTGGAGTCGGTGCCGGTGGTGGGCCGGCGGGAGGTGATTTTTTTGACTCCGCAGGGTGAACGAATGGAGCAAGGGATGTTTCGGGATTTGGCGGAGAATTTTGATCAGCTTGTTTTACTTTGTGGGCACTATGAGGGGGTGGATGAGCGAGTGATGAGTTTGGTTACTCGTGAGGTTTCGTTGGGTGATTTTGTTTTGACGGGGGGAGAAATTCCTGCTTTGACTTTAATTAATGGGGTGGTTCGTTTGTTGCCGGGGACGGTGGGTAAGGCGGATTCTTTGAAGTATGAGAGTTTTGAGAATGGTTTGCTAGATTATCCGCACTATACTCGTCCGCCTATTTTTAGGGGTTTGCGGGTGCCGGATGTTTTGCTGTCGGGAAATCATGGGGAAATTGAGCGCTGGCGTTATCAGCAGCAACTCGAACGAACTCGCCTCCGCCGGCCTGATTTATTGGATGGTTAAGGGTTTTTGAGGGCAAAGATAGGGGCCGGTAGGGAAAATTAGCGGCCTCTACATTGTTTGGTTTTGTTTGAATAGCATTGAAAATCCAGTGAGGATGAGGATTGGAGAATTGGGAATTGGAAATTGCGAATTAGTATTTATCTAAGAAGAGTTGGTATTTTGTGGCGATGTTTAAGTTAAAGTTTTTGCCGGTTGCGGTGGTTTGTTTGTTTTTCCTGGGGGATGGGAGTTTTTTTGGGGATGGAAATGGGGGTAAATGGTTGCAGCTAAATGTGGCTGAGGCAAGGAGTAGTGGTGGACGGTCGCGGGGGGGGTCAATTTCTCGACCAAGTTCTAACCGGCCTTCTTCTAATAACCGGCCTTCTTCTAATTCTAATCGCTCCCAACCGGCTGCTCGTCCTTCTCCTGGGCCTAGAGATCGCATTGGTGGTGCGAGACCGGCCCCTAGCGGGAATACGGGTGGACGAGTTAAAGGGGGAGATTGGGATAAACGGCCAACGGTGACACCGGTGCCGGTGCCGAATTATCCGAGTGGGGGAGGCGGTTACAATCCAAGTTATCCTCAGTCTCAGCCGTATCCGTATAATCCGCCGCGTTATCCAAGTGGTGGGGGGACTACAGTGATAGTGCCGCAACCTCAACCGGGTTACTATCCTTCGCAACCGGTGCCGGTGCAAACGCCTTACTATCCTTCTAATCCTTCGGTTGCTCAGCCGGTGCCTCCTACCTATGCGCCTGGTGGGGATTATCGTTCGAGCCGGTCGTCTGGTGGTGGCCTGTGGAGTTTTTTATTATTTTTATTGATTGCCGGTGGAATTTTATTAATTGTTTGGATGATTTTGGCGAAAAAAGATACAGCAAATTCAACCCAATCAGAATTAGATAATGATATTTTGACGGTAAGTAAGTTACAAGTTGCTTTGCTTGCTGAGGGTCGTTATGTTCAAAGAGAATTATCTGATTTGGCGGTGAATTCGGATGTGGAAACACCGGAAGGATTGGCGCAATTTTTGCAAGAATCCGCGTTAGTTTTGTTGCGTTCTCCTGAATATTGGAGTCATGTTTTATGTAGTTCCCAAACTGTTAATAGTAGGGAAGAAGCGAAACAAGTTTTTGACGAACTTTCTATTAAAGAGCGTAGTAAATTTAGTGCAGAAACGTTGTCAAATGTGGGGGGTTATGTACAGAGACGTTCGCCGGTGCCGGTGGATGGAGATGAGGAACCGGCAGCTTATATTGTGGTGACATTTTTGGTGGCCACTGCAAATGATCAGCCGTTGTTTGATAAAATCTATTCGACCGAGGATTTGCAGCAAGTTTTAACCAAACTGGCATCCATAGGTTCGGATTATTTGTTTGTTTTTGAGTTGCTTTGGAGTCCACAGGAAGAAACCGATAGTTTGACTTATGATGAGTTGGTAACGGAATATTCCGAATTGATTTCAATTTAGTGATTATGAGGAGTTTTTTGTAATTACTAAAATAACAGTAACAAAAGACAATTGTAGTAGCCATAGGGTTCTAATAATTTAGAGAGTTCATAAAGGGCAAAAACTATGAATATTCGGATTGGTAATGGGTATGATATTCACCGGCTTGTAGAGGGAAGACGGTTAATTTTGGGTGGTGTAGATATTGAGCATTCTTTAGGTTTGTTAGGCCATAGTGATGCGGATGTTTTAACTCATGCCATTATGGATGCAATGCTAGGGGCTTTGAGTTTAGGAGATATTGGTCATTATTTCCCACCATCCGATGAAAAGTGGGCGGGCGCTGATAGTTTGATGTTGCTTTCTCAGGTGAATAATTTAATTATTGAACGGGGTTGGCAAGTGAGTAATATTGATGCGGTAGTTGTGGCAGAACGTCCAAAATTAAAGCCCCATATTGAGGCAATGCGAGATAAAATTGCGGGGGTTTTAGGAGTGCAGGCGGATCAAGTTGGGGTAAAAGCTACGACTAATGAAAAGTTAGGGCCAGAGGGAAGAGAGGAGGGAATTTCTGCTTATGCTGTGGCTTTGTTAGTGAGGTAAATTAGGGTTTTGGGATAGGCAATAATTTATAGGGTGTAAAAAATAAATAGTGGTGAGGATAAGTTACTTTTTTAGGTTTATTTAAGTTATAAAAATGGGGAAAATTAATGATAAATAAAGAAAGATTGGTAGCTGTATTTTTGGCGTTTTTGATGATGTTTTCTATGGGGGGATGTAAGGCACTTAGTTTAAAATCTGAGGCTTCTCAAGTGCCACAATTGGTTGATGCGGTGCTGGGAGATCCGAAGACATTTAATTATCCTCTTAGCCAAGAATCACCTAATGTTTTTAGTTTAATTTATGAAGGTTTGATTACAGAAAATGGATTAACTGGTGAGCTTGAGCCGGGGTTGGCAGAGTCGTGGGATATTGCCCCAGATAAAAGAAGAATTGTGTTTACTTTGCGGGATAATTTGAAATGGTCGGATGGGGAGCCTTTGACGGTAGATGATGTGGTTTTTACTTACCAAAATATCTATTTTAATGAAAAAGTCCCTACGGATATTAGAGATATTTTAAAAATTGGAAAAGAACGCCTACTTCCTGGGGTAAAAAAAATTGATAATCGTCGGGTTGAGTTTACAGTAGCAGAACCCTTTGCACCTTTTTTGCGTTACACCGGCGGCCTAGCAATTTTGCCAAAGCATTCTTTAAAAGAGGCGGTTGAAACAACAGATACAAACGGAAATATCAAATTATTAACTTTTTGGGGAACGGATACAGACCCGAAAAAAATTGTCGGTAATGGGATGTATGTTTTAGAGGATTATCAGACAAGTCAAAGGGTAGTATTTCGGCGAAATCCTTATTACTGGCGCAAGGATATAGCAGGTAAATCTCAACCTTATATAGAGAGAATTGTTTGGCAAATTGTTGAAAATACAGATACAGCTTTTTTACAATTTCGCTCAGGAAGTTTAGATACTATTGGTATTACACCAGAGTATTTTTCTTTGATGAAAAAAGAGGAAGAAAGGGGGAAGTTTAAAATTTATTCCGGTGGCCCGGAAATGAGTACAACCTTTGTAGTTTTTAATTTAAATAAAGCCAAAAATTCTAAGGGAGAAAATTTGGTTGATCCGATAAAGTCTCGTTGGTTTAATACGTTGGAATTTCGGCAGGCGGTGGCTCATGCGATTGACCGGCGCAAGATGCTAAATAATTTGTATAGGGGGTTAGGAGAGGCTCAAAATTCGCCTATTTATAAGCAGAGTCCTTATTATTTATCACCAGAAGAAGGGCTAAAAGTGTATGAATATGACCCGCAAAAGGCGAAGGAGTTATTGCAAAAAGCTGGATTTAAATATCAAGCAAATGGTGAGCTTTTTGATGGGGAAGGAAATAGAGTTAGGTTTGAGATGTTAACTAATGCTGGTAATAAGTTAAGGGAGGCTATTGGGGCTCAAATTAAGCAAGATTTGGGGGCTATTGGAATTCAGGTTGATTTTAGTGCCATTGCGTTTAATACGATGATTGATAAGGTCTATAGTCAGCGAAAATGGGATAGTTATATTGGTAAGATTGGTGGGGGTGGAGTGGAGCCAAATAGTGGGGCAAATACTTGGACAACAAAAGGGGGTTTGCACGCTTTTAATTTGGCAGAACAACCGGGAGAACCACCGTTAAAGGGCTGGAAGGCGAATGATTGGGAGTTAGAAATTGAACGTCTTTATATTCAGGGTGCAAGCGAATTAGATGATGAAAAACGCAAGAAAATTTATCAGCAAACGCAACGAATTACTCAAGAAAATTTGCCGTTTATTTATTTAGTAAATCCTTTATCTATGGAGGCTGTAAGGGATCGTATTCAAGGGTTGAGATTTTCAGCTTTAGGTGGTGCTTTTTGGAATTTGTATGAGCTTAAAATTGCTGAAGAGGAGTAATAGGAATTGGGCAACTACTGGCTGGTTGCCCTTAAGGTTGAATTCATTAAACAAAATCCCTATTTTTTTAGGTTTTTTTATTTGTTTAATGATAGGTTTATCGGGGTGTAGTGTATTTGATTTAAAACAAACTGTAGCTACAAAATCCCAGTTAGTAACAGCTATTTTAAGTGATCCAAAAACTTTTAATTGGGCTTTAGCCCAAGAATTTCCTAATGTATTTTTGATTACTTATCAAGGGTTGACAAGTGAAAATAGCGTGACGGGAGAAATTGAGCCGGCTTTGGCGGAATCTTGGGAAATTTCTAAGGATAAAAAACGAATAATTTTTAAGCTAAGAAAAAATTTGAAATGGTCAGATGGTGAACCCCTAACGGCGGATGATGTAGTATTTACCTATAACAATGTTGTTTTTAATAAAGATATTCCCACAGATGCGAGAGATAGTTTGAAGATTGGTAAAAATGGGGTTTTTCCTGAAGTTATAAAGTTAGATAGTCGCCAGGTAGAATTTAGGTTTCCTGAACCTTTCTCTCCGTTTTTACGCACAACTACGGGGCCGGCTTCTGATGGGGTTGCTATTTTGCCTAAACACGCTCTTGAGAATTCGATTAAGTCTAAAAATAGTGAAGGAAAGCTAGAATTTTTATCGACTTGGGCTGTAGATACTGATCCCGATAAAATAGTGGTAAATGGGCCTTATAAAATTGAAAGTTATTTAACAAGTCAACGAGTTATTTTTCGTCGTAATCCTTATTATTGGCGTAAGGATGAAAAGGGAAATCAGTTGCCAAAAATTGAGTTTATTATTTGGCAAATTACGGATAATATGGATACACAACTTTTGCGTTTTCGTTCCCAAGATTTGGATACAACGGATGGCTGGGGAAGAATGCGGCCAGAAGATTTTAGTCTTTTGAAAAAAGAGGAAAAAAGGGGGAATTTTAAAGTTTATACTGCGGGCCCACGTCCGGGGACGACGTTTATTTCTTTTAATTTGAATAAGGGAAGTAGGAAGGGTAAATTTTTGGTTGATCCTGTTAAATCGAGTTGGTTTAATAGGGTGGAATTTCGACAGGCTATTGCTTATGCAATTGACAGAAAAAGGATGGTAAATAATAGTTTACGGGGGCTGGGGGAGTTACAAAATTCGCCTCTTTCTGTACAAAGTGCTTATTATATTTCTGAACAGGAAGGCTTAAAAGTTTATGATTATAATGTGGGAAAGGCTAAGGAATTATTGAGGAAAAGCGGTTTTAAATATAATGACAATGGGGAGTTATTTGATGGGGCCGGTAATCGTGTTCGTTTTACGTTGATTACTAATGCAGAAAATCAAACTCGTGTGGGAATGGGGGCGCAAATTAAAGACAATTTAAGCAAGATTGGGATACAGGTTGATTTTAATCCTATTGCTTTTAATAGTCTTGTTGATAAGCTGGCAAATACTCTTGATTGGGAGTGTTATTTATTGGGATTTACTGGTGGAATTGAACCTCACACCGGCGCGAATGTGTGGTTAACAGATGGAGGTTTGCATAGTTTTAATCAAAAGCCTCTAGCTGAACAAGATATCAAAGGGCGAGAAATTGCCCCTTGGGAGCAAAAAATTGCCGATTTATATATTAAAGGATCTCAAGAATTTGAGGAAGAAAAACGAAAAGCTATTTATGCAGAAACACAACGACTAACTCAAGAATATTTGCCTATGATTTATTTGGTAAATCCTTATTCTATGACGGCAATTACTAATCGCCTTGAGGGTGTTAAATATTCATCTTTAGGTGGGGTTTTCTGGAATTTATATGAACTTAATTTAGCGGATTCAAAAGATTAAATTTTTAAAACTTTTCAGAATAAAAACATTAAATTTCAGGAATTCAATAATAGGTTTTTACAGTTCTCTGAAGTAGGGAAACTGTTTTTAAAAACCTGTAATTTTGATTTCCGGTTTTTTGAGTGACAAAAATAGTATTGACAAAAACTTTATAGCCGTTCAAAAAATTGTGAAGATGGTTTTCTATGGTTGAGTTGCACTCTCGTTTAACCCAACCAAATACTGTTGTGTATTTTTTAGAAAAAGCCTAATAAATTTAGGCAAAATTGAGGAAAAAAGAAAGTCATATTTCTATTAAAAATTTACTCAGGCAAAGATTTCATCAACATAAAAATTGATGTTTTTTTTACGACAGAAATATTTATTTTAAACCTATAAACTGCTTTGATTATGATAGAATATCTTGCAAAGCATGGCGCATATATCTGACCCCGGATTCTTCTGAGCAGTATTTTTCTGCAAAATCACGACCATTCTCTCCTAGTTCCTGACAGCGTTGCGAATTGTTCCAAAGTTTGTCAATTTCATTAGCAAGGGCTTGGGAAGAAAAAGCTTCACAAGTGACGCAATTGTAATCGTTAATTACATAATCATGGACACCTTCGGAATTGGTAATAATAAATGCTTTACTAAAACGCATTGCTGCTACTAAAGTAACATGACCGCAAGGAATTTCTGACCCTATAAGAGGCAAAACCATAAACCGAGAATATTTGAGTATGTTCATGGCTTGGGGTTGAGGAATATTTACAAAAACTTTGACATTAGAAGGGACTTTTAAGTTTTTGAGATTTTCGGGTCTTACTACAACTACTAAAGGGATATGAGGAAACTTTTCCATTGCTTCCATAAGTGTTTTATAATCGCGTGCATTGCCACCAATAGCGCAGATATAATCGCCGGCTACAATAGGTTTTTCTGGTTCAATTTCGGGCACCGGCATACACCAAAGCACGCTTTCTATTCGTTCAGCGGGGATATTAAAATATTTGCTATATAGTGGTTTTTCTAGCTTAGAAAAAACAAAAAATTTATCTATTTGCTGAAATGCTTCTGTCATTAAGCGGCGCTTTGTTCCTTGGGGCATGACTGCAAAATTAAAGGAATAGGCAATAATTTTTGTTTTGACACTTAATTTTTTTGCAAAAAAAGCACACCAAAAAGCTACTCGTGAGTCGTGGGTAATGAGTAAAGATGGTTCTTTTTGTTTGCAAAAAAGTATTGCTTGGAGACAACTCCGAATCATTGGCAAATTGGGCCGATGAATCCATTTTTCCGGTAACATAATTGGTCGGTCGTCAAAAAAGTACCACTGAATTTGGTCTTCAGCAAGTTCAGGTACAAACCATTTCCAATTTTCACCATACAAAGGTGTGCAACAAACAACACTGAATAGTTTTTGCATAAAGGTTAAACAAACAGCTTTGAGAGAGTTGTATGACCGGATTTACTCAAGGCTTAGAAAAATAGCCACTACTTGATCTACCCAATCTGTTAGCCTGTGAGTAGCCTCTAAAGTAGAGGCTACCTATTTTTTGTGATTAAATAGGTTGAGCAAATGGTAACATAAAGATTGTATTTATTCAATTTTTGCCTAATGAGGTGAAACAAATTTGTTTAATAACTCGGTTTTGAGGAGTGTAACTTAGATTACTATATTAAGGTTAAGCTTGTTGTTTTTGATGCTATTTTGCTGCAATGGGCTTAGTTTTAGGAAAAAGTTAATATAGGGCTATTTTTATGGGTTAGTAATAAATAAAAATAAAAAAAGTAAAA
Source organism: Halomicronema sp. (assembly GCA_036704045.1). GTDB lineage: Bacteria > Cyanobacteriota > Cyanobacteriia > Cyanobacteriales > Oscillatoriaceae > Ancylothrix. Next base: position 92,306 of record DATNQM010000030.1, on the reverse strand, counting down.
ATTTTATATTGGGGTTGAATTAGGTTTAAAATATTTGTGTTGTTGATTTTTGAAGTAAAAAAATATTGTAAATACTAAGGATTAAAATTAGCTTATTATGATGAACGAAGAAGGATTACAGAAGTTATTAGATGCAGTAGCAAAGGGCAATATTAGCCCTGCCACTGCTGTAGAAAAACTCAAAAATTTTGACTATGAAGATGTGGGAAATTTTGCCAAAATTGACCATCACAGAAGTTTGCGGACTGGATTTCCAGAAGTTATTTGGGGGCCAGGAAAAACCATTGATCAAATTGCTCAGATTATGGAAAATATGCAGCGGCATTCTCAAATAGTGATGGCGACGCGTATTGAACCTAAAGTTTTTACTGAGTTGGATGCCAAAATACCTGGTTTATTTTATTATCCAGATGCCCGTATTTGTGCGACTAGACCGGCATCTTTAGAGCCAAAATATCCGGGGGTAATTGGTATTTTGTCGGCGGGTACTGCGGACTTGCCAGTGGCTGAGGAAGCAGCTTGTACGGCTTCCCTGTGTGGCTTTGAGGTGTTACGTTTATGGGATGTTGGTGTTGCTGGAATTCATCGGCTTTTAAGTAATCGTCATGTTATTGCATCGGCGGATGTTTTAATTGTGGTGGCAGGAATGGAAGGTGCTTTGCCAAGTGTGGTGGCGGGAATGGCAGATTGTCCGGTGGTTGGTGTGCCTACAAGTGTGGGTTATGGGGCAAGTTTTGGGGGTATTGCGCCGCTTTTAACTATGCTTAATTCTTGTGCGGCGGGGGTGGGTGTTGTGAATATTGATAATGGTTTTGGTGCGGCTATTTTGGCTGGACAAATTCTCAGGACGGCACAAAAAATTAAAAGTAAAATGTGACAGTTTTAAGTTTAATTTTTTGGGGGCAATTCAGTTTTAGGGTTGGGGAATTTTAGCAATAACAGTGGTTCCACTTCCTAACTGACTATCGATAAAAAGTTGCCCTCCATGAATAGCAAGACATTTTTTGACTATGGCTAATCCCAGGCCGGTGCCGGCAATATGTTTTACTTCAATACTGCGGTAAAAAGGCTCATAAATTTGTTGAATTTCTTCTTTAGAAATTCCTATTCCTTCATCTTTGATTGTAAAAACAAGCAATTTTTCCTGTTCACTTATTGTAAAAGTTACTTTTTGGTCTTTAGAGGAATATTTCAAAGCATTTGATAACAAATTAGTTAAAATTGAGTAAAGTAGTTTTTCATCTAAATAAGCATATCTTCGAGGGGTTTGGCTGAAAAAATTAATAGAATGTTGGGAAAAATTTCCTAATTTAATATCTTCAATTAAGTTAAGACAAAATTCCTCTAAATCTATTTCCTTTGGTTGATATTCTAACTTACCGGCTTCAGCACGAGTTAAGGTTAATATATCATCTAGTAATTTTTTCATTAATTTAGCAGAAGATTGAATGCGTTCCAAATTTTTAATTTTTTTATTTTCAAATCCGTATTCGTTAGTTTCTGCGAGTAATTGAGCCGAACCTAAAATAATACTTAAAGGAGTACGAAATTCGTGAGATACCATTGAAAAAAAGCGCATTTTTAGCTCACTTATTTCTTTTTCTTGAGTAAGAATTAATTGAATACTTTCTGCTTTTTGTCGTTTTAGCATTTGTTGAAATAGTAATCCATAAACACCAAAAAATATAGAAAAACTTAATAAAGTTCCTAAAATTTCTATTAACATTCTGGCTTGGATGGTGGATTCATATTGCTGTACCCACTTTTCTAATAATTTTTCTTCTTGTCTTTGCATTTCGCCAATTAAAAGACGTATTTGATTGGAGTTAGATTTTTTTTCTACATTGTAAGATTCAAATTTCAGTTGATTTTGATTTTTTTTTGGTGTTTCCATAGAAGTTTGATAAACATATATGTGTTCTTTAAGTAAATTTTCTAAAATAATAAGTCGCTGTTGTTGGGCAGGAACTTTAGCTGTTAATTGCTCAATCATTTTGATCTGTATTTTTATTTTTTCCACAGTAAGATTGTATATTTTAAGGGCTTCTTTATTGGGGTTTAATGTATATTCTGAAAATATAGCTTCCGCCTCGGTAACAGCTACAAAAACATCACTGAGAGTTTTGAGGACTTTATAAGTGTGTTTAACTTTATCATCGCTTTCAATAAGCTTAGTAGAGTTATGATAGGAACTGATATTAACAGCACCTAGTAGAGAGAAAGCAACACCAAAAGCCAAAATTACTATTTTTATTTGGTAATTTTTTTTCATAATAAATGTATAAATAGGTATGAATTTTTATTGATCAATAAATTATCGTGAGAAAAAAGTTGTTTGTGGTAACTTTAAAATAATAAAATTTAGTAGACTTTTATCACCAGATTAATCATGAGAATTTTAGTTGTAGAAGATGATATTCAGTTAGGCGAAATGCTAACAGAAGCCTTAACAGACAAACAGTATGTAGTGGATGTTGCTAAGGATGGGGAAGTGGCCTGGGATTGGATTAAAATCATTGAATATGACTTAATTTTATTGGATGTAACTTTACCTAAATTAAATGGTTTAACTTTTTGCCAGCAATTACGCCAGCGCAATTTTGCTATCCCAGTTTTAATGTTAACAGCCCGTGATACGGTTGCCGATAAAATTATAGGACTAGATGCGGGGGCTGATGATTATATGGTAAAACCTTTTGATTTACAAGAGTTAATGGCTAGAATTAGGGCTTTACTACGTCGGGGAAAAGGAGGGGCTACATCAACATTTTCTTGGGGTAATTTACTGTTAAATCCTAGCACCTATGAAGTTAGTTATGAAGATAAAATGTTACATTTAACTCCGAAAGAATATGCTTTATTGGAATTACTTGTGTCTAACGGTCGCCGCGTTCTTAGTCGTGCAGGAATTATTGATCGAATTTGGTCTTTAGATGATACTCCTAGTGAAGAAACTGTTAAATCTCATATTAAAAGTTTGCGGCATAAATTGAGGCTTGCCGGTGCCGATGAAGATTTTATTGAAACTGTTCATGGATTAGGATATCGATTGAAGCAGATGCCCTAATGGAGGCGATTTGGATAGATAAATTTGTGTTTTTACCCGATTTCTACCCGATTTTTAACCGGTTTTTGAACTACTGACCAAATAAGATAGAAACTAAGAAAATGGTAAAAATAAAACATACCATAACTTTTTAGGGAAAAGAACATTGATTTTTTGCCAACAACATTTAGGCAATTAGTATTCATAAATTCTAAACCCCATAAAGTTTAAGTTTGTTTTTATTTAAGCAATTTTCTTACCTCAATAACCAGCGCTATAAAACCAACCCGCAGTAACAGGAGAGAAAAATTATCCTGAGTAATTTTTTCTCTCCTAATTTTTAGACACGCTGGATTAATAAACATGAGGGTTTAGTTACTTTCTTGTTATTTGGAAAAATTGAAAAATGCACTACTCAACAAAAACTTTGTCGGCTGGAGATCATGCGCCTCTTTTTAATTTACCAAATCAAACAAATGAGCGAATTATTCTGAGAGATTTAGCCGGTCAGCCAGTGCTTTTGTTTTTTTATGCTTCTGATCAAATTATGGGGTGTCGAGAAGTATGTCTAGCATTTAAAGAAGTGTGGCCAAAATTCAATAATTTAAACATTCATATTGCGGGGATATGTTTAGATTCTGTGGAATCTCGCTTACAATTTGCAACCCAAGAAGATATTACTTTTCCTTTATTGTCGGATACTGACCAGGAAGTGAGTCAAAAGTATGGTGTTATTTCCGAAGTTATTTCTTCTAATCAGCCTCATTTCACTTATCAACGAACAGCTTTTTTATTAGATTCTAATTTACGAATTTTTAAAATTTATAATCTTTCTGAACTAAGCAATAGTATTAATCAAATCTTAAAAGATATTGAGTATGTATTACCAAAAGAAACACCCCGTCATATTACTCAACAAGCACCGATTTTATTAATTCCCAATGTATTAGATCCAGATTTTTGCAAAAATTTAATTCAGCTTTGGCATACCGAGGGAAATGTAGAATCTGGTTCTATGCGGCGCATTGGGGATAAAACGATAGGAGTTATCAATTACAATCATAAAATACGCCGGGATCATTTTATTAGCAATGAAGCTTTAATGAGACGTTTAGATATAACGATGAAAAGGCGTGTTTTTCCCGAAATTAAAAAAGCTTTTTGTTTTGATATAACGCGGCGGGAAGATTACCGGATCGGCTGTTATGATAGTAGCCAAGGGGGTTTTTTTCGGCCTCACCGCGATAATACAACTGGTGGAACAGCGCATCGACGTTTTGCAATGTCACTCAATCTTAATGGGGATGAATATGAGGGAGGGTATTTAAGATTTCCAGAATATGGCGGTCATTTATATAAGCCAGAAATAGGTAGTGCAGTGATTTTTTCTTGTTCTTTATTGCACGAAGCAACGGATGTTACGGCGGGTGTAAGATTTGTTTTGTTATCGTTTTTGTATGGAGAAAAAGAAGCGGAACAACGTTATGCTTATGAAAGCCTAGTCGCAAATGATTACAACTCGGTTCTACGCTTAACTTCTTAAGCGAAACAGTTTTTAAGTAGGGGATATTTAAATTGTAAATATTCCCTACTTTAAGGAAAGTAAGAGTAATTTTTATTGTGTTGAAATCATAAGTTTATCAATTTGTTTGAGCAAGTTTTCTAAGCTAGAAGAATTATCTAAAGTATGGTCAGCTTTTCGACATTTTTCTTCCAAAGATAGTTGACTATTAATGCGTAATTGGGCTTCTTCTAGGCTGAGTTTATCTCTTTCCATGAGACGTTTAATTTGAGTTTCAAAGTTACAATAAACCACCCAAATTTCTGTAACTAAATCAGTCATATTTGCTTCAAATAAAAGTGGAATAGCCAAAAGTATAGTTACTTCGGAAGATTGAGAAATTGCTTCTGTAAATCGCTGATAGACATAGGGATGAATTTGTGATTCTATCCACCGGCGCTCTTCAGTATTATTAAAGATAATAGATCCTAACTTAACCCGGTTTAAACTGCCATCACTCAACAAAATATCCGAGTAGCGGTGAGAAATTTTTTCTAAAATAGGAGAACCAACTTGCACAGCTTCCCTCGACAAAATATCAGCATCAAACACCGGGATATGGTATTTTTCTGCTAAATAGTTAGTAACTGTACTTTTGCCAGTAGCAATGCCACCAGTTAAACCAATAATGCGTTTTTGAGTGTTAAATTTGTTGGATGTTTTTAAGTTCATTTATTGTTTGTTGATATTCTTCTATATTTCCTTGTTGCTGATACAAACCAGCGGCTTTTTGTAAATCTTGAAGGGCGGCTTGATTGTTTTGTAGTTTTAACTGAGTAGTAGCGCGATTTTTGTAAACATCAGCTTCGGTAATATTTCCCCAATTTTGATTTAAGTTTAAGGCTTGATTATAAGAATCTAAAGCTTTTTGATAATTGCCTATATCGAAAAAAGCTATTCCTAAATAATGCCAAGCTAAAGAGTTATTTTGATTACGCTGTAATGATTGTTCATAATCTTTAATAGACCCCAATTTATCACCTAAAGAAAAACGCGAACGTCCTCGGTTTAAATAAGAACTAGCATCATTTGGATTAATTAAAATGGCTTGAGTGTAATCTGTGAGGGCGTTTTGATGCCTTCCTAATACGGCTTGTACAACTCCTCGATTATGGTAGGCAAGGGCATTATTTGGTTGAATTTGAATCACTTTTGTGTAGTCTTCTACTGCTCCTTGGTTATCACCCAAACGACGTTTTGCTAATCCTCTTCCTAAATAAGCTTCTGCAAAACTCGGTGATAAATTTAAGGCTTGGGTGTAATTTTGTATTGCTGCTTGATAATTACCATTTTGTAGTTCTATATTAGCTTGATTGTAATAATTTTGCCCTAGAATTTGATAATTTGGTGGCGGAAAGTAGGGAATTGGGCTATTATTTCCTCGAATTTGAGCTATTTTTTGGGAGGCAAAAGTTGGGGCAGGTGTAAAAAATATCAACGGCATTATCAAAGCAGTAAAAAGGCAATTTACAGACTTGTAATTCATAGCAAAAAGTACCCAATTTTATTGGTAATAATGGATTAGGGATTGAAATAATCCTTCCATAGTATATTCTTGCGCTTCTAAATCGACTCTTCCGAATAATTCCAAACAAGTTTTAGAAGTTTGTGGGCCAATTGATGCTAAACAAATGTTTTTTAATAAGTAGGAAATACCAAGTTTATTAATGTCTGCTTGTTGAACAAGATGGCAGAAGTTTTTAACGGTTTTAGAACTGGCAAAAGTGATGATATTTACGGTTTGATTTTCCAAAGCTTCCCAAGCTTGAGAGGAAATTTTTTCGGGACAACGAGATTCGTAAGCTGCTACTTCTACAACTTTTGCACCTTTGGCTGTTAATTCTTTAACTAAAATTTCCCTACCCCCACTTTCTACTCTCGGAAATAAAATGTTTTTTCCTTGGAGAATTTCGGGGAATTTTTCAACTAAAGAATCAGCAATAAAATTAGGAGGAATAAAATCTGCGTTCAAACTTTTTTCTTGTAAAGCTTGGGCTGTTTTTTCACCAACTACAGCTATTTTTAGGTTAGCAAGATGGCGAGCATCTTTTTTTTGAGCTATCAATCTTTCAAAAAAGTAATCAACGCCGTTAGTAGAAGTAAGAATTAACCAATCAAAGAGAGATAAATTGTTGATGCTATTGTCTAGTTCATCCCAGGAAGAAGGCGGGCCAATTTCTAGGGCCGGCATTTCTATAACATTGGCACCGGCTTGTTTTAAACGCTGGGAAAAACTGCCCGACTGGCCGGCAGAACGAGTTACCAAAACAGTTTTATTAGCTAGGGGTAAATCAGACATAGAACTTGCAAACTTAAAACTAGATAATGGTGTTGAATTTGTAATTAAAAATTCGCGCAAGCGCACTACTTCTCCAATAACAATTATGGCAGGAGACAAAGATTCTCCGTTGGTTTTAAAAGAAATATTGCCAATATTTCCTATCCATATTTTTTGATTGGGCTGGCTGGTAGAACGAATGACGGCAACGGGGGTAGAAATTGGTTTACCATGTCGGTGTAATTGGTTAATAATTTCATCTAATTCTCTACTTCCCATTAAAATTACTAAGGTTTCAATTTTGGCTAAACTTTCCCAGTCTAGGGCATCAGGTTCATGGGCACTTAAAACAGCAAAACATCTACTTAAAACTGGATCTGTGAGGGGAATTCCTGATAGGAGGGGGCCGGCTAAAGCAGAGGAAATACCGGGTATGACTTCAAAGTTACAATTAGCGTTTTGTAAGGCTTGAATTTCCGATGCAACGCGTCCAAATATAAAAGGATCGCCGCTTTTTAAGCGAATGACTTGTTTTCCTTTCTGACATTCTTCAACTATGATTCTGTCGATTTCTTTTTGGGGAGTGCTAGGTTTTCCGCCACGTTTTCCTACTTCAATTAAGGTGGCGTTTTTTGGCACAATTTTTAATATTTCTTCGCTGATAAGGGCATCGTAAACCAAAACTTCGGCAGATACGAGTAAATTGTAGGCTTGTATTGTTAAATAGGCTAAATTTCCGGGCCCGCTACCTACTAAATAAACTTTGCCTTTTGTTACATTCATAGTGACTTTTTTTAGAGAAATTTAGATTTTTTACAACAAAGTGTTTTTTGAAACAATTTTGTTTGTTTTTAAAAACACTTACAATCAAATTAATTCTCAAACAGCTTTCAATGTATGAGATTTAGCTAATTCATACCATATTTAGGACGCTCTCGATTGCTCTTTAGGCATAGGTTTATCGCGCTTTTATCATAAAATACGGATTCCCGATCAAGTTAGGCGACATTATCGGGTAAAATCAGTGATGTAAAATAAACAACTTTTTGAGAGATAAAAACGCATGGTCTGCTCGGAACAAGCTGAAATTGATACTTCCCATTTTGACTTGGACGAACTTAACGAGAGATTTGAAAATGCTCATCCCAAAGAAATCTTGGCCTGGTGTCTTCGCAACATTCCCACCGGCCTGATCCAAACCAGCGCTTTTGGTGCAACAGGTATGGTGATTATGGATCTTTTATATCGGGAATTGAAGCCTAATCCTCCTATACCAGTATTGTTTTTAGATACCCTTCACCATTTTAAAGAAACTCTTGAGCTTGTAGAACGCAGTCGCCAGCACTACAATTTGGATCTCCGAGTGTATAAGGTAATTGATGCTGATTCACGGGAAAATTTTGCGCGGCTTTATGGTGATTTGCTGTGGGAAAAGGATGTGCAGCAATTTCATTATCTCACAAAGGTAGAACCTTTGCAGAGGGGTTTGGGAGAGTTGAATACGCACGCTTGGATTACAGGACGTCGGCGTGATCAATCGGATAATCGCACAAAGTTAGGCGTTTTTGAGAGAGACATCAAGAAACGTATTAAGGTAAATCCTTTGGTGTCTTGGTCTCGTAAAGAAACTTGGTCTTATATTATGGAGCATAATGTACCTTATAATGTGCTACATGATATGGGCTATGCGAGTATAGGTGATGAACCGCTGACAACACAAGTACAGGCAGGCGAACACGAGAGAGCCGGTCGGTGGCGTGGCACCGGCAAGACTGAGTGTGGTATTCACATTTAGTTGTTAATTTGTAAAAAGTCAGTTGTCAGAAAAACATTAGATATTGTAGGAAAAGTCAATAAAACTGACTACTGACTAATTTTTATTGTTGGAATTATGGAAATAAAAATAATATTTAAAAACCTAGTTTTTTGAGCAAAACTGGGTTTTTTAGTTGTATCTTATAATTAAGCTATAGCGGTTTTCAATCATACCCCCCAACCGCCCTTATTAAGGGGAGCAAAAGGGGTCAGCAGATAGAAAAATGCTATATAATAGACAAACTTAAGAAATGTATTTTCTTAAAAAGAATTCCTACATTATTTAAAATTATTAATTCCCACTTACCACTTTTAGAAAAATGATTAAAGTTTTGCATTTGTCAGATATTCACATTGGTAGCGGTTTTTCGCACGGAAAAATTAATCCAATAACGGGATTAAATACAAGGTTAGAAGATTTTGTTAAGACTCTTTCATTGTGTATTGATAGGGCAATTTCGGAGGCTGTGGATTTGGTTATTTTTGGGGGAGATGCGTTTCCTGATGCTACCCCACCGCCCTATGTTCAAGAAGCCTTTGCAACTCAATTTCGGCGTTTAGTAGATGCAGATATTCCGACAGTTTTATTAGTAGGAAACCACGACCAACATTCCCAAGGACAAGGCGGTGCAAGTTTATGTATTTATCGTACCTTGGGAGTGCCGGGATTTATTGTGGGCGACCGTGTAGAAACCCATAGAATTGAAACAAAAAGTGGGCCGGTGCAAGTGTTAACATTGCCTTGGTTAACACGGTCAACTTTGATGGCAAGAGCCGAAACAGAAGGCATGGCAATTACGGAGGTGAATAATTTATTAAATGATAAATTGCGGTTAATTTTAGAAGGGGAAATTGTGCGTTTAGATAAGGATGTGCCGACAATTTTGTTAGCGCATTTAATGGCAGATAAAGCTGAATTAGGGGCCGAGAGATTTTTGGCAGTTGGGAAAGGTTTTACCATTCCTATGTCATTATTGGTGCGTCCTTGTTTTGAATATGTGGCGCTTGGTCATGTTCATCGGCATCAAAATTTAAATAAACAAAATAATCCGCCGGTGGTTTATCCGGGAAGTATTGAAAGGGTAGATTTTAGTGAAGAGAAAGAGGATAAAGGTTATGTACTTTTGGAAATCGAAAAAGGAGGGGTGAATTGGGAGTTTTGTAAGTTGCCGGTGAGGTCTTTTGTAACGATTCGAGTTGATGTTTCCGAGGCCGAAAATCCCCAGGCGGAGTTGGTAGAAAAAATTGCTAAAAAAGACATTAATGATGCGGTGGTGCGGTTAATTTATCAGGTGAGTTCTGAACAGTTAGATTTGATTGATAATGGTGCCATTCATCAGACATTAAATACAGCCCATAGTTATACAATTCAGGCGGAATTAGTGAGTCAATTGGCGCGTCCTCGTGTGCCTAATTTGGTGGCCGGTGGGGGAATTTCTCCAATGGATGCTCTAAAAAGTTATTTGGAAAGTAGGACTGATTTAAAAGAAATTCATGGGGATTTGTTGGCGGCTGCGGAAAGTTTATTAGAGGGAGAAGAGGTGGATAAACAGTTAGGTTTGTTGTAAAATTAAAATTTAGGAAAGATTTTTTAGGAGGTAAGGATGAGAATTAAGCAGATTTCTGTGACAAAGCTTTTTGGAGTTTTTGACCATACTATTACCCTGAATATGGATGAGCGTATTACAATTATTCACGGGCCTAATGGGTTTGGAAAAACTATTTTGCTGCGGATGGTGGATGGATTGTTTAACAGCCGGTATACTGAATTAGTGAAAATTCCCTTTGATGAGTTTAGACTTGATTTTGACGACGAAAGTTATTTAACTCTTAAAGAAAAAGAAGAGGAACCCAATGAAAAGCTTAAACAAAGCTATAATAAGAAAATTATGAATGTGATTTATACAAATAATTTAAAACAACCTAAAAGTTTTATTCTAAATTTTTTAGAAATAGAAAAAAATATCGCTTTAATGATAAAAGAATTAAAACAACAAAATTCCTCCGATGATTTAACCAATGAACAAAATATGAAAATGTCTGTTCTCTTGAGCTACTTCCTAAACTATGAAACAATAAAGAAGGAAACAAAAAAGCCTGATTGGTTTATAGAATTAACAAAATGTATTAATGTTAGATTGATCACAACACAAAGATTATTGAATTTTTCAGATATAAAAAAAACAACAGTTGAAGCAGATTCTACAGAAGTCATTGAGTCAGTAGAAACATATTCTAAAGAACTTGCGGAAAAACTTCAAGAAAAGTTAGCAGAATATGGAGCATTGTCTCAATCACTAGATAGAACTTTTCCGGCAAGAGTTGTTAATCAAAAAGCGCCTTCTCATTTAACAGAAGAGATGCTTCGACATAAGTTAAGTGAAATAGAAGAAAAACGCTCTAATCTCATAAATGTAGGGCTTTTGGATAAAGATGAAAACCCAGATTTTCAAGTAAAACAAGAAATTGATGAAACTACAAAAAATATTTTGTCAGTGTATTTAGAAGATGTAGAAAAGAAATTAGCAGTTTTTAAAGACATGGCAATGAAATTAGAGCTTTTTCAAAGAATTATCAGAGAGCGATTCAAATATAAAACTATTACGATAAGTAAAGATAACGGATTTACTTTTACAACGGCGAATGGTAAACCTTTGTCACCCACAGATTTATCCTCTGGGGAACAACACGAACTGGTTTTGCTTTATGAATTGTTATTCAAAGTTAAACCTAATTCGCTAATTTTAATTGATGAGCCAGAATTGTCATTTCATGTAGGCTGGCAAGTGCAGTTTCTTAAAGATTTGCAAGATATTATTGGACTAGCAGATTTTGATGTATTGATGGCAACTCATTCTCCTGATATTATTAGTGATCGGTGGGATTTGACGGTGGAGTTAAAGGGGCCGATTGAATGATAGGAGATCTTACGCCACACCGTATTGCTAACGACATTCGGATGCTTCGTAGCCATCACACCGGCTCTTTTTTAATCGTTGAAGGTGATACCGATACACGATTATTTAAAAACTTGGTAGATAGCCAAAAGTGCCATGTACAGAGTGCCATGAATAAAGATATGGCGCTTAAAGTGCTAGATATTCTTGAACAGGATAAGTTTGCCGGTGTATTGGCAATTGTAGATGCTGATTTTTGGCATTTAGAAGGAACTAAACCCCAGAGTTCCAACCTAGTTTTAACGGATACTCACGACTTAGAAACGATGATACTTAAGTCACCGGCCCTTGAAAAAGTATTAGCTGAATTTGGTTCGGAAAATAAAATTAAAACCGTTCCAGAAAAGTTTAAAAAGGATATACGTCGCCTAATTATAGAGGCTGGCGTTTGCCTTGGTTATTTGCGATGGATTTCTTTGCAAGAGAACTTGTCTTTAAAATTTGAAGGTTTATCTTTTAATAAATTTGTGGATGATAAAACTTTGATTGTAGATGAATATGCTTTGATTAAAGCGGTTAAAAATAACTCCCAGAAACCATCTTTAGATGAAAGAGATATTCAAAGAAAAATCCAGAAATTAAAAAAAGAAGGTTACGATGGTTGGTGCGTTTGTCGTGGTCACGACTTGATGAAAATTTTATCAATAGCACTGTGCAAACTACTAGGAACAAATGATACCACAGATGTGAAGTCAGAGCAATTGGAAAAAGTTTTGCGAGTGGCTTATGAACGAGCTTATTTTTGCCAGACAAAACTTTATACAGCCATTCAGGAATGGGAAAAAGTTAATCAACCGTTCCAAATTATTTTTACCGGTATCGAAGCAACACTAGATAAAACTTGGTGAGCCAGGTTTTCCAAAAAACTTATATAAATCTTAATTTAATTAACTACCTACAATCTACCACCAGCCCCAAAAATTTGATAATTTATAGGAATATTAATTTTCCAGGGGCATTTTCAATGTCACTTTATTTTCAAATCAAGCGCTTGCTAGTTGGCAATCCTCTACCCACCAGCGCTTCAGAGGAAGAAAGATTAAGCAATGCTGCCGGTTTAGCTGTCCTTTCTTCGGATGCACTTTCATCAGTTGCTTATGCAACAGAAGAAATTCTTGTTGTTTTAATAGCTGCTGGTAGCGTCGCTCTCAAATGGTCGATACCCATTGCCATAGCAATTATCACATTACTTGCAGTAGTTGTACTATCTTACCGACAAACAATTCGCGCTTATCCAAAAGGTGGTGGTTCTTATATTGTAGCCAAAGAAAACTTAGGATTAATTCCTGGTTTAATTGCTGCTGCTTCCTTAATGATTGACTACATTTTAACTGTTACAGTTAGCGTCTCTGCCGGCACTGCTGCCCTAACATCAGCCGTTCCATTTTTACGACCATACACAGAAATTTTGTGTTTAATTTTTATCATTTTATTAATGATAGCAAATCTCCGAGGTGTCAGGGCATCGGGAAATTTATTTATGATTCCCACATACACATTTGTTTTGTGTATTTTTTTCTTGATTGTATGCGGTTTATACCGGCATTTAACCGGACAAATTCCTACCACTATCCCTAGCATTCCTGCAACTCAATCTATAACTTTATTTTTAATTTTGCGAGCATTTGCAGCCGGTTGTGCAGCCCTTACAGGCGTTGAAGCAATTTCCGATGGTGTCCTAGCTTTTAAAAAGCCAGAATGGCAAAACGCCCGCATAACCCTAACTTGGATGGGTGTACTTTTAGGATTCATGTTTTTAGGAATTACCTACCTGGTAAATATTTACCATATCGTCCCTGAAGAAGGACAAACCGCCGTTTCTTTACTAGGGAGACAAATTTTAGGAATAGGCCCAGTTTATTACTTTATTCAAACAGCAACTCTCTTAATTTTATTATTAGCTGCAAACACAAGTTTCGCGGATTTTCCTCGCTTGTGTTATTTCCTTTCTCGTGATGGATTTTTACCTCGCCAACTCTCCCTTTTAGGTGACAGACTTGTTTATTCCAATGGCGTTATTTTATTAAGTATCTGTGCCTTCTTTTTAGTCCTAATTTTTCGAGGAAACACCAGCGCAATTATTCCACTCTATGCCGTTGGAGTTTTTACATCGTTTACACTTTCCCAAGCAGGAATGGTTGTTCATTGGTTTAAAGAAAAATCAAAAAATTGGCAATTTAGTGCTGTAATGAACGGTTTAGGAGCCTTAACTACTCTTATTGTTTTAGGAGTAATTGTTAGTACAAAATTTATTTTAGGTGCTTGGTCTGTAGTCCTAACAATTCCCTTAGTAATGGCATTATTTTTAAATATTCGCAGTCATTATCGCTATGTTGCAATACGCTTAAAAGCGCGAAGATTAAGACCTATTCCTCATCCTAGACCAAGAGGTAGTATTGTTTACAGTCCCGCCGTAGTTTTAGTTGGAAGTGTTCACCGAGGTTCAGTAGAAGCATTAGAATATGCTTGCACTATCGCTGATGAAGTTGTGGCAATTCATGTAGATGTTGGCACAACAAATAGAGAAGAATTAATGGAAGATTGGAAAAAATTAAAAACTCCCATTAAGTTAATATTTTTAGATTCACCTTACCGCAGTGCAATTTTTCCAATTGTAGATTTTATCACTCAATTTGAAGCCAAAAGGCCCAATGTTTTTTGCACAATTATAATACCGACTTTTGTGCCTAGAAATTGGTGGGAAGAACTATTACACAATCAAACAGCGTTCTTTTTAAGAGCAGCTTTACGTTCAAACCGTAGCCGAGTTATTTCTACAGTACGTTTTTATTTATAGGATTCAATGTTGAGAAAAACAGTTTTTCTCAAGAATTATTTTTCTCAACTTTTGCCTTATTTCGATTTAAAACACCTTCGATTTTTTCAATCAAACGAATCAAGTCTTGATGCTTTACTAATTCCTCTAATTCTGTTAAAGAGCCTTCGGCTTGTTCAATTTTTTGCAGTAAAGATTCAGTTTCAAAATATTCGTTTAGTTCCTCTTTATTAACTTCAGAACTTACATTAGAAGTAGGATATTTAACTACTTCTTCTAACTGAGTTAAAGCCACCTCTGCGCGCTCAACTTTTTGAATAAGAGAACGCGCCACCGTCGCACCTTCTCTTGCAGATTCTGTAAGATCGTGAACACGAATTTTAAAACGATTAGCAAGCTGGTCTACTTGCCTACCGGCTTCAAAAGTCTGACTAACTAATTTCCCAATTTCCGACGTCACTTTACTAAATTCGCTAAACTGATCTCCCGAACGATGGGCTACAACAGCAGCTTGCATCGCTAAATATCTTACTTGTTGGCTAACTTTAGCAATCAATACCGAAGCCGCATTAACTGTTTCTAATTCTTTAGCTAAAGCCTTTCCTATATCAACAATTTGATCCGTATTACGGCAAATAGCATTAACACCGGCAAAAGTTGCTTGAAAAGCATTTCGGCCTTCCACAGAAAGAAGTTGCCCAATTTGAATAAACTTTTGATTTAATTGCGTAATTTTTTTTGATTGTTTAACTAATCGAGATTGCTGATCGCTCAAAAGTTGATTTTGTTTTTGCAATTCAAGTAAATTATATTCTAATAATTGCGTGTAACCTGTAACTTTTTGTTTTTCTTTTTGAATACGATTTGTGGAATTAATAATTTCTAATTTTTGTAATCTAATAACCTCATAAGATAAAGTCAGCATTTGCGATTGACCAAGTAACAAAACCTGCATATCAAGTAAACGAAAAGTATGATCATCACAAACAATAACTACCGGTTCATAAACCAAATCTTCAGAACGATTGAGAGCAATTTTTGCCGCTTCATCAATTTTACAATTGTGAGAAAGTAGCAACGCTGGTATTTTTAAAAAATCTAAAATAAAAGCAATAGGCCGCTGCATATACAGTTCAATACTATAAGGCTGACTCATCCATTCATAAAATTTTCGCCTTGAAATCATCCCCATTAAGCGCGGGCCATTAATCACCATTACCCCCGGAATTTCGGGTTGGTGAGCAAAAGTTTTAGCTACAACATTGCCGGGAGTTTTGTGACTAACTTGAAAGTGATGGCTAGGCAAATTGCCAATCGTAGAATCAGGAGTGAGTTGAGATAGATCAATCATTCACGCGAGATGCCGGCAGCAAAAACGAAATTTTCTTTATGGTGACACAAATAATTAAGATAGCCACCTTAATTATTAAATCACTAATTTTAGCCTTATTTTTTTTCAACCTTTACACTCACAGCACAGATAGTGCTAAAGTTACAATGAAGTATGTCATTAATAGAAATGCTGTGTTAGACCCCTCTGAATTCTCTCAATCCCACCGGCTTCCTCTTCAACGCTGGCAGATTTTCTCACAACAGCCAGAACTTGCCTCACAATTATCTGAGGCTACAGGTTTAACACCAATTTTAGGTCAAGTTCTTGTTAATCGTGGCATCAAAAACACTACAGATGCTCAATTTTATTTAAACCCCGATTCAATTATTTTACCTTCGCCCCTAGATGAATTTCCCGATTTAGAAAAAAGCCTAAAATTATTAGAAAAAGCCATTAACTTAAAACAAAAAATAGCTATTTGTGGAGACTATGATGCTGATGGAATGACCAGCACTGCTTTGTTGTTGAGAGCATTACGCTGGTTAGGCGCAGAAGTTGATTATGCCATTCCCAGCCGTCTAAGCGAAGGCTATGGAATTAACCGCAGAATTGTTGAAGAATTTCACAGCGAAGGAGTAGAAATTATTTTAACAGTTGATAACGGCATTTCAGCTTATGACCCTGTAGATCGTGCTCGTGAATTAGGCTTAAAAGTTATTATTACAGATCACCATGATATCCCCGAAAAAATTCCACCGGCCGATGCAATTCTTAACCCCAAATTAATTAGAGAAGATTCCCCCTATCGCGGCGTAGCTGGCGTTGGAGTTGCCTATATTTTAGCTATTTCTCTTGCTCAAAAATTAGATAAAATTCAAGGATTAATTACACTGTTACGCGCTTTAATGACATTAGGAACTATTGCAGATTTAGCGCCTTTAACAGGAGTAAATAGACGCTGGTTAAAACTGGGTTTGCGCCAGTTACCAACTTCAGAATTAGCAGGAATTCAAGCCTTAATGCAGGTAGCAGGAGTTCAAGCTAGAGAACAAGGAACTTTTTATATTAGCCAAGAAAATAAAAACCCCAAATCTTTAAAACCAGAAGATATTGGCTTTAGACTGGGGCCAAGAATTAACGCTGTGGGTAGAATTGGAGACCCACAAATAGTAATTGATTTGCTTACCACAGATGACATGGGTATAGCCTTAGAAAAAGCTATGCAATGCGAGCAAATTAATCAACGCCGACAACAAATGTGTAAACAAATTGAAAAAGAAGCAGTGGAGTGGGTAGAAAATAGCCAAATTAACTTATTAGAAAAACGAGTTTTAGTAATAGTTCAGCCAAATTGGCATCATGGAGTAATTGGTATTGTCGCCTCGCGCCTAGTAGAAAGATATGGCGTGCCGGTGTTTATTGGAACCAATGAAGATAGCGGCCATATTCGCGGTTCTGCCCGTAGTATTCCAGAGTTTCATGTATTTGAAGCTTTGCAATTTTGTGATGATTTATTAGGCAAATATGGCGGACATCGGGCAGCGGGAGGTTTTTCTTTAAAAGCAGAAAACTTACAAGAATTTAGCAACCGGCTGAGTGATTTTGCCCATAGTTGTTTAGAACCGGCCCATTTAAAACCTTTGGTAGAAATAGATGCCGAATTAAAATTTGACGAAATTAACTTTGAATTATATCATCAAATAAACGCTTTACATCCCTGTGGAATTGAAAACTCCGAGCCGGTTTTTTGGGTATCTAATGTTAGAGTTGTTGAGCAAAGAATAGTCGGAGACAATCACTTAAAAGTAACTCTTTCTCAACAGTTACCTAATGGTAATTATGTTCGTATTCAAGCGATGGCATGGCGATGGGGAGAGTATTTTCCTTTACCTCTTCGCGTCGATGTAGCCTATCGATTAACAGAGAATAATTGGCAAGGAAATACAAATCTTGAAATCGAAATTATTGGGTTGCGCTTACCCCAAGAAACCACAGAAAAAAATGGTCTGTCTGCACCCCTTGCCAAAGCAGAATTTTATTATGAAAACATGAAATATAATTGTGCTTTATATGCCAAAAATTCCGCGCAAGAATTGAGAATCAAAACCCCAGAAGGAAAAGTTTTAGCTGTTGAAAAAGGCGGAAAAGTTGGAATTTTTGGAACTAATAGAGAAAATGCAATGCCGGTGGATGTGACAAAAAAGCAGTTTTTTAACTTAATTAAATCGGCAATGGCGGCTTTACAAATGTAGGTTGGGTTGCCAAACCCAACCTATTATAAAAAACCAAACCCAGCTTTTAACTAATCCATTTCTGAAATTTGTTAACCAAACTATTAACAGATTGACCCAACTGTTTCTTCATCCGCCAACGCTGAAAAGCTTGCTGATATTCTTCTTCATCACGTTGATAGATACTCCAGCCTTGCAAAGCTAACCCTAAGCCCCAAAATAAAACGATATATAAAGACCAAGATAACTCACCAGAACCGGCCAAATTTAACAACACAAAAAAACAATTAAAAATACCATATTTTACAACATTTTTTTGTAACTTTTTACGACGATAAATATCAAAAACTTGCTGTTCTTGTAACTCCCCTTGACGACTTAACCATTCTTTTTCGGCAGCTTCCAAATGGGCAAGAGAAATATTTAAATCTTGAGCAATTTCTAACAATTGACTGCGGGAAATTTCCCCGCCTTCCTCTTTTCGAGATAAAGCTAAATTTAAAATTTGCTGTACATCATCTTGGCTATAGGTGAATGTTAAGCCGGTGTCAGTCGCAGAATCAGCAGTTTTATTAAAATTTTCTGAAGAAACCATCACATTAGCCTTTTCAGTATAAGTGGATGCTATCTCTATTTTGCCTAAATTTTAAAAAACCGACAGGGGGGAATATCCGATCCACAACCAGTAAAGTGTCGGCTTATTAAAAAATTAGTTAAAATAACCACAGAAACCAAATCAAAAAAAACTATGCAACTAAGTATCACCGGCAACCAACTATCTATAGACTTAGAATGGTATGAGCAACTTTGGGCCTTTACACTCAACAAAACCATCTCTATTCCCCTTGCACACATCGAAACAGTAACAGGAATAGAACCCCAAAGTAATTGGGCAGAAATTCGCGCCCCCGGAACATTTTTACCCGGAGTTATTAAAGCCGGTACCTATTACACCCGACGCGGAAAAGAGTTTTGGTACGTCACAAAAGACAAAGATTATTTAACCCTTGAATTAATCGAAGAACCCTACAACCGCATCATTTTAACCCTAGATAACAGTCAAACTTGGATTGACCGTATAAATCAGGCAAAAGACATGAATTAAAAAATAATGAAAAAATATTTTATCCTTACCGGCACCACTTTGTTATTGATTATTTTCCTCAGTATCACTTTATTTGCAAAGGAGAATACATCTGTGCAAGCTTTAAGCCAAAACCTAGAAAAAATAGCCTCTGGCTTTGATTTTGTTGAGGGGCCGGTGTGGATACCCAGCGGCTATTTAATTTTCAGCGATATTCCCGCCGATACCCTTTACAAATACCAGCAAAATCAACCAGTTGAAGTATTCCGAAAACCATCAGGAAACGCCAATGGTAACACCCTCGATAAGCAGGGAAATTTAATTACCGCAGAGCATAAAAATCGCCGTGTTTCCCGCACCGGCCAAGATGGAAAAATAATCACTTTAGCCAATAAATTTGAAGGCAAACTACTCAACAGCCCCAACGATGTAATCGTCAAATCAGATGGCAGTATTTACTTCACAGATCCGCCTTACGGCATTCAAAAAAAAGACGAAGAATTAGGCTTTTATGGTGTGTATCGCATCGCCCCTGATGGCAAACTAACGCTATTAGCAAAAGACTTTATTCGTCCCAATGGATTAGCATTTTCTCCCGATGAAAAACAACTTTATATCAACGACACAGAAAAAAATCACATGAGAGTTTTTGATGTGCAAACAGATGGAACATTGGCCGGTGGACAAGTATTTGCAGAAATGAAAGAAGAAGGCAAAAACGGCGTACCCGATGGCATAAAAGTTGATATCCAAGGCAATATTTATAGCACCGCACCCGGAGGAATTTGGGTATTTTCTCCCATCGGCCAATTAATCAATAAAATTGAAGTCCCAGAAAGTGTAAATAATTTAGCTTGGGGAGATGAAGATTACAAAACACTTTACATAACAGCCGGTACCAGTTTATACAAAATCCGGTTAACAATTGCTGGGATAAAACCAGGAGTAAATTAACAGAGATAAGCACCGAAAGTCTAAGCTATAATCAAAAAAATTTGAAAGCGGGAATCATGCAAAATGGAACGCAAAACAAGCCGGCGCAAATTTTTACTAACCACCGCATCTGTAGCCGGTGGAATTGTCGCCTGTTCAGCAGTCAACCGGCAACAAAACCAAGATTCAACCCCAGCAACAAAAGCCGAAATAACCGGCACAATGCCAGAGAGAATATTAGGAAAAACCGGCATAAAACTCCCCATCTTTGGCTTAGGAGGCGCCGGACAAACCCCGCTTTCAAAAACTGGACAAGAAGCAGCCGCAATACCAATCATTGAACGCGCCTTACAACTAGGCATTAAATACTTTGATACAGCCGCAGAATACGGCCCCAGCGAAGAGAATTTAGGCAAAGTATTACCACAGTATCGAAAACAAATTTTTCTAGCCAGCAAAACCCATTCACGCGACAGAGATGGAGCATGGCGACACTTAGAAAATTCCCTAAAAACCTTAAAAACAGAATACCTTGATTTGTGGCAACTGCACCACGTTTCCTTACCAGAAGAAATCACCGAAATTTTCAGTAAAAATGGCGCAATAAAAGCCCTTGAAGAAGCAAAACAACAAAAACTAATTCGCTTCACCGGCATCACCGGCCACCACGAACCTGATATCATAGCCGAAGGCTTGCGTCGTTATGATTTCGACACAACATTAATCAGCGTAAATGCCGCAGATAAACATCATCCGCGTCCCTTCATTCCCGCCGTCATGCCAATAGCAAAGCAGAAAAATATAGGCGTTATTGCGATGAAAGTGCCGGCCTATGGACGCTTATTTAAAAATGGCATTCTCGACGGAATGGAACAAGCGATGGGCTACAGCCTTTCCGTTGCCGGTGTGCATACTTGCGTCATCGCCGCCGAAACACCAGAGCAACTAGAATCAAATGTGAGAGTCGCCCAAGCCTATAAACCTTTAAGTGAGAAAGAAATGGCAGTCATCGAACAGCGCACCGCAACCGCATGGCAAGATAACACCTTTTTCCGCGCTTGGACGTAGTTAGGTTGCTAAGCTTTTATGCTTATTTTTGAAAAATTGTTAGGGGAATAATGAACAGTCTTAACCCCCTCCGGGGGTTTTTTTCGTGTAATCACCGATTTTAATCGATGTCTATTTTTATCCTTATCATTGAAAAATTGTTAGGGCAATTTTGCGAAATTATCCGCCTCAGAGGTGATGCTATAAACAGAAGACAATTCATTGCTTAAAAAAGCCAACCATGAGCCAATCAATCATCCAATTAGCCGACAACTTACCCAGTGAAAACATCACCGTTTCTGCCTTAAAAGCGCTCGATTTTGTTGTCCCTGGAGAGTGGCAAAATACAGTAGGCTTTGCCAACATTGTGCGGGAAATCACCGGCAAAAAAGACCCCGACAAAATCCAAAAAATCAGCGAACGGGCTTTATGGATTTATAATGATCAATCTCTAGGTTATCAAAAAGCAATTTGGCTTTATCAAATCGTTGATAATGCAGACAGTGCAATGGGAATGGCCGCAATGGCAAATAAAGTCAGCCAGTCGATATCATTTCTCGGCTTTTTAAACAAATTAACACCCAAAGCAGATACAATTCAATCGGTGGATTTGTGTATTAAATTAGTCGCAGAATTAATTGCTTTTTGCATCCTCAACCGCATTCCCATTTACAGCATTCCTGATTTTGTAAAAGCCTTACCAAACTATCACAATGAAGCCGTAATGCGTATGGCGGCGCTGGTATGTTTTGATGGTTTAATTCCCTTGGGGCCAGACTTTTTACAAGTTGCAGGAAAAACGATTAACGGTTTAAATCCCGCCATGCTAGAGCAAAATCCTGTGTTTCAAAAAGTCAGCGGTTTAATCCCCGGAAATAATGCTCAGAATAAGCTAGGTTTTATCAGTCAAACCTTTAACTCTGCCCAAGGTTGGATGGGAAATTTGGTATCATCACGGGGGTTGAAACCAAATACTATTTTAGGGAAATTGCAAGGGTTTGTGGATGTAGCCGATGATAAATTAGATTATGTGGCGGCATTTTTGGATATGACGACTAATTATTATGAACACACCGGCATTCAAACAGTATCCAGGTATGTCATTAAAGAAGCAGCCCAGCAAGTGAAGAAATAGGCTTATCCGGGGTGTAGTTTTGCACCCCATTAATTTAGTTCACAATTTTTTCCCCAAGCAGACATCTTTCTCTCAAGTCTCTTTCGCACCTTTTGTCTTTTGTAGTTGCTTTGCGTCTAACTTTAAATTCGCAGCATTAGTGAAGAAAACGGGGTGTTGACAGAGCCCGTTGCACCCCACTTCCAGCCACGTTTCCCAAGTGCCACCCTGCCACAACCGCACAGTACCGTCAACTCCCCCACTGACAATAGTTTTACCATCTTCACTCATCGCCACCGACCAGACCCAACCATCATGACCTTTTAAGGCAGAACCGATAGCTTTGCCAGAGGTGTCCCACAACCGCACAGTGCCGTCCTCTCCCCCACTGGCAATAGTTTTGCCATCCCCACTGATCGCCACTGAATAGACCTCACCCTGATGACCTTTTAAGGCAGAACCGATAGCTTTACCAGAGGCATCCCACAACCGCACAGTGCCGTCTCCTCCTCCACTGACAATAATTTTGCCATCCCCACTCATCGCCACTGATACAACCTCACCTTGATGACCTTTTAAGGCAGAACCGATAGCTTTACCAGAGGCATCCCACAACCGCACAGTGCCGTCAACGCCTCCACTGACAATAGTTTTGCCATCCCCACTCATCGCCACCGACCAGACCCAACCATCATGGCCTTTTAAGGCAGAACCGATAGCTTTACCAGAGTCATCCCACAACCGCACAGTGCCGTCTTCTCCCCCACTAACAATAGTTTTGCCATCCCCACTGATCGCCACTGAATAGACCTCACCCTGATGGCCTTTGAGAAGATTTGTTTCTTGGCTGACTTCTACAACTTCAACAAAGCTACTTTGAACTTCCGGCAAAACTTGTGCTAGGAACGACTGACTCTTGGTAGTGATATCAATGTTATTTACCGGCTCCACTGGCAGCAAAAGTTGCACTTTAGCGGCGGTTTCCTTTAGCTGTCCTTTATTTTTCTCTAGTTCTGTATTCTTGGCCTCTTGTTGTGATATAGCAGTTTCTTTGTCTGCTTTGCTCCGTAATGTATTTGTAACAAATAAACCTAGCAATGTAACTATCACAAAAAGAGCAGCTACCCCCAATTTTAAATTGTTATTTTTTGTCATTTTCTGTACATTTTTCTGCAAAACATCTCGATTCAAAGGCGAAATTGGCATCGTATCTGTATAATTTATTACAAAATTTTCCGCGTTTTGTAATTGCAAATCTCTGAGCAAATAATCCTGTCATTCTAATCCTTTATAGGGGTAAATTTGATTATTTAGTATGCTTTTATATATAATTTGTTTTTGGCCTATGAGGATAATTTCCTTTCTACAGTTATAAAAAATCGGTTGCTGTTTATTATCAACTTGTCTCGCTTCCCCTAAATAGATTTACGGTAAACGACGCACCCGAAAATTGCCGCAAGTTTCCAAAATTTGCGCCACTGCTTCTGCATCTTCTGCTGCTTTTAGTAAAGGGAAAACTTTGCCGGTGTTATCCTTAAGGAACGGATAAAGGTTGATACCCGCAACGAACGCTTCTCGAATCATGGTTACAATTGGCTACAATCAAATCTGTTTCACTATAGCTGAGGGTAGTTATATTATGGTTGCAGACCTTAACAAGACTTTACTTTCTTGTCACCCCGTCAGCTAAGTTATTGTCAGCATTGTATATGAATTTGTCTAATTAAACTCATAACTTAATTTTAAGGTTAATAACTTATTAATTCTATATTAATAGAAGTGTTTTATATGCGTTAAACAAGCTATTTTTTTTGTAAAAAATAATAGAATTACAGCTAATTTTATTTTGTTTTTTTACGAGATTGACTTAAATTATTCAAAAACCCTCTTGCTAAAAAATTAATTCTTAAGAAGAGTTCTATAGTTTTTATTTGTTGCGATTTAATTAAAAATTTTTTTATAACCTGTCTTAATATTAATTTTATTTTTTGATGCTTAACTTTTTCCGCAAGATGAGGATACTTCTGCCTGACAATTTCAATAGACGTTAGTAAATCGGTGTTATCTATCTTAATACTAACATTATTATCGTGTCGGCGGTAGCGTAGTAGGACTTCGGGTATGTACAAAATTTTTCCGCCTCGGGCGGCTGTTTCTATAAAAAATAACCAATCAGAACAAACTGGAATTCTAACATCATAGCCGGTGGGTGGACAGGCATCACGTCTAGCTACGATTGAGCAAGTAGACAACTCACATTTGATGATTGTTTCTATTCCTTCTTCGCGGAGATGTTGAGAAAAATGACCTGGATAATAACAAATTTGTTTTCCTGTGCGGGAGTCAAACACTTCTATTTCATGGTGAGAAATTATGCAGTCGGGATGTTGTTCCATCAAGCTAATTTGTTTGTTTAGTTTTCCCGACTCCATAACATCATCGCCTGATGTGAAGGCTATATACTTGCCGGTACAGGCAAAAAAAGCTCTGTTACAGTTGATGGTAACTCCTGTGTTTTTTTCGGCTAGAATAACTTTAAAAATATCCGGATATTTTTTTTCGTATTCTTTAATGATTTCTTGGGAGCCATCGGTTGAGGCATCATCAGCAACGACTATTTCAAGATTGGGGTAGTTTTGGTTCAAAATTGAGTCAAGGCATTCACTTATAAACTGCCGATGGTTGTAGGTTGGAACCATGACGGAAACTTTTGGAAGCATAAATTTTTAGTTTTTGGTATTGCAATTTTGGAAAAAATTAAGGTTAATTACAATTATAGTTACAGCTTATAATGATTATTTAAGGATTTCCATAATTGTATCATTTTAATAAAAAAACGTTGAAGATTTCTAGGAGAGTAGGAAATAAAAAGTCCTAGATAACTCCGCAATTGTTTTTTGTTATAAAACAAAGATTTTATAAAAAATATTTTTGATTGTTCTGGATTTCCTTCTATCAGAAGTTCTAATCCCCTACAATACTGAAACAAAAATTGAAATTTATAGTTAAAATGAATTAAGTTAGGATATTTTTCTTCTAAAATTTGCAGGGAATTCAATAAATCTGTGATAACACCTTTATAAAAAGTAGCATTGTTCCCGTGAAATCGATGCCGGTAAAGCATTTCATCTAAAGCTTTTATTTTACCGTTAATGCTTGTTTCTAAAAAAAACAAAAAATCAGCAGCAATTGGAAGCCTGGGATCGTATCCATTGGCAGGACACATAGAGCGACGTGCCATAATTGATCCATATTCTAAGCGCCCAATTTTTAGTATATCTTCAATGGTATAAGTACTATCTTTTCGTGCAGAGTTTGGCGGTGCTTTCCAGATATTTAGGGTTTGATTTGTTTGAGAGTTAAAATCCTCCATTGCTACTGAACACATCGACAGAGTTTCATCTTTTTCTAAAACATCAACTTGTTTCTTAATTTTTCCCGGCATCATAATATCATCGCCTGAAAAAAAGGCTATATATTTGCCAGTGCAGGCAAAAAAAGCTCTGTTACAATTAGCTGTCACGCCTTCATTTTTTTCGGCTAGAATAATTTTAAATAAATCTGGATATTTGTCGGCATACTCTCGAATTATTTCTTGATTGCCATCCGTGGAAGCATCATCCGCAACGACTATTTCCATGTTTGGATAGTCTTGAATTAAAACTGATTCTATGCTTTCTCGGATAAACTCTCTATGATTGTAAGTTACGAGCATTACAGATACTTTAGGGAGCATAAGTTTTGTACTTCTTGTTGACCCAAATAGCCATTAAACCGTTGCCAAAAATTGATATCATATATGTTGCTGTTGTAGCCCACACAGCACCATACATACCATGCTGAGGAATTAATATCAAGTTTAATAGGGCGTTTAACAAACCCACACTTAGCGTAATAGCAGAAATTTGCCAGAAAAGTCCTCGCCCTATCCACTGCGAAGCCATGACAGAAGCAAAGGTCATTCCAATCACTCCACAAAGCAAAAGTTGGAAAACTTTAACAGAAGGGATAAAAGCCACACCGGCAACCAGAGGAATGAAAAAAGGTGCTAGGATACCCGCAATCAGACCAACTCCAGTCATACCAGCAGTTAGTAATAGTAGCAAATTGCGCTGATAGGGCCAAGCCAAATCTGGCCCTAACTCAGCGACTTTTGTAGAGACTACGAGAGATGCCGATTGAGGGATGATGAGTAAAAGACTAAGTAACTGTACGGCTAGTTGATAGTAGCCGGTTTCTTGGACACCCCGATAATAATTTATCAATAAAATATCTGATAAATTTGCTTTCAAAAAACTACCAATAGCACCTAACTGTAGCTTTATCCCCCCTTTTAAGAGTTCCCAAATCACGGTCTTATCAGGCCAGACGGGTTTTTCTGCACGTTTGAATAAATACGTTATACCAGCCTGTGCCACAGTCATTTGAGAAGCCAGTGAGGCCAACAGCACGCCATAAACACCCCAATTTAGGGACAATAGCAGCACAACTAAAATCACGCCGACAGTTCTGCCCATAATTTGAGCACGATTATAAATACCAATTTGATTAACTGCCATCAATAAAGAGCTAGCATACTGTTCCCAAATCATAAAGGGTAAGCTTAAGAATCCAACTGATAATATAGGGGAAGATAGGTGATTAAAAACTGCTCCTGTTGTACCTAAGTAAAGGCAAGCGGCAATCCCCCAACCCGTTAGGGAAAACATCACAGCCAAAAATCCGAGACTGCCGAGAGTAGAAGCGATCCAGGGTTGGTCTCGCATTTTAGTAGCGCGATGAAATACTACTGTTCCTAATCCAAAAGAAGCCAAGGAACTAAATAAATTCACCCAAGTTACAACTGCTGCAATTGTACCCCGCCCTTCGGGGCCCAACCAACGTGCAGTTAGAGATAAAGTAACTATCCCCGTAAGCAAAGAGTAAATTTTCGCCCCACTTGTTTGAGCAATTTTTAGCCATAATTCACCCATAACTATACAGATTTTATGACACTTTCACGAGGAAAATCCTTTGACCAATCCTCAAAGCTCATTCCTGTTAACTGCCGCAGATGCTGAATATCATCTTTGTAATAAGATGCAATCCAACTTCTCTCTTCCGATGTAATGCGTGGATAGGTTTTTCTTAAGGCAATTTTTTTAATTACCAATTTTGCAGCTTTTAGAGACATAGCTTTTTGAAGTATTTTTGCCAATATTGTTTGTTTGACTGGGGATATTTTTTGAGGTTCCCAACCATACACAGACTCCCAAGAAAAGTTGTTGGGACTTTCTGAAGATAAGCCGAATAGCTTTAAATAGTATTTAGCAATAAGACGATGCCTAAATAAAATTGTCTTGTTTAGTTTTAAGCTTTTCACTTCCTCAAAATGGCTAATGTTTAGAAAATCGCAGCATTTATTTAAAGTAGATAAAGGTTGGCTTTTCAAAGATTCTACAGTTATAATAAATACAGCATCTTTTCCAAAAGTTTCTATAAATCTTTGAATCCAGTGCCCATATAAGCCAGAATGAAAATAGTAAAATCCTCCTCCTTTAATGTGGTGTTTATTGGGGTCTGGTTGGAAATCTAAACTGGTAAGAAACGCCTCTCGAAATTTTTTACTTTCATGCCCTAATAACCACAAGTAATGCGAATAAGCGCGGTCGATAGGGTTCCTCAAAATAAAAATAAACTTTGGGTTGGGAATATGTTCTTTTATCCGCTCGATGACATGAGGAAATATCATATAACCAGTACTGGACTCTCCACGAATCTTACAATCTTTACCTGCTTCAAAAAATTTGGAATATTCTCCTAACCCTTTGGCATAGAGTTCATTGTGACTGAAGAAATGAGGCTCTTTGACTTTACTCATAAAAATATCAGGATGTTGACTTAAGTAGTTGTGGAGGCTACTTGTCCCCGATTTTGCAGCACCGGGAATGAAAAGATTGGGTAAAATCATTAACTGCTCTCCGTAAAAAAGGTATGGATTTTTTTTGAAACAATTTGCACTTTGCTTGTTAGTAAATGTGGCCCCATTGGCAAACTTAAAACAGTTTTTGCCAAGTTTTCTGTTATCAGCAAATTTTCTTTTTTCCAGTCCATATCAGCATAAGCTTCTGATAAATGCGGCGGAATTGGATAATGAATTAAAGTACCAATTCCTGCTTCTGTTAAATATTGCTGTAACGCATCCCGCTGGGAGTGACGCACCACAAATAAATGCCACACCGGCACCGCCCATTCTGGCACATAAGGTAGGGTTAAATCGACTATTTCAGAAAGCTTTTCTAGATAAAAGTTTGCTATTTGTTGTCGGCGCTGGTTCCATTCATCTAACTTTGCTAATTTTACCTGCAAAAAAGCTCCTTGTAATTCATCTAGTCTAGAATTAAATCCTTTAAATTCATTATGATACTTGATTCTTGAACCATAATTTGCTATGGCTCGGATTTTATCTGCTAATTCTAAGTCATTGGTTGTTATTGCCCCGCCATCACCCATTGCCCCTAGATTTTTCCCGGGATAAAAACTAAAACCCGCCGCATATCCTAAACTACCAACTCTGCGGTTTTTGTAGCGAGCGCCGTGTGCTTGTGCTGCATCTTCTATTACTTTTAAACTGTATTTTTTAGCAATAATATTAATCGCATCCATATCTGCCGGCTGTCCATATAAATGCACTGCTATTATTGCTTTTGTTTGAGGGGTAATTGCGGCTTCAATTTGGTTAGGATCGATATTAAAAGTCTTATCATCAGGTTCCACCGGCACCGGCTTAGCCCCGGCATAAGAAACTGCCAGCCACGTTGCAATATAAGTATTGGCCGGTACAATTACCTCATCCCCTTTCCCTATATTCATCGCCCGCAAAATTAAATGCAGCGCATCTAAACCATTGCCCACCCCGACACAGTATTTTGTTTCACAATAAGCCGCAAATTGAGTTTCAAAAGCTTCTACTTCTTGTCCTAAAATATACCAGCCAGCCGCCATAACTCGGTGATAAGCTGCATCAAGTTCTTCTTGTAACTCAATATAAGTATCTTTTAAATTAAGAAATGGTATTTTCATTGTCTTTCCTTTTTACCGCCTTAATGAACTCATTATAATCACGGTAATAATCGGCTTCATCATAATAAGCAGAAGCCAAAACCATACAAACTGAACCGGAAGAAAAGTTATCGATTTCTCGCCAAATCATGGGACAAACATATAACCCATAGTAAGAGCGATTCAAATGATATTTTTTCTTGGCATATCCATCATCTAAAATTACATCAAAACTTCCCGACATAGCAATAAACAACTGGTGCAACTCTTTATGAGCGTGACCTGCTCGTTCTGCCCCACCGGGTACATCATAAAGGTAATAAACGCGCTGGATATCAAAACCAATATGCCGATGACTTTCGATAAAGGTTAAATTTCCTCGCCGATCAGCAATTTTAGGAAGCTCAATTAGCTTACAATTTTCTAAATTCATCACAGTTTTTACCCTTTCAACTTCAATTCATAAAATTCATGTAAAACTCCACCGCCCCCAAATTCCGCCTTAAATTGATAGAGACTAACATTAAGATAGTAACCCTGATCTTCTGTGCTGACTCCAAAATTGAAATAACGTTTATTTTGAAGGTTAGCTTTTTTTAAGCAGTAGTCAAATATAGCATCCAAAGCAGAGACGTTATAACCGGCTGGACTTGCAGCAATATATTGGGCGTGCATAACCTGTAGACTGTTAAATAGCACAACCCCCGCTACTATTTGTGCTTCAAATACCCCCACTACAAACTGAATATTATCTGGAAATAAAGAATATAAATGAAGAATTTCATATAAAGTATGAACTGGCTTTACTCCGTATTTTTGATTAAGATTTTCTTCAATCACAGGCCATAAATTTTGTGCAAAAGTAGCTCCTTCTTTTACTTGCACGTTTTGTTTTTGTGCTTTTTTTAAGCACCGGCTGCGTCGCTGACTTATTTGATATGAATTTTGTAAATCAATAGCACAAGAAAGATCGCAACGATAACGAGTTGCGCCCAACCGAAAAAGTGCGTGCAAATCATCGGCAGACGGTTTTTGATGATAAATATAAGGAATTGCTTTGTATATTAATACTTCAAATCCTGTTGCCGCATAATAATTTCGCACAGATTGCAAGGCTTGAAGCATTTTTTCACCGAACAAATTACCCTTGTGTAGCACCCCTCCATAGGTAATACCAGGATGACTAATCACTCGATAACTATGATCAGGATCAACGGCTGCTAAAAACAAGCCTATCCATTGATTTTTATCATCTGTAATTATTAAAGAAATATCCTTAAATTTGTCAGCATGATAAGAAAGATAGCGACGAGTGTGAAGAAATGTTGCCATCGGAACTTCTGAAACAAATTTATCCCATAATTCAGAATATTCTTGATCATAAGGAAAAATTTTAAAGCAATTATTCACCTGTTCTGGCTGTTTTGCTGATGCTTGTATCATACTATTTCAATCCTCTAACACTGCAACTCCAAAGCCAGTTTCTCCATAATTATTGCCATTATAAAACATATAAGTTCCATAGTTTGTTTTTTGTACACAAGCAAAACAAATCATTTGTGAATCCCAGCCAGTTTGAGATACATCAATTCCCACTTCCTCATCTTTGCGAATCCAACGGATACCATCAGACGATTCAGCATAACCAATCCGATACCCTTGACTGATAGTACGAACAGAGTACCACATTTTATATAAATTTTTCTCAATCATCACAAAAGGTCTGCCGAAACCATATTCGTCATTTCCAGAAATATCCAAACATATTTTTCCCTGCTTTTCCCATGTCACGCCATCGTGAGATTCCAAATAGCGAATATTATAAGTAGGAACTTGTTTTTCACAAACATTAATCCATTTATCGCTGGCAATGTACCACATTTTCCAACAATTTTCATGCCGATGAACATGGGCTGCACTCCGCACAAAAAGCTCATTGTTGCTACGTTCTAAAACCGGCACCTTAGAATATCTTATAAAGCTTTCTCCCCCATCTTCACTGATAGCTAAACCCAAAAATAAAAAGTAACGAACCTTCACGCCAAGTTGCCAGCCCACATAATACATATACAGTTTATGGTTATGTTTAACCACGCAAATTGGGGTGACTCCATTATCATCAAAAGTTCCGGGTTCACCAATATCTACAACCGGCTTACTAGAAACTTTTAGAATGCGCTGAGGATTTTTTGCATCAACATCTATAAAACCAATTCTTCCCACTCTTTCTTGGTCTAAAAATGCCGCATAAATCCTGATTTTTTCTTCATCTAACATCAAAGAAGTTGGGATGTAAGCATGGGAAATTGCCCAGTTTTGTTCACCATTTGCCACATAGACTAATCCCAGCTTTTTCCACTTCATTTAAGACTCCTTTACCTTAAAAAAACGGTAAGTATTTACCTTTGCTGGCTCGATTTGTGCAAGACGATAAAGTTCACCAGGTTGTGTATCTTTTGTAATTAATACACTAGGGCCAATCCAGCAATCTTTAGCAATTGTTAAGTTATTACTAACAGTTGAATTTACCCCTAAAAAGCAATGATTTCCAACTTCTACAAAACCGGAAATCACCACATGAGAAGAAATAAAACAGTGATCTTTTATAATAGAATGGTGTCCGATATGATTGCCGCTCCACAAAATAACATTATTACCTAATTGTACAAAAGGCTGCACAACATTATCTTCAAAAATAAAGCAGTGTTCTCCTATTTTTACATTATGCCAAACAAATGCTCGGCTACTAATATAGCTGGCTAGTTTGTAACCTTTAGCTTTGGCTTGCTCACATAACCTTGCTCTCAAGCGATTTAATTGCGTGTAAGTAATAGCGACAAAGACATCATGCTCTAGAGGATTAAAAAAGTCTTCCAAAGTTTCAAAGGGAACCACTGGCAGTCCAAACAAATTTTCTTTTTTTAAGAAAGCTTGTTCAACGCTGAAAGCCATTACTTCATAGTTAGAATCGGCAGAAAAGTATTCATAGGCAATTTCTGCAAAAGCACTATCTCCTACGAGTACAAGCTTACGATTTTTTTCACTCATTTTCCTTAAGGTTTT
This sequence comes from Halomicronema sp., assembly GCA_036704045.1. Lineage (GTDB taxonomy): Bacteria > Cyanobacteriota > Cyanobacteriia > Cyanobacteriales > Oscillatoriaceae > Ancylothrix. The sequence goes on along the minus strand of DATNQM010000030.1, from coordinate 60,027 downwards.
CTAATTAAAATATCTTCGCGCCGATTTGCCATTGGCAAGTCTGCCGGTTGAGGAACGATGTAAGCATCAAATCCTTGATTTCGGGCACGGATAATTAGAGATATCATAACCGAATCATCAATTTTATGTCGCTCAACTTTGTTAAAAATTATTTCAGGATTTTCTTGAGATTGGGTAAATTCTTTATGAAATTGAATGCCCGTGGAACTGCTGAAAAAACGTTTGCGTTTAGAGATGTTTGGAATATCTCCGATTAGCATCTCCCCCCCATCCGCCAACAATTCAAGGGAGCAATCTAGAAATTCCCAAACATTGGCTTCTACAAAAATATAATGAAAAATACTGTAAGCTAAAATAATATCTACCTGGTGCAGATGCCACTTAAAAACTTCCTCAGATTGTTGTGGGTAAAGCCCGGTAAACTTTTTAATAAAAGGTTCATCTGGCAGATGGGATAACATTTCTTCCGAATCAACTAAAAGTAAAGTATGTCCTTGTTTTCCACACCAATCAATCAGCATTCGAGGCAATTCACTGCATCCCGAACCGATATCTAACACCGTTTTATTGCGCTGGTGTAAACTGGGTATTTTACACAAAATATCTTCAAAAATTAACTTTTCTTTACCTTGTCGGTAAGAATTAGGAAAGCCTATTTTTTCATAACAACTCAATGAATTATCTTTCGCCATGCGTTTGAAATCTTCAAAAGATAGGTCAGCAAATCTTGTATATTCATCAAAGTTCACTATTAATTCCTCCAGATTTTTAAAGTTATATACTTGCGATTATAGTTAGTTTAAAAATAACCGACAGACCCCCTAATTCCTAACAGTCTCCAAACTCCCTTTACCCTCCAATAACTCCGTAACAGCATTCACCACTAACTGAGCAGAACCCACAAAAAAATCCCTATCCAAACTCTCCGGCTTATCCGAAAATTGATGATAATTTGGATTCCGTAAATTAGCAGTATCCGTCACCAAAACCGCCCCAATACCATTTAACCAAAAAGGAGCATGATCACTCCGCAAAACATCAGGAATTAACACCCCCTTCAAAGGCACAGGCAACCCAAAAACAGCAGGCAAACCAACCCCCTTAACCCCCTCAAAAACCCGCAAAAGAGGCAAATGTTCAGTATCACCAACCACCGCCAAAAAATCCCCCTTATCACTAACACCAGAAACCGGCAAACCCTGCGGCAACCTCTGACAACCAGCCACCCGACAAGCAAAACCAATCATATCCAAAACCACCACCCCCCGCACATCATCCAACCCCACATCCCCCCCATTAAAAGCCAAACTTCCCAGCAAACCCCTCTCCTCCGAATCAAAAAACACCACCCGCAAACCCCGCGCCGTCTCACTTTGTACCAAAAGCCGAGCCACCTCCAACACCGTCGCCACCCCCGTCGAATTATCATCAGCCCCCGGAGACGTCGGCACCGTATCATAATGCGCCCCCACCACAATCACCCCCGCACTCGCATCCGTTCCCTCACGTTGCGCCCACACATTCACACCCCCCTCAAACTGCTGTAACTGTGGTTGCAATCCTAACTCACTTAATTTATTAATAATATATTTTTGCGCCCGCTGCCGTTCAGTATTTGTATATCGCTGAAAATTTAACTCTTTAATGTGAGAAAACAAACGCTCAGAATCAACTTTTGGGGCTTGCACACCATATACCTGAGCAGAAGCTGGTTTATCCACCACCGGAGCCTCTAAGCGACTTGAAAACCATCCGCCTAGGACAATTGCGATTATTACTAAAGTAAATAGCAGTGACTTTTTCATTAACTCATAGCTTTTATTTCACACAGAGGACACAGAGGTTCCCACAGAGGACACAGAGGAGGTTGTTGGTTGGTGGCAGAGACTTTTGGTTTTTTGAGGTTTGGAGGGATTTGTAGAGGTATATTTTATTTTTATCTAGCCGCCTAATCTTCAACCCCTCTCTTCCCTCTGCGCCCTCTGCGCCTTCCTCCGTTTCCTCTGTGTGAAAAAAAAGGGGAGATGTTAAAACAAACATCCCCCCCATCACTCAGTCAAAAATTACAACTGAGGCACAAACTGCTCTTTTTCCGGCACCACTGTGTACTCAGCCACAATGCCGCGTAACTCCTCACCATCAATCGTTTCTTTTTCAATCAGCAAATCAACAAGCCGGTCAATCACCTCGCGGTTTTCCCGCATGATCCGCTTAGCATCCGCATAACACTGATCAACAATCGAACGAACTTCCACATCAATCTGAGAAGCAATTTTTTCAGAATAATCTGACTTATTCATCCAATCTCGACCCAAAAACACCTCGCCTTGCTGACTTTCCAGAGACAAAGGCCCAAGCTGAGACATCCCCAAACGTGTCACCATTTGGCGCGCCATTCCAGTCACCTGTTGTAAATCATTACCCGCGCCGGTCGTGACTTCAGAATCGCCAAAAACTACTTCCTCAGCAGCACGACCACCCAACGCGCCGGTAATCCGGGCCTTCAGTTGCGAACGAGAAACTAAACTCTGATCCTCACCAGGCATAAACCATGTCAAACCACGAGCCTGTCCACGCGGCACCAAAGTGACCTTCTGTACTGGATCATGATCCTTAATTAAAGTCCCAACAATCGCATGACCAATTTCGTGATAAGCAATCAAACGCTTACTTTTGCCATCAACCAGGGGCGTACCTTCCATACCGGCTACTACACGGTCAACCGCATCATCAATCTCCAGCATCGTCATCGCATCTTTACGCCGGCGGGCCGTTAAAATCGCCGCTTCATTCAGCAAGTTTGCCAAATCAGCACCCGAAAAACCAGGAGTCCGGCGAGCAATTGCATCCAAAGATATATCTGGCCCTAACTTCTTATTGCGCGCATGAACACTTAAAATCTCTAACCGGCCCTTAATATCTGGTGTGTCCACCATCACCTGACGGTCAAACCGGCCCGGACGCAACAATGCCGCATCTAAAACATCAGCCCGGTTCGTCGCAGCAATAATAATAATTCCGCTATTACCCTCAAAACCATCCATCTCAGTTAACAACTGGTTTAGAGTTTGCTCACGTTCATCATTACCGCCACCAATACCGGCCCCACGCTGGCGACCGACCGCATCAATTTCATCAATAAAAATAATGCAAGGTGCATTTTCTTTGGCTTTCTTAAACAAATCACGGACGCGGGAAGCACCTACACCCACAAACATCTCTACAAACTCAGAACCAGAAATGCTAAAGAATGGCACACCGGCCTCACCAGCAATCGCCTTCGCCAACAAAGTTTTACCAGTACCCGGAGGGCCAACAAGTAAAACACCTTTAGGAATCTTTGCACCAACCGCTGTAAAGCGTTCCGGCTTTTTCAAGAAAGTAACAACCTCTTGTAGTTCTTCCTTAGCCTCATCAATACCGGCCACATCATCAAACATAATGCCGGTTTTCGCTTCCATACTAAAACGCGCCCGCGACTTACCAAAATTCATCGCTTGGCCAGGGCCACCAGGCACATTATTTGACCGCCGGAACAAGAAAAACAACCCAGCCATCAGCAACAGAGGGAAAACCAAATTGCCTAAAATGCCCCAAATTGCCCCATCATTCCGCACCGGATGAGTATCAAAATCAATAGTAGACTCGCGCAGTCTCGTAATTAATTGAGGCGCATTAGCAGGCAAATCTACCCGCAACCGCTGCATCCGATTATCCAGATCCGGGTCAACCGCCTCTACAATAGCTGTACGGCCACCCTCATACAAATCTACCCGCGTCACACGGCCAGCATCCAGATATTCCAAAAACCGGCCATAGCTCATCCGAACATTAGCAGCATTATTACCGGCTTCTACCGTCGTATTGGCAAAAACGCCTTGCCATAGAAAAAACCCAATTACCAAAGCAGGCACCGCCCACAATAAACCAATTTTCCAGTCAAATTTCATAGATGGCCTCTAGTTATAGTTATCAGCTTTACCGGCAAATAGAAACACCTGCCTAGCAAACTGTCATCCAAAAAGTGATCCTCATTAGAGATACCACCGTCCCCTGTATCTCCTCTCCAAAAGCTTTGGGGAAAGCTTTAGTTTTTTTTGATTCAGGCTGCAATGGCTTATCAATTCGTTTGATTATGGCAGCATTTGATATGGTGGCCCTTTTGATTGTCCTTTGGCCCACCCGCTTGTTGACACCAAGCCAGCCCGCCGCATAGACAATAAGAATCACTTCTATCTCAAATCTTAATCAAATTTAACGTAATTATCATAATAGGGGCAAGTCGGTAACACGAATCCAAAGCACCACAATAGTTTCTGGGTTTTAGATTCCTATTTCCTGCTCTCATTTTACGGCTACCCCTTTACAAGCTTCCCCCTCAGATTAAGTCCCAAGTCCAAAAAGTCCTCTCAACCCAAGAACCATCTGCGGTTGAGAAACCGAAACCCGATCCTCAAGTGAATATCTCCAAAAAAGATATTTAAAAACAACCAGACGTATTCAACAAAGTTATTTTTTTCTCTAAAAACCAAACATACAAGCTGAACAATAATTTATTGTTAAAAACAGAGTAAAAAATTATATAGGAGAACGAAACTCATCATCAAAATACTCAATAAAGTTTTACTTTGCTAACCATAAAGAAATCTACAAAAGTCTTCTAAATCAAGAAAAATCGTTTTTAACCCAAATTAAAACAAATGGTAATAATAAATTCAACTACAGATCATAGAGAAGTCAACACCGGCAAAGAAAAAACCCTAAAAAATACTTATAGGTAGAATTTAATATTTATTTAAAAATTACCGTATCAAATCACCCATAAACCACAATTAGGCTGTAAGCTTACATTTAACAAAAACAAAAAACAGGGCCGGTGTAAGAAAAAACAAAATTTTTCGCTAAAAATAAATAGCAAACATCAGCCCTAAAAAGATTGCCAAAAATATCTAAAAGCAATCAACCACAAAAAAGTAAACAACCTCAATCACCAAAAAACAATAACGGTTCTCTAAGCAAAAATCGCTAGTCGAAAAAGCAAAAAGAACCGCTAAGAGGATTCCCTATGTCTAAAAATTCCTACGCCATTTCTCGACGCAAATTTTTATTTACAGCCGGTGCATCGGCAGCCGGTTCAATCTTACTCAAAGGCTGTTTAGGCAATCCCCCCGAACGGGGTGGCAGCAAAATAGAACAAGTGCAAGCAATTAACATACCCCCAGAACAAATGCCGGAAACAACAACCGTCACCCTGGGCATTATTGGACAAACAGACGCCGCACCATTAATTATAGCCAAAGAGAAAGGATTCTTCGCCAAATATGGAGTAACCGACGCCCAATTACAAAAACAACCATCGTGGGCAGTTATTAGAGACAAACTCGAACTAGAAACAGCCGGTGGAGGGTTAGACGGAGCCCAAGTTCTCACCCCCATCCCATATTTAATGTCACTGGGAACGATCACCAAAGGCAACAAAAAAATCCCAATGATCGTGCCAATGCGGATCAACATAGACGGACAAGGCATCACCGTATCCGACAGCCTTAAAGCCACCGGAGTCAAAGTAGACACATCTGTAATGAAAGCAGAAGTCGAAAAAGCCAAAACAGCCGGTAAAAACCTACGCTTTGCCCACACCTTCAAAGGCGGTACAAGCGACCTGATACTGAGATACTGGTTAGCCGCCGGTGGAATAGACCCAGATAACGACGTCACCGTGCAAATCGTCCCCGGTTCTCAAATGGTACCCAACATGAAAACCGGCGACATCCAAGGATTCAGCGTTGGTGAACCCTGGCATCAACGCGCCATCAGCCAAAAAGTGGGTTACACCGCCGCCATCCAAGGAGAAATCTGGAAAGACCACGCCGAAAAAGCCCTCACCTTCCGCAAAGAGTGGGCAGACAAACATCCCAAAACCCTCAAAGCCGTCCTCAAAGCCATCATGGAAGCCCAGCAATGGTGCGACAAAATGGAAAACCGCCAAGAAATGGCAGAAATTGTCGGTCGTGACGAATACGCCAAAGTCCCTGTTAGCGACATCATCGACCGCCTCAAAGGAAAAATCGACTACGGCGACGGACGTATCGTAGAAAACAGCCCATTCGTGATGCGTTTTTGGGACAAAGGCAACGCCTCCTACCCCTATCAAAGCCACGACTTGTGGTTCCTCGTTGAAAACCAACGTTGGGGCCAACTACCCATCGACCTAGACACCAAAAAACTCATCGCAGAAGTCAACGCCGAAAAATATTGGAGAGAAGCCGCCGCCGAATTGGGAGTCCCAGCCGCCGAAATTCCCACCAGTCCCTCCAAAGGCCCAGAAAAATTCTTTGATGGCGTAGTTTTTGACCCAGAAAACCCCAAAGCCTACCTACAAAGCCTCAAAATCAAACGAGTTTAAATTTAATTCTCGTTCTCAATTTTCAACCCCATCATAAGTAGCAAACCTCAGCAATTTTAGGAGAACAAAAAATGACCGCCGACTACAAACGCAACAGCAATCAAACCTCATTTGTTGATAACTTTATAACTTCCTTAAAAAAACAAACCCCCAACTTTTTACCTCCTCTCATCGCCATTGTCAGCTGCCTATTATTGTGGCAAATTTTCACCATCAGCCCCACCTCCACATTGCCAGGGCCCATCAAAGTATTTCAAGAAAGTTGGGATAAAATTTTCTACCCCTTCGCTTACCCAGACCGTGAAGGAACAGCCAAAGGCTTATTCTGGCAAATTTCCGCCAGCTTACAACGGGTTGCCATAGGCTATACCCTAGCGGGGATTGTCGGCATAGTAGTTGGCATTTTTGTCGGCGTAAACAATCTCTTATTCCGCGCCTTTGACCCCATCTTTCAACTATTAAGAACCATTCCCCCCCTTGCCTGGTTACCCATTGCCCTTGCAGCAATTCAAAAATCAGAACCCTCAGCAATTTACGTTATTTTCATTACCGCAGTTTGGCCGATTTTAATGAACACAATTGTCGGAGTCCAACAAATACCCCAAGACTACAAAAACGTCGCCCGCGTATTACGTTTATCTCAACAAAAATACTTCATCAAAGTTGTACTCCCAGCAGCAGTTCCCTACATCTTCACCGGCCTTAGAATTGGCATCGGTTTAGCATGGTTAGCCATCGTAGCAGCAGAAATGATCACCGGCGGTGTCGGCATAGGTTACTTCATGTTTGATGCCTATAACGTAGGCCGGACAAGCGACATTATTGTTGCCCTAGTTTGGGTAGGATTAGTCGGCCTCATCCTCGACAAAATCATGGCAATCATCGCCGATAAAATCATCCCCAGCGACAAAAAATAAACCCCAAAAAAACTCAAAAACAATCTCCCTTCATCAGTGGTTCAAAAAAACCTTAGCAAACCCTCCTAAAAAACCATGTCAATCTTCGTAGCAGTAGACCAAATCGAAAAAGTATTTGACCTGGCCGGCGGCAACAAATACATAGCCCTAAAAGGCATAGACCTACAAATAAAAAAAGGCGAATTTATCTCTTTAATTGGACACTCCGGCTGCGGCAAATCTACCCTATTAAACATGATTGCCGGCCTTGATTTACCCACCGAAGGAATAGTAACTCTCGAATCTCAAAAAGTCACCGGCCCCGGCCCAGAAAGAATGGTAGTATTTCAAAACTACTCCCTCCTTCCCTGGTTAACAGTAAGAGAAAATATCGCCCTAGCCGTTGATGAAGTTTTGGGAAATTTACCCAAAGAAGAAAGACGCAGCATAGTAGAACATCACGTTGATATGGTGGGTTTAAGACCCCACGTTGATAAACAACCAGGAATGCTTTCGGGCGGACAAAAACAAAGAGTTAGTATTGCCCGTGCCCTCGCAATTAGACCAAAAGTTTTATTATTAGATGAACCCTTTGGTGCCTTGGATGCCTTGACAAGAGGCAACTTGCAAGAACAATTAATGAAAATTTGCGAGGAAAACCAAGTAACCGCAGTCATGGTGACACACGATGTCGATGAAGCAGTATTGTTATCAGACCGCATCGTAATGTTAACCAACGGCCCGGAATCTAAAATCGGCCAAATTTTAGACGTAGACATTCCCCGCCCTCGCAAACGAATGGAAGTAGTAGAACACCCAAGCTACTACCGGCTACGCAGTGAAATGATTTACTTTTTAAACCAACAAAAACGCATTAAAAAATTGCGGGCCAAAAAAACCACTGCAATTGCCCGTCATGGCTTAGAAAAAGTAAACTTAGAAATAGGATTTATTCCTCTTTCTGCCTGTGCCCCTCTTGCCATTGCCAAAGAAAAAGGTTTCTTTACAAAACACGGTTTAGATGAAGTAACTTTAGTCCGAGAAACAAGCTGGCGCGGGATTGTTGATGGGATAGCCGGTGGATTTTTAGATGCCGCACAAATGCCGTCAGGAATGCCAGTTTGGATGACCTTGGGAGGACACGAAAATCGCCCCACACCGGTAGTTTCTTCCCTGACAATGACTCGCAATGGCAACTCCATTACCCTCTGTAAACGCTTTTATGACCAAGGCATTTACGGGTTGGCAGACTTTAAGAAAATGCTCTTAGAATCGCCAAATTTGCAACACAGAATGGGGGTAGTTCATCCCTCCTCCATGCACAATTTATTGCTACGTTATTGGTTAGCCGCCGGCGGAATAGACCCCGACCACGAAGTGCACCTCACCAACCTGCCACCGGCCCAAATGGTGGTAGACTTACAGGCCGGTAGTATCGATGGTTTCTGTGTAGGCGAACCCTGGAACCTACGGGCCTCAATGGAAAATGTCGGTTTCACCGTAGCAACCGATCTTGAAATCTGGCCTGGACACCCAGGAAAAGTATTAGGAGTTAGAGAAGATTGGGCAAATGCCTATCCTAATACGCACATTGCCTTAGTGAAAGCCTTATTAGAGGCCGGTCAATATTGCGCCGACCCTGCTAACGACGAAGAAGTACGTCAAATCATCGCCGGTCGAGAATATCTCAGCACTAATGTCGATTATATCCAGCTAATTGACCCCAACTCCGCCGCCTGTAGTTTAGAAGAACCCATGCGAGAATACGCCCATCACTTATTCTTCGGCGATGGAGTAAACCGGCCCTCTCGGACAGAACATCTCTGGCAAATGACTCAAATGGCCCGCTGGGGTGATGTACCCTTCCCCCGCAACTGGTTAGAAATTCTTGAACGCGTTTGTCGCGTTAGCGTTTTCAGCACAGCAGCCCGTGAATTAGGAGTCCTCGATATGAAATACAATCGTGGTACCATCCAATTATTTGACGGCACAAAATTTGACGCCGAAGACCCCATCGCCTACCTCAACAATTTGAAAATTAAACGCGATTTTAGTGTCGCCGAAGTAGTCATAGACTCCCGTAGGCCCGCAGTTGCTTAATTACTTCATCCTCAATTGTCCTTAGTTTATCCCAGACCCCAAATAACCCATAACTAAGGGCAATTCACTCACTTATAGCTTTTTCCCAATAACCTCTCATAACCCACTACCCATAGCCATGCAATCTTTAAAAACTACAAAATCCTACACTCAACCTACTAAACAAAACTCCGCTAAATCTCCTAACCTTCAACCTTATCTAGTTGTCGATAACGTCTCCAAAGTTTATAAAACTCCCAAAGGCCCATTTACAGTTCTCGATGGAGTTAACTTAACAGTAAATCAAGGAGAATTTATCTGTGTAATTGGGCACTCTGGTTGTGGAAAATCTACACTCTTAAACATGGTCTCCGGTTTTGCCACTCCCACCACCGGCCAAGTACGTTTAGACGGTCAACCCATTGGCGAACCAGGCCCAGACCGGATGGTTGTATTTCAAAACTACGCCCTTCTTCCTTGGTTAACAGCCTATGACAACATTTACCTAGCAATAGATGCTGTTAACCCCCAAAAATCTGAAACCGAAAAAAGACAAATCACTCAAAAATACTTGGCAATGGTAGGCTTAAGCGAAGCCGCCCACAAAAAACCTAATCAAATTTCTGGAGGTATGAAACAGCGCGTTTCTATTGCTCGCGCTTTGGCAATTGCCCCAAAAGTTTTAATATTAGATGAACCCTTTGGAGCTCTCGATGCAATCACAAAAGAAGAATTACAAGAAGAACTCCTCAAAATTTGGAATGACAACCGCGCCACAGTGTTAATGATTACCCATGATATTGATGAAGCCTTATTTTTGGCCGACAAACTGGTAATGATGACCAACGGGCCAGCCGCCAAAATTGGCGAAATTTTAGAAATCCCATTCCCCCGTCCCCGCGACCGCGCCCGAATCATGGAAGACCCCGAATATTATAAACTGCGTAATTATGCCTTAGACTTTTTATATCATCGCTTTGCCCACGATGACGACTAACAAGTCTTTTTCAATGCCCACCGATTTTTGTTGGTGGGCGTAACCCACCCTAACCTATGCAGTTATTGAAAAATTTATTCCAACAAATGAAACATAATTTTCAAGATGACAACTTTTTACACTGGTTAGAATACCTAGAAACAGCTGTTTCTAAGGTTTTATCAGTGGCAATGGTTTTAGTTATCTTGGTTTCTCTTTGGAATTTAAGCGCCTTTCTTTTAATGGAGTTATTTACAACTTCTGTAGACACTTTTGGCAAAACTTTATTTAAAACCTTTGGATTATTTTTAAATGTCTTAATTGCCCTAGAAATTTTAGAAAATATTACCGCATACCTGAAAAAGCACGTCATTCAAGTAGAATTAGTCATAGTTACATCAATTATTGCTGTTGCTCGAAAAATTATTATCCTAGACCTAGAAAAAATTGAAGGCGTTCAAATTATCGGCTTAGCTTTTTCAATTTTAGCTCTCTCCACAAGTTATTGGATTATCCGCCGAATGCACAAAGGCTAAAAACTCAAAGCTTCAAAACATAGTTTTCAACCAAACTGCGAAAAAACCGTTACCCTTAAGTTGAACTTTTCCTCAATTAACAACGCAGTTTATGAATCAGCAATCAAAAAGCAAACGCGCTTTAATATTTGTCAATCGACACGCCAGACAAGGAGGTGATAAACTCAACGAAGCCTTAGAACAACTCGAAAAACTAGGTTTTGACTTAATCGAAAAAAAAATTAAAAATGCTGAGCAAATCCCTACAGTTATTAGTCAGCAAAAAGATAACGTCGATTTAGTCATTATTGGCGGCGGGGATGGCACCCTAAATGCTGCCGTTGAAGGTTTAGTAGACTCCCAATTACCTTTAGGAATTTTGCCCCTCGGAACTGCAAACGATTTAGCTAGAACCTTGGGAATTCCTACCACATTACCCGAAGCTTGTCAAGTTATTGCTAACGGCAATATGCAGCGCATAGATTTAGGTTGGGTAAATGGAAAGTATTTTTTTAACGTTGCAAGTTTAGGATTAAGCGTCAAAATTACTCGCCAACTAACCAAAGATGTTAAACAAAAATGGGGAGTATTTGCCTATGCAATTACAGCCGGAAAAGCAGTCTGGGAATCAAGACCCTTTCATGCTTCAATTAGAATTAACGGAGAAGAGCCAATTTTAGTAAAAGCGCTTCAAATAGCCGTAGGCAATGGCCGTTACTATGGGGGTGGAATGACCGTAGCCGAAGATGCCGCCATAGATGACCGACGCTTAGATTTATACACCCTAGAAGCTAAACACTGGTGGCATATTCTCGCCCTCATGCCGGCCATGAAACAAGGAAACCATGCTTCTTGGCCTGGAGTTAGAGGTTTTCAAGGACAAGAAATAGAAATCACAACCTATAACAAAAAGCGATCCATCAACACCGATGGCGAAATTACTACTACCACCCCAGCAACTTTTCGAGTCATCCCTCAAGCACTGCCGGTGTATGTGCCATAATGCCATAGAATTGTTGTGGCCCAAAAAACTAAAACTGGGAAAGCATCAAAACAAGTGTGTACTGTTCTACGGCAACACAAAATGATGCTCCACACATAAAAATAAACCCCTTTTTAATCTGTTCTGAAAACGGGGTTTGGTCATGGTAAGTTTTAGGCTAAGAGAGAATAGGAGTTCTGATGAATAGTCAACCACCGCAGTCCGCTGCTACCCCAATGAATGCCGCAACTTCGGCAAGTACACCGATTAACGCCACGACTACCCAAAAACAACAAACAAGAACGCCCTTAGTCCTTAAATCGATTATTAGTGTCGATTTGGGCCGGACGGCAACAAAAACTTGTGTAGGCCGAGATGAAGGCACAGTGGCGTTTATTCCCGCAAATGCAATCCAAAAGCCGGTGCAAGACTTACGCGGTGGCACTTTTGAAGTGCGCCCGACTGATCCTTTAATGGATCTTTGGTTGGAGTATCAAGGTACTGGGTATGCCCTTGGTCAACTAGCCGCAGACTTTGGAGCAAAACTTTTTTCTGAAACCGGCTCTGAAAAAAAAGATAAAGAGTCAAAAACCGAAAATGCCCTAGCTAAAGTATTGGGCTGCATCGGCTATTTTTCCAAAGAACTGAAAGACAAAGATGATCTTTCTATCGTCATCAGTTTACCCTACTACTCTCAAGAAGAATTTGAGCGGGAAAAAGAGAAACTGATTAGCCAACTTACCGGCCCTCACACGATGGTATTTCGTGGCGAACAGATGAACCTCAACATCACAAAAGTTTGGGTGATTCCTGAAGGCTACGGAAGTTTGATTTGGTGTGAAGCCCAACCGAAAAGAGCCGCAAGCGCAACTCCAGCCCCCGATTTCAGTAAAATCTCTGTAGCAATTGTCGATATTGGACATCAAACTACGGACTGTCTGATGGTTGATAATTTCCGGTTTGCACGGGCTGCATCTAAAAGCGAACCGTTTGCTATGACAAAATTTTATGAACAAGTAGCGGCTCAAATTGAAGGAGCAGATCCTCAATCTTTGTCGTTAATTGAAGCTGTCAACCGGCCACGCGGTGATCGCTTTTACCGTCCAAGGGGTGCTCTAAAACCAACCAATTTGGATGATACTCTACCAAATCTAAAAGAAGGTTTTTCTCGTGAAATTTGCAACCGCATTTTAGATTGGTTGCCAGAACGAGTAACCCACGTTATCTTGACCGGCGGTGGCGGTGAGTTCTTTGCCGAAGATATTGAAAAGTTACTCAAAGATGCTCGCATCAACACCTATTTAGCTGCGCCTTGCCGTCAAGCTAATGCCCTTGGACAATATATTTACGCAGAAGCCCAACTGGCAGCACCCTCTGCATCTCGCCAATAAACTTTAAAGCTGATGTTTCAGTGGTCAAATAAAACGACAAACAAAACGGTCAGCTTCTCTCAAGAGGTAACTGACAGAACTTTGTTGAGGATGCTTGAAGAGGCGACGGCCAAAAATCCTCACAAGTCTTTCAGTGACCTCTGCAAGGAGGCTCTTTGGCACTTGCTAGGAGTGCCAGAGTCTCTGCGTCCTAGCCCAAAAATAGGGGAAATGGAACAACAAATCGCCGCCTTGCAAGCTCATGTTATTGAGTTGGAGCAACGTTTACAAGCAAAGGAAGTTATCGCTGTGCCACAAACATCAGCATCAACTTCTGTGGATCTATCAGGGTTTACCGAACAGTTAATGCAACTGCAACGGCAATTTGCCGGCTTTGAACAAAAAACACTAATGGATGTGATGCGCAGGTTGGCAAGTTTGGAAGGGCTGATAAACGAGTTACAACAACAACAGAACCAACCAGCCTTACCGGCAGCAGAACCTCAACCTTCGGTGGCACAAAGGCCGGTGACAACGCATCAGTGGGGAGGTGTCCCCTCCTCTAAAACTGACTCTAAACCAGAATCTAAACAGGGTAATAGTGGGCCGGCGGAACCATCCGATCCGGTCTTAGATCGTCTCAAAAACTTGATAGGAGATGATTTTTAAAAATCAAGTAGGTTGGGTTAAAAATAAAAAACCCAACCTATTTTTTTACTTTTGGCTGAAGCGAATAACATAGGGTTTATATCTTTTTTCTTGATAAGAACCTACCCAAATTTGATAAGAACCTTCTAACCATTCGCCGCTAATTCCTGCATTTTTACCACGCCCAGGATCGTCATCATTACACCAACTTCCCCCCGGCCCGCGCACCACTAAGGTTGTATCATCTTCGCTTTCTATTTGCAAACTAAGTTTTTTAAAAAAACCTTTTAATATAATCACATGATCTGGGGATTCATCCACAAATCCCACACAAGAACCATTCAGAGTTTCCTTTCTCCCAGAAATCCCACTAGCTGCAATTTCTCCACCACTAATACCACGAACAATAAACGGATCTGGCTGAAAGTTTGGGGCAAGATTAATATTTTCAAAAAGACCTACAGACCGAACTTGACCAACAATAGGAGCCTGAAAATACAAAACCAAACCTATTACAACCACACCCAAAAAAAACAACCGAAAATAATTAAAAAACTTGACCCTCTTGTAGAACATAGCAGTCATACCACATTCCAAAATTATAAAACAATCAACTAAAAAACCTTAATTAACTATTCCAAAACACCCAACCTTATCCGTCTAAATCTGGCTTAATCTAAAGTTTTTAAAAACCTAATGCCCTATAGATAGGGTGAGAAAAAACCCACCCCATCATAATTCCTTAGTTAAGAATCCGAAGAATTGTGACCGGCCACTTGTTCTTTAAGAGACTGAATTTGTGCCGCCAACTCTTGCCGACTAGAAGAAGTCAACAAATAACGGTAAACAAACCAACCCGCATAACCAATACCAACAACCTCAAACAACCCGCCCAACAAAGGCAGACTATTAAACACATCCAGCGTTGCTTGTAACAATCGCAAACTAAGCAAAACCAGAACAATTAAACCTACACTTTTCAGAAGCTTTTGATATTGGCTAAAAAAGCCGCCGATATAATCAGGTAAATCAGACAAAATCGAGACAACAGCTTGACCAACTTGTTGCGCTTCCTCTTTAACTTGTCCAGTTGTAGGAGTTTTAACTTCCGCCCGTGTTGTCACAGGAGTAGTCTCAATTACAACGGGAGTCGTATCAACCACAACGGGAGTAGGTTGTGGATTTTCTGGAACGGGATTTGATGCCGGTGTTTCCGGGGTTTCGCTCATAGCTTCCTCCTGGGGTTCGTGTTGATTTTGGACGCCTGCAACCTTTTCTAAACGCACTCGATCTTGAGAACGTTGATTGAGGAGTAGCCAAGATTGTATCAGGTCAGGCCCGTGCACCTCGCCGGTCAAAGCAGCCCGCAGGGAGCGCATTACCACGCCTTTTTTGACGTTTTGCTCTTTTGTGACTTTTTTAATAATCTCTTGAGCTTCCGCTTCACTTAAAGCAGAATTGAGTGATAGCTTGCTCAAAATTGCTTGTAAAACGGCCGTTGAGCCTTCCTGCTGTAACTGATCACCGGCTTCTTTTGTAACTTCAAAACTGGGTACAAAAAACACCTTACTCATCGCTACGGCTTCATCCAAGCGATTTAGCGACGGGCCAATGAGTGTGGTAATTTGTTCTAACCAGGGCCGGTCTGTTTCCGGGTTAAATTCATAACCGGCTTCTTGCCAAAAAGGAATCAGCAAATCAGTCATTTGCGGCACCGGCATTTGACGGAGATATTGACCATTAATCCACGTCAGCTTATCCCAATCAAATTTAGCACCGGCCTTGTTCACCCGTTCAAAGCTAAATTTTTCAGCAGCTTGTTGGAGGGTAAATAATTCTTCAGCATCTGGTGAAGACCAACCCAGCAATGTCATGTAGTTTACCAGCGCTTCGGCTGTGAACCCCATTTTCTGGAAATCAGAAATAGAGGTGACACCATCACGTTTGGATAGTTTTTGACCGGCTGTGTTTAAAATCAGCGGTGTGTGGGCAAATTCGGGTACCGGCACACCAAAAGCTTCGTAAAGCAAGATTTGTTTGGGAGTATTGCCAATATGATCTTCGCCTCGGATGACGTGGCTAATGCCCATTTCAATGTCATCTACCACTACTGCTAAATTGTACAGCGGTTGTCCAATTTCGCCATTTTTGGCGGCGCGAGCAATCACCATATCCCCGCCGAGGTCGCTACCTTTCCAAGTAACGATACCCCTTACCATGTCATGCCAGCTAATTTCGCGTTCGTCGTCTATTTTAAAGCGGATGACGGGGCTGCGTCCTTCGGCTTCAAAGGCGGCTATTTGTTCGGCTGTGAGGTCACGATGCCGGTTATCATAGCGGGGAGCTTGGTTATTGGCTTTTTGTTCTTCCCGCATTTGGTCGAGTTCTTCGGTGGTGCAATAGCAGCGATAAGCGATGCGTTTATCGAGTAAGGTTTGTATTTGCTGCCGGTAGAAGTCGATGCGTTGAGATTGAAATACCGGCCCGACGTCCCAATTTAGCCCTAGCCAAGTTAGGCCATCAAGGATATTTTGGGTATATTCTGGTTTAGAACGTTCTAGGTCGGTGTCTTCGACTCGTAAAAAAAATGTGCCGTTTTTGGAACGGGCAAATAGCCAGTTAAATACGGCGGTTCTGGCGGTTCCGATATGTAAATTGCCCGTTGGACTAGGGGCAATACGAACTCTTACTGTCACAGCAGGTTTCTCCAAGAAATAAATAAAGCAGGCCGGCGTTTATTATCATCTTCTGACGCAGCGGCTTATTTTAAAAATTTAAACTTCTTTTTTCGGTAAGTTTGGCCGGTGTGGGTATAGAAAAAATGTACATTGCAAGCTTATAAATGTACTGCCCACATTTGGGAGTTTTTGATATTTTTTGGTTTTTTTAACGGGACTGACGGGGCTCGAACCCGCAACTTCCGCCGTGACAGGGCGGTGCTCTAACCAATTGAACTACAGTCCCTTGCGTTCTGCGAAATCTAGTATCACTTAATCTCTTTGGGTTTGTCAAGGGGTTTGGAAAAATTTTTTTTCAGATTAGGTTTTGGGGCCTATAGGCGAACGGGCTGTAGTTCTGATGCGGGCGACTATCAGGGGTTATAAGATTAGAGAGTGGATGTGTTTTGACAATTGAGGAGTGTTTATTATGGTTAAGTTTGGGAAGATAGTTTTGGGTTTGAGTTTTTGTTTGCCGGTGTTTTGGGCTGGGGTTGGCTTAAAGGCCCAAACTACAGAGGCTAATTTGTATGATCTCGAATGTCAAAGTAAAACGCCTCAAATTCAATCGCCTTTACAGTTTTTGGGTAATCAAAATGAGGTTCGTATTGGCAGGGATAAGTTTGCAGAAGTGGCTTATTTGTATAATAAATATATTGCGGATTTTGGTGATGTTTTAGATAAAAGTGAATATGGGGCGGAGGTTACTTGTAAGTTGCCTACGGGCTTTTCTAAACTTAATTTGGCTTTTGGGTTAGATAAAGATAATAATGCGACGGATAAGTTAGATATGGTTGTGCTGGAGGTTTATGCGGATAGAAAAATGATTGATCAAGTTTATATTCGCCGGGAAGCGGATATTCAGTCACTTTCTTTAGATATTCAAAATTCTCAAAATGTGACGTTAAAAGCTAGTTGTGTTAATCCGATGTGGTGGAATAATTGCCCCCGTTTGTCTTTTACTCAAATGCGGGTAAATTAAGCTTTGTTTTCATCAAAAATACCAATTTTCTTTGGTTATGTGGTGGTTTAGGAAATGATATTTTGCTATTAACCGGCACCGGCATACATGATCAAAGCCGGTTTACTGCTAGTCGGAGAAAACGATATCAATCAAACCGGCATTTTATTTTAAGCGTCACTCGTTGGAAGTCAAATTTTTAGTTAGGCTTCCAATTTTTTCTAAAAAAATTCATCTAAAAGTTTTCAATTTTTGCCCTAATTTTTCTTGACAAAACCAAATCCGTTATGATATCCTAAGCTTGATAAGGAAGAACTATCACAAAATAAAAGCTTTATTGTATAGGCCGGTTAGCCAAGATATAAAACCCCTTTATAAATCAACAGCAATTAAATTTTCTGTAGAGTTATTCCGCAAGAAATTAACTAACCAATTTTTGATCAAATAAGTAGCACGACAATCATCCTCATTATATTGTTGTATTGCTGCTAAATAATCACGATTGCCAGTTTTCAACCACTCATCATACCAGCAGACACATTGAGCCCCATTGGCTTGAGAATTTTGCCATTTAAAACCCATCCACCGCGCTAAACTTTTGAGAGAATAGCTTTGAACCGGCAAAATAGTTGTGCGGGTAATTCTTTCATGGATATCCACACACCGGTTTAGTAAAGGAAACCACAGGCTGGTGGGAGTATCATAACGTCTAGCAAGTTGTTTAATGGTTTGGGCTTCAAATTCGCAAAAATGGTAAATAGGCGCATTGGGATATTGCCAAACCAGCTTTAAAAACTCTTCCCAAATAACTATTTCATCGTCTGGAGTTTCAGCAAAAAATGGATAAAACAATTCAGTATTAGTAAGTTTGTTAACAACTAAAACCCCGTGAAGAAAAAATAAATTCAATTCTGGTTCTGCTTCAATATCAAAATACATTTCTATGGGCATAGTCGGCAAATCTTCTTCAGAAATATCTAAAGCTGCCGGTTTTAAAAAACCTTTATTTTCGATAAAAGATTTAGCTTGCAAAACTACTTGCTGAGGGACAAACTCAGGAAATTCTGGAAACTCACAAAGATCAGCAGGATTCACTTCAGCAAGTGCAGCAAGAGTTGTGATATTTAATTCTTTTAATTTAGCATAACGATTTGGTGTCACACCAGGAACCAAAGAAAGATGACAAATTTCCGAAGCAACTTGATAACAACTGCTATACCAATGACAATTACTGCAAGGATGACGAGAGATAAAAACTTCTGGTTCTTGACGCCGTTCAAGCATTTCGATACACTCATTGAGACGCTGGTGCATCTGAGGCAATCGCTGTTCTAAATTTACCGGATAATTGCTACGGTAACGCAAGAAAAGAAAGCCTAAATCTGGCATTACTTCTTGAGTAAAAGAAAGCAAGTAAGCGTGAAAAGCTACAGCAATTTGATAATCTAGTTTTGGGCGTTTGCTTAGTTTAATTTCGGCGGGGAGATAAAGCCAATTTCCAAAAACAGAATTACCAGGATATTTGATTAATAAATCTGGCTTGCTGCTGAGGGTAAAATTAGGAGAATATTCGGCCAACAAAACCCCGGAATAAATAATATCAACACCTTGCTTCATAAGTTCAATAGTTGCTTTAGCCCCCGCAAAAATATCGTGATTAGGATATTGGGGCTGATGATAAGAAAATTGCGAAATAACAGAGAGCCGATGTGCTATGGTATCTTCTTGAAGCTTGCGTAAAAAATCAGTTTTAGGGTCTTGTTTTTGGGCATCTCCCCAGACATCTAAATAAGATCGTCTTGCACAACGCTGGTATTGAAAAAACAATTCATCATTCAATAACATGAATTTTTCCTGTATTCCCAAAAATAGTTTAGCAATCTAAAATAGAATTGTTTAATCATTATTGAATGGCCAAAAAATTGTCAGCCAACCTGAAAAAAGGACAACTGAAAATTTTTTATCTCAATTCTCATTACACTCGTAAATTTCCAATCCTGTCGCAAATTTATATGAATCACCGGCAAAATTTTCAAGCATTAACAAATAAAGCTTATTTTAATTATGGGGGCCAAGGGCCACTACCAAAACAAGCCTTAGAAGCTATTGTGACATCTTATAAGGAAATGGAACTAAGAGGGCCGTTTTCCGGTGAAGCAAATGCTTGGATGACACAAGAAGCCGAGGAAACACGGCAAATAATAGGAAAAGAGTTAGGTGTATCTGCATCAAGTATTACGCTCACAGAAGATGTAACAGTAGGGTGTAATATTGCCTTGTGGGGTATAGATTGGCGGCCTGGAGATCATTTATTACTCACAGACTGTGAGCACCAAGGCATTGTCGCAGCGGTGGGAGAATTACAACGGAGATATGATATTGAAGTATCAATTTGTCCGCTGAAAGCAACCTTAAATGAAGGTTCGCCGGTGGAAGTAATGGCTCAATATTTACGTTCAAATACGCGTTTAGTTTTAATTAGTCATATTTTGTGGAACACCGGCCAAGTTTTACCTCTAGCAGAAATTATACAGTTATGTCGTAGTCATTCTACATGGGGTCAACCGGTAAGAATTTTAGTAGATGCGGCGCAATCTGTAGGAGTTTTACCTTTAAATTTAACACATTTAGAGCCAGATTTTTATGCTTTTACTGGTCATAAATGGTGGTGTGGACCGGCTGGTTTGGGAGGTTTATATATTAATCCGGCAATTTTAGAAACTGTACGTCCTACTTTTATAGGATGGCGTTCAGTTAAAGTTAATTCCCAAGGTGAACCGGTGGGTTTTAAACCGGATGGCCGCCGATTTGAAATTGCTTCTTCTTCTACTACATTATATGCCGGTTTGCGAGCCGCAATTTCTTTACATCATGAAGAGGGAACTGCTGAAGAACGTTACCAACGTATTTTATATTTAAGTAACATTGTTTGGGAAAATTTAAGAAATTTAAAAGGTATTTCATGTCTAAAAAATTCTCCTCCTGATGCCGGTTTAATTTCTTTTACTTTGGATAAAGATATGCTAGAGTCAGGAAAACAAAATGATGATTTAGTAAGGTTTTTAGAAACTAAAAATATTATGGTTAGAACACTGCTAAATCCAGATTGTGTCCGGGCTTGTGTGCATTATTTTACCGAGGAATCTGAGATTGACCAACTAGTAGAGGCGATTTTAGAGTTTAATAAAAATTAGGCGACTTTAAAGGCAATAAGATAAATTTACTGAGGTAATTAATTAGACAAAATTATGTATAAATCTCTTTATATTGCTATCACAAATCACGGTTTCGGTCATGCAGTTCGTGCAGCTTCTGTAGCAGCGCAAGTGCAAAAAATTAACCCAGAAATTCCCATAATTTTTGTAACAACTGCACCGCGTTGGTTATTAGAATCCTATGTTTCTGGTGATTTTATTATGCGTCCTCGTGGCTTTGATGTAGGGGTAGTGCAAAGTGATAGTTTGAGTATGGATCTGCCGGCAACTTTAGAAAAATTAAAAGAAATTCGCAAAAAGAAAAATTATTTGATAGCGTCAGAAGTTAATTTCATTCACCTAAATAAAGTCGGTTTAATGTTAGCAGATATTCCTCCTTTGGCTGCACCAATTGCGAAAGCCGCTGGAATTCCTTGTTGGATGATGAGTAATTTTGGTTGGGATTTTATTTATCGCCCTTGGGGTGGTGAATTTGTAGAAATAGCTGATTGGATCGGAGAATGTTTTAGTCAGTGTGATGTCTTGTTTCGTTTACCTTTACATGAAGAAATGAAGGCTTTTCCTCATATAAAAGAAGCCGGTTTAACAGGAGGAACTCCTAGGTTTAGCCAGGAAGAAATCAAGCAAAATTGGGGAATTACAGTACCCCAAGAAAAAACTATTCTTCTTTCCTTTGGAGGCTTAGGTTTAGCAGAAATTCCTTATCACAATTTAGCCTATTTTTCTGATTGGCAATTTATTACATTTGATAAACAAGCACCAAACTTGCCCAACTTAATTAAAGTAAAAGATAAAACCTTGAGGCCGGTAGATTTCATGCCGGTGTGTGGGAGAGTTATTTCTAAACCGGGATACAGCACATTTGCAGAAGCTTTGCGATTAGATACTCCCCTTATTTCCTTAACAAGAGAAGGCTTTGCAGAATCACCTTTACTATTAGAAGGTTTGCAAAACTATGGACAACATCAAATCATTTCTCCTGCCGAATTTTTTGAGGGAAATTGGCAGTTTTTAAACCACCCAATTAACCCACCTCGTCTGACAGAAAAACTAGATAAAAATGGCACAGAGGCTATTGCAGAAGCCATTGTAAATTTTATTATCAACCTTCCGTAAATTTTCCACATTATCTATAGTTTAAAAAATTTCCTTTTGATTCAAACAAAAATCTTTGAAAAAGCTACAAAGGAAGTTCTATAATAAAGGTTGCACCGGCCCCCACTTCACTTTCACAACTTAACTTTCCCTCATGTTTTTCTACCACAATTTGCTTACTGATATGCAAGCCTAGGCCGGTACCAGTACCCACCGGCTTTGTTGTATATAGATACTCAAAAATCTTTTCTTTAACAGCATCAGACATCCCAGGGCCATTATCAGAAATACGAATTACTACATTATTATCCATAACTTCAGTACGAATACGAATCGTAGGAATAAGTTTTTCAAAATCTAAATTTCCCAAATCAAAAGCATCAATAGCATTCGCTATAATATTCATAAAAACCTGATTTAACTGACCTGCAAAACACATAACCAAAGGTAAATCACCATATTCTTTAATAATCTCAACAGTAGGTCTTCCCTCTTTTCCTTTCAATCGATATTTTAAAATCAACAGCGTACTTTCTATACCATCATGAATATTAAAAGCCACCTTATGATCCGCATCAGAACGAGAAAAAGTCCTCAAAGATGTACTCAAAAAACAAATTCTATCTGTCCCCTCCCGCATCGAAGAAATCAAAAGCGGCATATCACTAATTAAATCATCTAAAGCAATTTCCTTAATTTTTTTGCTAATTTCTTCCGTAGGTTCAGGGTAATAAACTTGATAAAGTTCTAATAATTCAATCAACTCCTGTAAATACTCTTCAGCAATGCCAATATTTCCCGTAATATATCCCACCGGATTATTAATTTCATGGGCAACACCGGCCACCAATTGACCCAAAGCAGACATTTTTTCACTCTGGATAATTTGCGTTTGGGCTGCCCGTAAACGTTGCTGATTTTCTCTAATTTCCTGAACTTGTTTTAAAGCCCGACTAATAGTAATTTCTAAATCTTGAAAATCAATAGGTTTATTTAAAAAATCAAACGCCCCTCGATTCATAGCCGTTCTAATATTTTTCATATCTCCATAGGCAGATAACACCACAGTTTTAATTGTCGAATCAAAAACCCCAATTTTTTCTAACAGCGTTAACCCATCCATTTCCGGCATATTAATATCCGTAATTACCAAATCCACCGGCCCTTCTAACTTCAACTTATCTAACGCATCCAAACCATTTGATGCAAACAATAAATCCATTTCTTTAGCACGAATTTGTTTACGAAAATGCCGACGGATCAAAGCTTCAAACGGCAATTCATCATCAACCAATAAAATTTTTGGTGTCATTTACCCCTTCTCCTATATATTTACTATGTCCAGAGTTAATTACCTACCCACTTTTTGGGTAATACAATTATAAACTCTGTATGAGACCCAATAACGCTCTCTACCTTAATTTCTCCCTGATGCTGTCCCACAATAATTTCATTAGCTAAAGATAAACCTAAACCAGTCCCCTCACCAGGAGGTTTTGTAGTAAAAAACGGATTAAAAATTTTCTCAATATTTTCTGTCGCTATACCTTGACCATTATCTCTAATAATCAACTTAACAGAATCATCTAAACTGAAAGTAGCAATCAAAATTTCCGGTTCAAAAGCCTCTCCTTTTTCCTTATGCTTAGCATAAACAGCATCACAGGCATTACTAAGAAAATTTACCACCGCCCGACTAATATCTTGAGGCACAATTTCTATTTCTTCCACCTCTTCATCAAAACTTGATTTAATAGCAATTTCAAAATTATTTCTCTTAGCCTTAAAACTGTGATAAGCTAATTGAATAGACTCAGTTAATAAACTCTTAAAATTAATTTTTTCCCGTTTACCACTTTCTTTTTGAGCGTGCATCATCATGCTCAAAATAATTCCTTCAATTCTTTCGCCTTGTTTTTCAATTTCGACAATACTATCCTTAAGTTCCCCAAAAATCTCATCAATATACTCTACAGTTTCAGCCTCTAACTGTTGTGATTGATTATCAATTTCTTCTTTTAACTCTTCAGTTAAATCCACCGAAATAGTCGCAAAATTTTTAACAAAATTCAGAGGATTTCTAATTTCGTGAGCAATACCAGCCGTCAAAGTCCCTAAAAAAGCTAACTTTTCTTGAGCAATCATTTGCTTTTGGGCAGACTTAAGTTCTTGCAAAGTTTGGTCAAGCTGATAATTTTTATTCTGTAATTCTTTGGTACGTTCCTCTACTTTTATCTCCAAAGTTCGAGAATATTCTTCAATTTTTCGATAAGAACTTTTCAAATTTTCCCAAAGTGTATAACTCATAATTACCACCGTAGACGAAACCAAACTAATCAACGGTGGAATAATAGGCACCCACCAAGCATTCAAAAAAGCCACATAAACCACCCCTACCAAAACACCACCATAAAGCAAAATACTGCCCGTAGTTCGAGAAAAAGAAATTTTTGCCACCCCTTCCTTATATCGCCAATGACAAGTCAAAGTCGCCCCCACAAACGACCAAGACAAAATCCAAACCCACTCCAAAGGATCACTCATTGTTTTTAACAACGGACGCCCATTTAAAGCCCCACCAATAATTTGACTAATAATATTTGCATGAACTTCTACCCCCGCCATCGGTTCAGGAATAGTAAGCAAATTACTACTATAAGGAGTCAACAAATAATCCTTTAAACTTTTCGCCGTTGAACCAATTAACACAACTTTATCCCGCATTAGGTTGGGCGAAACCTGATTATTTAAAACCTGACTCAAAGACACCGTTTTAAAAGTACCTTTTGGGCCTCTATAATTCAACAAAACTTGATAGCCCTGATCCGCAGCCCCCACATAACCACCATCATTACTAGAAAAAGGAGAAAACGTTACCTTACCCAACTTAATACGAACCTTATCCGGCATCATTACCGGTTCAATACCTTCTTTTTCCAAATAAATCAAAGACAACCGAAACCCCAAACTAAAAATCATCTCCTTATCAGCATCACTTAAATACAAAAACCCCCGGCGAATTTTCCCATCCACATCCCAAGGAAAATCATTAGCACTACTCCTTTTCAAACGAGCTAAAATCGGCGAAGGTGATACACTTTCATCGTGACCATTTCCTACAACCTTTTGAATACCAATTAATTGCGGTGTCGTTTCAAACACCTTTTTTAAATTCTTATGACCCGGTTCCACCGGCAAATCCCTATAAATATCTAACCCAATCGCCCTCGGATTTTGCTTCTTTATTTTTTCCAACAAATTTGCTAAAGTATCATCAGGAATTGGCCAAACTTTTAACCGTTCTAAATCCGACTCATCCACCCCCACAATCACAATTTTATCATCAGGTTTTTCTTGAGGACGCACCCTAAAAAATTGATCCAAAGCCGACAACTCTAACAACTGCAACAACCCAATAGCCCGAAACAAAATAACAAAAAACGTAACAGTGGGTGCAATCATCAACACCCCCCGCCATTCCCAAATTTTCCGATGTTTATTACTCATTCTTTCATAATAAATAGGGACTGGCGAACAAACAACAATTGACCAATAACAATTGACCAACAAAAGTTAACCAATCTTCCTTACCAAGGACTACCAATCATCGTAAAACCGGCCCAATAATAAGGATGCTTCAAATCCCGATCACCTAAAATCTTCAAATCAGTTGGTAAAGGCACCGTCCCAAAACTCCCCACCAAAAAACCCTTATCCAAAACCACATCCCCCCGCAGCATAGCAATTTGCGCCTGTCTTAACGCTTCCGCCTTCATCGGTGCCAACTGTAAACTCTTATAAAACTCCGTCATCAACCCAAGCGTCCCCGCATCATTGGCATACCACAAAGATGCCACCGCCGTCTTCACCCCCGCCTGCACCGCCAACCCCGCAAAACCAAACTCCGCCTGTCTGTCCCCTATCGCAGTCCGGCAAGCAGACAAAACCAACAATTCTACTGGCGGGTCATTCCACTTCAAATCTCCCATTCGATTAAGCGTTAACTTATTTTCCCACATTTGAATATAAGAATTATCCAACTGTCCAGGCTGAAACTGGCCATGAGTAGCAATATGAATAATCCCAAAAGGCCGATTTTGGCGTTCCGCCTCCAACGTTTGCAAAGTAAACGACTGATTTAAAAACGCCTCACCCTTCCACAACTTCTGAGTAATCGTTTCCAACTCCACCGGCACCGCAGGCAAAGCAGGCTGATCCGAAAACACCGACATCCCCATCGCCAACAAAGGAACATTCTTTATACTTGCATAACGAACATCAGTCAAATTCAAACTAGGAGTCAAACTTAAACTATACCTCTCCACCAAAAACTGCTTACCATCATACAAAGCAGCCACCGGCAAAGTCCGCAAACCTCCATCCATACTAAAAATCAAACTTTGCACACCCAACCGCTCCAAATCCGGCACCAAAGGCGCAATCATCCACTCATAAAGCTGCTGAGAAGACGCAGCATAACTATTAGTTTTCCGCTTAATAGGATTCCCAATTTCTTCCCTAAATTCCTGAACCTTTGCCATCAGCACCGCCCTACTAGCAGCAGGCACACTCTTATAAATCGGCTCACCCGCCATCGGCACCAACAACAAATCCAGCTGACTTTCCCTCGCAAAAACATAAATCATAGCAGCCTGAATTCCCGTTTCCTGAGTCCGAGATTTCAAAGTTTCTTGAATTCCCGAAAACGACAAATTACCCACTGCATACTTTTGTCCCAAATACTCCTCAAACTCCTCACTATAAAGCTGATCAGTTAACTGCACAGCCTCAACTAAATTCCCCTGCTTAAGTAAACTCTCAATCTCATTACGACTTACAGATATTGTTGGCAAAAACTGTTGATTATAAGCCGTCGGTGCTGAACTTTCTTTCTCATCTCCACTCCTCGCAAGCCTAGCATCCCCGCTTACCCCAGCCTGAGCAGAATTTTTAGCATTTTCTGTAACCAAAAACGAATTCGCAGCTACAACAGCCTCTTCAGAAACTCTCGCTGTGGGCTGCACCGGCACCCCCCCATTACCCTCAGCCACCTCACCACTCACCCCAGATCCTCCCACACTTTCCCCACCCCCAACGGCGTTATTTCCTTGAGGAAAAGCTACTCCTGAAGCCCCAACGGCGTTATTTCCTTGAGGAGAAGCTACTGCTGGAGGTGGCGTTGGCGACTGAGTTGAGGGTATATTCGTCCCCGGCAAACTAGGGGCTAATGGAATATTTGAAGTCGGAGTAGGAGTTTCCCCTGGCACCGGCGACGGCGACGGAGTAGGAGTTTCCCCTGGCACCGGCACTGGCGACGGAGTAGGAGTTTCCCCTGGCACCGGCGACGGAGTAGGCGTTTCCCCTGGCACCGGCGACGGCGAGGGAGTAGGAGTTTCCCCTGGCACCGGCGACGGAGTAGGAGTTTCCCCTGGCACTGGCGACGGAGTAGGCGTTTCCCCTGGCACCGGCGACGGAGTAGGAGTTTCCCCTGGCACCGGCGACGGAGTAGGAGTTTCCCCTGGCACCGGCACTGGCGAGGGAGTAGGTTCTTCTACTGTCGGGTCAGTTTCCGAAGAAATGGTAAAATTATCACCCAGATCCCTTAACTGACCAGTAATTGTCGCCCCGTTGTAATAAATAAAACTATCATCCGCCGTCCCTCCAGTCAGATTTCCAATATTAGTAAAAGTTAAACCCAAAGGATAACCACTCAAACTGCCACTATCGGTGCCGATAATACTCCAAGTCGTACTACGGTTTGGCCCTACTAAAGTTGATGCCCCATTAAGATTAACTGGTACAGCAAAAACCGCGCTATTTCCTAAAGTAATCGTTCCTGTACCTTCTGGGTTCCCAATATTCAGCCTTGTAAAACCACTAATTGCGCGTAATTCTGCTGAATTTAAATCTAAACTTGTTGTTAACTCCGTATTAGTACCAATATCAATATTTCGCGTTGAAGTAGCCGGTCTGATAGTTAAATTGCCGGTGCCAATAATCGTGCCATCCCCTCCATTCAAACCCACATTATCTCCGGTAAAGGTCATATCCCCGCCTACCGTCGAGCCGTTAACATTCACCGAACCGATACCAGCATCAATTTCAATGGTGCCATTTTCGACACCCAAAGCATTAATATCTTGGGTATTAATATCTGTTCCACCACTTCTTAGCGTAATCCTACCAGCAGTCCCAGCAAAAGAACTAGCATTAAGAGTTCCGCTAGTATTGAGTGCGCCTTGGTTACCATTAACAATTAAACTAATATCTCCACCGCTACCGACACCCCCGGAAGCGCTTGTAATGCCGGAGGTATTAATACTACCGTTACTGGTTGTGAAACTAACATTTCCACCGTTGCCACTGACAGAACTCGCGTCTATACTACCTGGATTATTGTTAATATTCCCAATGCCACCGGCTGTTACAGTAATGGGGCCGGCGTTGCCACTACCTTCTACTGCTGTAATTAAGTTTCTTAGATTAATATCACCATTGGCTGTAGCAATACTAATTGCCCCGCCGCTGCCACTAATTGATCCGGCAGTAATGGTATTATTATTAATATTAACTTCCCCATTTCCTCCAGCAATAATGGTAATATTTCCGGCTGTATTTCCCACTGCTGACTGACTGATTAAGTCATTAACGTTAATATCTCCGCCAGCGGTTGTGAGGAAAATATTACCGCCGTTTCCTGATACTGAACTGGTGTCTAAGGTGCCGGGATTAACGTTTATAGTGCCGGTGCCGCCTGCATTTAAAATAATATTTCCGCCGGTGCCGCTACCTGTGCTGAGGGTTGTTAAGTTGCCAGTGTTTAGGTTGCCATTAGTGGTTGTAATATTAATACTTCCGCCATTGTTTTCACTTGAAGTATCAATTTCTCCCATTGAAACTGTCGCTGCTGAAATTTCAATATTTCTTCCTGGCGCTACTATTGATTGACCGTTGCTCATGGAAAAAGTCCCTGTGCCACTGCCTCCAAGATTGGCTCTAAAGGTAATGGATCCTCCGGGGACAAATGTTAAGGATAGGTTTGGATCAACTGTGATATTTTCTGTGGCTTCTAAGACGATATTACCAGTTTGATTTTCTAATACGGTCGAGCTTATTGTAATATCTGTATCTGGAAAATCTGTTAATAAGATATCTGGTAAATCTGTATCGTTGGTGCCGGTTCTTGAAATTGTAATATTTCTGGGATCTAATAATAATGTTCCGGGTTGACCGTTGGGGGCCCAAAGATCAACTTTTCCTTCAAATAATAGTTTTTCTTTGCCAGAAATTTCTACAAAACCACCGTTTCCTATGGCGCCTGCGCGGGCGTTGATGTTGCCATAAAAGCCTGTTATTTCGTTTGCCCAAACTATTACTCGTCCGTTATTTTCCCCTTCTAGGGCGTTGGCGTTGAGGGTTGTGTCTTGGCTAATAAAGGTGCGGAGGGCGTTGGGTACGTTTCCTTTTCCTTGAAAGTCTCCGCCGATTAAAATGTTGCTGCCGTTGGGACTGTTGGCGTTTATATTGGCTCCTATTACGCCAATTTTTTCCCCAAAAATTCCTATGGTTGCATTGGGGTTTGTGATGTTTTGAGTTGATATATTGAGGTTGCCACTGATGACTGCGGTGCCGTTGGTTGTGGGGATGGTTGTTTGGGAGGCGGTAAGGCTGACGCTGCCATCGGGGTTGAGGCTTAGGCCGGTGGCGTTATTGTTGCCAAGGCCGGTAAGCAGTTGGGGTAAGCTTTGGGGGGTAATGTGGGCTGGTTGATCTTGTCTTGTGGTTTCGATGTCTAAACTTAGTACCATGCCTGGTTGAGAAAGGCGGACGAGGTTTTCTCCTTTGACTGCGGCGATGGTTATGCTACCGGCCGGTGCGTTGAGGGTGCCGGTGTTGATGACGGTACCGGCAATGAGGCCGATGTTTTGTCCGGGGGATACGCTGAGGCTGGCGCTGTTGATGAGGTTTCCGCTTTCTGGGTGGGGAAAGTTAAAGGTGTTTGGGTTGCCGGTTAAGTTTTGGTAGTCATTGGGGCCGGTGGCGTTGAAAATGCCGGTGTTAAAGCCTATGCTGCTCGATGTGGTGGCAAAAAAAGAGGCCGGCACATTTAAGGCGGCGTTGGGGCCGAATATAATGCCGGCGGGGTTCATTAAATAGAGGTTTGGGTTGCCCCCTGAAATTTGCAGTGTTCCGTCTATAAAGGAGGCATTGCCTCCCGAAATTCGGGTTAGGATATTACGAATTTCGGGGGAGGATAGAAAGTTTGCGGTTTGACCGGCTTGGAGGTTAAATTCTTGAAAACTATGGAAAAGGTTGGCTCTGTCTGCTGAGAATTTTCCACCTGTAATGTCTAGGCGGGTGCCGTTTGGTATTAGTTGAGTACCTGTACCATCCGCAGAGGGGATCAGGTTTTGGGCTACTGTTGGGCCTGGGACTAAGCAGGCTACAATGGCCGGCATTACCAAGCTGATATTTAGTAAGCTTGTTTTCCTCGTTCCCCTCTTCAATGACATTTTGTCTACTCCTTACTTATTTCGACTGTCTCCACAACGGGTTCTTGTGCGAATTGTTGAAGTTCAACCGAATTGAGCAGTTCTTTCCAACTCTGTAGAAAAGTTTCGTTGTCTGGCTGAGTTCGGCGTAAGTTGGCAAGGATCGAAAGAGCTTCGTGCCAAATGCCAGCTTTTGCATAAATTGCTGATTCTTCGCTTAAAGACTTGGCTTGTTTGAGTTGTTGTTCTAAGCTTGCACTTTGAACGGTTCGTTCAATCCACCCATCTACTAATGTGTCGCCTGTTCGGTCGTTACTATCGCACACCATTGCTAAATACCAATGATACATTTTTCCAATTTTTAATGCGGGTGCATTATCTTTGGGTAAGGTGAAACTGACAATTCCTCCTTTGGAGGGAAGCGGAATTTTTGTTGTGTAAATTACTTGGGAGTCTGTTTTATCCATTAGGGTGAATTCTAGTTTCTCTGCTTGCGACGCTGGTACATACCAGAAAAATGTCGGGTGCTCGGAGACTGTCAAAGGTAAGAAATTTCCCGGTGTTAGGCCGGTTAATCCTTTTTGATCGGGTTTGACTAAGCCACAACCTCTTGATCCTCCATCGGCTGTTCTGGGCGGGGCTCCTCGATCTGGTGGTTGAAAGCTTTGACTAATTAGTTGTAGGTTTATTGAATTTTGGTTAAGGCTGGCTGTTTGTGTTCTTGGAGTTGCTGCACGGGTTAACCCCGGATAGACTACTATTCCTAACACTACGGCTGCCATAGTCATTGCGAGTTTTTGATAGGACTTTTTGGTGTTCATAAGGAGTCTCCTTTTTGCATCAGTTAAATAATTTTTCTCGGTCTGCTTTTCCTTTTGAGAAAAGTTTTTCCCTCTAAATACGGTTTTATCACTGATTAAGAACAATCTCATCCGTCTTAGGGGGCGTTGGATTTTTTATGCTAACCAGCGATAAAAAATATTTTTTCATTTTGTTTTTTTTAGGGGGCTGGCACTAGCAGAAAGTTTTGATTTAATTTTAACATATTGTTATTAAGGTTGTCCAGGTTAAACATTATAAATCAGGTAATTAATTAATTAACATCCGTATAAATGCTGGATTTTAGAGATAGCCGTATTGGCTTACTTAAGTAGGTTTAGCAGGGAAGGTTAAGGGATACTCAAAAAAGAGTTTTAGCTTGTTTTTGGCTGTTTATTGCTATTTTTATTCTAAATACGGTTGATCCCTGTGCTATTTAAATTTTTCATTGTCCATATTTTTAACTTTAAAATTATAGTTTTAAATGTGACTTAATCAACAATTTTTCAAAGTTTAAAATATTTATTTTGTCCATCTACAAGGCTTTAAAAGTAACGGGCTTGGGTCTAGTTCTTTTTGACAAAGTGTTTTTGGTGAAAATCAGCCAACTCAGCAAGAAATATGAAAATTTAGATTTTAAACTGGTACTTTTACTGGTGTTCCTTTGGGAGGACTAGGGCCGGTGGACATCAAAATTAAATGAGTTTTTGTTAAGGGAGAATAAGTTTTTATTTTTAAGTAAAATTTTTGGCAGTCCAATTGCCTTAAACTATGCGAGCTACCAATCTGTAGGATTTAAAGTAGAAGCTTGCAAAAGCAAGTAAGGGGAGGCTGTCTCTTATTGCTTAAGACAAGAAAAAGGTGTGACTTAAACTGAAAATACGCCTTACAATGGTTAAAATACTTCCAACAAAGGCGATTTTCTAAGCCTTTATTCACGCTATTGGTAGCAGTCATGCAAGTTCGTTTTAATGTTGTCCGCCAAAGCCAAACTTCCGGGCCTCGTGTTCAGTCTTATCTTTTAGAAGTTGAACCGGGGAATACTATTCTTGATTGTCTTAACCGCATCAAGTGGGAACAAGATGGGACTTTGGCTTTTCGCAAAAATTGTCGCAATACTATTTGTGGTAGTTGTTCGATGCGAATTAATGGCCGGTCGGCTTTGGCTTGTAAAGAAAATATTGGCAGTGAACTAGCAAGATTACAACAAATTTCTGAATTTTCCCAAGGCCAAATTAGTGATAAAGAACGTTTGAATATTCTTCAAAATAAAGGCGGTCAAGATGCACCTCCACCGGCCGGTTCTAAACTACCAGAAATTACAATTGCACCGATGGGAAATATGCCGGTGGTTAAAGATTTGGTAGTGGATATGACCAGTTTTTGGAATCATCTGGAAGATGTGGAACCCTATGTCAGCAGTAATGCACGTCATATCCCAGAAAGAGAATTTTTACAAAGCCCAGAAGAACGAGAAAAACTAAATCAAACCGGCAATTGTATTTTGTGTGGTGCGTGTTATTCTGAATGTAATGGCCGCGAAGTTAATGAAAATTTTGTCGGGCCCCATGCTTTGGCAAAAGCTTATCGAATGATTGCCGATTCTCGTGATAGCAAAACGGAAGAACGTGTAGACAAATATAACGAAAGTACGAGCGGTGTTTGGGGTTGTACTCGCTGTTTTTATTGTAATGCAGTTTGTCCGATGGAAGTTGCACCTCTTGACCAAATTAGCAAAATAAAAGAGGAAATTTTAGAACGAAAAGATGCGGTTTCTAGTCAGCCGGTGCGCCATCGAAAATTGCTGCTAGAGTTGGTAAAAGAGGGCGGTTGGCTGAACGAAAGAAAGTTTGCCATTAAATTGTTTAGTTATTCTTTTAAAGCTTCTCAAGAATTGGTAAAATTGGGGCCGTTGGGAATGCGTATGCTGATGCGAGGGAAAATTCCTTTTACTTTTGAACCTTCCGAGGGGGCGTCGGAGGTACGCAAGCTGATAGAATCGGTGCAAAAGTTAGACCAAAAATCCATAGATTAGGGATAAACAGTTATGAGTTCTGAAACACCTCCTACTCCTGCTACGACAACCGTAGAACCGGCTTATAATCAACCAGAACCGGCTTTTGGTTGGACGGCTTATGCTGAACAAATTAATGGCCGGTTTGCAATGATTGGTTTTGTGGCGCTTTTAATTTTGGAGTTTTTCACCCGCCAAGATTTCTTTACCTGGTTGGGTTTACGTTAGAAAGAAACCGCAGGCTTTGATATATAGTGGCTATGCACCAGTACCCATTGCCACTATATTACGGCAGGTAAGTGTACACTAAACCAGTTGAACGGCTTACTGGTTAGTTGGAAAAAAATTTTTAACTTTTTGATACAATTAAATTGCAACTTAGGTCAGATAAAAGGGTATTTTAGTAATAGGGTGTAAATTTTTTGGGTGACCATCTCCTAAAAATGTCTTTGTTTTGACTAAATGAGTTTTGTGGATCTGGTATTAGTACCCAGATATCTCTCCTCAGTTTGTATCTGATTAAAATCAGGATACTTTGTAGGAGATTTTTAGTTCTGGAAAAAGCCTCTGCAAAGAAAAAGTAATCTTCTTTGGTATCCATCCCGCGAAATATGTGTTTGCTTAAGCTAATTAGTTTTGTGTGTTTGCTATTAACAGCAAACTTATATTAACGATGATTAGCATTAACACCAGGGTGCATTATAACGAAATAATTTTTTTTGTTTCCCCTTTTTTGCAAAACAATTCGCTATGCGTAAATACTTTGGTGTTTCTCTCAAAACTTTGTTGTTAAGCGCTGCTTTACTAAACAGCGTAACCTCACCGGCTTTTTCTCAGTCTATAACTCCGGCTAACGATAGCACCGGCACCCTGGTTAATCCTGTAGGAAACCGCATTGATATAAACGGCGGTAGTTTTTCCAGCGATGGGGCTAATCTTTTTCATAGTTTTACACAGTTTGGGTTAAGCGAAAATCAAATTGCTAACTTTATATCTAATCCCCAAATTCTCAATATTTTAGGCCGGATAAATGGCGGTGATCCCAGCTATATTAATGGTTTAATACAAGTTTCTGGGGGAAATTCTAACTTATTTTTAATGAATCCTGCTGGGATTATTTTTGGTTCCAATGCTAGTTTAAATGTGCCGGCATCCTTCACGGTTACTACCGCTACCAGTATTGGATTTAATAACGGTTCATTTAACGCGTTTGGTAATAATAATTATGCGGCTTTGGTGGGAAGCCCCAGCACATTCAATTTTTCATTACCACAACCAGGCGCAATTGTCAACCAAGGAAATTTAACTGTTTCTGAAGGTAATTTAAACCTATGGGGAGGGACAATTGTTAGCACCGGCACTCTTTCTTCGCCCAACGGCAATATTAATATTGCTACCGTACCTGAATCTGGGTTAATTCGGATTAGTCAAAGCGGAAATTTATTGAGTTTAGAAATAAATTCTGCAAATAATATTTCGGAAATTCAACCAGCCTCCTTACCAGCCTTACTCACCGGCAATAATACCAGCCATGCCAACAATTTACAAATTAATCCAGATGGCAGTGTAACTCTTAGTGGAGGAGTGCCGGTGCAACCAGGAGATATTGCAGCCAAACAAATAACTGCCCAAAATAGCACCCTTTCTGCCGCCAACAATCTTAACTTAATAGAAAGCAAATTAGAAACCACTGGCAACTTAAATTTACTTGCCACAAACACTGTCAGAATTCGGGATAGTTACAGCAATCCTTTTTTAGCAAAAGCAGGAGAAAACCTTTATATTCAAGGAAATCAAAACATTGATATATTAGCCTTAAATCATCCTCAAACACCTTTTGTCAGCGGCGGAAATTTAAGTTTAGTTAGTAATGGCATAATTTCTGGAGATGCTCATTATCAAGCCGGTGGAAACGTTTCTTTTTTAACTTTGGATGGAAACCCAGGGCAATTTATCAGCTTATTTGATCCGATAATTATCTCCGATGGAGATGTAATTTTGGGCGACTATACCGGCCCGACTTTGTGGATAGAAGCAGCCGGACAAATCAGCACAGGCAATATTACTATTAACGGCATAGATCCGGCAATTTCTGCCGAACCTTTATTAATGTTAAAAGCCGGAATAACTACCCCTAGTGCCGGTGTTAATTTAGCACAAGGAACCACACAAAACCAATCAGGAACCACAATTAATTCCTCAACACCAACAACACCGGCAACCCTACAAACCGGAAATATTATAATTGATTCAGATGGAATTGGTGGGCCGGTGATTTTAGAAGCCCCCGGAAATATTCAAACCGGCAGCATTACCTCCAATGGCGGGGCAATTTATGCTAATAGCCTTCAAGGAAATATTACCACAACAGGAGTTTTAGACTCTACTTCGGCAACTACCAATAGCGGAAATATTGCATTACAAGCTCAAGGAGATATTACCACAGCAGGATTGAATAGTAGCAGCAATAATACAAATAGCGGCGCAATTACCCTGTATAGCTTAACAGGAAAAATTGATACCATTGCCGGAGAAATTAATACCTCATCTGTGAATGGTACAAGCGGACAAATCTTGTTTTATGCCGATCAAAATAGCATTACAACAGGAGATATAAACACCGCCAGTAGTTTAGGAAATAGCGCCGGTGTAACGCTGTATGCCGGCAGTGATATTACAACCAGCAACATCACCACAGGAGGTGCAAACATTTTCTTCAGAAGTAATAATGGCAGTATTAATACTTCTGGGGGAAATATCAATGCAGGAACAATAAACATTGAAGCATTTAACAATATAAATACTGGCGTAGTTTTTTCAAACGAAAATGAAATTAATCTAACTACAAACTCTGGAAATATTGATACAACTTTAGGAACTATTGATGCAGGAAAAAACGGCTCCAATGGCAGAGGAATTAATATAGCAGCAGGTGGCAATATCAACACAGGAAATATATTCTCTTATGGCGGAAAAATTGATTTAACAACAGCCTTGGCTATTGACACCACGGCTGGCATCATTGATACACGTTCACCATTAGGAATAGGCGGAAATATTAACTTAAGCAGTTTAGTAACTACAACCAGCAATATTATTAGTGGCGGTGGTTCTATTACACTAAACAGTAGGGATTCTATTAATACAAAAAATGGCACAATTAGCTCTATTTCACCTATAGGAAACGGCGGAGATATTTATTTTGAATCAACACGTTCTATAATCACCGCCTCTATTATTTCTGGTGGGGGAAATATCCAATTAAATAATTTTCTGAATATTGATACAAGTGGGGGAGAAATTAATTCTAGTTCAGCGATAGGAGGTGGAGGAAATATTACTATTAAGACATTTTATGACATTACCTCAGGCAATCTTACTTCCAACGGTGGACAAATAAATTTATTCGGAATAAATGGCACAATTGATACAACTGCCAGTGTCTTAAATTCAAGTTCATCACATAGTGTTGGTGGAGATATTAGACTAGGCGCAGCCGTTTTGAAAAGTGGTGATATTATAACCGGTGGTGGAAATATTACCCTCACTCATAATGATTATATGGATACAACTTTGGGTAATATAGACTCTAGCTATAGTGGGGGAAGTGGTGGAAATATTATTATCATATTAGGAGAAGGCTTTGATACTCTTTATTCAACCGTAAACACTGGCAATATTACAACCGGTGGTGGAGAAATTAACATAGCAGGATCCAAAATTAATACCACAGGCGGAGTTATAAATTCAACGGGATTAGACAGTGGTGGAAATATTCGCATCAGTGGCTCAGATGTGATTACTGGAAACGTCATTTCTGGAGGCGGTTCGATACATTTGCTAGGTCGAGGTACACTGTGGTTTGATGATACAGTTCTGAGAGGCAATATCGATACCAGCATCGGCATTCTTAACTCTAGTTCGACAATCGGAACAGGAGGAAATGTTATTCTGGAAGCTTATAAAAATACAACAGCAGGCGAAATTATTTCGGGTGGCGGTGCAATTTCTATAACAAGTAGTACAGGAGAATTAAATAGTCAGGGAATTTTGAATTCATCTTTAGCAGGGGTAAATGGGGGAAATATTAACCTCTATGGTGCAACAAATGTAACGGTAAATGAGGTAAATAGCGGCGGCGGAAATGTTACAATTTTTAGCTCGGAAGGCAAAATTGATAGTAGTGCAG
This sequence comes from Halomicronema sp., assembly GCA_036704045.1. Lineage (GTDB taxonomy): Bacteria > Cyanobacteriota > Cyanobacteriia > Cyanobacteriales > Oscillatoriaceae > Ancylothrix. The sequence goes on along the minus strand of DATNQM010000030.1, from coordinate 22,653 downwards.
CCGCAATTAATTCTACCTCTGGAATGGGAATTGATGGGAACGTGACAATGGGTGCAGCAACAACCATTACAACCGGCAATATTACATCAGGTGCCGGTCACATTTCCCTCTCCACACCTTCAGGAGATACCAGTATTATTACGGAGATTTTAGATTCTAGTGTGCCGGTGTTGATAGACACGGCGACTTTGCCTCCACTACTACCTCCTTTACCGTCTGAAGAGCCTTTATTTCTTCAATTCTGGCCAGAGGGCTCTCCGGGCATACCTATTGCGCCGCCACCAGAACCGGCAAATTTTGAAGCTTTAACTCCTCCTAATATTTCTCGTCCCTCCATTAAAAATGCTTCTGCAACGCCTCCTGACTCGGTTCCTACAAATCCTAACTCAGGTGATGTAGCACAAGCGCCGGCATCGGCACCTGAAACACCTGTAGCACAAACACCGGCAGCAGTTATTCAAACACCGGCAGCAGTTATTCAAACACCGGCACCCACCCCTAAAACACCGGCAGCAGTTATTCAAACACCGGCACTATCACCTGAAACACCTGTAGCACAAGCGCCGGCACCATCTGTTTCACCACAGGTTGCTCCAGCCACAATTCCACAGCAAACAGCCTCACAAAACCAAGAATTAATCGCACTGGCTGAGGATGCTTATGATTGCTTAACCACTGAAAATTTGGAAGATAAAGCAACAGCAACAGCCCCTAAAAATTATCAAAAAAGCATTGAATGTTTCCAGAAAAACTTAGAATTTGCCAGAGCAGCCGGTGATCAACAACGACAAAGTACCAGCTTACATAACTTGGGAGTAGCTTATTATGCTTTAGGTAATTATGACAAAGCAATTGAATATCAACAACAGCGATTAGTCCTTGCAAATTTCTTAAACGATAAAGCAACAAAAGCCCAAAGTTTATCCCAATTAGGAGCAAGTTATACAGCCCTTGGCAACTACCCAAAAGCCGTAGAAATTTATGAACAAAGCTTAGAAATTGCCCGCTCTTTAGCAGACTCAGAATTAGAAGCATCAACCTTAAATAATTTGAGTTTAGTTTATTTTGCCCAAGAAAAATACAGCAAAGCTATTAACCTGCAAGAACAAAGTTTAACCCTAGCAAGACAGCAAAAAAATCAACAAATTGAAAGACAAGCGATATTAAACTTAGGTTTAGCATATTACGCCCAAACCAAATATGATAAAGCCCTTGAATATCAACAGCAAACTTTAAATTTGGCGCGACAATTAAAAGATACAGTCGGAGAACAACGAAGTCTTGATAATTTAGGATTAGTTTATTTTGCCAAACAAGACTATCAAAAAGCCATAGAATTACACCGACAGAGTTTAGCCCTAGCAAAACAAACAAATGATCGGCAGGCAGAGGGACGTGCCTTAAAGAATTTAGGGGATGCCTTATATAAAGCCGGTAATTCTAAAGAGGCAATTCCAAACTTAATAGCTTCCATAGAAACATGGGAATCATTACGAGGAAATCTTCATAATAATTTGAATAAAGTATTAATTTTTGAAACCCAAGAAACCACCTACGACACTTTACAAGAAGTTTTAGTAAAAGACAATCAAATTAATGCAGCCTTGGAAATAACCGAGCGCGGGCGAGCGAGAGCATTTGTGGAATTGTTGGCCAAGGGAATGTCAAAAGAAGCCTCACAACCAAATATAGCGCCGCCAAATATTGAGCAAATTAAAGAAGTTGCTAAAGCTCAAAATTCGACCCTTGTTTCTTATTCAATTATGCAGCAAGTTGCTGACAAAGAAGGAGAGCGCAAATTAGAAGAATCAGAATTGTATATTTGGGTAGTAAAACCTTCAGGAGAAGTGGCATTTCGTCGCGTAGATTTAAGCCAGAAACAAAGTTCTCTTACTGAATCAGTATTAGTAATGAGGCAGTTTCTGGGAGTTGCGGGAAACAGCAGAACTCTAGCGGGACAAAGAACAAATAATATTAAAAATCAACTACAAAACCTCTATCAAGTTTTAATAGAACCCGTCAGCGATTTATTACCAAAAAATCCAGAGGAACGGGTGACGTTTATTCCCCATGAATCGCTGTTTTTAGTACCGTTTGCCGCTTTGCAAAATCAACAAGGTAAATATTTAATTGAAGAGCATACAATTTTGACTGCACCTTCTATTCAAGTGCTTGATTTAACGAATGATAAACGCCCAGAAGTGAGTGGAAAAGAAGTTTTGGTAATCGGAAACCCAATGATGCCGAGTATCGAATTTGTGCCAGGTTTTCCCCGTCAACAATTAGCGCCTTTACCGGGTGCAGAAGTTGAGGCTAAGGAGATTGCGCGAATGTTTAATACAACGGCTTTAACTGGGGCTGTGGCAACGAAACAAGAAGTTTTGGGGAAAATTTCGGGAGCGCGGATTATACATTTAGCAACGCATGGATTACTGGATGATTTGGATGGGTTGGGTTTACCAGGTGCGATAGCGTTGGCGCCGGGTTCTGGGGATGAAGGTTTGTTGACTTCTAATGAGATTATGGAGTTAAAATTAAATGCAGAATTGGTGGTTTTAAGTGCCTGTGACACCGGCAGAGGAACAATTACCAGTGATGGAGTGATTGGATTATCTCGTTCGTTTTTGAGTGCTGGCACTCCAAGTGTAGTAGTATCTTTATGGGCTGTTCCTGATAATTCTACAGCGGATTTAATGAAAGAGTTTTATCGAGAGTTTCAGCAAAATTCGGATAAAGCTAAGGCGTTGCGAGGGGCAATGTTGCGGATGATTGACAAAAATTTAAGTCCTAGAGATTGGGCAGCTTTTACACTCGTTGGAGAAGCTGATTAAAACTTGTATCGAGTAAAAATAGAGGTGTTTTGCCCCTATTACTAACAAATAATAAGTAAAAAATGACAAAGGAAAATCTAGCACTTTTAAGTTTATTACAAATAGCTTCTCCTGCCTTGCCAGTAGGTGCTTATAGCTATTCAGAAGGTTTAGAAACCCTAATTTTTGAAGGTAAAGTTAATAATCAAAAAACATTGCAAAACTGGATAGAAGAGTCTTTAAAATTTGGCCCAATTCGTTTAGAAGCTGCGGTAATGATTCGAGTTTATCGGGCTTTACAAAAAGATGATTTACACAGTCTAAATTATTGGAATAATTGGGCCACAGCAACTAGAGAAACAGAAGAATTACGCTTGCAAAGTTTGCAAATGGGGATGTCTTTACACCGGCTTTTAATTTCTATGGAACCAGCCTTAGAAAATAAGCTAAAAGTTTGCAAAACAGAATGCAATTTTTCCGTAGCCTTTGGGATAGCCGCCCAAAATTGGCAAATAGAAGAAAAAGCTGCTTTATTAGGATTTTTGCACAGTTGGGCCAGTAATTTAATAGGGGCTGGAGTAAAATTAATTCCTTTGGGACAAACAGCAGGACAACAGCTATTGTCAACTATCCAATCAACAATAATAGAAGCGACCCAAGAAATTTTAGACTTAAAAGATGATGATTTAAATATTTGTAGTTGGGGGCTATCCTTGGCTAGTATGAATCACGAAACACTCTATACTCGGTTATTTCGTAGTTGAAAAATCCTCCCCCAAACCGACTCATTTATAATCATTCTAAAAGCAAAAATCACCGTTGTTTTTTGACTAGTTAAATGATAATGCAATCCCCCGCGAAGATGGTTTTCACAGTTTTTAAAAACCTTATTACAAGGTATTTCGAGTTTTTTTTCTTGCCGGTAAAACAGATGGGAGAGGTTATTTTTTACTCAATAGTTAATAAATATCGACCCCTTCCTCCTTTATCATGAGAGTTAATAATTATGCGATAAGTGCCGGTGCGCGGCAATTCCATTTGTAACGAGGAGTTGGTATCATTGGCACTAATATCATTATTTTGAGCAAGAATTTTGCCATCAGGGCCAATCAAAACTAAATAAGTATCAAAATCAGGACTTCGTAAAGTAATTTTTACCGACTGACCGGCAGTACCTTGAAACGCAGACTCGCGGTACAAACTACCATCAGAAGGCAACACCGCAGCACCAGGGCCAAGTACCCCCTCCAAACGAGCAATCAAATTACCAGATAAAGTTTCTGTACTAGTAGCAACGTTAGCGTTGTTAGTCATTCCTCGCAAGCTATAAACACCTTGTTCTCCCGCTTCCGCAGAGTTGGCAATTAGCGTGTAAGTGCCGGTGGAAGGCAAAACAGCCACAATACGAGCATTTTGACCACTTCCACCATCATCATCCTGGGCAAGATCCCGCCCCGAAGGAGACAGCAAAATTAAAAACGGGTCAATTTCTTGACTAGTCATTTCAATGACCACTCTTTCACCGGCCCGCCCCTGAAAAGTATATATATCAAAAAAGCTATTATCTGCCCGCAAAACATTAGAACCAGGCCCCAATTTTCCCGCAATCGTCTGTCCGTTTAAACTAATAGCTTTAGAAGGTTGACTTGACGAAGGAGTGCGAACCGTAGAAGCATTCCGAGAAGCACGTCCTTCTCTTACCGCCGTTAAAAACGGTTGTACACGGTCTACATTAATAGCAAAACCAATCCCAATATTTCCCCCTTGCCTAGCGCCGGTGAAAATAGCCGTATTAACACCAATTAATTGTCCCTGACTATTCAGCAACGGGCCCCCAGAGTTACCTGGGTTAATAGCAGCATCAGTTTGAATTAAACCCCGCGAACTATCAATGCGGCTGACGATCCCGACCGTAAAAGTTCCTTGAAAGCGTCCGAAGGGGTTGCCAATGGCGTAAGCGCGTTGTCCTACTTTCACAGAGCCGGCCGGTGCAAGTGGTACAGTAGGTAAGTTATTTTGGCCTTGAATTTTCAGAATAGCCAGATCAAGTCCTCTATCTCCAAAAGCCAGAACTTCGGCCGGCAGACGTCTACCATCAGAAAGCGTGACAGTAAGGTTCCGCCGGCCACCTTGGGAGATAACGTGGGCATTGGTAAGCACTAAACCATCGCTGGAGATAATACTACCGCTGCCGGTGGCGTTTCCTACATCAATAGAGACGACGGCAGGGCTGGCTTTTTCGTAGACACGAATATTAGTTTGTTCGTCTACTTCTTGGGCAAAAGCAGGCTTAGAGGAAATAAAATTGTTTGTAGCAAAGGTTTCTAAGATAAAGGTTGTGCTTGCGAGGGAGGTTGCGAAGATTCCTGTGATTGCCTGACGCAGGATTTTTGCTTTCATAGTTAGTGTTATAGAACTTCTTTTTATATATTCATTTTATTTTTCTCAAACCGGCTCTGGGGGAATTTGCAACAATTGGTGAGGTAAATTGATAAAGCCTAGGAGAGGTTTACAAATTTATCCTCCCTTATTTTCTTCTTCCGCTTGTTCCATTGCTAAAGGCTCTAAATTATCCTACCGCAGCACGTCTGGGATATTTAAGCCATTACCGGCCCGGTCTATGACCATGATGTTCCATTGTCCCTGGGCACCGGCCTCAAAGCTTATCATGTTCCCATCGGCGCTAATCGTTGGGTTGCGAACTTCCGCTTTTAGGGCTTCGGTGAGGTTCCGTAGTTGTCGAGTCGGCTTATTATATAGGTATATATCTGTTCTTCCTTCTCGGCTACCGCAAAATACTATAGAATTTCCGTCTTGACTGATTGCTGGATGGGAAGCAATAGTATCAAGAGCATTGATTCCTGGTAAGTCAACTAATCGCCGATCTTGAGTATCAAAAAGATATATATCTTGTCTGCCTTCCCGGTCAGAACTAAATACTATATAACGACCGCTGATTTGAGGATTAATGTCACCAGCAGGGCTATTTAAGCTTCGTCCACCTGGATCGTAGGGAAAGTTAAGGATCCGAGGATACACACCACAACTGCTTAGGGTACCACCGAGAATGATGGCCCCAATATAAAGCGGTCGAGAAATCCCATTGATAATTTTCAATAACATTTAAATAAAGTTACTAGTTTGGTCATTGAAGCAGAAAAAAAGAACCCTTCCAAATCCCAAATCAAAATCAACTAAAATAACTTAAAATCTTAATACCAAAAGTATCCCATTTCCAAAACAAGCAAATAAATAACACATCTGGCTTGAGCAGCTTTTATCTGACGTTTTTAAAAACCCTTACTCAACAACTAAAAATCATAAAAAACCCTCATAAAATTAGATTTCACATTAAATCTACAATCCATCCAGTCTATCAATTTCTATTTCTGGCCCTCGGTCTATAACTTCCATATCCCACTGTCCCCTGCGGCCGGTTTCAAACACAATATACCGACCATCAGGACTAATACTTGGGTTGCGTACCCAACCGTTATAGCCCCGTGTTAAAACCTGGATGCTGCGCGTAATGCGGTCATACAATTCTACTTCTGGTCTGCCTTGGTCGCTTGCAATATAAACAATATATCTAGCCGTATTACTGATGCTAGGGCTATCAGCTATCGCATCCCGACGGTTTAGCAAAGGTAAATTGACATACTGCCGGTTTTTTAAGTCATAAAGCAAAATATTCCGGCTGCCTTCCCGGTTAGAGACAAAGGCCAAATAACGACCATCACCACTAAGGGCCGGTTGTTCGTCAGTGTAACGACTATTAAGACCTACTGGTTCTTGGTAGGTAGGAGTACAACCAACAACAAAGCTGGCCAAACTTAAAGCCAGCCAGCGACAGAGAGACTGATAAGAGGGAAATTTTTTCACGCCCGCCTCGAAATTCAGCCAAAAAATTGAGGAGTTGGAAAGGTTTCAGGAAAAACCTAGTAGTCAAAATTGCGGTCGTTATCACCTTCGTCCTCATCCTCTCTGGGATTAATCGGTTGATAATCCACATATTCGTCAGAGGAAGGTGTTTCGGGTTCTCTTGGAGGCCGGCGACGTTCATCTTCGGGAGGACGTCTGCGTTTAGGCCGATTTGGATCTGCCGGTTTTCGGTTCGCTGGTCTGGAAGTTGAAGTATAAGGTTCTTCTGTCTCTACACCACTAGCCCATTCATCATCATAACGGTTTGAGTTTGGTTGAGGCTCAGAGGTAGAACGCGGCTTACGCTTGCGGGGGGTTTCTTCCGTACCATAGCGGTCATCACTGCTGCTGCGGGGTTTTGTTGATCTAGGCCGCCGAGGTTCTTCATCTTCATAATAAGCCTCACCGCCCCTCCGGGAACGACCATCATCTCGGCCTCGGATGCGGGGTCTTTCAGCCGTCTCTTCTTCAGGTTCTAGGCGTTCTAGTTCCGCATCTACATAACTATAAACTTTGCTAACCGGCCTTTCATCATCAACAATCCGAGTATTACGCTTAGCTTGCTCAGTTGCCACGCCCCTCAGACGGACACTTTCCACGCCAAAAAAAATAGCCGAACCACCAAGCAAAAATTGACCGAATTGTAAAATAGGGTCTTGACGCCACCCTTGAAAAAACAAAATCCCGCCACACAGTAAACCGACAGCAGCAAAAAAGATATCATGATCTCTCGCCAGACGCGGCTGAACAGAACGCAAAAAATACAGTCCAGCGCCAGCCACCGCGATGCTAATGCCCAGCAAACTGCTCCAGTTAAAGTAAACGTTTACCATTGTTTCAACTCCCGTGTCAGTTTTATATTAACGAGTTCAGTCTAAAATCTGCACCTTAAATTGAGACGGTTAGATTTTATCTAGTAATTGTCGCCATCGGCTGACACGCGCCAATCGGACTTGCATAAATTTTGATATCAACTATAGGTTAAACCTCAGTTGGTTGGTGAGGGCACCATAGAAGTTGATGCCCTTTCCTTAAACTGAGGTTGTTAATTAACTTCTAAGCGGCTTATACGCGCTTGATTTTATCCTTTTGGCTGATGAAGATCAGGGCGATGGTGGCTGGTATTAGAACAATTACAGCACCTAATAACAAGCTCCACAAAAAGTTAGCGAGGGATGGTGTCATGGCTTTTGGTTTGGTTTTTACAACAATTTGTTTAGTTTTAATTCTAAGCACTGGTGTCTTTTTTGAGAAGCTATTTCAGCAGAAACTTGTTTGTTGTTCTTGCTCGACTGTTTTTTCTGGAAACTCTCTACTCTACTTCTGCCAATAGTTGCAATTGCTGGCTTTGCTTTGGTCGATGCTTTCCCCCATTCTTTCGACTGCTGCAACGTCCCTCAGAAAAGATACAATCAGAGAGAAAAGCCCGTAACAATTCTTAAACAAATTTCCCCTGACATGATGAGTTCTGCCACAATTGCTACCTGGGTGGTTAGCCCCTTTTTGGGATTAATGACGTTTTTGTTTATTTTTCGCATTATCCTTACTTGGTATCCCCAGGCCGAGTTAAATAAATTTCCCTTTAATTTGGTCGCTTGGCCCACTGAACCGTTTTTATTCCCAACTCGGAAAATTATTCCTCCCCTTGGCGGTGTAGATATTTCTCCTATTATCTGGGTAGGAATTTTTAGCCTGCTGCGGGAAGTTTTAGTGGGTCAACAAGGTTTATTAACTATGCTGGGATAACTTTAGACTTTGGGTAGACACGGCCCCTACATTTGGTCACTATTAAGGGCCGGTCTAACGAACCACAATTAACTATTTACCCATCATTTGTTCAACAAAATTGGTGTAGATATCACCTTCAATAAAAGAGGGATTTTCGAGAATTTTTTGATGAAAAGAAAGCGTTGTAGGTAGGCCGGTGATAGCACACTCCCGTAAAGCACGCTTCATCCGGCTAATTGCACCGGCCCTATCGGGAGCCCATACAATTATTTTGCCAATTAACGAATCATAATAAGGCGGAATTTCATAATCAGTATAAACATGAGAATCCATCCTAACTCCTGTGCCACCAGGCGGTAAAAACCCAGTAATTCTACCGGGGGAAGGGCGAAAATTGTGATCAGGATCCTCAGCATTAATGCGACATTCAATCGAATGTCCTTGAAATTTCACTTGATTTTGAGACAGTTTTAGTTTTTCACCGGCTGCAATGCGAATTTGCTCAGCAATCAAATCTAAACCTGTAATCATTTCCGTAACAGGATGTTCAACTTGGATGCGGGTGTTCATTTCCATAAAATAGAAATTCCCATAGCGATCTACCAAAAACTCCACTGTCCCGGCGCCGGTATAATTAATCGCTTTGGCCGCCTTCACCGCTGCTTTACCCATTTTTTCTCGCAAATGCGGAGTTAAAATCGGACTTGGCGCTTCTTCCAGTAATTTTTGGTGCCGACGTTGAATCGAACACTCCCTCTCTCCTAAATGGATAACATTTCCATGACTATCTGCCAAAATTTGAAATTCAATATGACGGGGACGTTCAATAAACTTTTCAATATAAACGCCCGGATTGCCAAAAGCCGCTTCCGCCTCACCTTGCGCCGCAGCAAATAGTTTAGGCAATTCAGAACTGTCTTTTACCAAGCGCATCCCGCGTCCACCGCCACCGGCAGTAGCTTTAATCATCACAGGATAGCCAATTTTAGCGGCAATTTCTTGGGCTTCTTTTTCGTCAAGAAGTAACCCTTCACTACCAGGTACAGTGGGAACACCTACCCTTTTCATTGTGTCCTTAGCCGTTGATTTATCACCCATTGCGCGCATTGCATCGGGAGACGGGCCAATAAAAGTAATTTGGTGATCCGCACAAATTTCCGCAAAACGGGCATTTTCTGCCAAAAATCCGTACCCTGGATGAATGGCTGTGGCGTTACGGGTCAGGGCGGCTGCGATGATATTAGGAATATTGAGGTAACTTTTGTTGCTGGGTGGTTCGCCAATACAAACTGCTTCGTCTGCTAGTTGGACGTGCAAAGCGTTACGGTCTACGGTAGAGTGGACGGCTACGGTGGAAATGCCCATTTCTTCACAGGTACGGAGAATTCGGAGGGCAATTTCTCCTCGGTTAGCGATGAGAATTTTGGAAAATTGCATCGGGGAGCTAGGGGTTTTGTCTTGGTTCGGTGATGTTCGGATGACAAATGATTAATCCTATCATGCAGAGGATGTTTGGATAGATTTGAGGGCAGAGTTGATTTTTTTGAAAAAAATTAGGAAAGGTACTTGCTTTTATTTTTATGCTTGTGTAATATAGGAATTCCTTGCGGATGTGGCGGAATTGGTATACGCGCACGTTTGAGGGGCGTGTGGGCAACCTTGCGAGTTCGAGTCTCGCCATCCGCATAACTAGAGAAAGGTACTGTTTTTAGCAGTGCCTTTTTTTAGTATTTCAATGGTTTTTCTAGGGCCGGTGGGTTGTGCTTTCAATCACAGGTCGTTGGGGATGTCATCACGATCTGAGGCGAAAAATATCACGTTTTATGGTTAATGATGTCACTTGCTAAACTCTGGAAACGAGAGATTATATAGATGTCGAGTTCAAACAAACCTCATGCCTCAAATGATTCTTCTCCCCGGTGCCGTTTCTGAAATCTTAGCCAGTGTTACCGAAACTCATCAACTCACTCACGCTGACCGTTATGGCCTTTTGGCTGCTTTGATTGATGAATCTATCCCTGAAGAAGATTTGACCGCTATTGACCGGATGTTGCGTTCTCTGCGTCGTGGTCGCATTGAAATGGTTAATGAACTTTCTTCTGTTCGTTAATTGTTTGGAATTTGATACTGTTTTATATGATTAAAAATTTTTAAATTAAATATAAACAATTAGGCTTAAAAAAGGAGACTTTCCAATCAAATAAATTTAGTAGAATCAATAAGAGTATATAAATAATTTGAAATTTGAATTAAAATTTGTTTAGGTTGATTTTCGCTAAGAGAAGCAACCTTTTTTTTGTTTTTAGTCTAGTTTTTTCGCTCTGATAGATATGGTTTAATTCAATTGTTGATGGCAAGGATAAATAGAAATCAAAATTTCTGAAAAAACCCTTACAGAAATTTGCACCTAATCACCCTGCCAGGAATAAACTATTCAGCAGCTTCACCGCCAACTACAACATCACGAATACGCAGACTGGGGCCACCACAACCTACCGACAAGCCACTTTGACCGCCTTTACCGCATCCGCCCGACTCATCCCAATAGAAATCATCACCTATGGCTTCAATATCTGCCAGAGTGCTAAAAACATTGCCAGAAAGAGTAACATCACGCACCGGCTCTTGTAGTTCCCCATTCCGAATCATCCAAGCTTCACCGGCACTAAAAGTAAACATTTCTCCGTTTGTCATTCCGCCTAACCAATTGCGGGCATAAACACCTTCTTTGATGTCACTAAATAAATCTTTTACAGGCGTATTTCCCCGCTCAATCCAGGTATTTGTCATGCGGACAATGGGGGGATAATGATAATTTAAACAGCGAGCATTTCCTGTAGCTTCTTCTCCTAATTTGCCGGCCGTTTCTCGTGAGTGCAACCGGCCCACAAGGACACCATCTTTAATCAATTGAGTTGTGGTAGCCGGTGTACCTTCGTCATCATAGGAATAACTACCACGATGGCCTTCAGGAGCAGCACCATCAAAAATTTGCAGATCCTTGGGGCCAAAAGAACGGCCCAAAGTCATAACTTCCAATAAGTCTGGGTTTTCATAGGCCATGTCTGCTTCCGAAAGATGGCCAAACGCTTCATGAACAAAGAGACCGCTTAAAATTGGGTCAATGACGACAGTATAGGTATTACCTTTAACCGGCGGTAAACTGAGGGCTGTAACGGCTCGCTCGGCAGCGCTACGAACTTGATGATCGAGGTTAGTGAGGTCTTCGTAGGCTTTGCGTGAGCCGGTGGTTTCGCGTCCGGTTTGAACAGTGCTACCGTCTCTGGCTGTAGCTGCAAAGCGCATTTCCATGTCTACCCAAGATTGCTCTAAAATGGTGCCTTCGGATGTGACAAGGATGATGCGTTGGGCACTGTCTCCGTAGCGGACTGAGGTAGTAGTAATTTTAGGGTGTACACTCCGCAAAATGCCGGCGTAGTGTTCGGTGAGGGCTTTTTTGTCGGATAGGGAAATATTTCTGGGATCTGTGCCGGTGAGGGGAAGTTGGCAGATGGCTTGCACCGGCACAATGGGTGCAAGGAGAGTTTCTTCTTCTCCGACTAAACGAGCTTGAGTTATCGCTTCTTCAATTCTTTGGGCTAAGTTTCCTAAGTGGTTAAAGCTGGCAAACCCCCACCCACCTTTGTAGGCAGCACGAATTTGTCCACCAATAGAAAGTGCTGTACTGAGGGTTTCAATTTTTTCTCCCCGCAATAGGATATCGCTTCCTTCAGATTCTTCGAGGCGAATTGCTAAGTAATCTACACGGGATTTATAACGTTCTATCAACTCGGAAAGCAAGGTTTTAGCATCAACAAGCAAGCTAGGCATGGGTTAGGGGAGTGCGTAAGGAACAATTTTTATTATGTACGTTATTTTTAATTGTCTTTTATTGTGTCAGGTGTGATCAGGGGTTGAGAGACTGGGATTGCTTGTTTTGCCTATATTGGCCGGAAAATTAAGTTTTGCGAAAATTATGCCTAGGCTCAAAGTCTTTTTGTGCCAGGTTTTGAGCCATTTTTACTCAGCAGTGTAGGGGCAAAAAATTGGGCCTAAACACCGGCCCTAGGCCAAACCTACAATCAAAAATTAATCGTGTTCTGAAAGTTAGTTAGAAAATTTAAAGCCCTTAGTGGGACATTGCGACTGGTTGGTTCGGTTCCTTCACAGCTTTGAGAGACAAATGCAGATACGCTGTTAATGAACATAGTTGATAACTGTACATAATTGCAAAAGCAATGGGTTTGACGGTGTTTAAAAACAGTTCTGCCACTGGTGGCGATTTGATACGGGGGAGAGATTTGGAAGCCAAGTGGTTTTTACCAACTCTCGCTGATGTGTTTGCTTTTTCTCAAGCAGAGTCCGAGGTGCATACACCGACTTTTGCTGATGCTTTCTCTAATGACCGGCTGCCGCCTAAAAATCGTAGTGAGATTTTTTTTCATTCAGCCGTAGTAGCCCTGGAGTCGCTTTTGTTGGAATTGCGAGGTGGGCCATTAGGGGAGAAAATTTCTTCTCCTTTGATACTGTCTGGGCCGGTGCCGGTTTTAGGCCATCCTGATATTATTTCTAGTGCGAATATCTGGGCATTTTCTGGCGATCCACTTAATCCGTCTGTGTGGTTGCTTGAAAAACCTTATACTTTACCAAAGTTTAGCGACTCTAATACTAAAACCCTAACTAATTCTTCTTTCTCACAAGTAGTACCTTTACTTTTAGATGACCCCTTAAGTAATGAACAGTTTTGTGTATGTTTAACAGAAAAATTTAGTTTAGTTTTCATTGCCCAAGAAGGGAAAAAATTTCAATTTTCTTTTGATCCAGAAGTTGTATCCGAGATGTGGAGGGTATTGCGTCCTCGCGTCTTACTGACTTGTGGACAAGAACAGTTAAAATTATTAGATACCTCTTTTGAGAAAGTCAGGCCCACTGCACCGGATTATAAAATAGTAATGCGGTTTAGCCAGCTATTAATAAATAATCTTTCACAAAAACAAGATCAGGAACCGTTCCGCAAAAATTGTGTGCATTTATTACCGGCTTCTGTAGAAGAAAGCGAACTGAGCGAGACGACATTTACTGATAGCCAAACAAATTTAAAAGATCATCCTAAAATTCAACCCAAGCCCAAAAAACATTTAAGCAAAGAAGTTATAGAACAGTTAGCATCTGGAAATAAGAAACAAATAAAAAACGGCAAGGATAGTGAAAAAAAAGTAACTGAAAAACCGGCCGCAGATTTAGAATTACTGCAAGCTATTTTTCACGAGGTAAGAACGCCTTTAACCACAATTCGGACTTTAACAAGATTACTATTAAAACGCCATAGTTTAGATGGTGATGTCATTAAACGTCTGCAAATGATAGACAGGGAATGTACCGAACAAATAGACCGTTTTAACCTTATTTTCAAAGCGGTAGAAATAGAAACTTCGGAAACAAAAAGAACTCCTGTACAACTAACTTCCACTTCTCTATCTGAAGTATTTAATAGTTGTATTCCCCGCTGGCAAAAACAAGCACTGCGAAGGAATTTAACTTTAGATATCATTTTGCCTCGGACTTTGCCATCTGTCGTTAGTGATCCAAGTATGTTAGATCAAGTTTTGACAGGGGCAATAGAAAACTTTACTGCAACTCAACCAACCTCATCTCATATCACAGTATTAGTAACCTTAGCGGGAGATAAACTCAAACTGCAACTGCAATCAGAATTAGCAGAAAATGAATCTGAAAATGCTCATAATTCTCCTTTAAAATCCTTGGGACAATTATTAATGTTTCAACCAGAAACAGGTAATTTGTCACTCAATTTAGATGTGACAAAAAATCTCTTTCAAGCATTAGGAGCAAAATTAATAGTCCGCTGTAAACCGCAACAAAGAGAAACTTTAACTATTTTCTTACCCATAGAATAAAAGTGTTTTTCTTGTGTGCTGAGAAGGTATAGGAGGTTTTTAAAAACCAATGTTTAAGACTCAGAATAAATAGGTAACATGACATTAAAAACAGAACCTTTACCTAAGTTACTTTTAACGGAAATAGAACCCCCACAACGCAACAACAACTGCTGGACAATTGTTAATCCCAAACCGGCCCCCCCTGGGTCTTCATCCACAGCATGACGAACTCGATAAAAACGTTCAAAAATCTTATGCAACTCCGCTGGAGGAATACCTGCGCCTGTATCACGGAATTCTAGGGAAATATAATCGCCCTGTTGCTTAGCTTTCACCCAAACTTGACCGCCAGCCGGTGTAAATTTAATGCCATTGTGTAATAAATTAATCACAATTTGTTTTAGCCAAGCACTTAAACAAGAAACGGGCGGCAAATCTTCGGGTATAGTATAAGCAAGCATAATACCTTTTTCTTGTGCGAGAGGTTGATAGGTACTCACAAAACCCGGTACTATTTCCGATAAACGTAAAGCTTCCATTCCGGTTTGATGGACTTTAAAGCCGCTTGGAGAGCTATCAACTAAGTGATCTAAACGCACTAAATCAAGCAAACCATTAATTAAAGAAGTTTGTTTATCACATTCAGTAAGAAGCAACTGAATATAACGATTACGCTGTTCAACTTTGAGGTTTGGAGACTTCAACAAAGTGAGAGCAGTTTTCATGTTAGTTAAAGGAGTTCTCAAAGCTTGACCTACATTGCTGAGGAATTCATCCTTAAGCGTGATAGCTTCTTTGAGTTCTTGATTATGTAATTGGATAGCGGCGACATCAGCAGCACTAATACGATCATCATGAGTTTGTCGCCACATTTGCTCTTGTTGTTGAATTTGTTTTGCCCACAAGTGAGCCGCATAGATAGAGAATTGATCAGTAGAGTTGGAGGCTGTTAAACCAACAACAGCAGTGTCAACAGGGATAGGGAGTTGGTGAGGTGAAAGTTCTTGGAGGCGTTGGAGGATAGGCTGGAGAGTGTAGCGGCTTAATGAGCAGAGTACCAAAAGCAAAGGATGAGAGTCTTGAGGAGAATTATTTGAGATCCCATCTTGCACTGCTAGAGAAGATAAAGGTAAATCTCTTAAGTGAGCAATAATGCCGGCCCAAAAATCTTGAGAAATAGCTAATACAAAATAGTCTCGTGCAAAAGAAGACTCTGCGGAAACGTTAACTACCACAGGAGAAGAAACTGACCTGGGTTTGAAATCGGTTTTGTGGGAATGCTGAAAAGAAGAATAGGAAGACCCTAAAAAAATATCTGTATCGGAGTTTTTTTGTTTTTGATTGGCTGGGAGATCAAAAAAATACAAATTAAACTGAATACCGGTGCGCTGATATCTTTCAATATCTTCTTGCCATTCTACTTGCTGAGGCAGCTTAACAAACAAATTAACACTCAGACGCTGCTCGATCAACAAATCTACCAATCCTGCAATCGCTGCTTTAAGAGTCGAGGGACTAAGTTGGAGGGGTGGAGAAGTGTGACGATTTAGAGCAAGCTCATAAAGAGATATATCATGTCTTGGAAGGCACATAGAGTTAGTGCGAAAAAAGCCGCAAACTTTAGGGTTGTAAAGACTTGAGCGATGGCTTACGGGGGGAAGTAAACCATCGCATCTAATCTTTATATAAACCTGAACCAAATCCAAGATACTAAGGAATAGTCAATAATGACGAGAAATTTTTTAAAACTCGTCGAAATTGACGAACATGATGGCTCGATTAAGCAACAGCAGATAAACGCTCTTGTAGAGCTATTCGTGCTTGTTCGCGGTCATCGAAGTGTATTTTTTCTGTCCCTAGAATTTGGTAATCTTCATGGCCTTTTCCGGCAATGAGTACGCCATCTCCGGGTTTAGCAAGCATGACAGCGGCGCGAATAGCTGTAGCGCGGTCGCCAATAACCACCGGCTCGATGTCTGCACTGAGTCCGTTAAGAATATCTTGCAAAATGCGTTCAGGGTCTTCTGTACGGGGATTATCGGAGGTTACTACTACTTTATCTGCTAAAGCAGCAGCAATTTGTCCCATAATTGGGCGTTTGGTGCGATCTCGGTCGCCCCCGCAACCAAACACACAAATCATTTTCCCAGGAATAAAAGGACGGGCTGCTTTGAGTAAGTTTTCCAAGCTATCGGGGGTGTGGGCATAGTCTACAATGACGCTGATATCTTGGTCTGCTTTAATCTCGACACGCTCCATCCGTCCGGGGACGCCGGTAAATCCGGGGAGTGCTTGGGTCATGTTTTTTAAGTCTAAACCGAGTTGCAAACCGGCGCCTATAGCGCTGAGCATATTGGCGAGGTTGTATTGTCCAACTAAAGGTAGATAAAATTCGCTGTTACCTTTGGGGGTGTGGAGGGTTCCTTTGACGCCGGTTTGAGAATAGGTAAGGTTAGAGGCGTAGAGGTCGGCGGTGGTATCTCCCACGCTGTAGGTCCAGACTTGTTCGGGGTTGAGGCTGGCGATTAAGCGTTTGCCATAGGCATCGTCGCTGTTGATGATAGCCCGTCCTTTTAGGTAGTTGGGGCTAAATAAGAGGGCTTTGGCGGAAAAATAATCTTCCATGTCGCGGTGGAAGTCGAGATGATCTTGGGTGAGGTTGGTAAAGACTGCGACTTCAAACTGGCATCCTTCCACTCTTCCTTGGGCTAGGGCGTGGGAACTGACTTCCATGATGCCGGTGCTGACTTTGCTGTTGACGGCGGCTGCAAGTTGTTGTTGTAGTTCAACGGCAAAGGGGGTGGTGTGGACGGCGGTTTGGGAAAAACCGGGCCAACGAGCATAGAGGGTGCCTAGGAGGGCTGTTGGTACTTGGGCGTTGTTGAGTAGGTATTCGATGAGGTGGGTGGTGGTGGTTTTGCCGTTGGTGCCGGTGACTCCAACCATTTTTAGTTTGCTGGTGGGGTTGCCATAGTAGGCGGTGGCAATTTTGGCGCAGCAGGTGCGAATGTCGGTGGTAAGGATGACGTTTTGATTGGTTACTGGTTGTTTTTTGGCGGCTTCTGGGGAAATGATGGCGGCTACTGCTCCTGCTGCTAGGGCGCTTGGCCAAAATTCTCCGCCATCAACGCGGGTTCCGGGCATTCCAATGAATAAATCACCGGGCTGACAGGCGTGGGAATTGGTGGCAATTCCTGTGATTTCTACTTCTAGGTTTGCACTGTCTGGGGTTTGCAGTAGGTTGGGGACGGTTGCTAGTAGTTCGCGCAACTTCATAGGTCGTATTCCTCACACGAATTTATGACAGGCTTGGTGATTTTTTATTTGACCTTAGCCTAGGCAATATTTCGCTTATTGTGAATCCTTTTTCGGAAAATATTTCTGTAATGTTTGTTGCAACTGCTGGACTGTGGCGCGGGGAGAGGGTCTGGGCAGGGGTGTTAATGTGGGTTCGGGGCTAGAAGGGTTGGGAATTTTGGCATACAAGACTGGGATTTCATATTGGTAGGCTTGAAACCAATCTTGACGGGTGGTGATGTCGCGGATTTCTAGTTCTAGGTTTATATCTTGTATTTGTAGGAGTTTTTCTTGCAATCCTTCACACAAGTGGCAGCCGGGTTTGCTGTAGAGAACTAATTGCATTTTTTTGTTTGTTTTTTTGTGATGTTATTTTGGAATTATTGTAATGCTGCCGCTGCGTTCTAATACGGCGTATTTTATTTGCTCCATTCTTTCTAGTCCTTGTAGTTCTCTTGCTGCTTGCATGATGTCGTCTTCGCCTACTCTTGCTTTTTTCATGCGTTCTTTGAGGGGCCGGCCATCTTCTAGGATGATTAGGGGTACGCCGTCTACTAATTTTTCTATGAAGGGCCAACGTTCTTTGATTATGGAGATGGAGACGTCTATGGCAACCATTGTGATAATTAGTAAAAAGGCGTTTGTGAGGGAGTAATCTTCTCCTACCATTGCGTTTTGTATGGTTTCGCTGATAATGATGACTAGGACAAAATCAAAGGTTGTAATCTGGGCTAGGGAGCGTTTTCCGCCTAGTCTAAATGTTATTAACAAGAAGAAGTATATAATAATGGCTTTCAAAATTGAATACATTTTTTTCTCTTTTTTTAAAATTTTTTGGTTGTTGGGCTGAGGAATTAAAAGATTTTTTGATGATTTTAGCTGCGATTAAGGATAGACAATTTGGTTGAATTTAATGGGGTTTTCTTGTGGTAATTTAATTTCTGCGTTGATTATGCCTATTTGTTGTGGTTGAAGATAAAAGGTTAGGGTTGTGGGTTGGGGTGGTTGAGTTTGGCGAAATATATAGGTGATGTATTTTTGGCCGGTTTCTACATAGTAGGGAGGTGGGTTAATCTGCTGAATTTGGGTGTTTTGTAAGTATTTTTGGCTGAGTTTTATTCGGAGTTCTCCCTGATTTCCTGTGTTTTGAGATAAGTGAATTTTTAGTTGGTTGAGAGATTGAAATCTTGTTAAACGCTGATATTCTATTGATATTTTATCGGTTTTTTCTCCTTTTTTTGCATCGCTTAGTGGGCCTTCTCCTAGTAGTCCTAGTAAGCCACTAAGTAGGATTAGTGCCATGATTTTCCATGCTTTTTTTTGTCTTTTCCAGGCGTTATATTGGAATTCGAGATCCTGATTAATGTCTAAGTTTCCTTGTTTTTCAACTACTGCCATAATGTTTTGTTCCTTAAAATTTTGTTACAAAGTTAGGGAGGGGTTTTGTAATTTTAATTGTAGTAGGTGGGGATCAGCGATAAATCTGCTTTGCGATAGAAAAAAGTGTAGAGTTTGGAGAACGGGTTTAAAAATAATGCTGAATTAATACTTTTTTTGATTAAAACAAGAGGGAAATTTTTTTAGATTTTTATAATTAGCGGAGAAGAGGTACTGAGAAGGCTTAAGTAAGGATATTTTTTAATTTTTATAAAATCTATCCGCCGAAACTTTGTTAAGTCTTTTTCAGAGAAATGGGTTGAAGTTTTCGGCGGAATTTTATTGGTTTAGTTTACTGGTTGGCTTGGGATGATTTTGCCCTTACCCCAGCAGACAAGCGGCTGGAAATAGGAGATATTCAAGAAAAAATAGTTTCCAGATAAATTGGTAAAATTTGGCGATTTCGATTTTGTCTTGTAAGTTAATTTTTTGAGAATTCCACCATAGTAAAATTAAGGTTAGTAGGTGGCTAATACATAGAAATAGGGCGGTTTTTTGGGGTAAAAAAATGAGGGCGGCTAGGGTAATGGTTATGTAGCAAGTTGTTATTACCCAGAGGGAGAGTTTAAAGATTGCTGGGGCACCGAGTTTGAGGGTAAAGGTACTGATGTTATATTTTCTGTCGCCTTCGATGTCGGGGATGTCTTTGAAGATGGCGATGGCAAAGGTGAAAATTAAAATAAATAGGGTGAGTAAGGAAATTTGGGGGGGAATTTGAGGGAGGGAATTTAAGTTTTTTATTGGGTGGCTAGTGATTTTTAAGATATCGTTAAAATGAAGATATAAGCCTAGGTTGACTATGATTCCTCGGACGGTAAAGATGCAAAAGGATGCCCAAAAGGGATAGCGTTTGAGGCGAATTGGGGGGAGGGAGTAGGCGGTACCAAGGGTTAGGCTTATGCCTACCATTGCTAATAAAAATGGGCCGGTGTAGGCTGCGATTAGTAGGGAGAGAATGCCGGTGAGAATGACGATGATTTTTGCTTGTTTGGGGGTGAATTCGCCGGCGGCAATGGGGAGGTGAGGTTTGTTAATTTTGTCAATTTCTATGTCTTCTATTTGATTGAGTCCGACTATATAAATGTTGCCGCATAAACAGGCTATCCATGTTGTTAATAGGTTAATTATTTCTATGTTAAATTGGCTATTTTTAAGGGTGTATTGTGTTATGATGTAAAGGCTAAAAACGCTTAAGGTTGTGCCAATAATTGTGTGGGGTCGGGAAAATTTCCATAAGGAATGTAAGAAGTTTAGGGGGGAGTTTGATAGGGAATTTTTGGGAGTTATTTGGTCTGGGTTTTTGAGAGTGGGATTTGTCATTTTTGAAATGGGTAAATGAATTAATTTCTTGAGTATTATAGCTTAATAAAAATTTGATATTGTAGTTGTCGCCCTTCTCGGTATAGAGAAGGGGTAATTTTTGGGAGATTTAGCGCCGGTATTCGTCGCCACAGTCGCCTATGAGGCGAAAGAGATCACGGGATTGATTGCTGATTTCTTGTATTTGCTGGTAGTCGGTTTCGTCTAGTTTAAAGTTAAATACTTTGTTGTTGTCTTGGATGTGTTCAGAAATTCCGAGACGGGCACCGGCAATGACTCCTGCGACGGCCGGTTTATCTAAAATATAACGAATGGCTACATTAGGGATGGTAACTTGATGTTTGTCGGCGATTGTTTTCAGGGTATTAAGTAATTGTTGAAACAAATTCCATTTTCCCCAACCATCAATCATATTTTTATATTTTCTGAGGCTTGCTGTATTGAGTAAAAAGGAGTTTGGTTCGGAAATTCCTAGATATTTTTCTGAGAGTAAACTACCGCAAAGGGTGCCATAAGTTAATAGTTTAATGTTGTGTTTTTCACAAAATGGTATCATTTCTATTTCGGGCCGGCGGTCGATGATAGAAAATTGTACTTGGTTGGAAATAATTTTAATGCCACTGTCTACGATAATTTGTAAATGTTTGGTGTCGAAGTTGGTTAAGGCGAGGTGTTTGATTTTTCCTTCGGCTTGTAATTCGGTCATGTATTTGAGAGCATCTAGGTAGCCTTTATCGCGGTATTCCCACCAGTGAAATTGCAGGAGGTCGATGCTTTCTACGCCCATTCTGCGGAGGGATATGTTGATGTTGTCTTCGACTAATTTTCGGGTCATTTTTGTAGGTCTGGGCACCCATTTTGTGAAGGCTTGAAGTTGATCAAGGGCTTGTTTTCCGCGTGTGGTGATGAGTTGGCGTCGGAATTCTCCAATAAAGTCTTCGGCGGGGCCATAATGATCTGCTAAGTCCCAGGTGGTGAAACCGGCATCCATGTATTTAAACATGGTTTGAATGGCGGTATTTGAGTCTATTCGTCCATGAGATCCTGATACTTGCCACATTCCATTTAATATTCTGCAAATATTGAGATCAGGAGTTAATTGTAGGCGGGAATGGGGGGGTAAATTCATGGTTTTGTTTGAGTTTTTGAGGTAGATGACACTGGAAAGAATAGTAAATAATTTTTACTTTTTTTTCAGAGAATATTTAAATAATATAGGGGATTGGCAAGAAATAAGCTAATTATTTAGGCCAGTTTTTTTCTGCTTGTTCAAGGACATAATTGGCTAGGGTTTGAATTTCTGAGGGGCTGAGGCGGTCTTTGTAAGCCGACATATTATTTTTGCCATTTGTGATGATGGATATGATGGCTTCTTCGTTATTGATTTTATATTTTTCTAGGGTTTTTTTCTTAAGGTTTTTGCCGCGTCGGATGATGTTGCTGCCGTTGATGTGACAACCGGCACAGTGGATATTAAAAAGTTGGTTGCCGGTGGTATTGGCTAGGGCCGGTGAGGGGAAGGAGAAGGTTAATAAAGTTAAGCTGATAAGCAGGAAAGAAATTAGTTTTTTATAGTTCATTTTTTTTGGTTTTAAGATAGGGAATTTGTAGGGCTTTTGCCCTACAAAAAGTTAAGTTAGCGCTGCCATTGTTGGATAGCTTTTTGGGCGGGGAGATAGCTAGGTGTGTTTTCTGGAATTAGTTGGGCAGCGGCGATGGCGGAGGGATAAAGGCGTTGATTGGCGCGAGTTTGAGCGATTTGCCAAATACTATTACTCCATTGATTAATGAGTTTTTTGGCTTCAGAATAGGCGGGTTGATCTTGTTTGATGGTGCTGGCGGCGGCAATGGCTTTGCTATAGCTGGATGCTTGACCCTGACGGATCAGTTTTCCGGCGGCAATTAGTTGCCTTTGATTGTTGATAAATAGTTGACTTTTTTTCTGCCATTGGGGGATGTATTGTTGGGCTGTGGCATAAATTTCTTTGCGGTCTTTTGGTACAAGATTTGCGGTTTTGATGGCGCTTTGATATGCTCCTTGTTGGGCGCGACCAATGGCAATATCTAGGATGACTTGAGACCAGCGGTCAATATTTTTTTGGGCTTGAGGATAAAGGGGATCGTTTTTAGGTATGGTGCGTGCTTTGGCTATGGCGTCGCTGAATTGATAGGCTTGGGCTGTTTGTAATTCTAGGTTTGGTTTTTGAAGTTGTGCGATGTTGGCGGGGGTGGGTTTGGGT